>CANLEQ010000025.1 GCA_947489705.1 uncultured Paracoccaceae bacterium
CCGCCAGTCCGGCCGCACGCTGCATTGAGCCAAAAGCTCCGCGCGCGGCCTCCTACACCACCACCGGGGGCACTACCCATTTCTTCCGGGCGGGACCTCGGCCCAGGGACTTTGGATCATCGAGACGTCGATTTCGATGCCTTGCACCCACTGGTTGAATTACGAAACCGGGGAGCCATCGGGGTCGTAATGCTCTTCCGTCACGTCATTCAGCTCGTGACCGATCAAACGCTTCCGGATCGGGCATTGGCGCCGTTTCAGCATGACGTTGACGTTCGTGCGCAAGGAATGGAAGTCACGCAAAGGATCATAGACACCTTCAGAAATCCGGTAGTGGGTGAAAACCTTCGTGAACGTCCCCGAGAGGCGCCCCTTGGCTGCGCAGCGCTCGATCTCAGGGAAGAGCCATTCCTGCCCTTGCGCCCAGCGTTCGTCGACGAAGCGCAGCAACCCGAGATCGAGAAGGTTCTGGTGGATCGGAATTATCCGCGCTGCGGCCGCCGATTTGAGGTGCTGCCCTTCGCCACTCTGAATGCGGAAGACCGGAATTCCATCAATCGTATCGAAATCGGCGGTTTTCAGTTGCAAGGCTTCCTCCATGCGAAGACCTGCATGCGCTGCAATGAGCGTTGGCCAGAAGACTGCATGTACCTCGCCGTCGAGCGGCGCAACGAAGGCCGTCGTATTCAGGAGATCTGGAAGTTTGTCGCCCCAGGCGAGTCGCTTCATGACCTTCTCCTCGGCCTTCAATTTATCCAGATGATAGGTCGACCACAGAACCTTCTTCATGACGTCTTGCGACGCTGCGCCGTGATCGGCAGCGAGCCGGAATATGAACTGTATGGCTTGCAGATGGCGATAGACTGTTGCGACGCGAACGCGAGCTATGCGCGCCCGGGCACGGGCCTGTTCGGCCTCGCCCCTGTTCAGCTCACAGAACTCGATCTCGCCTTCGGCGAGAGCGAGTTTTCTGGCTTCCTCGATCTCGGTGTCTTCGATGATCTGGTAGAGTCCCGGGGAATCCGAACTCTTGTGGTGGTTCTTCGGCAACGTCTGTAACAGGCCGCGAAATTCTTTCATCATCTTGTTCGTGAAGAAGGATATCGGGCGATCGCCGAAGGCCTCGATCAGAAGCTTCTTTGTTCCCCTCCAGTTTGAGAGGTTGTTGGTATCCCACGTCGGGTTTCCTTCCCGCTTGTCGGTGATGGCGGCCGCGAACCAGTCCGAGAACGGGCTGTTCCCGTCGAGCAAGTTGACGTCGACCCAAAAGGGATCGCCCGGAATTCCGGCCGTGCGAATGACGTCCTGCGGCGCGGGTGCCGGTGTCCTTGCGGGTTCGGCGGGTGCGCTTTCCAACACTACCGCCGTGGGCGGGATACTCACGTCCAGTGACGCCGGTCTGGCTGCCGACGATATCACGTTCGCGGCGCAAGCTGGCACTGGCAAATCCCCGGCAGGCGCGTCGGCTGAAGACGATGCGGGCATCTGCGCCTTGAGTTCGCACGGCCGGGGCGGCAGGGATAGCTGACCCGGAATTGGCAGGCTCTGACTTGGCGTTTGGTTTCTGCGACCGGCGTCACCGGCATCGCAGAGATAGACTCCGTTCTCGCGACGGATGTTCTCGTCGCTGACCTCGATGAGCGCACGCGTGCACCGGCGGGCCAGTTTCTGAAAGCCGTCGGCTTTGGGCCCGATGGTGAGCCCGAGCCTGCTCAGTGCCCGTTCTAAAGGTGCATGCACGGCCGCATATTCGTTGTAGACGAGCGCCGCACGCAGCGTATCCCGGGTTGCCTCATGGAAGCGAATGGCCATCTCGACGCTTTCAGCGGAGCGCGGCCCCCCAAGTTCTCGCACGGCCTCCTCCGCTTCCACCTCGAAGCGCATCAGGTCATCAACGACCCTGATCATGTCTCGCTCGTCGAGCATGTCCGCTCCGCACGCCTCTACCAGTCCGATGAGGTCTTCGGTGAAGCGAGCCGCTATCGCGGCCCGCCGACGCGCCTCGGAAACCAGATGCGTCCGGAGGGAAAAGACAAAAAACGATTTGCAGTATATTTTTGCGAGGCTGGCGGGCACCCGACGACGGAAGACGAGAGTCGCGCCTCTGCGAATAATGTAGGTGCCGGGTGCGGCCATGTGTGCGACCCTTTTTCGACTCTTGTGTCGCAGGGTGTGTCGCACTGCGGATTTTCTCTCGAAAATCTCGCTAAATCTTTAATTTCATTCCCCTTTTAGGGGATTGGCTCCGGCGGTAGGGATCGAACCTACGACCAATTGATTAACAGTCAACTGCTCTACCGCTGAGCTACGCCGGAACACTTCGGGGCGTATAGCAAGGAGGTTCGGGGCTCGCAAGAGGCGTTTGGGAAAATGTCAGCGCAGCGCGAAAAGCGTATTGCGATCGAGTGCGGGATCGCTTTCCACCAAATTTCTTTCTCGCATGTCAATAAGATGCGCGAAGACGTTGCGCTCGGCCGCCGGCAATAGACGGGGGTCGTGGTGGTTGTAGATCCGCGACGCGAGCCCGGCCGGTGTGGAGGGCCCGTCGGCGAGGAGGGAAAGGATCTGCGCCTCGCGCTCGAGGCGGTGGGAGATCAGCCATCGCAGGCGCCCGGCCGGATCCTCGACCGGATCCCCATGGCCGGGATGGAACCTGCGCCATGCGCCGCGCGAAAGACGGCGGCACGATGCCATGAACTGCGTCAGATCGCCGTCGGGGGGCGAGACCAGCGAAGACGCCCACCCCATCACCAGATCGCCGGTAAAGACCACGTCGCGCCATGCGAAGCTCAGGTGGTTGCAAAAATGACCGGGCGTCCAGAGTGCGGTCACGCTCCAACCCTCTCCCTCGATTTCCTCCCCATCCGCGAGCATCGCATCGGGGAGAAAGTCGCGATCGACGCCCTCCCCGCCGCCCGGATCCGCGAGGGTCTCCATCACAGCCGATCGTCCGGCGCGCGGGCCGCCGAACGCGCGCACCGGCGCACCCGTCTCGTCAGAAAGCGCGCGCGCGAGCCCCGAGTGATCCAGATGGGCATGCGTGACGAGGATATCGCTGATCCGGCCTCCCGTCGCCTCGAGAATGCCTTCCAGATGTGCGTCCAGCGCGGGTCCGGGATCGATGACGGCGAAGGACCCCCGGCCCAGAAGGTACGTATTGGTGCCGGTATGGGTCATCGGCGACGGGTTCGGCGCCCGGATCAGCCTCAGATCCCGCTCCAGGTCCACTATGTCCGACATCGCGCTTTCTCGTCCGGGCTTCTGGGTCTAGCGTGCCGATCATGACATTCCATTGGCTCAAACGCTATGCCCCGCGGTCGCTTTACGGGCGCGCCGCGCTGATCCTTTTGCTGCCGGTGGTGACGATCCAGCTCGTCGTGTCCGTCGTGTTCATCCAGCGGCTCTTCGAGGACGTGACCGAGCAGATGACCGGCAACGTGGCGCTGGAGCTGCGTCGGCTGGTCGAGCTCGTCGAGGCATCGCCCGACCTCGACAGCGCCCGTCCCGAGGCCCTGGCGCTGGCGCGCTCGCTCGACATCGAGATGACCTTGCCGCAGGCCGATCCCGTGACGCAGGATTCGCGGATCTTCTACGATCTCTCCGGGCGGCTCGTCCTGCCGACGCTCAACGAGGCCGTGCCCGGCATGATGGGCGTGGATCTCGCCGGCGACGACAAGCGTGTGCGGCTCAGTATCGCCACGGATTTCGGACCGATGGGCCTGTCGTTCGATCGCAGCCGGGTATCGGCAAGCAATCCGCATCAGCTGCTGGTGATCATGATGCTCGCATCGCTCCTGATGACCGTCATCGCCTATCTCTTCCTGCGCAACCAGTTGCGGCCGATCAAGCGGCTCTCGGATGCGGCGCAGGCCTTCGGGCGCGGACGCACCCTGCCCTACCGTCCCTCGGGCGCGACGGAGGTGCGCGAAGCGGGCGCCGCGTTCCTCGACATGCGCAACCGGATCGAGCGGCAGATGGAACAGCGCACGCTGATGCTGTCGGGGGTCAGCCATGACCTGAGGACCCCGCTCACGCGGATGCGCCTCAGCCTGTCGATGTGCGACGATCCCGAAGCCCCCGCCTTGCAGCGCGACGTGGAAGAGATGCAGCGGATGCTCGACGCGTTCCTCGATTTCGCGCGCGACGGCGCGCTCGACGATCCCGTCGACATCGACCCGGCCCTGCTGCTGCGCGACGTGGCCGAGAATGCGCGGCGTGCGGGCCAGGACGTGGCGATCGCGCGGATCACCGGCGACGGCTCCGCCTCGCTTCAGCCGCTCGCCATCACGCGGGCGCTCGAGAACCTGCTGGGAAATGCCACGCGGTACGGCACGCGCGCGGAGCTGACGCTGTCGATGACGCCGCGCGCGATCGTCTTCACGATCGAGGATGACGGCCCCGGCATCCCCGAAGAAGTCCGGGCCGACGCTTTGCGCCCGTTCTCGCGGCTCGACCCCTCGCGCAACCAGAATCGCGGCGGCGGCGTGGGACTCGGCCTCAGCATCGCGATGGATATCGCAAGGCAGCATGGCGGGATATTGCGGCTCGACCGGTCGGAACGGCTGGGCGGGCTCAAAGCGGATCTGGTGCTGGCGCGCTAGCCGTCGCCTGCCGCGTCGCGCCCGCGAAACCCCGTGGCCACGACGAACTTCTCCGAACTGTCGGAGCGGCTCGACGGCGGCTTCATGTGCATCACCTTGGCAAATCGCTGCTTGAGCACCTTCTGAAGGTCGCCCTCCGCCCCGCCAGCAAGCACCTTCGCGACGAAGGTGCCCCCGTCGTCG
Organism: uncultured Paracoccaceae bacterium; assembly: GCA_947489705.1. GTDB lineage: Bacteria > Pseudomonadota > Alphaproteobacteria > Rhodobacterales > Rhodobacteraceae > Palleronia. The sequence continues at coordinate 4,785 of CANLEQ010000025.1, forward strand.
AGGACGTCGAAGGCGAGATGGGCCGCGGCCTCGCACAGCGCGATGATCCGCAGGTGGTCGGTCTGCTTGTGACCCGAGGACGAGGCGGCCATGTCGGACATCACCACGTCCGCCCCGCCGCCGAGCCACGCCTTGAGCTGATCGTCGGCCCCCTCGTCCATGAAGTCGAGCTGATGGATCTCGGCACCCGCAACCGGCTCGACCTCCTGCAGGTCGATGCCGAGCACGCGCCCACGCGGCTTGCCGGACGCGGCGCCGAGCGCGTTGACGCGCGGCACCGCGACCTGAAGCCACCCCCCCGGGGCGGAGCCGAGATCGACGACCCGCGCGCCGGGCACGAGGAAGCGGTACTTGTCGTCAAGCTCCATGATCTTGAACGCCGCGCGGCCGCGATAGCCTTCGGTCTGCGCACGCTTCACGTAGGGATCGTTGAGCTGCCGCTGCAACCAGCGCGTCGAGGAACTGCGCCGCCCGCGCGCCGTCTTCACCTTCACCGTCAGATCGCGCTGGCCACGGCCGCTGGTCTTCTTGGGCATGATCTCGTCGCCTCTCTCAAATGCGCGCTTCGTGAACCCTTGCGAGGCGCGGCTCAATAGGGGCCGTCGTCCAGCACCCCGTCCGCCGACATCTGCGCATAGAGCAACCCCTCGCGCAGGCCCCTGTCGGCGACGCTGAGCCGATCGGTCGGCCAGACCCGCAGCAATGCCTGCAGGATGGCCGACCCGGACATGATGAGCGTGTGCCGATCCCGCCCGATCCGCGGATCGGTCCGGCGACCCTCGGGCCCGAGGGTGAGATAGTTGCGGATCACGGCGTCGATCTGATCGGACGTCATGCGCAGGCCGTCCACCCGGTTGCGGTCGTAGCGGCGCAGGCCGAGATGGCTCGCCGCGACGGTCGTGACCGTGCCCGACGTGCCGATGATCTGAAACCCCTCCCGCTTCTGCTCGTTCGCGTATGGCGCGAAATTGACGAGGTTCTCCTCGAAGAACCAGCTCATGAGCGCGAAGCGCGCGGCGTCGTTGCGCACGTCGTCGAACTGCTCGCGCAGCGTGGCCACGCCGAGCGGGACGCTGATCCAGTCGACCACACGCGCCGCGGGAAACGGCGAGCCGTCGGCCGGCCAGAATCCCGCATGCAGCCGCATGATCGCCCGGGGACGGTCGACCTTGGGGACGCGCGTCAGGTCGATCCAGACGAGCTCCGTCGAGCCGCCGCCGATATCGACGACCATGAGCTGTTCGGTCTTGGTGCTCACGAGGGGCGCGCACGAGATGACCGCCAGCCGCGCCTCTTCCTCCGGTTTGATGATCTCGAGCTGCAGCCCCGTTTCCCGCCGGACAAGAGAGATGAACTCGGCCGCGTTGTGCGCGCGCCGGCAAGCCTCGGTCGCGACGAGCCGCATGTGGCTCACCTTGTGCTTTTGCAACTTCTGCTGGCAGATCCTGAGCGCATGGATCGTCCGCGCCATCGACGCGCGCGACAACCGCCCCGAACTCTCGAGTCCGGCGCCGAGCTGCACCGATTTCGCGAAGGAATCCACGACGTGAAACTGGTTGCCCTTGGGTTGGGCGATCAGCATGCGGCACGAATTCGTGCCGAGATCCAGCGCCGCATAGAGCGACTCCGGATTGATGGGTCTGGTGCGGCGAGGCTCGACCGGTTTCGGGAACGCATCCGCACCCATGGGACGCTTTGGCGCCATTGGTGCCGCCTTCCTTACAGTTGTATTAAGACTAGGGATCCTGTCGTGTACACGCAAGCATCGTTGTCCGTGGCGTCGGGAATATCCTTGGCCCGGCACCCCGTGATCTCATGATCATGATGAAGAATATGACACGGCCGCGATCTGGCCCATCGCAACCCCAGACGATAGGTTGCGATCTGAAACCCGATGCGCTCCGCGACGCGCGCAACCCGCCAGAAGGACGTGCCGGCATGGCCGAGGTGACGATCGTATATTGGCGCGACATTCCCGCCCAGGTCATCGTGGGCAAGGGACGTCGCGGGACCAGGATCCAGCTTTCCGAGCGGTTCGAGCAGGCCATCGACAGGGCGGCCATGAAGTCCGGCGCGGCCGAGACCGACGATTACCTGGCGGCCTGGCGCCGCGCCGCCCCCTACCCCGTCGAGGGCGCCGATGGCGAGGCCGCCCAGTCCGAGGCGGCGCGGATCGAACGCGAATACGATTCCGTCCAGCTGAAGAAACTGATCGAGAATGACGGGTGGGCCTGACCGCAGCCGCGATCACCCCCCGCGTCCCCGCGCCGCCCTACGCAAGAAGGATAGAGAATGACCCGCACCGTTATTGAATCCCGGACGAAGACCGTAACGATCGGGTTCGACGAGCCCTTTTGCGTGATCGGAGAGCGGATTAACCCGACCGGCCGCAAGAAACTGGCCGCCGAACTCGAGCGCGACGACTTTTCCACCGTGGAGCAGGATGCGATCGAGCAGGTGGCCTGCGGCGCGATGGTGCTCGACGTCAATTCCGGCGCCGTCTTCACCAACAAGATGGCCGATGACCCGCGCTATGCCGACAACAACTTCGTCGAGCCGTTGCTGATGCCGGAGTTGATCCGGCGGATCCAGGCGCTGGTCGACGTGCCACTCTGCATCGACAGCTCGGTACCCGGCGCGCTCGAGAACGGGCTCGAGGCGGCCGAAGGGCGCCCCTTGCTCAATTCCGTCACCGGCGAAGAGGAACGGCTGGAACTGGTCCTGCCGCTGGTCAAGAAGTACAACGTGCCCGTCGTGGCGATCTCTAACGACGATACCGGCATCAGCGAGGATCCCGAGGTACGCTTCGCCGTGGCCAAGAAGATCGTCGAGCGTGCCGCCGATTTCGGCATCCCCGCGCATGACATCGTCGTCGATCCGCTCGTCATGCCGATCGGCGCGATGGCCACCGCCGGGCACCAGGTCTTCACCCTCGTGCGCCGGTTGCGCGAAGAACTCGGGGTGAACACGACCTGCGGCGCCAGCAATATCAGCTTCGGCCTGCCGCATCGGCACGGCATCAACGCCGCATTCCTGCCGATGGCGATCACGGCGGGCATGACGAGCGCGATCATGAACCCGCTGCGCGCCGTCGAGATGGAAGCGATCCGCGCCTCGAACTTCCTGATGAACCACGACGACAACGGCTACGAGTGGATCAAGTTCTCGCGCATCCTCGACGCGGTGGAGGGCGGGCAGAGCTTCACCGATGCCTCCAAGGCGCAACTGGCGGAAGGTGGCGCACGCGGCGGGCGGCGCCGTCGCCGGACCTAGCGCCCGTCCCGCAGAGCTGCCACCGCAAGGCGCGCCGGCAGGGCGTCGCGCGCCGATCTCCGCCCTCGAGGAACCTCCATGTCTGAACAGGATCCACTCGTCGTCTTCATGCCCTCCGGCCGTCGTGGCCGGTTCCCGGCGGGCACCCCCGTCCTTACCGCGGCGCGTCGGCTCGGCGTGGATCTCGATTCCGTCTGCGGCGGACGCGGCATCTGTTCCAAGTGTCAGGTCAGCCCCGGAAGCGGCGCGTTTCCCAAGCTGGGCCTGACCGTGGCGCCGGACGCGCTGAGCGAATGGAACAGCGTCGAGCAACGCTACGACGACAAGCGCGGGCTCAAGCCCGGCCGCAGGCTCGGCTGTCAGGCGACGGTCCAGAAGGACGTCGTCATCGACGTGCCCGCCGGATCGCAGGTCCACCGTCAGGTCGTGCGCAAGGACGCCGCGATCCGCGACATCACCCTCGATCCCGCGACCCGCCTGATGCTGGTCGATGTCGACGAGCCGGACATGCATACCCCCTCCGGTGACCTCGAACGGCTGAGCCGCGCGCTTGCCGCGCAGTGGAACGTCGGCCGCATCGAGGCGCCGCTGCCCGTGCTGGCGAAGCTTCAGGCCGCCCTGCGCAAGGGCGACTGGCAGGTCACCGTGGCCATCCACCAGGAACATGACGGCCCTGCCCGGCTTCTCGACATCTGGCCCGGTTTCTACGAGGACGGGATCTTCGGGCTCGCCATCGACCTCGGTTCGACCACGATCGCGGCGCATCTGTGCAACCTGCAGACGGGCGAGGTCGTGGCGAGCTCGGGCATCATGAACCCGCAGATCCGATTCGGCGAGGACCTGATGAGCCGGGTGAGCTACGCCATGATGAATCCCGGCGGCGATGCCGAGATGACCCGCGCCGTGCGCGAGGCGATGACCACCCTGATCGGCGAGATCGCCTCGGATGCGGGGATCGAGACCCGCAAGCTCTTCGAGGTGGTGATCGTCTGCAACCCGGTCATGCACCATCTGCTTCTCGGGATCGATCCGGTCGAGCTCGGTCAGGCACCCTTCGCGCTCGCCACGTCGGACGCGCTGTCGCTCGCGGCGCGGGAGCTCGATCTCGTCGACACGAACCCCTCGGCGCGCGCCTATATCCTGCCCTGTATCGCCGGTCACGTCGGCGCGGATGCCGCGGCGGTCGCCTTGAGCGAGGCGCCCGACAAGCGCGACGAGCTCACGCTGATCGTCGATGTCGGCACGAATGCCGAGATCCTGCTCGGCGACCGCACGCAGGTCCTCGCCTGTTCCAGCCCGACAGGCCCGGCCTTCGAGGGCGCGCAGATCAGCTCGGGCCAGCGCGCCGCGCCGGGCGCGATCGAGGCGATCCGGATAGACCCCGAAACGAAGGAGCCGCGCTTTCGCGTGATCGGCTGCGCCCTCTGGTCCGACGATCCCGGCTTTTCCGAGGCCATAGGGGCGACGGGGATCACCGGCATCTGCGGCTCGGGCATCATCGAAGCGGTGGCGGAGATGCGCATGGCGGGCCTCGTCGACGCGTCGGGCCTGATCGGGACGGCCGATCAGGCGGGCACGCCGCGCCTGCAACCTGAGGGCCGCACGCAGGTCTACGTGATCCACGAGGATGCGGAGCGGCGCATCACGGTGACCCAGGGCGATATCCGGGCGATCCAGCTTGCGAAATCCGCGCTCTACGCCGGCGCCCGCCTCCTGATGGACGAACGCGGCGTGGACCGGGTCGAACGCGTGGTTCTCGCCGGTGCCTTCGGCGCCCATATCAGCCCCAAGCACGCCATGGTTCTGGGCATGATTCCCGATGCCGCGCTAGACCACGTCACCTCCGCCGGCAACGCCGCCGGCACCGGCGCGCGCATCGCCCTTCTCAACCGGGCGGCCCGGGCCGAGATCGAGGGCACCGTCAAGCGCATCCACAAGGTCGAAACGGCGATCGAGCCGCGGTTCCAGGAGCATTTCGTCGCCGCGAATGCGCTGCCGCACGCCACCGATCCGTTTCCGGAACTCGCGCGCGTCGTCACCCTGCCCGATGTGAGCTTCAACCGTAACGGAGAGGAGAGCGGCCGACCGCGCAGGCGACGACGCAAGTGACGGCGCCGCCCGAATTTGCCGCGAATGTCGGAGGATGGAGCGGGTGAAGGGAATCGAACCCTCGTCTTAAGCTTGGGAAGCTCCTGCTCTACCATTGAGCTACACCCGCATCGGCGCGATCAGTAAGACGCGCGGCGGCATGGCGTCAAGAGGATCCTTCGCCGCCGCGCCGGACGGTCGCAAGATGCGCCCCCGAGCATAGGATACCGCCCGCATCGTTCCTAGATAGACTTCGGGATTTCAGACGAAAGGGAACCACGAGATGTCGATGAAGAACATGGCCGTGAAGATGGCGCTGGCCTTTGCCGCGGCGAAGGGCGTTCAGGCGTTCCAGAGCTCCGGCGGCATGGAAGGGCTCAAGCGACGCTTGGCCGAACAGAAGGGCCGTGGCACCGGCACCTCCGGCGCCTCCGGCAGCGGCACGGGCGGCGGCATCGGCGAATTGCTGGGCGCGCTCGGCCTCGGCGGTACGAGCCAGGGAACCGCGACAGAGGGCGGCGGTCGGCATGGCGGCAATTCGCTCGCCGGCCTTCTCGGCGGACTTGCCGGTGCTGCGAGCGGTGCCGGCGGCGCGGGCAAGATGACGGGGCTTCTCGACCGCACGCGCGAGACGCCCGAGAACACCGCCGAAGAGGAGCAGGTCTCGGGCCTGATGATCCGCGCCATGGTCCAGGCGGCGCGGGCCGACGGCGAGATCGACAGTCGCGAACGCGCGACCCTGATGGAGATCATCGGCGACAGCGATCCCGAGGAAACCGCCTTTCTCCAGGCGCAGATGACCGCGCCCGTCGATGCCGAGGCGCTCGCCCGCGACACGCCCGAAGGTCACGAGATCGAGATCTATACCAGCGCGGTTCTGGCGATCGAGCCCGACAACCGCGCCGAGGCGGAGTTCCTCGACACGCTGGCACAGGGCCTTCATCTCAGCCAGCGGCAGGTCAACGACATCCACGAGGCGCACAACAAGCCGCCGCTCTACACGCTCTGAGCGTCGTCATGACCCGCTATGTCGTCTACGACGTCTTCACGGATCGCCCCTTCGGGGGCAATCCGCTCGCCGTGTTTCCGAATGCCGACGGTCTGCCGGAAAGCCAGCTCCAATCCATCGCGCGGGAGTTCAATTTCTCCGAGACCGTGTTCGCCTTCGCCGATGACCAGGCGACCGCGCGGCTGCGCATCTTCACGCCGCTGCAGGAGATTCCGTTCGCCGGCCATCCCCTGATCGGCACGGCGGTCGCCCTCGCCGATGACGGCGCCGCTCCCGACATGCGATTTCGGCTCCCCGGCGGCATGATCGCCGCGCGGGCCGAGGCGGGCAAGGCCTCGTTCCTGCGCGACACCCCTCTCGACATTCTCGGCGAGGTTGATACCCGGACGGTGGCCGCCTGCCTGGGATTGGCGCCGTCGAAGGTCAAAGGCGCCGTGAGGGCGTCGGTCGGGCTGCCCTTCGTGCTGGCCGAGCTCGGCTCCCCCCGCGACCTCGACGCCATCACCACCGACATCTCGGCGTTCCGGCGCGGCCAGAGCGCCTATCCCGGCGAGTTCGACTTCGCGATCCTCGCCTATCACCGCCGGGGCGAGGTGGTGGAGGCGCGCATGTTCGCGCCGCTCGACGACATTCCCGAGGATCCCGCGACCGGAAGTGCTGCAGCCGCACTCGGCGCCTATCTGCGCGGAACGGAGGGGCGCGATATCGAGCTCGTCGTCTCGCAGGGCGTCGCCATGAACCGGCCGAGCCGCATCGAGGTCGCCGCCCGGGCTGAGGGCGTCACGATCGGCGGGCGGGCCATCAGGGTGATGGAAGGCCGCCTGACGATCTGACGAATGGGACTGGCCCGATCGCGGCACAGCGGCTAGACGGTCCCCCCAACCGAGAAGCCCCGGGAGAGCGCACATGTCCGACACGATCCTCGATCGCTGCGCCGCGCAGGGGCTGCGCATGACCGGTCAGCGGCGCCTCATCGCACAGGTCCTCGAGGACAGCCGCGACCATCCCGACGTCGAGACACTCTACGCGCGCGCATCCGAGCACGACCCCCACATCTCGCTTGCCACCGTCTATCGCACGGTCCGGCTCTTCGAGGACGAAGGCATTCTCGAAAAGGTCGATTTCGGCGACGGCCGCGCCCGCTACGAGGATGCCGAACGCGATCACCACGACCACCTGATCGACCTTCAGACGGGGCGCGTCATCGAGTTCATCGACCCCGAGATCGAAGCGTTGCAGGAACGGATCGCGACACGGCTCGGCTACCGTCTCAAGGGCCACAGGCTGGAGCTTTACGGCGTCAAGATCCCGGAGGAGTAAGGCCATCGACAATCTGCGCGCCATCGCGCTCATGGTCGCGGCCATGGCATGCTTCGCCCTCGAGGATATGGTCATCAAGATCCTCGCCGAGACGTTGCCGACGTGGGAGATCTTCTTTCTCATGGGCGGGGTGGGCATGACCCTCTTCGCGGTCATCTGCCTGTCGAGACGGCTTGCGCTCTTCGACCGGACCTTCCTGCATCCGCTGGTCATACTGCGCAATATCGGCGAGGTCATCGGCACCCTCGGTTTCGTCACCGCGCTGACGCTGGTGCCGCTTTCGGTCGCGACCGCCATCCTGCAGGGAACGCCGCTCGCCCTGACCGCGGGGGCTGCGATCTTTCTCGGCGAGGAGGTCGGCTGGCGGCGCTGGGTCGCGGTACTTCTGGGACTGGTCGGCATTCTGGTCGTCCTCGACCCCTTCTCGGCCGATTTCCGGCCCGATGCGCTGTTCGCCGTGCTGGGCGTCCTGGGCCTCATGCTGCGCGATCTGGCCACCCGCCGCATCCCCGAGGGAATACCGTCGCATCAATTGTCGTTCTGGGCCTATTGCGGCTACGTCTCCTGCGGCGTGCTGATCCTGCCCTGGGGGGACGCGCCCGTGATGCCCGCACCGGATGTTTGGCTGGCGCTGGCGATGGCCGCCCTGATCGGCGCAATGGGCTATTGGGGGATCACGATGGCGATGCGGCTGGGCGAGGTCAGCGCGGTCATCCCGTTCCGCTACACCCGGCTGGTCTTCGCCATGGCGCTGGGCGTCGTGGTGCTGGGCGAGCAACCGGACGCCACGACGCTCGCCGGCGCCTCGCTGGTCGTAGCAACCGGCATCTACACCGTATTTCGGGAGCGGAAGGTGGCTCGCCGGCGCCGGGCGGCCGGCCTTTCCACCCGAGCCGCGCCACGCTAGGTATGCCTCAAACGTAAAGAACGGAGCATCTCCATGAGCACGATCATCGACATCATCGGACGCGAGATCCTGGACAGCCGGGGCAACCCCACGGTCGAGGTCGATGTGATCCTCGAAGACGGCACGATGGGCCGCGCGGCGGTGCCCTCCGGCGCCTCCACCGGCGCGCACGAGGCGGTGGAACGCCGCGACGGCGACAAGGGCCGCTATCTCGGCAAGGGCGTGCTCGAGGCCGTGGCGAGCGTCAACAGCGAGCTTGCCGAGGGGCTCGTGGGCATGGACGCGCTCGAACAGGAAGCCATCGACGCCACGATGATCGAGATGGACGGCACCGACAACAAGGGCCGCCTCGGCGCCAACGCGATCCTCGGGGTAAGCCTCGCGACCGCCAAGGCCGCGGCCGACTTCACCGGCCAGCCGCTCTTTCGCTACGTGGGCGGCGTCGCGGCGCGGACCCTGCCCGTGCCGATGATGAACATCATCAATGGCGGCGAACATGCCGACAACCCGATCGACATCCAGGAATTCATGATCATGCCGGTCGCGGCGCCGACGATCCGCGAGGCGGTGCGCATGGGCTCCGAGATCTTCCACACGCTGAAGAAGGAGCTGACGGCCGCCGGCATGTCCACCGGCCTCGGCGACGAGGGCGGTTTCGCGCCCGAGCTCGGCTCTACGCGCGAGGCGCTCGATTTCATCCTGCGCTCGGTCGAGAAGGCGGGCTATACGCCCGGCGAGGACATCATGCTGGCGCTCGACTGCGCGGCGACGGAGTATTACGAGAACGGCAAATACGAGTTCAAGGGAGAGGGCGCGTCGCTCTCGTCCGAGGAGAACGTCGCCTATCTCGAAAAGCTCTGCGCCGACTACCCGATCCTGTCGATCGAGGACGGGATGAGCGAAGACGACTGGGACGGCTGGAAGATGCTGACCGACGCGCTCGGCGACAAGGTGCAGCTCGTCGGCGACGACCTCTTCGTCACGAACCCCAAACGCCTTGCCGACGGCATCGCCAGGGGCTGTGCCAATTCGATGCTCGTGAAGGTCAACCAGATCGGCACCCTGTCGGAGACGCTGAAGGCGGTCGACATGGCGCACCGCGCACGGTTCACCAACGTCATGTCGCACCGCTCCGGCGAGACGGAGGACGCGACCATCGCCGATCTCGCCGTGGCCACGAATTGCGGCCAGATCAAGACCGGCTCGCTCGCCCGGTCCGACCGGCTCGCCAAGTACAACCAGCTGATCCGGATCGAGGAAATCCTGGGTGAGACCGCGACCTATGCCGGACGGTCGATCCTTCGGTGACGCTCGACGAAGGGCATTACGCCGTGCCGAAGGGCATGCTGGCGGCGGTGGTCACACATCTCGTTTGCGAGCGGCCGATCGACCCGCGCCCCGCCCCGCCCGGCATCCGCCTCGTGCGCGAGACGCGGATGCCCACCGCCACCTACCGCGACCTTTTCCGGCTGATCGGGCGCGACTGGCTCTGGACCAGCCGCCTGATGCTCGGGGATGACGACCTCATGTCGATCATCTTCGATCCCGATGTCGAGCTCTATGTCCTCGACAGCGACAACGGCCGCCTCGGCATGGTCGAGCTCGATTTTCGCGACCGCGACAATCCTCAGATCGCCTTCTTCGGTCTCGCTCCCAATGCCGTGGGACGGGGAATCGGCCCCTGGCTCATGGCGACCGTGCAACGCATGATGGCCGACCAGGGGGCCCGCATCATCCGCCTCAACACCTGCACGCTCGATGCACCGCAGGCGCTTGGCTTCTATCTCAAGCACGGGTTCCGAGCGGAACGGCGGGAGGTCCAGCTCTTTCCAGATCCCCGCGCGGTGGGCGTCCTCGACGAAGGGGCCGCGCCTTCGGTCCCCCTTCTCTAGCATGGTGAGCCCCGGCATGAACGCGGACGACATCATCGCGCATCTGCGCCTCGCCCCGCACCCCGAGGGTGGTCACTACCGCCAGACGTGGATCGAGGATGGCGAGGGTCGCCCGGCGGGCACCTGCATCTACTTCCTGCTGAGGCGCGGCGAAGCGAGCCACTGGCACCGCGTGGACGCCGCGGAGATCTGGCATTTCTACGCAGGCGCACCGCTCGTGCTGTCGATCTCGGCCACAGACACCGGGCCTGCAGACGATCACGAACTCGGTCCGGATCTCGCCCGCGGCGAACTTCCCCAAATCGTCGTGCCGAAGGACGCGTGGCAGGCAGCACGCAGTACCGGGGAATGGACGCTCTGCGGCTGCACGGTCAGCCCCGCCTTCCGTTTCGAAGGGTTCAAACTGGCGCCACCCGGCTTCGACATCGCGCGACGAGGCGACCGCGACGGCTCGTGATCGAATTTCCCGGCGGGGCAAGTCTGGTCATGCCCCGAAACGCAAAACAGCCGCCGAAGGATCGGCGGCTGTCCAAAAACTCGAAATTTGAGGGCTGATTACTCCCAGAAGCCCTCGTCCACGGACTCCATCGATTCGAGCTCCTCTTCGCTGCGATCGGTGACATAAGCGTAGGTCTGATCGTCGACGGCCACGAGGTTGATGTTCTCGAGCGGAATCATGACGTGCTTGTCGGCGATGTCGAGAAATCCACCGACCTCGGCGACGATCCCGATCATCTGGCCACTTTGGTCGAGGACCACGTCCTCGATCTCGCCGATATCGTTCCAGCCGTCACCGACGCCCTCATACATCTCGCCTTCGACCCAGTCGGACGCGTCGGAGGTAGTGTAGATGTCACCCCCCGTGATGTCGCGCGTGCGGATCAGGGTCTGGTCGCCCGACATGGCGCCATCGCTGGCGCCCGTCGTGTGGTCGGAACTTGTCGATTGGGCATAGGCGCCGGTCGTTGCCATGCCCAGAGCGAGTGCGGATACGGTCAGAAATTTCATCTCTCGTCCTCGTCTTTTTGCATTCGAAGGGACAAGCGAAATCCCGCCGAGTTTGTTCCGGGGTGAGCGCAGCTTTTTGTTAGTTAACGCTCGCAAGCCGCTGAAATGGCATACAATCAGGCTTCCTCGTCGAACCTTTCGACCGACACCCTCTGTCCCAGAAGGAACGCGTCCGCGACATGCAGAAGCGGCCGGTCATCGACGTTCGACGCACCATCGCGCAGCAGTTCGACGAACTCGCGATAGAGGCCCGCATACTCGCCGGGGCCCTCGGCGTTCTGGTCCAGACCGTCGATCTTGAGGATGGCCGCACCCTCTTCCAGCCGCAGCGTGCCGCCATCGGTGACGATCTCCATCGTCCAGCTCGCCGTCTCTTCCAGCCGCCAGTCAAAATCGGCCGTGAGGCGCAAGCCGTCCGACCCCGCGAAGGTCAGGTCCGCGGCGATGGGCGCGGCACGGTTCTCCGGAAAATAGAGGCGCGACTCGTGCATGTGGACCTCGACCGGCAGGATGTCCGTCAGGATGGAGAGGGCGTTGATGCCGGTGTCGAAGACACCCTGGCCGCCCGGCTCCCAGATCCATTGCTGTCCGGGATGCCAAACGCGCACGTTCTCCTTCCACGAGATATGACCGCCGGTGACGCGCTTGTCCTTCAGCCAGTCGCGCGCCGCAGCAACACCCAGCGCGTGACGCAGATGCCAGCTCGCATAGAGCGTCACGCCCTTCTCGGCCGCGAGGTCGGCAAGCTGCCGCACCTCGGCCGTGGTGGCGCCGGGCGGCTTTTCAAGCAGGACATGCCGCCCCGCGGAGATCGCCATGCGTGCGGCCTCGAACCGCGGCACCGGTGGCATCGTCATGGCCAGGGCGGTGATGTCGGGCCGCGCCTCCAGCAGCGACGGGAGATCCGCGTGGTTTTCGACCCCGTCGATTCCGCCCGAGCGGCTGACGGTCGCGGCGAGTGTGACATCGGGATTGTCGGCGATGGCGGGGATATGCTGGTCTCGGGCGATCTTGCCGACGCCCATGATGGCCATTTTCGTGACGCTCACGGTCTGCTCCTTTGTCGTTGTTTCCGGCGTCATGTGGCGCGGGGCCTGCCGGGATCAATGGCGACATCTTCACGTCGCGGCGCGCGCCGGGTAAACTGCGCGAAACCACGGAGCCTTCGCCATGATCCGCCGACCCGTTACCGCCCGCCGCCGCGCGCCTTGCCCTTGCGGCTGCGCCCCGTGAAGCTGCTCGATGCGAAACATCCGTTCTTCCGGCCGCTCTGGCGGCGCGTCGTCATCACGGCGATCTGCGTGGCCTGGGCTTTCGTCGAACTCACGCGCGGTGCGCATGGATGGGCCCTGATCTTCGGCGCGATGGGGGCACTCTGCATCTACGAATTCTTCGTGGTCTACGCGCCCGACGACGATCGGGAGCCATAAAAAAGGGGCCCCGAAGGGACCCCTAGTTTCGCGCGTCAGGCTCTGTCGTTACCGCTCGAATGTATTTTCTGCCTGCGTCCTGACGCACGCCCAGGGCGAGCGCACCCGCCCCGTGACTCCACGATTAGAAAGCTCCGATCCGTACGTAGTCGACCGATCCTCTTTCGCCGTCAGCTACACCCCGACGTTCCGCCGCAGGTGTTGCACTTCATGCAGGTACCGTTGCGCACAAGCGTGTAGTTGCCGCATTCGCCGCAGGGATCGCCTTCATAGCCCTGCATCCGGGCCTTGGCGCGGGCATCCATCGACATCGCGGGTGCGGCCTCAGCCGAGACGGCGGCGACGGTCTCGCCGCCATCGTCGAACGCGACGGCCTGTGCGGGATGGCCCTGCATCACGACGAAGTCCTTGGGCGCCCGCCCGCGGAGATAGCCCGTCGAGGCGACCTGCCGAAGCACGTCGAGCGGCGAAGTGCCGGAACTGTCGGGCACGGTCGAGAAGTTGCGCTTGCCCTCTTCCTCGCCGCGGCCGAGCTCGTCGAAGCTCGCGCCCTCGGGCTTCACATGGGCGAGATCGGTCCGGTCGAGATAGCTCACCGCCAGCTCGCGGAAGATGTAGTCGAGGATCGAGGTCGCGTTCTTGATCGTCTCGTTGCCCTGCACCATGCCCGCCGGCTCGAACCGGGTGAAGGTGAAGGCGTCGACGAATTCCTCGAGCGGCACACCGTATTGCAGGCCCACCGACACGGCGATGGCGAAGTTGTTCATCATCGCCCGGAAGCCGGCCCCCTCCTTGTGCATGTCGATGAAGATCTCGCCGAGCTTGCCGTCGCGGTATTCGCCGGTCCTGAGATAGACCTTGTGACCGCCGACGATCGCCTTCTGGGTATAGCCCCGGCGCCGTTCCGGCATCCGCTCGCGGCCGCGGGCGACTTCCTTCATCACCACCTTCTCGACGATCTTTTCGGCCAGGACCGCTGCCTTCTCGTGATGCGATCCGGTGGCCAGCGTCTCTTCCGCCTCGTCGTCATCCTCGACGAGGGCGGCGGCGAGCGGCTGGCTCAGTTTCGAGCCGTCGCGGTAGAGCGCGTTGGCCTTCACGCCCAGCGACCAGCTGAGCTCGTAGGCGCGCTTGCAATCCTCGACCGTCGCGTCGTTGGGCATGTTGATCGTCTTGGAGATCGCCCCCGAGATGAAGCTCTGCGCCGCGGCCATCATGTGGATATGGCTGTCCACGCTCAGGTACCGCGTGCCGGTCTTGCCGCAGGGATTGGCGCAGTCGAAGATATGGTAATGCTCGGCCTTCAGATGCGGCGCGTTCTCCAGCGTCATGGTCCCGCAGACATGGGCGTTGGCCGCGTCGATATCGGCGCGGGTGAAGCCCAGATGCCGCAGCAGATCGAAGGTTGGATCCGAGAGCTTGGTTTCCGGAATGCCCAGCGTCTCGCGGCAGAACTCCTCGCCGAGCGTCCACTGGTTCATCACGAAGCGGATGTCGAAGGCCGATGGCAGCGCCGCCTCGATCCGGTCGATCTCGGTCTGGCCGAAGCCGTGCCCGATCAGCGCCTGATGGTTGATGCCGGGCGCGTTGCCGAGCGTGCCGTGACCGACCGCGTGGCTGATGATCTCGGCGATCTCGGCCGAGCCGTAGCCGAGATTCTCGAGTGCGGCAGGCACCGAGCGGTTGATGATCTTGAAGTACCCGCCGCCCGCGAGCTTCTTGAACTTCACCAAGGCGAAGTCGGGCTCGATCCCGGTCGTGTCGCAATCCATGACCAGGCCGATCGTGCCGGTGGGCGCAATGACCGAGACCTGCGCGTTGCGGTACCCATGCGCCTCGCCCAGACGCAGCGCCTCGTCCCACGCGTCGGTGGCCAGGGTGAGCAATGCCTTGTCGGGGCAGTTGTCGTGGTCGAGCGGCACCGGCTTCACGTCGAGGTTTTCATAGCCCGACGCCTTGCCTTGCGCGGCGGTGCGATGGTTGCGGATCACCCGCAGCATGTGCTGCGCGTTCTTGGCATAGCCCGGAAACGCGCCGAGCTCGCCCGCCATCTCGGCACTGGTCGCATAGCTCACGCCGGTCATCAGCGCGGTGAGCGCCCCGCAAAGCGCGCGGCCCTCGTCGCTGTCGTAGCCGTGGCCCATATTCATCAGCAGTCCGCCGATATTTGCATAGCCAAGGCCAAGCGTCCGGAAATCGTAGCTCCGCTGCGCGATCTCCTTTGACGGGAACTGCGCCATCAGCACCGAGATTTCCAGCGTCACGGTCCAGAGCCGCGTCGCGTGCATGTAGTCCTCGGCCTGGAACTCACCGTCCTTGAGGAAGGTCAGCAGGTTCATCGAGGCCAGATTGCAGGCCGTGTCGTCAAGGAACATGTATTCCGAGCAGGGGTTCGAGCCGCGGATCGGCCCGTCCTCGGGGCAGGTATGCCAGGCATTGACCGTGTCGTGATACTGGATGCCCGGATCGGCACAGGCCCAGGCGGCGTGGCCGACCTTTTCCCAAAGATCGCGGGCCCGGACGGTCTTCGACACCTCGCCGTTGGTGCGGTTGATCAGATCCCAATCGGCGTCGTCCTTGACCGCCTTGAGGAAGGCATCGGTCACCCGGATCGAGTTGTTGGAATTCTGGCCGGAGACGGAATTGTAGGCTTCGCTGTCCCAGTCGGTGTCGTAGGTCGGAAACTCGATCGCGTCATAGCCCTGCTTGCCGTAATCGAGCACGCGCTTGATGTAGGTCTCGGGGATCGCGACCTTCTTGGCGGCCTTCACGGCGGCCTTCAGCGCGTCGTTCACCTTCGGATCGTAGGCGTCTTCCGCCTTGCCGTCCCAGACCTTGAAGGCCGCGAAGATGTCGTTGAGGTACTTCTCGTGCATCTTCGAACCCGCGACGATGCTCGCCACCTTCTGCTCCTCGAGCACCTTCCAGTCGATGAATTCCTCGATATCGGGATGGTCCGCATCGACGATCACCATCTTGGCCGCACGCCGCGTGGTGCCGCCCGACTTGATGGCGCCCGCCGCGCGGTCGCCGATCTTGAGAAAGCCCATCAGGCCCGACGACTTGCCGCCGCCCGAGAGCTTCTCGCCCTCGGCCCGCAGGCTGGAGAAGTTGGTGCCGGTGCCCGACCCGTACTTGAAGAGGCGCGCCTCGCGCACCCAGAGGTCCATGATGCCGCCATCGTTCACCAGGTCGTCGCTCACCGACTGGATGAAGCAGGCATGCGGTTGCGGATGCTCGTAGGAAGACGTCGATTTCACCAGCTCGCCGGTCTGGTAGTCGACGTAGTGATGCCCCTGCGCCGGTCCGTCGATACCGTAGGCCCAGTGGAGACCGGTATTGAACCATTGCGGGCTGTTCGGCGCGGCCTTCTGCGTCGCGAGCATGTAGCGCATCTCGTCGTAATAGGCGCGCGCATCGGCCTCGGTGGTGAAGTATCCGCCCTTCCAGCCCCAATAGGCCCAGGCGCCAGCCAGCCGGTCGAAGACCTGCTTCGACGAGGTTTCGCCGCCCATCACGGCGCCCTCTTCGGCGACCGACCGCCACAGGAATTCCGGAACGCCCTTTTCCTTCACGCGACGCAGGTTCGACGGCACGCCGGCCTTGCGGAAATACTTCTGCGCGATGACGTCGCTCGCCACCTGGCTCCACGAGGCGGGCACTTCGACGGCGTCGTTGCGAAAGACGACCGTGCCGTCGGGATTGCGGATCTCGGATACCGTGGTGGAGAAATCCAGATCGGCATAGGCGTCCTGCCCGGCCTTGGTGAACTTGCGGTCGATCTTCATGATATGCGCCTCGTATCTTGTGTCCGCGGATCGTCTGTCCGCTTGGTGTTTTCGTGCGGATCCCCGAAAATGCCGATATCGTCCACCGAACACGGGGTTTCCGCCTCGGTCTTGTATATCGCACTACATTTGGTGCTGATCCGCTTTCTGCACACAACCTGACGCATGACGCCGGGTGCGGTCAACGCGCTTTCAGATCTTATCCACCGAAAATTCACAAGCGAATCGGAGCGCCAATCAAAAAACGAGAGATTCCGGTATGCTATCGCGCACGCTGACCGCTCCAAACGGAAGGGCAGAATTGCGCAAAAAATAGGCAAATAACGCTGTCAATATACAACCTGGGGTTGCCAACGCATATTGTGGGGGTGTCGAGGTCGGCCCCATCATCTAGGGGACATGGTCGGGGCGATAGGATTCGAACCTACGACCTACGGTACCCAAAACCGCCGCGCTACCAGGCTGCGCCACGCCCCGACGCCGCTCTCATAGACCGGCACCCGCGATTTGAAAAGGGCCGACTATTCGGCTTCGCAGGACCAGGCGGCCACGTCCTGCGGCATCGCCTCGTGGCGCAGGACGGTCCCCGGCTCGATCCCGATCTGAGAGGCCAGCCCGCCATTGATCTCGAGCACGCCGAGCACGCCGTCGCCGCCCGGGATCGCCGTCTCGTCGAGCGGCACGGCATTCTCGTGCACACGCGTCACCGTGCCGGTCTCGTCCGCGAAGATCATGTCGAGAGGGATCAGCGTGTTGCGCATCCAGAACGACGCGGGACCGGGGTTTTCGTAGACGAAGAGCATCCCACGCGACGCGGGCATGCTCTCGACATGCATCAGGCCCCGCGCCCGTTCGGCCGGATCATCGGCGAGATCGACGCGGAACCGGGCCGTGCCGAACTCTCCGCGCAACTCGACGATGCCGTCGCGACATGCGGCTGTGGCCGCGCCCGCGGCCAGCGTCACTCCGACGATGATTGCGGCAAACACGCGCTTTCCCATACATTCACCTGTGTTGCCAGTTTGCCCCGATCGCCCTCAGCCACCCGGATCGCGACCGCTTCGCCCGGTTGCAGATCCGACAGTGCCGACCGGCGCAGAACGTCCATGTGGATGAAGACATCCTCGCTGTTTCCGAAGACGTTGGCAAACCCGAACCCCTTGGCGCGATCGAACCATTTGACGCGGGCCGGGACGAGCGGCCCTCCGGGAAGGGCGTGATCCGCGAAGAACGGCACGTCCGAGGTTTCACCCTCCTCGATATCGGGCGCCTCGACCTCGAAGATTTCGGTCGCCTGATAGCCGCGATCCGTCTCGACCACCGTCAGACGGATGAGCGAGCCGTCCGAGACCGAACTCTGCCCGAAATTGCGCAGGACGTTGGCATGCAGAAGAATGTCTCCGGGCACATCTTCTGACGTCACGAACCCGAATCCCTTGGTCGTGTCGAACCATTTCACGCGGCCTGCGACGATCTCTGCATCCGTCCTGGTGCTGTTTGTCATGGCTCACTTAATTACGGATGAGAACACCCGTCCCGTTCAACGTGTCAAGATGTGGGCGAGTCCGGCTCTTTTTCCGTTCGTCCGATAACCAAAATTAACAGAACCCCGGCTATGGGAAAAGACGTAGCCGCGTCCATGCATCCTTTTGATCGGATCGCCTCCAAATTTCGCGATCGTGAAGCCGATATTCCCCGTCACGCCAGAATTCGAATTCCACCGGGTGGACCCGGAAGCCTCCCCAGAAGGAAGGCCGCGACGGCGATTCCCCGAAGCGATCCGCAATGTCGTTAACCCTTTGCACCAGTTCGGCGCGATCCCGCAAGGGGTGCGACTGCCGGGAGGCCCATGCCCCGTGCCGCGACCCGAGCGGGCGCGACGCGTAATAGGCATCGGCGACCGGTCCGTACTCGCGCGTCACTGTGCCGCGGACCCGGACCTGCCGGCGCAGGGATTTCCAGTGCAGCACAAACGCCGCCTTGCCGCTCGCCGCGATCTCGCGCCCCTTCGCGCTGTCGTAATTGGTATAGAACACGAAGGCGTCGTCCTCGATCGCCTTGAGAAGCACGATCCGGACATTGGGCAGGCCGCTCTCGTCCACGGTCGAGAGCGCCATCGCCTCGGGGTCGTTGATCTCGGTGGCCCGGGCCTCTTCCAGCCACTGGCGGGTCAGCTCGAACGGATCGGTGGCACCGAAGATGCTGGGTTCCGGCTCCATGTCGCACTTCCCTTCGCCCGCGCTTGAAGCGCCTATGTGAATGGCCTAAGCCGACCTGACCACCGGAATAGGGCGCGAGGGAATAGCGATGTCAAACACTTTGATGGCCGGAAAGCGCGGCCTGATCATGGGCCTGGCCAACGACAAGTCCATCGCCTGGGGCATCGCGAAGGCGCTCGGCGACGCAGGCGCCGAGCTTGCCTTCTCCTATCAGGGCGATGCGCTGAAAAAACGGGTGGAGCCGCTCGCGAAGCAACTCGGCTCGGACTTCCTCGTGCCCTGCAACGTCGCCGAGATGGAGAGCATCGACGCGCTCTTCGAGACGATCGGCGAGCGGTGGGGCAAGCTCGACTTCGTCGTCCACGCCATTGGCTTCTCCGACAAGGGCGAGCTGCGCGGCCGCTATGTCGATACCAGCCGCGAGAATTTCCGCATGTCGATGGACATATCGGTCTATTCCTTCACGGCCGTGATGCAGCGCGCCGAAAAGCTGATGACCGACGGCGGATCGGCCCTGACGATGACCTATTACGGCGCCGAGCGGGTGATGCCGCATTACAACGTCATGGGCGTCGCCAAGGCCGCCCTCGAGGCCTCCGTGCGCTACATGGCAGAGGATCTCGGCAAGGACGGCATCCGCGTCAACGCGATCAGCGCTGGACCCATCAAGACGCTCGCGGCCAGCGGGATCGGCGATTTCCGCTACATCATGCGCTGGAACGAGCTCAACTCGCCCCTGCGCCGCAACGTGAGCATCGACGATGTCGGCGGCTCTGCGCTCTATCTTCTGTCCGATCTCGGTCGCGGCACGACGGGCGAGGTGCTGCATGTCGACGCGGGATACCATGTGGTCGGGATGAAGGCGGTCGACGCGCCCGACATCACCAAGGAATGACAGGGTGGACTGGGCTCA
Organism: uncultured Paracoccaceae bacterium; assembly: GCA_947489705.1. GTDB lineage: Bacteria > Pseudomonadota > Alphaproteobacteria > Rhodobacterales > Rhodobacteraceae > Palleronia. Next base: position 24,632 of record CANLEQ010000025.1, read on the forward strand.
TCTCGTCGCGTTCAACCTGACGCTCCTTGCGGCGATCGTGACGCCGGGCCCCGCCCTTCTCTATGCGCTGCGCGTCTCACTGGTCGAAGGCCGCGCGGCCGGCGTCCTGACGGGGATCGGCCTCGGCCTCGTCGCCGCGATGTGGACGGCGCTGGCGCTGCTGGGGCTCGACAGGCTCTTCGTGCTGGTCCCCTGGGCCTACGGCGCGGCCAAGATCGCCGGCGCGCTCTATCTCATCTGGATCGCCTGGGGCACGTGGCGGGCGGCGCGCCGGCCGATCCCGCACGCCGCCGAAGCGCCGCGCCTCGGCCGGGCGGTGCTGCGCGGGGCGGCGCTTAACCTCGCCAACCCGAAATCCGTGCTCTTCGCCGCCGCCGTGCTGGTGGTGATCTTCCCCGGGAATCTCTCGCCCGTCGCGATGGGAATCGTGGTGCTCAACCATCTCGCCGTCGAGATCGCTTTCTACACCGCCTTCGCGACTCTTCTGTCGCGGCCCGCTGCGCGCAGCGCCTATCTCGGCGCCAAACCCGTCCTCGACCGGATCGCGGGCATGGTGATGGGCGCGCTCGGCATCCGGCTGCTGCTCGATCGCGGATGACGCTCGCGGCCTTTCTCGGCGTCGCGTTGGCGCATCTTCTGGCCGCGATCTCGCCCGGTCCGGCTTTCGTCCTGGCGGTACGGACTTCTATCCTCGAAGGGTTCCGTCCGGCCGCGGGGCTGGCGCTCGGCATCGGCGGCGGTGCCGCGATCTGGGCCTTCGCCGCGATCGCGGGCCTCGCTCTGCTCTTCGAGCTGATGCCGCCGGTCTTCGTCGCTCTCAAAGTCCTGGGTGGGGTGTTCCTCGTCTATATCGGGGTCTCGATGTGGCGCCACGCGCGCGATCCCATGCCCCGGATGGCGCAAGATGCCGCGCCGCGCGGCACGCTCTCGGCCATCCGGCTCGGTCTCTCGGCGATGCTTGCCAATCCCAAACCCGCGATCTTCTTCGGCGCGGTCTTCGTGGGGCTGGTCCCGGCCGCCGCCCTGCCCTGGGAAAAGGCGCTGGTTCTGCTGAATGTCCTCTGGGTCGAGACGGCATGGTATCTCGTCGTCGCCTGGCTCTTTTCGCGCGCGGCCCCGCGCAAAGCCTATGCCCGGGCCAAGACCGGCCTCGATCGCACCTTCGGTGGACTTCTCGGCGCGCTGGGGGCAAAAGTCGCGTTGAGTTGATACCCGAGAAAGGAGCCTGCCTTGACCGATCGCCTGCCGCACGAGAAGGGGTTCCACGTTTCGTGGGACCAGATCCATCGCGATTCCCGGGCGCTCGCCTGGCGGCTCGACGGGCTGGGGCCCGATGGCGATGCCGGCGCCAAGGGCGGCGGGTGGCGTGCGGTGGTCGCGATCACGCGCGGCGGCATGGCCCCCGCGATGATCGTGGCGCGCGAGCTCGACATCCGCACCGTCGACACGATCAGCGTCAAGAGCTACAGCCACCAGGACCAGTCGCAGGCGCATGTCCTGAAATCGCCCGATGCCGAGATGATGGGCGACGGGACCGGCATTCTGGTGGTCGACGACCTCGTCGACAGCGGCAAGACGATCGAACTGGTCCGGAACCGCTATCCCAAGGCGCATTTCGCGACCGTCTATGCCAAGCCCGAAGGCCGCCCCCAGGTCGATACCTTTATTACCGAAGTCAGTCAGGACACCTGGATATTCTTCCCGTGGGACATGGCGATGCAATACGTGCCGCCCTATCGCGGCACCGACTGACCCCGCATGAGAAAGGGCAGGATGCGCAAGCACCCTGCCCTTCGGTTCATCACGCCGTCCGGTTCAGGCGGCGTCCATCTCGGACTTGACGATCTTCTCGATGTCGTCGAGCGAATGGTTGGTAAGCGTCTTCGGGATCTCCGCGATCACCTTGCCCGACACTTCCTGATGCAGGTTGCCGCGCAACTCGCCCAGGATGTTGGGCGACGCCACCAGGACGAGACTCTCGAACGCGCCGCGATGGACCCGCTTGTAGAGCATGTCCGACAGGTCGCTCGCGAACCGCTCCTTCTGCAATTCGTGCCAGTCGGTATCGTCAACCGCCGAGCGATGCACGCCCGATCCGTCGTTGAAGCGACCGCGGCGATTGGCCGACTGCTCGCGATCGGGCGGGTTTTCCTGCTCTTCCTTGGTCAGGACGGTCAGATACGGGTTCTCGTGGTCGGTCTGGTTCTCGAGGATGAGGGCCTTCTCGCCATCGGCGACCAGAACCCAGGTCCCTTCCGTCAATCGCGCCATGTCACTCGTCCTCCGAACCGGTTCCGTGATGCCCTCCGAGATTGCCCTCGCCCTTCTCGTCGGATTTCGTGACGCGGGTCGCTCCGCCGCTTCCGACGCTCTGCGCTTCCTCGTCGCGGGTGCCGACCTTGCGTTCCAGACCGCCTTGTCCGCGACCGGCATGGCCCGGCGTGTCCACGGCGTCGTCGACGAATTGCTCGGTCTCGCTGGTTCCGTCCTTCGATCTCTTGCGCTCGGCCATCTTGCTATCCTTCTTTCTGGCTTCCGTCTGGAAACGAGCGCCGCCCGCCACGGTTCCTGACAGTCGTTCAGGCCTCGGAGGTCGCACGTTCGATCAACCAGGCGAGCGCGGCGGGATCGCCGACGCGCGCCTTGGTCCGCCCCGCCTTGACGACAAGCGGCGCCGCCTCTCCCGCGCGCTCCCAGATCCATTCGGCGGCCGCAGCACTCACGCCGCCATCGGCGAGAACGAGACTGGCGACTAGCCTGTACTGCTCGCCCGCATCGAGCGCGACCTCGGCCGAGATCGGCTGGAACGCCATCCCCGCCGGCATATCCATCGGCGCCCTGAGAAGCGCCAGCGTCTCGGCATCGAGCGGCGCGAGTTCGATCACCATCGCGGCCTCCTTGAGTTTCGCATCGCAACCCGTTCAGCGAGCGCGACAAAATTCCTGTTCCGCAACGAAAAAGGCCGGCCCGAAGGACCGGCCATCCGTGGCAGATTTCGCAATATCACATGCGGCTTGCGACATTCTCCCAGTTCACCAGCTTGTCGAGGAAGTTCGACAGGTAGGCCGGGCGCTTGTTGCGGAAGTCGATGTAATAGGAATGCTCCCACACGTCGCAACCCAGAAGGGCCGTCTGACCGAAGCAGACGGGATTGACGCCGTTTTCGGTGGACGTGATCGACAGCGCACCGTCGCGGTCCTTGACGAGCCAGGCCCAACCGGAGCCGAACTGCCCGCCACCGGCGGCCGCGAAATCTTCCTTGAACTTGTCGACCGAGCCGAACGAGTCGGTCAGCGCCTGCTCAAGCTCGCCGGGCATCTTGCTCTCGCCGGGGCTCATCATCTCCCAGAACTGGTTGTGATTCCAGTATTGCGAGGCGTTGTTAAAGAGGCCGGACTGCGCGACTGCGCTGCTGTCGTAGGTCCCCTTGATGATCTCCTCGAGCGACTTTCCGTCCCACTCGGACCCCTTGACCATGTCGGCGGTCTTGTCGGCATAGGCCTTGTGGTGGATGTCGTGGTGATATTCCAGCGTCTCACGGCTCATGCCGTTATCGGCGAGCGCATCGTGGGCATAGGGAAGATCGGGAAGTTCGAAAGCCATGTGTCCCTCCTTGGCGGATTGAATTTCTTGGTTCGGAAAGCAGATTGCGACCGATCTCGATCGCGGCCCGCCCGCCGTGTTGCACGAAGAACGAGATAGCCCGCGCAAGGTTCCTGAAAAGGCCGGACGCAGCCGGCCCCGGCCATGATGGGCGGGTTTGACGCCTTTTCGCGGCGCCCCCGATTGGATAGGAAGTCCGCGATGACAGATACTCTCCCGGATTCCCGCCCATGTTCTGGCTGATCGCCGCGATGCTGACGGGTCTCGTGCTGGCCCCGCTCTTTGCCGTCCTGCTGCGCGGCGGGGGTCGCAATGCGGTCTCGTCCGACATCGCCATCTATCGCGACCAGCTCTCCGAGATCGACCGCGACGTCGCGCGCGGCATCCTGCCCGAGGAAGAGGCCGAGCGGACCCGGCTGGAGGTGCAGCGGCGCCTGCTCGATGCGGATCGGACCCATGAGGACGCGGCCGGGAACGCCCCGCGGCCCGCCCGCCGGGCGATGGCGGCCGCGGTCGCGCTCTGCGTCGCGGGCGGGGGCTTCGCGCTCTACTTCCTCGTCGGCGCGCCGGGCTATCCGGACCTCCCGCTGAGCGTGCGGATCGAACAATCCGCCGAGATTGCCGCGCGCCGCCCCAGCCAGGATGCGGCCGAGGCCGAGGCCGTCGCCATCCTGCCGGACCGCCCCGAGCTCGATCCGGAATATGCCGCCTTGATGGAGCGGCTGCGCGAGGTCGTGGAGCAGCGGCCCGACGATCAGCAGGGATTGCGGCTCCTTGCGCGCAACGAGGCGTCGATCGGCGACTTTCGCGCCGCCCGCATCGCGCAGGAACGGCTGGTGACGCTTCTCGGGGCGGATGCGAACGCCGACGATCTCGCGACGTTGGGTGAATTCATGGTGCTGGCCGCGGGCGGGTTCGTGACACCGCAGGCAGAGGCGATGATCGACCGCTCCCTGACCGCCGATCCCGGCAATGGCCGCGCCGCCTATTACAAGGGCCTCGCGCTCGCCCAGATCGGCCGCCCCGACCAGGCCTTCGCCGTCTGGAGCGACGTGCTCGAGCGCGACCCCGACACCGCGCCCTGGATCGCGCCGATCCGCGGCCAGATCGGCGAGGTCGCGACGCGCGCCGGCATCCGCTACGACCCGCCCGCCGCACCCCGCGGCCCGAGCGAGGCCGACATGGCGGCGGCTGCCGACATGTCCGAGGAAGACCGCGCCGCGATGATCGGCAACATGGTCGCCGGCCTGTCGGATCGCCTCGCGACCCAGGGCGGCCCGTCGCCGGACTGGGCCCGCCTGATCGTCGCCTATTCGGTTCTAGGCGAGGCCGAGCGCGCCCGCGCCATTCTTGACGAAGCGCGTGAGGTTTTCGCCGCAAGCCCCGAGGATCTCGCCAATATCGACGACGCGGCAGCGCGCGCGGGGCTTGCGGAATGATCTTCGAGGACGCCCATGATTTCGCGGCTGCGGTGCCGCCGCGCCGCGCCTTGGCCGGACTCGACCTCGGGACGGCGACGATCGGGGTCGCGGTATCCGATGCCTTCCTTTCGGTCGCGACGCCGCTCCTGACGATCCGCCGCAAGAAGTTCACCCTCGACGCCGAGGCGCTGATCGCGATCCTCGAGGCACGCGCGATCGGCGGCGTGATCCTCGGCCTGCCGCGCAACATGGACGGAAGCGAGGGGCCGCGCGCGCAATCGACGCGCGCCTTCGCCCGCAATCTCGACCGGCTCGTGGATCTGCCGATCGCCTTCTGGGACGAACGCCTCTCGACCGTCGCGGCCGAGCGCGCCCTGCTCGAGGCCGACACATCGCGGCGCCGCCGGGCTGAGGTGATCGACCACGTGGCCGCGAGCTACATTCTGCAAGGCGCGCTCGATCGCCTGCGCAACATCAGGGGAGCGCGGGACGATGGCTGAAGATCCCCCCGTCTGGACCCGCGACGAGATCGCGTCGCCCTGCATCAACGTCTGCGTCATCCACCCCGCCGAAAGGATCTGCGCCGGATGCTACCGCACCCCCGAAGAGATCGCGTCGTGGTCGCGTCTCGGAGCGGAGGAACGCGCGCGCATCATGGCGGAGCTGCCCGACCGCGCGCCGCGGCTGAAAAAGCGTCGCGGCGGCCGGGCGGCGCGGCGGCGTTGAGCGCACGCGCGAGATTTCACCGTTTCCGTTAGCGTGTTTGAGTTGCCCTCGCCCCGGGCGGCCCCTAGTCATGTGGCAACCAGTACAAATGTGGAGGCGGCCATGAAGGCATCGCGCAAAGTCCAGAAGATCCTGTCGAATTACGAGGGCGAGAATCCCGGCGTGAAGGGCAATCTCTGCCGCATGCTGATGGAAGGCCGCCTCAAGGGCACCGGCAAGATGATCATCCTGCCCGTGGATCAGGGGTTCGAGCACGGACCCGCGCGGACCTACGGGCCCAACCCCGCCGCCTACGATCCGCATTACCACTACCAGCTCGCCATCGATGCCGGCCTCAACGCCTTCGCGGCGCCGCTCGGCCTGCTCGAGGCCGGGGCCGACACCTTCGCGGGTCAGATCCCGACGATCCTGAAGCTCAATTCCGCCAATTCGCTGATGTCGGGCACTGCCGGCAAGGATCAGGCCGTCACCGGCAGCATCGACGACGCGCTGCGCCTCGGGTGCTCCGCGATCGGCTTCACGATCTATCCGGGCTCGGACGCGCAGCTCGACATGTACGAAGAGATCGTCGAGATGCGACGCGAGGCGGCGAGCCTCGGTATCCCCACCGTCATCTGGTCCTATCCGCGCGGCGAGGCGATCAGCAAGGAAGGCGAGACCGCGATCGACGTCGCCGCCTATGCTGCCCAGATCGCGGCCCTGCTGGGCGCGCATATCATCAAGATCAAGCTCTCGACCGATCACCTCGAGGTCCCCGAGGCCAAGGCGATGTTCGAGGAGCAGGGCATCGACATCTCGACCCAGGCCGCGCGCGTCGCGGAATGCATGCGGTCGTCCTTCAACGGGCGGCGGATCGTCGTCTTCTCGGGCGGCGCCAAGAAGGGTGAGGATTCGATCTTCGACGATGCCCGCGCGATCCGCGACGGTGGCGGCAACGGCTCCATCATCGGCCGCAACTCCTTCCAGCGCGAAAGATCCGAGGCCCTCGCCCTTTTCGACAAGCTGGTGAGCATCTACAAGGATAACGGCTGACCCGGTCCCCGGACCCGTATCCGGGGGATTCCCAAAGCCGCGAAATCGTGTCATCGTCGCCTGTGCGAGCCCCCGTCAGAGCGGGCCGATCGAGAGGCAGACGATGACACATCCGCGCAAGAGCCCCGCTCTGGGCCTTCTGGTCTATTTCACCCTGACCTTCGTGCTGGGGCTCTATTTCGCCTTCGCCTCGGTGCAGGGCGATTTCGGCCTTCTCCGACGCATGGAAATCCAGGCCGAAAAGCGCCAGCTCGAAGCCGAACTTGCCGCTCTGACCCGTCAGGTCGCCGACATGCGCAACAAGACGCGGCGCCTCTCTGACCGCTATCTCGATCTCGACCTTCTCGACGAACAGGCCCGGTCGGTCCTGGGATACCTGCGCAGCGACGAGATCGTCCTGCGCTAGGTCCCCTTGCTGCCCCGCCTCAGTCCGGCGAAGCCCCGAAGAGGTGGTCCATGACGATCGACGGCTGCGCGCAGCCCGCTTCGCCCACGATCCTCGCCGGCACGCCCGCCACGGTCTTCATCGGCGGCACTTCCTGCAGCACGACCGAGCCCGCCGCGATCCGCGAGCAATGGCCGATATGGATCGCACCGAGAACCTTGGCACCGGCGCCGATCAGCACGCCGTCGCCGATCTTGGGATGACGATCGTCGCTCTCCTTGCCGGTCCCGCCAAGGGTCACGGAATGCAGCATCGACACGTTGTCGCCGACCGTCGCCGTCTCGCCGATGACGATGGAATGGGCGTGGTCGATCATGATGCCCTTGCCCATGCGCGCGGCGGGGTGGATGTCCACGCCATAGACCTCCGAGACCCGCATCTGGATGAAATAGGCCAGATCCTTGCGGTCGCGTTCCCACAGCCAATGGCCCACGCGATAGGCCTGCACCGCCTGGAACCCCTTGAAATAGAGAAGCGGTTGCAGGAACCGGTGACAGGTCGGATCGCGCTCGTAGGTCGCCACCAGATCGGCGCGTGCCGCCTCGGTCAGTGTGGGATCGTCGCTGTAGGCCTCATCGGCGATCTCGCGCAGGAGCTGCTCCGACATCTCGCCCGACGACAGCTTGAGCGACATCCGGAACGCCAGCGCGGCGGCCATCGATTTGTGATGCAGGATCGACGAATGGAACAATCCGCCCAGAAGCGGCTCGGCCGCGGTCGCGACCTCGGCTTCGGACCGGATGCGGGACCAGACCGGGTCGATCGCGGTCAGCGGCTTTGGGTTGATGCTCATCGGCGCATCTCCTTCGCGGGCAATACCAGCCCGACATATAGGGGCCCGGCGCCCGAGGGGAAATGACTTATCCGCAATCCCCCCATCACGTTACGAGATGGCGCGCAGGGCGCCGTTGACGCCGCCCGGGAAATGGCGCTACGCGGGCATGCGCGCCGCCGCGCCCCGCCCTTCCTCTCCCCTGGGAAACGCAGGATACCGGCACCCCCGCGCCCGCCGCCAGATTGCCCCGAAAGGCCCCCGACATGCTGCGCGACTTCTTCGCCTATTACCGGCCATGGCGGCGGCTCTTCTGGCTCGATTTCGGCAGCGCGATCGTCTCGGGCCTGCTGGAGCTGTCGTTTCCGCTGGCCATCAAGCTCTTCATCGACGTGCTGCTGCCGCAGGGCGATGTGGCGCTCACGATCTTCGCCGCGCTGGGGCTGCTGCTGATCTACGCGATCAATACGGGCCTCATGTATATCGTGATCTACTGGGGTCACATGCTCGGCATCAACATCGAGACCGAGATGCGCCGCCGTGCCTTCGACCAGCTCCAGCGCCTGTCCTTCTCCTATTTCGACAAGGTCCGCACCGGCAAGCTCGTGGCGCGCGTGACCCGCGACCTCGAAGAGATCGGCGAAGTGGCGCATCACGGGCCAGAGGATCTCTTCGTCGCGATCATGACCTTCGTCGGCGCCTTCGTGATGATGCTGTTCATCGACCTGGAACTGGCCCTCATTACGGCGGCCATTGTGCCGGTCTGCGCGGGGATCGTCGCGGTCTTCGGCGGGCGCATGACGCGCACCTGGCGCTCGATCTACGCGCGGGTGGCCGATTTCAACGTGCGTCTCGAAGAGAATGTCGGCGGTATCCGCGTCGTCCAGGCCTTCGCCAACGAAAGCCACGAAAAGGCGCTCTTCTCGCGCGACAATGCGCGCTACCGCGACACGAAACTGTCGGCCTATCGCGTCATGGCGGCCTCCTCGACGCTCAACTACATGGGCATGCGCTTCGTGCAGGTGGCGGTAATGGTGGTGGGCGCGGCCTTCGTGCTCGACGGCGCGCTCACCACGGGCGGCTACGTGGCGTTCCTGCTGCTGGTGGGGCTGTTCTTCCGGCCGCTGGAAAAGATCGCGGCGGTGATCGAGCTTTATCCGCGCGGCATCGCGGGGTTCCGCCGTTACCGCGAATTGATGGAGATCACGCCCGATATCGAGGACCGCGCCGACGCGGCCGAGGCCCCCGCCCTCGAAGGCCGCATCGCGTTCGACGGCGTCACCTTTGGCTACGACCCCGAGCGCCCGGTGCTGAGCGACGTGACCCTGTCGGTCGCGGCGGGCGAGACGGTGGCCTTCGTCGGCCCCTCCGGCGCGGGCAAGACATCGCTTCTGGCGCTCGTGCCGCGCTTCTACGAGGCGCAGCAGGGCCGGATCACGATCGACGGGATCGACAGCCGAGCGATGACGCTCCGTTCGCTCCGCCGCCAGATCGGCATCGTGAGCCAGGACGTGTTCCTCTTCGGCGGCACGCTGCGCGAGAACATCGCCTACGGACGTCTCGACGCGACCGAGGACGAGATCGCCGAGGCCGCCGCCAAGGCGCGGCTGGGCGAGATGATCGCGCGCCTGCCCGAGGGGCTCGACACGGTGGTGGGCGAACGCGGCGTCACGCTTTCGGGCGGCCAGAAACAGCGCGTGGCGATCGCGCGGATCTTCCTGCGCAACCCGCCGATCCTGATCCTCGACGAGGCGACCTCGGCGCTCGACACCGAGACCGAGCGGCAGATCCAGAACGCGCTGCGCGACCTGTCGCAGGGGCGGACCACGCTCGTCATCGCGCACCGGCTGGGCACGATCCGCGACGCCGACCGGATCGCGGTGATGCAGGACGGACGCATCGTCGAGACCGGCACCCATGACGATCTGCTGTCGCGGGCGGGCGCCTATGCGCGGCTGAGTGCGGCATGAGCGCGGCACTTCGCGGCAGAAATCCCGTGCAACTCGCTGCCTCCGGGGGCAATGTGGCCCCGCGTCATTCGGGAGGACAGACGACATGATGACACGCAGGTTCCTGGGCGCGTTCGCCCTGATCGCGACCGCCGCGGCCACCCTGCCGCAGGCCGGGACCGCGCAGGAGGTCACGTTGCGGCTCCACCAGTTCCTGCCGCCGCAGGCCCCGGTCCCGGAGCAGATCCTGAAACCCTGGGCGGCCCGCGTTCGCGACGCCACCGACGGACGGATCGAGATCCGGCATTTCGACGCCATGGCCCTCGGCGGGCGGCCGGCCGACCTGATCGACCAGGCACGCGACGGCGTGGTGGATCTCGCGATGACGCTGGTGGGCTACACGCCCGGGCGCTTCCCCCGCACCGAGGTCTTCGAGCTGCCCTTCATGATGACCGGGCCCGAAGCGACCTCGCTCGCCTTCTGGGACATGGTCGAGGAGGAGTTCCAGGACACCGAGTACGCCGACGTCAAGGTTCTGGGCGCCTGGGTGCACGGGCCCGGCGTGATCCATTCCGCCGATCCGATCGCGGGGCTCGACGACATGGCGGGCAAGACCCTGCGCGGCCCCACCCGGCTGACCAACGAGCTGATCGAGAAGCTGGGCGCCACCGCCGTCGGCATGCCGCTGCCCGCCATCCCCGAGGCGCTGTCGAAGGGTGTCATCACCGGCACCGCCCTCCCGTGGGAGGTCACGGCGTCGATCCGGCTGACCGAACTGGTCGACAACCATACCGAGTTCGGCGGCGACGAGGCGCTCTATACCGCCGCCTTCGTGCTGGTGATGAACCGCGACGCGTGGGACGCGCTGGCGCCCGACCTGCAGGAGGCGCTGATGGCGCAATCCGGCGCCGGGCTTTCGGGAGAGGCCGCGCGGATCATGCTCGCCTCGGACGCCCCCGCGCGCGAGATCGCGGTCGCCGCGGGCAACACGATCGTCACCCTGCCGCCCGAGGATGTCGCCGCATGGAAAGAGGCGGCCGAGCCCGTCATCGACCGCTGGATCGCCGAGATGGACGGCAAGGGGATCGACGGGCAGGCCCTCGTCGACGAGGCGAGATCGCGTATCGCCGCGCATTCCGAATAGCGCGCGGCGCCCGCCTCCGATCCCGGACCTTACGATGTATGCTCTGCTCGCCAGGATTGCCGATCGGATCGCCCGCGCCACGGCGCTTCTGGGCGGGGTCCTCCTTCTGGGGATCACCGCGATGACCTGCCTGTCGATCGTCGGGCGAGCGCTCGTGCCGTTCGGGATCGGGCCGGGGCCGGTCCGCGGGATCTACGACTACACCGAGATCGGCGTGGCCGTCGCAATCTTCGCGTTCCTGCCGATCTGCCAGCTCAATCGCGGTCATGCGAGCGTCGACATCTTCAAGCCGCATTTCGCGCCGGTGGTGAACCGCCTCCTCGATCTGGCGATGGATGCGGCGATGTTCGGCGTCGCGCTGATCGGCGCGCAACGCCTCTGGCTCGGGATGCTCGACAAGCGGCACTACGGCGAGACGACATTGATTGCGCAGGTACCCGTCTGGCAGGGCTATGCCGCCTCGCTGGTCGGCGCCGTGGCATTCGCGCTCGTGGCCGCGTTTTGCGTCCTGAGATCGGCCCGGGCGCTCGCCCGCGGCGGCGCGGATCCGGCCGGCCATGTCTGACATCGCGCTGGCGCTCTGGTCGTTTCCCGTCCTGCTCGCGCTGGTCTTCCTGCGCGCGCCCATCGCGCTCGCGATGATCGCGGTCGGGGTGGGCGGCACGTCGCTGGTGATGGGCTCGCCCATGATGGTGCTCAACCAGTCCAAGACGCTGATCTACGGGACGTTCTCGACCTATTCCTTCTCGATCATTCCGCTCTTCCTGCTGATGGGGCAGTTCGCGACGCTCTCGGGCATGTCCGCGTCGCTCTTTCGCGCGGCCGAAGCGTTCCTAGGCCACCGGCGGGGCGGCGTGGCGATGTCGGCGATCGGCGCCTGCGCGGGCTTCGGGGCGATCTGCGGCTCGTCGCTCGCCACGGCGGCCACGATGGGTCAGACCGCCCTGCCCGAGATGAAACGCTACGGCTATCCCGGCTCGCTCTCGACCGGGGCGCTGGCGGCGGGCGGCACGCTCGGCATCCTGATCCCGCCTTCGGTGATCCTCGTCATCTATGCCATCCTCGCGGAGCAGAATATCGAGAAGCTGTTCGTGGCGGCCCTGATCCCCGGCCTTCTCGCGGCTCTGGGCTACGCGATCGCCATCTCGATCTGGGTGCGCGTCTCGCCGGGGGCCGCGCGGGTCGGGCCTCGGGTGCGCTGGCCCGACCGGATGGCGGCCCTCGCCCGGGTCTGGCCGGTGATGGTCATCTTCCTGGCGGTCGTGGGCGGGATCTATGCGGGGATCTTCACCCCGACCGAAGCGGCCGCCGTGGGGGCCGCCGGCACCGCCATCGCGGCGCTCGCGGCACGGCAGCTCGACCTCGCGCGACTGAAACACGCGATCTACGCCACCGCGTCCTCGTCGGCGATGATCTTCCTCATCATCCTGGGCGCCGGCATCTACAACAGCTTCCTCGCCCTCACGCAATTGCCGCAGGAGGCCTCGGCCTGGATCGGCGCGCAGGACGTGTCGCCCTGGATCGTGCTCGCCGCGGTGCTGGTCATGTATCTCGTTTTCGGCTGCGTCATGGACAGCCTGTCGATGGTGCTCCTGACGGTGCCGATCATCTATCCGGTCATGCGCGTGCTGGATTTCGGCATGGCCCCCGGCGAATTCGGCCTCTGGTTCGGGATCCTCGTTCTGATCGTGGTCGAGGTCGGGCTGATCACGCCGCCCGTGGGCATGAACCTCTTCATCATCAACTCGATGGATCCCGACACCCCGATCGGCCAGACCTATCGCGGCGCCCTGCCCTTCGTGATCACCGACGTCCTGCGGGTGATCGTCCTCGTGGCGTTCCCTGCGATCACGCTCTGGCTGGTCCGACTCGTCGACGCGCTCGGGGCGCCCTGACGGATGTCGCGCGCGCCCGGCATCTTCGCGACGATTGCATAGGCGGCAATTTGCCGCCACAGATACCTGCGAGGGACATTTCGAAGGCACCACCATGATCGCGCGACGCGCCTTTGGCGTCATTGGCCTCGGGGCCCTCACCCTTTCGCTCGCCGCATGTGACGGCCCGCAATCGGCATTGAGCCCCGGGGGCCGCGACGCCGACGTTCTGGCCTCGCTCTTCTGGATCATGCTGATCGGCGCCGTGGCGATCTGGCTGCTGATCAACGGCCTTTTCTTCTTTCTCACGCGGATCCGGCCGCGCGCCATGCCGCGGCGGGCGGCCGAGGCGCTGATCATCGGCGGCGGCATCGTCTTTCCCACCATCGTCGTGGCCGGCCTTCTGACCTACGGGCTGTCGATCATGCCCGACCAGCGCGCCGTGGGCAAAGGCACCCGCATCGAGGTCGTGGGCGAGCAATGGTGGTGGCGCGTCCATTACTGGCCCGAAGGCGCGGACGAACCCATCGTCGCGGCCAACGAGATCCGCCTGCCCGCCGGCACGCGGTCCGAGATCACGCTCAAGGCCGCGCGGGTGATCCACTCGTTCTGGATCCCCGGCCTCGGCGGCAAGACCGACATGATCCCGGGCCGCGTCAACCGCATGTCGCTGGAGCCGACCGAGACGGGCACCTATCGCGGGCAATGCGCGGAATTCTGCGGCGACAGCCACGCCCTCATGGCGCTCAACGCCGTGGTCCTGCGGCCCGAATCCTTCGACGCGTGGCTCGGGCGCATCGCCCGCCCCGCCGGGCCGCCCGAGACCGAACTCGCCCGGAAAGGTGCGGCCGTGTTCCTCTCCGAAGGCTGCGGCGCCTGCCACGCCATCCGCGGGACCGCGGCCGCGGGCAGGCTCGGCCCCGACCTCACCCATCTGGCAAGCCGGACCTCGCTGGCCGCGGGGATCCTCGACATGACGCCGGAGGCGCTCGCCGCGTGGATCACCGATCCCGACGCGATCAAGCCCGGCGCGCGGATGCCCGGATACGACCACCTGGCGCAAGCCGAGATGACCGCACTCGTCGCCTATCTCGAGGGGCTGGAATGACCACGACGGACTTCACCCCCGATCCCGCCCGCATCTCGGCCGTCCCGGACCAGGACCGCTGGCCCGAAGGCATCTACCCCCCGACCGAAGAGATGCTGGCCGAACCCGTGGATCCGGAGCTTTGCAAGGCGCAGGAGGCGCGCCTGCGCGAGGTCTGGGCCGATCCCAAGGGCTGGCGCTACTGGTCGGCGGTCAACAATTCCGAGGTCGGCAAGTGGTATTGCCTGATGGCGTTCGGCTACATGCTGGCCGCCGGGGTGCTGGCGCTTTTGATGCGGGTGCAGCTCGCCGTGCCCGACAACGATTTCCTGAGCGCCGACCGCTTCAACCAGTTCTTCACCATGCACGGCTCGGCGATGATGTTCCTCTTCGCCGTGCCGATGTTCGAGGCGATCAGCATCCTGATCCTGCCGGCCTTCCTCGGCGCGCGCGATATGCCCTTCCCGCGGCTCTCGGCCTACGGGTTCTGGTGCTTCGTGATCGGCGGCGTCTTCGTCTTCGGGTCGATCTTCTTCGATTCGGCGCCGAAATCGGGCTGGTTCATGTATCCGCCGCTCTCGATGCTCGACGGGGGGATCGGCGCCGATATCTGGCTGCTGGGTCTCTCGTTCATCGAGGTGGCCTCGATCGCCGCGGCGGTCGAACTCATCGTCGGCGTCATCAAGTGCCGCCCGCCCGGCATGCGCATCAACCTCATGCCGCTCTATGCGTGGTACGTGCTGGTCGTAGGCGGCATGATCCTCTTCGCCTTCCCGCCGCTCATCGCGGGCGATCTCCTGTTCGAGATGCAAAGGAGCTTCGACTGGCCGTTCTTCGACCCCGCGCGCGGCGGCGATCCGATGCTCTGGCAGCACCTCTTCTGGATCTTCGGCCATCCGGAGGTCTACATCATCTTCCTTCCCTCGATCGCGATCGCGGCAATGGTCGTCCCCACCGCGGCGCAGATCCCGATCTGGGGCTACAGCTGGATCGTCCTCTCGGCTGTGGGCACCGGCTTCCTCAGCTTCGGGCTCTGGGCGCATCACATGTTCGCCACGGGGCTGCCGGCGATGTCGCTGGGCTTCTTCTCGGCGGCATCCGAGGCGGTCGTGATCCCCACGGGGGTCCAGCTCTTCGCGTTCATGGCGACGCTGATGGTCGGCCGGGTGACGATGCTGTTGCCGATGCTCTGGATCGCAGGGGGTGTCGCGATCTTCACCGCCGGCGGCCTCACCGGCGTGATGGTGGCGCTGGCGCCCTTCGACTGGCAGGTCCACGACAGCTATTTCATCGTGGCGCATCTGCATTATACGATCTTCGGCGGCATGATCTTTCCGGTCGTGGCGGGCATCTACTATTTCTACCCGTTCTTCACCAAGAAGAAGATGTCCGAGAAACTCGGCCGGATCAGCTTCTGGCTGACCTTCACGGGCTTCAACATCTGCTTCTTCCCGATGCACCTGACAGGGTTGAAAGGCATGCCGCGCCGGGTCTTCACCTATCCCGGCGATATCGGCTGGGACTGGCTCAACGCGATCTCGACCTTCGGCGCCTTCGTGACCGCCGCGGGCATCCTCGTCTTCGCATGGGACCTGCTGCGCCCCAAGGGCAAGCAGCCTCTGACCGAGCGCAACCCGTGGAATGCCGGCACGCTCGAATGGTCGCATGACGTGCCCGAGGAATTCTGGGGCGTGCGCTCGGTGCCCCACATCACCTCGCGCTATCCCCTCTGGCAGCAGCCCAAGCTGCTCGAGCGGATGGATGCCGGGCGCTACTACCTCGCCGATGCCGAATTCGGCCATCGCGAGACGCTGATCACCACGGCCATCGATGCGCGGCCCCAGCATATCGCACGCGTGACCGGCCCCGCCTGGTGCACGATCTGGGCCGCGATCTTCACCGGCGGCGCCTTCATCTTTCCCACCTTCCACCTCTACGCGCCCGCGCTGATCTCGGGCGCACTGGCGCTCGCCTGCATCATCTGGTGGCTCTGGACCTCGACGGCGCAGCATCCCGAAGTCGTCAAGAAGGATGTGGGCCTCGGCCTCAAGCTGCCGATCTATGTCTCGGGCAGCGCGGCGCCAGGCTGGTGGGGCATGTTCATCACGATGCTGGGCGACATGACGGCCTTCGCCTCGCTGGTCTTCGGAGTGTTCTTCTATTGGACCGCGCGGCCGGATTTCCCGCCCGCGGCCGCCGCACATGCGACGCTGCCCTGGGTCTATGCCGCCGTAATCTGCTACACGCTCGCCTGGGCGGCGACCTGGGCCGCGCGCAACGTCAATTGCGCGGGCAACGCGGCACGCGCGTTCCAGGGGCTCGTGGCGGCGGTGGTCCTGACGATCGCCGGGGCCGGATCGCTCTTCTGGGCGCTCTGGGGGGCGGGGATGGACCCGACCGAGCATGTCTATCCGGCGATCATGTGGGTGCTGGTCGTCTGGGTGCTGGCCCATTCGCTGGCGGGGCTCGTGATGCTGGGCTTCTGCATCGCCGGGTCGATCTTCGGACGGCTCACGCCGCGATACGACGCGGATCTGTGGAACGTCACCCTCTTCTGGCATTTCCTGGCGCTGACCGCCTTCGTCACCTGTACGATGGTCGGCGCGGTTCCGAGGCTCATGTGATGGCGCGCGCGGCGAAACCCCACCTTCCGCCCAAGACGGCGCTCTGGCAGCTGATCGCCGCCCCGATCATCTGGTCGGTGCATTTCGTCGTGACCTATGGCGGCACCGCGATCTTCTGCGCCAAGGTCGATCTGGGGCCCGACGCTTTGGCGCTGCGCGGCTATATCGGGATCGTCACGCTGGTGGCGCTTCTGGCGATCGCCGCGATGGGATGGCTCGCCTGGCGCAAATGGGACCTCACCGATGACTGGGACTATATCCACGAGGAACCGACCGACGAGGAACGGACCGAGTTTCTCGGCCATGCCGGCGTTCTGCTGTCGGTCGTCTCGGCGATCGGCGTGATCTTCGTGGGGCTTCCGGGCCTCGTCATCACGGGGTGCACCTGATGCGGTGGGCGGCGAGCGCCGCGGCGATGACCGCACTTCTCTTCGCGCTGCCCTGGGATGCGTGGCTGGGGGAATTCGCGGCGCACATGCTGCGGCACATCGCGCTGGTCGCGCTCGTGGCACCCTTGCTCGCGCTCGCCATGCCCGCGCGATGGAACGGATTCGCGCCGCCGGCGCTTGCCGGGGCGACGGTCGAATTCCTGGTGGTCTGGGGCTGGCACCTGCCCGCCCCGCATCTGGCCGCCGACGGTTCCGCCATGATCGAGGCGGCGCAATACCTCTCCTTCGCGATCGTCGGGCTCGCCGTCTGGTGGGGGGCCTTCGCGGCGCAGAGCGCGTTGGTCGGCGCGGCGGGGCTCTTTCTCACGTCGATGCACATGACCCTGCTGGGCGCGATCCTGATCTTCGCGGGACGGGTGATCTGCGACAACGGCATGACGCTGGCGGATCAGCATCTGGGCGCGATGATCATGCTGGCCATCGGCACGCCCGCCTACCTTCTGGGGGGCCTCGTTCTGGCCGCCCGCGCACTGGCCCTGCCCGAGGAGCGTTCCGCATGAAGACCGTCATCCGGACCCTCGCGGCCCTCGCCGCCATCGCCGCGGTCGGGGGCGGCGCGGTCGTGACCTTCGGCCTCTACAACGTCTCGGCGCGGCTGGGGCACCTGCCCTTCGTGGCGCCCGTCCTGCACACGACGTTCATCAACTCCGTCGAGACCTGGTCGATGGGCACCGAGGTGCCCGAGGGGTTCATGACCCCCGCCATGGTCGATCTGGGCGCGGGGCATTTCGACACGGCATGCCGCACTTGCCACGCCGCCCCGGGAGAGATCCGGACGGCCACGATCCTGTCGATGGTGCCGCAACCGCCGCATATCACCGAGGCGGTGGATCACTGGGACCCGGCCGAGCTGCACTGGATCGTCCATCAGGGCGTCAAGATGAGCGGCATGCCCGCCTGGCCCGCCGACCGCCCCGACGAGGTCTGGGCGATGGTCGCCTTCCTGAGCGAAGTGGCGCGGATGGCGCCCGCCGATTACCGCGATCTGGTCGAGACGGACGTTCCCGCGGGCGCCCCGCCCCAGACCGCCTATTGCGCCTCGTGCCACGAGGCCGACGGCGTTTCGGGCAACCCGCATATCCCACGGCTCGACATCCTGTCGGAAGACTACATGGCCATGACGCTTGCGGCCTATCGCGCGGGCCACCGGCAAAGCGGTTTCATGCGCCAGGCCGCGACGCGCGTGGGCGAGGAGGATCTCGCGGCCCTTGCCGCGTGGTTCGCAGGCCGGCCGGCGGGCCCCGCGCAAGCGGGCGACGCGGATACCGCGCAGATCGAACGGGGTCGCGTCGTCGCCCATGCCGAGGCCGAAGGCGACGAGGATGTCCCCGCCTGCCGGGCCTGCCACGGCCCCTGGCCCGAGCCGCTCGACCAGGACTTTCCCTCGCTCGCGGGGCAATACGCGCCCTATCTCGAGACGCAGCTGCATCTCTGGCGCGCGGGCGCGCGGGGCGGCGGGCAACGGGCCGAGCTCATGCACGAATCGGCCGATCGGCTGACCGACGCGCAGATCGCGGATATCGCGGCCTATTACGCTTCGCTGCGCCCCGCCAAGCTCGACGACGTGGCGGAGTGACGCGCCGGCGTCACGCCATCCCGAGCGCCGACTTTTTGAACACCAACTCCTGTTCAAACAAACCAATTCTCCTTCACTACCCGTTAGTTAACCGGCACCCCGTCGCACATACTGTGCATGTTCATAGATACACACGACCTTGCCGCTCGAAGCAAATGCTCGCCGCGAAGGCTACAATCGCTCCGATATTTGAGGTCTCCGCGCTTGTAGCCTTCGCTTGCCCAACACGAAGTCATGTTAAATGGCCAGCTCAGGCCATACATTTTCCAGAATGTCAGAAAACCGATCAGAAACTCCTTAAGATTCGATATGAATACCAACTTCATCATATGGATATCTCTCGGCGTTGTTGCACAAGTCTGACGATGGAGGATTCACTTTGCGAATCCACGCCGTTAGACGCGCCGCATGAGCAAGCCATCTCCCGCCCGCTATCGCACGACG
>CANLEQ010000026.1 GCA_947489705.1 uncultured Paracoccaceae bacterium
CGCTCAGTGAACGAGCAACACCGGCTATGAAGAAGCAGGTGGACGCCAGTTCCTACACCATCTCTCGGGACACTACCTCCGTCGAAGCCGCCATTCGTGCTGCCCGCAGCATTGTTCATATCGGGCTCCTTCCAGCCGTTCGCCGCGCGCTATCCGAACGACCGCTGTCGGCTTAGCGTAGGATTTCACACTCTCCCGCAAACGACCCGAGGTAGGTGTGGATGTTTTGAACAGCGCAGGAAATCCAAAGAACACCCGGACACTCGGCTCGGATATCCTGACTGTTTTAGGCGCGCGTCATTCCCCATGATGGCAATTCAGCCAGGTTCTTCTTAGGGAAGTTGCGCTCGTGCCCGAGTTGTTGTCGTATAGGGCGACTTTGGCAAAGCTGCCCGGCACCGTGGCTTGATGGAGGAAACCGAGCGTGGCGGGGCGCGTCAGGTGCCGTAGCCGCGCCGTGCTTTGGTGCGGGCCATGCTCAGCAGGGACGTTACCGCTTCGCCCTCGTCCGGGTGATGCTCGACGAGAACGCGGCCACGAGCGCCGATGCGGCCCCATTCCCGGATCAGGCTCGCGCCGCCGAAGAGGTCGGGCTGCACCTGCATCAGGTAGAAGCGCCGCATGTTCTGCGCCAGATCGATCCGACGGAGCGTCAGGTGGGTCGGGAAGATCTCACCCTGTTCATCGGCTGAAGACATCACGCGGGCTCCAATGATCTGCATGCCATTGGCACGGCACGACGGCGTTCCGTCAAGCGGCCCGTCGGATCAGCTCCTGGGCTCGATGAGGAATTCATCGAGAGACGTTCCGTTCTCGAGAGCCTCCTTGATCCAGGCCGGCTGGCGTCCGCGGCCGCTCCAGGTCAGGGACGGGTTCTCGGGATGCCGGTATTTCGGCGGGTTCGGCGTCTTAGTTTTTCCCTTCTTGCCCGATCCGTGGGTCAGTTCCGAAAGCGAAAAACCCATCTCGCGGGCCACTGCTTCAGCCGCGGATCTAGCTTCCTGCTTCCGGCGGTCTTCATAGGTCTCGACCGCCTTGTTCACGTCTTTCTGGAGCTTCTTCAGTTCGTCGAGTGTCAGGCTGCTCAAGTCGATATCTGCCATTCTGGTCCGTTTCTTCTGGGAGGCACAAACAGGCCTCGGGTTGGGATCTGGCGACTTCTAGAAAAACCGCTTCTTCGCACGGAGATAATGCACGTTTCTCATCATGCGAGGGGCAGGTACCCATCCTGGTAATGTTCGCGCGCAGGATCGACACCAGCCACTCGCGCACTGCAATTAAAAGCCAGGAATAGCTGGTTCATTGCAGGTAAGAAATGAGGACGCTGATCGCTGTGATCCGGCGCGTTAACGAGATCAGACGGATCGTCGGGATGTTTCCCGCTTTCGCCACGATCGCGTCAGGAGACCGTCGGATATTCCTGCGATCCATTCGCGATGCTCGATTTTGTCCGATCCTACATTGAAGAACGTGCGCAAATCCGGCGCGAGGTCGACGCGCTCTTAGCCGAGTATGGCGCCGACAGCTTCCTTAAGGCCAAAGATCGGGCGTTCGACGTGATGAACAGGACCGGCTGGGACAGCACCGAGACAGAGCGGGCCTGGAATATCGTCCGTGGCGTTGAGTTACGCCTCAAGATCCATCATCAGCCCGACACGGCAACCCGGTATCTCGAACGGCTGCCGCGCTGAGCGGAAGTGCGGGGCTCGGCAGGGAGACAGCCGTGGCACTACGTTCCGGCGATCTCTCCGATCGGCATATCGAGGTAAGGGTAGCAGGGGCCCATTCATCAACTCCGTGTAACTCGCTGTTTTAGTGCAGGAGTTGAACTTCGCTTGCGAATCCACCCCCGTCCGCAAACGTGAATCTGATAATGATATTTATGTTATATTATATCGATGACTGCCCCAATCAGAATGCCGGTAGCAGCCATGATCAGTAAGCTGTCGACGAGCGGGTTTATCATGGCGGATGAGCTTGGATCGGATGCGATAGCCTGACCTTGATGGGCGACCGCCGCAAAACACCTCGTCCGGAAACCGCAACCAAAAGGGTTTTGAGGATTCACGGCTCATTTCCTTGTGATAGAATCTGGTCACTTCCCCACCCGTTACATTTTTTCGGAGATGACATGACCAGAATGGACCGGACGCGCTCCACTGTAATCGCGCTCGCCAGTACGGCGGCGATTGCCGCCCTCGCCAGCTTCACTCCGTCCACGGCCTCTGCTGCGGACTACGACATGGATTGCAAGCTGATCCTGTGCATGCCCGCCGGCTTCCCGTCCGGATGCAGCGATGCCTTCGATCACATGATCGACCGGTTGCGCGACGGCAAATCCCCGATCGGGTTCTGCGCGATGTCGAACGGTGCCGAGTACGACCGCTACGACATCGACTACATGTGGAGACAGCCGACCACGCGCGAGGCGTGGAACTGTCCGCCGGACAAGACCCTGTTTCACGACGTTTCGAGCGACGGTGAGGGGTTCTTCAACCGGTCCGTGACCACGTTCTGCTACGATACCGCGTATCGGCGTCGAAGCTGGACCGGGCCGGACGGATACCAGATCACGACGAGCTACACCAACATGAGCCCACCGGAGTATAACAACCTTTGGGTCAACATGACCCTCAATCCTGATACTCCCGATCAGTTCACTCAAGGGTGGCAGAAGTTCGATACTGGTCGGTATTCCTCCGTACGCGTGCAATACACGCCGTGATCCGCAATGTGACCCTACTGACGATGATGGCGGTTCCGACCGTGGCGTTCGGCCAGGTCGGATGCCTGCCTCCCGAAGAACCGTTCGCCTATGAGCCGCCGATCGACGATC
The DNA here is from genome assembly GCA_947489705.1 of uncultured Paracoccaceae bacterium. GTDB lineage: Bacteria > Pseudomonadota > Alphaproteobacteria > Rhodobacterales > Rhodobacteraceae > Palleronia. Next base: position 2,837 of record CANLEQ010000026.1, read on the forward strand.
CCGAGTTGCGTGATTTGATCGACGAGCAGTATCAGGACTACATCCGCGGCACGGAAATCTATCTCAACTGCCTCAATGCGGAATCAACGCGCATGCGGTCAGAGTACCAACTTATCCTCAACCGCTACATCCGGTATTTCGGGGACGAGGCCGCGCTGAAGTCCGACGCGCCGGGCTGAGGCGTCACCGAACCACCGGCAAGACCGAGAGTCGCATCGTGTAGCGCGAGCTCCGATGGCCGGCCCGGACCCTCCATCCTCGCTCCACGCCTTCGCTCACCACCAGAACGTCGATGCCGGATGCCGAACGATCCACGCGATCGGGTCGATCTCGTCATCAAGATCGTCGCCGCCGAGCGCGGCAAACCCGCCCTGACCGGGGATCAAGACCAGTCGCATCGGCGTGCCGTCTCCGGGGGTCTCGATCAAGTGCACCGGGGGGTCCTTTGCGGGAGAGTGTGAAATCCTACGCTAAGCGGCGATGACATGTTTCCCGGCCTCGCGTAGCCCTCCCTTTGGATCGACGTAGCGGTAGGGCGTCACTGGCCTGATCTTCAGCTCCCTGCACAGCTCAGAGACGGAGGTGTCCCGGTCGGCCATCGCGGCCTGTGCCATGGGCACCTAAGCTTTGGTCAGCGCGAACTTGCGGCCACCCTTTCGCCCCCGCGCGCGTGCGGCGGCGAGCCCGGCCATGGTCCGCTCCCGGATCAGTTCACTCTCAAATTCGGCGAGGGATGCGAAAATGCCGAAGGACAGCCACCCGTGGGCGGTGGTCGGGTCGATCTGCGCGCCCTGGCCGGTCAGTACCTTCAGGCCGACGCCGCGTTCGGATAGGCCCGAGACCGTCTTCACCAGATGGTGCAGGCTCCGCCCCATGCGGTCGAGCTTCCAGATCACCAGCACGTCGCCGTCCCGGAGGGCCTTCAGGCACGCCTCGAAACCGGGCCGCTCGTCCTTCTTGCCGGAGGCTCAGTCCGAGTAGATTTGGTCCTCGCCGACGCCCGCGGCAATCAGGGCGTCCCGCTGGAGGTCGAGCGATTGGCTTCCGTGGACCTTCGAGACCCATGCGTAGCCGATCAGCATCTGCCGCAAACGATAATAAGCAAAGGTGAACTGGCCCTGAAACGGGAGAAAAAGACGCCCACGATACAGGGGCCCTTCCACAGGGACCGGAATATCTAGCAAGATTGTGACGAGGCTTTCGAGCAAAAGGATTGCCCGATGCCGGGCTAAGATGCGAAAGCAGGCCACGCAAGAACGGATTCGGGGCCCGAGCCCCTCGCAACCTTGCGACAGCGCTTGCCAGAAGGCCGGCAAGAGGTTGGGTCGGGGAGATTTTCGATCCCCTTCTCCCGCGACGACGTATGTTGGTGACGATCAAAGAGACGAAGGTTTTTCTCATGTCATTTGCCGAGCTGTCCAAGGGCACGCAGAACCGGGGCCTTCTGCATCCCGGCTTGATCTGGCTGACGCTGGCCACGATCGCCGCGGCGATCTTCTTCGCGCCGGGGCTGCGCGCACTGGCCGACGCATGGCAATTGCCCGAATACAGCCACGGCCCCCTGATCCCGGTCCTGTCGGGCTTTCTCTTCCTGCGGCACCTGAAGGAGATCCCGGTCGATCCCGGCCCCAAGACCGACCGCTGGATCGGCGTTGCGGTCATCGGCCTGGCGCTCCTCATGGGGGCGCTCGGCCGGCTGGCCAACATCGCCGACATCGTCGCCTATGCCACGATCGTGTGGGTGGGCGGCGTGCTGCTGATCAGTTTCGGCTGGCGGACGGGGCGGAAATTCTGGCCGTCGGTCCTGCATCTCGTCTACATGCTGCCCTTGCCGGGCATCCTCTATTACGGCCTGTCGACCCAGTTGCAGGTGGTCTCGTCCGAGCTCGGCGTCTGGTTTCTCAAGCTCATGTCGATCCCCGTCTTCCTTGAAGGCAACATCATCGACCTGGGCGTCTTCAAGCTGCACGTGGCCGAGGCATGTTCCGGCCTGCGCTACCTGTTCCCGATCCTGTCGTTCTCCTACATCTTCGCTGTGCTCTATCGCGGCCCGATGTGGCACAAGGCGGTGCTGCTGCTCTCGGCGGCACCCATCACGGTCTTCATGAATTCGGTGAGGATCGCCATTTCGGGGGTGATCGTGGATCGCTATGGCCTCGACTGGATCGAGGGGTTCAGCCATTTCTTCGAAGGCTGGGTGATTTTTGTGGCCTGCGTCATCCTGCTCTTCGTGCTGGCGCGGCTGATGCTGTTTCTGCACCCCGTCAAGATGTCGCTGAGCCAGGCGCTCGACCTCGATTACGACGGGCTCGGCACGCAGGCCAAGCGGATCGTGCTGGTCCGCCCCTCCCGCCCGCTGATCACCGCGGCCATCATCTTCCTGGTGGGCGCCCTCGTCGCGATCTCCACGCCCGAGCGCCAGGCCGTGATCCCCGACCGCGAGAGCTTCGCGACCTTCCCGCGCAGCATCGGCGACTGGCAGCAGGTGGGCCCGGCCCAGACGCTCGAGGACAGCGTGGCCACGATCCTCGCGGCCGACGATTATCACTCCATCAACCTCGCAAGCACCGGGGCCGCGGCACAGGTCGGCCTCTTCATGACGTGGTATGCCGATCAGGATGACGGCGGCGTTCATTCGCCCGAAGTCTGCCTGCCCGGCGCCGGATGGGAAATCGCCTGGCTAGAGCGCACGGACATCTCCCAGGAGATCGGCGCCGAGCGTCCCGTGCCGCTCAACCGTGCGATCATCCAGCTGGGCGAAAGCCGGATGATGGTCTATTACTGGTTCGAACAGCAGGGCCGGATGCTGACCGACGATTTCTCGGCGGCGCTCTACACGCTCTGGGACCGGACCTTCACCGGTCGGACCGATACCGGGCTGGTGCGTCTGACCACGCCGATCCTGCAAAACGAAACGCCGGATGACGCAACGGCGCGCCTCAACGACGCCACCAAGGCACTCTTGCCGATCGTCCCGCGCTACCTGCCGGATCAGGAAGAGGAAAACTGAAATAAGAAGAGTACAAAGCCGATAAGCAACTATGCGAATTGGTAGCTCGGCGGTCCCTGTCCTGCGCTGGAGCGGCGCAAAGGTTGGGGCGACACCTTTGAGAGTCCCATACAAAGACTTGTTGGAACAGTCGAGTGGGTCCGATTGCTGCGCTCTTCATGATTGTCGGTCTTGTGGGCATTTCAGCCATGGATTTTTTAGGGTATCCTGTTCGGGAAATTTCGTGTCGGAAAGCATGACGTACATCCGGTTTCCTCACTGTCGGCGGAATTGATGTCGTCGAATCCAGAAGAAGCGATTTCTGCCGCGACAGAGACCCAAGCTGGGCCTGCCGTTCCATCGCGATACATCTTCATTGATGTGTGGCGTGGCTTGGCCATCATCGGGGTCGTCATCTATCATTTCGGCTGGGATTTGACCTTCTTCGGGTTCATTCCCTCTTCGTTCATGTTCAGCGGGCCGGTCACGCTCTTCGCTCGTGCCCTCGCCGGCTCCTTCATGTTTCTGGCTGGCGTCAGCCTTGTCCTCGCTCACTGCCGCCGGACCCGATGGCGCAAGTTTCTCAAGCGCCTTGCCAAACTCGTCGCGGCAGCAGCCGCGATTTCAGGAATTACATATTTTCTGTTTCCGGAAGAGTTTATCTACTTTGGTATCCTGCATGCGATTGCCTTGGCATCCCTGCTTGGCCTCGCTTTTCTGCGGCTGCCGACCAGCCTGGTCTTCCTTGCATCACTTGTGGTTCTCGCTGCACCATTCCTTCTCGAAACGTCGGCCTTCGACCCCCGAGCGATTGCGTGGATAGGCTTTGCCGCCGACCCGCCAATTGCAAACGACTTCGTTCCCGTGTTCCCGTGGTTTGGCGTGACACTTGCCGGCATCGCTTTTGCGCAATTCTTCGTTGCCAAGCAGGGGATGCGGAATGCAATGCCACAGACTACCGGCAGATTTTCCATCAAGTCTCTGACATGGGCAGGCCAAAGAACCTTGCCCATCTACCTGCTTCACCAGCCGCTCCTTTTTGTCGGGTTCGTCATGTTTACCCGCCTTTCGAGGAGCTAGTTTTTTACATCAAAGCATGCGTTCGACGAAGATGGTTAACACCAGCCCCACAAGGGTTCCGGCAATCCCGGCGGCGGTGGCATGCTGCAGCTTGTCGAGACGATTGCCTCCCCTGCGAGAGGCCTTGCGGATGCCCCAGACGATCCCAATTAAGAGGGTGGCGACGACAATCATGATAATCTTTCTATGCGGTGGCATGACGGAGTATTGGCGATTTTGGCCACAAGGCTTCGGTGCCTCGGCTCGAAGGCCGAAGCAGTAATGATGCCAAGTCCTTCAGCGGCCATTTTCGCTATATGATCTTCACCTGTGTGCCTACTTCCGCCAGTTCGTAAAGTTCGACGATCTGTTCGTTATACAGGCCAATGCAGCCGTTAGAGGACCGCCGTCCGATCTTCCGAGTATCGTTGGTGCCGTGGATGCGATAGTATTGCCAACTCAGCCGGAGGGCGCGGATACCGAGGGGATTTTCTGGGCCTGGGCCGACATATTCTGGCAAGGTCGGGTCGCGCTCAAGCATGGAAGGTGTCGGAGCCCAGTCCGGAGCAGGATCCTTGTAGACAACACGCGTATAGCCCCGGCGGGTAAGATCCTCGCTCATCGGAACGCTGGTCGGGTAGAGCTTGTAGACACTCTCGTCTTCCGACCAGAACTGCAGCGCCCGGGAGACGGTATCACACAGGATCACGCCGTGATCGAGGTTGTCGAAATGCTCCTGCCAGCTTTCCACCCGGAACGAAGACGTGTTCCGCCTGATGGCCTGCCTTGCCACGTCAGGTCTCTCGAGTTCCTGTCCGATTGCTGGTGCTGCAATCAGGCCAATACCTGTTCCCATGAGGGACCGAATGGCATCGCGTCTGCTTAGGGTCCTGCGCATTATTCCTGCTCCTTGCGTCTTTAGAATTTTCTGTAGGGTGCACGGCTGGGCGCAACTTGTGCAGCTGCCAACCCCTGGAAGACGAATCGTGATCTCGTGTGCTCCGACAGCACGCGATGACTACGGGTGCGAGGCTTCTTTCCGATCGGAACCGTTCGCTGCATCGCCATGGCCATAGAGATCGGCATTTTTGTGCGCGTGATCCGTATGCTCGAATTCCAGGCTCGAATGGTTGATCCCGAAGCGATCCGTCAGGCTTCCTTTGAGATCCGCCTTGACCTCTTCGAGGCGGCTCCAGCCCTCGTCGGTCATGACCACATGACAGTCGAGGGCCGCCTCATGCTCCTGCATCTGCCACAGATGGACGTGATGGACATCCTCCACCCCCTCGATTTCGCGCATCGCCTCGATCACGGCGTCACAATCCAGATCTGGCGGGCTGCCCAGCATGAGCGTCCTGATCGGACCGCCGATCTCGGTGAAGGCCAGGTAGAGAATGTAGAGCGCGATGCCGATCGTGATCGCCGGATCGACCCACCGAATGTCGTAGAGGATAATGAGCGACCCGCCGACGATCACGGCGACCGACGCGAGCGCATCGGAGAGGTTGTGCAGGAACAAGGCGCGGATGTTCACGCTGCCCTTCTGCATGGAATAGGTCAGCACCGCGGTCAGCGTGTCCACGACCAGCGCAACCCCTCCCAGGATCACGACCGTCCAGCCTGCGACCTCGGGCGGGTCGATCATCCGCATTCCGCCCTCGTAGATCAGGTAGAAGCCTATGAGGATCAACGTGGTGTAGTTGATCAGCGCGGCCACGATCTCGATCCGGCCGTAGCCAAAGGTCATCCGTTCGTCAGCCGGTCGCCGGGCGATCTTTCGCGCCGCGAATGCGATCACCAGCGAGGCCATGTCCGAGAAGTTATGCAGGGCGTCGGCAATCAGAGCGAGACTGCCTGACAGGATGCCGCCGACGATCTGCGCGACGGTCAAAAGACCGTTGGCCCAGATCGCAATGGAGACGCGACGGTCGCCGGACTCGGGATCGATATGGGCATGGCTGTGATCGTGCGGCACGGAAAGGCTCCTCGAATCGTTCGAGGAGGGATGTATTGGCTACAGTAGCTGTAGCTTCAAGCCCTGTTCGTCATGTGCCGCGCGGGGCCATCAGGATGACCGTTGCGCCAGCGAGGCAGATTGCGGTGCCGATCACGTCCCATCTGTCCGGGCGCTGCCCCTCGGCCAACCACATCCAGAGAACCGACGCTGCGATATAGATGCCGCCATAGGCTGCGAAGGCGCGTCCCGCCGTGGCGGTCTCGACCTGAGCGAGCAGCCATCCAAAAATCACGAGCGAAAGGATGCCCGGCACCAGCCAAAGTGGAGCGGCCCCGAGGCGCCACCATGCCCAGATTGCGAAGCAGCCGGCGATCTCAGCCAATGCGGCCAGCGGATATGCGATTACGGCAGGCATGTCAGGCGGGTTCTCTGCTATCCAACCGAATCGTCGTGGACGGCCTTGTGGTGCTCGCCATGGGCATCCCGCAGGATGTCGACGCCGCCCCAGGCGGCGACCGCCGCCACCGCCACGCCGACGACGAGGTCGGGCCAATTGCTGCCAAGCCAGGCCACCAGCCCGCCCGCGACGAGGATACCGAGATTGGCCACGAAGTCGTTCAGGCTGAAGGTGTTGGCTGCGCGCACGTTTACGTCCGGTTCCTGGATGCGACGCAGCAGGATCACGCAGACCAGGTTCACCGCCGCCGCGATCACCGCCATCACGATCATGATGGGACCAAGGGGGTCCGATCCTTCCAGGAACCGTCGCCCTGCATCGAAGAGGATCCCCACGGCGAAGAGGATGAGGAGGCTACCTGAAACGGTCGCGGCGATGCGTTTCCATCGGTCGGATCGGGACATGGCAAAGAGGCTGAGAGCGTAGACGAAGGCGTCGGAGGTGTTATCGAGCCCGTTGGCGATCAGGGCCGAGGAATCGCCGACAGCGCCCGTGCCGAAGAAGCCTATGGCAATGGCGAGGTTCAGGATCAGGACGATCCAGAGGATGCGGCGTTGCCTGGCGTCTCGCGGTTCGATTTTCTCGCTCATACGATGCGCCTTTTTCCGGACGCACGAACGGACCAGCAAGGCAGGTAATTCCGATCGCGAAATCTCACGCCCCGATTTCCTCATGATCCGTCAGGCACTCGGAGTGGTCGCGCAAGACCTCGAGCACCCGGCAATCTGCCGTGCTTCCGCCGCTGCATTCGTGCACCATTCGTTGAAGCTCGGTACGTAGCGCTTCGAGCCGGGCCATCCGCCGCTCCACCTGCTTAAGCTGTCGTCTCGCAATCCCGTCTGCCTCCTGGCAGGGCCGATCGGGATGGTCGCTGAGATCCAGTAACTCACGAATTGCATCGAGCGATAAACCCAGCTGTCGCGCGTGTCGGATGAAGGACAACCGGTCAAGTTCGGTATCGGTATAGCGGCGCTGCCCACCTTCAGTCCGGCCCGGCTCCGGCATCAGCCCGACCTGCTCATAGTAGCGGATCGTCTGCACCTTCGTGCCGGTCTTTTTCCCCAAATCGCCGATCGTCAGCATCTGTGCCTCCGTAAAACGTCAAGTCTTGGTAGGTTTTTGAGCGTGGATTGGCAAGGCGGGCCAAGCCTTCACATGCACGTGACAGCGCACCACAATCTCGGTGAAAGTGGTTGAACCTTCAGTGGCTAGAGGATGTACCCGGGTCGTTAACCAAGAACGGCGGGCAGGCGATCTACATGACGCTGACATTTATTCGTAAAGCGCTCTGGGCGCTGGCCGGTGTTGCCGCCCTTGCGTTTGTCTGGCTTCTTCTCTGGGGCGATTATCGCGCAGATCTGGCGCGGACCGATGGGGAGCTCACCTTTCGAGCGGATTTCGAGCTGACAGATCATAAAGGAATGCTTCGCACGCAGGAGGACTTCGCGGGCCGGTGGATGATCGTCTTCTTTGGCTTCGCCAACTGTCCGGATGTCTGCCCGACCACGCTTTCCGAGGTCGCGGCGGTCATGGACGATCTGGGGGAAGACGCGGAGCAGGTGCAACCGCTCTTCATCTCGATCGACCCGGAGCGCGACACGCCGGCGGCGCTGGCGGACTTCGTACCGCGCTTCGACGCAGGCATCCTCGGATTGACCGGAACGCCCGACCAGATCGCGAAGACATCGAACACACTCAAGATCTTCTACGAGAAGGTCGAAGAAGCCTCCGCACCGGACGGCTACACGATGGGTCATTCGTCGCAGCTGTTCCTGTTCGGCCCCGAGGCGGGGTTCGTGACGTCGTGGGCGTACGGCACGCCGGCAGAGGAGATCGTCGCCGATCTGCGGGAGCGGATCGCTCGATGACGCAGAGGCTTTCTGCCGACGCCGCGCTTGCCGGCGCATGGATCGTTGCGCTGACCGCCTCGCTTGCCGTGCTGTTCATCGGCGAGGTGCTGGGTCAGATGCCTTGCCTTCTGTGCTGGTATCAGCGCGCCTTCATGTTCCCGCTGCCCATCGTTCTGGGCCTCGGGCTGTGGTGCCAGGACCGCCGCGTCGGGCGTTATGGCATCGCGCTCGCGCTCTCCGGCGGCGCCGTCGCGCTCTGGCATCTGGGGCTCTACGCCGGTCTCGTCCCCGAGCGCATCCAGCCCTGCACCGCGACGGGACCGTCCTGCACCGACGCCGACCAACTCATCCTTGGCATACCCATTCCGCTTCTGTCGCTTCTCGCCTTCGCACTCATCGCCGGCCTCTCGGCCGCTTCGCTCATGGATACCAAGAGATGACACGCAAACCCCTGCTTCTCGGCGCACTCGCGCTCGCTCTCGCCGTCTTCGCTGTCGCGGCCTGGTTCGCAACCCGTCCTGCGCCCGTCGCCGACGCCGCGCCCGTGGCCCCCGACATGGCCGAGGCCCTGCTGCGCCCCCATTCGCCGATCCTCGGTCCGGAAGAGGCGCCCGTCACCATCGTCGAGTTCTTCGATCCGGCCTGCGAGGCCTGCCGCGCCTTCTACCCCGTGGTGAAGGACATTATGGCCGAGCATGGCGATGCCGTCCGTGTCGCGATCCGATACACGCCGTTCCACGGGGAGGCCTCGGAAGAGGCCATCCGCGTCCTGGAGGCGGCAAGAATGCAGGGCGTTTTCGAGCCGGTACTGGAGGCGCTCCTGCGCGAGCAGCCCCGCTGGGCGTCGCATGGCGCGCCAAAACCGGGGCTAATCCTCAAGGTCGCTGCGTCGGCCGGTCTCGACGCCGAAGCCGCCGAAACGCAAATTCTGGCGCCGGATGTCGTTGGCATTCTCAACCAGGACCGCGCGGACGTGGAGACCGTGGGCGTGCGTGGAACACCGACCTTCTTCGTCAACGGCAAACCGCTCGATCCGTTCGGAGAGGCGGAACTCCGGGCGCTGGTCGCGGCGGAAGTCGCGGCGGCTGAAAGCTGACCTGGCGGGACGCGCGACCGATAACCGAGAAGGACCCGAAATGAAGTACATCCTTATCGCCATGCTTGTGGCCATGACCCTACCCTTCGGCCTCGCAACGTCCGCACGTGCCGGATCCGGAGATGTCGTCGTCGAGAATGCATGGTCGCGGGCCTCCATCGGCACCGGCCGACCCGGCGCGGCCTACATGGAGATCCGCAACGCGGGCGACGAGGCAGTTACGCTGACCGGGCTCCGGACAGGCCTTGCCGTGAGGCCCGAGATTCACCTGACCTCCACCGACGACCGGGGCGTGAGCTCGATGAGTCAGGTGGGCGAGATCGTCATCGCACCGGACGAGATCGTCGTATTGGAGCCCGGCGGGCTGCACGCCATGCTGATGCAGTTGCAGCGTCCGATGGAAGAAGGCGAGACCTTCCCGCTCACCTTCATGTTCTCCGACGGCGGCGAGGTAACAGTCGAAGTGTCGGTCCTCGGCGTCGCTGCCCGCGGGCCGAACGGCTGATGCGGCGGCGTACTCTTGTCGGCGGCGGCGTCGCAGGCTGCGGTATTCTCGGCCTGACGCTTTTTGCGGGCTGGTGGCAGGTTGGCGGTCCCGGTGCGTCGGAACCCGTCGGCGCGCGTCCGCTGCCACTCGCCGCGATGGAGTTCAGTTTGACGGATCAGGACGGTCGCGCGGTCGGCCCGGAGACGCTGATCGGATCGCCAACCATGGCCTTCTTCGGCTTCACCTATTGTCCCGACGTGTGCCCGACCACGCTTGCGGACATCTCTGGCTGGCTGGACGCATTGGGCGGGGATGCCGAGCAGTTGAACGTTGTCTTCATCACGGTCGACCCGGAGCGGGACACCGTGGAGGCAATGGCGGAGTACGTCGACTATTTCCACCCGGCGATCCGCGGCTGGACTGGTACGGAGCAGCAGATAGACCAGGCGGTCGAAGGTTTTCGGGCAACCTACGAAAAGGTCCCGACCGACAATGGCGACTACACGATGAACCACACGGCGAGTGTCTTCCTGTTCGACGCGCAGGGGAGCTTCGTGACCACCATCGACTACCACGAACCGAGAGAATTCGCGGTGCCGAAAATTCGCCGCGCAATGAATGAAGAAGAAGCAAAGGGGGCATGATGAGGTTGAAATACTGGGCCGCAGGATTGGCGATGACCGGCGGTGCGATAACGATGGCTATGGTGCCGACCGGCAGGGCCAAGAGCGAGCCGGCCGCGCCGGGGCCGGCCGAGGCGGCTCTGTGGATGGCCGGGCCTGTCGCGTTTCCGGAACAGCTGGACGCCGTTGCGTTCGATACCGCCCTCGCGGTGCCGAGCCGGGATTTCGACACCCTATCCCTGGCTTTTCCGACAGAAGCACAGGCCCTGCCGATAGCCGGGAATCCCCCGCTCAGGGCCGTTCCTCAGCCGATCATATGGTCGCGCGAAATTGCCTCCGGCGAGACACTCGACGCGCTGCTGACGCAAGCCGGCCTTGCCAAGGCGGATCGCGTTGAAGCGGCGCTGGCGCTCGGAGTCGAATATGATCTCCGGCGCCTGCGTCCGGGCTATGGGGTGACGGTCACTACGGCGCCTAGTGGCATCCTGCGCAGCGTTTTGCTTGACGTCGAGGACGGCATGCGGATCGAAGCGATCTTCGGCGGCCAGCCCGAGATCCGTGTCGTAACCCCCGAACCGGAAACCGCCACCCTGGTTAGGGAGGTCCAAATCACAAGCTCACTCTTCGCAGCGCTCGACGAGGCACGAATCCCGGAGCGTTTCGCCGTCGATCTGGCGCAAATCCTGGCTGGCACCCTAGATTTCCGCCGTGATCTCAGTGGCGGCGAAACGCTGCAAATCCTTTGGCGCGAGGCGCGCCTGGATGATGAGATCATCGGACAACCGGAAATTACTTTCGCTGCGCTCGATCTCGGGATGGGGCGCTACGAAATTGTCTGGCCCGAGGATGGCACGGGCAGCGCCACGATCTATCTCGACGGGGAAGTGGTTCGTGTCTTTGCCCAGCCTGTGGCGGGGTCGCGGCTCAGTTCCGTCTTCGGCCGGCGCAAGCATCCCATCTATGGCAATGTACGCATGCATACCGGTGTCGATTTCGCGGCGCCACGCGGGACGCCGGTACGTGCGACGGCGCCAGGGCGTATTGCTTTCACCGGTCGCCGGGGCGGCTACGGTCGCGTCGTCGAAATCGCCCACGGTACGGAAACCATGACCCGCTATGCGCATCTAAGCGCGGTGCCGGATGGCCTTGCCAAAGGTCAGCGTGTCTCGGCCGGCGATATGATCGGACAAGTCGGGGCTACCGGAACGGCGACGGGGCCGAACCTGCACTACGAAGTGCGCGTGGATGGGCGTCCTACCGATCCGCTGTCCAATGGGCGACTTGCGGAAGCCATCGAGCACGAAACGCAGGACGGCGCGAGCTTAAAACAGCTGATTGAGGCGCGTGCGCGGCTCAAGGACGCACTCTCCAGCGATTTTGCATCCAGCATTCGCGAAAGGCTCTGAACCGTGAGAGTTCTTTTTACCGCGATGGCGACCGCTATTGTCTTCCTTTTTGCCAGCAAAGCTTTGGCCCAAGTGATCGGGATCGACGATGTTTTCTCCAGCCGCAATGACGGCTCGGCGGACCTCTTTACAAGCGAAGAAGGAAACTGATCGATGTTACAAGAACGGGCCACAAACAAGAAGATTATCCTATTTGCAGGGCTACTGGCGCTCGGAAGCTGTGCTGTTCCATCCAGTGATAGCAGGGACCCGGAGCCAGCCGTATCCCAGGAGGTGCTGACGCAGCTGAGCACCTTGGCCGCCCCATATCAGGATCTGCAATCGGTGCGTCTGCGGCCCGGGGATGGGTGCTACTGGTACCGGCATGTCGGGCCGGTCGAGACGACCATGCTGCCGCTCCGTACGCCTGAAGGACGCCCGATCTGCACTCAGGCCACGGCGCAGGCTGCGAGCTCGTGAATGGGCCTGTTTCTACGTCAGAAACCAACATATCGAGCCCAGTCAGCGCCGTTCCTTGCCTGGACGGCCGCAAGCAAGGAACGGGAGGATCGATGCATCCCCGCCCCTGCTGGAAAGCGCGGTTTGCAAGGGTGCAGGAAATGATCAGCTGTGCGCTGTGACCGGCCCGTCGCCTTCGGCTGGATAGAGAAAGGCCGTTACCCCGGTTTCGACCTGCTCGTAGAGGTCGTTGATATGGGGCATGACCATGCGCACGCACCCCGAACTTGCCCGGCTGCCGATCGAGCGGGGATATGGCGTGCCGTGGATCCGAAGGTATGTGTCGCGATCACCGACATAGAGGTAAAGTGCGCGCGACCCGAGTGCATTTTGAGGACCGGGTTCCATCCCCTCCTCGTACTGGGCGTAGAGGTCCGGCTCCCTTTCGACCATCGCCTGCGTCGGGGTCCAGTGTGGCCATTCCACCTTGCGCCGGATCGTGTAAGTGCCCGGCTCGTAAAGACCGCCCCGACCGATGGCCACGCCATAGCGCATGGCCGTTCCGCCCGTTTCGATATGGTAGAGATACCGTGCCGTTGCATCGACATGGATGTCTCCAGGCACCAATCCCGGCCGCGCCTCGACCCGCTGCGGCAGCAGGCGCGGGTGCAGGCCCCAAGGGTTCGTCATGCGCGGAACGTAGTCCGGCGGTGTCACCTGCGCGTCCCAGGCGATCTTCTGAGCTTCCGTCGCCCAGGTACTCGCAAGAACCGGCCCGGCGGTCGTTGCGGAGACCATCGCGGCGGTCGTTGTAAGGAAATGGCGTCTGGTCAGCATTTTGAAAATCCGCTCCCGGAAGTCTTTGGTGTTTCTGAGCTTCACACGAAGCATTGCAGCAGCCTAGAAAAGATACTCGCGGATGTCTTGCCTCGTCACCTGGATGTGACTGAGAGGCGCTTTGCGGCCTGCTCCGACGCGGGGATGCTCACCTCACTGTTTCATTCGACCTCAGTGTCTTCTCGGGAGAGGCTATGAACGAGTTGTCCGCAATCGCACTCGGCTTCTTCGGGAGCCTCGCCGCTGGATCTTTGACCGCCATCGGTGCCGTGCCGGTGCTTTTCGGCCGGGTGCCGTCCCGGGCCACCCGCGATATGGCACTCGGCTTCGCGGCCGGCGTGATGCTGGCAGCGTCCTTCTTTTCGCTGATCATTCCCGCGCTGGATGCGGCCGAGCCCATGTTCGAGAACGGCGCGATGCCCGCCGCCATCGTGTGCGTCTCGATCCTGCTCGGGATGGGTGCGGTCGCACTGATGAACGAGCGCCTGCCGCACGAGCATTTCAGGACCGGGCGCGAGGGACCGGAAGCGGCATCGTTGCGGCGCGTCTGGCTCTTCATCATCGCGATCACCATCCACAATTTCCCCGAGGGTCTGGCGGTCGGTGTGGGTTTCGGCGCGGACGGGTTGTCCGGTGGTTTGCCGCTCGCGATCGGGATCGGACTGCAAAACGCGCCAGAGGGGCTGGCGGTCGCTGTGTCGCTCCTCGGCGAAGGTTATCCCAAGGCCCGCGCATGGGGCATCGCGGCCTTGACCGGCCTGGTGGAGCCGGTGGGCGGCCTTCTGGGCGCCGGGATCATCACGTGGTCCCAGCCGCTTCTGCCCTGGGGTCTCGCCTTTGCGGCCGGCGCGATGCTCTACGTCATCAGCCACGAGATCATTCCCGAGACCCATCGCAGCGGGCATCAGAACCGCGCGACGCTTGGCTTGGCCATAGGCCTGGTCCTAATGCTCTTCCTGGACGTTTGGCTGGGATGACGGCAATGAAATCTTCCAGTTCTTATCTCTCCATTGCAGGGGGCGTTGCCGTAGCGGCATTCGCACTCGATCAGGCAACGAAGGCGCTAGCCGCCGCGAACGCTGAAATCCTCGCCAGCGGCCTTGCCGTCGCTCCCGGTTTCAACCTCACCTTTCACCGCAATACCGGCGTGAGCTTCGGCCTGCTGGATGACGTGCCGTCCTTCGCCCTGGTGGCGCTGGCTCTGGCCATCATCGCCTGGCTTGCGGTCCGCGCGTTCCGGGCCGAACGGCTGGGTGATGCCATCGGCTACGGGCTGATCCTGGGCGGCGCGATTGGCAACGTGACGGACAGGCTTAGGTTCGGCGGCGTTACCGACTTTCTCGACTTCTATGTCGGCGGGGCACACTGGCCCGCCTTCAACCTTGCCGACACGGCGATCTTTTGTGGCTTGGTCATGCTTCTGCTCTGGTCGTATCATCCGGTCCGCCGGCAGTCGGACGCGACTTGATCGGACGCTTGATGAGGCGTGGTCCGAAGCAGGTCGTCCGCCTCAGGGCTTCGTCACGTGGCGTTGCGGCATTCGCGGCAGGTTCGGCGGCGGTTCTGACGCTGCCGCCCTATTCGATCATCGTCCTCGTTCCCGTCGCCTACGGCGCATTGTTTCTGCTGGTGCGAGGCCACTTGCCCTTGGCGGCCGGAGCGATGGGATGGCTTTTTGGTCTCGGTTATTTCGGGATCGGGCTTTCCTGGATCGGTGAGAGCTTTCAGGTGGATGCCGAGCGTTTTGGAGCGCTTGCGATCCCGGCCGTCATAGGCCTTAGCGCGCTTCTTGCGGTCTTCCCGGTCCTGGCCACCACGGCATTCGCATTCCTCCGCAAATGGACCCGGATTCGGGGACCGGCCGCGGCGGTCTTGTTCGCGACATGCTGGACAGCGACCGAATGGCTGCGCGGCCATGTGCTGACCGGCTTTCCGTGGAACCTCGCGGCTTATGCGATGACGGACTATGCTGCGCTTCGCCAGCCCGCCGCCTGGATCGGCAGTTACGGCCTCGGATTTCTTGTGCTCCTTGCGAGCGCCCTTATGGCGCAGTCGATTGCATCGCGAGGAAGCTCGCGCCACGCGTCGCTCTTGTTTGCGGGCCTTGTCGTGGTTGGCGTGTGGACGATGGGGATAGTCCGCACTGCTCAGCCTCTGCCGATGCCTGCCGGTGTTTCGGTGCGTATCGTCCAAGGCAACGTGCCCCAACGAGAGAAATGGGATCCCGGCAACGCTGCAGCGACCTTATCGCGCTATCTCGATCTGTCTACGAAAGGCGGGCCTGTCGACGTAGTGCTCTGGCCAGAGACGGCCTATCCGGGATTTCTGGACGAGAACGCGGACGCGAGAGATCGCATCGGGAACGCGCTTCCCGACGGACGTCGTCTCCTGACCGGCGCCCCCGATCGGACCACGCATGGACCCGAGCAGCGCTATTTCAATACGATCCAGGCCTACGACGGGTCCGGTGCAGCCGTGACCGGTTACGCCAAGCATCACCTTGTACCCTTCGGCGAGTATGTTCCGTTCAGGGACTGGTTGTCGGTGGAACGCCTGACCAAGGGGCGTGGCGACTTCACGCCCGGGCCTGGCCCGAGAACGCTCGCGATCCCGGGCCTGCCGCTCTTGGCCGCTTCGATCTGCTACGAGATCATTTTTCCTGGCCATGTCGTGGACGATGCGATCCGTCCCGATTGGATCTTCAACGCCACCAATGATGCTTGGTTCGGAACGTCCATCGGTCCGGAACAGCACCTCGCGGCGGCCCGCATGCGCGCCGTCGAAGAGGGCCTGCCGGTGATCCGCGCCGCGAATACGGGCATCTCGGCGGTGATTGACGCGAAAGGAACCATCATCCAATCGCTCGGGCTGGAAAAGACCGGGATCATTGATGCCAGCTTGCCCGCGGCTTTGCCTGCCACGCTCTACGCTCGCGCGGATGACTGGGTGCTTCCCCCTCTTGGCATCGCCGTGTGGCTGCTTGCCCTCGGACTGGATCGGTCTGCGTCAGGCCGAACCGGTTTTCACCGTCTCACCTCAAAAAGGTCCGAATGATCATGCTTGCAGGCATGATGGGAGGGGCCTGATGGGGCGCCCGGCTCGCGAAAAAACGTGGTGGCGACCGGCTGGACATCGCGCACTACGCCTCGGGCTTCGCCGTGGCCTTCGGGTTGCTCGCGCTCATCGTGACGATCTTTCTCGAACGTATCGCCGCATGAGCGCGCAACGCCTGACCGATGCCGCCATCGCTTGGCCAATTGTTCTTTTCTGTCCACCAGATCAATCATCTTCTGATCCGGCTGCTCGGTCCCATGTTGATCGTTATCGCGCAGCCATGGGGCGTCTGGCGAGCGGGACTGCCGCGCAGTCTGCGAAGGCAACTCGTATCCGTGGCGCACCACCCGGCCGGGCGTGTCTTTGGAAGCCCATGGGCCGCAACCGCCCTACTCGTCGCAGCCCTCTACGTCTGGCAGGTGCCGGCCCTCTTCGCATTCGCGCAGCGAAACGCGGTCATCGAGATCGGTGCGCATTTCGGGATGGCCGCGGCGGGGCTCTGGTTTTTCGCGTTATTACTCGACCCGCGCGATCCCCCCGAGGGAATGCGGCGTGGCGCCCGACTCCTCAGTGGAATTATCGTCATCCTCTCGAACATCCTGCTGGGCTCGCTGACGACATTGAAGGAGATCGCGCCCTATGGCGCGACAGACCAAGGCGTCCGCCTTGCCCCACTCACCGATGAAGCCATCGGCGGATACACAATCTGGGTGCCCTCCTCAATGATCATGATCGTCGCCATCATTCTGGTCTTCAACGGTTGGAACCGGTCCGAGGAACGTCGCTGGAATGCCCGGCACGCTTTGATGCGGCAGTCGAACTCGGCCGCTCTCGAATTTCCCGAAACCGCGGAAGAGCTTCGGCTCAAGGTAACGCGGCCCAACCGGGATCTGGGCCGCACGCTGGGATTGGCGGTGTTTTCGATGTTCGCCATCGTCATGGTGACGGCCATCACCGTGGCGTCGCTTGGATGAAGGCGATGGTCGATGGCATATCGCGTCTCGGGGACCCCTTTCGATCGATCTGAACGCGATGCGGATGCTGCTCCGGCGCCGGAGGACGGAAAAGCGAAGCTTCAACGTGGCGCTCGAAATCGGCGCTCTTACGGGTCCGGACCACACCAGGTATCTCGCAAGCTAGACCAGATGGCTGCGCGGCGGCAATCGAAGCGTTAGCGCCCGGCGAATCTTAATAGCGGCACGTCTTGAAGCTAAAGTTGCTGTAGGTCTTAGATTGGGATGTGATCGGGAATCACGGCGGAGTAACTTCATGGCACACGCTACCCCAGCACATCGCGAGTGGCGTGTGACGGGCATGGATTGCGGCTCATGTGCCGCCAAGGTGCGCGGCGCGGTTGAGCGCCTGCCTGGCGTCGAGGATGTCGATGTTGCGCTCATGGCCGAACGACTACGGCTGACGCTCGATGAGACACAGACACCGCCCGACCGGATCGAGAAGGCCGTGCGCGGCGTCGGCTTCGGCATCGCGCCCAAGGGCGCCCGACCGGAAAAGCCCAAGGACGGATTCGTCCTGCCGGATGGAGCCTTTCCCGATGATGCGGAGAGCTCGAAGACCGACAGCGAGTCGGAGGAAAACGACGAGCCGGCCGAGCACGCGCCGAGTTCGTGGATCAAATCCTCCAAGGGCCGACTGGTGATCGGCACCGGCGCATTGTTTGCCGGGGCCTGGGCGTCCCGCCTCGTCGTTCCGGCGGAGATCGCACATTGGGCGTTCGTCTTGGCAACGCTGGTTGGGATCGTGCCCGTGGCGCAGCGTGCCTTCGCCATGACGCGGGCCGGCATGCCCTTCACCATCGAGATGCTGATGACCATCGCCGCCGGCGGCGCGCTGGTGATCGGCGAGCCGGAAGAGGCGGCGCTGGTTGTCTTCCTCTTCGCCGTGGGCGAGCTTCTCGAAGGCGTCTCGGCCGGCAAGGCGCGTGACAGCATCCGGGCGCTCTCGAAGCTCGTGCCGAAGACGGCGCGGCTCGAAATGGGCGGCAAGACACGTGAGATTCCGGCCGAGAAGCTCCAGGTCGACCAGGTCGTTCAGGTCCGTCCCGGCGACCGGGTGCCCTGCGACGGCGAGGTGATCGACGGTACGTCGGGTGTCGACGAGAGCCCGGTGACTGGCGAGAGCGTCCCGAGCCTGAAGGAGCCGGGCGCGGAGGTCTTCGCCGGGTCGATCAACGCGGAGGCGCTATTGCGCGTGCGGGTCACGAAGGCGGCCGAGGACAACACCGTCGCCCGCATCGTCCGCCTCGTGGAGGAGGCTGAGAGCGCCCGCGCGCCAACCGAACGCTTCATCGACCGGTTCAGCCGGGTCTACATGCCCGCCGTGGTCGGGGCCGCTGTTCTCGTCGCTGTGGTCCCACCGCTGGCCTTCGGGCTGGCCTGGGGCGAATGGGTCTACCGGGCGCTGGCGCTGCTGCTGATCGGCTGCCCCTGCGCGCTGGTCATCTCGGTGCCCGCGTCGATCACCTCGGCGCTGTCGACCGGGGCGCGGAACGGCCTGCTGATGAAGGGCGGCGCGGTGATCGAGGCAGCGGCCCGCACGACCCATGTCGCCTTCGACAAGACAGGGACGCTGACGCATGGCAAGCCCCGCGTGACGGACGTTTCGGTGTTGAGTGGGAGCGAGGACGACCTCATGGCGCTCGCGGCCGGGGTCGAGAACGGCGCGAGCCACCCGCTCGGTCAGGCGATCTGCGCCGATGCCGATCAGCGGGGCGTGGGCCCGGCGGCGGTCAGCGGCGGCCGCGCACTCCCCGGCAAGGGTGCTGAGGCATCGATCGACGGCGTGACCGTAAGCGTGGGCTCCCCGCGGCTGGCAGACGAGCGCGGCGCGCTGACAGAGGAGCTGCGGAACCGCGTGTCGGCCTTGGAAGCAGAAGGCAAGACGGTCGTCATCGTGTTGCGCGATGACGTTCCTCAGGGCCTCATCGCGCTGCGGGACGAACCGCGCGCTGATGCGGCGGACGCGGTCGCGCAGCTGCGCGACCTTGGCATCTCTTCGGTCATGCTGACCGGGGACAACCCGCGCACGGCCCAGGCCATCGCCGAGGGGCTCGGGATCGAGCATCGCTCCGAACTCATGCCGGAAGACAAGGTGACGGCGATCCGCGACCTGACGACGGACGCCCGCGTGATGATGATAGGCGACGGGATCAACGATGCGCCCGCGCTCGCCGCCGCGCATGTCGGTGTCGCCATGGGCTCGGGCACCGATGTCGCGCTCGAGACGGCCGACGCGGCGATCCTGCGCAATCGCGTGACCGATGTGCCTGCCAAGATCCGCCTTGCCCGGGCCACTATGGTCAACATCCGTCAGAACATCGCCATCGCCCTCGGGCTTAAGGCGATCTTTCTCGTGACCACCGTGCTCGGCATCACCGGCCTCTGGATCGCGATCCTCGCCGATACCGGCGCCACCGTGCTGGTCACGATGAACGCCCTGCGGCTGATGGTCTTCCGACCCTCGGGGGCCTTTGCGACGACTGGGCGCGCCAGTCGAGACGCCGGGAATGCCCGCCCCGACCGCTCATCCGCGACGACCTGAAAGGAAATACCCATGACCTTCACCCGCCGCGCCATGATCGCCTGCGCCGCGAGCTTCGCCGTTGCCGCCCCGACTGTCGGGCTGGCACAGGACGGCCCTTCGATCCACGTCCTGAAGGACCCGAATTGCGGATGCTGCACCGCCTGGATCGAAATCCTGCGCGAGGACAGTGAGGCGTCTTAAAACGTCCGCGAAGCGCCGCGATCGGTAGGGATTGACCACCACCACCGGAAGCCCGGCCTCGTGGAGACACGCATGGGCGATACGATGATAGCGCCCCGTCGCTTCCATCACGACCAGTTCGGGTAAGACCGTCAGGCATCGCTTCCGAAGCCGCCGGATGCCCGCCGGGTCATTGTCGACGCGGAACCGCTCCCAATGGGGATGCACGAACACATTCAGCCATCCCTTGCTCACGTCGATGCCGACGACCGAGGCGGTCGGTCGGCAGCTCTCAGGCTGCGCCTTTCCTTTTATACGGGACATCGTGGACTTCCCTTCATCTGTTCAGGCCCAAACCGAAGTCGGGGATCGACCCAGCTTTCCCACGGCCCTGAAAGACCCAGGGGGCGACGGTCCGATCCCCGCCCGAGGTTTTCATAGTCCGGTCCCCTCAGGGAGACGTTCCGCGGGCGGTGACGTCCTGAAGGAGAGATAAAAGCATCTGACTTAAGGTGTAAGCTCACGGCGATCGGCAGCTCGTCGCTGCGCGATCAGCCGTCGTGCTTTCCCCGGCTTATTTCGGTTCTGGCAAGTGCGCAGCGACCAGGCAGGACGTCAGGCGGCATCGACTGTTCTGATCAGCGCGTTGATCTCTTCGGCGATGATCCGGGGGTGATCTTCCGGTGTGAAATGCAACCCCCCTTCGATCCGCCGCAGCGGAGCGCCGAGATCTGCGGCGAGCCGCCCGGCATACGCGATCTTCTGGAATTCGTCGGCGTCCCCCCAGACGATCCGTGCCGGGATGCCGAGCGTGGGCAGTTGATCAGCAATGGCCTTGGTATCTTCGACGTTCAGAGATTGCGCCTGTCGTACGAAAGCCTCTGCCTCGCCGTGGCGGTCGTAATGCGGCACGTGCGCGTCGTACGCCGCCTCGGCGGCGGCATCGGTCTCGTGGCCTTGCGAGAACATCAGCTTCAGGAGCTGATGGAAGGAGCCGTCGGGGGCGTGCTTCGCGATGGAGCCGGGTTTTGCGACCGCGCCGATGAGCGGCACGGGCCAGGAATCGTAGCTGATGGCATTGGTGAGAAGAAGGCCGCTGACCATCTCGGGATGCCGCACGGCCGCGATTTGCGCCACGCCCCCGCCAAGATCATGCGCGGCCAGGATCGCGCGCTCGATGCCCTGGTTGCGCATCCACGCCACGAGGTAGTCGGCCTGCGTCGCGATGGAGATGTCGCGGTCCTTCCCTTCCGGAATCGAAGCACCGTAGCCTGGCATCTCCCAGGCAAGGACGCGCCGGCCTTCGATGAGCGGCCCGACGTCGCGCCAGAGGGCCGGGCAGGTCGGGATGCCGTGGAGCAGAATGAGCGGATCACCCGATCCAGTCTCCTCCCAACGCATGTCGATTCCGTCGACGTGGGCGGTGTGACTCTGCATGGCGTAGTCTTTCTTCAGGGATGCGAACTTGCTTTCAGGCCAACCCGCACTCTTCAAGGTCGTTCCTGATGGTCACGCCGGCAGTGACAAGGTTCAAGCCGAGGAATTCCCCCGACGGTCGGTTCCCCAGGAGAGATGTCCCGAGCGCTGAGACGTCCCGCCTGAAAGGTAAAAGGCGGCGCCTTTCCTTCGTGTTTTCAGGAACCGAAGGAGAGAAACTATGACCCACACCGCCGAGTACGTCGCTGACGCCGCCAAGGTGGCCGCGCAGAACGACGCCTTCCGCCGCAATGCCTGCCTCGCCATACCCTTTGGGCCGGGCGATCCGGTCCTCGCGGGCCAGATCGTCACCACCAGAGCCGTCCATGCGCTGGGTATGCCCTTCGTCCAGGGCAGTCTCGCGGCCATCGGGCGACTGACGGAGTTCCCGGCCGACAACGACCCGGACGGCTTCCACGACTTCGGCGCGGTCGAAGTCGAGGGCACAACCGTCTGGTTCAAGCTGGACCTCTTCGATGGGTCCGACCTGCAATACGGCTCCGAGGTCCCGGATGATCCTGCCCGTACCTACCGCGTGATGACGATCCTGTTTCCCTCGGACTGGTAGGGCAGCGCATCGTTCGATCCGTCACTCGCGACTGCAAGGTCCCCGCTCCGAAAGTGAGAGGGGGCCTTTTTTCGGGTGCGGCCATGAGGCCGGGGAAAGACAGACAGGAGATCATCCCATGACCAAGACGCCCGAGCTGACCGACATCGAGATCGCTATCAAGGACCTGGTGCTGCACGACCTGAACGCCCGAGCAGGCTCGCCCGAGACCTACGAGGCCGACGACATCGCGAGCCTTGCCGCCTCGATCGCCACGCTGGGCCTTCTGAACCCGCTTATCGTCCAGAAGACCGGCAAGGTCTGGGGCGTCATCGCCGGCGGTCGTCGCCGCGCGGCGCTCATGCACCTCGTGAATGACAGGCAAGCGAAGGAGTGGACCATGCGGACCAGGGTTCGGTGCCGGTCTCTGCCCGATGATACCGCCGCGGCGACCGCCATCACCGTGGCCGAGAACGTGACGCAGAAGGCGATGGACCCGCTCGACGAGTTCGAAGCGTTCGCGCGGATGATGGAGACGGGCGGCCACAGCCCCGAGAGCATCGCCGCCATGTTCGGCGTCGAGCGACGCCGGGTCGTCGACCGCCTGCGGTTCGGTCGCATCCATCCTGACATCCGTGCGGCCGCTCGCGTCCGGGACATCACGCTCGACGCGATGAAGGCGTTTGCCGAGCATCCCGACCAGACCGTCCAGAAGGACGTCTTCGACGCCATGCAGGGCAGCTACATGCAGGCGTGGACGATCCGCGACAAGCTCAGGAACCGCGGCGTGAAGATGGGCGACGCGATCGCCCGGCTCGTGGCCGACGACTACCGCGCCGCGAACGGCGACATCGTGGCCGATCTCATCGAAGAAGACTCGATCCTGACCGATGAGACGCTGGTCGAACGGCTCCTGATGGAGAAGCTTCAGGCCCATGCCGAGGCCGAGCGGGCGCGGATGGGCTTCGCCTGGGCGCAGGCCATGCGCCATGTGGACTACAAGACGCTGCAAGAGTTCGGTCGTGTCTATCCCGGCGCAGTCGATCCCACCGGCGAGGCGGTCGAGCGTTGCGAGGCGATCGCCAACCGTCTCGCGGAACTCGACGAGGCGCGCGACGCCGCGATGGATGATTTCAGCGGGGATGAAGGACATCCCGATGAAGGTCTCGACCTCGCCGCAATCGACGAGGAATACGAGCAACTGAACGAGGAGTATGAGCGCCTGACGATGGGTTTCAGCGAGACCGATCTGAGCCGTGTCGGCGTGATCGCCTATTGGGAGCGCGGGGACATCCAGACCGTCGAGGGCCTGATCCGACCCGAGGACCGGCAGGATCGCAAACCGGAGGCTGATAGGACCGGCGACGCGACTGACGCCAGTCGCGCAAGTGACGCAAGTGACGCAAGTGACGCCGATGCACTGGTCCTCGCCGACTCGCTCAAGGCCGATCTCAAGACCGAGCAGGCCGCCGTCATTGGTACTGCGCTGGCCTCCGACCCGGACCTCGCGCACGACCTGCTTCTCTTCAAGACGATTGCCGACCTCCTCGGCCGGGCAGGCACCGTCAGCTACAGCTTCGGCGTGACCGCGAGCATTGCCGATCGTCCCCATGCCAAACCCGACGAGGTGGACGGGCAGGCCGCTGCGACGCTGGCCGAGCTGTTCGACGGTCTCGATCTGACATGGTGGGCGGACGGGAAATCCATGCCCGAACGCTTTGAGGCGTTCCGGTCCGTCGATCCGGGGATGAAATCCCGCATCGTCGCGGTGGCACTGGCCGACGCGGTGAAGCCCACCGGCTTCGGGTACAGCGAAGGGCTGATGGCGCATGTCGCCAGCCAGCTTGTGCCGGACCTGCGTGCGGTGTGGCGTCCGACCGGCGGTGCGTTCTTCGGTCGCCTGAAGAAGAGCGTCCTGCTGGGCCTCATCGCCCGCGATCTGGCTTTGCCGGAAGAGGCGGCACGACTGGCCTCGGAGAAGAAGTCCGCGATCGTCGACTTCGTTGAGTCGCTCTTCGCCGCGCCCTTCGCCACGCTTACGCCCGAGCAGCGCGAGGCGGTGGAGACGTGGTGCCCGCCCGGCATGGAGATCGAGACCAAGCGCGTCCCCTACGAGGCGTTCGGCGAGGGCAAGCTGCGCGGCATGGAGACCGACGGGGCGGACCCGGAGGACGCGACCGAGGGCGACGATGAGGCCGATGACGGCTGGACCGAGGAAGTGCCGTTCGAGGACGACGACGCCAACGAGATGGCGGCCGAGACCGCCTGATCCGGCCGGACACATGACGGAGCCGCCCCGCCCCGAAAGGGAAGGGGCGGCTTCTTTTCGTGGGGAACCTTGATCCCGCGAAAGGACCGATCCCCATGAACCGCCCGGCCATCGACCAACTCCTCCCCCTCCTCACCCGCGATCTGCAAACCGGCTGCCTGACGACCGCCAGCGTGGGGGCACAGATCACGCAAGCCATCGGCGGCACCGACGCCGAAGGTGCGTGGAGCTGGCGGCAAGCCTACGACCTCGTGCAATCCGCCGCGATCCTTGCAGATCGGGACATGCCGCTTGCCGCCAACCCGAGCGACCGTCTCGCCATGCTCACGGCCGGCGCTGGCGCACGGCCGACCGAGACGCGGCGCTCGGAAGCGCAGATCAGGCTTCAGCAATTCTCGACGCCGCTTCCCTATGCCTATGTCACGGCATTCGCCGCCGCTATCCGGCCCGGCGACGTGGCGCTGGAGCCTTCGGCCGGGACCGGGGCGCTGGCGCACATGGTGCAATGTACCGGTGCGAAGCTGGTGTTGAACGAGATCGACCCGTTCCGCACCATGCTTCTGCAGGCGGTGTTCGACGCTCCTCTCAGCCAGCACGACGGCGAACACATCGACGACCTGCTGGACCGCAGGCATGTCGCGGACGTGGTGGTGATGAACCCGCCCTTCTCGTCGTCGGTCTCCCGCGAAGCGGACCCGACCATCGCGCTCCGCCACGTCGTCTCGGCCGCCAAGCGCCTCGCCCCCGGCGGGCGGCTGGTGGCGATCCTGCCGATGGCGGCCTCGGCCGATCGCCAGCCCGCGCTCTGGCGTCGCCTGACGGCGATCGTCACCCCGCGCCTGCATCTCGGCCTGCCCGGCATCGTCTACCGCAAGATGGGCACGAACGTGGAGACAGCCCTGCTCGTGGCCGACGTGACGGAGGAGCGCGGCGTGGGTGATCTCACGATTCCGCTGCGCCCTATGAGGCTTTCCGCCGCGCTGGACGTGATCCGCAGCGAGTTGCCGGATCGCCCGGCCCGTGCCGAGCGCGCGCCCGTTGTCTCCGCTGCGGCGATCCAGCCCGCGATCCGTTCCACACGCCCTGCGCCGTCCGCTCCGGTCGCGTCCCGCGCGGCCGCACGCACGCCGTCAGTCGCCCCCGTCGCCTATGTCGAGCGGACGACGCCCGGCCAGAACGCGGCCGTCTCCGACATCTACGCGGCCTACGCGCCGCAGCGCATCGAGATCACGGGCGCGCTGCCTCACCCGACGCCGCTCGTCGAAAGCGTCGCAATGGCGGCCGTCCTTCCGCCGATGCCCACAGCGCGACCGGTCCTGCCACCGCAGCTCGTCACCCGCGGGGAGCTATCAGAGGCGCAGCTCGAAGCGATCATCATGGCGAACGATGCCCATGAGCGCGATTTGCCGGGCCGGTTCGTCGCCAACGACGAGTGGACCGAGTTGCAGCCCGCCGCCGAGGGTGAAGGCGTCGCCTTGCGCCAGGGATTCTTCATCGGGGACGGGACCGGGTGCGGCAAGGGTCGGGAAGCCGCCGGTATCATCATGTCCGGCTGGCTTCAAAATCGAACCCGTTCCGTATGGCTGTCGAAGTCCAAGACCCTGATCGAGGACGCGATCCGCGACTGGACCGATCTCGGCGGCTCGCCTACCGACATCCACTCGATCGACCGCTGGACGCCCGACGAGACGATCATGCTGGGGCGGGGCATCATCTTCATGACATACGCCACGCTGCGCTCCGTGGGCAAAACCGGGCGCACGCGGCTGGAGCAGCTCGTCGAATGGGCGGGCGCGGACTTCGAGGGCGTCATCGCCTTCGACGAGGCCCATGCGATGCAGAACGCGGCCGGATCGAGCGAAGGTCGTGGCACGGCTCCGTCCCAGCAAGGCATCGCGGGCCTGCGGCTCCAGATCGCCCTGCCCCGCGCCCGTATCCTCTACATCTCGGCGACCGGGGCCACGAACGTCTCGAACCTCGCCTATGCCGTGCGGCTCGGCCTCTGGGGTCCGGGCGACGCCTACCCGTTCACGACGCGCGAGGATTTCGTGGCGGCGATGGAGGCCGGTGGCGTGGCGGCGATGGAAGTGGTCGCCCGCGACCTCAAGGCGCTCGGCCTCTACACGGCCCGCGCCCTGTCGTTCGATGGCGTCGAGTACGACATTCTCGAACACCGGCTCTCGGACGACGAGCGCCGCGTCTACGACGCCTTCGCCTCGGCCTTCAAAATCATCCATCAGAACCTGCGCGCAGCCCTCGAAGCGACTGGCATCGTGGACGCGGAATCCGGCACGACCGCCTCCGCCGCAAAGGCATCGGCCCTGTCACGGTTCGAGTCGATGAAGCAGCGGTTCTTTGGCCATGTCCTGAACGGCTTCAAGGCGAAGAGCATCATCGACGCGATCGAGGCGGACCTCGCCGATGGCTGGGCTCCTGTCGTGCAGATCGTCTCCACGGGGGAAAGCCATCTCGACCGAGCCATCGAAGGGCTTGAGGCCGGCGACGATCTGACGGAGGCGCACCTGACGCCGAAAGAGGTCGTGGTGCACTGGCTGGAAACGGCGTTCCCCATCGAGGCGCAGCAGCTCGTCGAGATCGAGGGCACCACCGTCAGCCAGCCGCTTCTCGATGGGAGCGGCAACCGCGTTGTTTCGCGCGAGGCCGAGGCACTGCGCGATGCGGCGTTGATGGAACTCTACACCATCGCGCCGATCCCGTCGGTGCTGGACCAGCTTGTCTGGCACTTCGGCGAAGAGCGCCTGGCGGAAGTCACGGGTCGCTCGAAGCGCACGATCCGCACCGGTGGCGGCAAGCTGAAGGTCGTGCCACGCTCAGGCTCAGCGAATACAGCCGAGTCTGCCGCGTTCATGTCGGGCGCCAAGGACGTGCTGCTCTTCAGCGATGCGGGCGGCACCGGGCGCTCCTACCACGCGGCGCTCAAGGCGGCGAACCAGCGCCGTCGTCGCCACTACCTCGTCGAGCCGGGCTGGCGCGCGGATGCGGCGATCCAGGGGCTCGGCCGTACGCACCGGTCTGCGCAAGCCTGCGCGCCGTGGTTCCGCGTCGTGACCAGCGACGTTCACGGCGAGAAGCGGTTCACCAGCACGATTGCCCGCCGTCTCGACACGCTCGGCGCGCTCACCCGCGGCCAGCGCCAGACCGGGAGCCAGAACATGTTCCGCGCGTCGGACAATCTCGAAAGCCCGATCGCCCGCCGCGCGCTCGTCTCGCACTACAAGGAGCTGGTCTCCGACGCCTGCGAGGCGATGACCTACGAGACGTTCGAGGACTGGACCGCGCTGAAGCTCATCGGCGGCGATGGCGTTCTGCTGGACGATCTGCCGCCGATCCAGCGGTATCTGAACCGCCTTCTGGCACTGCCGATCCAGATGCAGAACGACCTCTTCGGCGCGTTCACCCGGAAGATCGAAGCGCAGACCGAGGCGGCCCGGGTTGCCGGCACGCTCGACATCGGCATCGAGACGCTCCGGGCCGACCGCATTTCTGTTGTCGATGAGGAGACCATCTGGACCTGCCCCAAGAGCGGATCGGTGACACGCACCGTGACGCTGGAAACCGAAACGGCGGTGCAGATCACCTCGGGCGACGACATCCTGTCGTTCTACGGCCGATACGACCGGCCGATGCGGAACGCCGCCTCGGGCAAGGCCGCCCTGATCTCGAAGCGTCCATCGCAAATCTACGACGACGAGGCGTTTGCCGAGGTGCGTGATGTCCGCCGCCCTGGCGGGAGAACCACCGTGACCGAAGAGGCGTTCGCCTCGTCCCACTGGGAACGCATCGACGACGAGGCATTCGTTGCTCTCTGGGACGCCGAAGCCGACGCGCTTCCGAAGGTCGAGACCGAGATCGTTGTCCTGCTGACCGGCCTGCTGCTGCCGATCTGGAAGATGATCCCCTCGAACAGCCAGCGCATCTGGCGGGTGACGCCCGAAGACGACATCTCCCGCATCGGACGGGCCATCTCGCCCGATGAAGCCCTGGTTCTGAAGGGCCGGTTCCGAGGCGACGGGGCCGCCGCGCCCGACGAGCTGATCGCCGCGGCAATGACGGGCGACAAAGCCGTGGATCTCGGACGCGGCCTGAGCTTGCGCGCCCGCCGCGTCGCGGGGTCCAAGCGGCTCGAACTGGAGGGCTGGGCACCCTCCCAGGTGCCGGCGCTGAAGGCTGCGGGCTGCTTTTCGGAGATCATCGCCCACCAGCTCCGGGTATTCGTTCCGGTGGGCGATGGAGCGAAGGAGATCATCGCCCGGATCGGCGGGGGTCACGCGGAGGCAAGCGCGGGGTGAGGCGGCAGGCGTCGGCGCTAGAGAGGGGAAAAGGCGGCTTCGCCTTTGGTGATCCGATCCGGATCGGGAAAGCAATCCAGCCAAGGAGCACGACAATGATCACCGGAACCCTGACCCAGAACGCCGACGCCCGCACCTTCACCGCCAGCATCTCCACGATGATGTTCGACATCGCGCGGATCGCGGTCGTGGCGAACGCCTACAAGACCGCCGACAACCATCCCGACTTCCATCTCGAGGTCCGCACCCCGCGCGGCCGTACCATGCGCGTGGGCTCGATGTGGAAGGCCGTCAGCGAGAAGAGCGGTCGCAGCTACTTCTCGCTCGCGATCACCGACAGGATGGGCCGGACGTGGCGCATGAACGCGGTTCGCAATGACGAGACGCCCGAGGGGACGTGGCAGATCGTGCCCATGACCGGCGGCAAGACCGAACAGATCGCGATGACCGGCAAGATCGAGACGCTCGACGACGACAATCTCGCGGGGTTCATTGGTGGCTACGACTTCGACATGGATTTCACGGCCGTCGAGTCCCCGACCAAGACCGATCCGAACCACCCGGATTACCACATCGAGGCGCGCAGCCCGGCGGGTGTCCTGATCCGGATGGGCTCGATCTGGAAGGCAAAGAGCGAGCGCACGGGGACCGAGTACCTGTCGATCGCCTTCTCGTCGCCGCGCGGCACGCAGCATCGCGCAAACGCCTTCCGCCGCGAGGATGGGGAGCCCGGCGAGTACGAGATCGTCGCTCTCACCGGGCCGGACCTCGCCGTCGTCGCCTGATCCATCTCCGGAGCCGAAAACCAAGGGCCGCACCCCGCGACGGGTGCGGCCCTTTTCGTGCGCGATCCCACCCCGCTCGGAAAGGACCGACGCATGACGACTTCGATAGAAGACACACCCGCGATCGACAGGGAGGCCGTGGCGCGTGATGCGCTCGCGACCGTCGCCCGCCGGATGCAGCTCACTCCGGCCCAGATCGAAAACGCCCTCGCGCTCTCCGCGTGGACGACCATCGACGAGATGATCCAGCGTGAGTTCATGGGCCCCTACCGTGGCTACTTTCCGAAATGCGGCATGGCGATCCGCAGCGAGGCGGTCATCGCCGAGATCTTCGACCAGATCGCGATCGCTCTCGACGATCCGCGCCGCGCGATGCGGTGCGGTGTCTGGACCCCGCCGGGCGGCTGGACCGGAGGCGCACACAATGGGTGAAGGTCTTTACTGGAGCCGTGATGGCCGCACCGCCTACACCGAGCCCTACGACGACGATCTTGATCCCGAGGATGTCGATCTCTGGACATGGGCCTACGACGATCTCGTCGCGACCGTCCGCGCGTCTCTCAGCGCCGCCTGGTGGCCGGTCGCGCAGGAATGGCGGGAGCGATCGAGCCGCATCGTCGCCCGCAATGGCCTCCATGAAGTCTGGCTGACCGGCGACAGCTACGGCCGCGTCCATGTTACCTTCGGCGTCCGGCAGCACATCGACGAGACCGATGCGCTGGCACGGCACAGCCTCGATGCCCGCGCCGAGGCGTTCTTCGACGCGCTCGGCCAAGTCTATCCGCTGCGCGTCCGGACAAGCGCCTGGACCAGCGCCCCACGCGAGACGCGGAGGGTTGCGGCATGACGCATCGCATCACTCTGCAATCGAAGCCGTCGCCGCATTTCCATGAGCGGCACAAACGCTGGCAGGTCTTCTTGAACGGCGAGCCGTGGGGCGATCCGTTCTACTACAACATGCGCGGCTTTCGCGGCGTCCTGCCCCTGCCCGGCGGTCAGGCATTCGACCCCGGCGAGCTGAGCCTGACGCGGCTCAGGCAGGAGGTCGCGCAGATCAACCGCGAAGCGCGCGAGGCGGGGGCATGAGCGCGCCCGCTTCGATCCTTGGCCATTGGTACGCCACCGGCCCCGCGGACAAGCCGTTCACGGCGGGCGATCCCGACTGGAACATCCACCGCATCGTCGAGGACACGCCGGGCCTGCCGGATGTGCTCGTCGAGAACGCCGGCGGTCAGCGGTTCCTGCTGGCCCGCGAGATCGCCACGGCGATCGCCCTCCCTCCCTCCGACCTCGAAAGGCCGATCCCATGAAGATCGAACTCAAGGCCATCCAGTACGCCGCATTTTCGTCCGAGGAGACCAACTGCTACACCGCCAATCTCTACGTCGACGGCCGCAAGATCGGCACGGTCGGCAATGAGGGGCATGGCGGTCCGGATCACTTTCACGGCGACCATGCGGCCTTCGCGGCGGCCGACGAATGGTGCAAGGCCAACCTGCCCAAGTGGACCGGCCACGACGGCACGCCGCGCGACACCGATCTGGAGTTTCATTGCGGCCAGCTCGTCGATGACTGGCTCGTGGCCCGCGACCTGAAGACCGCGCTGCGGACCAAGGTCGTGATGCGCGATCCCGCAGATGGGTGCCTTTACGAAGTGAAACACCGCAAGCAGGTGGAGGCCACGATCGCGGGCGTTCTCAGGCAGCATCCCGGTGCTGTGATCCTGAACACCCTGCCCTTCGACGAGGCACTGACGCTCTATCGCGCAGCACCCTCGCCATGACGGAGGCGATCCCCCCGCAGATCGCGGAGATGATCGACGCCGGTGCGCTCTTTGCCGTCAGCCATTCCGGGGGCAAGGACTCGCAGGCCCAAATGATCCGGCTTCGGTCCATCGTGCCCCCCGACCAGCTCGTCGTCGTCCACGCGCCCCTCGGGCGCGTGGAATGGCCCAGCACCCTCGCCCACATCCGCGCGACCATCGGAGAGACGCCCCTGATCCTCGCCCCGGCACGCACGGACCTTCTGGCGATGGTCCGGCGGCGGCGCACATGGCCGACGCCCGCGATCCGGCAATGCACCTCGGACCTGAAGCGCGGCCCGATCGAGCGCGAGCTGCGTCGCTATCTCAAGGCCAACCCGCGCCTCAGTGGCCGCGTCGTGTCCTGCATGGGGCTGCGCGCCGATGAAAGCCCGAACCGTGCCAAGCGACCTGCGCTCAAGTTCTCCGAACGAAACAGCAAGGCCGGACGAGAATGGTGGGAGTGGCTGCCAATTCATCACTGGTCGAAGGCGCGCGTCTTCGCGGAGATCGCCGCCGCCGGCGAGAGACCGCACTGGGTCTATGCCAAGGGCATGAGCCGCTGCTCCTGTTCGTTTTGCATCATGGCCACGCGGGAAGAACTCCGACGCGCGGCGCGTCCGCCCCCGCCTTGCCGCCGAGTATATCGCGCTTGAGGAGGAGATCGGCCATACGCTCAGTCCGTCCCGTATTCCGCTGCGAGAAATCGTCGATATGTCGTGAAAATCGGCCCGGCACATCGGAAACGGATCGACAGGAGAACCCCATAGGGTGTAAACAAACCAAGAACACACCAAATATGGGGTCAGGTCATGCTACAGATGATCGACAAGGATACCGGCCTGACGATGAGCATGGCCGTGCAGACGAAACCACAGAACCCCCGCGCGGCCGAGAACAACATCTTCCAGTTCGTGACATGGACCAAGGGTCTGGGCGACACACATCGCTGGCGCAGCCACGACGATTTCCTGTCCGTCATCAAGACGCAGGATCACCTGATCTACCGGCTCCGGAAGGGGGAGAGATCGCGGCGCGCGACGCTCGCCATTCTCCATGACAACGAAGCCCCCACGATCGGCTACGCCTTCGCCCACTACGACCTTCTGCGTCTGGAGTTCGACGTGCCGGGCGACATCGGCCCCGAAGAGGTCAAGCGCGCCCTCGATCTGCTGATGGTGGAGCTGCTGACCTATGAGGAATACATCGCCGGTCAGGTCTACAGCTTCGCGATCACCGACAAGGCCGGGACCGTGCTGGATACTCAGGACAACATCTATGGCGAGGATTACGCCGAGCATCTCGCTCGCAAAGCCTTCGACATTCACCGCCTCGGGATCGGAGCCCACGGCTCCTGATCCATCGGACAGTCGACAAGGCAAAGGCGCGGGTCTCACGACCCGCGCTTTTCGCGTTTCAGCGGCTCGCGTTCAGGTTTAGGGGGAACGGCCCGTCGCTCATGACATTGAATCCTGAGCCGATGCCACTGCTCACAAGGAACAGGATTCATGCCCTGGAGTGTCATGAACATCCACGAGGCGGCGGTCAGGTTTCATCTGCAAGCCGATTTCGTCGAGTCCAATGCCGACATCCTCGTCCTCGTGGAAGATCCCGACAACAGCGTGTGGTACGCGGCTTGCCGGGTCGGAGATAGCGTCTGCGGTTTCGTCATCTATTCCGACGTTGCCCTCCGAGACAGAGACCTCTGCATGGTGAAGATCGTCCTGGAAGACGAAGGCCCCGACGCTATCGGAGCGCCGCTGGAAGTCCTCGAGCAGCTTTCGCCGACATCAGATCCCGTCGCAAACGAATGGCGCACCGCCTGCTATCGTACTGCACTCGGCGTTTGCACGATCATCGCGTATTCTGCTCATTGAACATGGACCTTGAGCTTTCCGCCTTCGATCGAAGCTGATCCGGCGAGAGTTTCCATGAAGCCCACGCTTTCCAGCGCCGAGACCAAGGTCTTGACTGGCAACCCGGCGGCTCGGGTCAGGATTTCAGCGATCGGTCCGGTATGGAACCCGGCCTCTTCCGAAAAGACGGTCCCGGCATCGGATATTCGTGCGGCCAGATCGCCTACGGAACCGGACCCTCTGACCAGCTTCGAGGCCATGTAGGCGGCGAGAAACAGCGCGCCATTGTCGTTGAAAAGCGGGTTGTCGTCGCCGATCGCCTTTGCGAGCTTCAAGTTGAACTGCTTGGCCTCATACATGATCGTCCAGGGATCACCGTCGCCAGTAAGAGTGCCGCCCGCGGCGTTCTCCGCGATCCAGAGATCGTGAAGTTGATAGGCCGCGCCCTTGATCCTTGTCTGCATCACCATGAATCTCCCCGGAAGTTTGCGGATTTTCGTGGACGCTCTGCCGTCTCATTCAAAGAAAAACCGTGTGCCACATCCCGAGTATCGTGTGCCACACAGACATAAGGAACGGATTGGCACCTCCCGCCCGGCTGACGCCGGCCGGGACCGCCGCCCTACTCGGCCCCCCTGCGGCGGGCCTCCCCGAGCCCTGACCCCCTGCCCTCCTGTCACTTCCAGCTAATCTTGCAAACGAGTGAGCGCGGAACCCCGTGAACCGCTACCCTCCAACCGAACGATCCTACAGCAATAGGTGCAAACGCTTACAGGGATTGGTGCGAACAGGTTCGAGGATCACAGCTCTTGATGCTAGCGGGTTAACCGGCCGTTCGCCGCCAAGAGTAGGAACGGCCGGTATGCGGGACCTGAACTAAGCCGCTCTCGCGGCAGGGCGCCCGGTCCGGGCGTTTGACGCCGATCCGAGCGTTTCGCTTCTCCAGATGAGCTCTTCGGGCTGACGATCGGGACCTTCTCAATCGTCAGATCGGAGGTTCCCATGGAGGAGAAGACCACCCCGCTTCGCAAGCGGATGATCGAGGACATGAACATCCGCGGAATGGGCGACAAAGCCCAGAAGGCCCATATCCGGGCGATCAAGGATTTCGCCGGGTTTCTCGGGCGATCTCCCGACACGGCCACCCCGGAGGAGCTTCGCGCCTACCAGCTCCACATGACGGAGACCGGGGTCACGCCGCCGACCTTCAACGCGCGCATCATGGCGCTTCGGTTCCTCTTCGGCACCACGTGCAAGAAGGAGGAGATGCACACCCACATGCAGTTCCGCCGCCAGCCCCGGCGGCTGCCCGTCGTGCTGAGCATGGGAGATGTATCCGAGATCCTGGCAGCAGCGCCGGGCCCGGGGCTGAAGTATCGTGCGGCGCTCAGCATCTCCTACGGGGCCGGATTGCGGGCCTCGGAGGTCTGCAATCTCAAGGTCGGCGACATCGACAGCGCTCGGATGCTGATCCATGTCGAGCAGGGCAAGGGGCGCAAGGATCGGAAGGTCATGCTGGCGCCCGGCCTCCTCGCGCTTCTCAGGGCGTACTGGCGCGAGGCCCGTCCCGCGGGCTGGCTGTTCCCGGGCAAGCCGAAGATCAACCCGATCTCGGCGCGACAGCTGAGCCGCGCCTTCCTGACCGCCAAGCAGTTGGCAGGCATCACCGGGCCCTCCACGCTGCATACCCTGCGCCACAGCTTCGCCACGCACCTCTTGGAGGCCAACACCGACATCCGGGTGATCCAGGTTCTGCTCGGCCATGCCAAGGTCACCACGACCCAGCAATACGCCCATGTCGCGACCAGGACGATCCGCGATATCGTCAGCCCGTTCGAGGCGCTGGCCGGGATCGCGGGACAGGTCGCCCCCCCGAGGCCGGGACCGGAGTAGACCGCGCCGGGGATGCCCCGGTTAACGCTGGAGCTCGCCGACATCTTCCGCGCCTACGGCCCCGCGTGGCGGCGGGCCAATGCAGGGCATGTCGGTCTCGGCCAGCTGAAGGTCATGTCGGCGATCGAAGCCTGCCGAACAGAGGAGCTCGGCGGGCACGTGGCGGATTGCGCCAGGTGCGGTCACCGACATGTCGCCTACAACTCCTGCAAGAACCGGCATTGCCCGAAGTGCCAGGGGCCGGCAGCAAAGGACTGGATGGCGGCGCGGGCCGAAGACCTGCTGCCGGTGGAGTACTTCCACGTGGTCTTCACCCTCCCGGCGGAGATCGCCCGGCTCGCCTACGCCAACAAGAAGGCCCTCTACGGGCTACTGTTCAAAGCGTCGGCCGAGACGGTGACCACCATCGCTGCCGACCCGCGGCACCTCGGTGCCAGGATCGGCATGACCAGCGTGCTCCACACCTGGGGCTCGGCGATGACCCACCACCCGCACATCCACATGATCGTCCCGGGCGGCGGGCTGTCACAGGACGGTACCCGGTGGGTGGCCTGCCGCCCCGGGTTCTTTCTCCCTGTCCGGGTTCTATCCAGGCTGTTTCGGCGCCTCTTCCTGAACGGGCTGTCGGCGCTGCACCGCGCCGGCAAGCTGGCTTTCTTTGGCGACCTCGAGAAGCTGGCCGACCCCGCCGCCTTTGCCGCCTGGCTCGCGCCGCTGCGCAAGGCCGAATGGGTGGTCTACGCCAAGCCTCCCTTCGGGGGGCCCGAGGCGGTGCTCGCCTACCTGAGCCGCTACACCCACCGCGTCGCCATCTCGAACACCCGCCTCGTCAGTGCCGATGCCGAGACCGTCGCGTTCCGCTGGAAGGACTACCGCATCAAGCGCGGCGACAGGACGAAGGTCATGCGGCTGGCGACGGGAGAGTTCATCCGCCGCTTCCTCATCCACGTCCTGCCGAGCGGATTCCACCGCATCCGCCACTGCGGGCTGCTCGCCAGCGCCGCCCGCAAGCGCAACGTCGAGACGATCCGCCGGCTGCTCGACGCTGCTCCCCCTGCCACGAGCGACGCACCGGACACCGATCCGGTCCCGCCGCTCACCCTCAGGGAGCCATGCCCGGATTGCGGCGGACCGATGCGCATCATTGAGACCTTCCGGCGCGGCGAGCGCCCCCTGACCCGTGCCCCGCCCCGAAAGACAGCCGCATGATGACAGGGCCATCCATCCCGCCGACCCCGATCCGGAGCGACACGCCGTCCCGGAAACAGGGATGCCGTGCGCCACTCGTTCTCCAAGGCCGAAACGATGCCACCGCAGCGTCGTTACAGACTC
This sequence comes from uncultured Paracoccaceae bacterium, assembly GCA_947489705.1. Taxonomy (GTDB): domain Bacteria; phylum Pseudomonadota; class Alphaproteobacteria; order Rhodobacterales; family Rhodobacteraceae; genus Palleronia. The sequence goes on from CANLEQ010000026.1 coordinate 39,079, forward strand.
TCCGCCGACCACGGACACCCCCTACAGAACGCAGAAAAGCTGTCCGACACTGGATCGGGACCCGGCGATCGGCCCAAGCCGCCAACGACGCCGTACCGCTTTCCCCATAGGGTACGGCCAGACCCCCGCGGCTTCCTCCTTGTCAGGTTTTCCAACGTGGGCCGCCACCGCGCAGGAGGCCCTAGTTGTTTGATCCCACGGTTTGATGGTGTGATCCTTTCGCAGGCTTGGAAGGAAGCATTATGGGACAAGTTCGTCACGGG
>CANLEQ010000027.1 GCA_947489705.1 uncultured Paracoccaceae bacterium
ACATCCCCGCCGCCGCCCGCCGCATCCTCGACCTCATCCAGTCCAGCACAAGATGAAACCCCGCACCCCACACCCCCCACAACGCGAAGATGATGGGCGGGTGACGATACCGATGCGGGCATGCCGCACGGACGATCGGGAATACCGCACCGATCCGGCTTGGAAGAGAGATGGCACAATGCTACATATGACATCATTCTGACCGAGGAGTGCCGTCATGACCAACCTGACAGTTCGCGATGTGGACCGCGAGATCGCGCAGGCGCTGAAGCTGCGCGCGGCGGCTCATGGGCGTTCGGCCGAGGCCGAGCATCGTATGATCCTGCGCGACGCGCTCGGCATGACGGGGGCCGAACGCGAGGATTTCGCGGCATCGGCCGCGCGTCTTCGGGCCCGCCTCCGGCATGACGGCGACACGACCGAGATCGTCCGGATGGCACGCGACGGCGACCGGGGGGCGGCAGGCTAGGGCAGGGCGGGCACGGTCCCGTGCCACCGCCGGCGAGGACCGTCCGGACGCGCACCGGGGCCGTCGTGGTGGATGCCTCCGTCGCCCTCAAATGGGTGATCGACGAGGAGGGCTCCGATCAGGCCGCGCGACTTCTCGACGGGCGCCCCCTCCATGCCCCGGCGCTCTTGCTGACCGAGGCCGCGAACGCGCTCTGGGTGATCCAGCGGCGCGGAACGATCGATGCGGGCGGCGCCGAGGACGCCCTGCAGCAACTGCGCGCGGCGCCGTTGGTCATGCCACCCTCCGATATCGAACTCATCGGCGAGGCGTTCAGGATCGCGCGGCTTCTCGACCACCCGGTCTATGATTGCGTCTACCTCGCGCTCGCCGTGGAGCGTGGCGCCCCGGTGGTGACGGCCGACAGGCGGCTGGTCGCCGCGGCGGCGAAGGATCCCGACCTCGCGACGTTCATCAGGAAGCTGAGCGATATCTGAACGTGCGGTGTAGAAGTCCGCCGGCGTCGCAAACCTCCAAAGGACAGGTCACGGCGCAGGTATCGTCCCTTTGCCTGACGCTTCCCAAGCGACACGCGTCCGCTTTTAGAATTACAAAAAACCCGGCGCCCGTATCAGAATGCCAGCGGCGGCGCATCCGGCCAGAACCGCGACCGGGCCGAGACGGAACCGGAACACCGCAACCACCGCCGCGACCACGAGGAGCAGCGCCGCGATGTCGATCGAGGCGGGCACCGGCAATTCGACATCGAGGCCCATCGTCCTGACGGTCCTGACCTTGTCGAAGATCACATGCATTCCGAACCAGACGGCCAGGTTCAGGATGACCCCCACCACGGCCGCCGTGATGGCGGTGAGCGCGGCCGTCAGCGCCTTGTTATCGCGCAACCGCTCGATGAACGGGGCGCCGAGGAAGATCCAGAGAAAGCACGGCGTGAAGGTGACCCATGTCGTCAGCAGCCCGCCGAGCGTCCCGGCCAGCAGCGGCGACAGGCCGGCCGCCTCGCGGTAGGCCGCCATGAAACCCACGAACTGCGTCACCATGATCAGCGGCCCTGGCGTGGTCTCGGCCATGCCGAGCCCGTCGAGCATCTCGCCCGGCGCCAGCCAGCCGAAATTCTGCACCGCCTCCTGCGCGACATAGGCCAGCACCGCATAGGCGCCCCCGAAGGTCACGACGGCCATGACGCTGAAGAACGCCGCGATCTGCGCGAAGACGTCCGCCGGACCCGCAACGCCGAAGAGGAGGGCGACCGGTGCCAGCCAGAGCACGAGGAGCGCCCCCGCGACGCGCAGGGCCCAGGCGCGGTCGACGCGGGTGTGGTCGGGCGAGCCTTCCCCAAGCAGCGTTTCGGCGTCGTCGACCTGCACATCGCCCACCCGACCCCGACCCCCGCGGCCCTCGAAGGCGGGCAATCCGGCACGCGCACCGAAGAACCCGACGAGCCCTGCCACGAGGACAAGGACGGGGAACGGCACGGCGAAGCCGAAGATCGCGACGAAGGAGGCCCCGGCGATGGCGATCATCGCGCGGTTCTTCAGGGCCCGCGCGCCGATGCGGATGACGGCCTGGACGACGATCGCCATCACCGCGGCCTTGAGCCCGAAGAACGCGGCTTCGACCGCGCCGACATTGCCGTAGAGCGCATAGATCCAGCTCAGGCCCATGATCGCCGCGACGCCCGGAAGGACGAAGAGGATGCCCGCGACGATCCCGCCCGGAATGCGGTGCATCAGCCAGCCGACATAGACCGCGAGCTGCATCGCTTCGGGGCCCGGCAGCAGCATGCAGTAGTTGAGCGCGTGCAGGAACCGCTTTTCGCCCAGCCACCGCCGTTCCTCGACGAGAATGCGGTGCATCAGCGCGATCTGGCCGGCGGGTCCGCCGAAACTCAGGAGCCCGATCCGAGCCCATATGCGGGTGGCCTCGGCCAGCGTGGGGTAATGGCGATCCTGCATCATCAGGGCCCTGGGCGTCGTGGCGCGGCGGAGTGTCCGAGCGCGGCGCGGCCCTGTCAAGGACGCACCCCCCGCGCCGGGGCAACTTGCGCGCGCAGAGCGCCGTTCTTGTCTTGGGCTCCGCGATGCGCGGCGCTATAGTCCGGCAAGTCGTTCGCGACGGAGCCGCCCGAGACCGGCCGCGCCGGCTTCATCCTTGACGGAGTAACATCCTTCCGATCGTTCATCCCTCCGAGGGTGTCGGTCGAATTTCATCCCAGGGCGTATTCAGGAGGCCACCTCCCGTGGCAAAGGACATGTCTGACGACATCAACGAGCCGGTCGACGCACGCAAGGTCGACTTTCGCAAGCCCGTGCCGGAAGACGGCGGCGACATCTGGGAGCTCATTCGCGAGTGCAAGCCGCTCGATGAGAATTCCCGCTATTTCAACCTGATCCAGGCCGACCATTTCAGCGATACCTGCGTGGTCGCCGAGGTGGATGGCGAGATCTGCGGATGGATCTCCGGGCACATGATTCCGGGCGAGGAGGCGTTCTTCGTCTGGCAGGTCGCGGTTAGCCCGAGGGCGCGCGGGCTCGGGCTCGGGCGCCGGATGCTCCAGCATCTCATCGAGCGGCCGGAATGCGTCGAGGCGCACATCCTCAAGACCACGATCACCGAGGCCAACGACGCGTCCTGGGCGCTTTTCGAGAGCTTCGCGCGGGCGGTGGGCGGCGAGCTTACCGACATCCCCCATTTCGAGGAGGACGTGCATTTCGCCGGGGCGGCGCCGACCGAGCACCTCGTCTCGATCACGTTGCCGCGGAACAGGAGTGACGTCCGCGTCGTTGGATGAGCGACAGCCATTCTCCTCGACCCCGGGGTGTCGCCCGGTCGAGCCCGAAAGGAAAACCAGACATGCCCAACGCACTCGAAAAGACGTCCCGAGACATCTTCGAGCATCGCGAAAGCAGTGTTCGCAGCTATTGCCGATCCTTCGATACGGTGTTCACCAAGGCCAGCGGGTCGATCCTGACCGACGAGGAGGGGCGGGACTATATCGACTTCCTCGCCGGGTGCTCCTCGCTCAATTACGGGCACAACGATCCCGACATGAAAGCGGCACTGATCGAGCACATCTCGAATGACGGGCTTGCCCATGCCCTCGACATGTACACGACCGAGAAGGCCGCGTTCCTGGAGGCGTTCGAGCGCATCGTTCTGGCCCCGCGCGGGATGCCGCACAAGATCATGATGACGGGTCCGACCGGAACCAACGCGGTCGAGGCGGCGATCAAGCTCACCCGCAAGACGACCGGCCGGCGCAACGTCATCGCCTTTACCAACGGGTATCACGGCATGACGCTTGGTGCCCTGGCCTGCACCGGCAATGCCGGCAAGCGGGCAGGTGCTGGGGGCGCCGGCCTCGGTGACGTGACCCGCATGCCCTATGAGGGAGCTTTCGGCGAGGATGTCGACACGCTGCGGCAGATTGAGATCATGCTCGACAATCCCTCCGCGGGCATCGATCCGCCGGCGGCGTTTCTCGTCGAGCTGGTGCAGGGCGAGGGTGGCCTGACCGCCGCGTCGCAGGAATGGGCGCAAGGCATCGCCGCGCTCGCCAGGAAGCATGGCATCAAGCTCATCGTGGACGACATTCAGGCCGGGCTCGGCCGGTCAGGCTCGTTCTTCAGCTTCGACGACTTCGACATCGAGCCCGACATGATCCCGCTGGCGAAGTCGCTCTCGGGGATCGGACTGCCCTTTGCCTGTCTTCTGATCCGTCCCGAGGACGACATCTGGAAGCCGGCGGAGCATAACGGCACCTTCCGCGGCAATACCCATGCCTTCGTCACGGCGCGCGTCGCGCTCGAGAAGTTCTGGTCGGACGACCGGCTGAAGTCCGAGATCGCGGAAAAGGCCGAAGTGCTGCGCGAAAGCCTGTCCCGCATCGCCGAGACGGTCGGCGGCGGACGGCTCAAGGGACGGGGCATGATGCAGGGTGTCGATGTGGGCTCCGGCGACCTCGCCGAAGCGATCTGCGAGGAGGCATTCCGGAACGGCCTCGTCATCGAGACCTCGGGCGCGTTCGACGAGGTGGTGAAATGCCTTGCGCCGCTCACCACGCCGATGGAACAGTTCCGCGAAGGGCTCGCCATTCTCGAAGCGGCCGCCACCACCTGCGCCAAGTCGCGCCTCGCAGCGGAGTAGACAGCGATGATCGTTCGCGACCTCAATGACCTCAAGAACACCGATCGTGCCGTCAGCGATGCGCAATGGACGTCGGTCCGCATGCTGCTTGCCGATGACGGGATGGGGTTCTCCTTCCACATCACCACGCTCGCGGCCGGTTCCGAGCACGAATTCGAGTACAAGAACCACTACGAAAGCGTTTATTGCATGTCGGGCAAGGGCTCGATCACGGACATCGCGACCGGCGAGACCCACGAGATCCGGCCGGGCGTGATGTATGCGCTGAACCTCCATGACCGTCATATCCTGCGCGCGGAGCAGGAGCTGGTCATGGCCTGCTGCTTCAACCCTCCGGTGACCGGCAACGAGGTGCACGGTGAGGACGGGTCCTACGCGCTGCCCGAGGAAACCGCGGCGGAATGACGGTTTCGCGGGCGTGACGCCCGCGGCCTTTATGCATCGGGGGTGGGGTCGGCTTATCCCGCCTCGGCCGCGGCGGCGGTCGCGAAGATCTTGCCGCCGCTCTCTTTCTCGAGCTTTGCCGCGCGGGCGACGAGACGCTCGCGCACCGCGCAGGCCACCTCCCACGAACTGTTCGGATCGGCGCAGGGAATGCTGAACCAGACGTCGATCCCGAAAATATCCTGACCGGCCACGTCGACGCTCGCGCCGTCGAGGTCGTCCATGTTCTGGCCAAGATCCGTCTCGGCGACATCCCTCAGCACGTCCGAGAACACGTCGCGAAGCGCGTCGATATCGGCCTGCGGATCGAGCTTCATCTTCAGCACGCGCAGCATCGCCGGATCCTGCAGCGTCCAGTTCGAGAAGGTTTCCGATACGAACTCCCTGACCGGTACGATCAGGCGGGTGCTGTCCCAGTTGCGCAGTTGCACGAAGGTCATGTTGATGCGTTCGACATGGCAGAGCTCGCCCTCGTAGACGACGCGATCCCCCACGCGCGCGGACTGGTTCATCGCGATCTGGAGCGATGCCATGATGTTGCTGAGCATGTCGCGGGCGGCAAAGCCCAGCAGCAGCGTCAACGCGCCCGCCGATGCCAGGAACGACAGGCCGAGGCTGCCTGCGAGATTGGCCGACGACAGCACCACCCCGGCTCCGATCAGGAAGACCACGACCACCAGAACGCGGCGCGCCGCGTTGAGGCGGGTCGCAAGCGTGCGCGCCTCGGCCTGCTCCGCACCGGTCAGGTCGACGTCTTCCCCCGGCGCGACCAGACCGTTCAGCAGGGCCTCGATGCCGCCGACGATGAACAGCAGCAGCGCCGTGACGAAGCCCGTCGCGATGGCGGGTGCGAGGAACATGTCGACCCGGCCGGAAAAGACGAAGACGTTGCCCGTCACCCACCACACGAGCCCCGTGACGCTGGCGATGATGAGCGGCTTGTTCGCGGCGCCGAGAATGTCCGTCGTCACCCGACGGCGCGCGCGTCGCCTCGCGGCATCGAGCGTGCGGTAGACGAGCAATCCCAGAATTATGGCCGCCACGATGAGCACCGGCAGACCGATCCATTCCCAGCGCATCAACCCGCCGACGGTCTTCTCCCGCATCCATCCGGGCAGGGCCGATTCGAACCGCGAGGGGCCGTGAACAGCGTGCAGGGCCGGCACGTCGCGGACCGTTTCGGCGGGAAAGACCCAGACCGGCCGCTCGGCGCCTTCGGGCAGGATGCGGTTCAGGCGGATCTCGGCAGGGGCGATGTCGAGGTGCAGGGTCCGCAGCAGAAGCGACCGGCGCGGCTCGCCGGCCTGTGCCTCGGTGTCGCCTCCCTGGGTTTGCAGCGCGTCGGGACGGCCGAGCAGGACCGACCAGTCGAGGACGGCCTTGCGTTCGATCACCTCGTAGAGGTCGTGAGCAAGGCGCGGACCCTCGGTCGCCTGTTGCCCGGGCGGCAATTCGCTCAGCTCGAGGACATGAGCGGCGGCTTCCCAGTCCCCGTCGTTGGCCGCCCGCAGGAAGCTTGCCATCGCGGCCCTCGGGCTGTCGCGGTCGATGCGCGGGGGAGGATCCCCGAGGCCGGTATTGAGAGGCGGCGCGTCGAAGGTCGGCTCCTGAGCAATTGCCGCCCGGGGGGCGAGGCAGAGGATGAGCAAACCGCAGAGAGCGAGACCCCGCAGCAAGACGCTTACCCCGGCGCTTCCCGCCGTACCGAAGGCGCGTCGCGGATCTGCTCCCGTGGAATGGCGACGCGCACGCATGGCGATCGGGTCGGTCATCATCTTGCCCAAGCTCCCAGCGGTCCGACTGCTCGCGAGCCCGAGGGCCCGTCGGTGCCACAAGTTCAGTGTCATCAAATGCGTTTACGCGATGGTGCCGAGGGGCGCACCCGAACTCAACATCGCGGGCGGGTTATGCTTCGGTCTGTGCACCTTCTGCATCACTTGTCCGTGATGAACGGGTATGCCGGCCGGCGCCGGTGATAGCCAAAAGGTCGCGGCCGGTGCGCCCGGCGCTGCAATTGGCCGAATGCCTCGCCATGCAGGTCGCGCCGCTCCGTCAGGGCCGGGCGTTGTCCTCGCATGTGGAAACCGAATCTCAATCTTCTTGGCCGATGGGCTTGCTCGAATGTCTGGTGGGTGGCGCCCGGATATGAGCGGAAAGAGTTACGAGATGAAGATTTCACGGTTGGTTTTCGCGGCGTTCCTGGCGGTCGGCATTTTCGCCGCCGGCAAGTTCGCCCTGTCGCTGAACAATGCCTGGCAGGACTACCGCACGGTGGCGCGCATCACGGAGGCCAGCAAGGCGAACTCCGCCTGGGCGGCCGGCACCATCGCCCTGTCGTTGGAGCGGAGCGTCACGCAGGTCGCCCTGTCGCTCGAGGAACCCGTGCCGGCCGAATTCCGCGGCCTGATAGACGCGCAGCGGCAGGAAGCCGAGCGGCTCTTCGCGGACGCGATCGCGCTCGTCGAGGCTGCGCCGCAATCGCCCGGACGCACGGCCTTCCTGGCCGATTCCACGAAGTCCATCGAAGCGGTCTCCGACTTGCGAACCGAGATCGACGCCCTTCTGGCCAAGCCCGAGGGCGAACGGAACGCGCAGCGCGCAAAGGAACTGCCCTTCGAGCTCAAGCGGGAGATCTCTATCATGAAGGCCGACGGGCTCCTCCTGACGCCGGTCAACGAATTGAGTTCCGACGTCTCGTCGGCGCTTGTCGGCGTGCAGGACAGGGCCTGGGAAGTTCGGGAATTCGGCGGCCGGGCCCGCACCTACTACGCCATCGCGACGCTCAACGGAACGGCCATTCCCGATGGCTACGTCAACCTGATCGATGCGGACGAGAAGCGCGCAGCCACGGCCTGGACGGCCCTGAAGAACCTGGCCCTCGCAAGCGCGCTGCCGCAATCGATCGGGGATCAGGTGACGATCGGCGAGACACTCTATTTCGAGGATTACGCTGCCCTGACTGAGGCGCTCATGGATCTCTCGCAGGACGCGAACGGCGCGGCGCCGGAATACCCGATCGACTTTCCGGCCTTCTTCGAGCGGTCGAACGCGGCGCTCGACCACATGACCGCGCTATCGAACCTCGCGGGCGACGAGCTGGTCGCCTATTGGGAGGATCGGCGCACGGGCGCGCTGTGGGGGCTGGTGGCCAACTTCGCTCTCATGCTGCTCATCGTGGGCGTGATCGCCGCCGCCCTGTCGCTTCTGGGCAAGCGCCTGGTCTCCCGGCTCGAGGCGACGACGGAGGCGCTCGAAGAACTCGCAGCCGGCAAGCTCGACGTGGAGATCGATGCACGCAAGGACGATCTGGTGGAAGTCGCGCGCCTCGTCTCCGCACTCGAAGTCTTCCGTGACAACATGCGCCGGACCGACGAGCTGCGCCGATCCTTGCAGGAGGTGCTGTCCAACGCCCTGAAGAATTCCGAATCCGTCGCAAGTGCTGCGACCGAGCTGCAGCGCTCCTCCGAGCAGATCAGCAAGGGCGCGGAATCCCAGGCCTCCTCCGCACAGGAAGCGAGCGCCGCGATCGAGGAAATGTCGGCGAGCATCGGGCAATCGGCGATCAATGCGAGCGAGACCGACAAGATCGCGACCGAGGCCTCCGCGAAGGCAAAATCATCGGGACAGGCCGTCGCCGACGCGGTGAAAGCGGTTCAGGAGATCGTGCAGAAGATCGGCGTGGTGCAGGAGATCGCCCGCCAGACCGACCTGCTGGCCCTGAACGCCGCGGTGGAAGCCGCCCGCGCGGGCCAGCACGGCAAGGGCTTCGCGGTGGTCGCGGCGGAGGTCCGCAAGCTCGCCGAGCGGAGCCAGGTCGCGGCGCTGGAAATCTCGCGGCTTTCGAGCACCACCGTCGAGGCCGCGGGCCAGGCGCGCGGACAGATCGAAGAGCTGGTTCCCGAAATCCAGCGGACGGCCGGTCTGGTGCAGGAAATCTCGGCCGCCGCACGCGAGCAGAGCGTGGGCGCGGAGCAGATCACCCGGTCGATCCGGGAACTCGATCAGGTCATCCAGCAGAACGCCTCGACCTCCGACGAGGCGCGGGATCTCGCCCGGAACCTCTCGATCCAGGCCGAGGAACTCAAGCAGACGATCGGGGAGTTCGACGCGGGCGAAAGCAACGGAGAACCCGAAAAGGACCTGCCCGCGCTGAGGCTCGTGGCTTGACGGCCTGCCGAGCCCCGCGCTGCCTTGGGCCCGGCGCGGCCCGAGTGATGAACAACGCGCCCTCTAGAACGACCTCTTCCACAATGGTGGAAGAGGTCTTCGAAGCAGTTCGCCGGCACCTCGAATCGCGCCGGGCAGGCGGTTCCCGGCAAGGAAAGTCGACATGGATCGCGCTGTCAGGCGGTCATGTCGACTTCCGCGCAGGCCGGCGTTGCGGCCCGCGGTGCCCGGCACGGGATCACCGTCCCGCCGGGGCACGCGGATCGGTTGGGGCGCCCAGAGGATAATGGCATGCGACGCCTTCGATGGGCCCGCCCGAAAGCGTCGGGCGGTGAAGCGCGCATCGGTCCTGCGCATAGGGGCAGCGGGAGCGGAACTTGCAACCCGACGGCGGGTCGAGGGGGCTCGGGCGCTCACCTTCGACGAGCCCCTTGTCGGGCCGGGCCGTGTCGATCCGCGTGCGGGGCACAGCCGCGCGCAATGCCGCGGAATAGGGATGGCGCGGCGCGGCGAAGATGCGCTCCGAAGGCCCGATCTCGACGATCTCGCCCAGATACATGACCGCGACCCGGTCCGAAATCTGCCGCACCACGGCAAGGTCGTGGGCGATGAAGACGTAGGTCAGCGCGAATTCGTCCCGCAGGTCGTCGAGCAGGTTGATGACCTGCGCCTGGATCGACACGTCGAGCGCCGAGACCGGCTCGTCGGCCACGACGAGCCGCGGCCGCAGCGCGATCGCACGGGCGATGCCGATGCGCTGTTTCTGGCCGCCGGAGAATTCGTGGGGGAAACGCCCGGCATGTTCGGGCCTCATCCCCACGCGTTCGAGCAGGCCGCGAACGTCGCGCGCGATGTCGCCCTCGGATGCATCGGTATGGATGCGGAATGGCTCGGCCAGGAGGTCGCCCACGCGCCTGCGCGGGTTGAGCGACGCGGCGGGGTCCTGGAAGATCATCTGCATCTGCCGGCGAAGCGGGCGCAGATTTCGGCTCGAAGCCTGGGCGATATCCCGCCCGTCGAAGGAGAGATGACCGCCCGACACCTTGTCGAGCCGGATGAGGCATCGGGCGAGCGTGGATTTCCCGCAGCCCGACTCCCCGACGATGCCAAGCGATTCGCCCTCCCTCACGTCGAGCGTCACGCCATCGACGGCGCGCAGTTTGCGACGCCGCGACGGAAACGGCGTTCGGCCGACGGAATAGGTCCGCTCGAGCCGCTCGGCCCTGAGAATCACGCCGTCGTCGCTCATTCGGCCGATCCTTCCACGGGCCTCAGCCGCGCCCGGCTTTCGTCGGGGAGCCAGCAGGCATGGCGATGCGCGCCGGACGACAGTTCCGGCAGCTCGGCGCAGGCGCCGAAGGCATGGGCGCAGCGCGGCCGAAAGGCGCAGCCGGCCGGCAGGTTCGACAGTTTCGGTGGCGCGCCGGGGATGGCGCTCAGCCGGTCGGGTTTTGCCCCCTCGAACGGCGGAGTCGAGCCGAAAAGCCCCCAGGAATAGGGATGCTGGGGATCGCGGAACAACGCGCGCTTCGGTCCCTGCTCGACCAGGCGGCCCGCATACATGATGCTCACGCTGTCGGCGATCTCGGCCACTACGCCCAGGTCGTGCGTCACGAGGATCAGGGACGATCCGAACGCGTCGCGCAGTTCCATCAGCAGGTCGAGCACCTGCGCCTGCACCGTCACGTCGAGTGCGGTGGTCGGCTCGTCCGCGATCAGGAGCGCCGGGTTGCACGACAGGCCCATGGCGATCACGGCGCGCTGCCGCATGCCGCCCGAAAGCTGGTGCGGATAGCGCTCGGCGACGCCGCCCGGATCGGGAATGCCGACGGTCCGCAAGAGCTCGACCGCACGGGCGCGGGCGGCGCGTCGCGAGCAGGTTTCGTGCGCGCGGATCTGCTCCACGATCTGGGTGCCGATCTTGTAGACCGGCGTAAGCGCGGTCATCGGATCCTGAAAGATCATCGCCATGTCATTGCCCCGGATCCGGTCGAGCCCGCGGCCGCCCATGCCGATGAGCTCCTGGCCGCGGAACCGGATCGAGCCGGAGATCTCGGCGTTGGTGCTGTCGACGAGACCCATGATGGCCAGCAATGTCTGGCTCTTGCCCGATCCGCTTTCGCCGGCAAGCCCCATGATCTCGCGCTCCTCCACACGGAACGAGACGCCGCGCACCGCCTCGACCAATCCCTCGTCCGATCGGAACCCCACGCGCAGGTCGCGGACTTCGAGAAGCGGGTCAGTCGACATCTCGGGCCCTCGGATCCAGGATCATGTGGACGATATCGACCACGAAATTCGCCATCACGACGAAGAACGAGGCATAGATCACGGTCGCGAGGATCATCGGCAGGTCGAGCGTCAGCATCGCGTCGTAGGTGAGCTTTCCCACCCCCTGAAGCCCGAAGATCACCTCGGTCAGAAGTGCCGCCCCGCCGACGAGCGCGCCGAAATCGAGACCGAACATCGTGACGAACGCGACCAGCGAGGTCCGCAGGACGTGCCGCGTCATCACGCGCCGCTCGCCGATGCCCTTGGCGCGGGCGGTGCGGACGTAATCTTCCTGGAGCGTTTCGATCATGCTCGCGCGCAGGATCCGCCCGTAAAGGCCGATATAGAGTGTGGCGAGCACGCACCACGGGATGACCAGCACCTTGAACCAGCCCCAGGGATCCTCGCTCAGCGGGACATAGCCAAGCGCGGGGACCCAGGAAAACAGCCAGATGTCGTGAAGCCGGCTCTGGGTGACGAGGTTCGCCATCTCTCCGAGCCAGAAGACCGGCATCGAGATCCCGATGAGCGAGACGACCATCAGCGAGCGGTCGAGGAGCGATCCGCGCGTCGCTCCGGCGAGCACGCCGACCAGCAATCCGCCGAGCACCCAGAGGACCGCCGCCCCGCCCACCAGCGAGAGCGTGATGGGGATCGCGCGCAGCACCGTGGGGATGACGAGCTGACCGCGATTGACGAAAGAGGTCAGATCTCCCGTCACGAAGAGCTTTCGCATCATCAGCGTGTATTGCACGGGCAGCGGGCGGTTCAGGCCGAATTCCTCGCGCACCTGCTGCAACGTCTCCTGGCTCGCATTGCGTCCGGCGATGCGTGCCGAAGGGTCGGCGCCGGGCGTGGCGAAAAAGATCAGGAAGACCACCACCGAGATGCCGAACATCACGAGGACCATCTGACCGAGACGAGCCACGAGAGCATAGAGCATCAGACGATCCTCACGCTGGATTTCGGATCGAATGCATCGCGCACGCCGTCGCCCAGGATGTTGAGCGTCAGGACCGTGACGGCGATGGCGATGCCGGGGGCCAGGGCGACGAGGGGTCGCGAGTAGAGCAGGCTCTGTCCGTCCTGGATGATCGTTCCCCAGCTCGCATTCGGCGGCTGTACCCCGATGGAGAGATAGGACAGCGCGCTTTCGATGATCATGGCGAGCGCCATGATGAGCGGCAGAAAGACGATGACGCGCGGAACCACGTTCGGCAGCACGTCCTTCAGCAGGATCCGCCAGGACGACGCGCCGATCCCGACCGAGGCGATGACGAATTCCGCGCTCATGAGGCTCTTGACCTGGCCCCGGATCGGGCGCGCGACGTAGGGGATGTAGACGATGCCGATGATGAAGATCGGCAGGACGAGCGATCCGGAGCCGATCTCGACCGGACCGATGCGCAACGTCTGGTTCAGCATCACGATCGACAGCGAGATCGCCAGCAGGAAGATCGGGAATGCCCAGAGCACGTCGAGGATGCGCGACAGGATCGTGTCGATCATCCCGCCGAAGAAACCCGCGACGGTTCCGATCGCCGTGGCGAGGACGAGGCAGATCAGGGTGGCGCTCGCGGCGATGAAGAGCGAGTTGCGCCCCCCATAAAGCAGCCGTGCGGCCACGTCGCGGCCTTGCGCGTCCGCTCCGAGCAGGTAGGGGCCGAATTCTCCCGTCGGGCCGATCGGCGTCGTGCCGAGCCCGAGACCCGTGGTCGAGGGCGCGAGGATCGGTCGGCTCTCACCGCCCACGACGATGCTGCCGCCGAGATTGGTGGTGAAGGGATCGGTGCCCGAGACCATCTGCGCGTAGAGTGGCGCGAGCAGGCAGGCAAGCGTGATGAGACCCAGCACGATCAGCGATGCGATCGCGGCACGGTCCTGACGCAGCTTGCGCCAGGCCGTGGCCCAGGGGCTTTCGGCGACCAGCGCCGCGGAGCCGGTCCCGGGCTCCACGGCGGAGGAATCGGTCCTGGCCGATGACGATAGGTTCACCGCCACCGCTCCGGTCGTGTTCCGGTCGTCACTGATCGATCTGTGCCTGGCTGATGATCCAGTAGAATTGCGGCGAGAAGAGGAAGTTCTCGACACGTTCGGAAAAGAAGTCGACCCGCTTCGGCGTGAAGAGAACCGCCGCCGGGGCCGCATCCGTCACGGCCCGGTCGATCTCGGTCCAGATCTCGGCCGAGCGTTCCGGATCGCTGAGCGTGAGGCTCTCGGCCTCGTCCATCATCGCGTCGATGTCCTCGTTGCAGAAGCCCGCGATGTTCACCGAAGCGTCCGATCCCGGGGTAAAGCTGTCGCAGCTGAAGAGAACGCGCAGGAAATTGGATGGCGACGGATAGTCCTGGAACCATTGCGAGACCGACATCTGCACGTTGTTGTCCGTGTTCTGGATATAGGTGAATTGGATGTTCTGGGAAATCGGCTGGACGCTGGCGTCGTAGCCCAGCCGCGAAAGCACGTCCTGCAGATAGACCCCGATCGAGCGCGAGACGCTGGTATCCTCCACGACGATCGTGACGTCCTGGCCCGCCGTCCCGGACTCTTCGACGAGCTGCATCGCCCGCTCCATGTCGGGTTCCTGCCACGTGTCGCTCTCGCCGGCCGTATAGGGGCAGTAGGGCTCGTAGGAGGGAAAGCCCGGCGGCAGGATCTGGCAGGCGGGCTGCGCGAGGTTCGGCCCACCGAAGAGCGAGACGAGCGCGTTGCGGTCGATGGCGTAGTTCACCGCCTGGCGCACGCGCACGTCGTCGAACGGGGCGAGGTTGGTGTTCATCGGCGCGTACCACATCGCCGTGAGCGGATGCAGCGTCACCTGTTCGGCGAACTGGTTGCCGAGTTCGGCCAGCCGGTCGGTCGGGGGCTGGTCGAACATCCAGTCGGCCTGGCCGTTCTGGATCGCCGTGACGGCCGCCGTTTCGGTCAGGCCGAAATCGTAGTTTATGGCGTCCGCATAGCCTGCGGGTTGCGCCTCCTCGCTCCATTCCTCGAAATGGGGATTGCGCACCATCGCGAGGGTTGAATTGGGATCGTAGCTCTCGATCATGTAGGGTCCGGTGGACGGTGGCGCCTCGGTTCCCAGATCCTCCGCCGGGGTCTCGGCGGGCAGGATCGCGGCATGGGGGATCGCGATCTTCTGCAGGAACTCGCCGTCGGCTTCGGTGAGGTTGATCGTGACCGTTCCCGCCTCCTCGTCGATGACGACACCCTCGTCGAGGCTGCACTCGTCGGGCGATTGAAGACAGGCCTCGGCTCCCACGATGTTGTTGTAGAACGTGCCGGCCGTCGGCCCCGAAACCTTGAAGATCCGCTCGAACGAAGCTTTGACGTCCTCGGCCGTCAGATCGGTGCCGTCCGAGAACTGGATCCCGTCGCGCAACTCGAACGTGTAGCTCGTCCCGTCATTGGCGGGTTCCGGGATCTCCCGGGCGAGGTCGGCCACGACCTCGAATCCCTCTGCGCCTTCGGCCTTCCGGAACGTCACGAGACCGTCGTAGAGGATGTAGTTGAGCTGAAAATATTGCAACGTGTAGTTGATATGCGGATCTATCGTGCCTGCCGCCGCGCGCGCCAGGAGGCGCAGCGTCCCACCAGTCTGCTCCTGCGCGAGGGCGGGCGCCGCCGCGAGGCCCATCGCCAGGGCGAGAGCGGGACTGATCGTTCTGAGGGATGTGAGATGCATCGTGGCTTTCCTCCGGAAACGGGCGTGCGCCGTGCGTCGGCAACGGCAGCGGGCACGTTCATGCCCGGTAATTAGAGGATCGGCTGCGACACCTGTAAAGCTATTAGATATGGTAGGGGCGCGTTGCCGGCCCGGTGTTCCGCCGGTGGCGTTCTCGAAGGCAGGCGGCCGCGTATTGCCGAAAGTTTCGACACCTTCTCGACCTGTGCCGCTGCCGGAGCGATGTCGAAAGTTGACACGCGTTATCGACGCGTCTCAGAACTGTCACATGCAGATCGACCTCATCGCGGCTGAGTCCCGTTTCGACACGCCCATGTCCCTCGAGAGCGCGATGGAATCCATGCATGCCATCCTCGCTCCGGCGGGCTTCGGCGCGATCGCGTATGATTTTTCGCCGGTTCCGCTCAGCCACGAGGGCAAGCTACTCGCACCCACGCTCCTGAGTCTTCGGGGCGTTCCGGACGACATGCATGACCTCTGGTGTCGCGGCGGCTATTTCGAGCGCGATCCGGTCATGGATCTGGCGCAGATCGTCACGAGCCCGTTCTGGTGGTCTCATGGCGGACAGCAGAGCCGTCCGATGCACGACATTCTCTCCGCGCGCCACGGTCCCGTCGTCGAGTATCTTCAGGACACCCGTCTGCGCAGCGGCATCACTGTTCCCATCCGCATGGGCTCCGGCGCGCTCGCCACCTTTACCGCGATCCGGCACGGGGAGGATGCAACAGGGGTCTGCGCACAATCCTGTTTCGCGATTGGCGCGCTCGGGCGGATGTTCCACGACAGCGTGCTGCCGGGCCTCGGGCCCGAGATCCTGTCGACGCCGCATATGCGGCTGACCCCGCGCGAGCGCCAGTGCCTGTCGCTCTCGGCAGGGGGCATGACCAGCAAGCAGATCGCCGCCCGGCTCGACCGATCCTTGCCGACCGTGACGCTGCATCTGGCCACGGCCACACGGAAGCTCGGCGCGCGCAACCGCTTCCACGCCATCGCACTCGCCTGTCACTACCGGCTGATCGAGCCTGTGACATCTCATAGCTAATATTGCACGGCCTGCCCTGCTACGTCTGGGCGGAGCGATCGGTCGAAGGGGGTTCGCCATGGGAGACTACGTCATTCGCGAGGGCTTTGCGCCTTATCAGGACTACCGCACATGGTATCGGATCTGCGGCGATCTCGACGGAGGCAAGCTGCCGCTGGTCGTGGCGCATGGCGGTCCGGGATGTACGCACGATTATGTCGACAGCTTCAGGGAGCTGGCAGACGGCGGTCGTCCGGTCATTCATTACGACCAGATCGGCAATGGACGCTCGACCCATCTGCCGGACAAGGGTGAGGATTTCTGGACCGTCGATTTTTTCCTGGGCGAGCTCGACTCCCTGCTTGACCACCTTGGCATTGCCGATCGCTATGCCCTTCTGGGTCAAAGCTGGGGCGGCATGCTCGGGGCGGAGCACGCAGTGCGGCGACCCGCTGGCCTGCGCGCGCTCGTCATCGCCAATTCGCCCGCCTCAATGGCGCTCTGGTCCGAAGGGGCCGCGGAGCTGCGGGCCGAGCTTCCCGAAGGCGTGCGCGCCACGCTCGACCGGCACGAGGCCAATGGGACGACCGACCATCCCGACTATCTCGCGGCGCAGGATGTCTTTTACAAGCGCCATGTCTGCCGGCTGGAGCCCTGGCCTGCGGAGGTCCAGCGCACCTTCGACGCGATGGAAGAGGACTCGACCGTCTACAATGTCATGAACGGGCCCAACGAATTCCACGTCATCGGCACGATGCGAAGCTGGACCGTGATCGACCGCCTCGACCGGATCGAAGCTCCGACGCTTGTCTTCCGCGGGGCCTTCGACGAGGCGACGGAAAGCTGCGTCGCCCCCTTCCTCGAGCGGATCCCGAACGTAACCGGTCACGTCTTCCCGCGTTCGAGCCACATGCCGCATGTCGAGGAGAAGGCCGACTGCCTTGCCCTGACAGAGGACTTCCTCGCGCGTTGCGAGGCGGGATAGCGCCCAAAGCGGCATCGGACCTCGCGGATCTTCGAGATCCACAAGCGTCAGATCCGTCACGATCCCGGGGCCCACCGGACGACGTTCAAATCAGTGACTGCGCCGGCGCTTTACAGTGGCCGGGCGCAATAAACCGTTACTGTAGGCCGCAACATCGAAGTCACCCCTCGCCGGCGGCAATCGATCCCTCACGTTGTCGGATGCGGCGGAGGATTGACGTTGCAGCGGGTGCGGCGCTCAGGCGGCCATCCAGCCGCCATCGACGAAGAGGGTATGGCCGGTCATAAAGCTGGCGTCGTCGCTTGCCAGAAAGAGCGCGGCATTGGCGACGTCCTGCGGGGTGCCGAGCCGCGGCCAGGGGGTACGGTCGCGGGAATAGTCGAGCCACCGCTTCTCGACCGCGCGGCCGCCCTTGCCGGTGAGGATCTTGCCCGGCGCCACGGCATTGCAGACGATATGGTCGGCGGCGTAATCGGCCGCGATCTGCCGCGTCATGTAGGCGATGCCCGCCTTGGAGACGCCGTAGGCGAAATCCTCGGGCGCGCTGACATGGCCGTGCTGCGACGAGATGTTGAGGATGCGGCCGCGCGCCTCGGCCACGATGTCCTGGCCGAGCATCTGGCGCAGCGCCGCCCGCGCGCAGAGATAGGCGCCCTTGAGGCTGACATCCATGACGCGGTCCCAATCGGCCTCCTCGGTCTCGAGAAGCGGCTTGCCGGCGCGCAGGACGGCGTTGTTGACCAGGATGTCGAGGCGGGGGAACCGCGCGGCGACGGCGTCGATCAGCGCCGCGACGGCGGCGGGATCGGAGACGTCGGTGCGCATGAAATGCCCCTCGCCGCCCTCTTCGGCGATGATGTCGCAGGTGGGCCGGCCGCCCTCGATCACATCGGTGGTGATGTCGGCCACGATGACCGCCGCGCCGTGGCGGGCGAAATGACACGCGATCGCGCGGCCGATGCCCGACGCGGCGCCGGTGACGATCGCGGTCCGGCCGCGCAGACGCCCGGTCACGGGAACATCCGTTGCGGCAGCCAGAGGGCGAGGCCCGGCAGGGCCACCAGAAGCGCCACCATCAGCAGCATCAGACCCGCGAAAGGCAGCGTGCCGCGCATCACCTCCTGGATCGAGCCGTGCCCGCGCACCCCCTGCACGATGAAGAGGTTCATGCCCAGCGGCGGCGTGATCAGCGCCACCTCCATCATGATGACGAGGAAGATCCCGAACCAGACGGGGTCGATGCCGAACTCGAAGACGATGGGCATGACGATCGGTATGGTGGCGATCATCATCGACAGGGTTTCGAGAAAGCAGCCGAGGAGCAGGTAGAACACCATCAAAAGCACGATGACCTCGAGCGGGCCCGAGGCGATCGATCCGACGAACCGGGTCAACGTCTGCGGAATGCCGAGAATGCCGATCACGAAGTTCAGGAATTGGGCTGCTACGACGATCAGCAGGATCATCGCCGTGATGCGCACGGTCGAGAGCAACGCCTCGTGCAGCATCGAGATCGAGAAGCGCCGCTTGGCGATCGTCACGACCAGCGCGCCTACCACGCCGATCGCCGCGGATTCCGACGGCGTGGCCCAGCCCGCATAGATCGATCCCATGACCAGCGCGAAGATCGCCAGCGGCGGCAGGATGTCGACGAGGTTGCGCAGCTTCTGGCGCATCGGAACCTCGTCGGGCATGATCCCGGCACGTTCGGGGCGCAGCAGGCACATGACGAGGATGTAGACCATAAAGATCAGCGCCAGAACGATGCCCGGCACGATGCCGGCGGCGAAGAGCTGTCCGATCGAGGTGTTCGACATCGATCCGTAGATGATCATGTTGATCGAGGGCGGGATCAGGATGCCGAGCGTCGAACCCGCCGCGATCGAGCCGAGCGTCAGCTGCTCGTCGTAGCGCTGCCGCTCCATCACCGGGATCGAGACGGTGCCGATCGTGGCGGCGGTCGCGACCGATGAGCCCGATACGGCGGCGAAGAGGCCGCTCGACGCGATATTGGTATGGAGCAGGCCGCCCGGCAGACGGCGAAGCCAGTCGCTGAGGCTGCGATACATGCCGTCGGCGACGCCCGAGCGGACCAGAAGCTCGCCTAGCAGGATGAAGAGCGGGATCGCCGTGAGGATGAAGTCGTTGAGGACGCTCCAGGTCGAATTGCCGAAGATCAGGAGTGTCGGCAGCCCCAGATAGACCAGCGATCCGAGGGCCGCGGTGACGAAGAGGGCAACCGCTACCGGGACGCCTGCCAGCATCATCAGCAGCATCGCGCAGAAGCCGATGGCGACGGGGCCGAACCCGATCATCGTTCGACCCGTCGCTGGCCGAGCTGCTCGGTCTGGGCGCGCAGCTCCTCGTCCATCGTGCGGACGCCGTAGAATTGCGACAGGAGCGGCGAGCGGCGCGCGCAAAGGACGATCGCGTGCCCCGCCGTCGCCAGCGCGACCAGCGCGAAGAAGCTGAGCCCCGCGACCCAGAGCGCCTGCGGCTGCCAGAGCGGCGTCATCATCGGCGTGCCCGAGAGCGAGCCGTATTCGAGGCTTTCGAGAAGCGTCGTCCAGGCGCGCCAGGCCATGAAGACCGCCATGATCGTGATGGCGAGCACCGAGACGAGGTCGAGCGCGCCGCGCAGCGATCCCTTCGTGCGTTCCAGCACGATCTCGACCCGCGTATGGCCGCGTTCCAGCCAGGTATGGGCGAAGCCGAAGGCCGCGAGGATGGCCAGCACGTAGCCGCCGAACTCGTCCCCGCCCTGGAGCGAGAGGTTGAGGAACCGCCGCATCAGCACCTCGACCGCAATCAGCAGCGACAGGCCCAGCACCCCGTAGCCCGCGGCGAGCGCGAAGAGGCGCGCGATGGGGCCAAGGGCGGCGTCGACGGGATTGCGCGGCATGGGCGGGCCTTCCGGGAATGCGGGGGAGCGGAGGCCCGGCGCGGATCTGACCGGCCGGGCAGGGGGCGGCGCGGGGCCTATTCGATCGTCAGACCCGCCACCGAGCCCACCGTCTCGTTCCAGGTGGCCGAGCATTCGGGATCGACGGCGTCGCAGGTCTCGCTCCAGATCGGCAAGACGACGGATTCGGCCGCCTCCTTCACCTTTTCCTGATCCGCGGGCGAGATCTCGACCATGGTCATGTCGAACTTCGTGTGGTCCGAGCAGCTCCCGTCGCCGGTATTGCAAGCGATCGCATCCTCGTTCGACGTGACGGCAAGCTCCCAGAGCTGATCCTCGAGGGCCTGGAACTCGGTCTCGAGTGCGGCCTGTTCTTCGGGGGTGAATTCGTTCCAGGTGTCGAGATTGATGAAATGACCCTGGACCGAGCCCGAGACCGACAGCGGCAGGAAATGGGTCGTCACCTCGGGCCAGTTGCCGGTATTGCCCGAAGTGGGCGAGGTCACGCCGCACGAGACGACGCCGCGTTGCAGGGCGGGATAGACCTCGGAGAATTGCAGCGTGACGGGCGTTGCGCCGAAATGCTCCAGCATCGCCGACATCGACGGCGTGAACGAGCGGACCTTGAGGCCCTGGAGGTCGTCAACCGTCTCGATCGGGGTGTTGCAGTAAAAGACCTGCGGTCCGAACGGCCAGAGCGTGAGGACCTTGGCGTTGAACTTCTCCTGCAGGCGGGTATCGAAGACCTCGCGATAGGCGTCGACCGCCTCGTGCAGGGCTTCCATGTCGGTGGAGACGCCGATCAGGTCGAGCCCCTCGAAAAACGGATCGTCGCGCGAGGCCATGCCGATCTGGACCGACATCACGTCGAACGAGCCGCCGCGCAGCATGCGCAGGGCATCGGGCGCCTTCACGCCGACCACATCCATCGGGTTGTAGTTCACCGACAGGTCGACGCCGGACTCGGCGCCGAGATCCTCGAAGAACGCGCGCTCGATATCGACCTGCTTGGTGTTCTGCGAGAAATTGCCGGCGATGCGCAGGGGGGTCTGCGCCGACGCGCCCCCGAGCCCGGTGACGATCGAGAGGGCAGCGACCGAAAGGAACAGACGGGACATGGCATTCTCCAAATTCGTTTGCGGCGTGAAAGTGAGTGCATTCTGGTATGGCTGAGACAGGACTAGCGAGGGCACGTTCGCACCGCCAAGGACAAGCGTCATCGCCCCCGTGATCCCCGCGACGATTGCGACAATTCTGTGCGTCCGGCGGGGATCTTGCGGTAGAACAAGGCATCTTTTGCGTGGGGCCCCGGCCACGACCGATTTCGAGAAGCGCTTGCCCGAGGGCCGGGGTTACGCAAGTAACGGGATCACCCCCACCCGCAGGCTCCGCCATCCCGGCGGCGAACAGACGGTTTCGAGGATAAAATGAATTCAGAAAATGTTCATGCTTCACTGCCCGCCAAACGCATCGGGATGCTCACGCCGTCGTCCAACACCGTGCTGGAGCCGTTGACGGCGCATATGCTGGCGCCCCTCGCGGCGGAGGCGAGCGTGCATTTCTCGCGCTTCCGCGTCACGCAGATCGCGCTCGACGCGGCCTCCGACGACCAGTTCGCGCTGGCGCCGATCCTCGACGCGGCAGGGTTGCTGGCCGATGCAAAATGCGACGTGATCGCCTGGAACGGCACCTCGGCGAGCTGGCTCGGGTTCGAGACCGATGCGCGGCTCTGCGCCGCGATCACCGAGCGGACGGGTATTGCGGCCACGAGCGCGATCCTGTCGCTCAACGCGCTGCTCGAGGCGCGGGGCGTCCGCAAACTCGGGCTTGTGACGCCCTATACCTCCGATGTGCAGGACCGGATCATCGCCAATTACCGCGCGCGGGGCATCGAGACCGTCGCCGAGGCGCATAGCGGGCAGCGCGACAATTTTTCCTTTGCCGAGGTGACCGGCGAGCGCATCGAGGCCATGATCCGCGAAGTCGCCGCGAAGGGACCCGACGCGATCGCGATCGTCTGCACCAACATGCGCGGCCCGCTCGTGGCGGCGCGACTGGAGCGCGAGCTGGGCCTGCCGATCTTCGATTCGGTGGCGTTCACGCTGCTGGGCTGCCTGCAGGAAATCGGCGTCGCGAGCGACGCGCTGGCCCCGTTCGGATCGATGTTCGGGACGCAGGCTCAGGATGCTTGTCCAAGCACATCGGGGGCGTGACGCGATGGGGGATCCGACGCTTTCGCCCAGCAGCACCCCACCGGCGGCGCCGGGCCATCTGCACGAACACGTCATCACGAGCCTCAGGGACATGGTGCTGCGGGGTGAACTCGTTGCGGGGCGAAAGGTGCCGGAGGCGATGCTGTGCGCGCGGTTGGGCATTTCGAGGACGCCGCTACGCGAGGCGCTCAAGGTGCTTGCCGCCGAGGGCTTCGTCGCGCTGAGGCCCAATCGCGGGACCGTGGTCGTGCCGATCGACCCCGAGGGGCTGGCGCAGCTATTCGAGGTGAAGGGCGCGCTCGAACGCCTGATCGGGCTCTGCCTTCCCGACCGGATCGACGTGGACGCGCTCGCGCGGATCGAAGCGCTGCACGGCGAAGCGCGCGCGGCGATGGAAGCCGGAGACATGCATAGCTATACAAGGGGCAACCATGCCTTTCACGAGGCCCTGGCGGCCGGCACCCGGAACGACGCGCTGATGCAGACCTATTCGGGGCTTCAGCAGAAGATCCTGCGTGCGCGATACGCGGTCAATGCGCAGCCCGAGCGCCTGCGCCGCTCGATGGCTGACCACGAGCGGATCATGGCCATGCTGCGGGCGGGCGCCGCGCTCGACCTCGCGCGATGCCTCGAAGAGCACAGCCGGCACACCGGGCAGGCCATGCTGCGGCAACTCAGACGGCAGGAGACAGCGAAGGAATGATGATCCTTGCGGCCGATTACCTGATCCGGGTCGATGGCGGCGCCGCGACGCGCGACGCGGTCCTGGTGCGGGACGGCGTGATCCGAGCGATCGGTCCGCCGACCGCGCTTCGCGAGAAATTCCCCTGCGCGGAGTTTCTGGCGCTGCCCGATTGCGTGTTGCTGCCGGGATTTGTCAACGCCCATCAGCATGGTCGCGGGATCAGCCAGATCCTGCTCTGCTACGACGACGATGCCCTCGAGCCCTGGATCGCGGGGCGGGCCCGTTACGGCGCCCCGGACATCTATGCGGTGACGCGTCTGGCCGCCGAGGGGATGATCGCGAACGGGGTGACCGCCTGCGTGCACGCCAATTACGACTACGCGACCGGCGATTACGCAGCTGAGCTCGACGCGGCGATCCGGGCCTATCGCGATAGCGGCTTGCGCGCCACGATCTGCGTCGGCTACCAGGATTGCGGCTTCGAGGTCTATCCAGCACCCGGCGAGGACGGGCCTCAGGCGACGCGCTATGCCGGGGGCGTCCGCGAGACGATCGAGCTGCTGGACGTCTTGGCGGAGCGATACCGCGATCATCCGGAGCTCACTTTCGCGCTGGGTCCCGCGGGGCCCCAATGGGTCAGTGACGCGGCATGGGAGGCACTTTCACGGCATGCCGCGCGCCGGGGGCTCGGCATGCACTTCCACCTGCTGGAATCACCGGCGCAGGCCTCGGCCTGCCGCAAGCTATACGGCCGGTCCACGCTCGCCTTTCTGAAAACCCTGGGGGTGTTCGAGGCGCGGACGAGCTGCGCCCACGGGGTGTTCATGACCCGCGAGGATCTGGCCATCGCGCGGGAGATGGATAGTGTCGTGGTAATCAATCCCGGCGCGAACATGCGGCTCTTCAACGGGGCACCGCCAGTCGCGGATATGCTCGACGCGGGCTGCACGCTGGCGGTCGGGACAGACAATACTGCCGCGAGCGACGACGAAGATTACCTGCGCGAAGTGCGGCTCGCCCAGTTGCTCGGGCGGCGGCCCGGGATCGACGCCCACGGGCCGAACGCGAAGCTCATGCTGGATGCGGCGACGCGGAACGGCGCCCGTGCCGCCTTCCTCGGCGGCCAGAACGGCACAGTCGCGTCCGGCGCTCCGGCCGATCTCGTGGCGCTCGATCTTTGCAGGATCGGCGCAGGCCTCGACATCTTGCCCTGCGATCTGGCGAACCATCTGGTCGGCCGTGCGCAGGGGGCCGATGTACGGCTGACAATGGTCGGCGGAAGGGTGCTCTACTCCGCCACGGAGGCCGACCGCGAGCGAATGATGCACTGGCGCCTGCAGGCGTCCCGTTCGGTGCGATGTCGGGAGAGCCGTGACGCCCAGGCCGTCCGCGACGCTCAAGCACGTTTGCGCCGTCATTATCGGCTGGACCGGCACGAACCCTTCTGACTGTTCGATGTGAGGTGAGGCATAACGGGTACCACGCAGACGCGGCGGGCCGTGAGCCGCACGTTTGCGAGACGGGCAGCCTCATACTGCCCTCGGCGGGCAACTCTCCGCCGGGGCCTCCTTCAACGGCATCCGAACCGTCGGCAGGCCCGGGCAATGGCACTGATCCCGTCACTTCTGCCCGGCGCACGGGAAGCCGTTCGCCTTCGTTCAGTACTGCCAGTGGGACATTTCGTCTCGCGCCGCGCAGCGGTCGAACCACACCGTCTCCCCCGACGTTGCGTGTTGGCTGGTGTCGGTTTCGGCACCGTTTCTCCAGACCGGGGGCAATCCTTCTGACACATGCGTATATCAATCGGATCGCGACGGCGGTGCCTGAGCATGAAGTGCACGACTACTTCCTGCGCTTCGCCACCCAGAGCCTTGCGGCGATGCCGAGGCACCAGACGCTCTTCCGCAGGATGGCGGACAAGGCAGGCATCGAAAACCGATTTTCGTGCATCGAGCCGGCGGACGACCCCGAGGGAGAGGCCGTCGACAGCGCCGGCGTCTTTCAACGGGGTGCGTTTCCCGGCACCGCCAAGCGCATGGATATGTACGAGGATGCGGCCGCGGACCTGGCAATGCTGGCTATCGATCGCCTCGATCTGGGCGACACACGGGACTCCATCACGCATCTGATCGTCGCGAGCTGTACCGGTCTCTCGGCACCGGGACTGGATCTCGAGATCGTCCATCGCGCCGAACTGTCGCCCTCGGTCGAACGCACGCTGATCGGCTTCATGGGGTGCTACGCTGCGATCAATGCGCTGAAGACGGCCCACCACATCGTCCGATCCGAGCCCGCGGCGCGGGTGCTGGTCGTCAACTGCGAACTCACGACGCTGCACCTGAAGGAGACCGACGATCTGGAGCGCCTGCTGACCTTCTGCCTCTGGGGCGACGGCTGCTCCGCCGCCCTCGTCACCAGCGAGGCGACGGGCATCCGGATCGACCGATTCAAGGCGCTGCTGGCCCGCGACGCGCGGGACCTGATGACCTGGAACGTGCGTGACGACGGCTTCGACATGGTCCTGTCGGGACGGGTCCCGGCGACGATCCAGACGGTGCTCGCCGACAACGTCGCGGACATCCTTGACGGGGACAGCGTGGACGAGATCGATCTGTGGGCCGTGCATCCCGGCGGCCGGTCCGTGCTCGACGCCGTGCAGCGGACGCTGAACCTCGGGCCGGAGGCGCTCGCCCCGTCGCGCGAGGTTCTGCACACCTATGGCAACATGTCGTCCGCCACCGTTATGTTCGTGCTGGAGCGGATGTTGAAGGACGGGACGGCCGGGGCAAAAGGTTGCGCGATGGCGTTCGGGCCGGGTCTGACGGCAGAGACGATGACGTTCGGGATCGTCGCGTGAGCGCGTTCCCGACGGAGCGGATCCTCGTGCCCGAGCAACTCGACGGTTTGCCGCCCGACGCGCCCGAGGCGCGTGCATCACGCCGAGATCTCAAACGTATCAACGCAATGATGCTTCAATCGCGTATCCTGGCGGGCCTGATGAAGGCACATGTGCCGGAACCGCCACGGCGGATCGTCGAATTCGGGTGTGGCGACGGGCTGACGACGCATGCCGTCCTGCGCCGAATGGCACCGGGTTGGCCGGGCGGAACCCTGACCCTGGTCGACGCGCAGCCGGTGATCGTGGACCGTGCGATCGACGATCTCGCGGCCCTCGGCTGGACGGTTCAGATCGTGACGGCAGATGTTTTTGACTGGTTCTCGGCAGCGGAGGAGCACGACCTCGCGATGGCCAACCTGTTCCTGCACCATTTCGATGGCACGGACCTGGCACGGCTCCTGAACGGTATTTCGGCAAGCTGCGAGACGTTCGTTGCGGCCGAACCGCGAAGATCGAGGTTCGCGGCGATAGCTGCCGGGTCCCTCCGCGCGATCGGTGCGAACGCCGTGACCCGTCACGACGCCGTCGTCAGCGTGAAGGCCGGGTTCAGGAGCGGCGAGCTCGCTTCGGCCTGGCCGGGAGAGGTGCTCGTAGATGTGGCGCGTGGGCCCTTCACGCATGCCTTCGTCGGCCGGGCGCGCGGCCCGGCCGGGGCCCCCGGCATTCAGGGGAACAGGACAGAAGACCCATGAGCCGCGTCGGAACCGCCATCGTCGGCGGAGGGCTTGCCGGCAGCGCCACGGCCTTCGCGCTCGCCCGGCGCGGCCATGACGTGACCGTGTTCGAGCGGGATCCCTCGCCTCGCGACAGGGTCTGCGGCGAATTTCTGTCGCCCGAGGGATGCCGCGAGGTCGAGGCCATGGGGCTGGATCTGGGCCGGCTCGGCGCCGAACCCGTCTCGCGCCTGCGGCTCCTTGCCGGCGGACGAAGCGTTTCGGGTCCGCTGCCGTTCCGGGCCATGACGATCCCAAGGCGCCTGCTCGATGCAGAACTAAGGTCCCTTGCCGCACGAGCCGGCGCCGATATCCGCCTCGGCGCCCGCGTGACTTCGGTCGGTGAGGGCGAGCTGCGGCTCGGCGGCGAGCGCATCGCCGCCGACCGGGTCGTCCTGGCCAACGGAAAGCTTGACCTGCGTGGCTGGAAGCGGCCGGATCCGACCAACGAGCGGCATCACCATATCGGCCTGAAGATGCATTACCGCCCGGATGCCGAGACGATGGCCGGCCTGCGCGATACGATCCTTTTGTGCTTTTTCGACGGCGGCTATGCCGGTATCGTGCCGATGGACGCCGGCACCTGCAACGTCAGTATCGCGGTCACGCGCCGCGCCTGGAACGCGTGCGACCGTGACTACGCTCAGCTTTGCCGCGTCATTGCGACGGAGTGCCCGGACGTGGCACCGGTGCTCCGCGATGGCGCGGCCATATGGCCACGTCCGCTCGCGGTTGGGCAGGTCCCCTACGGCTATCGCGCCTGGGCCGCACCGACCGGACCTGACTGGCTCTGGCGCGTCGGAGATCAGGCCGCCGTCATTCCGTCGCTGAGCGGTACCGGCATGACCATGGCGCTGATCGGCGGACGCCTCCTTGCCACATGCCTCGACGAGGGCCGATCGCAAGCCGATTATGCAATCGATCTGCGGCGGGCATTTGCAGGACCCATGTGGCGCGCCGAAAGCGTCGCGCTGCTGTTCCAGGGGGCACGGCGACGTCTGGTCGCCTCACGCATCGCCGTTCGTTTTCCTGGGCTTCTCCCGCGTGTCGCTCGAATGACGCGGGTCGCGCCTGAAGCCATTTAGGGCGATGCGGCTCGGCGGGGCAGAAAACCTCGAACGCTCAGGTTGGTCTCCCGGCAGTCGAGAACGCGGTCGTTTGCATTCATTGCCGCTGAACTGAACTTTTCGAAATGAGCGAGCGTTTGGTTTAAATTCCTTCTGAAAAGTTTCACAGGTTGGTAGTACCGATGATTTATCGAGCGATAGTTCTTTCCCTAGTTCCCTTGCTTTTTGCGTTCGGCGTCCATGCGCAGCAATCCGCCTCGCTCGACATCGATCCGCAACAAGACGGTCTGACGATCCTCTTCGACCTGGGCGAAGCGACGGTTCGTCCGGACCAGCAAGAGGTACTCGATCAAGCGTCCCGGCTTTTCCGAGACGGTAATCCGGTCGTCATGATCGTCACCGGGAGCGCGGACACGGTCGGCAGCCCCTCCGAGAATCTCGATCTCTCGATCCGGCGCGCACGACGCGTGGCGAACGGACTTGTCGAGCGAGGCATTCCGATCGAGCGTCTGCAGGTGCTTGGCCGCGGGAACAGTGAACTCCCCGTGCAGACATCCGATGGAGTTCCGAACGAAGAGAACCGCTCCGTCCTCATCAACTGGCGCTGATCCGATGATGCGTACCATCAAAACGGCGCCCATAGCTGCAATCCTCCTGTTGGCCGCGGTACCGACTGCTTTCGCACAGGAATACGCGTCGGGGCAGGAAGCGTATGATGCGCGTGATTGGGACGCCGCAGAGCGGCTCTGGACAAGAGAGGCCGCCGATGGTTCGGCTGCCGCGCTGCTTGGGCTCGGCAACATTCTCGATTTCGGGCTGACAGGACCCTCGAATTTCGTCGGCGCATTCGATCGTTATCTCGAAGCCGCGCGGCTCGGCAGTGACGAGGCGGCGTTCAATGTGGGCGTCATGCTCGATTCCGGCGTCGGTACCGAACCTGACGGACGTGCGGCGGCCGGGTGGTATTCGTTGTCCGCGGTCGAGGATTTTCCGCGGGCGCAGTACAAT
Organism: uncultured Paracoccaceae bacterium; assembly: GCA_947489705.1. Lineage (GTDB taxonomy): Bacteria > Pseudomonadota > Alphaproteobacteria > Rhodobacterales > Rhodobacteraceae > Palleronia. Next base: position 28,676 of record CANLEQ010000027.1, read on the forward strand.
CTAGGCCGGATGTACGCCGAAGGCGACGTCTTGCCGGAAAATCCCGCCTTGGCGCGTTTGTGGCTCGGGCGTGCGGGGCCGGCGGTTCCGGCTGCGCAGAACCTGATCCCAGAGCTCGATCCCGTCCCCGGCGGCGGCCTCGTCGCGCCAGACGTTCTGCAGTTCATCACGGTGACCGACACCTTGGAACGGGAGGCCCGCATCGCGTGGACTGCTGCGCCCGGTCCGGATGAAAGTACCTTTCGCGTCGAGATCAGGGACGCGACCGCGGCGCGCGGTGTTGCGACCGGAGAAACGTCCGCCTCTGCCATCGTGGTCGCCTTGCCATCCGATCCGGACCAGATGGTCGCGCGCGTGCTGATGGTGACCGATACCGATTATGCCGCGTCCCGATGGGTCGACACCGAAGGCACCGCCGTCGATATTCAGAGGATGGGCAATGTCCGGTTCGAAGTTTCGTCCGAGGATCGGAAGGCCCTCGGATACGCCGAACGGATCGGCGCATCCTTCGCCAGATCAGGCGTGGGCGTCACGTACGATCTCACTGAAAATACCTTCGAGACGAGTGCGGTTCTCTATGGCTATGATTCGGATGTCACCTTTGCATCGCAGGTCGCCGACTTCCTTCCGGGCCTTTCCGCGGAAGGGGCGCGTCGTGCGGCGGGAGAAAATATTGCTCCCGAAGAGATTCTGGTGCGGGTCGCCTTCGAGGAATAGTTGACGGAGTATCCGTCAGAGATCGTTGTCGGCGAGATGCACGACGAGACGACCGCTCGGCGGCGGCGGGCGAAACCCGCGAAGGTCGACCACTTCCGCTCCGAATTCCGCCGCGAGTGTTTCCGCCGCCTCCGCGTCTGCGTCGTGAAAATAATGGATTGCGGATTTGTCGATACTGAAGGGCGTAGAACGGATCTCGTATGCGGTCTCGCCGGCGCGAGGATCCGGGGTATTACCCGCAGGACCCACGACGATCGTGACGTCTTGTGTCGGGGCGACCGGTAATCCGCTGCCTGGCTCGGAGGTGCGCGGCTCAGCCTGCATGGCTGGACTGTCGGGCGCAATCGCGTTTTGCGGGGGCAGGGTCCCGAAATCGTAGTTCCACCCAAGCGCCATGAGGATGATGAATGCCGCCGCGCCGAGACCGCCATAGGCGGCGATCCGTCGATGCCGGGTCCACTCGGGAGATTGCGCTGGGACGACCGGAGCCAAGACGTCCTCGGGCGGGGCATCCATCCGCGTCTCGGATGATCCCCATCGCAAGGTATGGGCGAGGGCTCGAGCTTCCTCGATGGCTGGAATGTCGTGTGGAGGTGCCGATCGCCTCGCGGCGGGCGTGGGAGAGGCCTTTGACCGCTCCGCCTGTTCCGCCAAGACATTCTGGCGCGCCGCCCGCGCGGCTTCCAGGCGGCTGTCGAGAGAAACGATCTTCTCCGAGCGCGGATGCCGGTGTTTCGATCCCCGGTCCGGTACGGAGTGTGACGCCTCTTCGGCCATTGCCTGGGCACGTCTTAGTCGCGCTTCTTTCAAACGCTCCTCCCAATCGGGAAGCATCCACGCCGAATGCTCTTTCTCATCGGAAACGTCCGGATCCGATGAAGCGGCAACCTTCTTGTCGTTGTCGAGCTCGCTCATAGGGGTGTCAGGTAGACCAATATGTCGCCGAGTATAGTCTTCAATATCTGTTACAGAGAAAGCGAAGGCCGAACTTCCCTTTTCCGGGATGTGCTTATCCCAGGGGGTTCGGCGACAGGTATCCCGAGCGCGCCGCGGACGGTGGCGCGGATCTGTCATTTCGCCGATCAGCAGTTCGTCGTTGCCCGGCAGGAGATTGCGGATCAATCTGCCGAGAGGGGCGTCGCGGTAGCCGTTCTGTCGGGACCAGCCGGGTCGATACAAGCCGTCCTCGCACGCACGGATTCGATCCAGCCCCGAACCGCCCTGGCGACGAACTCATTTCGGCTGACGCCCTCGTCGTGGCCTTGACGAACACGCCCGGGCGCGCTTCGCAGGATGCACAGGGCGGTCAGGCCATCGATCACGGCGGTCGAGCTTAGCTACCGGTCGATCCGGATGGTCCGCCATCGTCCCCGGGCCGATGGCGGAGACTGGCTCGTAACTCCCGGGTGAACTCGTCGATGATGTCGAACATCCTGAACTTCCTCCGGGTCGCTTTGTCACGCGACGGTTCCGCTCTAGCCGAAGTCGGAGGATCCCGCTGCCCCGGCGGGGGGACGTGGTTCGGGCGCGCGAGCCGGAGGCGGATGCAGGAGCCGTCGTCCAGCCAGAGCCGGGCTTTCTCGGGGTGCTTCCGCAGCACTGTTAGCTTCGTCGGGGAAACGCCCCACCGGGACCTTTCGGTGAACCGGCATGTAAAATTGACCCCGTAGTGGAGTGATCGGCGTCCAAAAATGACCTGCCTACACTGATGTGGATGATGCCCCCGGGGTCATCGGGGAGCACAGTGTGGGATGTTGGTCGTGGAGACGATAGCGAAGATCCGTCGGGCGTATTTCCAGGACAGGAAGTCGATCAAGCAGATCTGCCGGGAGCTGCGGGTATCGCGGAACACGGTGCGCAAGGTGATCCGTTCGGGTGCGACGGAACTCACCTCCGAGCGGACGATCCAGCCGCAGCCGAAGATCGGGCCCTGGAAAGACAAGCTCGACGAGATGCTGTCGGCGAACGCGCGCAAGCCCAAGCGCGAGCGACTGACCCGCATTCGGATTTTCGAGGAACTCCGGGCCCGAGGATATGATGGCGGCTATGATGCAGTCCGGCGATATGCGGCGACGTGGTCCCAGGAGGAAGAGGAGGCATCTGCCGCCGCCTATGTGCCGCTGAGCTTCGATCCGGGAGAAGCCTACCAGTTCGACTGGAGCCACGAGATCGTGCTGATCGACGGTGTGACCACCACGGTGAAGATGGCCCACGTCCGGCTTTGCCACAGCCGGATGCTGTTCGTCCGGGCCTACCCGCGCGAGACGCAGGAGATGGTGTTCGATGCCCATGACAAGGCCTTCGCCTTCTTCGGCGGGGCCTGTGCGCGGGGGATCTACGACAGCGTCCATTGTCCGCCACCGGTCCGAGGACGATGGGCGCGAAGACGGCAGTGGACACGATCTTCGTCGGCCGCGACCGCGCCTATAATCGCCGGTTCCAGCAGATGTGCGGACATTACCTGGTTGAACCGCCGTCCATTGGACTTGAACCAATGGCGCCTCAATGAACGGCCCTGCACCCCCGCGTCTGGCTGGGAGAAGGGACAAGTGGAGAACCAGGTTGGCGTTGTCCGGCGGCGGTTCTTCGTGCCGCGACCGCGTTTCAAGAGCTACGCGGAACTCAACGCCTGGCTTCAGGATCGCTGCATTGCGTGGGCCAAAGCCAATCCGCACCAGGAATTGCGTGACCGGACGATCTGGGATGTGTTCCAGGATGAGCGGGCGAGCCTGGTGTCCGACGCCGGCCCTTTCGACGGCTTCCATGCCGTGCCGGCCTCGGTGTCCAAGACCTGCCTCGTCCGGTTTGACAGTGAGGAGGATCAGGAAAAGGTCCAGTGGACCTTTTCCCCGACGAACCGCTACTCGGTCGATGGTCGCGCCGTTGGTCGGCCAGTCGAGATCCGCGCCTATGCCGAGCGGGTCGAGATCTGGCAGGACGGCAAGATCGTCGGCCAGCACGACCGTGCCTTCGGGCGCGACAAGGCCATCTACGACCCGCTGCCCTACATCCCCGTGCTGGCCCGCAAGCCCGGCGCCCTTCGGAACGGCGCGCCCTTCAAGGAGTGGGAGCTGCCAACCGCGATACGACAGGTTCGACGCAAGCTGGGCAAGGTGCCGAACGGCGACCGTCAGATGGTCCAGATCCTGAGCATGATCCCCACGGATGGACTGGAGGCCGTTGAGGCGGCCTGCGCTGAGGCCCTGACCGAAGGCGCCCCGGCGGCATCGGTCGTTCTGAACATCCTGGCCCGACATCGCGAGCCACCACCTCCGCTGACCATCGCCACGCCGGACGCGTTGCGACTGACCTGCGAGCCCGTGGCCGATTGCGCACGCTACGGCAGCCTCAGGAGACCCAACCATGGAAAGCTCACAGGTGCCGGACGTGATGAGCCAGCTGAAGCTCTACGGCATGAAGACCGCCTACGATGAGATCATCACCACGGCGGTGAAGCGCCAGCACGAACCGCAACAGATCGCCGGCGACCTGTTGAACGCCGAGATCAACGAGAAACAAGCTCGCTCGATCAAGTACCAGATGACGATCGCCAAGCTGCCCTCGGCCAAGGAGGTCGATGGGTTCTCCTTCGAGAGCACGCCGGTGAACGAGACGCTGGTGCGCGATCTGGCCTCCGGAGAGTTCCTCGAGCATCAGCGTAACGTCGTCCTCATCGGCGGCACCGGGACCGGCAAATCCCACCTTGCCGTGAGCATCGGCCGGGCGTGCATCCGGCGTGGCAAGCGGGGACGCTTCTTCAACGTCGTGGATCTGGTGAACAAGCTGGATGCCGAAGCCCGCGCCGACCGACAGGGACGCACCGCGGATCTCCTGTGCCGCCTCGACTTCCTGATCCTCGACGAGCTGGGATATCTGCCGTTCGCCCAGACGGGCGGCCAGCTTCTGTTCCACCTCGTCAGTCGCCTTTACGAACGCACCTCGATCATCGGGACGATGAACCCCGACTTCGCAGAATAGCCGACGGTCTTCGGCGACGCCAAGATGACAACAGCCCCCCTCGACCGCCTGACCCGCCCTTCGGGCTGTGACATCGTCGAGACCGGCAACGAGAGCTGGCGCTTCAGGACCCGGGAATGACCCGGACGCCGCTGGCCCGATCCGGCTGCGCTGTATGGAGGCTACAGCGCATCGGGCCAGCTATCCGTGCGATCTGCAAAAGGGGGTCATTTTTGGACGCCGAAAGGGGGTCAATATTGCGTGCCGATTGACACTGAGGGCGATGCGTTACCCAGCCGCGTTGGCCTGCAACTCTTCGATGCAGACGGCACACCCGAAAGCGACATGCAGACCAGCACGGGACTGCACGGCGAAGCCTTCTCGGGCAGCGTGATGCTGACCGGATGCGACGAAGGCACCGCGATCATGCGCCAGGACGGCGACGCGCTCTCGCTGGGTCTTCTGCCTTACCCGGACGACTTTCCCGAAAACACGACTGACACGCTTCAAGGCGGTTCAGCCATGCGGATCTTCGTCGGTGATTACGGCGACAACGACCTCGTGGTGATCGATCCTGAGACCGGACCCTATTTCAACCGCGTGGAATTCCCGTTCCGCCATGTCGACGTCGTCCTGGGCCCGGCCAAGCCGCAATACGCATACGCCCTGACCGAGGACGGCACGCTGCACCGGCTCGACATCCTCAGCCTCGAGCGCGCCACGGGGATCTAAGGCCGACCGATGCCCCGAAAGATGCGGGATCCCCGTAGCGTCCGCCGCGATGCCCGTGCCGGGATGGCCCGGGACGATCGCAGCACGCGGCCCGCGTTCAAACCTCGTGGTGTCGATCCCGCCGAGATCGCGGCCGTCTTCGCCGATCACAAACTGACGTCGGAACCAACGTATCCAAGGCAGCATGCAAGGAAGCTGCCTGCCACGTGGCGGGCTCTTACGGCACCACCCCGAGCATTTCGACCGAGATGACAACGATGAACAGACCCGCGGCGACTTCGAGGACGGGCAGGGCGACGCGTGCACGGTCGCCGGCGCCCAGCGACAGGAGCGTGCTGCGGCGCGCGAAGACGCTGAGGATCGCGACCAGGATGGTCAGCGTCGCGGTGCCGAGCGACATCGCCACGGTCCCGAGAATCCCGGCCAGAAGGATGCCCATGTGCCAGGTCAGCACGAGCAGCAGCACGGCGCCGGAACACGGACGGAGGGCAATCCCGGCGATGAGGGCCATACTTTCGCGAAGGGTGCCTGCGCTCGTCATCTCGTCGGGTGTCGGACCATGACGGTGACCGCATCCGCAGGTTCCGTCGTGATGGTGGTGGTCATGAGGACGCGCGTGAGAGGGTGCCCGATCCTCTACCTCCGGCTTTCGCGCCGCACGCCATAAACTTCGTCCGCCGCGGAACATGAGCCACGCGCCGATCAACCCGATGGCCAGCGTGCTGATCGGGAACATGACGGTTTCGGCCGTTTCGGTCAGCTGCTGCCGTGTCCAGCCGAGAGCGAAGAATCCCGCCCCGACGAGCAGCATAGCCGTCACCGCCTGACCGAGCGCGGACAGGACCGAGATCACCGAAAGCCGCAGGACCGGAACCTCGCGGCCGAGCCCGTAGCCCCCGATCAGGAGCTTGCCGTGCCCCGGCCCGACCGCGTGGAAGAACCCGTAGGCAAAGCAGATGCCGAGCATGAGCCCCAGCGCGCCGGGCTCGCCAGCCCGCAGGGCACGCAACCCCGCGGCAAGTGCTGTCTGGAACTCGCGCTGCCAACCGGCCGCCCAGGCGGCCAGCCGCATGTCGGCGCCGCTCGTGACGGCCCAGATCAGAACGGTGGCCAACGCGAGTGGGGGAACGATCAGGACGGTGCGTCGCATGTCACCACGAACCGGTCCGCGAAGAGAATGCCGATGTCGTCGATCTCGATGACTTCGAACGGGTCCGAAACGGTGTCGACCGCCGCAAGCTTGTCGCCGTATTCCTCCCGCGCCTTGTCGCGGTCGGCGGGCTCGCGGATGACCTCGCAGCCTTCGCGGCCGACGATCTTGGGATCTGTCGGTACGTCGTAGGCCACGAAATACGTCGGATCGTAGGATCTCGCGACGACCTCATGACCCGCGACTTCGATCGGCGTCTCCAGCTTGCGGGTGTGCGAGGTTACGATGCGTCCCTCCTCGTAGCGCGCGGCGTGATCGACGGGACGCTCAAGCGCCACCGTGCGGCCGTCCTGCACGAGGGTGAAGTCGCCGGGAAAGCCCGCCTCCCAGTCGACATCCTGCCCGGCGAACGCGGCGACGCGATCCGGTTCGGGCGTTCCGTCGCCATCCGCATCGAGGCCTTTCTCCTCGATCACCAGCAGCGAATAGAATTCGTCATAGGTCCAGTCGATCCGGATCTCCGAAAGCTGGCCGGAATCGTCGAAGACGAGCCCGAAAGCGGTATCGATGAAGATGTGCGGATGCGCCTGTCCCGTTACCGGGACCAGAGACGCGCACCACGCGGCGGCCAGAAGAAGGCGACTTTGCATCCGGATGGATTAGGCCCGACAGGGCGAGGGTTCAATCCCCGTCCGCGGAGCGGATTTCCACAGCCGGTGCAGCGAGGCTAATCTCCTTGCCCGAGCTCGTCCTTCCGATCTGGAACCGCTTGCGCTGCTGTTCGTCGACTGAGTGGATCGGCGCGGGGTGGAAGTCGGGTCCCATGTCCCGATCGAGGCCCGGAACCCGCAAGTTTCCCGCTGGCGCCCGGCCTTGCGGAAACTCGATGAGCAGCAGCCTCGACGGGTCGCGCTGGAACATTTCACAGCGCCTTTTCGAAATCGGAGATCAACGCTCCCGAGATATCGGCAGCGAAAGCTGGAATTTCGTTCCGATCTCCGTCTTGACGTTCTCGAGGGTGCCCCCTGCCTGCTCGGCGAACGCGCCGATAAGGCCCTGTCCAAGGCTGCCCTGGCGCAAGGGTCCGTCCGGCAAGCCGACCCCGTCGTCACTGACGGAAACGACAACGGTATCGCCGGAGAGGGAGAGATCGACCTCGACATGCCCGTTATCGCGCCCGGGGAATGCGTGCTTGGCGGCGTTCGTGCAGAGCTCGTTGACCACGAGGCCGATGGCAATCGCCTTGTCGCGGCCGAGGGAAATGTCCGCCACCTCTGCCGTGACCTTGTGGTTTCCGTGGAAAAGCGCGGTATTGAGCGAGGCGCAGAGATTGACAAGGTAGGGCCGCATCGGAACCTCGCCGACCCCGCCCTCGCCTCTGTAGAGCGCCTGATGGGCACGGGCGATGCTCTCGATCCGGCCGTGCATCGCCTTCAGGGCGGCGGCGTCCGGCTCGGTGGCCGAGCGCATCTCCATACGGATCATCGCGCTTACCATGGCAAAGTTGTTCTTCACGCGATGATCGAGCTCCTCGAGCAGGAGGCGTCGCTCTTCCGCGATGGCATCCCGTTCCTGCAGCGAGCCCCGTACGATGCGCCGAAAGTACTCGGCCAGCGCGACGACGAGAATTCCCGACAGCACGTTGACAACGACCCTGGGGCCGTCTGCGGGGTTCTCGAACCGGAACGAACCGGAGATCGGCAAAACATAATACCATGCGTAAAGGGCGCAGAAACACATCGCACCGAGGCCGGCGCCCCACCGGCCGAACAGGGTGGCGAAAAGGACGAAGGGAAGGGTGAGGGCGAACGGCCCGGCATTCGGAAGCACCAGGTCGATCACCGTGCGCGCAAGAACCGCGAGGAGCGCGCAGAGCAAACCGATAAGTGCCTGCCCGGCCGGTTCGGGCAGATGCGATGACAATCGGTCGACGAGATCGAACTTCACGAATCTCCCAGGCATCCCATCTCCTTCGGTGAGGTTCCTTACGAGCGACGGCGCTCGAAGAGCGCATAAGCATAACCGCCCGATCTCCCAAGCAAAATAGGGGAATCGGCAGACAGGGATCGCCAAGTTGCCGCGGGTCTGTTGCATCGGTGCTCGAGGTTCAACGCCCAAGATCCATCGGGCGCTGTTCCATGCGGCTTTTTCGCGGTTACCGTACAGATCCCGGACGAAGCGGAGCCAAGCGAGAACGCCGGCATTCCATTCTTCGATCTGGGCTACCTAGCCAAGGGCCTCGGTCTCGGGCGGGATCATTTGGCAGTGTCACTTCGATCGACAAATCACCCGTTTGAGCAGTCGTTTTCTACCCGCGAGAGAGCTTGGCTGGATCCCGAAAGCATCATCAGGTGACTTTTCTCGCCGGTCTGGGTGGCGTATTCGAGCCGGGCGAACTGGTCCTTCTTCAAGAATCGCAGCAGGACGTCGACCGTGTTTGCCGGAATTTGCCTGTAGTGCAGAAGAGGGACGTCCGGCACCGCGTCTAGCGGGACGTCGAGGCGATAGCCATTCTCCATGACGACCGACAGGTCGAGGCGGGATGGCAGCATCATCCCGAAACTCATCACATGCACGCCGATCGGCCCGCTGTCCCGAACGCAGCCGAGGAGCACGCAGAACATGCGGTCCTCGCCCTCCCTGACCGGACATGTCGCAGCCATGCGGCCATTGCCCATACTTTCCGGGTTTCCCCACGTGTTCCAGAGCGCCGCAAAACTGTCGACGAGCAATGCGTTGGACGCGCCGCTTGCGCGGATCTGGGCAGGCGACGGCGTTGCGATCGCGTCGAGCCCGGCGAAGCGCGGCTGCGGTTGCGGCGAGGAAAGATCGAAGGGCGGCGGGCCGGGTTTCAGGGTCGCCAGTTGGGTCTGCGGGTGGAGTGCGTCGTTGCTCGACACGATCGTTCGCGGCGCATTGGTGCCCGCGAGCGTCGCCACGAAGCTGGCCGGATCGGAAGTGGTCTCATGGACGGAGATCGAGTGAGTCCCGCGGAACTGATGGTCCCGAACGACGCAGAATTGGCCTTGTTGCACGAAGCGTGCCCGGGATTCACATCGGGAGTGCAGCGGCATAGCAGGGCGGTATGTCCAAGCCCGCCCCCACCCGCTACCGCACGCTGAACTGGTCCAGCTACAACGCCGCGCTGCGTAAGCGTGGGTCTTTGACGGTCTGGTTCGACCCGTCAACGACATGGCATGCGGTGCCCTCGGGCAAGCG
>CANLEQ010000028.1 GCA_947489705.1 uncultured Paracoccaceae bacterium
TAGGGATATCACAAACACCCCGCAAGCAGATTCGTCACAAAAACACCGAAAAACATCCAACACCCTGAAACCCGTACGTTTTTCGGACACCCCGCAACCTCGACGCACATGTTTCCAGCCAAGATCCGAAAGATCCCACGGGAATCGCTCTCCCCACATGGCAAACGGATCAGTTCGACGGAACGCGGCGTTGGTACAGCATCGCCCGTAACCTACCTGACGGTGCAGCCTGTAAACCAAAGGATTCCAGATGTTCGACAGCGTGAACCCCGCTACCGGCGAGCCCATCGCCACCCATCCCGAGCTCACCGACGACGAACTCGACTCCCGGATCGCCAAAGCCCATGCCACCTTCCGGACTTGGCGCGAGACCAGCTACGAGGAACGGACCGCGCTGCTCCACCGTATCGCGGATGCCTACGAGGAAAATGTCGACGACCTTGCCCTTACCGTCACGCGCGAAATGGGCAAGCCGCTCTCCGCGGCGAAGGGCGAGATCGCCAAATCCGCAAGCGCGTTCCGCCATTATGCCCTGCACGGGCCCTCGATGCTCGAGCCCAAGGAGTACGATCTCGGGGACGGCAAGCGTGCCGTCGCACGCTACCTGCCGCAGGGCGTAATCCTTGCCGTCATGCCCTGGAACTTTCCCCATTGGCAGGTCGTGCGGTTCATCGCGCCGGCGATCATGGCCGGCAATGTGGGCCTGCTGAAACATGCCTCGATCTGTCAGGGCGTGGCGCAGGATATCGAACGGATCATTCTCGAAGCCGGTGCGCCCGAGGGGCTCTTCCAGAATCTCGCCATCAAGTCCGACCGGGTCGAGCGCGTGATCGCGGATGACCGGATCGTCGCCGCGACCCTCACCGGCAGCGAGGGGGCGGGCAAGGCCGTCGCCGCGGCCGCGGGCAAGTACCTCAAGAAGGTCGTTCTGGAACTCGGCGGCTCGGACCCCTTCATCGTCATGCCGTCGGCCGACATGGAGGATGCGGTGAAGCAGGCTGTCACCGCCCGCATCCAGAATGCGGGACAATCGTGCATCTGCGGCAAGCGACTGATCCTTCACGAATCGATTCACGACGACTTCCTGGCCCGCTATGCCGAGGCGATGAAGGCGGTGAAGGTCGGCGATCCGATGGACGAGGCGAACGATATCGGCCCGCTCTCGAGCTTCGAGCAGCGCGACACCGTCCTGAAGCAACTCGAAGAGGCCAAAAAGCAGGGCGCGACCCTGATGTTCGGCGGCGAAGTGCCCGAGGGCGACGGCGCCTACATGACGCCCGGCATCCTCACCGGGGTCGATCCGAAGTCGGACCTGATGTCGGAAGAGATCTTCGGGCCGGTCATGATGGTCTTCAAGGCCGCCGATATCGACGAGGCGATCGAGATCGCCAACGATATTCCCTTCGGCCTCGGCTCGTCCGCCTGGACGACCGATGCCGGCGAGAAGGAACGTTTCGTCCGCGATATCGAGGCGGGCATGACCGCGATCAACCAGATTACCGCCTCGTCTCCCGAAGCCCCGTTCGGCGGGGTCAAGCGGTCCGGTCACGGCCGGGAACTTGGGCCCTACGGGCTCCACGAGTTCATGAACCTCAAGACCGTGTTCCTGAACGACTGATCGCGGCGGACAGGCGGCCTGGGTCGCCTGTCTAGACGCCCTCGCGGATCGCCAACCCGCCCAAAGCGGCCAGTATGGCGATCACCTCGTCCACCCCCTGCCCCGATTTCAGCGATGCGAACACGGTGGGCCCCGCGCCGCGCATCCTGGCCGCATCCCGCGCCATCACGTCGAGCGACGCGCCCACATGGGGGGCGAGGTCGATCTTGTTGACGACCAGCAGGTCCGAGCGGGTGATCGCCGGGCCTCCCTTGCGCGGAATCTCCTCTCCCGCGGCCACGTCGATCACGTAGATCGTCACATCGGCGAGTTCCGGGCTGAACGTCGCCGAAAGGTTGTCGCCACCCGATTCTATGAGGACCACGTCGAGATCCGGATGCCGCCGTCGCATCTCGGCGATGGCGGCCAGGTTGATCGAGGCATCCTCGCGGATCGCGGTGTGGGGGCATCCCCCCGTTTCCACCCCCATGATCCGGTCGCCCGGCAGGATCTGCATGCGCATCAACGCCTCGGCATCCTCCTGCGTGTAGATATCGTTGGTGATGACCCCGAGCGAGAGCGCGGGGTGCAGGGCCCGTGCGAGCGCCGCGGTCAGGGTGGTCTTGCCCGCGCCGACGGGGCCGCCGATGCCGATGCGAAGGGGGCCGTTCATGATCGAAAGATCCTCGGTTGAAGGGTCTCGTGCCGCATGGATGCGATATCGGCGGCGAAACCGGCCGTCGCCAGATCGTCGATGCCGGCGGTCCGGGTTTCCTGCGCGACCGAATGGCAGGCCTCGTGCAGATCGGCGAGGATCGCCTGCGCGCGCGTCTGACCGAGCGGCATCAGGCGCTGCGCGGCCGAGACGAGATTGCCCGCCGTGGCAAGCAGCGTGTGCAGCACCGCGAGGTCGACCGACACGCCCAGCACGCGGCACGCATGCCCCAAGGCCACCGGGTAGCAGGCCGCGGGATCGGGCACCCCCCACGCCTCCGCCGCCGTCGCGCCGAAGCTCGTTCCCATGGTCACGGTCTCGAAAAGGCGTTCGGATGCCGGGGCCAATGCCCGTGCGATCCCGTCGAGTTCCTCGAGGGCGCCATCCTCGCATCCCGCGGCGCATCGGATCAGGATCGCATCGGTGCGCCCTGCGCCGTGAACGAGCAGGTCACGAAGCCAGTCGGCAAGATCCTCCGGGCCCGACACGACGCCATCCGCGATCGCCTGTTCGAGCCCCTGGGAATAGGCGAACGCGCCGACCGGGAAGGACGGCGAGAACCACTGCGCCAGGATCAGCAGGTCCCTATCCATGGCTGTGGCCCATCGTGCGGCCATGGCCGTAGGCGCCGCCCTCGGGACGGAAGGGCCCCATGAACGGAGCGAGCTCGGCGCCCAGCCCCATCAGCATTTTCTCGAGAACGCGGTCGCGCTGGATCACGAGGCGGTCGCGGGCGATCTCGCAGGGCGTGTGGCGATTGCCGATATGCCATGCCAGCCGTGCCAGATCCGTACCCGTGATCGCGACGAGCGGCTCGTCGGCCGCGACGACCTCGACCGACCGACCGTCGTCGAGGATCAGGTGATCGCCATGATCGAGCGACGTGACCTGTTCGAAGTCGACCAGGAAGGACAATCCGCCCTGCCCGGTCAGACGCTTGCGACGCAGGAGCCGCGCCGCGTAATCGAGCCGGATACGATCGGCGGGGATCGTCCCGCCACCTTTCCGGATCTCGGTGGCCACGCATGACGCGCTCATCGCGCGCCCCCGGGCCTAAGCCCTATGCGTAGTAGACGTCGGCAAAGACGTGGCGCACGATTTCCGAACGCTTGAGGCCGCGGGCCGCGAGCTGCTCGTCGCTCATCGCGTTCAGGGCCTGGAGGCGGCGATAGCGGCTGGAATTCTCGCCCATGGCGATCAGGCCGTGGCCGATTGCCGTGAAGAAGGCGCCGACTTGCTGTCCGAAGCTGCGGCGGTCGCCGTGCGCTGCGTGGTCGGTGTGGAAGGTTGCGTCTGCCATTGGATCGGTTTCCTTTGGTTCGTGTGGTTTCCTCTTGCACACGAAGGTAGGGAATGCCGCGTTGCAGCAAAACCGCCAATGCCGAATAGCCGTCTTGCGCGTCACGCAACCCGGACAGCTGTGTTGACCTAATATTAAGGAATGGCTGCATCAAAACAGGAAATACCGTTGTGCCATGGGCAGAATCTCGGCCGGCTGGCATGTGAGCAGCTCTCCGTCGGCCCGTACCTCGTAGGTCTCGGGATCGACCTGCATGACCGGCAGCGCGTCGTTGAGCTTCATGTCCCGCTTGCCGATCCCGCGCGTCCGCCGCACCGCAGCGGTGCGTTTCGCAAGGCCGAGCGTGCCTGCGATGCCGGCCGCCTCGGCCGCCTCGCTGACGAAAAGGACCGCCGAGGCTTCGACCGCGCGCCCCATCGCGCCGAACATGGGGCGGGAATAGACGGGCTGCGGGGTCGGGATCGACGCGTTCGGATCGCCCATCTGCGCGCAGGCGATGGTGCCCCCGAGCAACACCATTTCCGGCTTCACCCCGAAGAAGGCGGGCGACCACAGGACCAGATCCGCGCGCTTGCCCACCTCGATCGAGCCGATCTCGTGGCTCATCCCATGCGCGATGGCGGGATTGATCGTGTATTTGGCGATGTAGCGGCGCACCCGGGCATTGTCGTTCTCGCCACGTTCCTCGGACAGGCGCCCGCGCTGCTTGCGCATCTTGTCGGCCGTCTGCCAGGTGCGGATGATGACCTCGCCCGCCCGCCCCATGGCCTGGGAATCGCTCGCGATGATCGAGAAGGCGCCCAGATCGTGCAGGATATCCTCTGCGGCGATGGTCTCGCGACGGATGCGGCTCTCGGCGAAGGCGATATCCTCGGGCACGCGCTTGTCGAGATGGTGACAGACCATGAGCATGTCGAGATGCTCTTCGATCGTGTTGGCCGTGAAGGGCCGCGTCGGGTTTGTCGACGAGGGCAGGACGTTCTCGTCGCCGCAGATCTTGATGATGTCCGGCGCATGCCCGCCCCCCGCCCCTTCGGTATGGAAGGCGTGGATCGTGCGGCCCGCGATCGCGTCGACCGTCGTCTCGACGAAACCCGATTCGTTGAGCGTGTCGGTATGAATCATTACCTGCACGTCCATCTCGTCGGCGACGCTCAGGCAGCAATCGATCGCGGCGGGCGTCGTGCCCCAGTCCTCGTGCAGCTTGAGCGCGCAGGCCCCGGCCTCCACCATCTCGATCAGCGGGCCGGGCTGGCTCGCATTGCCCTTGCCGGCAAGGCCGATATTCATCGGCACGCCGTCAAGGGCCTGCAACATGCGCCCGATATGCCACGCACCCGGCGTGCAGGTGGTCGCGAGAGTGCCATGGGCCGGACCGGTGCCGCCGCCCAGCATCGTGGTGATGCCGGAATGGAGCGCATCCTCGATGAGCTGCGGACAGATGAAATGGATATGGCTGTCGAACCCGCCGGCCGTCAGGATCCGCCCCTCCCCCGCGATGATCTCGGTTCCCGGGCCCACGATGATGTCGACGCCTGGCTGCACATCCGGGTTTCCGGCCTTGCCGATCGCGGCGATCCTCCCGTCACGCAGACCGACATCGGCCTTGTAGATGCCGGAATGATCGACGATCAGCGCGTTGGTTATGACGGTATCCATCGCGCCGTCCGCGCGCGTCGTCTGCGACTGGCCCATACCGTCGCGGATGACCTTGCCGCCGCCGAACTTCACTTCCTCGCCATAGACGGTCAGGTCGCGCTCGACCTCGATCAGCAGGTCGGTATCGGCGAGACGGACGCGATCGCCCGTGGTCGGGCCGTACATCGCGGCGTAATCGGCGCGGGCAATCTTGGTGGACATGGGCAATCTCGGATCCTTGACGATTGCCTCACTCTTCCCAAGCCCGCCGACGGGAGCAAGGCCCGGGGCCCCGCTCGCGTCGTCATTGCCCAAAATTCAGGCGATCATCTTGGGCCCGCGCTTGCCCAGCCGCAGCGCGTTCGACCGCGTCTCGCGGCCGATCGGGGCGAGCCAGGCGGAATAGACCTGATCGGGCCGCTGCCCGCGCATCGCCGCATTCCACGCCGCGAGGTTCGCGGCCATCAGGGCCGGACCCTTTTCCGATACCATGCGCGAGTTTTCCGACGGGGTGACGGACCAGATCCCCGCCATGCCGAAGATGCGATAGGCGATGACCGCCTGCGCCTCCGCGGCCATCTGAAGGCCCGCCATGCTGGCACGGAGGATTTCGAAGGGGACGGTCATGGCGATTTCCTTTCAGGAATGCTGCAGCTGCGAAACATGGCCCACGGCATATTGTTCCGCGTTTTCTCCAGCTCCAGATAGGCGTTTTGCCGCGCTGCAGCAAGCGCGGGCACCGCGCGCTCCCTCGCTAGAGCGGCCCCATGACCTCGCCCCTAAAGCCGAAGACCTTGCGATCGCCCGCATATTCCACCAACCGCACCTCGCGACGCTGGCCCGGCTCGAACCGTACCGCGGTGCCCGACGCGATGTCGAGCCGCCGCCCCCGCGCCGCCGCGCGATCGAAATCGAGCGCGGTATTGGCCTCGGCGAAATGGTAGTGGCTTCCGACCTGAACCGGCCGGTCGCCGGTATTGGCCACCATCAGCGTGATCGCCTCGCGGCCCTCGTTCAGGGTCAGATCGCCATCGCGGGTCAGAATCTCTCCGGGGATCATGGCAGGCTCCTCTAGCGGATGGGGTTGTGGACGGTCACGAGCTTGGTGCCGTCGGGGAACGTCGCCTCGACCTGAACGTCGGGGATCATCTCGGGCACGCCTTCCATGCAGTCTTCGCGGCGCACGATCCGCGCGCCTTCCTGCATCATGTCGGCCACGCTGCGACCGTCGCGCGCGCCTTCGACGACGGCATCCGTGATCAGCGCGATCGCCTCGGGATGGTTGAGCTTCACGCCGCGCTCCAACCGGTTGCGGGCGACGATTGCGGCCATCGCGAGCAGAAGCTTGTCCTTCTCGCGGGGGGAAAGTTGCATGGGTCAGAACCTCCAGACAGGGGGAAGCGGCGCGCCCGAAAGGCGCTCCAGAACGGGAATGAGGATGGCGCGCAGCGCGAAGCCATCCTCGGCCAGCGCCCGGATGACGAGCAGGCCGGGCTGCGGCATCGAGGCGCCGGCGCTTTGAGGCAGCATCGCCCGGATCGGGGCCAGATACCCCTCGACCTGCGGGGCGGCGAGCACGACGAACGCCATCGCTCCCGCGCCGCCGCCGATGCCCGGTCGCTGCATTATCGCGGCGAGATCCCCCGCCATGTCGCAGCCGTCGCGGAAAAGCTCGCGGCCGTCGCGGCGCAGGCGGATGCGGTCGCTGAACGCGCCGCTGCGCAGGATCTCGCCCCGCGCATGGCGGCCGAAGACCAGAGGCTCCACCAGCAGCACGCGAGCGGTGGGCGCCATCTCGACAGTCAAGCGGCGGCGCAGGCGCGCGCCGTCGAAGAGGATCGTCTCCTGCGGCAGCCAGTGCAGGGCGCCGCCCGCCCCGACCTCGAGCCGCGTGTCGAGCCGCCCGGGAGAGGCCGCCGCCGCGCGATAGATCCGCTCCGCCGCCTGCGTCGTCATGACGAGCGAGGCGCCCGGGCCCACCCGGGCATCGATGGCGAAGCGGTCGCCGCCCGCGATCCCGCCCCCGGTATTGACGCAGACCGCCGTGACCCACGGGCCGCGCGCCGTCGGGAAAAGCGCCTTGAGCGCGCCCGCCTGGCGCAGGTCGTCGAGCCCCGTCGCGCCGTCGCGCGCGGTGACGGACAGGTGCAGCTCGCCGATGGATCGGGGCTGCGTGTCGCGGGGAAAGTCTATCGGGCGCAGGTCGGTCATCTCGGGGCCATCCTATCCACCGGAACGGATTTGCCCAGAGCGGCGCGGCCGCCCGGCCGCCGAAATCCCGCGATCGCCCGAAATCTGGGCGATGCGGTTATCGGCCGCCGGGCTCTCGGGGATCAGTTCAGCGCTTCGTCCGTCACCTCGTGGGTCCAGGCGCCTTCGGGCTCCTCCGAGATCACCGGATCGGACCCGCCGGCCAGAAGCGTGTCGACCGTGCGGCGGTAATCCTCCTCCGACAGCGCCCCGTCCGAGCCCGCGGTCAGCTTGGCGATCTCTTCCATCATGCGGATCTGGTGGGATTCGGTCTGCGCCCCGGTCGCGTCGTTATCCAGCACGATCATCGCGGCCTCCTCGGGGTTCTCCTCGGCCCATTTCCAGCCCTTCATCGATGCGCGCACGAACCGTACCATCCTGTCGACGAAGGCGGGATCCTCGAGATTCTCCTCCAGCACGTAGAGGCCGTCTTCCAGCGTGGCGACCCCCTGATCCTCGTACTTGAAAGTCACGAGTTCGTCTTCCGCAACGCCCGCGTCGAGGATCTGGCCGTATTCGTTGTAGGTCATGACCGAGATGCAATCGGCCTGACGCTGCAGCAGCGGATCGACGTTGAACCCCTGCTTCAGCACCGTGATGCCGTCATCCGAGCCGTCGGTCGGAATGCCCTCCTGGCTCATCCAAGACAGGAACGGGTATTCGTTGCCGAAGAACCAGACGCCGATGGTCCGGCCCCGGAAATCCTCGGGCCCCTCGATGCCGGTATCGGCCCTGCAGGTCAGCATGAGCCCCGAATCCTTGAAGGGCTGCGCGATGTTGACGAGGGGAAGGCCCTTTTCGCGCGCCGAGAGCGCCGAGGGCATCCAGTCGACCATCACGTCGGCCCCGCCGCCTGCAAGCACCTGCGGCGGCGCGATGTCAGGCCCGCCGGGCAGGATCGTGACGTTCAGATCCTCTTCGTCGTAGAAGCCCTGCTCCTGCGCCACATAATAGCCCGCGAACTGCGCCTGCGTGACCCATTTGAGCTGCAGCGTGACGTCGTCCTGCGCCCAGGCGCCGGCGGCCCCGAGGCCCAGCGCCGCAGCGGCCGCGATCAGCGTATGTTTCATCTCGTCTCTCCTTGTTGCACGCCCGGGATCTCTGGCCCGGTGCGATCTCGATACTGTAGGGCGCCTCACCGGCGCCGCGCGGCGTGCCAGAACGTCGCGCGCCCTTCGATCAGGGCGATGATGCCGTAAAACGCGCTTCCCGCAAGCGCCGCGACGACGATCTCGGCCCAGACCATGTCGAGCGCGAGTTGACCGACCGACGTCGAGATCCGGAACCCCATCCCCAGCGTCGGAGAGCCGAAGAATTCCGCGACGATCGCCCCGACGAGGGCCAGCGTCGTCGAGATCTTCAGGCCGTTGAAGATGAACGGCAAGGCTGCCGGCAGGCGCAGCTTCCAGAGCGTCTGGAGATAGCTCGCCCCGTAGGTCCGCATCAGGTCGCGCTGCATCGCCTGCGTGTCCGCAAGGCCCGCGACCGTGTTCACCAGGATGGGAAAGAACACCATCACCACGACCACCGCGGCCTTGGATTGCCAGTCGAAGCCGAACCACATCACCAGAATGGGCGCGGTTCCGACGATGGGCAGCGCCGCCATGAAATTGCCGACGGGCAGCAATCCCCGCCTGAGGAACGCATACCTGTCCGCCAGAATGGCGAAGGCGAAGGCCGCGACCGCACCGATGGCATAGCCCGACAGCGCCCCCTTCACGAAAGTCTGCACGAGGTCCGCGCGGAGGATCTCCCCTTGCGTCGCGAAGGCCACGGCGATGGCCGAGGGCGGCGGCAGGATCACGCCGGGCACGTCGAGCCCCCGCACGATCAGCTCCCACATGACGATCAGCGTCGCGCCGAAGATCGCCGGAACCGCGATCCGCACGCGCCGCGTGGCCGCATGGCGCCCCCGCGCGAGCCACGCGTTGAGCGTCCACCCCGCAGCCCAGACGATCAGCGCGAGCACCACCAGGATCATCGGCTCAGCCCCATGCGCGAGAGTGACAGGCGCTCGATCAGCGAAATGAGCGCGACGAGCATCGCCGCCAGGATCGCCGCGGCGAAGAGCGCGGACCAGATCTGCACCGTCTGTCCGTAATAGCTGCCGGCCAGAAGGCGCGCCCCGAGCCCGCTGACGGCACCCGTGGGAAGCTCGCCCACGATCGCGCCCACCAGCGAGGCCGCCACCCCGATCTTGAGCGAGGCGAAGAGATAGGGCAGCGATGCGGGTACGCGCAGCTTGCGCAATGTCTGCTCCTCGCTCGCGCCATAGGTCCTGAGCAGGTCGAGCTGCATCGCGTCGGGACTCCTCAGGCCCGTCACCATGCCCACGACGACCGGAAAGAACGACAGATACGCGCTGATCACGGCCTTGGGCACGATCCCCTGCACCCCGATGGAATAGAGCACCACGATGATCATCGGCGCGATGGCGATGATCGGCACGGTCTGGCTGACGATGGCCCAGGGCATGACGCTCATGTCCATGACGCGGCTGTGGACGATCCCCACCGCCAGCAGGATGCCGAGCGCGGTCCCGATGGCGAAGCCCAGAAGCGTCGCCGACAGCGTCACCCAGCCGTGATAGATCAGGCTGCGCGGCGACGTGATCTTCTGTCCCACCGTCGACCCCCAGAGTTCGGCCGCCACCTGGTGAGGCGCGGGAAGCCGCGGACGGTCCTGCGCGAAGGCGCCCGTCACGGCAGGCCCGGGATTGCGCAGCCCGAGCACGATGCCCCCCAGATCGCGCCGGTCCGCCGCGGTTTCGGGGCTCACGATCGCGCCGGCACGTTCGGCCTCCAGCACGGATTGCTGGGCGTTCATCGGAATGCAGGCGAGATACCAGAGCGCCAGGATCGCCGCGATCACCGTCGCGACCGGGAAGAGCGTGCCCGCCGAATTCCTCAGCCAAAATGCGGCCCGCCCGGATCGCCCGATCCCCGCCTGCGGTGCCGAGAGCGGCGTCTCGCTCACCTCGATGCCTCCCCCTGCTGCCTCATGCCGCCGCCATCCCCGCGCGCAACCCCTCGCGGACCCGGTGCGCGATCTCGATGAATTCGGGCGTATCGCGGATGTCGAGCGGTCGCTCGCGCGGCAGCGGGCTCTCGATCACGTCGCTGATCCGTCCCGGCCGCGGGCTCATCACCACGATCTTGGTCGAGAGATACACCGCCTCCGGGATCGAATGGGTGACGAACAGCATTGTCTTGCCGGTCCGCGCCCAAAGTGCGAGCAATTCCTCGTTGAGCCGGTCGCGGACGATCTCGTCGAGCGCGCCGAAGGGCTCGTCCATCAGCAAGAGCTCCGCATCAAAGCTCAGCGCCCGCGCGATGGAGGCGCGCTGCTGCATACCCCCTGAAAGCTGCCACGGGAATTTCTTCTCGAACCCCTCGAGATCGACGAGCGCCAGCGTCTCGCGCACGCGGCGCGCCTTTTCCTCCTCCGAAAGCCTCATGATCTCGAGCGGAAGGCGGACGTTGCCGCCGATCGTCCGCCACGGATAGAGCCCCGCCGCCTGGAACACGTAGCCATAGGCCCGCGCGCGCCGCGCGGCATCCGCACTCATCCCGTTGACCGCGAGCGTGCCCCCCGTGGGCTGCTCCAACCCCGCGACGCAGCGCAGGAACGTCGTCTTCCCGCAGCCCGACGGCCCGATGAAGCTCACGAACTCGCCCTTCTCGACGTCGAGCGAGACATCCTTCAGCGCCTGCACGGGCCCGTCATTCGTCTCGAACGTGAGGTCGAGCCCACGAGCCGAAACGATCATCTCCGACATGAGATCGTCTTTCCCGTCTCCGCCTCGACAAGATCACGAAGGGCGAGAATACCTCCCGCCGCACTCTCGATCTCGGCTCTCAGACGTTGATCGTGCCCGGGCAGAAACGTTCCGCCCTTCGTGGTCTCTCCGCAGCGGCAGGCGCAGAGCGGCATCGCTCAGACCCCGCTCGCCGGGATTCCCGTCCGCTCGACGGGCCGGGGTGCGCTGATCGCCTTCCACGACGACAGCGCCTCGCTGACAGGCCCTTTCGGCGGGCGCTTGACGAACTGGCCGTGGCCTTCCTGCGAGCGCATCTCGCCATCGTGGACCGCGACATGTCCGCGGGTGATCGTGAAGCGCGGCAGGCCCTTGACGTGCTGACCCTCGAAGACGTTGTAGTCGATCGCCGATTGCTGGCTCGACGCCGTGATCGTCTTCTCCTTCGCGGGGTCCCAGACGACGATGTCGGCGTCCGACCCCACCAGAATCGCCCCCTTGCGGGGATAGCAATTGAGGATCTTGGCGATATTGGTCGAGGTCACGGCGACGAACTCGTTCGGCGTGAGCCGCCCGGTCGCCACGCCATGCGTCCAGAGCATCGGCATCCGATCCTCGAGCCCGCCGGTCCCGTTCGGGATCTTGGTGAAATCGCCGAGGCCCGTGCGCTTCTGCTCGGTGCTGAAGGCGCAGTGATCCGTCGCCACGACCGACAGCGATCCGGCCTGGAGCCCGGCCCAGAGGCTTTCCTGGTGCTTCTTGTTGCGGAAGGGCGGCGACATCACGCGGCGCGCCGCATGGTCCCAGTCGGCGTTGAAATACTCGCTCTCGTCGAGGGTCAGATGCTGGATCAGCGGCTCGCCCCAGACGCGCTTGCCCTGCTGGCGCGCGCGGCGGATGGCCTCGTGGCTCTCCTCGCAGGAGGTATGCACGACATAGAGCGGCACGCCCGCCATGTCGGCGATCATGATGGCGCGGTTGGTGGCCTCGCCCTCGACCTGCGGCGGCCGCGAATAGGCGTGGCCCTCGGGCCCGGTATTGCCCTCGGCCAGCAGCCGCGCCGACAGATCCGCCACCACGTCGCCGTTCTCGGCATGGACGAGCGCGATGCCCCCGAGCTCGGCCAGCCGCTGGAACGAGGCATACATCTCGTCGTCCTGCACCATCAGCGCGCCCTTGTAGGCCATGAAATGCTTGAACGTGTTGATGCCGCGGTCGCGCACGACCGTCTCCATCTCGTCGAAGACCTGCTCGCCCCACCACGTCACCGCCATGTGGAAGCTGTAGTCGCAATGCGCGCGGGTCGACTTGTTGTCCCACATCTTGAGCGCGTCGAGCAGCCCCTGCCCCGGCGCGGGCAGCGCGAAATCGACGACCATGGTCGTGCCGCCCGCCAGCGCCGCGCGCGTTCCGCTGTCGAAATCATCCGTGGAATAGGTGCCCATGAACGGCATCTCGAGATGCGTATGCGGATCGATCCCGCCCGGCATGACGAAGCACCCCTCGGCGTCGAGCACCTCGTCGCCTTTCAGATCCGGCCCGATCTCGACGATCTTCCCCCCGTCGATCAGCACGTCGGCCGCGTAGCTCAGGTCGTGGGTGACCACGATGCCGTTCTTGATGACTTTGGTCATTCGTTCCTCCGGAAGCAGGTCTTTCTGTCGGCGAAGGGGCGGATCGCGGGATCGCGCCTCACCCCTCGATCCCCGCCGTTTCGATCACGGCATGCAGCAGGACGTCGGTGCCGGCCGTGGCCCAGTCCTTGCTGATTTCCTCGGCCTCGTTGTGGCTGAGGCCATCGACGCAGGGGCACATCACCATGGCCGAGGGCGCCACGCGGTTGATCCAGCACGCGTCGTGCCCGGCGCCCGAGACGATGTCCATGTGGCTGTAGCCCAGACGCTCCGCCGCGTCGCGCAGCGCGCCGACGCAGCCCTCGTCGAAGGTCACCGGATCGAAATGTCCCGCCTCCTCGATCTCGATCCCGAGGCCGAGCTCGGCGGCGATCTCGGGCGCGGCCGTCTCGAACGCGGCCTTCATCCCGTCGAGCTTCGCCAGATCGGGAGAGCGGAAATCGACCGTGAACACCACCTTGCCGGGGATGACGTTGCGCGAATTGGGATAGACGTCGATATGGCCGGCCGCGCCCACCGCGTCGGGCTGGTTGGACATGGCGATCTCGTGCACCTTTTCGAGCATCCGTGCCATGCCGAGCCCCGCATTGCGGCGCATCGGCATCGGCGTCGATCCGGTATGCGAATCCTTGCCCGTCAGCGTCACCTGCAACCACCAGAGCCCCTGGCCGTGCGTGACGATGCCGACCTGTTTCTCCTGCGCTTCCAGGATCGGACCCTGCTCGATATGGAGCTCGAAATAGGCGTGCATCTTGCGCGCGCCCACCTCTTCCTCGCCCTTCCAGCCGATCCGCTCGATCTCGTCGCCGAACCGCGCGCCCCTGGCATCCGTGCGGTCCTCGGCCCAGGCCTGATCGTGGATGCCGGCGAAGACGCCCGAGGCCAGCATGGCGGGCGCGAACCGCGTCCCCTCCTCGTTGGTCCAGTTGACGACCACGATCGGATGCTTCGTGCGGATGTCGAGATCGTTCATCGTGCGCACGACCTCGAGCCCCCCGAGCACGCCGAGCACCCCGTCGTACTTGCCGCCCGTCGGCTGGGTGTCGAGATGGCTTCCGACATAGACCGGAAGGGCCTCGGGATCGGTCCCCTCGCGGCGCGCGAACATGTTGCCGAGCTGGTCGACGCCCATCGTGCAGCCGGCCGCCTCGCACCAGGTCTGGAACAGCGCGCGCCCCTCGCCATCGGCATCGGTCAGTGTCTGGCGATTGTTGCCGCCCGCGACGCCGGGGCCGATCTTCGCCATCTCCATCAGGCTGTCCCACAACCTGTCCCCGTCGATCCGCATGTTCTCGGCGGGGGCGACTTTCACTGGCATGGCGGGCTCCTGACAATTCTGCGACCGAAGGTCGTTTGGGGGGTCGGTTGGCTATTTGACCGATCGGTCAAAACGAGGCTAACAGAGGGTCCGGACCAGTCAAGGATGGCGATGACGATGCGGGCGGATGCACAACAATCGAGCGGATTTCCTACGCGCGGCTTTTTGATTGGTCGCGGCGCGCATGGCTGAAACGCGGATCCAGTCGCTCAATCGGGCGGCAATCCTCGAGGCGGGGCTCGAGGTCTTCTCTCGGCGCGGTTTCCGCGGTGCCACCCTCGACCAGATCGCGAGCGCGGCGCAGCTTTCCAAGCCCAACATGCTCTATTACTTCCCCTCCAAGGAAGCGATCCACCGCGAGCTTCTGCTGGGGCTGATGGATGCCTGGCTCGACCCGATGCGGCGGATCGATCCCGAGGGCCCCGCGCTCGACGAGATGCTGGGATATGTGCGGCGCAAGATGGCCCTCACCCGCCATTATCCCCGTGAAAGCCGGCTCTTCGCCAACGAGGTCCTGCAGGGCGCGCGCCATATCGACGACACGCTGGGCGGTGAGCTCAAGGAACTGGTGGACCGGACCGCCGCGCAGATGACCGAGTGGATCCGCGCGGGCCAGCTGGCGCCGGTCGATCCGCATCATACGATCATCTCGATCTGGGCGCTGACGCAGCATTACGCGGATTTCGACGTGCAGGTGCGCGCCGTGCTGGGCGAGGACGACCCGCTGGCACGGGCCGAACGCCATGTCGATCAGGTCTTCCGCAGGTTGCTGACCCCGCCGGACGCGCGGTCCGCCGGGGCCTGATCCGGTCAGGCCCGGCGCCGTTATTCCGCCGCGACCGCGCCCGGGTTGTTCGGGTGCGTGGTCCAGTTCGCCGGTTCCTTCTGCACCGTGAGGCCGGTGCGCGGATCGACGCTGCCCGCTTGCAGCTCCTCCATGGTGATGCAGTCCTCGACCGGGCAGACATCGACGCAGAGGTTGCAGGCCACGCATTCGTCGTCCTTCACCGTGAAGGTGCGGTCCGGCGACATCGCGATCGCCTGATGCGAGGTATCCTCGCAGGCGGCGAAGCACCGGCCGCACTTGATGCACGCCTCCTGGTCGATCCGCGCCTTCGTGACGTAGTTGAGGTTGAGATACTGCCAGTCGGTGACGTTCGGAACCGCGCGGCCGACGACCTCCGAGACGCGGGAATACCCCTTCTCGTCCATCCACGCCGACAGACCCGCCTGCATCTCCTCGACGATGCGGAACCCGTAGGTCATGGCCGCCGTGCAGACCTGCACGTTGCCCGCGCCGAGGCTCATGAACTCGGCCGCGTCGCGCCAGGTCGTGATCCCGCCGATCCCCGAGATGGGCAGGCCGGCGGTCTCGGGATCGCGGGCGATCTCGGCCACCATGTTCATCGCGATGGGCTTGACCGCCGGCCCGCAATAGCCGCCATGCGTGCCCTTTCCGTCGATCGTCGGCTCGGGCGACATCGTGTCGAGATTGACGGACGTGATCGAGTTGATCGTGTTGATGAGGCTGACCGCATCCGCGCCGCCGTTCTTCGCGGCCAGCGCGGGCTTGCGGATGTCGGTGATGTTGGGCGTCAGCTTCACGATCACGGGCCGGTCGTAATACTGCTTGCACCACCGGGTCACCATCTCGATATATTCGGGCACCTGTCCCACGGCCGATCCCATGCCGCGCTCGGCCATGCCGTGCGGGCAGCCGAAATTGAGCTCGATCCCGTCGGCGCCGGTCTCCATCACGCGCGGCAGGATCGCCTTCCACGCCTCCTCCTCGCAGGGCACCATGATCGACGCGATCAGCGCGCGGTCGGGCCAGTCGGCCTTCACCCGCGCCATCTCCTCGAGATTGACCTCGAGCGGCCGGTCGGTGATCAGCTCGATATTGTTGATCCCGAGCACCCGCCGGTCGGCCCCGTGGATCACGCCGTAGCGCGGGCCGTTCACATTCACGACCGGCGGCCCCTCGGCGCCGAGCGTCTTCCACACCACGCCGCCCCATCCCGCCTCGAAGGCGCGGCGTACGTTGTACTCCTTGTCCGTCGGCGGCGCCGAGGCGAGCCAGAACGGGTTGGGCGACGTGATGCCCAGGAAATCGGTCGTCAGATCAGCCATCGTCTAGCCTCCTCGTTCGAGATGCCGGGCCATGCGGTCCGGAGGGGGTCTGTCGGGCCCCGGTCGAACCCCGGCAGCCCGTGCGGGCGCAGGGCCCTCAATGCTGGTGGTCGGGGCAATGATACGCCGATCGCCCGCCAACCTTCTTCATCCTGATCGTCCCGCCGCAGCGGGGGCAGTCCGTCCCGTCCTCGCGGTTGTGGATCAGCCAGTCGCCCGGCAGCGCGTCGTACTGCGCATCCGTGTCGAGCACACCCCCGAGCACGTCGCGCATCGCCCCGTGCAGATCCCCGAGCCGGTTGCCACCCAGATCCGTGCCTTTCGCATCGGGTGCTATGCCGGTGCGATAGAGGGTCTCGTCGGACCAGAGATTGCCGACGCCCGCCATCTTCTTCTGGTCGATCAGCGCCGATTTCACCGCGCCGCGGCTGCTGCCGATCGTATCGGCGAAGGCGTCGCCCCCGATCTCCATCGCGTCGGGCCCGAGGCCCTGCTGCACCACGAACGCGTCCACGTCGTCGATCGCCCGGACCCAGCCGAACTTGCGCGGACAGCGATAGCTCAGCCGCCGCTCGCCCTCGAACACGAATGTCAGCCGGGTATGATCGGGCACCGTGTCGTCGCCGTCATGCACCCTGAGCGACCCGCTCATCCCCAGATGCACCGCGATCCACGGACCCGAGCGCGATCCGGCGAAGATGTATTTTCCGTGCCTCCGCGTCATCGTGAACCGGCCGCCCGCGAAGCCCTGCCGCGCCTTCGCCGAGGGCAGTTCCACATGCTCGACATCCCGGCCGAGCCGCACGTCCTCGATCGTCCGGTTGAGCGCGCCGTCCTCCACGCGCCGCCGGTTCGCCTCGGCTTCGGGCAGCTCAGGCACGCGCATCCTCGCCGATGACGGCGCCCGCCGGCTCGGACGCGACCGCCATGAGGCGCGCATGGATATCCTCGGCCGCATCGCGCCCCTCGGCCACCGCCACCACGGTCAGATCGTCGCCCGGCGTACAATCGCCACCCGCCCAGACGCCGTCGAGCGACGTACGCCCGGCCCCTGACACGCAGATCTTGCGACCGTCGAGCTCGAGCCCCTGAAACGTCAGGACCTGTCCGATCGCCTTGAAGACCTGATCGGCCGGCAGGCGCAGCGTCTCGCCCGTCCCCCTGAGGCCGGTCCCGTCATCGGCGGTATATTCGAGCTCGATCTCTGCCGCGGCGCCGTTGCCGTGCACCGCGACGGGCTGCGCGTTGAAGATGATGCGCACGCCCTTCGATGTCGCAAGGTTCTGCTCGTATTCCGACGCGCCCATCCGGTCCTTGCCGCGGCGATAGGCGATGGTCACGTTCTCCGCCCCGAGCAATTTCGACTGCACCGCGACGTCGACGGCCGTCATGCCCCCGCCGATCACCACCACGTTGCGCCCGACGGGCAGCTTCGTCAGGTCGTCGGCCTGCCGCAACGCCGCGATGAAGCCCACCGCGTCCATCACGCCCTCGCGCCCGGCGCCCTCGGCGTCGAGGTCGTTCACCCCGCCGAGGCCGACGCCCAGAAAGACGGCGTCGTATTCGGACCGCAGCTCTTCGAGCGTCAGGTTCACGCCCAGCGCCGCTCCCGGCCGCCGCTCGATCCCGCCGATCTGGCAGAGCCATTCGACCTCGCGCGCGGCGAAATCGCCGGTCGACTTGTAGGCGGCGATGCCGAACTCGTTCAGCCCGCCAAGCTTGTCCTTGGCGTCGTAAAGCACGACGTCGTGTCCCCGTATGGCGAGCCTGTGCGCGCAGGCAAGGCCCGCGGGCCCGGCGCCGACGACGGCCACGCGCTTTCCGGTGGAGGCGTCGCGGCGGAACGGATGGCCCTGGCGCGCCATCAGGCTGTCGGTGGCGTGACGCTGCAGGCGGCCGATCTCGACCGGCTTGCCTTCGGCGGCCTCGCGCACGCAGGCCCCCTCGCATAGATCCTCGGTCGGACAGACCCGCGCGCACATGCCGCCCAGGATATTCTGGTCCATGATCGTCTTGCCCGCCGCTTCCGGCTGGCCGGTCGCGATCTGCCGGATGAAGAGCGGGATGTCGATCGCGGTAGGGCATGCGGTGACGCAGGGCGCGTCGTAGCAGAAATAGCAGCGATCGGCCGCGACCGAGGCTTCGTGCGGGTCGAGCGGCTGATGCAGATCGGCGAAGTTCGCGGCGACCTCGTCCTGGCTCAGACGGCCAGCGACGATACCGGGGGTCAGGGGATCGGCCATGACAGCTCCAAGCTTGTGTTTGACGATGAGCTTTGCACGAAAATTTTTTTTATCAAACGGTAAATTTTAGGCGGTCTGCGAATCCCCCGAACGGGCCGCTGCGACGGCCCCCTGCGGCATCGCGGCCCGTGGACGGCCAGGCACACGGGCTTAGATGGCCACCTGCCACAACCGGGATCGCCCAGCATGCCAGACGACGACGGAGACTACGGAAAGCCCGTGCCGAGCGCGCGGCTCGCCCGCCTTCTGGGCGTGGGGCGGATCACCGGAGGAATGGCCGGCCGCGCGCTTGCCGGCGGCGCGGCGGGGCTCGCCACTGGCCGGCGGGCGGGAATGGCCGAGCTGCTGATGACGCCCGCCAATGCGCGCGCCATCACCGACGAGCTCTCGCGCATGCGCGGTGCCGCGATGAAGGTCGGGCAGCTCGTCTCGATGGAGACGGGCGACCTGCTTCCGCCCGAGCTTGCCGCGATCTTCGCCCGCCTGCAGGCCAGCGCCGATCCGATGCCGCCGCGCCAGCTTCGCGAGGTCCTGACGCGGGAATGGGGCCCCGACTGGCAGCGGCGCTTCTCGCGGTTCGACGTGCGCCCGATCGCCTCGGCCTCGATCGGGCAGGTGCACCGCGCGATCGCCCGCGACGGGCGTGATCTCGCAATCAAGGTGCAGTATCCCGGCGTGCGCGACAGCATCGACAGCGATCTGCGCAACATCGGCGGGGTGCTGCGCCTTCCGGGGCTGATGCCGCGCGGCCTCGACCTCGCGCCCCTGCTCGAGGATGCGCGTCGGCAGCTACACCAGGAGGCCGACTACTTGCGCGAAGGCGCGCAGCTCGCCGCCTATGCGAACGTCCTCGGCGACGACCCGGATTTCGCCGTGCCGCGCCTGCACCCGGATCTCTCGACCCGCGACATCCTCGCAATGGATCATCTCGACAGCGTCCCGCTCGGCGCGCTCGCCGACGGCCCGCAGGAGATCCGCGACGAGGTCGCAGCAAAGCTGATCGACCTCGTCCTGCGGGAACTCTTCGTCCTGGGACTGATGCAAACCGACCCCAATTTCGGCAATTACCGCCGGATGGCCGACGGGCGCATCGCTCTTCTCGATTTCGGCGCGACGCAGACGATTTCGGAAAACCTCGCGGGCCGCTTTCACGCGCTGATGGTCGCGGGGCTCGAGGGCGACCGGGAGGCCGCGCGCGCGGCGGCGATGGACGTCGGGCTTTTTGACACGGAGGTGGCGCCTCCGCACCGCGAGACGATCCTCGACATGTTCGGGATGGCGATGGAGCCCCTCTCCACGCCCGGCATCTTCGATTTCGGGGAGAGCGACCTCGTCGCGCGGCTCAATCGCAAGGGAGCGGACATCGGCGTTTCGCGTGATTTCGCGCACGTGCCGCCGACCGAAACACTCTTCGTGCAGCGCAAGGTGGCGGGAACCTACCTGATTGCCGCGCGGCTCAGGGCGCGGGTCGACCTTGGCGCGATCGTCGCGCGCTATCGGTGAGGCGCGCGCCGGATGGCGGAACGGCCCGGATCGCTCCGGGCCGCCGCGGGATCAATCGAGATGCGGAAAGATCTTGTCGGGCGTCGCGGGGTAGTCGTAGACCCTGACGCCGCAGGCATTGTAGATCGCGTTCGTGATCGCAGCACCCGCGCCCGACAGCCCCAGCTCGCCAATGCCCTTGATCTGCATCGGGTTCGACTGGTCGTCGCGCTCGTCAACGAAATGCACGTCGAGATCGGGCACGTCGAGATTGACCGGAATGTGGTACTCCGCCAGATCGTTGTTGACGATGTGACCGGTCCGGCGATCGTGCTGGATCTCTTCGGTGAGCGCCGTGCCGATGCCCCAGATCTGGCCGCCCCAGACCTGGCTCCGCGCGGTCTGTGCGTTGAGGATCCGGCCGGCCGCCATGGCGGCCAGCATGCGCCGCACGCGCACCTCGCCCGTCACCTTGTTGACCGCGACCTCGGCGAAATGCGCGCCGAAGCCCGCCTGCTCGAAATCGTTCGAGGTCGATCCCGGCTCGATATGGCCCTCTTCGGTGATCGGGCCGTCCATCAGCTCGGCCAGCGGCCGGCGGTTGTTGGCCCCCGTCGCCACGCCGTCCTGCAGTCGCAGCTCCTCGGGCGAACACCCCAGACGCTCGGCCAGCTTCGTGCGGATGCCCTTGGCCCCGAGGAAGACCGACGAGCCGGCCGACGCCGCGCCCCAGGATCCGCCGGACCCCGACGCCTCGGGAAGATCGGTATCGCCGAGCTCGACCGTGACCTTGCTCGGGTCGATCCCGAGCATCTCGGCGGCAATCTGGCCCAGGATCGAATAGGTGCCGGTGCCGATATCGGTCATGTCGGTCTGCACCAGGGCGGTGCCGTCGGGATTGAGCGTGACGTTGGCGCGGCTTTCCATGAGGATGTTGCTGCGCGCGGCCGAGGCGACGCCCATGCCGAGATACCACTCGCCCTCGAGCCGCTCCTTCGGGCCCTTGCGACCGCTCCAGCCGAACATCTCGGCGCCTTCCTGGAGGCATTGCGCGAGCGCGTTCGACGAATAGGGCAGCCCGCTCTCGGGCGACTTTTCGGGAATGTTGCGCACGCGAAACTCGATCGGGTCGATGCCGGCGGCCTCGGCCAGCTCGTCCATCGCGTTCTCGAGCCCGAGCTGTCCCACCGCCTCGCCCGGCGCGCGGACGGCACCCGATGCCGACCGGTTGAGCCGCGCGATATGCTGGCCGTAGCGACGGTTCTCCCCGCCGTAGAGGAAATGCGTCGCCACATCGACCGGCTCGGCCATCGATTCGCCCGGCAGGTTGGTCTGCCAGTTCTCGTGGCCGATGGCGGTCAGCTTGCCGTCCGCATCGCAGGCGAGACGCATGCGCTGCCTGGTCTCGGTCCTGAGGGTGATCATCTCGAAGACGTTGTTGCGGTGCAGCACGACGCGCACGGGACGCCCGAGCTTCTTGGAGGCGACCGCCGCGGCCACGCATTCGGGCGAGATCCCCAGCTTCGAGCCGAACCCGCCGCCGATATAGGGCGAGAGGATCCGCACGTTCGAGACGTCGATCCCGAGCGAATCCGCAAGCTCGTTCTTGTTGAAGCCCAGCATCTGGAGCGATCCGCGCAGGATCACCCTGTCGCCCTCCCAGTCGGCGACCGCCGCATGTGGCTCCATCGCCGAGGAATTGTGCGGCTTCGTGGTGTAGAGGCTGTCGATGCTGAACGCGGCCTCGCTCATCGCCTTGTCGAGATCGCCCATATCGACCGGATCGTCGTCGTCCTCGAACTCGGTGCTGTCGTCCATCACCGTCTTCGCCCCGTCGGCGGGCGTGTATTTTACAGCCAGCGACTGCGCGATGTCGCGGGCCTGCTCCAACGTCTCGGCCACGGCGACGGCGATCGGCTGGCCGAGGTAATGCACCTCGCCTTCGGGCTGGACCGGGTTGGTCCCCATCGTGCCCTGGGCGGAATTACGCACCATCCGGTCTGTGTAGATGCCCACGAATCCGGGCATGTCCTTGACCGAGGATTCGTCGATCTCGCACGTGCCCTTGGTGATCGCCGCGCGCACCATCACGCCCTCGGCCATGTTCGGAAGGCTCCATTCGGCGGCATAGGTGGCCGTGCCCGACACCTTGAGCGGCCCTTCGGGGCGGGTCATGGGCTTGTGGATTGCGCCCTGGCCCGTCTCGTCCAGCATGCGCGGCTGGACCTTGTCCATTTTGAGATGTTCGGTCATCAGGAAACTCCCGTCAATTCGCTCAGCACGGCCTTCATCGTCCGGCGGGCGAGCGGTATCTTGAAATCGTTGTCGCCATGCCCCTTGGCATCGGCCACAAGCACGTCCGCGGCCTTGTCGAAGAGCGCCTCCGATGGCGCCTCGCCGATCAGGACCTCCTCGACGCCGCTGTCGCGCCAGGGGCGCGGTGCCAGACCGCCGAAGGCCAGTGCGGCATCGGTGATCTTGCCGCCCTCGGTGTTCACGATCGCCGCGACCGAGACCAGCGCGAACGCATAGGACGATCGGTCGCGCACCTTGCGGTAGCTTTGCCGCCCGGCGGGGGCCGCGGGCAGGTGCACGGCGGTGATCAGGTCGCCTTGCTGGAGCACGGTCTCGACCTCGGGATTGTCGCCGGGCAGGACGTAGAACTCGTCCATCGTCAGCAATTCCGTTCCCTTCGTGGCCGATTCGACCTCGATCCGCGCGTCTAGGGCACGCATCGCGACGGCCATGTCCGACGGATGCGTGGCGATGCACTTGTCGGAGGCGCCCAGGATTGCGAGGATGCGGTTCGCCCCCTCCATCGCCTGACAGCCCGAACCGGGCGCGCGCTTGTTGCAGGGCTGGGTCGTGTCGTAGAAATACGGGCACCGCGTCCGCTGCAACAGGTTGCCGCCGGTCGTGGCCTTGTTGCGCAGCTGCCCCGTCGCGCCGGCCAGGAGCGCACGGCTCAGCACGGAATAATCGCGCCGCACGGTCTCATGCGCGGCCAGTTCGGAATTCGTCACCAGCGAGCCGATCCGCAGCGAATTCTCGGATTGCTCGATCTCGGTCATCTCGAGCCGCGTGACGTCGACAAGGGTCGCGGGCGTCTCGATCTGGTGCTTCATCAGGTCGAGCAGGTTGGTGCCGCCGGCAATGATGCGGCCGCCCGCCTGCTGGACCGCGGCGGGGTCGGTGGCGCGGATGTAGTCGAAAGGTTTCATTCTGCTGCCTTCGTGTTTTTCAGGCCCTCTTCGGGGGCGGCGTCCTCAATCGCGGCGCAGATGCCGGGATAGGCGGAACAACGGCACAGATTGCCGCTCATCCGCTCGCGGATCTCGGTCCGGCTGAAGTCGGGAATTGCGGTCAGGTCGTCGGACACGTTCGACGGCCAGCCGAGGTCGAACTCGGACATCATGCCCTTGGCGCTGACGATCTGGCCCGGCGTGCAATAGCCGCACTGATAGCCGTCGTGCTGGACGAAAGCACGTTGCAGCGGCGACAATGCGCCGGGCTGGCCGAGCCCTTCGATGGTGGTGATCTCGTCGTCCTCGTGCATCACGGCGAGCGCGAGGCACGCATTGATGCGCCGGTCGTTAACCAGCACGGTACAGGCGCCGCACTGGCCGTGATCGCAGCCCTTCTTGGAGCCTGTCAGATCAAGGTGATTGCGCAGCGCGTCGAGCAGCGTGGTGCGCGGGTCGATGTCGAGCTCGCGTCCTTCGCCGTTCACGTTCAGGGTAACTTTCATGACGATCCCTTCGTCTTCGATATCCAAGTCATAATCGGCCGGAGCGGCGACGGTTCCTGCCGCCCCCGAGGCGCATCCGCGCGGGGATGCTTGTCATCGCAAGCTAGTGCGGTCGCGTCAGGCGACCATCGCCTCGGCCTTTTTTAGGTCGACACTGACGAGTTGCGACACGCCCTGCTCGCCCATCGTCACCCCGAAGAGGCGGTCCATCCGCGCCATCGTCACCGCGTGGTGCGTGATGATCAGGAACCGCGTATTGGTCTGCCGGCACATCTCGTCGAGCATGTCGCAGAACCGCGTCACGTTGGCGTCGTCGAGCGGTGCGTCGACCTCGTCGAGCACGCAGATCGGCGCGGGATTGGCCAGGAACACCGCGAAGATCAGCGCCATGGCGGTCAGCGTCTGCTCGCCGCCGCTCAGCAGGCTGAGGGTGCTGAGCCGCTTGCCCGGCGGGCAGCACAGGATCTCGAGCCCCGCATCGAGCGGGTCGTCGGATTCGACCAGTTCCAGCCGCGCCTCGCCGCCGCCGAAGAGATGCGCGAAGAGCATCCCGAAATTGGCGTTGACCTGCTCGAACGCGGCCAGCAGGCGCTCGCGGCCCTCGCGGTTGAGGCCCGCGATGCCGCGCCGGAGCTCGCCGATGGCCCCTTCCAGATCCGCCTTCTCGGTGACGAGCTGACCATGCTCGGCCTCGACCTCGCGTGCATCCTCCTCGGCGCGCAGGTTCACCGCGCCGAGCGCGTCGCGCTGGCGGCGCAGGCGAGAGAGCTCGGCCTCGATCTCGTCCGAAGGCGGCATGGTCGCGGGGTCCGCACCCAGCGATCCGAGCAGTTCCTCGGGCGAGACGTCGAGCGCCTCGTCGATGCGTTCGGCGGCCGCGGCGACGGCATCGCGCGCCGCGTCTGCCTGCGCCCCGGCCCCGGCGCGCGCCTCGCGGGCCTGACCCGCGGCGCGCTCGGCCTCGCGCTCGGCCTGCGCTGCCTCCCGCGCTGTAGCCTCCCCCGCGGCAAGGGCGTCAGAAGACCGGCGGCGGCGCCGCTCGGCCTCCTCGAGCCCCCGATCGAGCGTTTCGCGCCGGATCTCCAGATCCGCGGGAATATCCCGCGCGGCGGCGAGCTCTTCTTCCGTCGCGGCGCGGCGGCGGCTCAACTCCGCCAGCCTCGTATCGGCATTGCCGAGCCGCGAGCGCCAGTTGGCGAGTTCCTTGTCCACCGCGGCGATGCGCCGCGCCCGTGCCGTGCCGTCACGCTGCAGCTCGTCATGGGCGGAGCGTTTTGCCAGCATCGTCATTCGCGCGGCCGCGACCGCCACCTTGAGGTCCTCCACCTGCGCGCGTGCGGCCGAAAGATCGTCCAGGGCACCGCGTTGTGCCTCGGCCTCGGCGACGGCGCGGCGCGCGGCGATCGCCTCTTCCTCGTGCCGCGTCACGGCGAGACGGGCGGATTCGAGCTTGCCCTCGGCGATGGTGCGATCGGCCTCGGCCCGGCTGAGCTCGCGGCCGAGCTCCGCGACGCGCGCATCGGCGCTCCGGCGGGCATCGCGCGCCGTGGCCTCGGCCTGGGCAAGCTCCGAAAGCCGCGCCTTCAGCGCCGCGTGGCCCGCTCGCGCCTCCCCGGCCCGCGCCTCGAGGCCCGCGAGATCGGCGCGGAGGCCTTCCAGCCGGTTGATCTGCCGAAGCCGCAACGCCGCGGCCGAGGGGGCATCGGCGGCCTCGGCCGCGAACCCGTCCCAGCGCCAGAGATCGCCCTCGCGGCTCACCAGACGCTGGCCGGGCCGCAGATCGGCTTGCAGCGCCGCCCCCTGCGCGGCGTCGACCACCCCGACCTGCGCCAGCCTGCGAGCCAGCACGGCGGGCATCTCAACTTGGTCGGCGAGCGCCATGACCCCGTCCGGCAGCGCCTGCGGATCGGCGTAATCCGGCAGGGCGTGCCAGCCCGAACCCGCATCGACCATCGGCGCGCGCAGGTCGTCGGCCAGTGCCGCGCCCAGCGCCGCCTCGAATCCCGGCGCGACCGTCAGGGCGTCCATCACCTGGCGCCGCTCGCCGCCGTCCCGCGCGACGAGTTTCTCCAGCGCGGAGACTTCCGCACGGATCGCGCCCAGCTCGCCCTCGAGTTCCGAATGCCGTGCGCGCGCCTCGGCCTCGCCGGTCTGGATTTCGGCGCGCGCCTCCTCGGCGGCGAGAAGCGCCGCTTCGGCCTCGCGCGCGGCATCATGCGCCGCCCCCCGGGCGCCGTCCGTCGTCTGCCG
Organism: uncultured Paracoccaceae bacterium; assembly: GCA_947489705.1. Lineage (GTDB taxonomy): Bacteria > Pseudomonadota > Alphaproteobacteria > Rhodobacterales > Rhodobacteraceae > Palleronia. The sequence continues at coordinate 26,063 of CANLEQ010000028.1, forward strand.
GGCGGCCTCCGCCCGGTCGAGCGCGCCTTGCGCCTCGTCGACCGCGGCGCGGGCCTTGTCGGCCGCAACCTCCGCCCGGTCGCGATTGGTGCGCCCGTCGGCCACCAGGCGCTCGGCCGATTGGTGCCGGGCGGCGAGGCGCGCCACCTCTTCGGTCATCCCACTCAGATCGCCCTCGCGCTCGGCCAGGACCGCACCGGCGGCCTCGGCCTCCCGCGCGGCGGCCGCGAGCGCCGCCTCGAACCCCTCGCCCGCCTTCGCCAGATCCGCCGCCTCGGCCTCGAGCCGCGCGATGGTCTCGGCGGCATCGGCGTTGAGCGTCTCTTCCCGGCCGGCATCGCGCGCGAGCTGGTCGAGCCGCCCCGAAAGGGTCTCGATCGTCTTGTCGGCGCGGGCCGCCTCCTCGTCGAGCGTTCCCCGCTCGACCTGAAGACGCTGGACCAGCGCCGCGGCGATCGCATCCTCCTCGCGCAGCGGCGGCAGAGCGCCTTCCGCCGCCTCCCGTGCGCGCCCCGCCTCGAGCGCCGCACGCTCGGTCGCGGCGGCCCGCGAGACGCAGGTCGCGAGATGCGCCCCGGCGTTTGCGCGCGCCTCGTCGGCCTCGCGCCAGCGGCGATAGAGCAGCAGCCCCTCGGCCTCGCGCAGCCTCGCACCGATCTCGCGGTAGCGCGCCGCTTGGCGTGCCTGGCGCGCGAGCTGGGACAGTTGCGCGGCGAGTCCTTCGACCACGTCGTCGACGCGGACGAGGTTGGCCTCGGCGCCCTTGAGCTTGAGTTCCGCCTCGTGGCGCCGCTGGTAGAGGCCGGAAATGCCCGCCGCCTCCTCGAGGATGCGGCGCCGCGCCTTGGGCTTGGCGTTGATCAGCTCGGAGATCTGGCCCTGGCGGACCAGCGCGGGCGAATGCGATCCGGTCGAGGCATCGGCGAAGAGCATCTGCACGTCGCGGGCCCGCACGTCGCGCCCGCCGACCTTGAAGGCAGACCCCGCATCGCGGGTGATCCGGCGCAGGATCTCGAGCTGATCGACATCGTTGAAGGCGGCAGGTGCCAGACGCTCGGAATTGTCGATCTGGAGCGACACCTCGGCGAAATTGCGCGCGGGCCGGGTCGAGGCCCCGGCGAAGATCACGTCCTCCATGCCGCCGCCGCGCATCGCGGTCGGACGGTTCTCCCCCATCACCCAGCGCAACGCCTCGAGCAGGTTCGACTTGCCGCAGCCATTGGGCCCGACCACACCCGTCAGGCCGTCGTGGATGACCAGGTCGGTCGGGTCCACGAAGGATTTGAAGCCGTTGAGCCTGAGCCGCGTGAATCGCATGGACACTCCGTTTTCGCCTGGCCCGAATGTTTCGCGCGCGAAACATCCGTGTCAACCGCCGACGCCCACATGGAGAGCGCACAAGCGCCTTATCCACAATATATCGCGGGCTCGCCGAGATATGGGCGAGCTTGAGTTCCTTGTCGCTTTGTCCGCGGCTCCGCAACCCGGGCCCCGCGATCCCGCTTGACGTTCCGGCCGCCCCCTGCGCAAGACTGGTCCCTGCATGGTGTCCCGATCACAAGCGGCCAAGCCGCGTCAGGGACTGAAATGGGAATACGGGACCGGGGGATCCAATCAGGACCCCGTCAGTCCGTAGCCGCCCCCGCGACTGTATGCGGCGAGCCTGCGCCAGGAATGCCACTGGGACCGAGAGCCCCGGGAAGGTTGGTGCAAGCAGCGACCCGCAAGCCAGGAGACCAGCCATGCACCGGACCGACGGTCCGGCGAGACGCAACGGACGGGGTGTTCCGGGGATCGGGCCTGACGCGCGACGCGCGGGATGCCCTTTGACCAGACCCTCCTTTCAAAGAATCGAAGACCGAAAGGGGACAAGACATGAGATTACCGACAATCGCGACCGCGGCGACGCTGCTCGCCACACCGGCACTGGCCCATCACCCGCTGGGCGGGGCGGAGATGACCACGTTCGGACAGGGCCTGTTCTCGGGCCTGGCGCATCCGGTGCTGGGCTTCGACCACCTGTTCTTCGTGGCCGTCATGGGCGTCGCCGCCGCCTTTACCGGCCGCGCGCTGACCGCGCCGCTGGCCTATATCGCGGCGATGATCGCGGGCGTGGTGATCGCGACGTTCGGGCCCGCCCTGCCGCTGGCCGAGGCGGTGATCGCCGTGTCGCTGCTGGCGCTGGGATATGTGGTGCTGTCGGGCCGCGCGCTGTCGGCGGCGGCGGCGATGGCGCTTTTCGCGGGCTTCGGGCTCTTTCACGGATCTGCATTCGGCGGCGCGATGGCGTCGGCCGAGGCAGGCGCGACCGGTGCGGTGCTGGCGGGCTACCTGCTGGGCCTTGCCGCGGTGCAATATGCCATCGCGGTCGCCGCGGGCCTGCTCGCGCGGCGCAGCGCCACCGGTGCCGCGGATCTGCAACCGCGCCTCGCGGGCGCGGTGGTCGCGGGCGTCGGGCTCTTCCTGACGCTGGAGACGCTGGAAGCGGGTGTCTTCACGGCCCTCGGGCTCGGCTGAACCGCCTCCCTGTCCGCGCGCGGCGATCGACCGCGCGCGGCCCCTCATCCGAAGGTCTGAACACATGCCCGCGAAAATTCCCGCAACGATCGTCACCGGGTTCCTTGGATCCGGCAAGACGACGCTGATCCGTCACCTTCTCGCCAATGCCGAAGGTCGCCGGATCGCACTTATCATCAACGAATTCGGCGATCTCGGCGTCGACGGCGACATTCTCAAGGGGTGCGGCGACGAAACCTGCACCGACGACGACGTGATGGAGCTGTCGAACGGCTGCATCTGCTGCACCGTGGCCGAAGATTTCGTGCCGACGCTGGAAAAGCTGCTGTCGCGCGAGCCGAAGCCCGACCATATCGTGATCGAGACGAGCGGCCTTGCCCTGCCGCAGCCGCTGGTCCAGGCCTTCAACTGGCCGGAAATCTCGACGCGTGTCACCGTCGACGGCGTCGTGACGCTGGTCGACGGCAAGGCGGTGGCCGAGGGTCGGTTCGCCCATGACGTGGCGGCGGTGGACGCGCAACGGGCGCAGGACGAGAATCTCGACCACGAGACGCCGCTGTCGGAACTTTTCGAGGATCAGATCGCCTGCGCGGACATGATCGTGGTGAACAAGACGGACCTGCTCTCGCCACTCGAAGCCAAGGGGCTTTCCGATCGGCTGCGCACCGAGGCGCGGACCGGCGTACAGGTCGTGGCAACGTCGATGGGCGTGCTGCCGGCTTCCGTGCTTCTGGGCCAGTCGGCGGCGGCGGAAGCGGACATGGCGGCGCGGAATGCACCGCATCACCACCACCACGACGACGATGGCGAGGACCATCCTCACGACCATGACCACGACGAATTCGAGAGCTTTACCGTCACGCGGCCCGAAATCACGGATCCCGCGGCCTTCGCCGAAACGGTTACGCGCGCGATCCGCGACCACGATATTCTGCGGCTCAAGGGGTTCGCGAGCGTGGCGGGCAAGCCGATGCGCCTGACGATCCAGGCGGTAGGCCCGCGGGTCGAGACGTATTACGACCGCCCCGTGGGCGATGCCCCGCGCGAGACGCGGCTGGTCGTCATCGGGCAGGCGGGGCTCGACAGCGCCGCGATCACCGAGGCGCTGTCGGCGGGATGATCTCAGCCGTCGCCCTTGCCGGCGCCGTCGGTTTCCTTCCGGTGGCCTTCCGGGCCGCGGATCGGCTTTTCGACCATCTCGTCGGTGGCGAAATCGTCCTCGCCCTTCGACGGCTTGTCGAGGGGGTTCGTTTCCTGATCGGGTTTCCTGTCGGCCGCGATGGGGCCTTTGGGTGTGTTGTCGCTCATGGAGATGCTCCTTTGTCTCGCAGCCCAATCGCGCGGACCCATGCTTCGTTCCGCGGGGTGGTGATCGGCCGCACCCCGCGCGCGAGGCACCTTCCGGCCCCCGCCGCCGCCATCTGAGCCGGAGACCGCCCGTGCATCTTCTCGCCGCGACCCCCGGAACGATCGACGACGGCACCGAGCCCGTCGATCCCGGACAGAGTCCCGCCGACCTGCTGATCCTGTCGGCGGCCGATACCGAGCTTGCCGCCCTCTCGATGGCGCGCGCCGAGATGGCGGACGCGCCGGGCCTGAGGCTCACGAACCTTACCTATCTGCGCCACCCGATGTCGGTCGACCTGCATCTCGCGAATTGCGCGTCGAAGTGCCGGATGGTGATCGCGCGGGTGCTGGGCGGTGTGGGCTACTGGCGCTACGGCGTGGCGCAATTCTCGGCAGCGCTTCACAAGGCGGGGGTGCCGCTGGTCCTGTTGCCGGGCGACGACCGGCCGGACCCGGAATTGCAGGCATTGTCGACGGTGGCGGATGCGGATTACGACGCGCTCTGGCAGGCTTTCGTCGAGGGCGGGACCGACAATGCGGCCACGATCCTCGCCCATGCGAAGGCGATGCTCGACGAGGCGCCGCGCCCGCCCGCCGCGCGGCCGTTGCTGCGCGCGGGGCTCTATTGGCCGGGGGCGCGGGATCCGTCGCTGGAGACGCTGCGGGCGGCCTGGACCCGCGACGCGCCGGTGGTGCCGCTGATCTTCTACCGCGCGCTGGTGCAGGGCGCGGGGCTGCAGCCGATCAACCGGCTCGTGAAGGCGCTGTTGCGGGCGGGGTTGAACCCGATGCCGGTCTTCGTGGCCTCGCTCAAGGACCCGGTCTCGACCGCGACGCTGGAGCACCTCTTTCGCGCGGCGGAGCCTTCGGTGATCCTCAACACGACGAGTTTCGCGGTCGGCTCGCCGCAGTCGGGCGACGGGGCCGACAATCCGCTCGCCGCCTCCTGGGCCAACGCGGCGCCGGTCTTCCAGGTGGTCCTGTCATCGTCCACCGAAGAGGCGTGGGACGAGGGCACGAGCGGCCTTTCGGCGCGGGACATCGCGATGAACGTGGCCTTGCCGGAGGTCGACGGCCGCATCCTGTCGCGCGCGATCAGCTTCAAGGACACGGCGTTCTTCGACGAGGCGACCGAGTGCAACATCGTGACCTATCGCCCGCAGGGCGACCGCATCGGCTTCGTGGCCGCGCTCGCCGCGAACTGGGCGCGGCTGCTCCGGACGGAGGCGGCCGAGCGCAAGGTCGCGCTGATCCTCGCCAACTATCCCAACAAGGACGGGCGGCTCGCCAACGGGGTGGGCCTCGACACGCCGGCGGCGACGGTGGGCACGCTCGAGGCGCTGGCGCAGGCGGGCTACGACGTCGCGGATATCCCCGCGGATGCCGATGCGCTGATGTCCGCGATCCTCGCGGGGCCCACGAACTGGCTGACCGACCGGGCGGAACGGGCGGGCGGCGAGGTGCTGCCGCTCGAGACCTACCGGCAGCATTACGACGCCCTGCCCTGGGCGCTGCGCCACCGGATCGAGGAGCGGTGGGGCACGCCCGAGGACGATCCCTTCGCGGGCGCGGACGGCATCCGCCTGTCGATCCTGCGCTTCGGCAACGCCGTCGTCGGCGTGCAGCCGGCACGCGGCTACAACGTCGATCCGACCGAAACCTATCACGCGCCGGACCTCGTGCCGCCGCACAATTACCTCGCCTTCTATATCTGGCTGCGTCATGTCCACGGCGCGCAGGCGCTCGTGCATATGGGCAAGCACGGCAACCTGGAATGGCTGCCCGGCAAGGCGCTGGCGCTGTCGGCGGAATGCCTCCCCGAGGCGGTGCTGGGCCCCCTGCCCCATATCTATCCGTTCATCGTCAACGATCCCGGCGAGGGCACGCAGGCCAAGCGGCGCGCCCAGGCGGTGATCGTGGACCACCTGACGCCGCCTCTGACCCGTGCCGAGACCTACGGGCCGCTGCGCGATCTCGAGGCGCTGGTGGACGAGTATTACGAGGCCGCGGGCGTCGATCCGCGCCGCATCAGGCATCTCAGGGGCGAGATCCTGTCGCTCGCCGCGGCCACGGGGCTCGACCGCGATGTCGGGATGGGCGGCGCGGATGACGAGGGCGATCTCGCCAAGCTCGACGCGTATCTTTGCGAGCTGAAGGAGGCGCAGATCCGCGACGGGCTGCATGTCTTCGGCGCCTCACCCGAGGGGCACCTCGCGCGCGACCTTGCCATAGCACTCGTCCGGGTGCCACGCGGCGACGGAACGGGCGGCGACGCGTCGCTGATCCGGGCGATGGCGCAGGATCTGGGGCTCGGGTTCGACCCGCTCGATTGCGAGATGGCGGCACCCTGGACCGGACCGCGTCCCGGGATCCTCGCCGATCGCGGCACGTGGCGCAGCACCGGCGATACGGTCGAACGGCTCGAGCATCTCGCGCAGCGTCTGTGGGACGGCGGGCGGGGCGATGCGGCAACGCCGCGAGCGCCGTCCCCCGGACCCGCCACCGACGCGGTGCTGCGCGCGCTCGTCACCCGTATCGCGCCCGCGATCGCGGCCTGCGGGCCGGCCGAGATGCGGGGCCTGCTCGACGGCCTTTCGGGCCGTGCGGTGGCGCCGGGCCCCTCGGGCGCGCCGACGCGCGGGCGGCTCGACACGCTGCCCACGGGGCGCAACTTCTACTCCGTCGACAGCCGCGCGGTGCCCACGCCCACCGCCTGGGCGCTCGGCTGGAAATCGGCGAACCTGCTGATCGACCGGCACCTGCAGGATCAGGGCGACTGGCCGCGCGCCATGCTGATCACCGCATGGGGCACCGCCAACATGCGCACCGGCGGCGACGACATCGCTCAGGCGCTGGCCCTCATGGGCGCGAAGCCGCGCTGGGACGCCGCGAACCGCCGCGTGACGGGGTTCGAGATCCTGCCCCTGGCCACGCTCGGGCGGCCCCGGGTGGACGTGACGCTGCGCATCTCGGGCTTCTTCCGCGACGCGTTTCCGCAACTCACCGCGCTGGTCGACAGCGCGGCGCGGGCGATCCAGGCGCGCGACGAACCCGCCGACATGAACCCCGCCGCGGCGCGCGCCCGCGCGGGCGAGGATGCGGCGCGGGTCTTCGGCGCCAAGCCGGGAGCCTATGGCGCGGGGCTTCAGGCGCTGATCGACGAGCGGATCTGGAACGACAAGGCGGACCTTGCCGAAGCCTATCTCGGCTGGGGCGGCTATGCCTATGGCGCGGGCACCGAGGGGCGCGCCGCGCGCGCCGCCTTCGAGGCGCGGCTGAGCCAGACCGACGCCATCGTGCAGAACCAGGACAACCGCGAGCACGACCTGCTGGACAGCGACGATTACTACCAGTTCGAAGGCGGGGCCTCGGCGGCCGTCGAGACCCTTCAGGGCGCGGCGCGGCCGATCTATCACAACGACCATTCCCGCCCCGAGCGCCCGGTGATCCGCACGCTCGAGGACGAGATCGGACGGGTCGTCCGGTCACGCGTGGTCAATCCCAAATGGATCGACGGGGTGAAGCGCCACGGCTACAAGGGGGCGTTCGAGATCGCCGCCACGGTCGATTACATGTTCGCCTTCGCGGCCACCACGGGCGCGGTCAGGTCGCATCACTTCGACCTCGTCCACGCGGCCTTCGTGGAGGATGACGAGACGCGCCAGTTCATCGCCGATCACAACGCCCCCGCCCTGCGCGAGATCGCCGCGCGCCTGCTGGAGGCGCAGGAGCTTGGCCTTTGGCAGCCGCGCTCGAACTCGGCCCGCGCGATGCTGGAGGCGGTCGCGTGATCGGTCCGATCGTGGTTCTGCTGCTGCTGCAACTCGCCGGCGAGGTCACCGCGCGGGCGCTCGGCCTGCCGCTGCCCGGGCCGGTGCTCGGGCTCGTGTTCCTGGTGATCGCGATGGCGCTGCGCCCGGCGACGGAAGAGTTCCTGCGTCCGGTGACGCGCACGCTGCTGGGGCATCTGTCGCTGCTCTTCGTGCCCGCGGGGGTGGGGGTGGTCGGCCATCTCGACACGCTGCGCGAGAGCGGGCTTGCCATCATCGCGATCATCTTCGTCTCCACCGCGCTGGCCCTGCTCGCCGGGGCCTGGACCTTCGCGGCGCTCGCGCGCGCCTCGGCCGAGGAGGAAGGGTCGTGATCGAGATCTGGTCCTATCTGCGGCAGGGAGAGCTTCTGTGGCTGACCGCGACGCTGATCGCCTATCTCTGCGGCGATCGTCTCTTCGCGCTTTCGGGGCGCAATCCGCTGGTGAACCCGGTGGCGATCGCCATCCTGTTGCTGGGCGCGACCCTGATCCTCAGCGGCACCAGCTACGAGACCTATTTCGAGGGCGCGCAATTCGTCCACTTCATGCTGGGCCCCGCGACCGTCGCGCTGGCCGTGCCGCTCTGGAGCAACCGCGCGCGCGTGCGCCGCGTCCTGCTGCCGATGGGGGCGGCGCTTCTGGTGGGCTCGTCCGTGGCGATGGGATCGGCGCTCGCCATGGGGATGGCGCTGGGGCTCGACCGGACGGAGCTGGTGTCTCTGGCGGCGAAATCGGCGACGGCGCCGGTGGCCATCGGCATCACCGAGGAGCTGGGCGGCGCGCCCACGCTGACCGCGGTGCTGGTGATCCTGACGGGCATCGTCGGCGCGGTCGTTGTGACGCCCCTGCTCACCTTCGCGCGGATGACCGACTGGCGCGCGCGCGGTTTCGCCGTGGGCGTCGCCGCTCACGGGATCGGCACGGCCCGTGCGTTCCAGGTCAACGAGACCGCGGGCACGTTCTCGGGCATCGGCATGGGCGTCAACGCGGTGCTGACCGCGATCCTCGCGCCGATCGTCGTGCGCCTGTTCCTCTAGCCGGGCAGGACCACGAAGACCGTATCGAGCGGCAGCGGCGTTCCCCCCTGCCCCGGACAATCGAGCGTGGCGCGCTGGATCGCCTCGTCCCCGTCGATCTGCAGGACGGTGCATCCCGAGGCGCGGCCGATCGCGACACGGGCCGTGGCCAGCACCTTCTCGCGCGGCATCGGCACCCCGGGACCGATCCGCAGGCTTTCGGCCCGCTCGCCCCGCAGGCGGACGTGAAAGACCGTGCCATCGACCGCCACGCGCAAGGCGGGGCGGTCGTGGAACCAGAGGCTCGGGCTGTCGCACGCGGCGAGCAGCAGGATGAGGGAAAGCCATCGCATGGGCGCGATCCTATCGCCGGTGTGGTTAACGCCCGATGAAGCGGCTTGCGCCCGCAACCGCCGCGCGGCACCTTGGCCGCGATGCAGGAGGATGCCCCATGTCCGAAGACGACGACCGCCACGCGGCCAAGATGGCCAAGAAGAAGGCCGCCCGCGACAAGATCATGTCGACCAAGACCGACGAGAAGGGTCTGGTCATGGTGCATACCGGCAAGGGCAAGGGCAAGAGTTCGGCCGCGTTCGGAATGATCTTCCGCTGCATCGCGCACGAAATGCCCTGCGCCGTGGTGCAGTTCATCAAGGGCGGCATGTCGACCGGCGAGCGGGATCTGATCCTCGCGAAGTTCGGCGATATCTGCGCCTTTCACACGATGGGCGAAGGCTTCACCTGGGAGACGCAGGACCGCTCGCGCGACACCGAGATGGCGCAGGCGGCCTGGGCCAAGGCGCGCGAACTGATCCTCGATCCGGGCAACCGCATGGTCCTGCTCGACGAGATCAACATCGCGCTGCGCTACGAGTATATCGACGTGGCCGAGGTGGTGACGTTCCTCGCGACCGAGAAACCGCCGATGACGCATGTGGTCCTCACGGGCCGCAACGCGCATCCCGACCTGATCGAGATCGCCGATCTGGTGACCGAGATGGAGCTCGTCAAGCACCCGTTCCGGTCGGGCATCAAGGCGCAGATCGGCGTCGAGTTCTAGAACGGCGCCGCATGTATCGCGGGGGTGATGAGGTCGATCACCTCCGGTTCGAACTCGCGCAGCACTTCGAGCAGGATGGCGCAGTAGATAAGGCCGGTCGCCACCAGCACGAAGGCGTGCCAGATCGTGGTGTGGTAGGGCAGAGCCTCCCACAGAAAGAACGCGACGCCGATCGTGTAGAGCGACCCGCCGAGCGCGATCAGCCACATCGCACCGGGGCTGAGCGAGGCGAAGACCTCGCTGCCGGCCCAGACGCCGACCCAGCCCATCCCGAGATAGAGCGCGAGGCCCAGCCAGCGCAGCCGGTCGGGCACGAGCATCTTGAGCGACGTGCCCCCCAGGGCGGCCCCCCAGAGCCCGGCGAGGAACGGGATCCCCGCCCCGCCGGTCAGCGCGACCAGCGGCGTGAAGCTGCCCGCGATCTTGAGATAGATCGCCGAATGGTCGAGCCGTTTGAGAACCTTGGTCCAGCGATGCTGCCCGGAGATGTTGTAGAGCGCGGACGCGCCCAGCATCGACAGCAGCGTCGCGCCATAGACGCTGATCGCCGTGACGGTCGTCCAGTCGCCGTGGCGCCAGACCGCGATCACGATCAGCGCCGGCACTGCCAGCAGCGCCAGCGAGAGGCCGACATAATGCACCGCCGCGTCGGTGCGTGATTCGAGGCGATAGCGTGCGTGATATGTGCGGATGCGTGACATGGCCCCGATCATACACGCTCTCGCGGCCGGATGATAAGCGACGATCTCGTGACGGAGCGCCCGCCGTCAGCTCTCCCCGCGTTTCAGGGCGTCGCGGATCTCGAGCAGCACGTCGAGCTCGGACGGGCCCGTCTTCACCTCGGGCGCCACGTCGTCCGGCCGTTCGGCCGCCGCCTTGATCCGGTTGACCGCCTTGACCAGCAGGAAGACCACGAACGCGATGATGAAGAAGTTGATGATCGCCATGACGAACCGGCCGACCGCGAAGACCGGCACCCCGGCCTCGATCGCCGCCTCGCGCGACGAGAAATCGCCCTCCCCGAGGGTGTAGTACCAGCCCGAGAAATCGATCCCGCCGGTGAAGATCGCGATGACCGGGTTGATGATGTCGCCCACCAGCGAGTTGACGATGGCGGTGAAGGCCGCGCCGATGATGATGCCCACCGCCAGATCGATGACACTGCCCTTGGCAATGAAATCCTTGAACTCGTTTATCATGATCGCCCCCTGTCTCCGATCCCGCGCTCGAGAGGCAGAAAATCGCTTTCGCCGCCTTTGACAAGGCATTTCCGGGGCGGTCGGTGTCGCGGCGCGACGCCCTGTTGCGCGAATGGCGTAAGGGGGCCCGGGAGGCGAGCAGGACCCTTGCCGCGTCCTGGCCGCGGGTTGGGTCTGAGTCGGCCATTCGGCGTTTCTCGCGACGGCGCCGCGGGGATCCTACCAATCCTTGTAGAAATCCTCGATCACGGGAAGGGCGGCATCGGCGAGCCTGCGTCGCGCCGCATCGCCCTCAGGTTCGGGAGTTCCGAGCGTTCGGGAAATGAGCCCGTGGATATCGCGCCGATCCACCGCCGTGAAACGGCCCTGGTGATAGACGATCCGCCCCGCGATCATCACCGTCTCGACGGAGGCGGCGGTCGCACGGCGGAGCAAAACCTCGGGAAGGGAGCGCGCCGGGTCCTGCCAGGCTCCGGTGACCGCATCCCAGTCGAGCAGAACCACATCCGCCTCGCGCCCCGGAGCGAGATGCCCGATCCGACCCGCGAAGGGCGTCGTCGCCGCACCGTGCGCGGTCGCCATGCGGAATATGTCGGCGGCCGTCGGGGCCGGGCTTCGATGGCCCGCCGGGCGGTGGAGTGTCAGCGCCAGCCGCATTTCCTGCAGCATGTCGCGCTCGTCGTTGAGGCCCGCCTCGTCGATCCCGAGGGCACAGGGAATGCCGGCCGCAAGCACGGCGTTGAGGTCCAGCGTGCCGCTCTTCAACCGCAGGTTCGACGAGCAATTGTGGCACAGGCAGGCACCCCGCTCTGCCAGGAGCGCGATGTCGTCCGGCGTCATCCAGGTCCCGTGCCCGATCGTCATGCGGGGGCTCAGCAGGCCGAGCCGGTCGATATATTCCATCGCCGACCCGCCGGTCCGGCGGCGGGCATATTCTTTCTGATAGGGCGTTTCGAGCAGATGCATGTGCATGGGCGCGCCCGTCGCCTCCGACAGCGCGGCCGCCTGTTCGAGCGCCGCATCCGAAAGCCAGTGGAGATTGGCCGGCGCGATCTGGATGGCCACACGCGGATCGGCGGCCCAGGCCGCGCGAAGCGCGTGGAAGACCCCGATCTGATCCCGAAGCGGGAACGCGAAGCTTTCCAGATAGGCCGCCATCGGCGCGCGGGCCGCGGCGGGCAGCATCGCCACGAAGTCCTCGTCGGCGGCATAGATCATCCGGTTCTGGTCGCGCAGCGGCGTTGTTGCACAAGTCTGACGACGGAGGATTCACTTTGCGAATCCACGCCGTTAGACGCGCCGCATGAGCAAGC
>CANLEQ010000029.1 GCA_947489705.1 uncultured Paracoccaceae bacterium
CAGATCCACCGAGACTTGCGAGCGCTGGTTCCCCAACGCTCGTCGTTCATCAACCACTTGGCGGCGGGCGACGACGATCTCCGTGATCCGTGCCATCATTATAGAAGGCGGTTCCGTCGGTACGGGCTTCATGACGGCTGCGAACTCCGCCAGAACCTCCGCGTCGATCTCGTCCGTCTTGGCAAGTCGTCCCAGGACATCGGCAAACCGCCGGGTGCGGTAGGGATTGATGATCGCAACCGGAATGCCCGCCTCGTGCAGGCAGGCATGTGCTGCCCGGTGATAACGTCCTGTTGCTTCCATCACGACCAGGCTGGCCACGGAAGCTAGGCAGCAATTTCGCAACTCCTCCAGTCCGGCCGCGTCGTTGCGGACCCGGAACCGATCCCTGCAAGGGTGCACGCACACGTCGAGATACGTCTTGCTGACGTCGATGCCGACGACAGTTCCCGGCTGTTGGTGATCGGTCGTTGCCTTTCCTCTTATTCGGGACATCGCTGACTCCCCTCCATCTGTTCAGGCCCAAACCACAGTCGGGGACCGGCCTAGCTTTGCTCCGGCCCTGAGAAGCCCAGGGGGCAACGGCCCAATCCCCATCTCCCCGATACCTCGATTGTAGGTACTCCGGGAGAGACGCTCCGCGTGCTGAAGCGTCCTGCAAGAAAGATAAGAGGGGGCTTCGCCTTGGAGCGATCCGATCCGGATCGGGAAAGAAATCCAGCCAAGGAGCACGAAGATGATCACCGGAACCCTGACCCAGAACGCCGACGCCCGCACCTTCACCGCCAGCATCTCCACGATGATGTTCGACATCGCGCGGATCGCGGTCGTGCCGAACCCCTACAAGACCGCCGACAACCACCCCGACTTCCACCTCGAGGTCCGCACCATGCGCGTGGGCTCGATGTGGAAAGCCGTCAGCGAGAAGAGCAAGCGGGAGTATTTCTCGCTCGCGCTCACGGACAAGATGGGCCGGACATGGCGCATGAACGCGGTTCGCAACGAGGAGACGCCCGACGGGGAATGGCAGATCGTTCCGATGACGGGCGGCAAGACGGAGCAGATCGCTCTCACCGGCCAGCTGGAAATGCTCGACGATGACAACTTCGCGGGCTTCATCGGCGGCTACGACTTCGACATGGATTTCACGGCCGTCGAGTCCCAGACCGAGACCGATCCGAACCACCCGGATTACCACATCGAGGCGCGCAGCCCGGCGGGCGTCCTGATCCGCATGGGGTCGATCTGGAAGGCGAAAAGCGAGCGCACCGGCACCGAGTACCTGTCGATCGCCTTCTCGTCGCCGCGGGGCACCCAGCATCGCGCGAACGCCTTCCGCCGCGAGGATGCGGCCTCGGGCGAGTACGAGATCGTCGCCCTCACCGGGCCGGACCTCGCCGTCGTCGCCTGATCCATCTTCCATAGCCGGAAACCAAGGGCCGCACCCCGCGTCGGGTGCGGCCCTTTTCGTGCGCGACCCCAACCCGCTTCGGAAAGGACCGACGCATGGATACTTCGATACATGACACACCGACGATGGACCGCTCGTCGGTTGCCGCCGCGGCTCTCGACTCGACTGCTTGGCGGATGGACCTGCCGCCCGCCCAGATCACCCGAGCGTTCGCGCTGTCGAACTGGACGAGCGTCGAGGAGATGATCGAGCGCGAGTTCGAGGGCAATTATCGCGAGTATTTCCCGAAATGCGACATGACCCATCGGGACGAGGCGGTCATCGCGGAGATCTTCGATATGCTGGCCGGTACGTTCGACGACCCGCGCCGGGCCATGCGGTGCGGCGTCTGGACACCGCCAGGCGGCTCGACCGGAGGGCGCTCCGATGGGTGAGGGTCTCTACTGGAGCCGCGACGGGCGTACCGCCTATGCCGAGCCCTACGACGACGATCTCGATCCCGAGGATGTCGATCTCTGGACATGGGCCTACGACGATCTCGTCGCGACTGTCCGCGCGTCTCTCAGCGCCGCCTGGTGGCCGGTCGCGCAGGAATGGCGGGAGCGATCGAGCCGCATCGTCGCCCGCAACGGCCTCCACGAAGTCTGGCTGACAGGCGACAGCTACGGCCGCGTCCACATCACCTTCGGCGTCCGGCAGCACCTCGACGAAACCGATGCACTGGCAAGGCATGGCCTCGATGCCCGCGCAGAAGCGTTCTTCGACGCGCTCGGCCAAGTCTATCCGCTGCGTGTCCGGACAAGCGCCTGGACCAGCGCCCCGCGCGAGACGTGGAGGGCTGCGGCATGACGCATCGCATCACGCTGCAATCGAAGCCGTCGCCGCACTTCGGCGAGACGCACAAACGCTGGCAGGTCCACCTGAATGGCGAGCCGTGGGGCGATCCGTTCTACTACAACATGCGTGGGTTCCGGGGCGTCTTGCCGACGCCGGACGGGCGCGGCTTCGACCCCGGCGAGGTGACGCTGACGCGGCTCCGGCAAGAGGTCGCGCGGATCAATCGCGAGGCGTGCGAAGCCGCGCCCGCCTCGACCCCGGCGGCTGGCGCGTGAGCGCCCCCGCCTCGATCCTCGGCCACTGGTATGCCACCGGCCCCGCGGACAAACCGTTCCGCAAGGACGATCCCGACTGGAATATCCATCGCATCGTCGAGGATACGCCGGGTTTGCCAGACGTGCTGATCGAGAACGCAGGAGGCCAGCGGTTCCTGCTCGCCCGCGAGATCGCCATGGCGATCGCTCTCCCCCCTTCCGACCTCGAAAGGACGATCCCATGAAGATCGAACTCAAGGCGATCCAGTACGCCGCCTTCTCATCCGAGGAGACCAACTGCTACACCGCCAATCTCTATATCGAAGGCCGCAAGATCGGCACGGTCGGCAATGACGGGCATGGCGGTCCGGATCACATTCACGGCGATCATGCGGCCTTCGCGGCGGCCGACGAATGGTGCAAGGCCAACCTGCCCAAGTGGACCGGCCATGACGGTACGCCGCGCGACACCGATCTGGAGTTTCATTGCGGCCAACTCGTCGATGACTGGCTCGTGGCCCGCGACCTGAAGACCGCGCTGCGGACCAAGGTGGTGATGCGCGATCCCGCAGATGGGTGCCTTTATGAGGTGAAGCACCGCAAACAGGTGGAGGCCACGATCGCGGGCGTTCTCAGGCAGCATCCCGGTGCTGTGATCCTGAACACCCTGCCCTTCGACGAGGCGCTGACGCTCTATCGCGCAGCAACCTCGCCATGATGGCGGACGCGGTTCCGCTGCGAGAAATCGTCGGTATGTCGTGAAAATCGGCCCGGTACATCGGAAACGGATCGACAGGAGAACCCCATAGGGTGTAAACAAACCAAGAACACACCAGATATGGGGTCAGGTCATGCTACAGATGATCGACAAGGATACCGGCCTGACGATGAGCATGGCCGTGCAGGCGAAACCACAGAACCCCCGCACGGCCGAGAACAACATCTTCCAGTTCGTAACATGGACCAAGGGTCTCGGCGATACACATCGCTGGCGCAGCCACGACGATTTCCTGTCCGCCATCAAGACGCAGGATCACCTGATCTACCGGCTCCGGAAAGGAGAGCGATCGCGCCGCGCGACGCTCGCCATTCTCCATGACAACGAAGCCCCCACGATCGGCTACGCCTTCGCCCACTACGACCTTCTGCGTCTGGAGTTCGACGTGCCGGGCGACATCGGCCCGGAGGAGGTCAAGCGCGCCCTCGACCTGCTGATGGTGGAGCTGCTGACCTACGAAGAGTACATCGCCGGCCAGGTCTACAGCTTCGCAATCACCGACAAGGCCGGGACCGTGCTGGATGCTCAGGACAACATCTATGGCGAGGATTACGCCGAGCATCTCGCTCGCGAAGCCTTCGACATTCACCGCCTCGGTATCGGGGCCCACGGCTCCTGATCCATCGGACAGTCGACAAGGCAAAGGCGCGGGTCTCATGCCCTGGAGTGTCATAAACGTCTACGAGGCGGCGATCAGGTTTCATCTGCAAGCCGATTTCGTGGAGTCGAACGCCGACATCCTGGCCCTGGTGGAAGATCCCGACGACAGCGTGTGGTACGCGGCTTGCCGGGTCGGGGATAGCGTCTGCGGTTTCGTCGTTTACTCCGACGTTGCCCATCGAGATCGAGACCTCTGCATGGTGAAGATCGTCCTGGAGGACGAAGGGCCCCGCCATCGGAGCGCCACCTGAAGTCCTCGAGCAGCTTTCGCCGACATCAGATCCCACAGCGAACGAATGGCGCACCGCCTGCTATCGTACTGCACTCGGTGTTCCCACGATCATCGCGTATTCTGCTCATTGAACATGGATTCGGACCTTCAGGCCGAACTTCGAAAGCAGGTTATGGCCCCGGCGTAGGGCAACCTTATGGCACCTCCCGCCCGGCTGACGCCGGCCGGGACAGCCGCCCTACTCGGCCCCCCTGCGGCGGGCCTCCCCGAGCCCTGACCCCCTGCCCGCGCTATGGGCCGGGGGTTCGGACTTCGCCGAACGCCCCTCCGTTGCACCAGGCTGAACCGCCGTCCTCGGGGATTCGCCGCTTCGCGACGAACGCCGCTCGGCCGGGGCTTCAAGCCGGACCGGCGCCCGAGGGCATCGCTTGTCCGTCCCCCCTGAGCCATTCGCGGCCTGATCGAACCTGACGGACCGGGAGGCCGGCGGTCCGGTCGCGCGCTGCGCTCCCCAACGACAAATACGGCTTCCACGCCCTGCGGGCGCGGACCCTCCGCATTTGACGTTGCCCCCATCCCCCCGGCACGTCCTGTTCTGGCCGTGCGAACGGCTGCGGGATGACGAACAAGCGATGCCCCCAATGGGTCTGTCCGTAATTAAGAATAAGGAGGCGCTAAAGCGCCATTATTTTTATTCCGAATTGATTTGCAATCAATTCGGGTGTGCGCCAGACAACAAGAGTCAAAACAAACGGAATTAGGGAATTGGGCAAGGAAACAATTCACCGAAAATGCGAATAAACCATTGGATCGGGGCGCATTTAATTAGTAAAAAGGATGCAGGGAAAGCGAATGTCGCTCCCCTCCAAAGCCGGAAATGTCCGGCGCACAATTAGGACTAAGCCAATGCTCACCACCTATGATGAAATCGAATTGTTTGGCCTTACCGAAAACGGCAGCGACGACTTGCCCATTCCCCACGACGAGGAATTGCAAGGCCGCGCCGTGGGCGAAGCGTTCGAGGCGCTTTTCGGCGTCCTTCAGGGATCGGGCCTCGCGTCCGAGGTGGAACCCCTCGCCCATGCCTTCGCGACCATGTTCCAGCGCCGCGCCGTGTCGCTGGACCAAGCCGCAGACCGTCAGAAGGTGAAGGCCCGCGCCCTGATCGGATCGCAGGACGGTAGCGAGATCGCGGAGCAGGAGCTTGACCAGACCACGCGCCTTTTCACTATCCTGCAAGAGAAAGCCGACGCCCTCAAAGTCATGGCCGAGGAAGCGGCGCAGCTTTACGAAAGCGAGACGGGCGAGCATTACACCCCTGTCACCGGCGACCGCACCACGCGCCGCGCGATGGAAACCGGCGCGGTATTCGAGGCGAAAACGCTGCTGGACGCCGCCGACCGCGAGGAAGCCGAGCGCAACAAGGTCGCGGGAACCAAGATCGCCGTCGCTGGCGATGCCGATTGGATCGAGAGTGCGCCCATCTGGAAGCGGCTGGACGCCGCCCTTGCCAGATGCCCGGACATGGTGCTTTGCCACAAGGCTTCGCGTGGAGCCGAGCGCATCGCCGCCGCATGGGCAAAATCGCGCAAGGTGCCGCAGATCCTTTTCCGCCCGAACTGGGCCGCGCACAATCGGGCCGCCCCGTTCCGCGCGAACGATGAAATGCTGACCGCCCGGATCGCTGGCGTGATCCTCTTCGGAGGCGGCGGCATCGGCCTCAACCTTGCCGAGAAGGCCGAGGGCAAAAAACTCCACGTCGCCCGCGTTCCCAAGCCGGAGGCACAGCGGGACGCCTGACCCGCACCCATCGAACCCCGAGACAGGGCGGCCCGCGAGGGTCGCCCTTTTTCGTGCGAGCGCCGCCCAGGTTGAACCGTCGCCCTGGTGGCGACCGCATCGAGGTTGACCAGGGCGGTCGGAACCGGCTCTGCCGGCACCGACCGCCCCGGCCCTGCGCTGTCCGCGCGGGAGCGCCTGCGGCGCGACAGTCCCGGCTCCGCCGTTCCGCCGAACAAACACGGATGGACGCGGCTGTTAACCTCCACCCCGCCTGCGGCGGGCCGGAGGGCCGCGTGAGACATCATGCCGACAGGCAACCGTGTCGCGCCGCTGGTCGCGCTGTTCATGTGGGGCGCGTCGGCCCCCTACCCTCGGCTTCGCGTGTCGGGCAGGGAACGGGCCTGACGGCCCGTCGCGCAGTCGCGCGGCGTCGCACCTGGCACCCGCAGCCGAGGCGGCCGCGGCGGCTCCGGCCTGTCGCCGAGCCGCCGATTACGCTTCGGTCGGGATCGCGTGCCGCGACCGCTCCCTGCGCTC
The DNA here is from genome assembly GCA_947489705.1 of uncultured Paracoccaceae bacterium. Classification (GTDB taxonomy): domain Bacteria; phylum Pseudomonadota; class Alphaproteobacteria; order Rhodobacterales; family Rhodobacteraceae; genus Palleronia. Next base: position 6,492 of record CANLEQ010000029.1, read on the forward strand.
CATCGCCGTCTCCGCGTCAGCCCTCCACCGCGCGTCCACCGCCGGCTGCTGATCGGAAACGCACACACTGAGAAGCGGCAGCATATCCTCCGGATGCGCTCCCAAAGCACCCCGCCTCAAGGATCGGAAAACTCTTCGGCACCGTCGCTCGGCCTCCGCTGTCCTCCTCGTCACCAGCCGTTGCGCGAGCTGCATCCGGTCCCCGCGAAGACTTTTCCGCCCGGCTCCGCCGGCGCTGCGCGTCCTTGACCCGGGGCGTTTCGGAATCGGGGGACCGGACATGCTCCCGCATCTCAGCGTGAGTCTGCATCACAGGAGACCATCATGTCCGACTTCGACATCGCCGCCACCGTCGCCTACGTCGACGCCAACGCCCAGCCCAAAGGCCGCTACGGCAGCGTCTATGAACTCTGGCAGCAAGCCCGCAACAGAGAAGCCTACGCCTTGCTCGGCCATGTCCCGGACGAGCACTTCGACGCGACCGTGAAAGCCCTGAAGGACAAGGGCGTGATCATCGAGAGCGAACGGCCACCGGAGGGTCTCTGCCAGCACTGGCTGGACGCCGACACCTGCCCATGCGGCTGCTTCGAAGGTGATGCCCTCGACGACGCAGCCTGCCGGGAGGCTCGCGCCCGAGTGACTGTGACCGACGATCTCGATGCCCCCGAGGAGCCAGATCCGTATCTCGATACTCTCCCCGATGTCGAAGACGACTGACGCCGAGCGCGGCCCCTTCGGGGGCCGCTTTCGCCGTTGTCACCGGCGCGCGTCAGTCGATGATACCACGAGGGGCTTCGGGCCGGCCGCGTGGCAGCGCGTCCGGCCCGGCCTGATGGTGCTGCCTCGGCGAATATCCCCGTCCGCGCGGTAGCAGTATCCAGCCCACATCGCCGCGCCGATCAAATCCGTCAGCGGCGAGGTGCCCGTCACGAGGCTCAAAAAGACGACCAGCTCGGTGATGGCAGCGGTACTCGCTCCGCGAGACCGGCGAACCCTTCCTCACCATCAAACTCGACTTCCCCGTCGCCGTCACCGAGCTGGTCGCCTTCCCCGCAGGCCGCGCGAAGACGACGAACCGCCCATCGACGGGTGATCGGCGGGGCGGCCTGCGGGCCGCCCTTCGCCTTGGCGGCCGACGCCGGCCGAAGCCGGCGGGCCTACCGCTGATCCCGTTCCTCAAGCGCGCCTTCGTAGCAGCTTCGACCCTCAGCTTTCATCCACGCTTCGTGGGCAAGGCGCATCTCGCGCATCTTTCGAGCCGCTCTCAGCAATATCGCGTCCTGTTCGGGCGTCAGATTGCTGAACGCCTCACGAAGTTCCGCATTGAAATCTACGTCCACGCGATCGAAGCGCGACAGCCTGAGCGGCGGTTGATGGTCCTGATTGGTATGTGCCATCAGTTCTGTCTTTCACGGGGAAATGTCCAATGCGACAACCAGAATCCGGGGGCGATGGAACGTCAAGAACCGAAGGATCGTGGCCCCTCCGCGCACGGCCTTCGCCGTGCGCTTGGCGCCCTACTCGGCCCACCTCCGGCGGGCCTCCCCGAGCCCTGACCCTCTGCCCTCCCTTCGGCCTGGTGCGGCGTCGGCCGTCTCCTCCGGAGCCACCCGCCGCCGCGGCCGAATGGTCGGTCAGCGGGCCAGGTCTCGGCCCTTCGAGTGACGGTCCCCGGTGCGTTCCGGACCTGACCACAAGCCACTCGTCTCCCTTCGCTGTGTGATGGCGCGTCCGACTCGCAGCATGTGGACAGCTCCGTTCACACGGCCCTTCGGGCCGAGCAAGAAGGACAGGGAAACGCAGGGAAAGAAGAGAGGCAGCTTCGCTTGGGAGTGATCCGGACAGGATCGGAGAAACCTCCCAGATGGAGACGACAATGCCCCTTCATTCCACCGCCATCGAGGACGTGGACCGCTACGAGCTGGCCACCATCCTCGCCGGGCTGCGCCTCTTGCAGCAGACCCCTGCCCTTCCCTTGGAGATCGAGGAGATCGCGACCGACTGCAACGAGTTCACGCCCCTCGACCCCGAACAGATCGACGCCCTTTGCGAGCGGATCAACGCAGTCTCCGAATACCCGTGGCGCGACGTGACGGAGGACGATCCCGAGACTGCGGCGATGGAGGCCCGGATCGCGGGCCTCTTCGAGACGATCGAGGACGTAGCCGAGACCGAGCGGGCCAGTGAAGTCCACGACCAGCAGATGCGCGACCGCGCCTACTTCGAGGGGGGCGTGTGATGATCCGCCAATACAACAGCCAGCGTCATCGCCGTGTCGAGATCGGCGGGCGCATCCGCCAGGTCGGCACCGTGCCGATCGGCACCATCGTCCTCATCCAAGGCCGCAAGCTGCAAGTCGAGGCATGGCTTCCGCGCGACTACAGCGCCTGGGAGCGCGGCCGGTTCGTGACCAAGCGGATCGCCGGCGGCCATCTCGCGCAGGTCCGCGACCTCGCCACCGGGCGGATCGCCCATCTCTCCGATGCCTTTCTGGTCGATGCTGTCTCGATCCGCACTGACGAACCAAACGGTCGGGCGCTTCTGCGCCGTGCCGCGCTGCGCGCCGGACGTACGATCGCCGCAGTCGCCGCAGATCAGCGCCAGTCGGAGGACGCTTGATGCCCTGTCATTCCGTATGCCTCGTCTCGGATTTCCCCCTGCGGCATGTGATCCATGTCGAGACAGCCCGCGCCACAGATTGTCGCCCGGCTTCTTGCCGAACGTTTCCCCGGCTTGGCCTTCAGCTACGATCAGGGGCCTGACTGCCGATCCGGCGATTGTCATCCGTCGATCCGGGACAGCGCCTTGTCGTTCGAGGTGCAACAGCTCGTCGCGGCCGAGTTGGTTCTCGAAGCCGATGCCAACCCAACCGGCCTGCCGAAATGGTGCGCCTTCCAGTATCGCAATGGTGGGGTAGTAGCACATCTCGACCACGACCTTCGGGCGATGGAGGGGTGCAGGCGCGACTTCGATGTCGTGCAGGAGCGGGTGATATATTCGCACCGGCCAAACCCTGACGACGTGCTGAATAGCTTCAGGGCCGTGACTGACATCAGCGCCTGATTTGGGGCGAGAAATCGCCTCAAACCCCTTATTTCATTGGCATATACAGGCCCTCATGATAGTATCGGGATACGGATGATCCCGGCGGAAAGGCTGACCATGAACGCTTTCACCAGCATAAAATCCGCGTGGAAATCCGCGCAGCTCCTCATTGCGTTTCATCGCACGTCGAGCGGTCACAAGCGGAACGACCCCCGGCTCTGGAGCCCGCCCAACGGGGTCGCGGGTGTCACAGAAGATCCCCGGGCCAAGGAGTCCTTCCTTGTCGTGCGCGGTCACGGCGATGCGGGCGATGTGCAGATCAAGCTCCATCCCGATCAGCTCGTCGTGCGTCGTGATCCCGATGCGCTCGGATGGACCGGCGTCATCATTGACCACTACGGCGTGAAGGTGCGCGTCGGCGATGTCTGGATCACCGTCCAGGCCGATGGTTCCATCAAGCGCGAAGCGATCAGCGGAGCGGACGACACAAGCTGGATCGAGGCCAACGGCGGGTTTCTGAGGCTGACGCCGGAGATGGAGATCAACGTGTCTGGAGATGGCGAGAAGATCACCCGTACCCGGCCGGAGGATTTCGCGGCGATCGTCGGAGACGTGGCGATCAGCAAAGAACGAGCAGAACCTGGAGCGCCGCTCGTCTACGATAAGATGCAACGTCTCGCGAAGGACTGACCCCCCTGCCCTATCGTGTTGAGCCCCGCCTCCGGCGGGGCTTTTCGCGTTTAGCCAAGCGCGGTGTGGAAATCCGGGGATGGGACGGTGATCACGGCGGCTCAATGGCGTTCCTTGTCAGGCACTGCCAAAACTGCCAATTCACGCCCGCGGTTCAGGCCCGCCACGCAGAAAATCGCGCCTGCGCCGACGCTCCGAAGATGACCGACTGACCATCCATAAGATCCGGCAGCCAAGCGATTGGGTATCGCAGCAGCAGGGCACACGGTAAATGCATGGCGACGAAGAGATATCTGCGTGCTAAATTATATACATAAAGGTGAGGCGGGGATGAGTTCGAGGTTCTGCCCTGCAAGATTGACTGCGCTGAGCCCCTGCCTCACGCCCCACCCAGTCGATCCTCTTCGGCGTTGCCGTGTTGACCGGGGGGCTGAGCACGCTCTGCTGCTAACTGCTCGACGCCTTTCCCGCCTTCGTACAGATCAGGCGGGCGGATGAAGTTCTACGACACCCATATCCTCCCTCGACTGACACATCTGGCGATGCGCCAGGATCTTTTGCTCCCATACCGCCGCCGAACTGTCTCCGGCGCGAAGGGGCGCGTCCTTGAGATTGGCATCGGCTCCGGTCTGAACCTGCCCCTTTATCCAAACGCAGTCGACCATGTCATCGGTATCGACCCTTCGGCGGAACTTCTCAGCCTCGCCGCGGTCGCCTCCCGCAGTAATACACTTGAAGTTGAACTCATCGAAGGCTTTGCCGAGAATTTGCCGCTGGAGAGCCAAAGCGTCGACAGCGTCGTCACGTCGTGGACGCTATGCAGCGTTTCGGATCCCCGGCAGGTGCTCTCCGAAATCCGACGGGTTCTGAAGCCGGGCGGCATCTTTAGTTTCGTGGAGCATGGTCTGGCGCCAGAGGTGCGGGTGCAGAGGTGGCAACGGCGACTGACGCCGATCTGGAGCCGCTGCGCCGGAAACTGTCATCTCGACCGGGCGCCCGCCGCCATCGTCAAGGAAAGCGGCTTTCAATTAGAGCGGCTGGAGACTGGCTATGCGACCGGTCCCAAGCCCATCGTCTTCATGTACGAAGGCCTCTCACGGCGAAATTGAAGATCGCGGCGCGAAGACCACCGCGATGGCTACCGATAAGCTCAAAACCCAATAAAACCGCCGGGAGATCTGGTAGCTGAAGACGCTTGTGAGCGCATTGGTCATCGATTCATCTTGCCTTTTCTCGTTCAGCCGGAAGAGGCCAAGCCAAACCGCGGGGGAGGTGATGCCAGTCAGGTCGTGCGAAGATAATGTTCGAGAGCGGCGTCGAGAATGCGGCTTCCGATCTGCGACTTGCCCAGCAGCCCCTTGGGATCGAGATGTGCAACCGCCTTGGCGTAGAGATCGTCAGGCATGGACCGCGACGTCTCGACACGTCCTCCCCGCCTCTTTGATGGCGCCATCACGGCTGGCAGGTCTGTGGTCTCGAGTGCTGCGCTATAGGCTGTCATGCCCATCGAGAGACACAGGCCGAGCGCCTTCTGTCGCCCGTAGATCGTGACGAGTTCATCATAAATGGCGTGTTCTCCAGCAGCGGGAGTACGGACATACCCTCGAAATCGTACATTCTGGCCGGTGGCGGCTTTTTGTTTTGCAGTTCGCTCTGGCGTGGTCGGTTGCTTGAGTTGTCGTGCACCGGCAGGAGTCTGTCGTGGCGCGGCCTTGATGGGCATCTCGACACTCGTGGGCGCCTCGTCCGTCCTGGAAATCCTTCGCTCCTCCTTGGCGGCGGCGTCTGAGTGCGAGCTCGGTCCGCGTGTATCTGCCTCCTCTAGAGATTGCCGCGTCGGCATCGTGCCCGATGACGGCGGGTGTCTGTGTCGGATCGAGGCATAATTCATGCCCGGCGGGATTTTCTTGAGGGCCATCACGCAAGCTCCGGCACTGTCAGTGCCGCTAGGATCTCGTCCACCATCGGCTCGGCCTGGGCCAACGACATGCGCGTTTGCGGTGCCCTGAGCCGCATTACGGAGTCGGGATGGGTTCGGAGATAGTCCGCGTAGAGATTGAGCGGGCCGTTCCCGGCCATACTCTTGTAATACTTGCTGAAGGGTATCCGGACGGCGAAGGCCGGCAGATCCTTCATGATCTCCATGGCTGCCCGTTCAGCGATCGTGAACTTCGCATCGTCGGTCTGCACGCGGTTCAGCAGGAAGCCGGTGGGAATATCGACCTCCGCGGCCTTCTGCAGGTTCATGACATACTCCATCGTCTCCAGCGCGATATCCAGCTCGCCTGTGCCGAGATCGGTCGGGATCACGATCAGATCGGAATTCAGCACGGCGAGCTGGTTCAGGTCGGATCCGCCGCCGTGCGTGTCGATAAGAAGATATTCCGGCTGGTCCCGTTCGGCTTGTTCGAACGCCGCTTCCAGGCGCTCTTCGTCCGAGCCATCGTAGACCTTGATATTGTCCTCGTCCCAGGCGCCGATGGCGCGTCCGTAGTTTCGCCATTTGACGACTGACCTGTTCTCATCGGCATCGATGAGACCGAGGCGGATGCCCCGCTTGTTCAGAACCGACGCCATCAGGCACAGCGAGGTGGTTTTCCCCGCACCGCCTTTGAACGCCAGGAAGGTGATTATCCGCACAAGAGGTCCTTTCTGCTTTTGCTTTGCCCCGGCCGCTTCGCCGCACGTGCCGCAACGAACGCGGGCACCGCGATTGCCACATCTGCCGCACTCACCGTCAGTGCCGCACATGCCGCAGATACCGCACTTGACGCAGGACCCACATGTGCCGCAGCTGCCGCATTCGCCGCATTCGCCGCATTCGCCGCACTGAGCGCACAAGCCGCATGATCCGTACCTGCCGCAGATACCGTTCTTGCCGCATCTGCCGCAGAGCATCGTGCCGCACGCTGCCTCCTCAAGGGCATTCGTAGCCCGACGAGACCCGCCGACAGGCGGCTCCTCTCATGGCTTCTCCAGCTGCGTTTCATGCGGTCCAATCGGCAGGGGTTGCTTCTTCGAAGACACCCGGACTCTTGACCGGCTGCGACGGAAGGTAAAGGATGAAACTACACGATTGGGACGAAATTGTACGATTGGCAGGATATATCCAAAAGTAGAACTTTTGGAAACTAGACGGCCAGAGCAGGGATCGACGAGCGATCATGGCGAAGAGCGACGGCAAGGCGCCCGGGTGGGAGAGCCGCGAGATGAAGGGCGGCGATTGGGTCGAGCGCGTCGAGCCTGGACGGAAGGCGCGCGCCGAGAAGACCGTCTCGGTGAAGATGACGGAGGCCGAGCTGGCCGAGTTCGACGCGCAGATCGCCACCCTGGGGATCAGGCGGAACCGTGCCCTTCGGATCGCCGCGCGCCGGATCGGGGGCTTCGTGGAGGCGGATCAGGCCCAGGTCGAGGCGCTGCGCGACATCACGCGACAGCTCGTCGGTGTCGCGCGCAACATCAACCAGATCGCGAAGGCGGCGAACCGGACCCGTGATCCGGAGTACCGGGCCTTCATGGAAGAGCGCGCAGCACTCGGCCGCGAACTTGCGCGGGTGCAGGGACAGACCCAGGCGATCCTCGATCTCGCGGCGCGGCGCGAGGACGGGTTGGCGCGGCTCGCCCGGGCGGCGGGCGCGTGAGCAATCCGGTCGAGCGGTATCTGGAGCGCGCCAGGGCGGCAGCACCGCATGTCTCCGCGCTCGATGCGGTGATGGGCGAGGACTGGGCGATCGTCGACGTGGGCCGTGCCAGGCGGGGACAGGATCCGTGGCCGGGATTGCGGGCGGCGCATCGTGCCGATGTGGCACGCGGATTCTCCGGCGGCATGCTGCCGGGAAGAAAGCCGCAGGCGGTCGTGAAGATGATCCGCAAGGGAGGCGCGTCCGACGCCCGCGGTCTCAAGGCACAGATGGCATACCTGTCGCGGGACGGCGCGCAGCCTTTGCAGCGGTCGGAGGCCATGATGGGGATCGAGGTCGATGCCGAGCAGGCGGCGCTTCTGGCGAAGGACTGGCGGATGCCGCCGGAGGGTTCCGGCCGGGCCGACCGCACGTCGCACTTCATCGTCAGCTTTCCGCAGGACGCGCAACACGAACCGGCCGAGCGCGCGGGCCGCGCCTGGGCGGAGGAGATGTTCGGCTCCGGCCAGTATGGCGGCGACAGCTACGATTACTACACCGCGTTCCATACCGACCGGGCGCATCCGCACATGCATGTCGTCGTCTACCGACGGGGGCTCGAGAACGGCGCGTGGCTCAAGGTCTCGCGGCGCAGCGACGTGAACTACGACCGGATGCGCGCAATCCTCGTCGAGGTCTCGGCACGCGAGGGGATCGAGCTGGAAGCGACGACGCGGCTTGCGCGCGGGGTGCATGACAGGCCGGTGCCGGATGCGGAATACCGGCGAGCGGCGGCAGAGGGCCGGGAGGCCGAGGCGCCCGATCATACCCGCGAGACGGCGATCCGCGCGGCGGCGTCGCTCATCCATTTTGCCCGCCAGTTCGCGGCGGATGCCCGGGCGATCGCGCGCGATCTGCCGGAGCAGGCACAGATCCTGGACGCGATCTCCGAACAATTGGCGGCGGGAAGGGCAATCACCGCGCGGGATTACGGCGACCTCACACCGGAAGGAGAGAAGCAGATGGCCGACAGGCTGGAAGACGTGACGACGGAGGTGCGCGGCAAGTTCGAGCGTCTCGACAATGATGTCGTGGACGTGGAGGACAATGCGACACGAATGCGGTTCCTGCGGCAGATCGCGGAGCTGAAGGCTAATACCGTGCCCTACATGCGCGATCCCGGTGCGCTTCGAGAGTTCGCCGAGCGCGACGAGAGCGGTCGCTTCGAGGCCATCGTTCCTTCGGACCCGGTGTCGCGCGAGGTCAAGTCGTCGGCCGATGAGGTCGCGCGGGACATCGCGGCCGGCTACGGGGTGGACCCCGATGCGACCCTCGAGCGGTATTCCGGCGCGATCCCGTCGAAGGGGCTTGCCCGCCTCTTTGCCGAGGCAGAGGAACGCGAACGGTATGACACCCGGCAGCGAACGGGCGAGGGCCCCGAAAGCGTCGAAAAGCGAGAGGCCGAGCTGAGGCGGATGCGGACCGAATTGCGGAACGTCTACCGGGAAGGCCGCGAGATCGTGCAGGAGCAGTACACCCGGATGGCCGAATTCCGGAAAGAGCCCGGTTACAGTGATCGCGACGACGAGCAACCCGCGCGGAACGCTCTCGAGGTCGATGCGCAAACCAGGGCCGACGACCGCGACCGGTTCATGGCCGCCAGGGACGGCTCAGCGGAGATACTCGAACAGCAGGTCCAGATCGACAAGCCGTCGCGCAACATCAGGATGACGCCCGAGCAGGAGCGCATCAGGCAGGAGCTCGAGCGCGACACCGACGGATACGACCGCTGAGTCAGGGGGCGTGGCCTGCAAGGGCAGAGGCATCCGCGCGTGCCTTTTCAAGACGCGCCAGGGTGTCGGCTGCCCTGCTCCCGGAGGACGGCTTCGGACCGTCATGCGGGACGTCTTCCGAGGCGACAGGTTGCTTCCTCTCGCGCTTCGCCTTGCTGTTCGAAGTATCGGCAATCTGAGACGGGCTTACGCCATCTTCCACCCCTGCAAGTTTGCGGCGTGCTTCTTTCACCCGCGTGCTCAGAGCATCGACATGGATGCTCGCCTGTCGGAGACCTTTGATCCGTCGCTCTCGATCAGCTTCCGCGACATCGACAGAAGGCGCTCCCGGCTCCTCTGACGCAGGTGACGCAGGTGACGCAGGTGACGCAAATGCCGCCTTCTCTGGCTGAATGCCAACGTCTTCGACCCGTGGGTCTTGATATGCGGGCATATCACCTGCCTCTCTGGCGTCTTCGATCGCGGCCGCCGCCGACCCATCGGTGAGTGGACCGTCGCTGGGCCGCGGGTCAGTGTCGCCCGGGTCGATGGAAGGGTTCGAAGGATCGTACGGGTCGACATTTGGCGGTTCGGGATAATCTCCCTTTTGGGACCCAAAGATTCTCTTCAGTTCGCGATCCTCAAAGAAGGTCACGCGATGCGCGATGATCGGCAGCATGTTCTGGACGAGAGCGACGACCTGATCCACGCCCAGCAGGCGAACCTGTTCCGGCCGGATCAGGCGAGCGCTTTCCATACGCTCGGAATAGGAGGTAGTCAGTTCGCCCCCTTTCCAGGATCTGGAGCGGGTTTTCCGGGTGAAATCCCCGATGGCCTTGCTGATGTAGTCCGGGGTCTCTTCGTCTGCCGGACCCATGAACAGCTGGATCCCGCAGTTCGAGATGAACGTGCCGGCGCCGTCCTTGCCGTAGAGATCACGCAGCGACGAAATAGTCTGCACGACGAGCATGACGCGCACCTGGTATTCGCGCAGCGTCGTGATGGCTGTCTTGAGGTTGTCCATCCGGCCCAGCGACACGAACTCGTCGAGAAGCATGAGGACGGGGTATTTGTCGCCCGTCTTCGGGTCTGGCAGGGTACGCTGCAGAATGGCCACGGCCTGCTGGAAGATCAGGCGCACCAATGGCGCAAGCGGTTCGATGTCGTTGGGTGGAATGACAATGTAGATCGAGGCCGGCTGCGACCGCAGCGATCCGAGCCTGAAGTCGGTAGCCGCCGTCGCGTCCCGAACCATCGGGTCGGCCCAAAGGCCAAGCCCGCCATCCATGAGGATCGAGAGATAGGCCGACAGATGCTTGTCATCGCGACTGGAGAACTTGTTGAAGATCGACCGTGCGTTGTCGGACCGGACCTCGACCGCCATATTGAAGAGGTTCGTACTAGCCTTGCCCGGTTGCGATAGCGCGTCGTGGATCGCGGCAATCGTCGGTGTCCCACGCTCGATAACGAGAAGGGCCGTCGCCGCAAAGATGTCCCGAGCGCCATCGAGAAAGCCCTGGGCGCTATCTCCCTTGATCGTAATAAACGACGCTGCGAGCCGCCGCGCTTCGGTGAACTGTCGTCGGACATCCGTTGCCGCAACGTCTTCCAGCGGATTGAACCTGTGGGTCCGTCCCTCGGCGTCATAGGGCGAGAACCTGAAGACGCGATCTCCGAGCGTATGCCGATGACGCGCCGTGTTTTCGTAGTTCGCTCCCTTGAGATCGAGACAGATGATCGACCCCGGATAGGTCAGAAGGGTAGGCGTCACGATCCCCACCCCCTTGCCGACGCCCGTAGGTGCCGTGATCAGGCTGTGCGGAATGGAGACCGACGTGAGATATGCAGCCCGGCTTTTCGGTGTTCCGAGCTTGCCGAAAATCGGTCCGTTGATCTTCTGAATGCCAGAGAGAAGCTTTGCCCGCTTTATCTCTTCCCCGGTGGCCCACCGAGCCGATCCATGGCTCGTCAAAACCGGCTGCATGCCGATCACCGGGACCAGCATCGTCATCGCCAGAGCGATACCCCCACCGATCATCGCCGCGGTACGAAACGGCTCGGACAGGACCCGCCACGAGACGGGAAGGAAGTTGAAGATCGTCCCGAACCCGACATTGGCGAGATCACCGCCTCTCGCCCATTCCGCATAGGCTCCGGAAGCAAGGATGCCAATTAGGCTTCCGATGAAGAGCCCGGCCAGCGCCAGAAGAAGGACATCTTTCGATCTGCTATCGGTCATGTGTTCTTCGTTCTATGAAAGCGCCGGCATATAGACTTGCAGGACGCCGCGCCGGCCTTTGTGGCGTCCTGTCTGTATCACCAGGTCGATCGTCGAACGGGCGTAGTCGAAGACGTCCTGCCGGGTCAGATCGAGACCGGCGCGCAGCACCATCATCGACAAGCGCTCCAGCGCCAGTTGGGGACTGTCGGCATGAATCGTGCTGATCGAGCCCGGATGCCCGGTGTTGATCGCCTCGAGGAAGTTGAAGGCTTCGGCCCCCCGGATTTCACCAAGGATCAACCTGTCGGGCCGCATCCGGAGCGCGCTTTCGAGCAAGTGGGCCGGGGAGCGTTCGGAATCCTTGCGCCTGTCGGCCACCAGTCCCACGGTGTTGGGATGCGGAAGGTGCAGCTCGGGCGCGTCCTCGATCGTCACCATGCGCTCACCGTGATCGGCCATGGACATGATCGCGCGGGCGAGTGTGGTCTTGCCCGACGACGTGCCGCCCGAGATCAGCATGTTCAATTTTTCGCAGACGGCCCGGCGCATGAGGACGGGCAGGTCACCCGCTTCCGCAAGCCCTCTCAGCCCTTCGAGCTGTTGCCGTCGCCGGGCTTCGACATCGACCTCCGCGCCCATCAAAAAGCCTACTTCCTCCAGATCGAGGATGCGCGAGACGTATTTGCGGATCGAGACCGACACGCCGTCCTCGATCGCGGGGGGCACGATGACCTGCACGCGCATGGATTGACCGAAGATGCGGATACGGCCCGACACGATAGGGTGTTTGGCCCCAAGCTGGTTCTTCGTCTCGTTCGCGAGGTGCGTGCCCAGCATCTTGAGGCGCTCGAACGGGATCGTACCGCCCCATTTCTGCATGTGCGCCGCCCCGGCATACTCGACCCAGATGCTTTGATCAGGGTTGATGACGACCTCGTTCACACGCTCGGAGACGAGTGGCTCTCGAAGGGGCAGCAATCCCTGTTCTGCGTAACTGGCGGGGCCACTCAAAACACGAGATCCCGGTTCACGAACACGGTCATGTATGTGCCCTGGTCGATGTAGATGACCGGCCCCGCCGAGAGGTAATCACCCATCACGCCCTGCGAGGCTGTTGCCAGGTCATCGCCTACGTCCTGCGCCGTATCGGATACCCTCGCGTTTGCATCGGGCCCGACGATGACTTCCGGCCCGGCGCCGATAAGCGAGATCAGCGCCGCGGAGCCGAACCGCTGGCGGAAGCGAGAATCTACGTATCCGGACTGCCCGGACCGGCCAAGCGCGTCGGCTCCATAGCCTCCGAGCTCCACGCTGACACCCTGCGGTGTCACGGCGCGGTTCCATGCGATCTGAACCCGATCCTGCACCACAGACACGTCCGAATTGTAGGAGCCGATCAGACGCGAGCCCTGCGGGATCAGGATGTTCATTCCGTCGTGGCTCATCACGTTGTCGGTCACGACCGCCCGGATCACCCCGGGCAGCTCCGTACTGACAGCCGTCTCCAGCACCGCGTTCAGCGTCGTACCCTGCACGATCGTCCGACCGGGATTGGCGATCTGCGTCGCGCGCACGGTGTCGTAGCTGCGCGAACTGGCCTCTGCCATGAACTGCTCGTTCGAAGACAACCGGCGGCCGGACCCATCTTCACCGCTGGCACCGCCACCCTGGTTGCCGCCTCCGGTCCTCGCCCCCGATGCGTCGAGCACGATGCTGTCCGACATGATCTGCGCCTCCGCGATTGCCGCGCGCCGAGCTCGCTCCTCCTCCAGCCGTTCGCGCGCCCTCCGCTCATCCTCGCTCGTATCCGCCCCGGTATTCTGGGTCAGTTGGGCAAGAAGGGTTTGATAGCGTTCCTCGGCCTCAGCCTGTTCGGTCCGCATCGCTTCCAGTTCCTCCTCGAGAGCATCGACCTTCGAGCCATCTCCTTGCGCGTTGCGAAGTGATTTCAGTTCATTCTCCAGCCGAGCGATGAGCTGGTCCTTGGCCTCGTCGCTTACATCGCTCGCTGGTTCTGGCGCCGAGGTCATCGTAGCCGGGGCAGAAGTCTCTGGTTCCGCCGTCCGAACCGGGGGCGGCATCCCGGTATCGACACCGGGAACCGCTTCTCGCTCCTGCATGTCGGTGGTCTGTGACGTGTCGGGGCCGCCGGTATCGACCTGTTCCGAAACGAGCAGGAAGTACGCAAGAGCTCCAGCCGCACCCAGCACAGCGGTCCCGGCCAAGAGGCGCGAGCGCCCGGCTGGACGATTGCGGCCGTCGAGGATCTCATCGCGGCGGGTTTTGTAGTCGTCGCTCATTTCGTCACCACACTTCCTGTGAAGTCCGGATCATACCCGTAGCCCTGGGCGAGCCGCGGCGCCCGGCGTCCCCCCGGCACCGATCGGATGACATCGCCATGCGCAATGCAGATTTCCTCGTCGCCGATGCGGATGGTCCACCGATCGGACACGCGATCGATGATCGTGGCGTTCTCGGTATGACGCGCGTTCACGATGATCTCGCGCCCGTCCGGGCCGACGAGGAAGATGCCCGGCCGGCGGGCGTTGCCAGGAAAGACGAAGATGGTCCGCTGGCCGTCGTCATAGACCTGGACGGGCTTGAGCTGATCGGCATCGCCGGCTGCGAAGTAGTTGTCGTCCTTCGGGCGCTCCGCGCGCTCGATCGCAGCCTTCCGCTGACGCGCCTCCTCCTGAGGATAGCGAAACGAGACCCGGTAGTTCAGATCGGGCGAGCCAACCTGCCCGGGACGGGCGCGCAGCTCGAAAGTGTAGGGCCGCTCGCTCGTATAGACCGTCATGTTTGTGTAGGCGCCCTCGATCAGCGGCTTCACGGACAGGATGTCGCCCCGATCGAGGCGGACGATCTGCCAGCTCTCGCTGTCACCCACCTGGACCGATTCAATGCTCTCGCCTGCCTCGAACTCGATCGAGGTGATGAACCGCATGAAGGTGTCGAGCCGATAGACTTCGTGTTGGTCGTAGGTGAAGGATCGAATGCGGCTATCCTGCGGAAACGGACGGGGCTTCGTCTCGGCCGCGGCGGTGCCGCTCGAGGCGACGAGCGCGAGGATGGCAATGGCGTGTCTCATGGGGTCAGCCTCTCGGATCGAGGGTTTCGGCGTCGATGCGATAGCCGGTGACGGTGAAGCCCAGCGGATTGCGCCACACCTGATCGAGCGTCCGTTCGGTGCGCGGATCGAACCGGTAGCCAACGACGGCCACGAAATCCCTTTCCACCGCAGGAGCGCCTAGCTGCTCCAGGCGCCGCACGAAGCGGACCTGAGCGGTGTTGTCGTCGAGGATCGACACCGACCGGATGCGTGCCGTGATCACCGTGTCGCCCCCGTAGAACGACGGCGGATACTGGTCCGATCCGCTATTCCAGACACCGCGCAGAGACGATTGCGCCTGGCCGACCGACATGGCGTCTACGAGCGGGATGCGCTCGGGGTTGTCGGTCGGATCATAGGTCTCGCGATTGGTGACGTAGCGGACCAACTCGGACTCCAGGACCGCGCGTTGATCCGCAAGGCTCGTCGGACGGACCGAGACGACCTGTTCGGACTCTCCCGTCGCGCGATCGACCATCACCACGTAGGGGCGCACCTCCTTGAGCGGCATCGCCAGCGCCAGGGTTACGGCCGACATGAGGCCAATGCTCATGCCGGTGATGCCCACGCCCCAGCCCCAGTTCCTTTGCCGGCGCAGGGAAAAGAAAACCTCGTTCTCGAACGCTTCGGCCGTCTGTTCGGGTGTTTTCTGCACCATGCAGGCAGACTCCTCTTGGGCCGCTTTCCCGACGGAAAAGCGGATGGTTTCGGGTTTGAGGCGACCGGCTGGGGGTCAGACCGTCGTCATCCGGTTTGGATCAATCGTCTTTGTTGACGTCTTTCGACGGCGTCCGGCTTCTTCGAAGCCTCCGGGCCTTTCGGATCTCGTATTGCTGTCCGGCGTTCGCCGCCTTGAACCGATCGCTCGCGGTGGATTGTCTGCCGTGCATTGCCGCGAACTGGCTGGAATTGTCCGCGAAGGACTGGCGGATTTTCTTCTGGCGTTGGCGCTCGGCCGACCGCGCTTCAGCGGCATTGCCGCCCGACGCTTTCGCCTCGCGCCCCGCCGACCAGGCCTCGGCCTCGCCGCGGACCGCCGGTGACGCCGCTCGATAGGCTCCCCGGGCCCCCGCCGCACCCATCGCAGCGGCACCGCCCGCCATACCGGCCGCCCCGAGGGCCATCGCAGCACCATTGGCGGTCGCCGTGATCGTGCCCGACAGACCGTTGACCAGCGTGGGCACCATCACGGTCATGAAGATTGCCCCGACGCCCACGATCAGGAAGCCGGCGGCGTCCTCAAGGTCATTGGCAGTTGCAGCTTCTGAAATGAGGCCCTGACCAATCCCGACGATCGCTCCGACGACGCCGGCCATCACCAAAGGGATCAGGGCGAAGCCGAGCGTGAACTTGACCCAGCTCTCGAAGAGATTGGAGGTCCCCCTGAACATCAGAGTCGGAATGAAGATCGGGGCCAGTGCGATCGCCATCCCGAGCCCGATTTTCCCAAGTGCGATGACAATGATCGCCGCAGCCGCCATGAAGCCGCCGATGGCCCAAACCATGATCGAGGCCATGCTGATGGAGTAGAAGGCGGCTTCATCGGCAAGCGCATCAGAGAACTCGAACATCGTCGTGATCATCTGATCAAAGGCGGTGTTGAGGTTTGGCGCCATGACGACACCCATGAGCTGCGCACCAAGCTCGCCGGGGACATTCGTGACTATGTTGTAGATCGGCAGGAACTGCGCCCAGCTTGTCGCGACGGCGGTGACGATGACGTAGCGCATGCCCCATTTTAGGTACTCGCCGACGCGGATCGGCACCCATTGCATCAGCGCGTTGATCGCGATGAAGGCGAGCCCGCAGACACCCATCGCCTGGCACAATGTGGCGAGCGGCCCGGCAAACGTGACGAAGCTACTCTCTGCGTATCCCGTGATCGCTCCATCAAGCGTGTTCAGGGTGTTTTCCACGAACGATGCCACCGCGGCTGTCCTCTCTACTCGATCGCGCCGACATTGCGGCAGTAGGCGGTAACTTCGAAAGCTTCCTCGGCAATTCCCGGCATCTCCCGGAATATTGGGGCCAGTTCCATCGTCGACATACCGAAATACTCTTCCGGCACCATAGCCTTGATTGCGTCCCAGTCCCGCCGGCCGTTCAGGCAGGTGATCTCGTAGATCCGACCTTCGGCATAAGCCTCACATTGCTCGCGCCTATGGGCGAGGTCCCACCGTTCTCGGTAGCGCATCAGGATCTGGTAGAGACCGTTATTGGTGCCGGCGATTTCCCGGGCTTCGTCCTGGTCCATGTCCAACTGGTTTTCACAGACGAACGATCCGCCGATCGCATGGGCCATCGGGGTTCCGAGAAGCAGTGCAGTCGCGGCCGCCGTCATCGTGGTTCGTATCATCAATTGTCTCCTGCGCGCATGAAGGTCCGTTGGGCCGCGCGCTCGCGCGCGTTCGAAAGAGCATCGGTCCCGGTCGCATTGGCGGTTGCCGCCTGGACCCGGAGCGTCTCGTTCAAAAGGACGGCGATCTCGCCCAACATGCGCGTGTTGTAATCGACCGACGCCTTGAGGTCAGCGTTGCTATCGATGTTCCCGATCAAATGGTTCACACGGCCCATCGACGCGTTCGCACGCGCATAGGTGTCCTCGGCCGTGGCGACAGCCGCGAGACCGGCCCCGGCCTGCGTGGCGAGCGCGCGGTCCTGCGGGACGTCCGAGGTCAGAAAGTCGTTGATGTTCGGCAGGTCGAACGTGCCCTTCAGCTCGTCAATCCGTGCCGTCAGCGCCGAGGAATTGCCCGGAATGGCCGCGCCTGTGATCGCCCCCGACATGATAGAGGACAGGCTATCAGCCGACTCCCGCGCGGCGATGTCCGGCGCGGCGTTGAGGATGCCCGCAATTGCCTTGTCGCCAGTCATGCTTTCAAGCTGCCGGAGCTGGTTCGCGTAGTCCTGCCGCATCTGCTCGAGTTGGGCGAGAGCCTGGGCGACGGACGCCGCATCGAACGTTGGCACACCCTGTGCCTCCGCGGTGTTGGTGAGGGACGTCGCGACGATGGCAACGACCGCCGCGCTGCGAAGAAATGCTCTCATACCCTAGCCTCCCCGGTGCTGTTGAGGGGTTCCCAGTTGCACACGCATGGCGACGTGCGCTCGGTGTAGCTCGCGCAGCCACTCAGAAGGGCAGCCAGGGCAAGCGCGATGGTGATCCTGAGCATCAGATGGCCTCTTCAAGCTGCGACTGGTCATAACCGTCGTCATCATCGTCAGCCGGGTCGTCGTCCACGCGGCCGGCGCCAAGCGCAGTGAGCATCGGGCCGAGGACGGACAGGTCGAGATCGACGATCGTGCTGGAGTCGAAGCCCCGCACAAGCGCCGTGCGGGCACCGGCGGCCGAGGTGCAGAGATACGCTTCCTCGCGATCGGTCAGGTTGAGCGGATCGAGTTCGCGGGGCGTGTTCTTCGAGCTGGGGAACAGGATCTGGGTCACACAGCTCTCGAAAATCGACCCGCCGGCGCGGCTTTCCGCGATGTGGCTGACCCGCTGCGTCAGCATGACGACGACGACGTTCTTCTTGCGCATCGTCAGCATCCAGTCCTTCAGTCGCGACTGGAAATATGCGTCGTCGAGCATCTTCCAAGCCTCGTCGAGGACGATGATCGTCGGCTGCCCGTTCTCGACGGTGCGCTCGATCCGCCGGAATATGTAGGAAAGCCACGCCGTGCGAACCGCTGGGCTGTCGAATATCTCCGTCATGTCGAATGCCGTGATCCTCTTGTCGAAGGTCAGGGGATCGGTGCCGGAGCCCGGAAACAGCCAGTGATACTTGCCGTCATCCCACTGGCCCATGCGGGTATGCAGATCCCCGTCGTCATCGACAGAAGCGAGCTGGCTGCGGAAATGTGCGAGTGTCTGGAGGAAGGGGTCCGAATTGGCGTTGGACCCTACGGCTTTCGCCAGCGCCTCGGATTGCATGGGCGTAAGCGGTGCCGCGTCCTGCGTCAGGAGGGCGCCGAGCCAGTCGGTCAACCATCCCACGCCGCGAAGATCGTTCTCGGAGCGAAACGGATTGAAGCCGGTCGGCACGCCCATCTGCACCGCCGAGTAGCTGCCTCCAAGACTGCGGATTGCACTTTCCAGACCCCGATCCTTGTCGAACGCGATGATGCGCGGCTCCACGCGCTGCGATTGCGCCAGCAGGAACGCCGTGCCGAGCGTCTTGCCCGAACCTGTCCGGCCGATAACGAGCGTATGGCCCACCGTTCTGTCGCCCGGCTCGCCGGGCAGGTGGAAATTGAAGCGGTATGGCTCGCCGTTCTCGGTGGGAAGGATGGTGATCGGTGCCCCCCAGGGCTCCTTTCCCGGCTTGAGACCGCGCCCGGTGGTGTGCAGTGCCACGAAATCGGCAAAGCACGAGGACGAAATCATCGCGTCCCGCGACCGGAAGGTGAAGTTGCCGGGATGCTGCGCGAAGTAGGCCGCCCGTGCGCCCAGGTCTTCGCGCACGGCGACCGCAAGTGCGCGCTGTGTCTGCGTCCTGATCTCGGCCGCCAGCGCGTCGAGTTCCTGCGGCGACCGGGCGACGGCCATGATCGAGACCTGGTGCTGCCCGAAGCTGATCCGTCCGGAGGCAAGATCGTCCGCCGCATCGGCAAGCTGGTCCTGCGCCGAGCGCGCCGCGTCGTCGGCCGCACTCATCTGGCGAACGGTGCGCTGGACGCGGGCGAGGGCCGGGACGAGATCCATCGGCGTGAAGGAATGCGTGACGACGGTATCTCCGGGCAGGTCGAACCGATCGAGAAAGCCGGGCGAGGTCTCGGTGGGGTACTTCTTGAAGGTGAACATTGCGCCATAGCGCATGTCCTCTTCATCGAGCCCCATGACGATGAAGCTGTCTCCCCGGAAGTCCACGCGGGACTCCACCATGAGGTTGCTGATCGGCGTGAAGGCGACCCCCGGCGCAAGAGGATGGAATTTGCCGGTAACGGCCGTCCGGAGAAACCCAAGCCAGCGGCCGTCCGAAAGCGTCAGGCGCTCGGGGCGTGCGGCACCTACCGCCTGCATCAAGTCTTCGGTCACTTCATTCAGGAAGGCGATGCGATGCGACCGTTCGCTGCGAAGATCGCGGTTCGATCCGCTGATGATCTTCGCCCAGAGACCGGAAAGACGCTTGGGACGGATTACGAGCGTCACCATCGAAACGCGGTCACGCAAGCCGCCACCGGCGATCAATCCCTGCCATTGGTGGTCGATCCGGGCGGCGAAGCTGTCCCCCTGGACAGGAGGCATCGTCGGAGATATCCCATGAGATATGCGATGCACGTAGAACGCGATGTCGGGCCGCGCCTGAGCAACCGTAGAGCCAAAGGCACGCGCCAGGTCTGCAACGAACGTCTCGTCGGCCGTATCGGCCTCGATACCGGCGACGAGGAAGGATGCCATCACATCGCCGTCGCGCAGCATGATGACGTCATCCCCGACGCCGGTGACGTAGGGAAGATATGCAGCCAGCATATGCTCGCGCGTCAGGCCGACCGGATCGACGGCCTTGCGGCCAAGTCCCTGTTTGAGCTCAAGCACGGTAGATCATCCCCTTGCCTTTGAACCAGCTTGGCGTCGGTGGCGTCCGAGACAGGCTCACGAAAATGACGTCGAGATAGCGAGGATCGTAGTTTGCGAGCGCCCGGAGTGCCGCGTAACCGATGGCCGCGCTTCCCAGCAGCCACAGGATCGACAGGAGCGCAACGAAACCGCCGACAGTCACGATGAAGAGCATCACGACGTAAGTCATCGGCAGGCCCGCGATCGAGACCGGTCTTGTGAGCGCCAGGAAGCACGGATTCCGCATGGATCAGAGGCCCGCGAGGATCGTGCCCGCACCGAACAGGATCACGAGACCGATCAGGACCGAGCCCGCGAATGCCCAGTTCATGCGGCCCATCAGGAACGCGATGCCGACCGCAGCGACGGCGACAAGACCGAGGGCTCGACCGGTCGTGCCCGTCAGGGCAGCCCCGATGGTCGTGAAGAAGTTGTTGAGGGGGGAGAGGTCTTGCGCCAGCGCCGGGCCGGCGGCAAAACTCAGTGCGAGCGCAACCGTCGCGATGCGCCGGTGCGAGGGGGTCAATACTGCCATACAGAGAGATCCTTTGCGGGATTTTTGGTAGAGATGGTGGGGGTGGTGGACCTGCGTTGCAGCGCAGGCCCGGGTTCTGCCGTTGGGATTTGACCAACCGCGGCAGTGATTTTGGCAACGTAGACACGGGTCTCCCGGAAGGGAGGTATTCCGCCATACTGCACAACCCGATGGGGCCCCGCGTTATAGGCGGCCAGTGCCAGTTTTACGCTGCCAAAGCGCTCCAGCTGTACCGAGAAATAGCGTACGGCACCGTCGCGATTTTGTGCGGGATCCCACGCATCGCGAACACCGAGGTCGCGTGCGGTCGCCGGCATCAGCTGCCCGAGGCCCTGTGCGCCCTTTGGAGACAGCGCGCGCGGGTTGAAGGCGCTCTCCGCACGGATCAGCTCGACGAACACCTTGGCGAACGTCATCGCATCGAGACCCGCCCGGCGCGGACCGGCACCGCCGGCATGACGCAAGGCGACCTGTTCGGCCATCACCCGGTAGGCCTTTCGATCTTCCGAGACGAAGGCTGGTCTCAGGGTCTGCTTCGCTCGTGCTTCCAACCCAGCACCGGGCGACTGCCTGACAATGACCTCACCACCAGAGGTGTACTCGTAGACCGTAGCACTGGCAGTGAGGGGCGCGCAGGGAAGTGCGACGGCGATCGCTCCGGTCATCAGCACTGCACGGATGGTGGCGATCTCGGACCAGAGAAGGGGGGATTGACGCCCTAAGCTGATCGCTTGGACGCTTGCCTGTTCTGTCCCGTAGTCTTCACGCGCGTCGCGCGGCTTGTCCGGGAAGCGGTGCCGTTCACGCCTCGTCTGCGCGGGCCCCGGATTTCTTTTCCTCTGCCATGGCGTCGGTCTGCTGCCTGTGCCGTTCCCCTTCGCACAATCCGATCGAGACGTTCCTGCAGCCGATATCGGCAAGGAACGAGACAAGTCCGGTAAGTGTCTTGAATGTCCTCGTCCTGATCGCGTTGCCGCTGACCACAAGAAGTTTGTCGTCGGCACCGTCGGGTGAAACGGATCGGACAGTCCACAATCCATACCAGACGTTATGGCGCTTCGCGGCGTCTTCTTCGGCAACAACGTCGAGACTGTACCCAGACCGCAGATTCTCGCGGAGTCCCTGTTCCGTAACCACATTCGGAGCTTCTTTTTCTCTGGCCACGGTCCGCTCCAACAGTCGCTGGCCCGTGCATATCTACGATGCACGTTCCATATGATAATGTATTATCGGTTGCAACGTGTATTGTCTGTGATCACACGCTTGCCTTTCAACCTTTTAGCTGTGGAATCACTCGAAATCCAAGTCCGTCCGGCCACAGGCGAGGAGGTGGTTGTTTGTAACTCATTTGCGATACATACAGGTGATGCAACCGAAGGAGCCCGCCATGCCCGCCCAGACATCCATGATTCATGTTCGTGTCGACGACCATCTCAAGGCCCAGGCGACTGACGCCCTGGCCGGCGTCGGCCTCACCCTGTCTGATGCTGTCCGCATCCTGCTTACGCGTGTCGCTGCAGAAGGCGGCATGCCGGCGGGGCTCACCACCGACCCCGAAGCGTATGACGCTTGGTTCCGGATGAAGGTTCAGGAAGCGTTGCACGATCCACGCCCCAAATCGCCGCATGACCAGGTGATCCGTGAAGCCCGCGCTTTGATCGACGCAAAACGCGGTGCCTGAACTCGAATGGACGGCGTCGGCAGTCGCCGATCTGATGGCAATCGTGGACTACATTTCCGATCATAATTCCGATGCGGCTCTTGCCTTGATGGAGCAGATCCAGCGCAAGGTCGGGGATCTTCCGGATCATCCGAAGCGGTGTCGTACGGGACGGGTCGAGGGGACGAGAGAACTCGTCGTCCAGCCAAACTACATCGTGATCTACGCGGAAACATCATCTGCCGTGACGATCCTTCGAGTTCTTCACGCAGCACAGATGTGGCCGTGAGATGCGACCGATCGACCTTCGGCGGCATGAGAGGCGCTTCGTGGGTCAGTTGCGCCAGCAATTCACGGGTGAATTCCATTCTGCTCGACCGGTATACCGGTCCGTGAGCTCAGGCCTGATGGCCCTTGTTGCGGGCAACGTTCGCCGGCGAAAGCAGCGGAACAGGCAAGTGCGGCATCCACGGTCCGCCCCGCCACGGCCGGAATCCTATGACCAGCCTCGACGTCTGGGTTGGCGATGCGTCAGGTCACGCCAGTCAAAGGTCGAAGAAATACGTCAGTAATTCACCGGGCAAGAGAACGCGATGAAGCGGCCATCGCGGTTCGAGACGACAGGCCCCAAGGGCGCGGGCGCGAACCCCATACTGCGGGCCATGCGCATGAATGCAGGCGATCCCAGGAAGAAGCAGTGTTCTGCCGTTTGGGTTCTGAGAAAACGGTTCGCGCCGTGCAGAACAGACTTGGTGATCTGGAAGCTCTGGGACGTCGCCAGCCTGGTCAGCTCCCAGATCTTGCGCGACTGAGGGGGTTCTTCAAAACACAGATCGGTCGGCATCCCCGGCAGCATACCCAGATGCGCGTCCCGGATCATGTAGGAATACATGCTGGAGCCCGTTCCGTTTACGCGATCGGTTTGACGCAGACGGGCGCCTCCGCAGACTTCAGGGCCACGGTGCGCGACGACATAGACGGCATCGAAGGTGTCGTATTGCTCGTACTCGATCCCTTCGAACTGGTTGAGCTGCCAGTCCAGCTCGTCGATGAACACCCGTTTACGGTAGCCGAGGAAGTCGTTGACCAGATGCCATTTGGGGATGCCATGGGGCATCTGGACGACCGAAATCTCGAAATCCCCGGACAGAAACCCGGCGTTCTCGGCAGCGGCAGCAGCGTTCACTGCTTCCGGCGTGTGCCTGTCAGAGAACATCAGCGTCTTGGTCATCCAGCCTTGCCTTTCCCAGGAATTGCCTGCCGGAGGTATAGGGATTGATCAGCCAGAGGCCATGATTTGTCACCTCCAGCGTCACGACCCCTTCAACCTGATAGGCGGCGAAATACTTGGACAAGGTCTCGGCCATGTCCTCGGTGAATTCGGCCCTGGCTTTGACCACGAGATCGATGCCCGCGTCAAAGCCGCCGTATGTTACGTGTCCTGTCATGCCGGTCGTTATCAGCGAGCTCGGTCGTATTGTCTTGCGAAACTTGGCCGGACTGCCTTATCGGATAGTCCGGTAAGACACATTAACAAGTTATAGGTTTTTTGAATGCCGCTGATGCAACCCACGGTAAAATCGTCGATGATCGCGACCATGATTCCGAACTTCGACAGGGAGCGGGCCAAGCTGCGTGAAATCGCGACCTCCGGTTTCGTGCTTGGTCTGGGCATGAGCTGGCAAGGACCCGAGCACCTTCACAGCGAGTTCCCTGAGGAATGGCGTAACCTCTACGAGCGCGAAAATCTTTATGTGGGGGATCCCGTCTTACTCTGGCACATCGTGAACACTGGGTTCCGCAGATGGAGTGAGATCAGACTCCCCGATGCCGTCGGCGTGATGAAGAAAGCCAGGACATTCGGGCTGAACTATGGCGCCGTCTTCGCCCAGAAGTCCGACGGGGGTCGGTGCTTCCTGAGCGTTGCGCGGGATGATCGAGAACTCGAGAACAACGAACTCGAGCAGATCGACGCGAAGTTCCGCGTGTGGGTTGATCTTATCATGGACCGCTCTGTGCTGACGCCCGGCGAACTGGACATACTCAGAGCGTTTCGCGATGGATTTGCCCAACGTGAAACTGCCGAGATGTTCGGCATCTCGGAATCGGCTGTGAAGCAGCGGGCGCTCAAAGCATGTTCCAAGCTCAACGCCCGGACCCGCACGCAGGCGGTCGCGATCGCGGTGGCGCGCAACTATTTGGAGTAATACCCCGTCGTTTGTGCCTTTTCGGACTATCCGTTAAGATACATCTGGCGGTTTGTCCTTCCACCTCGTGACAGGACCGAGCAACTGGCCCCAGCCCTTGCGTTGGAGGTTAGGTCCGTGGCGAAGAAGCAGCCCAAGCTTGAAGCTATTCCGGTCTGGAAGGTTCGCCTCTCTGCGGACAACACGATCGTTGGCTATGTGTATCAGTGGAACACCGGCGATGTTCAGATCCGTTGGCTCGGCGCCAGGCGCACGCTGAAGGAGGTCTACTACGAGGACCTCGAAAACGAGCCAGGCTGAGCAGAGCTGACAGTGAGGTTACGCCAGATCCTGCTTGATAGCGATAATACATTATCATAATGATGGTGTGCTTTTGCCTCGGCAGAAGGACGCCGCTTGCAGCAGCCGCGTTTGTGTCCCGCGGTGGAGGAAGTTCAAACAGCGAGCCGGATCACCCCACCAAAAAGAAAAACCCCCCGCAAGGCGACGACCTCGGCGAAGGGTTTAGAACCTAGGGATTGGCGTCCCGAACAGGCCCAACAAGCTTTTCTGGCTTGGTTCTAGGCACTTCCAAAACCCGCGACAAGAAAAAACGCATCTGTGCGAACAGGCGAGTTGCGAAGTCGCGCCATGCGCTATCGCGTAAGGAAAGATGATGAGCAGAGACCACGCTGGCGAAAAACGCACGCTCCACAAGGCTTTGAGGGACGCGAAGCGCACGTTGAAATTATCCACCGGTGCCTACGTCACAGCGCAGGAACTGATAGCCCGCATTCCGGCTGCGGCACCATCGGCTGTATCGCCGGCCAACGTCACCGAATTGGCACGGCACACGGGCGTCAGCCCGAAAACAATCAACAACCACACCCGCGAACTCATCAGACTGGGCCTCGTCCGAAACGCCTGCCTTGGAGGCGGGCGCCGGCACTGCCAGTATGATCACCGGGGACGGTTGATTGCGGTCTACGGCATCGACCTTTCCCCCCTTCTCGAGCGAGCCGAGGAACTCGCAGCACGCTCTGAGCAAAAACAGGAAGCCGCGACGGAGCACCGATGCCTTCGGGCGACAGTTTCGGCGACACGCCGAGCAATCCGGCAACTTCTCGGCACAGCGAGCGGCCGCGAGGAACTTCGCGCCTGGACGAGTCTGCCCAGACGCATCGCCCATCTTTGTCTCGATGAGCTGCAAAACCTCGCACGCCAGACGCAAGACCTTCTCTTCGCCCTGATGTCCGGTCGGAAAGAAATTCCCCACCGGCCGGACGAAGACGGCCAGCCATACATTACACTCCATAAACACTCATATTTCTGTAATCGGACGATGCCTACTCAGAAAAATGGAAGGCAGGACGCGCTTCGACCAACCTGTGGTTTGGAACACATCAGTCTCAGGCAGGCGGTCCTGGCCGCGCCCGCGGACTGGCGAGATGACATGGCACTGCACGGGCATGAAACCTGGCACGGTTTTCTGGGGACCGCGTACCAGAGAGCCATCGCCCTGGGCATCAACCCGTCGGTCTGGTCACAAGCCCAGGCAGCGATCGGAATGCAAGGCGCGGGTATTCTGGTGATGCTGGCCGATGCAAATTCGGTCGAACGTGGCGGAATCATCCGATCGGTCGGTGGCTGGATGCGCCGCATGACGGAACGTGCCGAAGAGGGTACGGCTCATCTGCATCGAAGCGTCTACGCGCTGCTGAACCGGGAAGGAGCAGAATAAGGAACGCTCGGGGGCCAGCTAACGACCAGCAGGTCGGTTCAACCGTGCCCGCGCATTTCCCTGCAGACTTCGCGGGACAGATCGCCCATGGAAGTCGCCTCCTGGTCTGGAATAACCAGCTCGTATTGGTGCGCGATGCGTCGAAAGCGCAACACGTACTGGCAGTGGAAGTCCGGGTTTGGCGGCAGCCAATCGAGCGGCCCGCGGGCCCCTTTGCGGCGATTGGTCGAGGCGTCTGTGGCGATCAGGTTCGCGGGGTCGTTGGCGAAGCGGACGCGCCTCTCCGTGTCCCATTCCGCGGCACCGCGGCGCCATGCGTAATAGAGCGGAACCACGTGATCGACATCCATCTCTCCGGCATTTGTGAAGACCTGCCCGGTATAAGGATCGTTCCAGCGGCCGCGGAGGATCTCGCAGCCATTTGGCGTCGTCTCGAAAAGTCCGGTCGAGAGATCGGCCAGAAGCTCGTGACGGGTGTCACGGCAATCTCCCGTAATATCCGTCCAGCCCCCAAGCGCGTCACGGTCGTAGGGTTGGGTGAACTCCCCCGTGATCGGCGTGGAGAGCGGGATCGTGGCATCGCCCGCGCCCTGCCCTGCCGATTGGCAGTCTCCCTGCCCCTGCTTGGGATGACGACCACCGCTCCGCAGGCAAGCATCGACTGTCTCGAAACCCGTGAAGTGAATGGTTCGCTCGTAGTAGGCTCCGCCCGGGCAGTGGCAAATGGCGGACCTCGACATCTTGACCAGGTCCGCCCAGGCGGAGCTGCCGGTCGTAAGGACCACGAGGAATGCGACGCACCACGCAGCTTTCTGAAACCGGATTGCTCTCATCGAAGGCCGTCGTTGACCCGCACCTGACCATTGCTGGTGGACATTCCACGGGGCCAGCCTACCCGCCCCGGTATCGCTGTACCAAGGCGCGAGTACGACTGAAATGAATCGTGGTGGCTTCTCAGGGGAAAACATGCATCCGTCGCCGGGCCTCCGGGCGCATATTGGAGCCCGTTGTTTCCAGTTCGCAGAAAACTCGCCCCAGAACACCGACACTTGCCAGGCTGACGCCCCGAGTGAGCAACACTGCGACACGGTGAACGAGACGCCAATGCACTCATTCCGATCCGCCGCACCGGGAGGGCCTGGAAGCAAGATTGCCCGGCTGCGGTCGCGAGAAATGAAACCCTGCGGTCAACCCGGCATCTTGGACGGACGCTCTGGAAGACGTGGGCGGATATCATGTCCAAAGCGGGGTTGCGGTCAGGATAAGCTGCCTGAAGCTCTTCGGCGAGAGGATCATGTCACAGGACCCGACGGCCAGACCCCCCGAAATTCAAGTCCGCATCGCAATCATGAACCGCTCCTCGGCCATTGACAGAGCCGAAATCGAAGCTGTGGCCTGAAAGCAGCCGGGAGAGGGCCAACTCACGCCGAAGCGGTCTTAGCAAAACATCGCCACATCAGGCTCCTAAGTCGAGGCTCCACCTTTTGCGCAGATCACTCAACGATAATCCTGCCGAACGCCTCCGTGGGCGGCACGCCCTGATCTCGCACATGGATGGGATAGACGCCGGTGCGCATCGGATGAAAGCTGAAACGCGCCGAACCTTGGTCGTCGCATTCAATGGCGCGGAAGGTCAGACCCTGCATATAGAACTCGATGTCCGCTTCGCCGATCGACAAAACCCGTATATGAGAATTCTCAAGAAGTTCTGTCGCCTCGAAATGGAACCCCGTTTCCGACGTCAGCGCTTCCGGGCAGACGACATTGAAACGATAATATCCGCCATGCGAAAGCGTGAACTCTTCGGGCTCGAGGACCGGCGCGCCGTCGTCACCGCGGGTGATTTCCATGAAAACGTCTTCAGGTGCGCCCGATCCAACCCGACCCGGTTCCTGCTCTTGAGCCAGCGCTGGCGATATGCCGAGCGCGCAAGCGCCAGCGACAAAAGTAATCCGGAGTAAGTTGAGCATGTAGTCCCCCTCGGTGTCGGAGGGCATTGTCGCAAGTGAGGGGTCCGTTGGCAATCGGCGCTTGGCCGCGTGGCGCGGATAGGCTTAAATCGGAGCGGAAAACCGCATCGGGAGACCAGGGATGCCACGCCGCCGGATCCTCCTTTTTCTGACATGCCTCACGCTACCTGCAGCGGCGGAGACCGCACGGGAATCGCTCCTGGCGGAAAACCAGTGCCGCGACTGCGATCTGAGCGGCGCCGATCTGGCGGGCGCCGATCTTCGTGACGCTTACCTTACTTACGCGGTATTCGACGACGCCGACCTCCGCGATGCCGATTTGCGCGACGCATTCCTGCCATTCAGTAGTTTCGCCCGCGCAGACATGACAGGCATCATCCTCGACGGCGCCAACGTTCGGGACTCGGATCTGACCGACGCGACACTTCGGGGGGCATCCTTGAAGGGTGCGGCGTTTCCGCAAGGGACATTGAGCAAAGCTGATCTCACCGATTCAGATCTGTCCGGCGCATATCTTCAGAATGCGAATTTCAGCGAGGCGACCCTTGTCGATGTCGACCTGACGGACGCGGATCTCACGGGGGCAGCGCTCGGCGGCGCAGACCTTTCGGGGGCCGATCTCACCGGCGCGACCATCAGGGCTACCGGTCTTTCCGAAGCAACGTTCTGCCGTACCGTTATGCCGGACGGCGAAACTCGCAATGACAGCTGCTGAATGCTCCCGAAGCCTTTGAGGCGTTTAAGGGTGCTTGCGCCGATTGACGTGACCCCTTGTTTCTCCTCCAGGCGCTGCTGGAATCCAGACCGTAGCAAAGGAACTGGATATGAAGCGAAGCAGGTTCAGCGAAGAGCAGATCATCGGCATCTTGCGGGAGAATGACGCGGGGGCGACCGTCGCGGATCTGTGCCGCAGACACGGGATGTCTCCGACGACGTTCTACGCTTGGAAGGCATTGTTGCGTAACTCACGCCTGAGGCGTGAAGCCCCCTTACCCCGCTGACGTTATGCCACGCGGACGATCTCGGCAGTGCCGAGTGCGTTAAAGCGGTTCATGAGGGCGATGCGGATGTGGATTTCGGCAGTCTGGCGGTCGGGATCTCTGGCGGCGATGCGCTCGCCGAATGCCTTGATGCCTTGCATCTTGGCCTCGACACGGCTTCGGGCGTGGTATCCGGTCCAGTGTTTCCAGAATGCCCTGCCGTAGTGCTTCGTGGCGCGTAGCGTCTCGTTCCGAGCCTTCGCCGCCGGGCAGTCTTCCTTCCAGGCGCGTCCGTTCTTTCGGATTGGGATGATTGGTGTGGCTTGCCGGTCGACGATGGCGGCATGGCAGCGGCGCGTGTCGTAGGCACCATCAGCAATCACTGTGCCGATCCGCTCGTCCTCGGGGATCTGGCCGAGCAGCTCGGGTAGGATTGGACTGTCACCGTCGCTGCTGGGGGTGAACTCGACGGCACGGATGTCCGAGGTCGCCGTATCCATAGCAAGATGCACTTTGCGCCATTGACGGCGGCCCTGCACGCCGTGTTTGCGGGCTTGCCACTCTCCATCGCCGAGGAACTTGATGCCGGTGCTGTCCACCAGGAGGTTCAGAGGGCCGTCGATACGGCGGTAAGGGATCTGAACGGCCAATGTTTTCTGTCTCCGGCACAGGGTGCTGAAGTCAGGAACGGACCAGTCCAGCCCCGCCAGCCGCAGTAGGCTCGCCACCATGCCCGCGGTCTGTCGCAAAGGTAGCTTGAACAGAACTTTGACCGAGAGGCAGAACTGGATGGCGGCATCCGAGAAGACGGGAGGGCGCCCAGGTCGACCTGCGTGCGGCGCCAGCCAGGTCATGTCTTGGTCGACCCATATCAACATCGAGCCGCGCCTACGCAGCGCCGCATTGTAGCTGGACCAGTTCGTCGTGCGGTAGCGGGCGGGTGGAGGCTTGCTCATGCGACCCGTCTAACCGGATGGATTCGCGGTGTGAATCGTCCGAAGTCAGAGTTCTGCAACAATGCCGAGTAGCATCCAAAAGCGCAAATTTACCAATATCTAGCACCCGACATCGGGAAAGATGGTGGTGTCTCACCTCATTTGAATATACCCAGAAGGGAGCATTCTTAGGAAAATAGAATTGATACAACGCCATCAAATAGAAAACTTTATCCTGAACATTGGCGATGTTGCACAAAGCGGCTTGAAGAGTGAGTTGGCCCTTTCCCACTTGAGTTCAGACGACGGCGTCGATCTCGG
>CANLEQ010000030.1 GCA_947489705.1 uncultured Paracoccaceae bacterium
CCGTTCCTCTCCCAGCCGGGAAATCGTAGCGGAACACTCCAGCTTCAAACGGTCCAGTTTGCGGGGATCAGATCACTTATGCGGCCGTCATTTTGCTCCTGTGTTGCTCGATTTCGTTCCGGGAATGGGGCTCTCAGGCCCTTGTTTTCCCCTCCTTGCGCCAACGATCGTGCAGATCTCTGGCGATGGTCTCGGCGTTCTCCGCGAGCCATTCCGTGAACTCGGCGTCTACCGCGGTAGACAATCGCATTTCGACGGCTCTGGACGTTCTGCGAACTTGTCCGATAGCACACCCGTCATAAAGTGTCAGCGATACTGACCTATTTGGACCATCGTCCTTTGGTTTGGCTGCTGCCCGACCCGCCACAGTTTTGCGCGCGGATTTCAGCACCCATTCGAACCGTTGGTCGGAGGGCAAGTCGTGCGGAACACCAAAAGAACTTTCCACGAGATCGACCTTTTCAGTCTTTCCGATTTCGGCCAGTGCGGCCCATTGCCGTCGGCCAACGCCGTGCGCGGCGCCGACACGTTCGATCACCTCGTCGGGAATGTCGGAGATGAGTGTGATATGGGCTGACACGGATTGCCGGCTCAAACCGAGGGCATCGCGGATCACGCCCGCACCGTATCTAGCCGCTTTCATTTCACGAATGAATATCGCCTTCTCGATGAAAGAGGGATCGAGCCGGAGATTGTTCTCCTGGCCTTGAGCGAGGATCGCTTCCTCGTCACTCAAGGTCCTGACGATTGCCTTGACGGGCCGCGCAAGTCGCTTGAGGGCCATGAGGCGGCGGCGACCATAGACAACCGCGTATCGGTCAGGTTGATCGGTCGGTCTGACGAGAATGGGAACCTGTTGCCCGTGGGTCCGGATGCTCTCCGCGAGATTCTCGATTCCGTCATCCTCGCCGAACCTGTCGGTAAGGCCGCCGCCTTCGATCATCGACGGATCGATATCCAGGATCGAGTTGGACGAGAGATCGCGAAGGGACTCTCTCAGTCCCGTCACGGAAGCCGAGGAACTGCGCGTCCGCGGGGCAGGGGGCTCCGATTGCGGCTCGGCCTTGTCCGCATCCGTTGCGATTTCGACGCCGAAGATCTTGCGTGCCATCATCTCCCCCAGGCTGCTTGAATGACGGTCTCGAGCTCGTCGGCCACGCCGTTCATGCTGGTGATCGCCCGCTCGAGCGTCTTGCGCACGAGCTGGCTCGGATCGACCTCGTAGATTGTCTGCTGGGTCATGCCCGCATCGCTGATTGCCGTGGATTTCAGCATGGGCTGGGTCAGGACCTGATCGCCCAGGATCGTGCGGAGATATCCGGCCATCTGTGTCTGCGGACCGTCGGACGGTTCGTACTGCGTGATGAGGAACTTAACGAAATCCCAGCTCACCCGCTTGTCGATGGCTTCCTCGACGGTTTCAACGGTTTCCGCGGCGAGGTTCAGGAACTGCGACATCGAGGCGATATCGAGCATGCTCGGGACCACCGTCACGACCAGGCCCGTCGATGCGGCGAGCGCCGTGAGGGTCACGAAGCCGAGCTGCGGAGGACAGTCGATAATGATCAGATCGTAATCGTCCTCGACTTCCTCCAGCGCGCGGGTCAGACGCTCGGCAAAGATCGGCTGGACCCGCCGGCCGAGAGCGTTGGCCGTTTCGGTCTCGTATTCCGAAAGGATAAGCCCCGCGGGGGCGAGGTCGAGATTGTGGAAATAGGTCTTCCGAATTACCTCGGAGAGGGGGCGAGGGTCCTTGTACCGCAAGGCGTCGTAGATCGTGCCGGCCTCGCTGAACTCGAGTTCGGGGCGGAACCCGAAGAAGGTGGTGAGACTCGCTTGCGCGTCCATGTCGAGGACCGCCACCCTGTACCCTCGCAGGCTGTAGCGCATCGCGAGCGAAATCGCGGACGACGTCTTGGCCGATCCGCCCTTAAAGTTGCACACGCTCAGCACTTGAAGGTGGTCACCCTTTCGCCGGCCCGGCCGGTAATGATCGGGGTTTTTGCCCGTCTGTGCCATGATCGACCTGATCTGGTCGATTTCCTCGGCAGTATAGTGACGATGGCCCCTGGTATCCGTAAATACGTCCGGAAACGACCCGTCCTTGTGGCGTGTCCGGAGGTTGGACGTGCTGATACGAAGGAGCTCGGCCACCTCCGTCGACGAGAATCGCCGCAAGGACTTGCGCTCCTCGGGGGAACCGGAATCTCCTGGATTGTTGCTTACTTCGATGTCCGGTTTTCCGGAAACAGCTTCGCTCGGCGTTGATCCCGGATGGCAAGCCAGACCGAAAGCGCAAGGAAGAGCGCCGTGAACGTGTAGAGTACGACGGATATCCAGCTCGAGAGCAATATTCCCCAATCTCCGTCCGAGATCGACATGGCACGTCGCAGATTCCGCTCCATGTCGCCGCCGAGCAGAAGCCCGAGGACGAGCGGAACGAGGCTTACCCCCAGCTTGCGCAGGACATAGCCGAGCGCGCCGAACATGATCATCAGTTCCAGATCGAAAATCGAGTTCGAGATCGAGAAGACCCCCACGAAGCTCACGGCAGCGACGATCGGCATGAGCGCCCAGGTGGGCACCATCATCAGCCGGGTGAAAAGCCCGATCAGGGGCAGGTTCAGGACCAGAAGCGCGATATTGGCGAGATAGAGGGAGGCCACCAACCCCCAGACGAGCTCGGGTTGCTGCGCGAAAAGGAGCGGTCCGGGTTGCACGTTCAGCGACACGAGCATCGCGAGCATCACCGCCGTTGTGCCCGAGCCCGGCACACCCAGCGACAGCATGGGAATGAGCGCCCCGCCCGAAGCCGCGTTGTTGCCGGCCTCCGGCGCCGCGACGCCGCGCGGATCGCCCGTGCCGAACGTTCCTCCGCCGCCGCTGACCTGCTTTTCCATCGCGTAGCTCATGACCGCTCCGAGCGACGCCCCCGCTCCGGGCAGCACGCCCGCGACGAAGCCGACCAAGGATCCGCGTGTCATTGCCCCCCGTGTGGACCAGATCGCCCGGAAATCCGGAAGCCAGCTCTGCACCCTTATCGTCGCGGCGCGTTCCTTGCCGCGCTTTTCGAGCAGGACGAGTATCTCGGAGATCGCGAAAAGTCCCACCAGTGCCACGATCGGATCGACACCGTCGTAGATATGGTAGTTGCCGGCCGTGAAGCGCGGAATGCCGGTGATGGGATCGATGCCGATACAGGCGATCATCAGGCCGAGTGCCGCGGACAGCAACGTCTTGCGCGGATCGACCCCCGCGATGCCCCCGATCGTGGCGAAGGCGAGCACGTAGAGCGCGAAATAGTCGGCAGGCCCGAAATAGATTGCCGCCCGCGCGAGAAGCGGGGCGAAGAGCGTGAGGCCGATCACCGACACCGTCGCCCCGACGAAGGACGCGACCCCGGAGATTGCCAGCGCATCGGCGGCGCGTCCCTGCTGGGCCATCGGAAATCCGTCGAGCGTCGTCATGATCGCCGGCTCGTCGCCGGGTATGTTGAGCAGGATCGAACTGATCCGCCCGCCATACATGCACCCGAAATAGACCGCGGAAAGCAGGATGAGCGACGACGTCGCGTCGAAGCCGAAAGCGAAGGTCAGCGGGATCAGGATCGCGACGCCGTTCACCGGTCCAAGGCCCGGAAGCGCCCCGATCAAGGTGCCCGCGAAACATCCCAGAAGCAGAAGCGTCAGGTTCAAGGGGGTGAGGGCAACGGCGAAGCCGCCGGCCAGTGCGCTCAGGGTTTCCACATCGATCTCCTCAGAACCAAGTGCCCAGCACGTCGAGCGGCAGGCCCAACCCCTTGTCGAAGAGCGCCCAGAGACCCGGTGCGATCAAAGCGGCGATCGCGGCCGACTTCCAGGCCGGACCGTCGAGGATGATGCCCAGAAGCGCCAGCAGCAGGAAGGTCGCCAGCGGAAAGCCGAGGGGTCGCAGCAGCCAAGCGTAACCCAGCAACACGGCAAGCGACGCCCCTTGCCGCGCAAGCCGTTCGGGGCGGGGCCAGGCGACCTCCCCGCCGGGCCAGACCACGAGGGATGCCGACAGGATCATTGCCGGAATGCCGACGATGATCGGAAACACCGCGGGACCCAGGACGTCGCCGAACGGAGCGTCATAGGATGTGGCCCCGCTGACGAAGAGCGCCGCGATCACAAAGATCACGGCGCCAAGCAGTCTGGTGGTCATTCTATGATGCCGATTTCTCTCGAAATCTCGGCCATCGCCTCTTCCTGGTCCTGGACGTACTGGGTGAACTCGTCCCCTCCGCGCCAGATCGGCAGGAGACCGGATTCCTCGGCCGCCTCTTGCCACTCCTCGCTCTGATAGAGGGTTTCGAGCCTGTCGACCCATGCCTGGTAGGCCTCGTCGGAGACATCTCCGCCGGTATAGACGCCACGCCAGTTATAGCCGGTGACATCGACCCCCTGGCTCACGGCCGTCGGAATGTCGGGAAATGCCGGTACGGGCTCGTCGGACAGGACGGCGAGAACGCGAATGTCGCCCGATTCCACGAAGCCCGCGATTTCGCCGATATCGGTCGAGACGACGTCGACCTGATTGCCCATCATCTGCGTCACCGCATCGGTGCCTGCGTCGAACTGGACCCACCGGAGCGCCGAAAGGTCTTCGAGCCCCGCCTCGCGCGCAACGAGCAGAAGCCGGATGTGGTCCCAACCGCCCGCCCCGGACGACCCCGCGGTGACGATCGATCCCGGGTCGTTCGCCATGATCTCGGTCAGTTCTGCGAGATCGTCGATCTCGCTGTCGGCATTCACGGCGATGAGGCCGACATCGGCCCCGAGCATCGCGATGTAGCGCATCGCATCCAGCGGTGCGGGATACCGGCCCTGGGCGATCTGGGTGACGCCGACCGTCGATGTCGCGACGATGAGGTTCTCGTCCTCGGGGCGTTCGCCGTCGACCATCGCGTAGGTCACGGCCCCCACGCCGCCGGGCATGTTCGTCACCTGCATGTTGCCGTCGATGAGATCGAGATCGCTCAGGATCCGGGCGATCGTTCGGCATGTGAAGTCCCAGCCCCCTCCCGGGGCCGAAGGTGCGATGCATTCCGTCGTCTGGGCGCTGGCGGGGGCCAGCGAGGCAAGCGCGCTCAAAGCCGCGCCGGCCAGCAGGGCCGTTACCTTGCGAGTGTTCATGTGATCCTCCCTTTGATCGTGTTCATCACCACACAGGAGCGATCGTCCTTTATCAAGTAGGGAGTTCGCGTGATGGCGCATCTCTTGATAAGCGGTCGGTTTCGCTGCCACTATGCAGCTCAGCAGGGGGAGAGAGACCATGACCGACAATCCGGGGCCAGCCGCGCGCGGAGGGCACGTAACGGTATGCGAGGTAGGACCGCGCGACGGGTTCCAGGCCGAGGAGACCTTCATTCCCACGGACCGCAAGATCGCGATCGTGGATGGCCTCTTCGCGGCAGGCGTTCGCCACGTCCAGGTCACATCCTTCGTCAGTCCCCGCGCCGTTCCGCAACTTCGCGACGCGGAAGAGGTCCTCTCGGGGATAACGCGTCCGCCGGGCGCGGTCGTCGCGGCGCTCGTCGCGAACCAGAAAGGGGCGGAGCGGGCAGGGACGGCCGGGGTCGACATCGTCCACGGCGTTCTGTCGGCGTCCGAGACGCATAACCTCAAGAACGTGAACCGGCCCGTCGCGAAATCGCTCGAAGACATGAAAGGGATCGCAGCGACGCTTTCGGGCGCGGGTGTCGCGATCGAGGGGGGGATCGCCACGGCGTTCGGCTGCCCCTTCGAAGGCCCGGTGCCTGCCGAGAGGGTAGGGCGTATCGCACGGGCCTATCAGGAGCTCGGTGCGGTGCGCGTCTCGCTCGGTGACACGACGGGCATGGCGACGCCCCTGACCGTCGCCGCCGCCATCCGTGCGATCCGCGAGGCGGCGCCGGGTATGCCGATCGGGCTGCATTTCCACAATACCAGGGGCGTGGGGCTCGCCTGCGTGATGACCGGGCTTTCCATGGGCGTCACTCATTACGACGCCTCGATCGGCGGGCTCGGCGGATGTCCCTTCGCGGCCGGGGCGACCGGAAATATCTGCACCGAGGATCTCGTCTATCTGCTGGCCGAGAGCGGCTACGAGACCGGCATCGATCTCGACGCATTGATCGGCGTCGCCGAACGTACTCAGGAAACGATCGGCCGGCCATTGCCGGGCCAGGTGATGAAGGCCGGGCCGCGGCTCCGGCGCCACGATCCCGAACTCACCCGGCACGCGGCGGGATGAGCCATCTTCCATTGTCGGGCGTGCGCGTCGTCGATCTCACGCGCATCCTTTCCGGACCGTTCTGTTCGATGCTGCTCGGGGATCTCGGCGCCGATGTGGTGAAGATCGAACCTCCGGGCAAGGGCGATCCCGTGCGCGGCCAGGGGGAGATCGTCGAGGGCATGTCGTGGTACTTCGCGGGCTTCAACCGCAACAAGCGCTCTCTGGCGCTGAACCTGCGTGAGGAGGCAGGCCGCGAGGTTCTCGCCCGGCTCCTGTCGCGCGCCGATATCCTCACCGAGAACTTTCGCCCCGGCGTTCTGACCGAGATGGGGTTCACGCCCGAACGGCTGGCCGAGCTCAATCCGGATCTCATTGTGGTGAGCGTCAACGGCTATGGCTCCGACGGGCCCTATGCGAACCGCCCCGCCTTCGATTTCATCACCCAGGCGATGTCGGGATACATGGCGACGAACGGGACGCCCGAGACGGGGCCGATCCGCACGGCGCCTCCGATCACGGACCTCGTCGCCGGGCTCTATGCCGCTCTCGGAGCCGTCGCCGCCCTCAGGGGGCGCGAGGCGGGCGGTCCCGCGCAATCGGTCGAAGCCTCCATGATGATGTCGATGATGTCCATGCTGGCCTATCTGTCGTCGAATGCGCTCGCGACCGGGCGGGACCCGCAACCCACCGGCAACGACCATCCGATCGCCGCGCCCTACGGGCTGTTCCGCGCCTCCGACGGTCATGTCGCGGTCGCGCCCTCGACCGAGGCGATCGTGCGCCGGTTCCTCGCGGCACTCGAGCTCGATCACCTGCTCGACGATCCGCGCTTCGATTGCAACGCGGCCAGGCTCCGGAATAGGGGGGATCTCAACCGTTTGATCGACGACGTCGTCTCGCGGGACACGCAAGCGGCCTGGATCGAGCGTCTGAACGCCGCGGGCGTCCCCTGCGGCCGGGTGCAGTCGCTGACCGAGGCCCTTTCCGACCCTCAAACGATCGCGCAGGAAATGGTCATTCGTGTCGAGCATCCCGGCCATGGGACCGTCGGAATGACGGGCTTTCCCATCAAGCTGTCGCGGACGCCGCTTTGCGCGCGCCATCCCGCGCCCGATCTCGGCGCCCATGGGGCGGATATCCTGCGCGAGGCCGGTCTCGACGGGGCGACAATCGCCGAGTTGCAGCGGACTGGCATCGTGGGATAGGCCAGACTTCCAGTCCCGGACTATTAACGGCATTTTGGACGCTCCGGGCAGCCAAGCCTCTTCAAAGCGCAACAGGAACCGTCGCATTCACCCGGGACGCAATGCGGGGCAAGCCGACTGAAACGCTCTACCGATTGCACCCCGCGGGCGATCAGATCGAGAGCCCGATCCGGACGAGGTGATTGTCCCAGGCGCGCCGCTGCGTCGTCAGGGATCGCAGGCCATCCGGCCCCACCGCGTGAATGGACCCCAGCCCGTCAGTCGCGAGAAAACCGCCGGGCGCCGGGGCGACGCCGCAGATGTCGGGCCGCCGGATTGCGTTGCGGAACGCGCCTTCTCCGGAGAAGACGTGGAGACGCGCGCCGCGCGGGCAGGTGATGCCGATGAGCGTGCCAGCCTGGTCGAATGCCACGCTGCCGGCATAGCCTTCCGTTGCAAGTTGCTCTGCCAAACCGGCCTCCGCGAGCCGCGGCGGAGTGCCCCTCCGGTGCAGGCCGAGAAGCGGGACGACGTCCATCGGGTCGCCTTGCCATTGCATCGCGAAAGCGACCGTTCCATCCGGGCCGACAGCGAGATGTCGTATGGAGTTGTGGTGAAGGTCCGGCGCCAGTTCGGCCTGGTCGATGACCCCGCGATCCGGATCGACATAGGCGAGGTTCGGCCGCATGGTATCGAGGTTCAGCTTTTCGCGTCCGCGACCGGGGTGCGTGCGGATGCCGCCGTTGGCAATGGCCAGATTGTCGTCCGGCAGCCGGCGCAATTCGTGGGGCCCGACGCCGCCCGAGGCGATGTCACCGATGCGGGTGTAGCCCTCGGGACGCGACCAGAGGCCGATCCGGCCCTCCCCGGTCTCGATATCGTTTTCGGTGGTGCAGAGCAGATCGCCATCGGCCAGGAAGGCGCCGTGGCCGTAGAAGTGCCGTCCCGGCGGAGTTTCGAGCCGATGCAGCAGTTTTCCGGAGGCGCAATCGATGACCAGCGCGAAGGTGCCGGGCCGCCGGGCGAAGGCGACGGCCTCCGGCGCATGGGGGTGCGCGGCCGCGGCATGGCCCCGGGCGGGGAGCGGAATGCGAAACACGTCCGCGCCTTGGCCGCTGAGGCCGAAGATGCAGAAGCCACCATCGGGCTCGCGGGCGGCGGCAAGGTAGGCGGGGCTGCCGGCATCGGCCCAGCCGAGCTTCGGTACCAGCGATGCGGCTAGAAAGCTCGCCAGGAAGTTGCGCCGGTTGGTCATGGGTTCAGTCCCCGTCCGCCGCGTTGAAGCCCTGCGAAATGCCCAAGGGCACGCCGATCTCCTCCGTCACTGCGACCTGAATGCGTTCGATCCGTTGCTGCAGGATCTCGACCTTGAGCCGCCCGCTGGGATCGCTCACCCCGGCGAAGACCGGATCGAGAGTGGCGGCCTGCTCGAGGGCGGCGGCGAATGCCTGCTCGGTCTCGGGGATCGGCCCGTCGGCGAGGGCGCGCGCCAGTTCGCGCAGCGCCTCGAGGGACAAGGCGACATTGCGCAACGGGCGGCCCGACCGCCGCGCTTCGGCCCGTTCGGGTCGCGGCCGTTCGAATGTGCCGAGCGGCCGTCCCAGCCTTTGCTCGGCCGTGAAGCCGAGTCCGGTCGTCAGAGCGGTATAGAGTACCTGCGCGGGTTCGCGCGCAGACAGATAGAGCGTGTTGCCCGGATCGCCGGCGCTCAGAAGGGCCGGGGCCTGATCGGTCCGCCATTCGGACAACAGGGCGTCGCTCGTCATGGCGAGATCCTCGGCGATGGCCTGCACGAGCCTGCATTCGTAGTCGCCGTCGTCGTAGTCGGCGAGCTCGGGCTCGAAGAGCAGGCGCTCCAGGGCGAAGAGCCCGCGACCGGCGATGGACACCTCGGCGAAGGCGTCGGGGTCTTCGAGCACCGGATCCTCCTCGGCGATCAAACGGGCGACCGTGTCGCCGACCATGCCGCGGGTGTCGGGCCAGAAACCGATCGAAAGCGCCCGGCCTCCTTCCTCCAGGGGACCGAAGCGCAAGTGGCTCACGCCCAGCCATGCGTCGAAGAGATCTTGAAACGGCGGGCGAAGGGCATCGGCCGTACAATCGTCCGCCGCCGCGTCGGCGAGGTCGCCGGCCTGCACGGCAAAGTTCGCCATCCTCGGCAGGACGTGATCTTCGACCGCCTCCTCGACGCCGGCGAATGCCGGCCCGCCGGCGAGGAGGAACATCAACGCGAGGTGTCGGATCATCATAGGCTCTCCAGAAACCGGATCAGTGCGGCGCGGTCCTCTTTCGTCATCCCGACCACGGCGTCGCGCGCCCTTTGTGCCTCTCCTCCATGCCAAAGAACAGCCTCGAGAAGCGAACGCGCCCGCCCGTCATGCAGGAAGTCGGTGTGGCCGCTCACCTGCTCCGTCCGCCCGATCCCCCAGAGCGGCGGCGTGCGCCATTCACGCCCCGTCGCACGGCCCTCGGGGCGGTCGTCGGCCAGCCCGTCTCCCATATCGTGCAGGAGCAGGTCGGTATAGGGCCAGATGAGCTGGAAGCTCTGCTCCGGCTGATCCTCGAGCCGGTGCGTGACGTGCTTCGGCGTATGGCAGGCGGTACAGCCCGTCTCGTAGAACACCTGCTTGCCGCGCAGCACCTTGGGGTTGGCCGCGTCCGGACGTTCGGGAACGCCGAGATTGCGGCTGTAGAATGTAACGAGGTCGAGACCCTCTGCATCGATCTCCTGACCGCGCGCGTCGCCGTCGCCATGCGGCGCCGCAAGGCAAGCCCGCTGCAGATCCGTGCAATCGCCGGCGGGTGTGTCGAAGATCGGGTTGGAGATGCCGATATCCCCCGCGAAGGCGCTCGCCGATTGTTCGCGGATGGTGGGAGAGCCCGCCTTCCACCCGAACCGGCCCAGCATGGGCCGGTCGTGCTCGAACGACCAGACGACCTGTGCCCGTCCCGAGATCCCGTCGCCATCCGCGTCGCCCGGATCGGCCTTGGCCAGGATATCGGTGGCCGGGATCGCTTCCAGCAACCCGAGCCCGATCATCGGTGGGGCGACCCGCGGGCTGAGCATGAGGTCCGGGTGCGGCTCGCCGTAGGCCGGATCGGCAAAGCTGTATGTCGGCGCCCTGAGATGGGCCGTCTCCCCGTCCGAAAGCTCGACCGGAAGGTCCTCGTAGGCGATCTCCATCCGTCCCTCGGCCGAGAGGCCCTGCACGGCGCGGTCCTGCAACTGGCCGCCGTAGATCGGGTCGGGGCGGGTGCCGGGAGCGTCGTCGCCATGCGAAAGAAGGAACGCCTCGATGTCGCTCGGGTCGGCGTCCGGTGGGGCAGGGACGGAGAGGCGCAGGAACATGGAGGTGCGCTCGTCTCCGGGCCCTTCAGGGGGATGCCCGCGGCCGTCCTTGAGGTGGCAGCGTTGGCAGGACCGCGCATTGTAGAGGGGGCCGAGCCCGTCGGAAGCCAGGGTCGAGGACGGCGAGGACGTCCAGAGCTTCTTGAAAAGACCGTTCCCGACCTTGAAGTCGAGCTCGCGCTCGAATGGAATGTTGCCCGACGGTTGCGAAAAGGCGTCTGCCCCCTCGCGGGCCCGGACGCTTGCCGCGCCGGCCGGCTTGGCCTCGGATCGTTCCGGAGCGGAAAAGTCGGTGGCCTCCGCGATCGCGTCCGCGATCCGCGTCGCTTCGTCCTCGGTCCGGGGCACGATGTCGAGGAAAGGCGCGGTGAGTTCCGGGCGCGTGCCAAGCGCACCCGGATCCGCCCCGACCGAGAACGCCCCGAGACTTGCCGCCGAGAGCAGGCCGCCGAATATTCCGCGGCGCCTCAAGGTCGCTCGGGCCCCCGCGGGGCAGGCGCGCCGCCCCTCATCCCCGCCGGGCCATCCACAAAGCCCTCCGGGGCCGTCACTGGAACACGGCGTCAGGGTCGTCGAGGCTGTCCGACCCCTCGAACCCGATCTGGTCGAGCTCCAGCGTGGTGACGGCCCGTTCGATCGAGCGGGTCTGCGCGACCAGCGCATCGACCGCCCCCATGATCAGCGCTTCACCGGCTTCGTTGCCGCGAGCAAGCATCATGTCATAGCTGAATCCCGCCTCGGCGGCCGTTTTGAGCTGACCGAGTTCGATCATGGTCCGGTTCAGATCCTCGCGCAGGGCGGCGTCGACTTGCGGATCCGCAGACGCGACCAGCTCGGAAAGCGACGGGCCGGAAACCACGCTGCCGTCTACCCGGACATACTCTCCCACATAGACGTTGCGGACGCCGAGGCCGTCGTAAAAATGGCTGTTATGCGTGTTGTCGGAGAAGCAGTCATGCTCCTCTTCGGGATCGTTCAGCATCAGGCCGAGCTTCATCCGCTCTCCCGCCTGCTCGCCGTAGGAAAGCGACCCCATGCCGGTAAGCATGGCGACGATGCCCGCGTCGGGATCTTCCATCAGTGCTGCCCGCGCGGCGCCGTCGTCGGTCCACTGTCCGCTCATCCATTCGAGATCCGAAACCAGCAGGTCGACCGCCGCCTCGAGATAATTGCCCCGGCGCTCGCAGTTCCCGTTCGTGCACTCGTCTCCTTCGGCGTAGTCGGTCCAGGGCCGCGCGCCTGCTCCGTGGTCAGTGCCGTTCAGATCCTGGCCCCAGAGCAGGAACTCGATGGCATGGTATCCCGTCGCGACATTGGCCTCGACCCCGTCGGCCTCGTGCAACTCGTTCTCCAGAAGGGCGGGGGTGATCTCGGTGGCATCGATCTCGGCACCCGACAGGGTGAAGGTCGGGTTGGCGATCACGTCGAGGCCCGCATAAAGGTTCTCGTCGGTCGGCCCGCCATAGCTCTGGTCCACGTAGTCGATCAGCCCTTCGTCGAGGGGCCAGGCGTTCACCCTGCCTTCCCAATCGTCGACGATCGGGTTGCCGAAACGGTAGACCTCGGTCTGCTGGTAGGGCACGCGCGCCTCGAGCCAGGCCGCCTTAGCCGCGGCAAGCGCATCCGCCGAAGGCTCCGCCACCAGTGCAGAGATTGCCTCCTTCAACGAGCGCGCTTTCGCGAAGCTGTCCTCATATCCCGCCTGGGCAATATCGGCATAGGTGTCGATGACGGCAATCTTGTCCTGTGCGAAAGCCGGCGCCGCGGTGATTGCCAGAAGCGCGGGAAGCGCGGTGATCTTGCAGTGCATCTGGCTGTCTCCAATCCAGCGTTGATCTTTGGCGAAATGCTGATCAATTTTGTCGGAATTGTCAATCACGCTTCTGTCATGATTCTCGCCCGGCGCGCATCGGACGAAGGTCAACATCGGGTCGCGGCGTTCGATCTCAGTGGCAACCGGGATCCGGCGGGCGCGTTGGGCGCGCATGAAGCATATTGCTCTGATCTGTCTCTTGGTCTTCCTGCCATCGCCTCTTGCGGCGCAGGAGGCCGCTTCGCTGGCGTCGGATGCCGAGCGGGGTCCTCTCCGGGTGGGTGTCAACGCGTATCCGCCTTACGCCATCGATGGGGGAAACGGCGCATGGCTCGGCATGGGGGTCGATATCTGGCGATTGGTCGCCGAGCGCGAGGGGTGGAACTACGAACTGGTCCCCGCTCAACTGGATGCGCTGGAGGCGGGGACGATCGACATTCTTCTTCCCGTGGTGGCAAGTCCCGATCTGGAGGAAGCCGTTGACCTGGCGTTGCCGTTTCACACTGCGACGATGGGCGTGGCGGCGGAGCGCCAGTCGCGCCTTTTATCCGTCGTGCACGGGTTCGCCTCCTGGCGGTTCCTTCAACTCGTCATGTCGCTTTCGGCCCTCTTGCTGATCGTTGGGGCGCTGGTCTGGGTGGTGGAGCGACGCCGCAACGAGGGCGAGTTCAACCGCGGGATCGTGAAGGGCTTGGGCGACGGGTTCTGGTGGGCGGGCGTGACGCTGACAACCATCGGATACGGTGACAAGTCACCCAAGACCCTGCTTGGTCGCGGGATCGCGATGCTCTGGATGCTGATGGGCCTCGCGGTCAGCGCCGCCCTGACCGCGGCGGTCGTGACCATGGCCGAGCCCGGCCGGTCCGGGCCTTTGCCCGAGCGCTTTGCAGGAGAAACGGTGAGCGTGATCGCCGACAGCACCACGGCGCGGTACCTTCAATCTGCCGGGGTGGATCTTGCGGTCTACCCCGACCTGGACGGAACGCTGCGGGCGTTGCAATCGGGCGACGTCACGCGGGCCGCGGCGCCCGGTCCCGTGTTGCGCCATGCCATCGACGAGCGGGGGTCGGTCGATTTCGGCGTCTCCGATACCACGCTGGACCCCTTGATGATCACATTCGCGCTTCCGGAAGGGTCGGCCCTGCACGAGCGGTTGAACCGTGCCCTGTTGGACGTCCTGTCGTCCGAAACAGGCTGGGACGTCGTGCAACGCTACGACAAGATCGACGAATAGGCGGGATCGGCGGGAGGGCCTCGATCGCCGTACGGGCGGGCTGTGGTAGGGGACGATAAGGTCCCGCTGGCAAAGCCCTGCGATCCACGGCATCAGAGGGCATGGAGCCATGGATCGTCCTCTCGCTCGCCGCGGCCGCCTTTCAGACGTTGCGGTTCGTGCTGCAAAAGCACCTCAGCATGGGCGCGCTCAGCGCCGGCGGTGCGACGCTTGCGCGGTTCGTCTATTCCGCGCCGTTCATCGTGGCGCTCACGCTCGCCTATCTGGTCCTGAAGGGGGCGGCGTTTCCCGGCCACGTGCCGATCTTCTGGGCCTATGCAACGGTCGGAGGGCTGTCTCAGATCCTCGCGACATGGTGCGTTGTGGCCCTGTTCGCGCAGCGGAACTTCGCGGTCGGGATAACGCTGAAGAAGACCGAGGTCATCCAGACCGCGCTGGTGGGGTTGCTGGTCCTGGGCGACCGGATATCGGCGGTCGGAATGGGGGCGATCCTGCTGGGT
Source organism: uncultured Paracoccaceae bacterium (assembly GCA_947489705.1). GTDB lineage: Bacteria > Pseudomonadota > Alphaproteobacteria > Rhodobacterales > Rhodobacteraceae > Palleronia. The sequence continues at coordinate 14,318 of CANLEQ010000030.1, forward strand.
CTGGTGGGCGTTCTCGTCCTGTCGGAGACGCCCGGCTTCGAGGGGCGTGGATGGCGGCGTCTGGGCAACCGTGCCGTCGGACTGGGGCTGGCGTCGGGGGCGTTCTTCGCCATATCCGCGGTGGGCTATCGAGGGGCGACCCTGTCGGTCGCGAGCGACGATCCGCTGTTGCGCGCTGGCCTGTCGCTGGCGATCGTGACCGTAATGCAGGCGGCCGCGCTTTCTTTGTGGTTGATGTGGCGCGAACCGGGTCAGGTCGCCCGGGTGATCGCCGCGCGCCGCACGGCCGTCTGGATAGGTCTGACCGGCATGGCGGGAAGCCTGTGCTGGTTTACCGCCTTTACCCTTGAAAACGCGGCGATGGTCTTCGCCGTCGGTCAGGTCGAGGTGATCTTCTCGCTTTTCGCATCGGTGTTGTTCTTCGGCGAGCGGATCACCTCGCGAGAAGGGTGGGGCATCGCCCTGATCACCATCTCCGTGATCGCCGTGATGGCCGTGCGCTGAGGAGGCGACGACCGAAGCCGTTGCCGTTTCCGGTGCCCGCCCGGCCAAAACCGAAGCGCGGCGACAGCGACGCCAAGCCGCCAAGCGCCGGAAGGTGCGAATTCGACGACGCGCGTACCTGCCGAGCCAGGGCGCAGAACCTGCACCTTGGCAAGCCGCTCAGATCCAGTTCTCCGAACAGACACGGATCAGATTTTCGCCCAGGATCTTGCAGATGTCCTCTTCCTTGCAATGCGCGCGCCAGCGCCTCCGCGATCTCGTAGGTCGTCTCGGGCGTCTCGAGTCGACCTATATCGCGCAGGTGATCGATCAACGGCGGGCGGCCGATCCGATGGCGGGAAAGTGAGCCGGATGGGCTTGAAACGAACGCAACCGGCGTGATCGATGTCGGCTGTCTTCGGGTCACGATGGGTCTGCGATCCTGTTCCGGATGTGGATGGCGCGCGGGAGACCGGTGGGCTAGCCTTTGTCGCGGAGCCGGTGCCCCCGCTGGAACAGCGAGGGATCCTGGCGCGAAATTCTGGATCACGGAGAGACTGAATGGCTAGGATCGCATTCGACGAGATGCGCGACACGATTGCGCGGGCATTCACCAATGCCGGGATGTCCGAGGACAAGGCCCTCGAAGCCGCGCGGGTCCATGCCGAATCGAGCCGCGACGGGGTCTATTCACACGGCCTGAACAGGGTGCCCCGTTTTGTGGAATATCTGGAGAAGGGGTGGGTCGACGCCGATGCGGAGCCCGCGCTGGTTCGGGCGATGGGACCGATGGAGGTCTATGACGGACAGCGGGGCCCGGGCATCCTCAACGCGCTTGCCGCGACGGATCGCGCCCTCGATCTGGCTGCAACGCATGGCCTTGCGGTCGTCGCGCTGCGCAATACGACGCATTGGATGCGCGGCGGCGCCTATGGCTGGCGGGCGGCGGAACGCGGCAAGATCCTGCTCGCCTGGACGAACACCGAATCCTGCATGCCGGCATGGGGCGCGCGCGACACCCGCCTTGGGAACAATCCGCTCGTCATGGCGGTCCCGTGCGGGGAGGGTCCGGTGGTGCTGGACATGGCCATGTCGCAATATTCCTACGGCAAGCTTCAGACGACACGGCTGAAGGGCGAGGATCTGCCCTATCCCGGCGGCTTCGACGACGACGGCACCCTGACGACCGATCCTGCCGCGATCGAGGCGTCGCGACGGATCCTTCCCGCAGGCTTCTGGAAGGGATCGGGCCTGGCCATCATGCTGGACATGCTGGCGGCAATCCTGTCCGAAGGGTCGGCCACGCACGATATCGACCGTATCGATCAGGGCAGCTGTACCGGCTGTTCGCAGGTCTTCATCGCCTTCGATCCCGACCGCCTGGGAACTTCGGAACACCTGGATCGTGTCGTGACGGGCTTGGTGGAGTATGTGAACGCGTCGTCGCCTGCCGATCCCGATCGGCCGGTGACTTATCCGGGCCAGAACACAAAAGCCACGCGCAAGGATCACCATGAAAACGGCATCCTTGTCGATGACGATATCTGGGGCGAGGTCGTGGCCTTGGCCGGGTAAAATTCCGCAGCGCGGATACACCGAACGCGCTCGTCGAACGCGCGCGGATTTGTCCGCCGCTCCCGTCTCTTGGCCGATCCGACATCGGCATCCGTCATGTCACGGTGTCGCAGATCCGCCCCGGATGGCTGGAAGTTTGCGGATCCGATGTACATAGAGGGCCGAATGACACGCAAGGCGGACGTCTGGCCCTCCTGAACCCTGCCGCGACGCCTCGATCCAGCGGTACGTGGCTCTTCTTGCACGTGGCCGCGTATCCCCGCCAACGGAAGGGACCGCAGGATGAACCAGGTTGTGACGGGCGCCCAGCCCAGTTCGTCCGCGGGGATCGAGATCGCGCCGCCAGCGACAATTGTCATCTGCGGCGCCGCGGGCGACCTGACGAAACGCCTAATGGTACCGTCGCTCTACAATCTCTGGCTGGAAGGGCTGCTCGACCCGGAGACCCGCATCCTGGGAGTCGATATTACCGACATGACGGCCGATGCCTGGCGGGACAGGCTCGGCGAAACGATCCGGTCGTTCACCTCGGATGCAAGCGCGGAGTTCCATCCCGCCTCCGACGAGGGCGCGTGGTCCGGCCTGATGGGGGCCGCCGACTATCTCAGGGGTGACTTCGCCGATCCTGCGACCTTCGACGCCCTGCGCGACAGGATCGGGGAGCGCAGCGCCGTGTTCTATCTGGCCACGTCCGCGCGGTTCTTCGCTCCCGTGGCCGAGGCGCTCGGCCATGCCGGGCTGTTCGACGCGCCGCCGCGCGGGTTCCGCCGCCTTGTGGTGGAGAAGCCCTTCGGATCGGACCTCGCCTCGGCCAGGGCACTCAACGAACGGCTTTTGAAGGCCGCGCACGAGGATCAGATCTACCGCATCGATCATTTCATGGGTAAGGAGCCGGTGCAGAGCATTCTCGCGTTGCGCTTCGCCAACCGCCTTTTCGAACCGCTGTTCGACGGGGCGGATATCGACCGGATCGAGATCACCGCGGCCGAGACCCTGGGCGTTGAGAAACGCGGCAGGTTCTACGAACCCACGGGCGTCGTGCGCGACATGGTACCGAACCACCTGTTCCAGCTCCTGTCGATGGTGCTGATGGACCCGCCGCCCTCGCTCAAGAATTCCGATCTGCGCGACCAGAAGCTGGCCCTTCTGAAGGCGATTCAGGCGCTCGTCCCCGGGGACGTGGTGCTCGGGCAGTACGGCGCCGGGAAGGTGGCGGGGCGCGCGGTTCAGGCCTATCGCGACGAGGCCGGCGTGGCGGCCGAAAGCGACACACCGACCTTTGTCGCCCTGCGCCTCGCCCCCCGGAACGACCGCTGGGCCGGTACGCCGGTCTATCTGCGCACCGGCAAGTGCCTCGCCGCCCGCCGAACCGAGATCGTCGTCCATTTCAAGGCCCCCGCCCGGGACCTTTTCCAGGATCGTCGCGGCGGCGAGACCAACCGCATCGTGATTTCCATCGATCCGAGCCACGCCGTGGAGTTCGACTTCCAGGTCAAGCGCCCCGGCCCGAAGGAGGATCTTGCCGATGCCAGTCTCAGCTTCTCACCCACCGAGGCCTTCGGCGAACGGCCGAACGTGGGCTACGAGACATTGCTCTACGATTGCCTCGTCGGCGACAAGACCCTCTTCCAGCGCGCCGACGTGATCGAGGAGGCCTGGCGCATCGTCGACCCGATCCTCGCACCTGGTGCGGCGCCCATCGAAATCTACGCGGCGGGCAGCGACGGGCCCGAGGCGGCGGGCAGGCATCTGCCGCAGGGATGGAGGCCCCTATCGTGACCAAGGACAAAAGAGAGATCTCCGATTACGCGTTGATCGGCGATTGCCAGACCGCCGCCATGGTCTCGCGCGATGGGTCCATCGACTGGCTTGCCGTGCCGCGCTTCGACGCGCCGGCCGTCTTCGCGGCCCTCGTGGGCGACAGTGACAACGGTCGCTGCCGCATCCGGCCGAAAGGGGAATACGAGGTCTCGCGCCGCTACCGTCCCGGGACGCTGATCCTGGAGACCGAGTTCCGCACCGAAACCGGCACCGTTCTGCTGACCGACTTCCTGCCGATCCGGGAGGACCATTCCGTCAACGTCGTGCGGATCGTCGAATGCCGCGCCGGCAGTGTCGATCTCGATCTCGATCTCTGCATCCGCTTCGATTACGGTCGGATCGTTCCCTGGGTCACGCGCCACGATGACGTCACGCACCTTGCCATCGGCGGACCCGATGCCCTTGCCGTGCGCACGCCGATCCCGATCGAGGGGCAGGGGCTCCGCAGCGTCGCCGACATCTCCCTTTGCGCGGGCGAAAGCACGCACCTGGTGCTGACCCATTACCCGTCCCATTTGCCGCCACCCGCGGCGATAGACCCGTCCGCGGCGCTGGCCGATACAGAAAGCTACTGGCGGGACTACACCTCCGGCTGCCCCGATCTCGGGGCCGATACGGAGGTGGTGGCCAATTCCCTCGTCATTCTGAAGGCGCTCACTTATGCCCCGACGGGCGGCCTCGTCGCTGCCGCGACCACCTCGCTGCCCGAGGAGATCGGGGGCGGGCGGAACTGGGATTACCGTTACTGCTGGCTGCGCGACGCGACCATGACGCTCGTCGCATTCATGGAGCTCGGCTATTTCGACGAGGCGCGGGCCTGGCGCGACTGGCTGATGCGCGCCATCGCCGGGGATCCCGCGCATCTGCAGATCATGTACAGCGTCACCGGCGAGCGCCGTCTGCAGGAATGGCAGCCGGACTGGCTTCGTGGCTTCCGCGGGTCGCGCCCGGTTCGCATAGGCAACGCTGCCAGCGGACAGCTGCAACTCGACGTCTTCGGCGAGGTCTTCGACATGCTCGCCCAGGCATCGTCCCGGATCGAGGTTTCGCCCCATGCCCGCGATCTGCGGATGAACCTGCTCGAGCACCTCGAGACCGTCTGGCGGGAGCCCGATGCCGGGATCTGGGAGCCGCGTTCGGGCCCGGAGCATCATGTCCATTCCAAGGTGATGGCCTGGGTGGCCTTCGACCGTGCCGCCAAGGGCTTCGCCGACGGGTGCGATCCCGACGAGGAGTTGGTCCGTCATTGGCGTAGCGTCGCGGACGAGATCCGTGCCGACATTCTGGCGCATGGCTACGACGAGGAACTGGGATCCTTCGTGCAGGCCTACGGTCGCAAGACCCTCGATTCCGCGCTGCTCTTCATCCCGCTCGTCGGTTTCCTGCCGCCCGACGACCCGCGCGTCGTCTCGACGGTGGCGGCGATCGAGCGGACGCTGATGGTCGATGGCGTCTACTTGCGGCGCTACGACACCCTCGAATCCGATGACGGACTCGAGGGCAGCGAGGGCATGTTCCTGGCCTGCTCGTTCTGGCTGGCCGACGTCTATGTCCTGCAGGGGCGGTGGGACGACGCCCGTGCCATTCTGGACCGGCTGATCGCGCTGCGAAACGATTGCGGGCTGCTGCCCGAGGAAATCGACCCCGAGACCGGACAGTTCCTCGGCAACCTGCCGCAAGCGTTCAGCCACGTGGGACTGATCACGACGGCACTCAACCTGTCTCGGGACGATGGCCCGGCGAAACGACGCCGCGATCCGGGGTCAGGCTGAACCTTCGGCGTTCTCGCAACGAACGGGCGCCGGCGTGACTCACGCATCTCGTCGATCCGAGCGCGCCGGCGTCGATCCCGAGAATGGCACTGCGCGCCGGTCCCGCAACTTCGCGCTCGGGCGGGCATGTCGCGAACGGCGTTCCGCATTGCGACGCGGCCCCAGCGTCAAAGCTGCGCGGCACTTCCGCTCAGGGCACCCGACAGGGCCGTGATCAGATCTGCGCGGCTCACGGGTTTGGCCAGGAACCCGTCCATGCCCGCTTCGAGACAGCGCGACCGGTCCTCCTCGAAGGCGTTTGCAGACAGGCCGATGATCACACACCGCCGGTCCGGTCCTTCATGCGCGCGGATCTCGCGGGTCGCGTCGAGGCCATTCATCCGGGGCATCGAGATATCCATGACGATCGCGTCCGGACGATGCCGGTCGAAACCCGAAACCGCGCCGATCCCGTCCTCGGCCTGATAGACGCGGGCATTGGCGCGATCGAGGTACCGCTCGACCAGGAAACGGTTCGTCCGGTTGTCATCGACCACCAGGATGCTGTGCCGCGCGAGATCCGGAAAGGCCAGGCTTTCGGCTTTCGAGGGGGCACCCGGCTTTCGGGGGCCAGGGGAAGCGGCTGGAGCAGGGTGAATGTCGAGCCTCCGCCGAGAACCGACCGGACGTCGATGTCTCCGCGCATGCGACGGGCCAGCATGCGGCTGATGGAGAGCCCGAGGCCTGTGCCGCCGAAGCGCCGGGTCGTTTCGCTGTCGCCCTGGGTGAAGGGTTCGAATATCGCCGCGAGCCGGTCGGAGGCGATGCCGGTGCCGGTATCCTGCACTTCGACCCGGCACTGGCCATCCATCCACGAAAGCCGCACGGCGACCGATCCCGTATCTGTGAACTTCACGGCATTCCCGATGATGTTGGTCAGGATCTGGCGGAACCGCCCGGCATCGCCCTCGACCTCGCGGGGAGGGGCCGCATCGACGTCGAAGGTCAGGGCGATCGCCTTGGCATCCGCAAGAGGCTTCAGCATGTCCACGACGGACCGGACGGCCCGCGCGAGATCGAACGCCGCAGTGTCGAGGATCACCTTGCCTTCCTCGAGGCGGGTGAAGTCGAGCAGCATGTTGACCAGCAGGAGGAGCCCGTCGCTCGATTCCGACATCGTGTCGAGAAAGCCGCGCTGGGTGTCGTCGAGGTGGGTGTCGCGCATGAGCTCGATCGTGCCCATGATGCCGTGCAGGGGGGTGCGAAGCTCGTGGCTGACCGTGGCCAGGAACAGGCTCTTCGCCCGCACGCCTTCCTCGGCCGCGATCTTCGCCCGGCCGAGCTCGGCCTCCCGGGCCTTCGTCGTCTCTTCTATTCTCAGCCTTTCGCGCTGATCGCGGAACGCGAACACGGTCTGATGCTCGGCCCCGACCTTCACGGTGCTCCGCAGCACGCGGACGGGAACAGGGGGGCCCGAAGGCTGAACGAGCGCGGTGTCGTATTCTTCCCGTTCGGCCATCCCGGGGGGGATCGCGGTCGACAGGAGATCGGCGACCCGCCGGCCGACCACCTCGTTCGCGGGGATCCCCGCCAGGCGTGCGAAACTGTCGTTGACGATCGAGACGACGTCGCCGTCGCAGACCACGAGCCCCTCGAGTGCGAGGTTCGAAAGTTCGCGCAGCCGTGCCCGATCCCGTCGCAGCTGCGCCTGCGCCTGGAGGCTGAACCGCAGCCCCAGGAACGCCAGCACGATCAGCGCGAAGCAGACGCTGGCGACGATCGGGGCAATCACCCGCGTCGCGACGGAAAGGGCCGGAAACTCGATGGATGGATTGTAGGTCAGCGTCATGGCCGTCATGCCGCCGATATGCACGACCGCGATCGCGCTGAAGAGCAGCAGGGGGGCGAAGCGCCGTATCACCCGGCTGCGTTCGACCGCCATGACCATGGCGGCGCCGAACATCAGCAGGCCGATCGCCGCCGAGCCCGCCGCGAGCGGGACGTCCCACGAAATGGCCGCCGCCACCTGATAGCTGAATTGGCCGAGGTAATGCAGAACGGTGACGGAGAGCCCGAGAAGCACGCCCGAGGAAAACCTGCGACGGCGGTCGCGCGATCCGATCACGCGGCTCATGCTCATGCCGATCCCGACGATCACGAGGAGAAGGGAAAGCGCCGTCAGAGGAAGATCGAACGCCGCCGGCATGTTCGGTTCGTAAGCCAGCAGGGCGACCATATGGGTGGACCAGGCCGTGCATCCGGCCGCAACGATGCCGACAAGCGCCCAGTTGCGCCGCGCAATGCCTTCGGATCGGCCGGCGTGCCCTGCCAGCGCGAACGACGCATAGACCCCGATCATGCAGATCAGAGCCGAGGCCAGCAGCAAGAGCCGGTCATGACCCTCGCTCAGACATGTGATCACTGCTTCCATGCGCGGCTCGCTGTTGACCCTGCCGAGGACGGGCCGGAAACCGGACTTCGGCGCTCTGCTCCGCGGGGTTTCGCAGGGAAAGGTATGTTTGAGGTTACCGCGCGCGCAAAGTCCCGAGCCCTGTTGCCGCCCCAGGCTCGGTTACGGCGCCGCGACCCCGAGCAGGGGCGCGTCGGCGGCGATGTCGCGTTCGAAGACGAGCCGCCCCGCCGCGACATGCAGCAGGCCGTGATGGATTGCGGTCGCCCGTTCGGCGGGGCTTTTCGGGCCTTCGGATTGGCTGCGCTCGTCCCAGCGGGGATGGGTGAAATAGTAGATCGCGGCGCGATCGCCTCTCACCAAGACATCCGCATGGCGCACGTAGCGCCTGTCGTCCGGATCGGCGCCCGGTACATCCCCGAAAAGGCCCTGCCGGTCCCAGCTTACTGCGTCGCGCGACCGGTAGGCCGCCTGGCCGCGCCACTCGTCGACGATGAGCCAGTACCAGCCGCCGAGGCGGAACACATTGGGCCCTTCATGGGGGGATGCGTCGGGCCGGCCCGGCAGGACGCGACGCTCGACCGTCCATCGATCGAGGTCCGGGCTGGTGGCGCTCCAGGTGCTCGCGCCGTCGTCCTCGTCCTTGTACCACAAGCGCCAGAGGCCGTCGGGGCAGGGGAACACGCAGGCATCGATCACCCGCGGGCTCGACAGGGTGAGCGGTCCGCGTCGCGTCCAGGTTTCCAGATCGGGACTGGTCAGGTGAACGATCGTGCGGGGATGGCCCGCGGTCGTCGAGGATGGCACGCCGTCGATATGGGTGAGGAACATGTGATAGCGGCCCTCGTGGAAGATCACCTCGGGCGCCCAATGCGTGTTGGGACCGGGTCGTCCGGGAGGATCGAGCCCGGCGACCGTTCCTCGGTGGCGCCAGGAAGCACCGCCGTCGCCGCTGACCGCCACGCCGATGGGCGCCGTGGATCCAGAGCTTGTCCCCCGCGGCGGCGGGCCGCCGATTGGTATAGAACATCCACCATTCGCGGGTACCGTGACGCTGCACGATCACCGGATCGGCGGCGCCGTCCTGGTCGGGGTAGAGGTAGATCGGCGCGGACATGGCATGCGTTCCCTAGCCGGCGGCGTTCGGGGCCGACCCGTGGACCATGACGCGGCGGCCATCGTCGCGGTCCTCGAGCCGGCCGGGCCGGCGGGACAGGGTCTCGGCGGCGGCGATGATGTCGGGATCTATGGAGAGCCGTCCCGCGCCGGCATCGGCGGTCGACAGGACCCCGGCCTTCAGGAGCCGCGAATAGGGATGCTCCGGCGTATCGAGCACGGCATGCCCGGGCCCGATCTCGACGATCCGGCCCCTCTGCATGATCATCAGGCGGTCCGAGATGTAATAGGCGGTCGCAAGGTCATGGGTGATGTAGATCACCGATACGCCGTAATCGTCGCGCAGACTGCGCAGCAGGTTGACGATGCTCATCCGCAGCGATGCGTCCACCATCGGCACCGGCTCGTCGGCGATGAGCAGCCGCGGGTTGGGGATCAGGGCGCGGGCGATCGCGGCGCGCTGAAGCTGTCCGCCGCTCATCTCGTGGGGAAACCGGCCGCCGACCTCGGCAAGGCTCAGGCCCACCTTCTGGAGCGCGGCGTCCATTGCCGCTTCGATCGTCGCCCGGTCGGGGTCCGGCAGGAACCGGCGGGCGGTACTTTCGAGATAGCGGTCGATCCGCTTGAGCGGGTTGAAGGCCTCGAACGGATTCTGGAAAACCGGCTGCACATTGGCCATGAAATCGAGACGGCTTGCCCGGCCCGCACGACCGTCGACGCGCTTTTCCTGAACCAGGATTTCGCCCTCCGAGGGCTCCTCGAGCCCGAGGATCATGCGCGCCAGGGTCGTCTTGCCCGAGCCGCTTTCGCCGATGATGGTGAAGATCTCCGGCATCTCGGCGCTCATCGCGAAACCGGCTTTCTCGACCGCCTGCACGCTGCGCCGGTTCATCATCCCGCCGGTCGTGAACCGCTTGGAGACGTTCCTGACGTCGAGAAGCGTGCTCATCGCACAACCTCCTGCCGCATGCCGTGATCGACCAGCGGCGCCACCTCGGACCAGCGCCAGCAGGCGGTGCGGTGATCGGGCGACACGGTTTCGAGCGGCGGCGCCTCGCGGCGGCATCGCTCGACGGCCAGCGGGCACCGGGGGTGGAACCGGCATCCCGGAGGCGGTTTCGCGAGGTTCGGCGGGCGCCCGTCCAGCGCCGGTCGCTGGGCGGTGTCGCCGATCCGCGGCAGGCTCGCGACCAGATGGGCCGTGTAGGGATGCTTCGGCGCGCTGAACATCTCCCGCGTCGGGCCCTCCTCGACGAGATTGCCCGCATAGATGATGCCCACCCGATCGGCGACATTGGCATGGACGCTCATGTCGTGCGTGACGAAGATCACGGCGGCGCCCATCTCCTTCTGGATATCTCGCAACAGCTTGAGAACCTCCTTTTGCACCACGACGTCGAGTGCGGTTGTCGGCTCGTCGGCAAGGATGAATTCGGGGTGGCAGACGGTGGCGAGACCGATCGTGACCCGCTGGCGCATGCCGCCCGAAAGTTCGTGGGGATAGGCCTGCAGGACCTCTGCCGGCAGTTTCAGCCGCTCGAGATGCGCGACGATCCGGTCGCGGAATGCCCGCCCCCGCAGGTTCAGCGGCCGGCTGGCGAAATCCTCGAATGTCCTGCCGATCCTGCGCACGGGGTTCAGGACGCTCATCGAGCCCTGCATGATGTAGGAAAGGTGCTTCCAGCGGATCGCCTCGATGTCGCGGGCATCCGCGGTGGCAAGGTCGATCGGGTGACCGGCGAAATCGTAACGCACCGATCCAGAGACCAGTCGCAGCGGCGGACGGATCGCCGCCGCCAGGACCTTCACGAAGCTCGACTTGCCCGAGGAACTCTCCCCCGCGATCCCGTAGACCTCGCCCCGGCGCACCGACATGTCGATGCCGTCGACGGCGCGTACCTCGAAATTATTGCCGTAATAGTTCATCTGGTAGTAGGCCTTGAGGTCGCTGACCTTCAGGATGTCATCGGTCACCGTCTCACGCTCCCATCCGTCTCAGCCGGCTTCTGGGGTCGATGTACTCGTTGGTGCTGACCGCGAGCAGGAAGAGCCCGAGAAACGTCATCACCACGAGGATGATCGGGATCACCACCCACCACCAGACGCCCACCACCATTGCCGAATGGGAATTGGCCCAGTAGAGTACGGTGCCGACGGTCGGCTCGTTGATGTCGGTAAAGCCGAGAACGGCGAGCGTGACCTCGAAACCGATCGACCAGAGCATGTTGTTCATGAAGGTCGAGAAGATAATCGGCATGACATAGGGCAGATGCTCCTCGAAGAGGATCTTGCGCGTCGACATGCCCGCGAAGACGGCGTGGCGCGTGAACTCCCGGTGCTTGAGCCCCATCGCCACGGACCGGATCAGCCGCGCATCGAACGGCCAGCCGAAGCAGGCCATGATCAGGGCCAGCCGGAAACTGTCGAGATCGTCCCTGAAGACGAAGTAGAAGAGCACCAGGACGGGAAAGATCGGGATCGCCACGAAGATGTCGTTGACGAACATCAGCGACCGGTCGACCCAGCCGCCGACATAGCCCGACGTCAGACCCACTGCGATCGAGATGATCCGGCTGAGGATGGCGACCGTGAAGCCGAAGACCAGGCTGTTGCGAAACGCGAAGGTCAGCTGCCAGAAGAGGTCCTGCCCGCGCGAATTGGTGCCGAACCAGTTCTCCGCCGAGGGAGGCTGGTCGGGAATGGCGAGATAGACCATCGTCGGATCGACCGGAGAGACGAAGCTCAGACCGGCGAAGATCACGATTGCGGTCATGAGGCCGAGGCCGATGGCGAATTCGATGTTGTAGCGGACGAGGTCGTGAAGGACGGTGAACATGGGGGTTACTCCGACCTGATGCGGGGATCGAGCAGGGGATAGAGCAGGTCGACCACGAAGATCGCGCCCGCCACCGCGACCACCGAGATCGACGACACGGCGAGCACCAGCGCGTAATCCCCCTCGAAGACTGCGTCGATCAGCAGCGATCCGAGACCGGGATAGTTGAAGACCTCCTCGGTGATCACCGTTCCCGAAAACACTGTGCCGAGCGTCATGGCGAGCCCCGTGATCTGGGGAATGAGCGCGTTGCGCATGACGTAGGATCCAACGATGGTGGACTTCCTGACGCCTGCCAGCTCCGCATAGGTCACGTAATCCTCGGTGACGATGTTCGAGACCAGCGCCCGCATCCCGAGAAACCAGCTTCCGAAGCCCACGAGGACCAGCGAGAGCGCCGGCAGGATCGCGTGGTTCAGCACCGACAGGACGAAGGGCAGGTTGAGCCCCGGCGTCACGGTCATGGCGTAGCCGCCCGAGATCGGCAGAACCGGCCAGACGAACCCGAAGAGGATCAGCAGGATGAACGCGACGACGTAATACGGGATCGGCTGCAGGCTGATGGCGAGCATTCCCAGCGACTTGAAAAGCGCGTTGTTCTGGTTGTATCCGGCAAGCCCCCCGAGAAGGTTCCCCAGCACGAAGGTAATGAGTGTCGAGATCACCAGAAGGGCCACCGTCCACGGCATCGCCTGCATCACTAGTGTCATGGCCGGCGTGGGAAACGCGATGAGCGACGGGCCGAGATCGCCCACCAACAGTCGCCGCCAGAAGTTGCCGTATTGCGAAAGCACCGGCGCGTCGGTTCCGTAAAGCTCGGTCAGGGTCTGCCGCATTTCCGCGATCGCCTGCGGGCTGAAGCTCGCCTGCGATGAAATGCGTCCCAGCGCGGTCTCCACGGGATCGATCGGAGAGAGATGCGTGATGAAGAAGGCCGCCGAGACGCCGAAGAAGATCACGGCCACCAGAAGTGCTGCGCGCTTCGCGAGGAACCAGATGTAATCAGTCATCTACATGCCGCCCGTCCAGATCCGGTGTGGGCGCCGCGACCGGCGAGGGCCGCGGCACCGCGTTCAGCTCGCCGGTTCGATCTGGGTAAGGATGTATCGACTGTTGCCCCAGTTGGTGACGGGGTTCGCATAAGGCCGCTCCGCATCGGGCCACCCGGTCCAGTAGCGGTTCGACTGGATGGAGAAGACGTTGAACGCCATGATCGGGATGATCGGCATTTCGTGCACGTAGTACTTGGCGAATTCGCGCCCGATCTCGACCACGCGCGGATCGTTGAAGTCGATGCTTCGGATCTCTTCGATCATCGCGTCCTGTTCCGGTGTCGCGTAGCGCATCAGGTTGCGCGGCGGCTGCGGCATGCCCGGCGGTGCCACGAATTGCGAATGATAGCTGTCGAGGAAGTAGCTGAGATCGGGATGGCCGCCATAGGTCTCGACCGCCCAGCGGACGGCAGCGACGTAATTGCCCGCGGTCAGACGCTCGCGGATGTCGGGGGCGGGTTCGGGCGAAACCTGGATGCCGTTCTGGCTCCAGGTCTGGGCGATGACGCTTCCCAGCCGGTTGACCACGCCGTCCGAGGGCACCATGAGGCTGAACCGGAACGGCTCGCCCTCCGGGGTCATCCACTGGCCGCCGGACTTGGTGAATCCCGCATCGGTCAGAAGTTCCTCGGCGGCGGCGGCATCCTGCTTCCACCAGCCATGCCCGAAGGATCTGCGGATCTCGGCTTCGTCTTCCGTCACCGCGCCGCCATATTGTCCCCTGACGAGATCGGCGATCTGCAGCGGGACTTCGGGATCGTAGGGCCGTATCGTCCGGCTTCCGGTATCGAGCTCAAAGGCGGCGAGCCAATCCTTGAGCGGCCCGTGGTAATCCTGGGGATCGAGCTTGCGCACGAGCTCTAGCACGTCGCCGCGCATGCCGTTCGCATCGGCGGTCGGGTGATCGGGCTCGTAGATGCCTTCGTAGATCGCGCGCCCCAGATGCTCCAGGAATGCGCCGTACACCCGATCGTCGATCTTCGAGATCGTGAATTCGATATTTGCGACGGCCCTACTTTTATGGTTTCCCCCCAAAGTAAAACCGATTACCTGATCTATATCAGATAATCGGTTTTAACATGGCGGCAGGTTCTGGCAAGCCTCCGTGCGCCCCGTCTGGCATGTTCCGCTCGCGAAAGGGACGGTACGTCCCCGCGCCGCCATCACGCCATGTGAAGCCGCAGCTGGATATCCTGATCGTGGTTGCCGAAGCCGCGTCCGAAGACGTTGATGCCGCCGGGGTGACGCGCGGTCTCCTTCACGCCGATCCTGAGCCGGATCGAATGGTGGTTCGAAAGATCGAGGTCCGCGATCGAGACGGTGGAGACCTTCACCCCGTCGATGAACGTGCCATCGGTTGAGATGGACCAGGTCTTGAGCCTGCCGTACTGGCTGCCGGCGAGTTTCCACCAGCTCGGGGTATAGAGGCCGCGTTCGTCGCCGAAATCGCCCGGCGAGGTCCAGGTTCCCGCATCCCGCCCGTTGATCGACAGGGTGATGTCGCTGGGCCAGTCCGCGAGGGTCCCGGGCACCTCCGAGCTGAGTTCGAGGGCGAATTCGATCATTTCAACGTTCCGCCCGAGCACCTTGGCGTTGTTGGGGAACTGGTATTCGACGAAGCCCCTGGTGAACCAGATCAGCCCCGCATTCATCCGCCCCGGATCGAGAAAGCTGCCCGGAACGTCGAGCAGTCCGATGACCCCCGTGGTCGAACAAAGTCCGCAGGGCGCCGAGACCTCGCAGCGCGTATAGAGCCCGAGCGGCATGCTCACGTCGATGATGTTGGAGTTTTCGGCCGCCCCCCCGTTCTCGAGCGTGACCATGACCTTGTCGTAGATCGCGAAGCAGATCTTCTGGTTGCCCTTTCGCGCCTTTCGCGTCTCCGTCCGGACGAGGCCCGCGGCCTCGAGGATCTGCAGGTTGGTCGACACCGTCGATTGCGGAAGCTCCAGCATGCGCGCGATGTCGTTGCCGTTCATACCGCCTTCGGACTGAAGCAGCTTCAGCATCCGGATCCGCGCCGACGACGCGAGGGCCTTGAGAACGTCGATCTGCATCTCTGCATCGAGAACGAGAAAATTGCCGGTCATCGCGTACCCTTGGTTTCGAAAGGGGCGATACAACGCATCTTCATATCAAGAAAGCGGATTTTGTCATCGATCCCAATTCGAACCCGGATCGGTGCCCAAGTCATGCGTCCGCACCGCCCGGCAGGCGGCCATTCCGTGGGGATGCGGTCCGCCCTGTCCGTCGGGTCCTATGGGGGGCCATCGACCCCCGGAACCTCGATCCGGGCGCCCGGCCCGCGCCCGGACGCGGCGCCTTACGCGCGCTCCGGCCGTCCCATCATCAGGCGGAGCGGTTCGTAGACCAGGACGGTCTCGCCGCGCTGATTGCGCACGATGTTCCGCGTCCGCACCAGGCCGCGGGATCCCTTCGATTCCTGCCGCACTTCGGTGATCTCGATCTCGACCTCCACGGTGTCGCCCGCCACGACGGGACCCTTCACGTCGAGCGTGGTCCCGAGAAAGGCGAGCCCGGTCTCCTGTGCGGTCGCGTTCAGCGAAAGCCCCTCGGCCACCGCGAAGACCAGCGCCCCGGGGCAGATCTCGCCCTTCATCGCCGCTTCGGTGCGGCGGTACTCGGCATTGGTGAACAGCACCTCGATCATCCCCGCGAGACCCACGAACCCCGAGATATCGGAGGCCGAGATGGTCCGGCCATAGGTCAGATAGCGGCTCCCCACGCTCAGATCCTGCCAGTAGAAACCCCGGCCGAGCCGTGCGGGCGTATCGTCGTTCATGGCTTCTCACCTTTCCTGCCGGACCGCCCGGCAAAGCGCGCAATGCTGTCCTCGTCGTATCCGAGGTCGCGCAGGATTTCGGGTGCATCCGCGTTCAGCGGCGGCGGCGGCGTATCGGGGTGCCGCGCGGCGCCCTCGTATGTCACGGGATGCCCGACCGCGCGGGCCAGCCCGTTTCCGCCCTCAAAAAGGCCCGCCGCCGCAAGATGCGGATCGGTGAGAAGATCGTCGAGCGTCGCGACGCGGGAATGGGGCACGTCGAGCTGCTCGAACACCGACAGCCATTCGTCGGTGGAGCGGCGCGGCATCTCGGTCGCAAGGATCTCGTAGAGACGGCCGATATTGTCGGATCGGGTCGACGCGGTCGCGAACCACTCTTCTGCCATGACGTCGTGACGCCCGAGTTCCGTCAGCGTTCGCGTCCAGTGTCCTCCGGTATAGGGCAGAACGGCGATCCAGCCGTCGGCGGTCCGGAACGGCCGGCGATGCGGGTTCAGCATCCGCCCGTACCCGGCGCTGGCATTCTGCGAGAAGGTGGCGGCGGCGAGATGCTCGGTCATGACGAAGGCCACGAGGCTCTCGAACATCGGCACCTCGATGGTGATGCCGGTGCCGGTGCGCTGTCGGCCGACGAGGGCGGTGGTGATCGCATTGGCGGTATAGAGCGCCGAGATCTTGTCGGCGACGACGCTCGGCACGTAGGTCGGATCGCCGGTCTCGCGGAACAGGCCCGCAATGCCCGATGCCGCCTGGATCACGTCGTCATAGGCCGGACGCGCGGCGTAGGGCCCCCCCGACCCGTAGCCGATCGCCGAGCAATAGATGAGCGCCGGGTTCCGCGCACGCATGGCTGCAGGCCCGAAGCCGAGACGCTCGATCGCCGCCAGGCGCATGTTGTGAAGGAACACGTCCGCCCCGTCCACGAGGCGGCAAAGGATCTCGCGATCGGTCTCGGATTTGAGGTCGAGGGCGATGCTGCGCTTGTTGCGGTTGGTGTTGACGAACATCGCCCCCTCGCCGTCGGGCGAGCGCGGCTCGATCTGTCGCGCGAGGTCGCCCTCGGGGGCCTCCACCTTGACCACGTCGGCGCCGTTGTCGGCGAGGATCTGCCCTGCCATCGGGCCGAGGATGATGGTGGAGAGTTCCACCACGCGGATCCCCTTCAACAGGTCGTACATGCACTTTTGCCTCTCGATGGGGGTGATGCCCCCCCGCGGGGGGCACCGCATATCGTCAGCTCGAACCGTCGCGCAGGGCCGCGACGTTCTCGCGGAATTCCGACAGGATGTCACTGCCCGGCTTGCCGCGATTGTCGAGATTCGTCGCCCAGTCCTCCGCGACCGAGGCGAAATTCTCCTTGAGGGTGGCCGATGCCGCCTCGTCGAGCGTGAAGACGTTCTTGCCGGCCGCGGCCAGTTCGTCGGCCAGTTCGACCTCCGCCTGATCGAAGGCCTCGCAGGCCGCGCGGGTCACCTCTTCGCCGACTTCGGTCAGGACCTCCTGCACGTCCGGTGCGAGGCTGTCCCATTTCTGCTGCGAAATCGCATAGGTGATGCCGACCGACCCGAAATTGGCACCGCGCGTGGCCGAGCCGGTGATCTGGTCGAGCCCGTAGGAAAACGTCGAGGTGAACGGCAGCAGCGCGCCGTCGATGGTGCCCTTGCTCATCGCGTCGTAGATCTCGGGCGGGGTCATCCGGACCGGCACGCCGCCGATCGATTGCAGCGACAGCTCCATCGCGCCGGGGTTGGACCGGACCTTCTTGCCCTGCATCGCTTCCAGCGAACCCACATCGGCCCGCTTCGAGAAGATCGCCTGATAGGGCGAGAGCGCGACGTTGTAGAGAACGCGCACGCCGTTCGGTGCGAATTCCAGCTCGTCGAGCGTCCCGCCGGGGCGGGTCATCTCGGCGAAGGCGAGCGTCCCCTCGCAGGACGACGCGATCTCGCCGGGAAGTTCCACGACGCCCCCGAGCGGCATCTTCTCGGACACGTAGGAGGGCACGACATAGCCGATATCGGCGATCCCGGCCTGCGTGATCGACAGAATGTCCTTGGCCTTGGCGAGCTGCTCGGCCGGGAAATGCTGGAACGCGACGCGGTCGCCCAGTTCCTCCTCGACCCGTTCCATGAAGACGTCGGTGGTGTTGCGCGTGATGATGTGGTCGGCGGGCAGCGAATCCGCGATCTTGAGGGTCACCTCCTGCGCGACGGCCGGCGTGCCGATCAGCATGCCGAGCCCGGTCAGGGTCTTGAGGGTCTGCAGATGGGTCATTGTCACTCCTCCCTTGTCGTGACGGTTCAGTCTTCGATCCGGGCCCCTTCGCCGTAAGGGGGCCCGTATGCGATCAGCACGCGGACCTCGTCGGGTCCGAGCGCCGTGAAGGTGTGGCTCGTATCGGCGGGAAAGAAGCACGATTCCCCCGGTCCGATCTCGCGGGTCAGCCCGCCGATCTCGACGCGGGCGCGTCCCTCGAGCATCCAGCAGAACTGGTCGATGCCGGGATGGTGGTGCGGCGAGGCGCCCTGTCCGGGCTCGATCGTGCCCACCAGCACCTCCAGATGCGTGGCCCCGGTCTCGGGCGAGACGAGGCGCCGGTTCGTGGTGCCCGAATGGCCGCGCGGCGAATAGGCCTCGGCGGTGGCTTCGGTGGTGAAGAAGCGTTCGGGGTCGATATCCATCATGTCCCTTTTCATTGTTGGATCGTGCCGGGCAGCCAGAGGACGATCTGCGGGAAGGCCACCAGCAGGGCGAGTACGACGACATGCGCCGCGATATGGGGCAGGACGCCGCGAAAGATCTCCGACAGGGGCCGGTCCGCGTAGCGCGCCACGACGAAGATGTTGAGACCGAGCGGCGGCGTGATCATCCCGACCTCGGCGGCGACGACGACCAGAACCCCGAACCAGACCGGATCGAAGCCGAGCGACACGATCGCCGGCGTCATGACGGGCACGGTCAGGATCAGGATCGCGATCTGGTCCATGAAGCAGCCGAGGATCAGGTAGAAGACGACGATCCCCGCCATGATGACATAGACCGACACGTCGAGCGCGGTCAGCCACGCGACGAAGCCCGGCGTGATCTGCCCGAGCGTCAGAACATAGCCGAACACATGCGCGCCGATGATGATGAGGAAGATCATGCAGGTCGCCCGCACCGCCCGCGCCAGGGCGTCGAATGTCGATTGCAGCGTCAGCGTCCGGAAGGCCGCCGCCAGGACGAAGGCCCCGAAGGCGCCGAGGCCCGCCGCCTCCGTCGGCGTCGCGATGCCGGCATAGATCGATCCGGTGACGCAGAAGAGCAGCACCAGCATCGGCCCGATCGCCTTCAGCGCCGACGCCTTCTCGCGCCAGGGATAGGGGCGCGCGGCCGGGGCCAGCGCGGGATCGCGCCACAAAAGCAGGTAGATCGTCACGACGATGGCCGCCGTCACCAGCAGGCCGGGCATGATTCCCCCGATCAGCAGCGCGGCGATGTCGGCCTCCACGATGATCCCGTAGAGGACCAGCGCGATCGACGGCGGGATCAGCATCGCGAGCGTTCCCGACACGGCGACGACGCCCGCCGAGAATTTCGGCTCGTAGCCCGCGCGTTGCATGGCCGGGATCGAGGTCGACGACAGCGCCGCGGCGGCTGCGGTCGAGGATCCCGAGATCGCGCCGAACCCCGCTCCGGCCAGCGCCGTGGCCACGGCCAGCCCGCCGGGCAGCCGTCCGACCCAGATCGTGATCGCCCGGAACGTCCGGTCGGCGATGCCGCTCACCACCACGAATTCCGCCATCAGGATGAAGAGCGGCACCGCGATCAGCTCGTAGCCGTTGGTCGTCGAGAGCGGCGTGGTCGACATCACCGACAGCGCGGAGCCGAACCCGACGATCGAGATCAATCCCGCAAGCCCCGTCACGGTCAGCGCGAAACCGACCGGAACGCCAAGCAGCAGAAGCGTGAGTAGCCCCAGAACGACGAGAAGCGAGGTCATGCCCGATCCTCCGGCACGCCGGTCGCGATCGTGCGCATCGCGCCCAAAAGCCGGATCGCGCAGACCGCGACCAGCGCCGCCGTGCCGACCGGGACCAGCGCATAGCTCGCCCAGGCGGGCCAGGGCACGATCGAGGCGATCCGCTCTCCCGCCGCGAAACTCTTGGCGAACCGCTCCCACGAGACGAAGAGCAGTATCCCGAAGACGAAGAGGCCGATCGCGTTCGTGAGCAGGTCCGAAAGCGCCTGGCCGCGCGGCGGCAACCGCGTCGTCAGGATGTCGACGGCCAGATGCTCGCGGCGCCAATGCGTCGGCCCGAAGCCGAAGAAGAACAGCGCCGGGGTGAGGTAGAGGACGACCACGTCATGGGCGAAGAAGATCGGCCGTCCGATCCCGTAGCGCAGCGAGACATCCGCCACGATGAGCAGCGTCAGCAGCGCCAGCGCGAGTGCCGCCACCGCGGTGAACGCCCGGTCGATCGCCGTGCCGATGCGTGCGAGCCTGCGGATCATCCCGGGCCCTCCCCGAGACGTCCGCGAAGCTCTGCCGCATGATCCATGAGGCACGCCGCAAGCTCCTCGTGGCGGCCGTCCATGCGGTAGTTCGGCCCCGCGACGGAGAGGCCGAGGGTCCGTCCCGCGACCTGCAACCCGACGCCGACGCCGGACACTTCGGGCGTGAATTCGGTCGCGTTGAGATGCCATCCGCGCCGCCGCCCCTCGGTGAGCACGCCGAGCAGCTTCGCCGGATCCGTGATCGAGGTTGGCGCGGCGGCGGAGAAGTCGAGCCGTGCAATCTGCGGTTCGATGTCGGCCTCGGGCAGGAGCCCCAGGATCGCCTTGCCGCCCGACACCGCATAGATCGGCTTGCGGTCGCCGATCCGCGCCGCATACCGGATCGGCTTCGGGCTTTCGACCACCTCGATATAGACGATCTCGCTCGCATTGCGCGCGCCCAGCAGGATCGTCTCGCCCGTCTGCCTGCAAAGGTCGACCATCGTCTCGCGAACGAGGCCGAGCACCGGATCGCCGGCATCGATCGCCTCGCCCAGGTCCCTGAGCCGCCGGGTGGGATAGAAGCCCCCGCGCTGCCGCACCTCGTAGAGATACCCCCGGTTTCGGAGCGTCTCGATCAGGTTGGAGGTGCTGGAGATCGGCAGGTCGAGCCGGTCCGACAGGACGCTGAGCGTCGCCGGCGCCTGTTCCGACGCGAAGTATTCGAGACACCGAAGGACATTGTCGGCCTGGCGAACGATCATGTCGGCGCCTCCCCTCGCTTCCATGTACAGGGAACTATTTTCGCATACGTGAAACAAGTCAAGCCGCAAATCCGCCCGCGTCACCGTGTGGCCGAGCGCGATCGCATGGCCGGTGGAAGGCCGCAGGTCTCGACACCTCCCGCGCGGTAGCGAGTGAAAGGGTGTTTGCGGAGGGGGTCTGCGAGTTGCCGGACGTGCCTTCCCGGGCGGGACCGGGGGCTGCGCGTTACGGGGTGGCGGTCGAGCGTTCGCGGATTTCCTGGCGGCGCATGGGCATCTTGTCGATGCTTCGGGTGATCTCG
>CANLEQ010000031.1 GCA_947489705.1 uncultured Paracoccaceae bacterium
CTCGCTCATCGGCATCATGCCGATCTTGCGCGGATCATCCACTCAAAACCCTTGTTCAGTTTCCCCGAGCCACCACTACGAACCGGGACTACGCCAAAGCAGTCAATGGTTAGGGCCGTTGGTGTAAGGTGCCGGCCACCGCATCGTCTCCGTCCCCGTGACGCGGCAATTGTGCCTCTTTCCGCAGCCGCGCGATTGGTGCATGACGGGGGCCATGAACGCCCGCCCGATCCATGCCGTGCTGGTCCTGACGCTGATCCTGGCGGGGGCCGTCTCGGCGGCGCTGATGTCGCCCGATCGCGATGCCGCCGCGCGGACGGCGTCGCTGGCGGCACTTGGAGCCGCATCGTCCGATCTCTGCCTCGCTTCGGAGGGGGCGGCCGATCACCGCTGTCCGTTCTGTCACCTTCTGCCCGATCCGCCGTGGATCCGCGCCGCGCAGGCCGTGGCGCTGGTCCTGCCGGGGGCGGAGGTGCCGTCGTCGGCCGACCTCGTGCACGGGCCGCGCGCCCTGCGGGGCGACCGGCCGGTCCGCGCGCCGCCCGTCCGGATCTGATCCCCGACCTGATTCCCGCCCCGGTGCGTCGCGCCGGACGGGGCCCTTCCTTTTTAGGTTATCGGCCGCGCCCCATGGCGCACGCATTCGGACAAACGGACCCAGACATGACATTCACCAGATCCCTTCTCGCCGTCGCGGCCCTGTCGCTCCCGGCGCCTGCCGCCATCGCCTGCGCGGCGCATGCCGAGGCATCGCACGCCGCGATCACCCTGGCCGCGTCGCATGGCGACGACCACGAGATGGCGCGCGGCGCCAGCGCCGTCGAGGCGGGCGCGCTGACAATCACCGGCGCGTTCTCGCGTGCGACCCTGCCCAATGCGCCGGTCGGCGGCGGCTACATGACGATCAGCAATTCCGGCGATACCGACGATCGGCTGCTCTCGGTGAGCTCGACCGTCTCGGGCCGCGCGGAGCTGCACGAGATGCAGATGGAGGGCGATGTGATGCGGATGCGCGCGCTCGACGACGGCCTGCCGATCCCGGCGGGCGAAACGGTCGAGCTTCGTCCCGGCGGCTATCACATCATGTTCACGGACCTTCTGGCCCCGCTCGTCGCGGGCGAGATCGCGCAGGTCACCCTGACCTTCGAGCAGGCGGGCGAGGTGAGCGTTCCGCTCGCCATCGCCGACACGGATGCCACCGGCGTCATGGAACACGGGGGGACGCATTGATGGCGGGCCGTCTCAGACCGGTCATCCTGGCGCTCTGGGCGCTGGTCGCGATGGCGGTCCTCGGTCTTCTCTGGCTGCGCGTGGTCGAGCCGCGGATGACGGCGGAGGTCGGCGACACGATCGGCAAGGGCGACTACGAGCTCGTCACGACCGATGGCGGAACCTTCACCGAAGAGACGCTGGAAGGCACGCCCTCGGCCGTGTTCTTTGGCTTCACCCATTGCCCCGACGTCTGCCCCACCACGCTGGCCGATGCCGCGGAGTGGCAGGAGGCGATGGCCGAGGAGGGCGAGGATCTGCGCGTCTTCTTCGTCACCGTCGATCCCGAGCGCGACACGACCGAGATCATGCGCGACTATGTCTCGTGGGCGCCGGGCGTCACCGGCGTCACCGGATCGCCCGAGGCCGTCGAAGAGGCGATCGCCGATTTCCGCATCTATGCGCGCAGGGTGCCGCTCGAGGGCGGCGGCTACAGCATGGACCATTCGTCGAGCGTGCTGCTCTTCGACGCGAACGGCGATCTCTTCGAGCCGCTCGGCTATGGCGAGGGGATCGACCGGGCGACCGACAAGCTGAGGCGTCTCTTCGCCTTGTGACGCGCGGGCATCCGGGGCGTGTGCTCAGTCCGCCCCGGATGTGAATGCGAACCGCGACCTCTGTTCGTAGACGTCGCCGGGCCGCAGCAGGATCGACGGAAAGGCGTCGTGGGTCGCCGCGTCGGGCCAGTGCTGCGGTTCGAAGGCGAGGGCCGCGAATGTCGGGTAGGGGCGACCGTGGATCGTGTCGTCCTCGACCTCGAAACTGCCGAAGCCGAAGACCTGCAGGCCCGGCGCCGTGGTCGAGATGGTGAGCGAGAGGCCGGAGGGGCCGGTCAGCCGCGCCGCTTCGGTCATCTCGCGCGGCGCGTCGGCGAGACAGAAATTGTGGTCGAGCTTGGGGGCGGTGCCGCTGTCGAGCGTGACCTCGTCGCGGAAATCGTAGGGCGTGCCCGCCACGTTCGCGATCTCGCCCGTCGGCAGATTGTCGTCGGTGGTGGGCAGGTAGCGATCCGCGGCGATGCGGAGGCGCTGACCGCTCCAGTCGCCGGGGGGCTGCATCGTCCAGTAGCCGTGGCTCGCGAGGTTGATCAGCGTCGGCGCATCCGTCGAGGCCCGCAATTCCAGCGTCAGCGCGGCACCGTCGAGCGCATAGGTCGCCTCGATCCGGCGCTTGCCCGGAAACCCGCCCTCGCCGTCGGGCAGGTCGAGCGCGAAGGTCACGCTGGTCTCGTCGCGATCGGCCACGCGCCAGATCTTGAGATGCGTCGCGGCCGAGCCGCCATGCAGCGTGTGCAGCCCGTCCTGGTTGGCGTCGAAGCGGTAGTCCCGGCCGTCGATCTCGGCGCGGGCATCGCGGATACGATTGGCGACGGGCCCCATGATCGCGCCGAAATGCGCCATCACCCCCTCGTAGTCGCGCGGCGAGCGCCCGCCGAGCGTCAGCGGAAAGTCCACGCCCGCGAGGCGCACGTCCTGGATCAGCGCGCCCAGCGTCAGAAGGCTCACCTCGAGCGTTCCGTTCGAAAGCGTGATGCGGTCGACGGCGCGCCCGTCAGACAAAGTTCCGAAACCGGTCATACCCATGATCCCTCCGGGAAATGATGTTGCGGCGCGTCACGGCGCCCTTGAATGTCGGACCCTAGAGGATCACGCGATGTTCGGCCTGACCGCGCGCATCGGTCTTTACCGCGAATGTCATGCCGTGCCCGTCCTCGAGGCCGACCTCGGGCTCGGGCAATCCGACCATCGCAGAGGTGACGAAGAGCGTCGAGAGATCCGGGCCGCCCAGGGCGGGGCAGGTCGTCTGCGACGCCGGCAGTTCGACCGTCTGGAGAAGCTCGGCCTGCGGCGAATAGCACGCGACGCGCCCGCTGCCCCATTGCGCGGACCAGAGATTACCGTCGCTGTCGCAGACCGCGCCGTCGGGGAAATAGGGCGTCCCGCGCAGGTCGAGCCAGGTTTCGGGCTTGTCCTCGGGCCAGCCGTCGTCGCCGAGCCGCCACGTCATGATCATCTGCGTCGGCGTGTCGGTGAAATAGGCCCTGTCGCGATCCGGCGAAAAGCAGATCGCGTTGCCGATGCTCATCCCGCCCTTGAGCCGGCGCAGCTCGCCGCGATGATACCGGTAGAGGCTTCCAGTGCCCACGCTCTTGTCGAGGCCCATGGTCGAGATCCAGAAGCCGCCCGCGGGATCGGCCCGCCCGTCATTCGGTCGATTGTCGGGCATGTCGGCCTCGAGCGGGCAGATCGTCTCGCGCGCATCGGTCTCGATGTCGAGCAGGGTCAGGTCCTCGCGCGTCGCGACCAGGAGATGCGTGCGGTCGACCCAGGCCAGCGTCGAGACGTAGCTCTCGAAATTCCACGAGAGCAGCTCGTCGCCCGCGCGCGACAGGACCCGGCTCGACAGGATGTCGCACCAGAAGAGCTGTTCGCGTTCGGGATGCCAGAGCGCCCCTTCGCCCAAAAGGCAGCGCGTCGTGTCGTGGATTTCGGGTTGGCCGGTGCGGTAGGTCATTGGATCACCTCGTCATAGGCCGCGACCATGTCGCGCGCGCGTGCGGCGACGTCGGAGGCGGCATCGCCCGGACGGTAGAGCGCGCTGCCGATGCCGAAGCCCGAGGCGCCCGCCCGGACCCATTCGGCGAAGTTCTCCGGCCCCACGCCGCCCACCATGAAGACCTGCGTCTCGATCGGCAGCACGGCGCGCAGCGCCTTGAGCCCCTCGGGGCCCATCTGGAAGGCCGGAAAGACCTTGAGCCCGGTCGCGCCTGCCTGCAGCGCCGCGAAACATTCCGACGGCGTGAGGACGCCGGGATAGCTCTCGAGGTCCAGGCTGCGGGTATGCGCCACGACTTCCGCGTCGAAGCAGGGCGACACGACCATGCGTCCGCCCGCCTCCCGCACCGCGTCGACCTGCCCGGTGGCGAGCACGGTCCCGGCGCCGATCTGCGCCTCGTGCCCGAATTCGGTCGCCATCGTGCGGATCGAGGTCAGCGGATCGGGGGAGTTAAGCGGCACCTCGATCCGGGTGATCCCGGCATCAATCAACCCCCGCGCCACGGCCGAGGCCTCGCTCGGGTCGATCCCGCGCAAGATGGCGATGAGTTGGCGGCTCATGATGGGTCTCCCTTGATCGTGCGCCAGGCGGCGGTCAGGCCGCGCAACGTCAGCGCTTCGCCGCGCGTGCGCAGGACCTGGCATCCCTGCATCCCGAGCGCGGTCGCGTAATGTCCCGCCAGCGTGGCGTCGCCGATCAGAGCGACCGGCATACCGAGCCAATAGGGTTTCGCCGCCGCAAGTTCCGCCCCGATCAGCAGTCCGGACAGGCGCGCATGCGCCGCCGCCTGGGAAAGATCGGCCAGAAGCCCCTCGGCGCGGATGGAAAAGAGTTTCGCGGCCAGCGATTCGGGTCGGCTGAGCGTGTCGGACAGGCCGGCTTCGAATGCGTCCTCGTCCCATCCGTCGCCGACCGAATGGCGCAGGACGGTATGGCGCGACAGCGCCGCGAAAAGCTCGCCGGTCATCATGGTGCGGAACGACACGACTTCTCCCGCGCTGACCTGCACCCATTTCGAATGGCTGCCGGGCAGGCAGATCGCGCCGTCGAATTCGGGGTTGAGGGCGAGGAACCCGGCGATCTGGGTCTCCTCGCCGCGCATCACGTCGGCAGGCGACGCCTGGCTCAGCCCGGGCAGGATGCGCAGATCGAGGCGCGGATCGGCCGTATCGACGCGTGCCACCCGCTCCGGAAGGGGGGCGGCCGGAACCGCGCGATAGCCGGCATCCGCCCATCCCTGCCGCGCGCCGACCATGCCGCAGGCGACGACGTGCGTGGCCTCCGCGACGTTCCAGCCGGCGATCATCTTCAGGAACGCGCCCTCGAACGCGTCGGGCGCGAGCTCTCCCATGCCGGGGCCGCGCGGCGCCTCGGCGATCACCTCCGCGCCCGACATCGCCCAGGCCCGGGCATGGGTCGTACCCCAATCGACCGCGATCCAGTCCGGTTGTATCGTCATCTGTCCCTCGCCGGGTCATGGAGATTGGCGCGCGGACGGCCATGCCGCCGCGCCGCGCGCGAGGCCGGTCGGCTCAGCCCAGGATCCGGGTCAGCGCCTGGTCGACGGCATCGGTGATCTGGTCGATCTCGTCGGCCGTCGCGATCAGGCCGGGGCTGAAGCACAGCGTGTTGTTGCGCCCCGGCACCGAGCGGTTGGTCGCCCCGATGATGACGCCCTGGGCCATGCAATCCTTGACGATGGCCTGAACCTTCGGCTCGGGCAGGACCTCGCGCGTGTCGCGGTTGGCGACCAGTTCCGCCCCGAGAAACAGGCCCTTGCCCCGCACGTTGCCGATCGCCGCGTGCTTGTCGGCAAGCGCCTCGAGATTTCCGATCATCCGCTCCGACATGGCGTTGACGTTCGCGAGAAGATCCTCCTCCTCGATGATCGCCATGTTCTCGAGCGCCGCGGCGGGCCCGGCGGTGCAGCCGCCGAAGGTCGAGATGTCGCGGAAATAGTTCAGCGGATCGCCGTCGTCGTCGCGGAACATCTCGAAGACCGCATCGGTGGTGACGCAGCACGAGATCGCGGCGTACCCGCTGGCTACGCCCTTGGCCATCGTCACGATGTCGGGCTTCACGCCGTATTGCTGATAGCCGAACCAGGTGCCGGTCCGACCCACGCCGCACACGACCTCGTCGATGATCAGCAGGATGTCGTGCTTGCGGCAGATCTCCTGCACCCGCTCCCAATAGCCCTCGGGCGGCGGGATGACGCCGCCGCCGGCCGTCACGGGCTCGAGGCAGAGCGCGCCGACCGTGTCGGGCCCCTCGCGCAGGATCACGTCCTCGATGAGGTCGGCCGCGGCCCGCCCGAAATCGGCACCCGAGAGATGCCCGAGGCCAAGCTCGTCCTTGCGGTATTCGAGGCAATGCGGCACCTCGACGAAGCCGGGCGCGAAGGGGCCGTATTGCGCGTTGCGCTCCTGCTGGCCGCCGGCCGAGAGACAGCCGATCGTGGTGCCGTGATAGTCGCGGTCGCGGTAGAGGATCTTGTGCTTGGCGCCGCCATACCGCTTGTGCGCGATCTGGCGGACGATCTTGAAGGCCTTCTCGTTCGCCTCGGAGCCGGAATTGGAATAATAGACGCGGCTCAGGCCCGGCATCTTCTCGATCAGGCGTTCCGCGAAGCGCGCGCCCGGGATCGAGCCCAGAGATCCGCCGAAGAAGTTCATCTTGACGAGCTGGTCGCGCACCGCGTCGGCGATCCGCTCGCGCCCGTAGCCTACATTGACGGTCCAGACGCCGCCCGACACGGCGTCGAGATGCTCCTTGCCGGTGATGTCCCAGAGCTTGAGGCCCTTGCCCTCCACGATGATGCGCGGGTCGATATCCGCATCGAGATAGGGGGCATGCTGGGTCAGATGGTGCCAGACATGACGGCGATCCGCCTCGATCACGTCGCGCGGGTCGTTCACCTGGAAGGGAAGGGTCATGGGCTGTGCCTCCGATTGTGCCAGAAGGGCGCGATGCCGGCCGCGGACGGAATCCACCTCTTGGCGCGACGCTACATCACGTCGAAGGACAGGACCAGTTTGATCTTGGGGTCCGACGCGCCCGGCAGGTTCCGTTTGGTGAATCGCTCCGCCTCGGCTATGTCCTGTCCGGACATTCGGCGCCCGCCGCCGCCACCGAGGACACGCCCCATGGCCGCAGTTCCACGACACGTCCCGAGGCTGCGCGCATGCGGGTGACGGCGGTGCTGATCGTTGTGGCGATCCTCGCCGCCGGCGTCGCGCTTTTCGCGCGCGACAATCCGCTCGTCACCCGCGCGCAGGGTTACGCCGAGACCGTCGCGACGAATGCCGCGGCGACCTACGTGACGCTCAGGACGCTCAACGCGTTCCTCTCGACCGCGCAGGAGGTCGAGGTGGGCGGATCGCTCTTCGTGTCGGGCAACGTGCAGCCTCTCAAGGTGCTGGAGCCGATCGACGACACGGTCGAACGCGTGGCCGGCGCGATCTTCGTGGTGATGGCCGCGACCGGGTTGCTCGCCGTGGCGCTGGGCCCCGTCGGGGTCGGCGGCTGGGTGCTGGTGGCGCTGGCCTGCGCGATCGCGCTCATCGAACGGGGGGTGGGCCGCTCGCCGGGGGTGTCGCGCCCGCTCCTGATCTATGGCGGGTTCCTGGCACTCGCCCTGCCGCTGGCCTTCGTGCTGGCCGCGACCGTCGCCGACGCGATGACGGATGCCGTCTGGCTCAGGCATCAGGCGATCATCGCCGAGATCACCCGCGGCATCGCCGAGGTCGCCGAGACCGGCACCGGCGAGGAGGAGGGGGGATGGATCGTCACCCTGATCGAACCGTTGGGCTCGATCGGCGAGTACCGCGATTTCGCCACCGGGGTCTATGGCCGGGCGGACGAACTCGTGGCGAGCTTCGTGATGATCCTGGCGGTGTTCCTCTTCAAGATCTTCGTCCTGCCGCTCCTGGTCCTCGGCGGCTTCTTCGTCGCCGCCCGGCATCTCGCCCGCAGGGCCACCCCCTAGATCAGCCGCGCGGGATCGAGTGCCACGACGGTTCCGCGATCGAGCTCGGGCGATGCCCCCGTCATCAGCGCGCGCAGGAGACGCGAGACCGCCGGCGCGGTCTGGAACACGTATCTAGCCTGGCCCGCGCAGGTCGCGTTTCGCCGCCGGAGCCAGCGACAGGAAGGGGCGCCGTTTCAGCACGCCGCCATCGGCATGGAGGTGATGCTCGGCGCTCGCCTCGTTGAGGACGCGCATGACCGCGTTGCCGTAGAAGGGCAGGAACATCGCCGCCGAGCGGCCGGAGGCGTGATAGCCGAGCCCGGCCTCGCCCTCGATCAGCACGACATCGGCGTCGGTCGAAAGCTCGGCCGCCGCCGAGACCCCGGCGACACCGCCGCCGATGACGGCGATGTCGGCCCTCATGCCTCTTCCGTGCGATCCGTGGCAGGCGGCGGCGTGGGGGTCAGCGCCGAGATCCGGGCGTAGAGGTCGTCGTCCATCTCGAAGCCGAGCGCGTCGAGCGAGGGGCGAAGCTGCTCGGTGTCGCGCGCGCTGATGATGGGGGCGGTCACGCCCGGATGCCGCGCGGCCCAGGCGACGGCAAGCGTCGCGGGGTCGACCCGCATCTCGCGGGCCAGCGTCGCGAGGTCGGAGGCGGCGTTGTGCATCCAGTCCTGCCCGTAGCGGGTCGAATACATCTCGTTCTCGGTGATCCGTCCGGCGCCGCCCGCACGGTACTTGCCGGTCAGAAGGCCGCCGCCGAGCGGGGAATAGGGCGCCGCGGCGATCCCTTCCGCGCGGCACATCGGCAGCAGCTCGACCTCGGCCTGGCGCTTCACGAGGTTGTACATCGGCTGGAGGATGTCGATCCGGGTGTCGAACGTCGCGGCGATGGCCTGGGCCTTCATGACCTGCCACGCGGCGAAGTTCGACACGCCGATATGGCGAAAGCCTCCCTCGCGCTGCAACTCGGCCAGGGTCTCGAACGATTCCTCGAGCGGCGTATCCCCGTCCCAATGGTGCAGATAGTAGATGTCGATCACGTCCATGCCGAGCCGCTTGCGCGACTCGTCGAGGCTTTCGCGGATCGCTGTGCGTCCGTTGCCGCGCGCGTAATTCGACTTGCTCGCCACGACCAGGCCATCGCGATCCGCCGCCGCGAAGCGCCCGAGCCAGGTTTCCGACGTCCCGTCGGTATAGGCATGGGCGGTGTCGAAGAAATTCAGCCCGGCCTCCCGGCAGGCGTCGAACATGGCCCGGCTGGCGGTTTCGTCGGCCTTGCCGCCGAACTGCATGCAGCCGAAGCAAAGGGGCGATAGGGCGGTGCCGTCTGGCGCTTTGATCTGGGTCATGCGCCCACGATGCCAGAGCGCCGCCGGCGACGGAAGGTCCCTCCGGGACCCACGGCGAAGTTTCGCGCCCGTTTGCGCGCCGCACGGTGGCCTTTCCGATCGTTCATGTTTGGCCGGCATGAGCGGATCCGAGCTTCCACGCGATGAAAGGAAGGGCCAATGCTCGATTCATGGATGTACGTATCCCGCGCCACCACGCCGATGGGATCGTTGGACGACGTGCTGATCTATCTCGCGGCCCGCGCCCGCAATCGCGAGAAGGGCATTACCGGGTATCTTCACCGCGAACAGGATTACTACGTCCAGTATATCGAGGGCGAACACGAAAACCTGGCCGAGCTCAGATCGCTCATCACCAAGGATACCCGCCACACCGACCTGCGCGTCCTGTCGCAGGGCGCCCAGAGCAGGCGCCTCTTCGACGGGTGGGACATGGCCTTCTCGACCGGAGCGGGGACCGGGTTCGCGGAGTACCGGACGCACCAGGGGTACCGGGCCGACCTGACATCGGCCGCCGAGGCGGAGATCCTGGAGTTCATGAAGGCATCGATCGCGGGCGGCCGCGCTCATTGCGTGGCGCTCTATCTGCCCGAGGTCGCCGGCCGCGCGATCTAGGCTGTCGCCGCGGCGGCGACCCCGCCCGAAGGCGGGGCCGCGTGATCGAGGGGGATCAGTTCGGGATTTCACCCGACAGCCCCTCGACGTAGAAATCCATGCCGAGCAGGGTCTCGTCATCCGCCGTCTCGCCCTCTTCGAGCCAGACCGAGCCGTCCTGACGGTTGATCGGCCCGGTGAAGGGATGCATCTCGCCGCTGCCGATCGCCTCCTTGATCCGCGTGGCCTCCTCGCGGATGTCCTCGGGCACCGCATCCGTGATCTCGCCGATGCCGACCATGCCCTCGCCGATCCCCTGCCAGACCGATTGCGATTCCCAGGTGCCGTCGATGACCGCGCCCACGCGATCGATGTAATAGGGGGCCCAATTGTCGATGATCGAGCTTACCCGCGGCATCGGCGCATATTCCGCCATGTCCGACGCCTGCCCGAAGGTGATGACATCGCCCGCCGCCTCGGCCGCGGCCTGCGGCGCGGTGGAATCGGTGTGCTGCAGGATCACGTCGGCACCCTGTTCGATCAGGGCCTGCGCGGCGTCCGCCTCCTTGGCGGGGTCGAACCAGGTATAGGCCCAGACCACGTTGAACTCGACATCGGGATTGACCTTGCTGGCCGCGAGATAGGCCGCGTTGATGCCGCGGATTACCTCGGGGATCGGGAAGGACGCGATGTAGCCGATCTTGTCGGTCTCGGTCATCGATCCCGCGATGAAGCCCTGCACGGCGCGCCCCTCGTAGAAGCGGGCGGAATAGTTCGACACGTTCTCGGCCGTCTTGTAGCCCGTCGCGTGCTCGAACTTCACGTCGGGAAACTTCTGGGCGACGTTCATCGTCGGGTCCATGTAGCCGAACGAGGTGGTGAAGATCAGATCCGCGCCCGACAGCGCCATCTGCGTCATGACGCGTTCGGCATCGGCGCCCTCGGGCACGCTCTCCTGAAACACGGTCTCGACCCGGTCGCCGTATTCGGCCTCGACGGCCTGGCGGGCCTGGTCGTGCTCGTAGGTCCAGCCGCCGTCGCCGACCGGGCCCACATAGACGAAGCCCACCTTGACCGGATCGTCCTGCGCGATCGCGCCGGTGGCCAGGATCGCGGCGGTCGCCACGGCGCCCATGAAAGTTCTGCGTTGCATGTCGTTTCCCCTCTTTACGCGCGCCCCTCTAGCGGGTCGCGTGGAACTGCTTGCCAAGATCTGCGGGCGCCCCCAGGGACCGCCGGGTTCCGCGCGCCGAAATGACGACGAGCACCGCAATCGTTATCAGATACGGGGACATCGACAAGTATTCGACCGGAATGGCCACGCCGGCCGCCTGCAGGTTCAGCTGCAATACCGTCACGCCGCCGAAAAGATAGGCACCCAGCAAGACCCCGCCCGGCCGCCACGAGGCGAAGACCACGATGGCGAGCGCGATCCACCCCACGCCGGAGGTCATGCCCTCGGTCCATTGCGGCACCCGCACGAGGCTCAGATACGCGCCCCCGAGGCCCGCGCAGGCCCCGCCGAACGCGATCGCGGCGAGCCGCGTGGCCCGCACCCTGAGGCCCAGCGCATGGGCCGCGTCGTGGCTTTCGCCCACGGCGCGCAGGGTGAGCCCCGCCCGGCTGCGCCGCAGGAACCACCAGATCCCGACGGTCAGCGCGAGGCTCAGATAGACCACCCAGTCGTGGCCGAAGACCACCCGCCCCGCGAAGGGCAGGTCGCTGAGCGGCCCGAAATCGAGCCTGCCGGTCGCGGGCGGCTTGATCCCGACATAGCCCTGGCCCAGCAGCGACGAGAGGCCCAGACCGAAAAGCGTCAGCGCGAGGCCGGTCGCGACCTGGTTCGACAGCAAGAACTGCGTCAGCACACCGAAGACCAGCGACAGCGCCGCCCCGCCGAGCGCTCCGCCCGCGAAGCCCGCCACGGGCGAGCCGGTCTCGACCGCGACGGCGAAGCCGCAGATCGCGCCGATGATCATCATCCCCTCGACCCCGAGGTTCAGCACGCCCGCCTTCTCGACCACCAGCTCGCCCAGAGCGGCCAGCAGGATGGGCGTTGCCGCGACCATTAGCGCCGCGACCAGCAGGGTGGGCGAAATCGTTCCGAACATCAGCTGTGACCTCCTGCCTTCAGCGCCGTCATGCCGGCGCCTCGCGGCCCAGGCGGATCCGGAAATTCGTCAGCATGTCCACGGCCAGCAGGAAGAACAGCAGCATCCCCTGGAACGCCTGGATCGCCGCGGCGGGAATGTTGAGCATGAACGACGCAAGCTCCCCCCCGATATAGGTGAGCGCCATCAGCAGCCCCGCCAGAACGATCCCCAGCGGATGCAGCCGCCCCAGGAACGCCACGATGATCGCGGTGAAGCCGTAGCCCACGTTGAAATCGATGCTGATCTGCCCCGCGGGGCCGGTCACCTCGAAAAGCCCCGCCAGCCCCGCCAGCGCGCCCGACAGGCCGAGGCAGAAGACGACGATGCGGTTGGGGCTGACGCCGGCGAAGCGCGCGGCGCGCGGCGCCTGTCCCGTCAGCCGGATGTTGAATCCCATCAGGTGCCGGTTCAGCAGGATATAGGCATAGATCACCGCGGCGATCGCGGCGATCACGCCCCAGTGCAGGCCGGTCCCGGCGACGAGTTCGGGATTGGCGGCCGCGTCCCACTGGCTGAGGTTGCGCGAGCCCGGAAAGCCGCCGCCCTCGGGGTTCCTGAGCCGCCCCACGGCCATCGAGGCGAGCAGGTTCTCGGCCACGTAGACCAGCAGGAGCGAGACCAGGATCTCGTTGGTGTTGAACCGGGTCTTGAGGATCGCGGGGATCATCGCCCAGGCCCACCCGCCGAGCGCGCCCGCCACCACCATCAGCGGAAAGATCAGGCGCGTCTCGGCCGGATAGAGCGCGAGCCCCACGCCCGCGCCCGTCAGCGCGCCGATGATGTACTGCCCCTCGGCCCCGATGTTCCAGACGCCTGCCCGGAACCCCAGCGCGAGGCCCGTCGCGATCAGGATCAGCGGCGCCGCCTTCACAAGAAGCTGCGGCCGCGAATAGGCCGCGTATTGCGGATCGAAGAGCGGGTCGTAGAAGATCGTCCGGATCGCGGCGACCGGATCGGTGCCGAGGGCCGCGAACATCAGCCCGCCCGCCAGCACGGTCAGCGCGACGGCCAGGAACGGCGTGGCATAGGACCAGAGCGTCGACGGCTCCTTGCGTTTCTCGAGCCGGATCATCGCGCCCGCCCGCCCGCGCCGAAAATACCCCGGCGATCACGCATGGCTTTTCTCCCGGTCCCACGCCCCGCCCAGCATCAGGCCGATCCGCTCCACGTCGAGCGTGGCCGTGGCGACGGGGGCGCTCAGCCGTCCTTCGTTCAGCGCCGCGAAGCGGTCGGAAATCTCCATCAGCTCGTCGAGGTCCTGGCTGATCACGATGATGCCGGCCCCGCCTTCGGCCAGATCCAGAAGCGCCTGCCGGATCGCCGCGGCCGCGGCCGCATCGACGCCCCATGTGGGCTGGTTCACGACCAGCACGTCGGGCGCCTGCAACACCTCGCGCCCGATCACGAATTTCTGCAGATTGCCCCCCGACAGCGCCCGCGCCGCGACATGCTCGCCGGGCGTGCGCACGTCGAACCGCGCGATCACGTCGCGCGCGAAGGCGGCGGTCCGGCCCCAATCCACGAACCCGCGCCGCGCGAGCGCCTTGCGTCCGTGCCCCGACAGGAGCGCGTTCTCCATGAGCGACATGTCGGGCGCCGCCGCATGGCCCAGCCGTTCCTCGGGCGCCGACAGCAGGCCGAGCGCGCGCCGCGCATCGGGCCCCATGCGCGACACATCCGTCTCGCGCAGCCGGACCGAACCGCGGGGCGATACACGCTCGCCCGAGAGCGCCGCCAGCAATTCGTCTTGACCGTTGCCCGCGACGCCGCCGATCCCGAGGATCTCGCCCTTGGCGAGCCCGAAGCCGATCCTGCGCAGCGGCGTGCCGAAGGCATGGGCGGGCGGCAAGGACAGGTCCTCGACCTCGAGGATCACCTCTCCCGCGACATGGCCGCCGCGCGCGGGCGCGCTGAGCGCGCTGCCCACCATCATCTCGGCCAGCTCGCGGGCGGAACTCTCGCGCGGATCGCAAGCCCCGACGACCTTGCCGAGCCGCAGGATCGTCGCCGCGTCGCAGAGGCTGCGGATCTCGTCGAGCTTGTGGGAGATATAGAGGATCGCGGTTCCCTCGGCCGAGAGCTTGCGCAAGGTGGCAAAGAGGATCTCCACCTCCTGCGGGGTCAGCACGCTGGTGGGCTCGTCCATGATCAGGAGCTTCGGCGATTGCAGCAGGCAGCGTACGATCTCCACCCGCTGCCGCTCTCCCGCGCTCAGATCGCCGACGATGCGGTTCGGGTCGAGCGGCAGGCCGTAATCCCGGCTCACCTTGCGGATCCGCTCGGCAAGATCGCGGCGCGGCGGCGGATCGGCCATGCCGAGCGTGATGTTCTCGGCCACGTCCAGCGCATCGAAGAGCGAGAAGTGCTGGAACACCATCGCCACGCCCGCCGCCCGCGCCTCGAGCGGGGTCGCCGGCGCATGCGGGCGCCCCTCAAGCCGCATCTCGCCCTCGTCGGGGCGGACGAGCCCGTAGATCATCTTGACCAGCGTCGATTTGCCCGCGCCGTTCTCGCCCAGCAGGGCGTGGATCTGGCCGCGACCGATCCCGAACGACACGTCGTCGTTGGCGACCACGCCCGGATAGGCCTTGGTGAGGCCGGAGAGCTCCAGCAACGGCGCGCTCATCCCGCCGCCCTCTCGCGGTCCCGTGCCGGGCTCAGAAGTTCCGCCGCGACGCCCACCGCGATCGCCTGCGGATGCTTGCCCAGCGCCTTCCGACCGATCGGGCAGGCGATCCGCGAGACGGTCGCGGGCGCATGGCCCAGCGCCCCGAGCCGCGCGCGGAACCGCGCCCATTTCGTCTCCGACCCGATCAGGCCCACGGGCCCCGTCGCCCGCCCCAGCAGCGCGTGACAGAGCGCGAGATCGATCTCGTGACTGTAGGTGACGATGATATGCTCGGCCGCGTCGGGCGCATGGGCCACCGCGCGCGGCATGTCGGCCGCCACCAGCCGGGTGACGTTCGGGGGGATCTCGGGAAACCGGTCGGGCGCGACGTCGACCCAGGTGATCGACAGATCCTCGAGCGGCGCCAGCACGGAGACGAGCGCGCGACCCACATGCCCCGCACCCCAGATCCAGAGCGGCCGGCCCGAGACCGGCAGATCCTCGGCAAGCGCGAAGTCCAGCGTCACCGCCCCGCCGCAGCATTGCCCGAGCGCGGGCCCGAGCGGCACCAGACGCTCCGCCCGATCGCGCCCGTCGGCCAGCATCGCGCGCGCCTCTTCCATCGCCATCCATTCGAGCGCGCCGCCCCCGATCGTGCCGCGGGTCCGGTCGGGCCAGACCAGCATCGCCGTGCCCACGCCGCGCGGAACAGACCCGCGCGCATGGGCGATCGTGACGCGGATGGCCCTCATCCCCGCGCCCTCGCGACGGCGGCCAGAACCCGCTCGGCCGTGGCCGGCGCGTCGAGCGCGGGGTAATGCGGCCCGCAGGACGCCACCGCGTCCGACAGCGCCATCAGCGCGCTGATCCCGAGCATCAGCGGCGGCTCGCCCACCGCCTTGGAGCGATAGATCGTCTCGGCGGCGTTCTCGCCGTCCCAGAGCGCCACGTTGAATATCTCGGGCCGGTCCGAGGCCGCCGGGATCTTGTAGGTCGAGGGCGCATGCGTCGTAAGCCTGCCGCGATCGTCCCAGACCAGCTCCTCGGTGGTGAGCCATCCCGCGCCCTGCACGAACCCGCCCTCGATCTGGCCCACATCCAGCGCGGGGTTCAGCGAGCGTCCCGCATCGTGAAGAATATCCACCCTCAGCAGCCGGTTCTCGCCGGTGCGGGTGTCGATCACCGCCTCGCTCACCGCGGCGCCGTGGGCGAAATAGAAGAACGGCCGGCCCTTGCCGGCGATCCGGTCCCATTCGATCCCGGGCGTGGCGTAGAACCCGGTCGCCGACAGGCTGATCCGCCCCTGATAGGCAAGCTGCACGGCCTTGGCGAAGTCATAGCTCTCGCCGCCGACCCGGACCTCGCCCGCCTCGAAGACCACGCTCTCGACCCGCGCCTGATGCAGCTCCGAAAGGAAGGCCGCGATCCGGTCGCGGATCGTGTCGCAGGCCGCGGCGACGGCCATCCCGTTGAGATCGGCCCCCGACGAGGCGGCCGTGGCGCTCGTGTTGGGCACCTTGCCGGTATCCGTCGCGCTGATCCGGACGCGCTCCGCGTCGATGCCGAACCGCTCGGCCGCGACCTGCCGCACCTTCTGATGCAGCCCCTGTCCCATCTCGGTCCCGCCGTGGTTGAGGTGCACCGACCCGTCCTGATAGACATGGACCAGCGCGCCCGCCTGGTTGAGATGCGTCAGCGTGAACGAGATCCCGAACTTCACCGGCGTCAGCGCGATCCCCTTCTTCAGAACCGCATTCCCGGCGTTCCACTCGGCGACCACCCGCCGCCGCTCCGCGTAATCCGACGTCTCGACCAGGCGATCGACCATCTCGTGCAGGATGAAATCCGTGACCGGCATGTGATAGGGCGTCGTCTGCACGTCGCCCGGATCGGTCACCGGGCCGACCGGCTCGGCCTGCTCGGCCATCGCGCCGCGGCTGGCGATGTCGCCCGCCCCATGAACCGGCGTCTCGCCCCCGACGAGGCCGCGCCCCTGCTTCATCTGTCCCGAAATACTCCGGGGGGCTCCGGGGGGCTGGCCCCCCGGTCCGGCCGCGACATCGTGCGCCGACGCATAGAAATTCGCGCGCCGCACCTCCAGCGGATCGCGCCCGAGCCGGTGCGCGATCTCGTCCATCACGCGCTCGATCCCGACCATGCCCTGCGGCCCGCCGAAGCCGCGAAAGGCCGTGGCCGATTGCGTGTTGGTCCTGAGCCGGTGCGACGTGATGGTCACGTTCTCCAGCAGATAGGCATTGTCGGCATGCAGCATCGCCCGGTCGGCCACAGGCAGCGACAGGTCCTGCGCCCAACCGCAGCGGGCATATTGCGTGAAGGCGATCCCCTCGATCCGGCCCGCCTCGTCGTGGCCCACATCGTACTCGATGCGGAAATCGTGCCGCTTGCCGGTGATGACCATGTCGTCGTCGCGGTCGTAGCGCATCTTGCACGGTCGGCCCGTCGCGGCCGCCATCACGGCGCAGGCCACGGCCAGGGCGTTGCCCTGGCTCTCCTTGCCGCCGAACCCGCCGCCCATCCGCCGGACCT
This sequence comes from uncultured Paracoccaceae bacterium, assembly GCA_947489705.1. Taxonomy (GTDB): domain Bacteria; phylum Pseudomonadota; class Alphaproteobacteria; order Rhodobacterales; family Rhodobacteraceae; genus Palleronia. The sequence continues at coordinate 17,050 of CANLEQ010000031.1, forward strand.
CGACCCGCACAGCGTTCATCGGCAGGCCCAGCGCCTCGGCCACCTTATGCTGGATCTCGGTCGGATGCTGCGACGAGGAATGGACGACCATCTCGCCGCCATCCTGCGGCAGGGCGAGCGCGGCCTGCCCCTCGAGGTAGAAATGCTCCTGCCCGCCGATCTCGATCCGGCCCGAGAGGCGATGTGCGGCCCGCCCGATCGCCGCCGCGGCGTCGCCCTTGGCATAGATCCGCGGCCCGTCCTCGAACCGGGCATCGGCGGCGAGCGCGTCGTCGAGGCTCAGGATCGCGGGCAGGGGCTCGATCTCGATCCGCGCCTGCCGCGCTGCCTTCCGCGCGGCCAGATGCGTCGTCGCGGCCACGACGAAGATCGGCTGGCCCATGTAATGGACATGCCCCTCGGCCAGCAGCGGCTCGTCATGCGCCGAGGGCGAGACGTCGTTGGCAAACGGCAGATCCCCGGCAGCGAGGACCAGCGTCACCCCCGGCGCGGCGCGCACGGCGTCGAGATCGACCGACACGATCCGTCCATGCGCCACGTCCGACAGCCCGAACGCCAAATGCAGGCAATTGGCCGGCGCGGGGATGTCGTCGACATAGCGCGCGGCGCCCGTGACGTGCAGCGCGGCGGAATCGTGGGGCATGGCGCGCGCGATGCTCATGCCTGCACCTCCAGCACGTGACGCGGGCCGGTTCCCGTGTCGCAGACCCGCTCCAGCACGCCGCGCGCCGCGTCGAGCCGGTAACCGGCCGAGGCCCGCATGTCCGACAGCGGCGTGAAATCCTGCGCGAGGGCGGCCTTGGCCTCCGCCAGTCCCTCGTCGAGGCGGCGGCCCCGGAACGCGGCCTCGGCCGCGGGCGCCCGGCGCGGCGTGCCCGCCATGCCCCCGAACGCGATCCGGATATCCGACACGACATCGCCGTCCATCTCGAAATGGACGCAGCCGCAAAGCGCCGAGATGTCCTGGTCGAACCGCTTGGAGATCTTGTGGCACTCGAGCCGCCCAGTGCTGCGCGGGATCGTCACCGCCTCGACGAACTCGCCGGGGCCGCGGTCCTGATTGCCGTAATCGACGAAGAAATCCTCGAGCGCGATCTCGCGCCGATCCGCGCCGCGGCGCAGGTGCAACCGCGCGCCCAGCGCGATGAGCGCGGGGGCGGCGTCGCCGATCGGCGATCCGTTGGCGATGTTGCCGCCGATCGTGGCGGCCTCGCGCACCTGCTGCGAGCCGAACCGGCGCAGCAGCTCGGCCAGCGACGGGTACCGCTCGGCCACGGCAGTGCGGAGCGCCGCGACGGTGACGCCCGCGCCCACGCGGATGCCGCTCTCCGAGACGTCCACCTGCGTCATCTCGGCGATGTCGTTGAGAAAGGCCACGGTCCCGAGATCGCGCAGCCCCTTGGTGACCCAGAGGCCCACATCGGTCGCGCCGGCCACCAGCGTCGCCTCCGGGTTCTCGACATACCACGTGGCGAACGCATCGAGCGTCCGGGGCCGGTAGGCGTCCGCGCCCTGGCCCGGATCGCCCGCGCCCGACGCACCCGTGCCGGCCACCGGATCGCGGTGCCCCCAATCGGCGGCGACCCCGGCATGGGACGGCGCGGTATCGCCCGAGACATCGGGCGCCTCGCCCGGGACGGCAAGGGACATCGGCGCGACGTCGTGCATCCAGTCCGGCACCGGCGCACTTTCGGCGGCGCGCGCGGCCCGCACGATCGGGGCGTAGCCCGTGCAGCGGCAGAGATTGCCGGCCAGCCGGTCGTCGTGATCCGTGGCCCCCTGCAGATGCGCGCAGGCCATCGAGGCGACGAAGCCCGGCGTGCAGAACCCGCATTGCGATCCGTGGGCGTCGATCATCGCGCGCTGTACGGGATGCAGCGTGCCGTCGGGCCCCGAGATGCCTTCGACCGTGCGCACCGCGCGGCCCGGCAGCTGACCCATGAAGAGGATGCAGGCATTGAGCGCGCGGGGGCCGCCGGCATCGGTCACGATCACGGTGCAGGCGCCGCAATCGCCCTCGTTGCAGCCTTCCTTGGTGCCCGTCAGGCCGCGGCTCTCGCGCAGCCAGTCGAGCAGCGTGGCGGTCGGGCGCGTCTCGGCCGTGACGGTCTCTCCGTTGAGAAGAAACGAGATCTGCATGGAATGTGCCAGCCGCCTTACCTTCAGCTCAAGCCCACGGAAAGATGCGCGCGTTCGATGCGGCGTAGAACACGTGCGGGCCAATCGACAGACAGGCTAGGTTCGGGCGGGCGCGCTTGGCAAGGGAAATCCGGTTCGCGGTTTGCGGAAATGTTTCGCGCGCGAAACATTTCTGCGGGGTTGGTGCCGGCGGCGGAATTCCGGCGGGCGCCGCGATCCGGGCTTTCGGCCGCGCGCGGCCGGGCCTATCGTGGCGCCATGGCAGATCCGCGATTCATTCACCTCAGATTGCATACCGAATATTCCCTGCTCGAAGGGGCGATGCGGCTCAAGAAGCTGCCTGGCCTCGTCGCGTCGATGGGCATGCCCGCCGTCGCCGTGACGGATACCGACAACATGTTCGCCGCGCTCGAATTCTCCGTGGGCGCGATGGAGGCGGGGGTGCAGCCGATCCTCGGCTGCCAGGTGTCGCTGCTGGGCTTCGGCGAGGCGGCGCAGGGCCGCCAGATCCCGCAGCCCGCGCCGCTGGTCCTGCTGGCGCAGTCCGAGCGCGGCTACGAGAACCTGATGAAGCTGAGCTCGGCGCTCTACCTGCGCGAGGCGGGATCGGTCGTCCATGTCACGATCGAGGATCTCGCGGCGCATGGCGACGGGCTCATCTGCCTCTCGGGCGGGCCGGACGGCCCGGTCGGGCGGCTGCTCCAGCAGGGCGCGCGCGACAAGGCCGAGACCCTCATGGCGCAGCTTGCGGGCATCTATCCGGGCCGCCTCTATGTCGAGTTGCAGCGTCATCCGGGCGAGGGCGGCGCGCTGCCCCATGCCGAGGCCGCGACCGAGCGGGGCCATGTCGAGATGGCCTATGCGATGGACCTGCCGCTGGTCGCGACCAACGATGTGCATTTCCCGAAACCGGAGATGTACGAGGCGCATGACGCGCTTCTGTGCATCGCCGACGGCGCCTATGTCGACCAGAACGAGCCGCGCCGCAGGCTCACCCCGCAGCATTACCTCAAATCGCCCGCCGAGATGGCGACGCTCTTCGCCGACCTGCCGGAAGCGCTGGAAAACAGCGTCGAGATCGCGCGGCGCTGCGCCTTCGCGGCCGCGCGGCGCGACCCGATCCTGCCGCGCTTCGCCGACGACGAGGTGGACGAATTGCGGCGGCAGGCCGTCGCGGGCCTCAGGGACCGGCTGGCCGTCATCCCGCATGCGGCACCCGTCGCGGAGTACGAGGCGCGGCTGGAATTCGAGCTCGGCATCATCGAGGGGATGGGGTTCCCGGGCTATTTCCTGATCGTCGCCGACTTCATCAAGTGGGCCAAGGAACACGACATTCCCGTGGGGCCGGGCCGCGGGTCGGGCGCGGGGTCGCTGGTGGCCTATGCGCTGACGATCACCGACCTCGACCCGCTGCGCTATTCCCTGCTTTTCGAGCGGTTCCTGAACCCCGAGCGGGTCTCGATGCCCGACTTCGACATCGACTTCTGCATGGACCGCCGCGAAGAGGTGATCCGCTACGTCCAGGAGAAATACGGCCGCGACAAGGTGGGGCAGATCATCACCTTCGGCGCGCTTCTGTCGAAGGCGGCCGTGCGTGACGTGGGCCGCGTGCTGCAGATGCCCTACGGGCAGGTTGATCGCCTCTCGAAAATGATCCCCGTGGAGGGCGTGAAGCCCGTCTCGATCCACAAGGCGCTCCAGGACGAGCCGCGCCTGCGCGAGGAGGCGCGCAACGAGGAGGTCGTGCAGCGGCTTCTGGATTACGGCCAGCAGGTCGAGGGGCTGCTCAGGAACGCATCGACCCATGCCGCGGGCGTCGTGATCGGCGACCGGCCGCTCGACGAGCTGGTGCCGCTCTACCGCGATCCGAAATCCGACATGCCCGCGACCCAGTTCAACATGAAATGGGTGGAGCAGGCGGGCCTCGTGAAGTTCGACTTTCTGGGCCTCAAGACGCTGACGGTGATCCAGAACGCGGTGGATCTCATCAACCTGAGCCGTCCGATCCATATCGCCCCCGACGGATCGGAGCTTTACCAACCGGCCGAAGGCGCGGAAAATCAAATGAACCTGATCCCGCTCGACGATCCGAAATCCTACGAGCTCTATGCCCGCGCGCGCACCGTCGCGGTGTTCCAAGTGGAATCGACCGGCATGATGGATGCGCTCAGGCGCATGAAGCCCACCTGCATCGAGGACATCGTGGCGCTGGTGGCGCTCTACCGGCCCGGCCCGATGGAGAACATTCCGAAATATTGCGAGGTCAAGAACGGCATCAGCGAGCGCGACACGCTGCATCCGCTGGTCGATCACATCCTCGACGAGACCCAAGGCATCATCGTCTATCAGGAACAGGTGATGCAGATCGCGCAGGAGATGGCGGGATATTCCCTGGGCGGTGCCGACATGCTGCGCCGTGCGATGGGCAAGAAGATCCAGGCCGCGATGGACGCGGAACGTCCCAAGTTCCTCGAAGGGGCGAAGAAGAACGGCGTCGACGAGCAGAAGGCGCTCGAGACCTGGGCGCTCTTGGACAAGTTCGCCAATTACGGCTTCAACAAGTCCCACGCCGCGGCCTATGCGGTGGTGAGCTACCAGACCGCGTGGCTCAAGGCGAACCACCCGGTGGAGTTCATGGCGGGCGTCATGAACTGCGACATCCACCTGACCGACAAGCTCGCCATCTATGCCGAGGAGGTGCGGCGCGGGCTCGACATCGAGATCGTGCCGCCCTGCGTCAACCGCTCGGAGGCCGCGTTCTCGGTCAGCGACGGCCGCGTGGTCTACGGACTCGGAGCGCTCAAGAACGTCGGGCTGGAGGCCATGGGCCTGATCGTGGCGGGACGACGCGACCGCGCGGCGGAGGTTTCGGGACAGGGCGGCGACGAGCCGTCGGTCACGCGCATGATGGCGCAGCAGGACAAGGGCGGCGACCGGCCCTTCGCGACGCTCTACGACATGGCGCGGCGCGTGGATCTCAAGCGGGTGGGCAAGCGGCCGATGGAGATGCTGGCGCGCGCGGGCGCCTTCGACCAGCTCGACCCGAACCGGCGGCGGGTGTTCGAAAGCCTCGACGCGCTTGTGGCGTATTCGGCCGCGATCCACGAACAGCGGGCGAGCAATCAGGTCTCGCTCTTCGGGGATGCGGGCGACGACCTGCCCGAGCCGCGGCTTTCGCCCGTCGACGACTGGCTGCCGGCCGAGCGGCTGGCCGAGGAGCACAAGGCGATCGGCTTCTACCTCTCGGGCCATCCGCTCGACGATTACATGCCGGCGCTCAGGCGCAAGGGCGTCATGACGCTCGAGGCGCTGGCGCGAAAGGCGCAGTCCGGGCCGCAGGCGGCCAAGATCGCGGCGACAGTCTCGGGCCGGCAGGAGCGCAAGTCCGCCAAGGGCAACCGCTTCGCCTTCGTCCAGGCGAGCGATCCGACGGGCCTTTTCGAGGCGATGGTGTTCTCGGACACGCTCGATTCGTCGCGCGACCTGCTGGAGGCGGGATCGAACGTCCTGATGCAGGTCGAGGCGACGGTCGAGGCCGAACAGCTCAAGCTGCTCTGCCGCTCGGTCGTGCCGATCGACACGGCGATCGAGGACGTGACGGGCGGGGGGCTCAGGATCTTCGTCGATGCCGAGGAAGCGGTGGGCCTCGTCGCGTCGATCCTCGAGCGCGCCTCGCAGGAGGCCAAGATCCGCGCCCGCGGGCCGGTGAGCCTGTGTCTCATGGATCCCGACCTGCCGGGCGAGGTCGAGGTCTCGCTCGGCGACGCGTTCCCGGTCAATCCGCAGATCAAGGGCGCGCTCAAATCGCTCGCGGGCGTCATGACGGTGGAGGATATATGATCCGCGCGTTGACGATGATCGTGCTCTGCGCGGCGCTGGCGGGGTGCGGCACCGGCGGCCGGTTGTCGACCGGGGCGGGCAGCTCGTCGGTGCCGGGAACGGGCTCCGTGGCCGGGCCCGGCGAGGTGATGCTGAACTGTTCGGGCGGGCTCCGCGGCACCGAAGTCGCCCGCTTTCCGACCGTGGGGCGGGCGAAATGGCGGATCATCGACACCGCCCCGGGCAGCACCGAGCCGCGGACGCAATACGTGACCGGCTTCGGCGACGGATGCGCACGCCAGGTCACGGCGGCGCTGGTGGTCTTCGGCGCGCCCGACGTGCACGAGACGCTGCGCTATGACCCGGCGAACGACGCGCGCTACTCGGCGACCGACACCGCCTACGAGCGGATCAAGGGGCGGGTCTGCCGCGTGGGGGCCCGCACCCGGTGTCCGGCCGACCGCATGGTCCGGTTGGCCGCCCGCACGGCGTTCGTGACGATCTATCCGCGGTTCGGCGGCACCGCCGCGCAGGTCGAGCTCCTGCTCGACAACGGCGCGCTCGTCGCGCAGGTGGCGCAGGGCATCTAGCGCGCGCCGCTCACCAATGCGGCGGCCGCTCGTCCCCGAGCGGCACGCTGCCGCCTTCGGCCGCCTCGCGGCCGGCCTCACGCTCCATCAGCATCTGCACCCGGCGTTCGAGCTGGGCGATGCGGTCGGCCTGCGTCGCGACGATATCCGACAGCTCGTCATTGGCGCGGATGAGGTGCGACAGGCGTTCTTCGAGGCGGGTGATGTCCATGCGGCGGGCCATAGCACAGCGCCCGCGCCGGGGCCATCGCTTGCAGCAGGCCGGGCGCTGGGCTAGACGGGCCGCGTTCGGAAAGAGCGGGACCCCCTCATGGCCAAGCAGAAGAAACAGCCCCGCCCCAAGGCGCAGACGCCGAAGGGCTTCCGCGACTATTTCGGCGCCGAGGTCACGCGCCGGACCGAGATGCTGTCGAGGATCGCCGGGATCTACCACCGCTACGGCTTCGACGCGCTCGAGACGAGCGGGGTGGAGACGGTCGAGGCGCTGGGCAAGTTCCTGCCCGACGTGGACCGGCCGAACGAGGGCGTCTTTGCCTGGGAAGAGGACGGCGACTGGCTCGCGCTGCGCTATGACATGACGGCGCCGCTGGCACGTGTCGCGGCGCAGTACCGCAACGACCTTCCGTCGCCCTATCGCCGCTACACGATGGGGCCCGTCTGGCGCAACGAGAAACCGGGGCCGGGACGGTTCCGGCAATTCTATCAATGCGATGCGGATACGGTGGGCTCGGCCTCGCCCGCGGCCGATGCCGAGATGTGCGCGATGCTGTCCGACACGCTCGAAGCGGTGGGGATCGCGCGCGGCGACTACGTGATCCGGGTGAACAACCGCAAGGTCCTGAACGGCGTGATGGAGGTCGCGGGCATCGGCGGCCCCGAGCACGAGCGCGAGCGCGGCATCGTCCTGCGCGCCATCGACAAGCTCGACCGGCTCGGCGAGGAGGGAGTCCGCGCGCTCCTAGGCGAAGGCCGGAAGGACGAGAGCGGGGATTTCACGAAGGGCGCGGGGCTAGCCGAACCGATGTCGGCAGTGGTCATGGCTTTCGTAACAGCTCGTAAGCTCACCGATATCAATAGAGATTATAACCGAGCCGGGGACAGTGCTGCGAACACGCTGTCCGACAGTGTCGAAGAAGATCGCGTGAACCAGCGCTCACCTAGTCGCTGGAACGATCGTGTAACTGACGCACTCGCCAAGCTGGTCGAAAACTCTTCCATTGGCACACAAGGGGTCGAAGAGCTTCGGCAGATCGCCTCTTTACTTGAGACACAAGGTTACTCTCAAGACCGCATCATCATCGACCCTTCGGTCGTGCGGGGCCTCGGCTATTATACCGGTGCCGTCTACGAGGCCGAACTCGTTGGCGATCTGGCGCGGTTCGGGTCGGTCGCGGGGGGCGGGCGGTATGACGATCTGGTCAAGCGCTTCACGGGGCAGGAAGTGCCGGCGACGGGCGTGTCGATCGGGGTGGACCGGCTGCTGGCCGCGCTGGAATCGCAAGGGGCCTTCGAGGATCGCGAGGAAGGTCCGGTCGTCGTCACCGTGATGGATAAGGCGCGGCTTGGTGAATATCAGGCGATGGTTTCGGACTTGCGAAAAGCCGGCATTCGGGCCGAACTCTATCTCGGGAACCCGAAGAATTTCGGCAACCAGTTGAAGTATTGCGACAAGCGCGGGGCACCCTTCGCGATCATCCAGGGCGAGGACGAGGCGGCGCGCGGCGTGGTGCAGATCAAGGACCTGAAGCTCGGCGCGCGGCTTGCCTCGGAGCTTTCCCACGAGGAATGGCGCGACCAGCCGGCGCAGTTCGAATGCGCGCGCGAGGACATGGTGGACGAGATCCGGAAGCGGCTCGGATGAGCGATGCGGCAAGCGGGCCGGGAACGGACCGGAAGGCGGCCGAGCGGCTCTGCGGCGAGCGTCTGCTCTCGGCGTTTCTCGCGGCCGGGGCGGAGCGGGTGGAGCCCGACATCCTGCTGCCCGCGGACACGCTGCTCGACCTCTATGGCGAGGATATCCGCACCCGTGCCTTCGTGACGGCCGGGCCCGACGGGGGCGAGGCGATGCTGCGACCGGATTTCACGGTGCCGGTGGTGCAAAGGCACATGGCGACGCGGGCCGATCCCGCGCGATATGCCTATGCGGGCGAAATCTTTCGCCGGCAGATGGATGCCGACCGGCCGCCGGAATACGTGCAAACGGGGTTCGAGATCTTCGGAGGCGACGCGGCCGATGCCGATGCCGAGGTGTTCGCCCTGATCCACGAGTTGCTGCGCGCTCTGCGCCCGCGGATCGCCACGGGCGATACCGGCATCCTGACGGCCGCCATCGCGGGGCTCGACACGAGCGACCGGCGCAAGGCGGCGCTCACGCGGCATATCTGGCGGCCGAAGCGGTTCCGCGCGCTTCTCGACCGGTTCGCGGGGAAAAGCCCGCCGCCGCCGGGCCGTGCCGCACTTCTGAAGATGGCGGATCCGATGGCCAGGACAGGTCCCGAGATCGGGCTCAGGAGCCGCGCCGAGGTCGAGGCGCGGATCGCCGCGCTGCGCGCCGATGCCGAGGAGCCGCCGCTGTCGCGCAACCTCGTGGCGCTGATCGACGCGATCCTCGATCTCAGCGCGACGAGCCGCGACGCGCTGGAACGGCTGCGCGACCTGGCCGTGGACCTGCCCGCGATCGCGCCCTCGGTCGACGGCGTGGCGCGCCGGCTCGACGCGATGGCGGCCCGTGGCATCGATGTCGACACGCTGCCCTTCGAGGGCAGCCACGGTCGCAGCACGATGGAATATTACGACGGGTTCGTCTTTACCTTCCAGTTGCCACAACGGCCCGACCTGCCGCCGCTCGCGACTGGTGGGCGATACGACGCGCTGACCCGGCGGCTCGGCGGCGGGGCGAGCATGCAGGCGGTGGGCGGCGTGATCCGCCCTGCCGTGATGCTCGAAGGAGGCGCGGGATGCTGAAGCTCGGGGTGCCGTCGAAGGGGCGGCTGATGGAAAAGACCTTCCAGTGGTTCGGCGACCGCAATATCGAGATGAACAAGGCCGAGGACCGCGAATACGCGGGCGACGTCGCGGGCGTCGACGGCGTGACGCTGGTCCTGCTGTCGGCGGGCGAGATCCCGCGCGAGCTGGCGGCGGGGCGCATCCATCTGGGCGTGACCGGCTCGGACCTCGTGCGCGAGAAACTCGCCGGGTGGAGCGGCCGCGTCGAGGAACTGGCCAAGATGGGCTTCGGCCATGCCGACCTGGTGATCGCGGTGCCGCAATTCTGGGTCGACGTGGACACGCTCGACGATCTCGACGCGGCGGCGGCGGCGTTCCGGGCGCGCCACGGCCACAGGCTGCGGATCGCGACCAAGTATCACCGGCTGATGCGCGACTATCTGCGCGAGAACGGGGTCGCCGATTACCAGCTCGTCGACAGCCAGGGGGCGACCGAGGGCACCGTGCGCAACGAAACCGCGGAGGCCATCGCCGACATCACCTCGACCGGCGACACGCTGCGGGCGAACCACCTCAAGATGCTGTCGGACGGTCCGGTCCATGCCAGCCAGGCGACGCTCTTCCGGTCGCTCTCGGCCGAGTGGGATGCGGCGGCGAAGGCACGTCTCGCCGATCTGTCGGAGCGGTTGGGCCTTACGCTCTAGCGCACGCCGATATCCGAGAGGGCGGCCAGCAGAGAGGGCGGAAGATCGTCCTCGCCCTGCCGCGCGGGGGCGAGATCGGCCGGCGCGTCGGCGCCCTCGAGATAGCGCCAGCCCTGGAACGGCCGGCGCGGCACGGCCTCGGTGCGAATCACCTCTTCGTCCAGCATCAAAGCGCAGCGCCTGATGCCGTCCTCGCCGATCCTCTCCTCGAGACCGACGATACGCTGGCGCGCCTGGATCACCCGCTGGATCACCCAGTAGATCGAGCCGCCGTCGAGCAGCTCCGTCTCGCGTTTCGGCCACATCCGGGTGATGTGGAAGTACTTGCCGTCGCCGCGCTGCTGCGACCGGCGTCGTTGCCAGTCGCGGAGCTGATCGACGGACTCGGTGCCGACGCTGAGCTTGAGGAGGTGAAGTCCGGCCATCGTTTTCCCTGTCCCTGCCTGCGCATCGTGTGTAGTATCGTGGCTCTCACACTCCATATAGCGATGCGTGCCGCGATTAACCATGCGGCGCATCGCGATCTCCGCCCAAGGATGACCTGCCATGACCCGTTTCACCGCGCCGATCTCGGAACAGATCTGGGACATGAAATACCGGCTGAAGGAGGCGGACGGCACCCCGGTCGACGAGAGCGTCGAAGATACGTGGCGCCGCATCGCGCGCGCGCTCGCCTCGGTCGAGGCGGAGTCTGATCGGTTCGAGGGCGAGTTCCTAGAGGCGCTGGAGGATTTCAAGTTCCTGCCGGCGGGCCGCATCGTGGCGGGGGCGGGTACCGACCGGTCGGTGACGCTCTTCAACTGCTTCGTGATGGGCACCGTGCCCGACAGCCTGTCGGGGATCTTCGAGCATCTGCGCGAGGCGGCGCTCACCATGCAGCAGGGCGGGGGCATCGGCTACGACTTCTCGACCATCCGGCCCAAGGGCGCGGTGGTGAAGGGCGTGGCGGCCGATGCGTCGGGGCCGCTGTCGTTCATGGATGTCTGGGACGCGATGTGCCGCACGATCATGTCGGCCGGCGCGCGGCGCGGCGCGATGATGGCGACGCTCAGATGCGACCATCCCGATATCGAGGATTTCATCGAGGCCAAGTCCGATGCCGCCCGGCTCAGGAACTTCAACGTCAGCGTGCTCGTGACCGACCCGTTCATGGAGGCGGTGAAGGCCGACGGGCCGTGGGAACTGGTCTTCGACGGGCGGGTGATGAAGACGGTGCAGGCGCGCGATCTGTGGAACAGGATCATGCGCGCGACCTACGATTACGCCGAGCCGGGCGTGATCTTCATCGACCGGATCAACCAGCTCAACAATCTCGCCTATTGCGAGGAGATCGCGGCGACGAATCCCTGCGGCGAGCAGCCGCTGCCGCCCTACGGGGCCTGCCTCCTGGGATCGGTCAACCTCGCGCGGCTGGTGAAAGAGCCCTTCGCCGCCGATGCGCGGCTCGACGATGCCGCGCTCGAGACGCTGGTGGCGAGCGCCGTGCGGATGATGGACAACGTCGTCGACGCCTCGCGTTTTCCGCTGGAGCAACAGGCGCAGGAGGCCCAGGCCAAGCGCCGGATCGGCCTCGGCGTCACCGGCCTCGCCGACGCGCTCGCCATGGTGAACGTGCGCTACGGCTCGGAGGAGGCGGCGCGTCTGACCGAGGACTGGATGCACCGGATCGCCCGCGCCGCGTATCTGGCCTCGGCGCATCTGGCGGCCGAGAAGGGCGCCTTCCCGCTCTTCGACGCCGAAAAATACCTCGCCTCGGGGGCCCTCGCGTCGATGGACGAGGACGTGCGCGAGGCGATCCGCACCCATGGCATCCGCAACGCGCTTCTGACCAGCGTCGCGCCCACGGGCACGATCAGCCTTTTCGCCGGCAACGTCTCTTCGGGGATCGAGCCGGTCTTTGCCCATGCATACACCCGCAAGGTGTTGCAGAAGGACGGGTCGCGCACCGAGGAGGAGGTCGTCGACTACGCCGTGCAGATGTGGCGCGAGAGGATGGGCGACGCAGCCCTACCGGATCATTTCGTCTCGGCCCAGACGCTCGCGCCGATGGACCATGTCCGCATGCAGGCCGCCGCGCAGAAATGGGTGGATTCGTCGATCTCGAAGACCATCAACTGCCCCGAGGATATCGGCTTCGAGGCGTTCAAGGACGTCTACATGGAAGCCTACGAGAGCGGCTGCAAGGGATGCACGACCTATCGTCCCAACGCGGTGACGGGCAGCGTTTTGAGCGTCAGCGAGGCGGCGGATGCGGCACCGGTCGAGGCGGCCGAAACCGATGGCGACGTGATCTACATGTCCGAGCCGCTGAGCCGTCCGCAATCGCTCGAGGGCAATACCTACAAGCTCAAATGGCCGATGAGCGAGCATGCGCTCTACATCACGATCAACGATCTGGTGCAGGCGGGTCACAGGCGGCCGTTCGAGATCTTCGTGAACTCGAAGAACATGGAGCATTTCGCCTGGACTGTTGCGCTCACGCGGATGATCTCGGCCGTGTTCCGCCGCGGCGGCGACGTGTCCTTCGTGGTGGGCGAGCTCAAGGCGGTCTTCGACCCGCGCGGCGGCGCCTGGATGGAGGGCAAGTACGTCCCGTCGATCCTGGCCGCGATCGGCGGCGTGATCGAGCGCCACATGATCGCCACGGGCTTTCTGGCGGGCGAAGGCATGGGCCTTCCCGCGGACCCGCAGGCCCAGGTCGTGGCCGTCGGCGCCACCCAAGCCAAGGCGTGCCCGTCCTGCGGCGCCTACGACATGCGCATGGTGGAAGGCTGCATGACCTGCGCATCATGCGGGCATTCCAAGTGCGGGTGAGGTTTCGAGAAGGGAATAGCTGTGTGACGTCCGACACCCAAACTCCGTCTTTACGACAAAAGACGGATCTGCTCGCCTCAGGGGTCGGGTTCCGGCATCTCTCCCACGGTTGGCCTCTCTGTAGTTTCAAGGTGAAGCAGTGAGACCAGGGCGCGATGAAAGTCTTGGGCTACTTAATAGGGCCGCGACCCCGGTGTGCTGAGCATGGTTCGGGATCGTCGACGTCGACGTCGACGTCGATGCCGGGCGTACGGCGTTGACAGCGGCACTACCGATCCGGCTTGCCCAGTTTGCCTTCGACATCCTCGCGTAGATAGACGCTCCCGTAATCCCGCTCGTGGGTAGAGAATGTCTCGATCCCATGTCGAGCGAGGTCGGCACTGAGACTTTGCCAGTTGCGGCCATAGGCTCGCGCCATCGTCCGGAGCGTGAGGAAACGCTCATGGAAGGCCTCCGCATCCGCGGCCGTCACGTAGCGCTGGGCGGCCCGGGTTCGCGGATTCTGCATGGAGGTGGTCGGCATGTGTCCGTCCTCGATCAACCTGCGCAGGCCTGACGGCTGACGGAAGCCGATCGCCTTCGCGAAGAGCTCGATCGAGTGCGCCGACGGTTCCTCCGGTCGCAGGATCCCGGCCACTTCCGAATGGTCGACATAGATGGCGGCATAACCCGTGCGTCCCTCGAGATTGCCGATCCTGCGAAGGCGGCCCGCCAGGATCGCCTCGACGATCTGGCCCGGTCGGACCTTAGCCGTTGCGCTGAGCTGGAGATGTGGGTCCAGTCGTGCTGGGCCTGGCGCAGCTGGATGGCCCCCGCAAGGAGGCGCGACAGGAACATCTCCCCGTCGCGCGGATTCCAGACCGCATAGGTGTCGCCAGCCTCCGTTGCCGACGCCAGGATCCCGTCGGAGACCAGAAGGTCGAACTGGGACCGGGTCGCCCCGATTGATCGAGCGAATTCCGTCGCGGGAACGCGCTGGGTCAGACGCCCAAGCAGCGGCTCTGCCGCACGTGCATCGAAAATGGCCCACGCGTCGGGAAGGTAATCGTCTTCCGACACCAGTCCCTCCGCCGCCAGCATCTTGCGCAGCCGGCGCGGATCGACGCCGGTCGCGCGCGACGCGGTCAGCACGGAATGCAGGCGTCGCTCCATGACAGGTTCGCCGAGAAGATCGTCGCCCGGGCCAAGCGGCCACCGGGCGATCATGTGGTCTCGCAGGATCTTCAGGTACGGCGCGTAGTCCGGATCGTCGGCATGCTCATGCGCCAGGCGATCGTAGAGCAGGGGGAATGTCTTTTTCGGTCCGTCCTGTGGGCCTTTCGCGCAAGCCTGGATCCGGTCGAGCGCGTCGCGGACGCCGTCCTCCCCGTGGCGCGCGATCTGGTAGCCCATCTCCCGCAGAAGGTCGCGCTGAGTCTCCGGGATCTGGTACGGTGCCCGCCCCTCGAGCCGCAGGAGGGCCGATCCGAGCAGAAGGCAGAATGTCGCCGCTGCGTGCAGCGGATGGCCCGAGAGCCAGTCCTCGCCGGGACCGGTCTCGAGCCGGTCATCGAGCCATTCGTCGAAGCCAAAGGGACGCCGGGTTCGCCCGTCGCGCGCACCCGCCAGGATTTCGTCGGCGATAGTCTCGAGCTGCCCGCATGTATCGTACCGCTGGAGCGGGTTTGTCTCCCGGTAGAGGGGAACGAGATACCGCCGATGCCGCAGGCAGATCGCGACATGGGAAAGCTGCCAGTGGGTCCGGATCGCCATTGCCTGATGCGGCGGGAGGTCACTGTTCTCTGCGTCCTCGCGGAGGCAGTCGGTGCATCCCCGGATCTCGGGGCGATGGAGCGCACCGGCAGGAAACCAGTAGCCACGGAACCGATGGGTGCCCCGTCCCACTGCCACCGCCGACCATTCGCCAAGTCGATCGGGCTTAATACCCCCGAGTTCGGCAATGATCTCCAGTGCCACCGGATCGCCATCGACGACCGCCCGAAAGCTTGTACCGAAATCGCGGCAGAAGTCGGATGCACCGACCCCGTTCCGGGCGGCGAGCCTCGAGGTATAGGAAGGTGCCGTTTCCCGCCACGCGAGCGGAACGGTCAGGGGCAGACGGGGCACGTGGGCGGAATCTCCAGCGGATGCCTTACTCGATACATCGAGAATGGGACGAGGGACAGCGTACCGTTGCCGCGTAGCCAACATCGACAGGGTGGGCGGGGAGCGGACTTGCGGCAGCGCGGCTTCGCAGACGCGGCAAAAAGGCGATAGCTGCCGTTCGTGGACGTCGACGCGAAGCGCACCCTATCTTGTATCGATATGAAATAGCTGCGAAATGGATGAGAGGTCTTGATTTCAAGGGGAGACGTCAATTGGCTCCAAAGGAGGCGACAGCGCGTATCAAGATCAACCGCCTTCTTGAGGATGCTGGTTGGCGCTTCTTCAACGATGCGAATGGGCGTGCAAACGTCGTGCTGGAGCCCAACGTTAAACTCGCTGCTCAAGACATTTATGCCCTCGGTGACGACCTCGACAGAACGGAAAATGGCTTTGTGGATTTTCTGTTATTGGACGAGCAGGGTAAGCCACTTATCGTACTAGAGGCTAAAGCTGCAAGCAAATCTCCACTATCTGCAAAAGAGCAGGCTCGAAAGTATGCTCGGTCCCAGAGTGCGCGTTTCGTCATCCTGAGTAATGGCAACATCCATTACCTTTGGGATTTGGAGCAGGGAAACCCGACTGTAATCACCAAATTTCCCAGTCCCACAGATATAAGAAATCACTACGCCTTTGCACCCGATGCAGATCGCCTGGCTAACGAGCAAGTAGGCCTCGACTACATCGCGCTGACCCAGATGCCAGGCTATGCTCAAGAGGCTGGCTGGAAGGTCGAGGCAGAGCGTACCGCCTTTATCGAGAAGGCCAAGCTAAGGTTCCTACGGAGATATCAGCAGCGCGCCATTGAACGCGTTCAGGAAGACGCCAAGAAAGGTGCGACGCGCTTCCTCTTCGAGATGGCCACCGGGACGGGCAAGACCCTGACTTCCGCGGCCCTCATAAAGCTGTTCCTCAAAACGGGGAACGCACGCCGTGTCTTGTTCTTGGTGGATCGCCTCGAATTAGAAATCCAGGCCGATAAGGCGTTCAAAACCTACCTACGAAACGACTTCACCTCGGTCATTTACAAAGAGCAGCGCGACGATTGGCGTAAGGCTGACGTAGTAGTGACTACGGTTCAGTCGCTGCTATTCAACGACAAGTATCGGCTGATCTTCGCGCCTACAGATTTCGACATGGTCATCTCTGACGAAGCGCACCGATCCATCGGCGGCAATGCCCGCGCGGTGTTCGAGTATTTCATCGGCTACAAGCTCGGCCTGACCGCGACGCCAAAGGACTACCTCAAACAGTCGGTCGACAGCCCCACGCGCGACCCGCGCGAGACTGAGCGGCGGACGATGCTCGACACCTACCGCACCTTCGGGTGTGAAAGCGGCGAGCCGACCTTCCGCTATTCGCTTCTCGACGGGGTGAAGGACGGATTCCTCATCAACCCCTATGTTGTCGACGCGCGAACCGGGGTGACGACGCAACTACTGTCCGATCAAGGCTTCGTCGTCACCACCACCGACGAGGACGGCAACGAGCTTGAAGAAGCCTTCGCTGGCCGCGACTTCGAAAAAAAGTTCTTCGCCGAACCAACCAACCTTGCCTTCTGCAAGACCCTTCTTGAACACGGACTGCGTGACCCGATTTCGGGCGAGTTCGGTAAGACCATCGCCTTCGCTGTCAGCCAGAAGCACGCCGAAAAGATTGTCCAAATCCTGAACGAGATGGCCAACCAGCTTTGGCCCGGGCGCTACAAATCCGACTTTGCGATGCAGGTAACAAGCCACGTCACCAACGCCCAACTGATGACGGTGAACTTCGCCAACAACAACCTAGGCGGGCACAGCGACTTTGCCGAGAACTACCGCACCAGCCGGGCCCGCGTCTGCGTAACCGTAGGCATGATGACCACTGGCTACGACTGCCCCGACCTTCTGAACCTGGCTCTGATGCGCCCGGTCTTCTCGCCGTCTGACTTCGTGCAAATCAAGGGGCGCGGCACCCGCAAGCACGATCACGCGGAAGAGATGTTCGACCCCGCCCTCAAGGCCGCATCAGGGGCCGTCAAGAAAACCGTCTTCCGCCTCTTCGACTTCTTCGCCAACTGCGAATACTTCGAAGCGAAATTCCAATATGACGAAGAACTAACACTGCCCAAACCTTCTGCCATGCCGCTGTCGAACGGGGGCGATAATGGGGTCCAAACCACCGTGACAGGTGGCTTGGTCGGCTACGAGCACTTCGACCCCGACGAGGTGGTAAGTCGGGTTGAAACCCAGATCGGCGCGCAGGGCATGCGCATAGATCGCGAGTTATTCGGCAGGTTCGAAGACACCGCCCGCGCTGACACCACGCTTTCCGAGCTTGTCGCCGCAAAGAACTGGGAGGCCGCGACCCGCCATGTAATCGAAGAACTGTTCGACAAGCCCAACGAGTTCTACACCCTCGAAAAGCTGCGAAACGCGGCTGGCGTTGACCGCCGCATTTCAGTGCGCGAACTGATCGAAAAGGCTTTCGGGTTCATCCCCGGCTTCAGAAGCAAGTGGTCTTGCCCCTGTTTCACCGGACACTCAGGCGGTTGCGATTTGAGCTGCGATGAACTCGCGTGGTGAGCGCAT
>CANLEQ010000032.1 GCA_947489705.1 uncultured Paracoccaceae bacterium
GATGCGCTCACCACGCGAGTTCATCGCAGCTCAAATCGCAACCGCCTGAGTGTCCGGTGAAACAGGGGCAAGACCACTCCGGCTATGGGCGATCTGGTCAGGCGGCGTTCAAGCCAGAACGGCCGTTCATCGACGCCAATCGGCCGTTCCGAGCCGGACTACTAAACATCTCAGAATTTCATAGTGTAAGTTAGGGTAAATTCGTAAGAAAACCAGTAACAGAAACTCTCCAACTAAATACCTAGTGTCGCCCTATTGAGGTTCTCATGAGTATATCAGCTACAATCGTAGGACAAGGATCCGAAAGCTATGATCGGCTTGAGTTGATCGAGGCTGGGATTGCAACAACTGTCGGAGGGGGTGAAGTTGGTCTTCTTGTTTGGGATTTTGGCGAAAGCCGAATTATCTTTCACCATGTTTCTTCAGTTCTCTATGTTGACGAGCAATTTATAACCGAAGAGAATTTCCCATATGGATGGGGTAAAGATATACCATTTGGACTCTATAAAGTACATGGTTCGTCGTACTTGAAGCGCATTTGCGAAGGTGCTGAGACCCTAGGGTTTAACTTCAATAACCATATACACTGTGTATACTTCAAAGACATTTTTTCTGGAATATAACATGTCGGATGATAGAGAAGACTAAAGAAAGAGTGCAGGGGGATCAATAACCTCGTGGCGAATTGATTGCAGATACTACCAAGTTCGCCCGGATGGAGGTTTGAGCTGCGTGGCTTAAAGTAGATCCAAGAAATGGTCTCCATTGCAGATACCATCTGTCTCGAAGCGCAAGATCGAAACGATGCGATGAGCCTGACCGGACCGGAGACCTCCAACTATCGGAGGTCCGGTCAGGTGGCGTTGAAGCAAGAGCTGCCGTTCGTCCCGGCCGCGGCGATCGGCAGCTCCAAGCCCAAAATGACCGGCGCGCAACTATGTAAGGCCGCATAATTGATATCAGCAGAGCTAGATGCTAGCAAACGCAAATAAATCAGATTTTCTCCCAAATCAATGAACGGTTCGGCATTCAAGAACTTCCTCATGCCATGTTCTACCACTTCGAATATGCGTTGCGAATTGAATTGGGAGGGGAGAGGTTTGGAGCGGATCGCCCGATCCGGCGCTTCCTTCAGGCGCATGAACGAGCCAACGTAATATCGCAGTCTCTATTCGAAAACTCGTCCGAGATATTCTTACTTCTTTCAACTTACGGCCGGAAGAATCCGGACAGGAAGCGTTTAACGCCGCTTAGACTATGCGGGATGAAGCGAAATGAATTCAAGTATGTAGGCGGCACGCCTCAGCGAGATCAGGATCATATTGCGGAGTTTGGTGCAGATCTATATCGGCATTGGGACATTGCCGAGGTAAAAGACAAGCAATCGATTTCGGACATTCTCTGGATGGGAATAGCGTCAGAATTGGCGATTACACCAAGCTTTCGCGGTACATTGGCATATCTTGTGGACGTATCAAGCGGGTTAGTCCTTCACGTCTACGATGATCGAGGGATGGACGTTGCTGCCATGGCAAATGAACCCTTAAAAGGCCTGTTCCGAACATATCGAGATTGGATGCTGGAACATGATTCCCCCTCGAATGACCGCTATGTTCGGCGGCGACATTTAGGAATGTGAAAGGCAGCTATGTCCGCATTGCCGACCTTCATCGATTTGCCAATGTTCACGCTACTGCGAAGGTCCGCTTTAGGAAGCTGCACCGCGGCGCGCGAGGGCAATGTGAATGTCCGCACCGGGCCGATCGTGCCAAGGCGATCAGGCACGCGAAGCCGGCCTGCCGCGCCGCCTCAAGCCGGCTTCGGCCGCGTTGCGGACCCTCGTCGAAGGCCCGGTAGAGGGTCGCTTCCCGCACGGGAATGGTATTGTTCGCGCCATTGTCACGCCGAAGGCCGAACGTGATGTCGATTCGCGGAACATCCGCGGCAGTTCATGTATTGCGACCTCGAACCCCGCGGCACCGGGAACGGCCCGCTCCGGCAGCTTGAACCAGCCGTCGAACCCAACCCTTCCGACCTGCTTCTCCGGTCGGGAGCAGGTCCCGCTGGCCGATCTGAGCCGCGCCAAATCTGAAAAACGGAGACATCATCATGACCGAGTTCGACCCGACCCGCCGTGCCCTCATGGCGGGTGCAGCCGCGACCGGGGCCGCGACCGCCACCGGCACCGCCTTCGCGCAAAACAACCAGTCGAACGGCGACAGCGCCCAGCCGACGCGGCAGGTCGCCGAGTTCCCAAAGCCGCCCTATCCCGAGCAGGAGCAGCCCTGGCCCGGCCTCGCACAGGAGATGACCCCGCGCCCCGACCATGGCGAGGAGTCCTACCAGGGCAACGGGCGGCTGCGCGGCAAGCGCGCGCTCATCACCGGCGGCGACAGCGGCATCGGCCGCGCCGCCGCTATAGCCTTTGCGAAGGAAGGGGCCGATGTCGCCATCGCCTACCTGCCCGAGGAAGAGCCCGACGCACAGGACGTCAAGCGCGTGGTTGAAGAGCAGGGCCGCACCTTCGCCGCATTCCCCGGCGACCTGCGCGACGAGAGCTACACGAAAGGGCTTCCCGAACGGGTGGTCGAGGAACTCGGTAGCCTCGACATCCTGGTGAACAACGCGGCCTATCAGCAGTGGGTGCCGGGGCTGGAGGAGCTGTCGGACGAGCAGTTCGACCAGACCATGAAGACCAACCTTTACGCGATGTTCTGGCTGACCAAGGCAGCCCTGCCGCATCTCAACCCGGGGGCGTCGATCATCAACACCTCGAGCACGGTTGCCGCGACCGCGCCCGAGATCCTGATCGACTACTCGATGACCAAGTCGGCGATCCTGTCCTTCACCGACGCGATGGCCAAGCAGCTTGCCTCTCGCGGGATCCGGGTAAACGCCGTGACACCGGGTCCGATCTGGACGCCGCTGCAGATCGCCGGCGGCCAGAAGATGGAGAACGTCGTGCATTTCGGGGCGAACACCCCCGTCGGGCGCGCCGGGCAGCCGGTGGAACTTGCCCCGCTCTACGTCGCTCTCGCCGATCCAGCGTTTAGCTACTCGACCGGGCAGGTCTTCGGCGCGACGGGCGGCAGCCCTCAGCCGGCCAGTTGAGCGCACATCCATGAAACGGCCGGCGCCCGAACTGTGGCGTCGGCCATTCTTGCGTGTCGCACCCGATAAGGCGGTCATGGTCAGCCCTTAAATCAACTTCGTACATTGAGCGGTAAAGGATAATGCCTCAGCCATGCGCGCGAGGCAGTCGAATGCCATGTGTGACGTGGAACCGTCTGCTTCGGGGAAGCCCCATCGCGGCGAACGACACCTCGGCGAATGGCGGCAAAGGGCCGAGAACGAGAGGTACCCTTGTCGACTAAGTGCCGGTTCCGCTGCAAAGCGGCAAGTCTGCTTCGAGCCGGTGTACGTTGTTGTTCTGTAGGCCGAAGTTAGGAAAGCAGGAAGCGGACCTCGGCTCTGCCGTGTTTCAACGGTCGGAACGCGTCTAGCGAGGTTCAGGAACAACCGGGGTTTTATTTTGTTCTATCAACAATTCACACTATTCGAGGAAAGCCTATGAAAAATCTCATGATTGCTGCCCTGACCATTCCTTTTGCCGGTGCTGCGTTTGCTCAGGCGACGGATATATTCAGCTATACCGATGTCGACGACGTCGAAATCATGAGCTCCGACAACGAGGACGTCGGCGAAATCGAAGCCGTGCTTGTCGATGACTCCGGGGAGCCCGTCGCATTCGTCGTCGAGCTCGATGACAGTTTTCTGGACCTCGGGGACAGTGAAGTTGTAATGAACATCGATGACTTGACTTGGGAAGATGGCGATTACACAACTACCATGACATCCGAAGAGGTCGAGCAGCTTCCGACTTGGGACGACTGATCAGAACGCCCTTCGAGACCGTAAAAGGGGTCTTAGAGGCCCCTTTTTCGTGAGGGCGCCCATCCCAGCACCGCCGCCGAAGTGAGCTTCCGCTTTCCAGTCAAGGGCGATATTCGGTCCGCTTGCAGACGCTCGTGCATCCGACAACGACGCCGGCTTGGTCCACAAAGTGTAAGTTCGTCTCGGCATCGATCTCGCGGTCGCGATGAACGGCCGGTTCGGCGGGCCGCGCTGCGGCATCGGAAGCAGAGGCGAACGGCAACTGAGGGCCGCTCGCTGCGCGAGCGAAGCGCGTTCGGGGATTTGCCGAAGCGGCGGTTCCGGGGGCGAGGACAGCACCTGGTTTCGGGCGCCTCCTGTATAAGAGGCGCGAGCAAAGCGAAGATTTCGGGACCCGTTACTGCTTGGATGTTCACCATCTCTGCTAACTATTACGGGCGCTTCAACGTCAGTCTCCACCGGCCGTGATGGCCAGTCCATCCGCGACGGCCGTTAATACCGCGCCGAATTCGTGTCGCGCACCGGGGAGGGCCGCCTCCATGGTCTCGGAAACCATGGTTATCAGACTAGAGCCCCCGACGTAGATCACGCGGTCGATCGCAGCCGGCTCGACTTCGGCCAGCGCGAGCGTTTCCTGCAGCCCCACCGAAAGCTCGCGCGCATAGGGTTCCAAGCTTGCAGCCACCTGCTCGGGGCGGAGCGTGATGGTCAATCCAGCTTCGATTGCCCCCAGTTCGATTGTCCCGGTCTTGCCGTTCCGGTTGATGTCGATCTTTCCGGCCTCCACCGCGAAGGCGAGTTCGTGCCCCAGTTCGTCATCCAGGATCGTGACCAGACGTTCGAGTTTCTCGGGTTCCGTCGCAAGCCTGACCATCTCGGCGACCCGGCGACGGGTCTGGGGAGTGTACAGGAAAGGGATCTGCTCCCAGGTCGCAAGCTCGCTGAAAATCGCCTGCGGCACAGGCGTGACGCCTTCGCCCATCGCTTTGCGCAAGCTTGATCCCTTGCCCATCAACGGCATCACGTACTCAAAGCTGATCGAGCGGTCAAAATCGGTTCCGCCGATACGGACGCCGTTGCTCGCGAGGATTGACACCCCGTCGTTGCCGAACCTGAACACCGAGAAGTCGGACGTGCCGCCGCCAATGTCGACGATGAGCCCGATTCCGGCCGGGTGCTCGAGAGCGTTGGACGCGATCGCGGCCGCTTCCGGCTCGACCATGAACTCCACGTCCTCGAATCCGGCGGCGAGGTAGCAGGCGCGAAGATCGTCCTCGGCCTGCTGTTCTCGCGCATCTCCAGGCCGATGGAAGAAGACCGGGCGTCCCGACAGGGCGCGCTCGAAGACCAGACCCGTCTCCTGCTCCGCCTGGGTCTTGATCCGGCGCAGAAAGCGGGCAACCAGGTCGACAAAAGTCATCCGTTCGTTCATCAGTTGCCGCTTTTCGTGCATCAGCGACGTGCCAAGCACACGCTTCAGGGCCCGCATGTAGCGGCCCTCGGCCCCTTCGAGCAGCGCGTCGTTCGCCGCCCGTCCCATCAGGGTCTGTCGCGCGTTGTAGTCGAGGAAAAGCGCCGTCGGCATGGTCCGGTCGCCGTCGAAGCTGATCAGACGCGGCGCCCCGTCAACAAGGTGGCCTGCTGCCGAGTTCGATGTTCCGAAGTCGATCCCGAGCGTGCGCATTACCCTTTCCTCCCTGCCGTAAGAGCAGGCGAGCTACGAACGTCAGCGGACTTGGTCAAGGGACGGTGTGCGCAGCTGAGGCTCACGTCGGTCGTTCGCCGCGGAACACATGAGCGGCCGCAATTAGGGTGCGGATTCGAGTGGTGGCCGGTGGTGGCCAGGTAGGCGTAAGTAGGAGTGAGTTGTATTTGAACCGTGACGACAAGGGGTGTCAGAACAAGATCCTGACAACAGATCACAAAGCTAACTTGATGACATGGGTTTCCATGGGCTTTCTACCTCTCGCAAACCGTTCGGTTGTTGACACCCTGGATTTGAAAGCAGCAAGGCTCGCCTAGCTGCGTGAGGTGATATATATGATGGCAACTACGTCAGCGCCGGTAGGAGTTATAGGATGTCAGGTTCTTTGCAGGTTCGAAATCTGGACGACGAGATCATCCAGCGCCTCAAATCGAGGGCTGCACGGCACGGGAGATCGGCCGAGGCCGAGCATCGGGAAATCTTGCGCCACGCCCTGTCGGCGGAAGTTGATCCCTCATTTTCCGATCTCGCCGCTCAGCTGAGGGCAATGTCCGCCGGGCGTAAACATACGCCTGCGGAGCAACTTCAAAGCGAGGGTAGGGCAGAACGGTGACGGCGTACGTCGTCGATGCAAGTGTCGTGATCAAGTGGGTGGTCGACGAACCGGGGTCCGAACATGCCGTACAACTCATAGACGGCCCGACCTTATGTGCACCTGATCTGATGATGTCGGAATGCGCCAACATTCTCTGGAAAAAGGTTCGCCGCGGAGAGTTGACCCGGGACGAAGCGTCCCTGGCCATCGAGCTTCTTGTCCGGGCCGATGTCGAGCTGGTTCCCACGCGCGCTCTCGCCTCGGCCGCCACTCGGCTTTCCCTGGATCTCGATCACCCGGCCTACGATTGCATGTATCTCGCCTTGGCGGTCGATCGGGGTGATGCGTTCGTCACGGCTGATCGGCGGTTTGTGCGTGTCGTCGCAGAACGGGGAGCGCATGATTTGCGGGGCAGGGCAATTGAACTAGGGGACTTCAACAGGCCCCTCGCGTGACCTGCGCCGTTCGGCAGGAAAACATACAGCCGACTTATCGGACTCTATGCGCCGAAGCTAAATTGGGAGGAGATTTGAAGCGCCATGGCCCCATGACGGAATCTGACCGGTCTGAGCTTTCGCGCCAGATCGAGCGTGCCTATGCCGCAAGCGGCAATCAGCTTGGTTGGCGGCTTCTGTATAGCCCGGCACACGTGCTTGATGGGGCGAAAGTGGCTTTCGTGGGGTTGAACCCAGGAGGGAGTGCGCGACCGACGGATCATGCCGAGTTTGCAATGCAATCCGGTAGCGCCTACGTCGAGGAGCAATGGGGCGAGCATCCCCCTGGACGCAGCCCCCTGCAGCGCCAGATCCGTGCACTCTTCAGTGGCCTGAACGTCGAACCGAAAGACGTGCTGGCCGGAAATCTTGTACCGTTTCGCTCTCCGGACTGGGCGCGTCTTCGAGCCCGTAAGAACGCGCCGCGTTTTGGCATTGATCTATGGCGCGAACTGCTAGGGCAGGTTCGCCCGAAGCTGGTCATCGGCATGGGCCGCGAGGTGACGGACGCTTTGGCGACGGTGCTGGATGCTCATGATGACAAGCGCATCTCGGTTGGCTGGGGTAACGTTACCGGGACTCGGGCTGAGTTCGCTACAGGCACGCTGATCAGGCTTCCGCATCTCTCTCGCTTTAGGATCATGAGCCGGTCCGAAAGCGCGCCGGGAATCAAAGCGCTATTTGGGTCTGACTGGTACGCCTAGATCCTGTCGATAAAATACCTCTTGCCGGTCGGAGTTGATATTGCCTAGGCAAGAGCCTCGGGTTCAGCTGTCAGGGCATCACGAATTGTGGCATACCAGCGCGATCTGGCTACTTTTGTCTGGCCTGTCGTTTCGCGCGGTAGACGACAGCTGTGCCCCACGGCACGAGGACAGCGATCCCACCCAAGATGGCACCGATCAACGCGCCGCTAAGACCGATGGCCGTGCCCATCAGGGCAAGACCCATGTCGCCGACAAAAACCGACATTATTAGCGAACCGAGACAGATGCCGCTGGACATCCATTGCAGAACGAGGGGTAAGCGACGGAACTGGCGCCAGAGCCATTTGAATAAGCTTGAAATTTTTCCTGGCATGTCCGAACCTTTCAAAAGAAAGCTCTAGCATTCTGCACAGCAACTAAAGGTAGAGCCACCCCTCTGGTGATAAATCGCGTTTGTTGTTCGGGTGTTGTGGGATGCACGTTAAAGGGTAGTCGGGGGGAGAGGCTGTTCCATGTTTTCTAAAAGCGAAGTTTACGAAAAATTTGGGTGGACGGCCGAGGCCGGCCAGCTTTTGAGACAGAATTAGGATCAATTTTAATAATCGTCGACGGGCTAGAAAAACGCTGGTATGCTACCCCGGATCATCAGGCGGGCAAGCTCTTCATGGAGCGCCTAAATAAGGATACGTTGGGGACTTTGTTGAAGCGTCTTCGCCGTGTCTTCGACGTAGACGAAAAGCTAGACGCCGTATTTCAAAAAGGGCTGAAGGCGCGAAATCGTCTGAACCATGGATTCTTTCTACATCACGGCACAAAGCTGCAGATGGATAAAGGTCGCGTATCTATGCTCGATGACCTTGAGGCACTTCATACTGACCTTTTTGTGGCATGGCAGGCTGCCTCATTGATGTCAGACGTGCTTGGAAAAATCCTTAAAACGAAAGTTTCAGAAAAGTCATGAGTTTTCGGTAGCCGACCATATGCGCCCGCCTCTCCGTGCTTGGCAGCGCGGCGACCCCGAACGCGGGATCCAGACGGTCTACCACGCGCTAGGCGAACGGTTCTCCCGGTGTGCCGGC
This sequence comes from uncultured Paracoccaceae bacterium, assembly GCA_947489705.1. Lineage (GTDB taxonomy): Bacteria > Pseudomonadota > Alphaproteobacteria > Rhodobacterales > Rhodobacteraceae > Palleronia. The sequence continues at coordinate 8,475 of CANLEQ010000032.1, forward strand.
GACCGCGCGGGCGCGATCCAGCGCCACGCCATGCGCCGACACGTTGTGACGGGCGAAAAGGCGCGCGGCCAGGCGGCGGAACAAGCGACGGCGGCGAAGATAGGCACGGATCATGTCGCGCGGGCTACGCGGGCGCCGGGGCACTAGTGGGGCGGTGGTGCGTCAGTAGCAGGGCGGCCTGTCCGGTTCGCTCGGCAGCTCCTCCGGCGGCTTGACCCCGTGCCGCTCGAGCCATTCGCGCAGCTCCGTCCACACGTCTGCGGACAATGGACAGCGGCCGGGTTTGCGTGCCGAGTACCCCATCGAGTTGGTGCCGCAGGTCGGGCGGGATCATGGATGGCCAACGGGTCACGAGCGCGACCAGGGCCAGTGTAGGCAGGGGCGTTTAACGGACTGGGTCATTTTGTTAAACGTACGCCCCCGCCGGGGCCGGCGTTCAACATTGGAGATGTTAGGTCATAATTACAAACGACGGCACCACAAGTGGATGCAGGCGATGTCGATGAAGCCGAGGAAGCTTTCGGCGGTCTTATCGTAGCGTGTCGCAATCCGGCGACTGTTCTTCAGCCGGTTGAAGCAGCGCTCGACGAGGTTTCGAAGGGTGTAGACCGCCATGTCAACGGTTTTGCGGGCCTTGCGGTTTCTGCGCATGGGAATGACCGGCTGCCCCTTCCGCTCTTCGATCGCCTCACGAATGCTGTCGGCATCGTATCCCTTGTCTGCGATGAGCACGGTCGGGGCTGGAAGGTTGTCAGCCATGATCAATTGATAGCCGGTATAGTCCGACGCCTGGCCCGGTGTGATGTCGGTCCTCATCGGCAGGCCCCATCCATTGACTCGCAGGTGGATCTTCGTCGAAACCCCACCTCTCGATCGGCCGATACCTTCTTGCGGAGCCCTCTTTCTTGAGCCCGCCGCATGCTGGTGAGCCCGGACGATGGTACTGTCCACCATCTGCACCTCGTCGGGCGCGGCCTCGCTATCGTTCAGCCCGTCCAGAACCAATTGCCACAGCCCCGCCATCGTCCAGCGCCTGAACTGGCGGTAGACGCTCGACCACTTGCCGAACTCCGCCGGCAGGTCCCTCCACGGCGCACCAGTTCTGGCGATCCAGAACACCCCGTTTAGCGCCAGCCGTGGATCCGCAGACCTGCGTCCGTTCGGCTGGCGCACCGCGTCGATGAAGAGCTCGTAGAACGCCCACTCCGCGTCCGACATCAGGCTCCGCGCCAAGATCGCCTCCGTCGTGAAAACGATCATGAATCACGCTTGGAGCCTCATGGGAATCCCGTATGTCAACGCAGCCTAGCGAGATCCACCAAGAAAACGTCGGGTTTCGCCTCGTTGAGACTTCCTACGATTTCGGCACAGGGAGCGTAAGCTCGATCTCCTGGATGTTCCGTGCTGATGGCTCTTTTGACGAATTTCCCACTGTCGCGGAGCTGACTGAGGCATTCGCGGATTCTTTGTACAATGCCGCCTTCATCATCGGCCTCAATCGCAATCTCGCACGCTCCCGTATCGATGTCGACCAGATCGCCTCGACCTATGATCCGACCCGTCTCTTCGACCCTGGATTCGAGCCGATCCGCGGGGAGAGCGTTCTTCCGAACCCGATAGCTCCCGCTGTCGTTCCGCTCCCCGCGGCATGCATGCTCCTGATCGGCCGTCTCGGTCTTCTAGGCGTCACCGCCGGCGGAGTTGAGAGACAAGGGCTAGGCTTAAGGGCGCCAGGGCTCCAAGGTTCCGAACTCCAAGGTGCCGGGGTCCAAGGATAGCTCCTTGCCACGGATTTTTAGTTTTGACCCTGCCCTATATGCGATCTTCTCCACCTCGCACCGCAGGAGCGCGGTTAGCTGGTCCTGACGGTCCCCCTAAGCGTATTCGAGGGGGCCATCGATCCTCCGGAAGTGCTCGCAGCGATGGGGCGGCGGATCGACGGCGAGGCGTCCGGCGAAGACCGATCAAGATCTGAGGGTGGCATCTGCAAATCGGCTGATATGTGTGGGAATCAAAGGCCCACCCTTGCAGCTGCCAGATTGCCCAGCCGCATCCCAAGGGGCACGGCCGTCGACGATCAGGTCAGCTCAGCCGCATTCATCCCCGCTCAGGCACGATGCTGCCTCGGCATCGCAGAGGATCGTGACCGCAGGATGCAGACGCAGCGCCGAGGCCGGCACGGCTGGATCGATCGGTCCCGTCATCATCGCCGCAACAGCCTTTGCCTTGCGTGAGCCGGTCGCTAGAAGAAGGATGCGCCGCGCCTCCAGAATGGTGCCGATGCCCATCGTCAGCGCATGCGTTGGCGGCGTATCTCCTGGCGGAAATTCCGATGCGTTGGCGCGGATCGTCGAGGCCGCCAGCGCCACCTCGCGGGTTCGGCTTTCGAACGGTGCGCCAGGTTCGTTGAACCCAATATGCCCGTTCTCGCCGATTCCCAGAAGCTGTAGGTCAACCCCCCCGGCATGGCGGATTGCCGCCTCGTAGCCTGCGCCGGCCGCTGCGAGATCGTCGGCCGTGCCATCGGGTAGGTGCCAGTCGTCCTGCCGGATATCGACATGGTCGAAAAGCTCGCGGCACATATAGCTGTGATAGCTGGCAGGGTGGCCGGGTGGCAGACCTTGGTATTCGTCGAGACTGAAACAGCGCACGCCGTCGAAGCTGAGCTCGCCGCGCGCGACGCGCCCCCGCAGATCGGCATAAACGGCAAGCGGCGTACGCCCGGTGGCAAGCCCTAACACGGCAGCGGGGGAGTCTTCGATATGCGCCGCGATCACGCGGGCCGCCGTGGAAGCGACGGCATTCCCGTCCTTCAAGACGGACAGCTCGGGTTGGTAGGTCATGCGATCGCCTCGGCCCTTGTCGCCTCTAGAATCCCGGCCAACCGCAGCCGCGCCGCCCGGGCTGCGCCGACAACGCCCGCCCTGTTGCCCAACGTGCTGATGCGGCACTCGGGCGGCTCGGGCATGCACTGAATCAGCTTCTCTTCCAGCCGGACGATGAGTTCGGGGCGCGACCCTACGCCGCCGCCCAGCACGACGCGGCCGGGATCGAGTACCGAACAGACCGAGAGGATGGCCTGCGCTACGAGCGTAGCAAGACGGTCGATCACCGCGTCGAAGGCCGGATCTTGCGCAAGCGTGAAGAGTGACTTAAGCGTCCCCTCGGCCGTGCCGCCGCGCCGGCGGTAATCCTCAAGCAGGGCAGCGCTGGAAATCGTCGTCTCAAGCGCGCCGTAGCGGAAGGTTCCGGAATCGAAGGGATCGGCGCCGATGGGCAGCGCCGCGATCTCGCCGGCGGCGCCGCTGGCGCCGCGCAGTAGCTCGCCCCGCACCACCGTGCCCATGCCGATGCCGGTGCCAATGGCGATGAAGACCGAGCAATCCCCCAAGGGCGGCGTGCCGCGCCAGTCTTCGCCCAAGGCGGCCATATTTACGTCGTTCTCGACGGCGGCGGGCAGCAACAGACGGTCACCGAACAGCCGCACAAGATCGTGCCGCTCCAGATCCGCGATGTTGGGACCGCGGTGCAGGCGCCGCGTCGCGGGATCGATCGACGCGGGCAAGCCGATCCCTGCGGCGGCGATCCGCGACGGGTCGGCGTCAAGGTCGGTCAGCAGCAGGTCGCGCTGCGACAGGATCTGTTCGATCAAGCCCAGCCCCCCGGTTTCGATCGTCGGCGCCTTGGTCTCGGCCAGCACCTGCCCGTCCAGATCGCACAGCGCCGTCTGCGCCTTGGTCCCGCCGATATCCGTCGCCAGGAACATGGCGCGGGACGAATTGAGCGTGCCCTCGGGCCTGATCCAGCCCGCCGCGGCGAGCTCGGCGCGCGCGTCACTGGAAACGGCGTCCCGGCCGGCCAAGAGGCCACCCAGCACGCGGCGCGCTGCGTCGGAAAGGTCGCCAGCGAGGGCATCGGCGGCGGTGGCCGATGATCCGGTCTGCAAGCCGAGGTTCGAGGACGGATCCGACATCAGAGGCTCTCCAGCGCTTTCTCCGTCTCCGCATCGAAGCGGTGAAGCTGCGCGGGATCGGCGTGGGCGGTCACCTCGGTTCCAACCGGCGGGATCTCGGTCGCAGGCGCGGTCCCGATTACGGTTTCGCCGCTGACCCGGAAGTGGACCAGGGTTTCGGGCCCCAGCGGCTCGACCGCCGTGACCGGCCCCGACAGCGATAGACCCGTGCCCGCCCCCACGTCTGTCGTCGTTCCGACATGCAGATCCTGCGGGCGCACGCCCAATAGGATCGGGCTGCCGCCATTGCCTGAAACCGCGCCCGAGGCGTACTCGGACGCGATGATGTTCATCGACGGCGTGCCGATGAAGCGCGCGGTGAAGACGTCGACTGGATTGCTATAGATGTCCATCGGGCGGCCCTGTTGCAGGATGTGCCCGCCCTTCATCACCACGATCCGGTCAGCCATCGTCATCGCCTCGACCTGGTCGTGGGTGACATAGGCGATGGTCGAGCCAAGCCGCTGGTGCAGCGCCTTGATCTCGATACGCATCTGCGCGCGTAGTTGCGCATCAAGGTTCGACAGGGGTTCGTCGAAGAGGAACGCGGCCGGTTCGCGGACCATGGCGCGCCCCATCGCGACACGCTGGCGTTGGCCGCCGGAAAGCGCAGCGGGACGGCGGTCGATGAAGTCGGTCAGCCCTAGAAGCTGGGCCGCGTTCTCGACCCGCTTCGCCTTCTCGTCCTTGTCCAGCTTCTGGGTATAAAGCCCGATGGCGATGTTCTCGCGCACCGTCATGTGCGGGTAGATGGCGTAGTTCTGGAAGACCATCGCGATGTTGCGGCTCTTGGGGTCAAGCTCGTTCACCACGCGGTCGCCGATGCGGATCTCGCCGCCCGACACTTCTTCTAGCCCGGCGATCATACGCAGCGTCGTCGACTTGCCGCAGCCCGAGGGGCCGACGAAGACGACGAACTCGCCATCCGCGATGTCGAGATCGATGCCGTGGATCACCTCGGCCTTGCCGTAGATCTTGGTCAGTTTCTTCAGCGAAATCGTTGCCATCACCTTGCCTCCAGCAATTCGGAGAAATTCTTGTCTAGATCGGCCGCCGCCGCGGCCTCGCGTTCGGACCGGTCGCGGGCCGCCCGGACGAAGCCGTCGAGCGCGGCGTCGTAGGCCGCCAGCGCATCCGCCATGGGTTCGGGCGCGGGGCCGCCGTAGCGGGTGCGGACGGCTACGAAATGCTCGGGCGACGCAGCCTCGGCAAAGGCGGCTTCGTCCAGTTTGGGCGGGCGGCCCGCCGCGTGCTCGAACGCGGCCGAGAAGGCGGCGTAGCCTGATGGAAGATCGGCGCCCCGGGCCACGACGTCGCGGGCGGTGGCGGCGGCGATCTCGTGCGCCTGGCGGAAGGACAGCCCTTCGCGCCGCACCAGCGTGTCGGCCAGTTCGGTGATCGTGATGCACGACCGCCGGATGTTGGCTGCAACCCGCGCGCTGTCGACCTCGAGCGCCCCCATGAACGCGGCCAGCAGATCAAGCACACGGCCGCCGCTGGCAAAGGCGCTGTAGCCGGCGGCCTGGCTCTCCCCTTCGCTGTCGTTCATGTCGGTGAAGGGCGTGTTGTGCATGATGTCCTTCATCATCCGCGCCCGCCCTACCGTCTGGCTTGCCAGGTGCCGCATGTGTTCGATCGGCACCGGATTGCGCTTCTGCGGCATGATCGACGAGATCTGCACAAAGGCGTTGGGCACGTAGATCTGCCCGACCTCGAAGGCTGACCAGAACTGCAGATCCTGGATCACCCGCCCGAGGTGCAGGAACAGCAGTTCGACCGCCGAATAGGCGCCAGTGGTGTAGTCGACCGCGGCGATGCAGCTATAGGAATTGCGCTGCGGCGCCGCGAAGCCAAGAAGCTGCGCGACCCGCGCGCGGTCGACCGGGAAACCGGATGTGGTAATCGCCGCGGCCCCCATCGAGCTGAGATCGCAGGTCTCTCGCGTCGCCTCCAGCCGCGCGATATCGCGGATCAGAACCTCGATCGCCGCCGACAGATAATGCCCCAGCGTCGTGGGCTGCGCGGGCTGGCCGTGGGTATAGGCGACGATGATTGTCCCGACCTCGCGCCGCGCCGTGCCGATCAGCGCCTCCAGGAGCGCGCGCGCCTGGGCCAGCATTTCGTCGAGACGTCCCTTCAGCGCCATCTTGAACAGCGTGTGGTCGATGTCGTTACGCGATCGCGCCGTGTGCAGCCAGCCGCCGGTATCGGGGCCCAGCCGCTTCTTCAGCTCGGCCTCGACAAGGAAGAAGTAATCCTCGACCTCGCCGGTATATTCCAGACGGGCGGGATCGACCTCGGCGTCGATCTCGCGCAAGGCGCGGGCGATCCTGCCGACCGTTCCGCGCGCGACGATGCCTGTTTCGGCCAGCATCACCAGGTGCGCGCGGTCGATCCGGCGGAAGCCCTCGGCCTGGTCGGTACGGGCGTGATCAAAGAGCGGTGCAAGTACCGTCCGGCGGTAGACCGGATCGGGAAACCGGCTGACGTCGCTGTGGCGTGGGTCTGTCATTGTCATCCCTTGAGCCCCGCCAGCATCACACCGCGCACGATGAAGCGTTGCAGCACCAAGAAGATCACCAGCGTCGGGATCGTCGCCAGCGCGGCGCCGGTCATAATCATCTCCCACCGGATCGCCTGTTCGACCGCAAAGCTCGTGAGGCCAATGGGCAGGGTGTAAAGCTCCTTGCTGGTGGTGACGATCAGCGGCCAGAAGAAGGCGGTCCAGTTGCCGAGGAAGGTGAAGATCGCAAGCGCCGACAGCGCGGGGGTCACCAGCGGCATGGCGATCTTCCACCAGATGGTGAATTCATTCATCCCGTCGATCCGCGCCGCTTCGAGGAAGTCGTCGGGCACGGTTTCGAAGAACTGCTTCATCAGGAAGGTGCCGAAGGCCGTCGTCATGCCGGGGAACATGATCCCCCAGTAGGTGTCGAGCCAGCCGAACTGCGCCGACATCAGGTACCAAGGAATCACCAGCATTTCGGTCGGGATCATCAGCGTGGACAGTATCGCGATGAAGATGAAACGCCGCCCGCGAAACTGGAATTTGGCCAGCGTGTAGCCCACGAGGCTGTCAAAGAAGAGGTTCGACAGCGTCACCACGACCGCCACGATGGACGAGTTGATGAACCACCGCATAAAGTCGCCTTCGCGCAGCACCTCAAGGTAATTGGCGATCGTCGGCTCGGCCGGGATCAGCCGCAGATCGTAGATCTGGCCCGGCGTCTTGAGCGAGGTCGAGAACATGTAGAGAAGCGGCGTAACCATCAGCACGCCCCCGATGAACAGGATCGTCCAGCGGACGATGGCCTTGGGGTTGATGCGCGGCATCGCAAGGCCCGGGGTTTCGGTTGCGGAGGTCATGCGCGGTCCCTCAGGATCCAGAGCTGCAGAAGCGAAACTACAAGCAGGATGGTGAACAGGACGACCGTCTGCGCGGCGGCATAGCCCATGTCGTAGGATGAAAAGGCGGTCTCGTAGATCATCAGCACCAGCGGCTTGGTGGTGCCCAGCGGCCCGCCGGGATCGTTCGTGGTCATGTTGTAGACCTGGTCGAATATCCGCAGGAAGGCGATCGAGATGAAGACGACGAGGAAGACGGTCGTGGGCTTCAGCAGCGGCAGCGTGATCTTGCGCAGGATCGCCCAGTCGCCCAGCCCGTCGATGCGCGCGGCCTCGTAGTAGGTGTCGGGAATGGCGCGCAGACCGGCCATAAAGATGATGATCTGAAAGCCGAGCCCCGCCCAGATCGCCGTGACCATGATCGACGGCAGCGCGTTGGTGGTCGAGCCCAGGAACTCGATCTGGCCAAAGCCTAGCTCGCCCAACGCTCCGTTGATGAGACCGGTGGGCGGCGGCTGGTAGAACCAGCGCCACACCCACGCCATCGCCGCGGCGGTGGTGATGTAGGGCAGGAAGTAGAGCGCTCGCAGGAAGTTGTGCGCGAACCGGACCTTGTCGAGGTAATAGGCGATGATGAACGCGATCAGCAGGCTGATCGGCGTGCCATAGATCAGGTATTCGAAGGTGTTGCGGAAGGTCTGCCAGAAGTTGGGGTCGGCGAACATCCGGCGGTAATTCTCGAACCCGATGAACTCGGCTTCAGACATAAGGTCCCAGTCGGTCAGCGACAGCCAGAACGCGTTGAAGGTTGGGTAGAACCTGATCACGCAGTAGAAGAGCACCGGGATCGCCAGAAAGCTCCAGACCCACAGTGCGCTACGCGCGCGCATAGACAGGCGCGGGGCGGGCTGCACCGGGTGGGTCGGAACCGTGTCGGATGAGGTCGGGTGGACCATGCTTCACCTCCGCAGGTCGTGCGCCGCCCCGAATCGGCCCGGGGCGGCGGGTGTCGTCTATCAGTCCCGGGCGGCGCCGATGATCGCCTGTTCCTGCTCGGCGGCCTCTGCGACCGAGTCCGCGACCGGCTGGTCCTGCAGGAAGACGCGGTTGGCCATGTCGATGGCGGTCTGGCGCTGCGCGGCCTCGTCCACGAACAGCGTCGTGTGCGCATAGGGCAGCGCGGCCAAGAAGGGCCCGTAGATTGGGTCGTTCATGTTCGCGTTGGTCATTGCGGCCTCGCGCCGCGCCGGAAGCTCGCCCACGACCTCGAGCCAGACCTGCATCGCCTCGTCCGACGAGATGTATTCGAGGAACTTGACCGCGGCCTCCAGCTCTTCGCCCTCGGCGCTGCTGCCGATGGCGTTAGCGAAGTAGCTGGCATAGTTCGACTGCACGCCCTCATCATTCGCCGGAAGCTCGGCCACGCCCCATTCGAAATCCTCGATGTCGTTGAAGGAACCCAGCCGGAAGGTGCCGTCGATGGTCATTGCCGCGCGGCCCGCGCGGAAGGCGGCCTGCCCTTCGTCCATGAAGCCCGGCGCACCGATCCCGTGTTTTTTCTGCAGGTTGGTGTAGAACTCCAGAGCCTCGGCCCCCGCAGCGTCGTCGTCGTAGGTGACTTGGGTATAGTCTTCGTTGTAGGGCACGCCGCCCATCTGGCGCACCAGCACCTCGCGCCACCACTGGTGGTCCTGCCCGGCCATGTCCAGCGTCAGGCCCACGGTCTCGAAGTTGCCGGCATCGTTCCTGACGGCCAGCTGCTTGCCGTACTCGACCAGCTCGTCCAGCGTCTCGGGCGGGCCGTCGATCCCGGCCTCTTCGAACAGGTCCTTGTTGTAGAACAGCGCCAGCGACCGGACGGCGGTCGGCAGGCCGTAATATTGCCCGTCCCGCTTCATGGCCGAGACGATGGGAAAGAACTCTTCCTCGATCTGCGCGGCGGGGAACGTGTCCTCGGGCAGCGGCTGGATCAGGTTGCCGGCGATAAACTTGTCCGCCCAGCCATAGAACAGCTGCATGACGTCCGGCCCCTTGCGCGCCATGTTCGCGGCGACGATCCGGGTCTGGTAGTCGGCGTAGGGAAAGGTCACCTGGTTGACGGTGATGTCGGGGTTGGCCTCTTCGAAGTTCTCGATCAGCTGGTCCATCGCCTCGACACGCGTTTCGTAGATGTATTGCCAGTACTCAATCTCGACCGCCGAGGCCGAGCTTGCCGCCGAGATGCACGCCGCGGCCGAGATGCCGGCCATGAGAAAATGCTTTTGCATGACGTTCCTCTGTTGGATGCGGACGCCCCTGTCCGGGGTGCCTGTTCTTGTTGCGCCGCGGTTTGACCTGCGGCCGGGTCGTGGCCGCAAACCTCATGCCCGGGAGGGTTATCTGTCAATATAAAAAGTAACTTGTCTTATTAATTTATCCACTTCACTCTGCACGCGTGCCCCGGCACGACACGCTGGGAACAAGGGAAACGTTAGATGGTGATGTCCGCCGACACCCCGCGCCGCACGGCCAGGGGAAAGAACCCCAACCGCAGCCGCGAGCACAACCGCCGCGTCGTGCTCGACCTTTTGCGCAGTCATGGCAGGACCGGGCGCCGCGAGCTTGCAGAGCTCACGCAGCTGACACCGCAGGCTGTGACCAACATCATCGACGATCTGATCGCGGCCGACCTGATCGTGACCGCCGGGCGCCGACGCGTCGCGCACGGCCGGGGCCAGCCGCCGCATGAATACGAGATCAACCCGGCAGGTGCCTTCACAATCGGGATCGAACTTGCGGTGACGCAGATGGTTACTACCGTCGTCGACCTCGCGGGCGCGCTTCTTCACAAGGAGGTGACCGCGATCGAGGAATGCGGACCGGACGTGCTTCTGCCGGCCATCGGCGACACTGTCGTCCGGCTGCGCGAGGACCACCCGGGCCGCCTGATGGGCCTTGGCCTCGTGATGCCCGGCCCCTTCGAGATCGAGGGCTTTTCCGGCGTCGGCCCGACCACCCTACCCGGCTGGGCCGGCATCGAAGTTGCCGCCGATCTGCGCGACCGGCTGGGCGTGCCCGTGGTGGTCGAGAACGACGCCAACGCCGCGGCGGTGGGCGAAACGTTGCTGGGCGTCGGCAAGGAGATGGCCGATTTCTGCGTCGTTTATTTCGGCACGGGGATCGGGCTGGGGCTGATCTCGGAAGGCCGCCTGGTGCGCGGCGCCTTCGGCAACGCGGGCGAGATCGGCCACATCGTCGTCACCCCCGGCGGCCGCCTCTGCCCCTGCGGGCAGCAGGGCTGCCTTGAACGCTACGCCTCGCTGCATTCGCTGCGCGAAAGGCTGGCGGCCGAGGGCCGCACCCTGTCCATCGAAGACCTCGACACCCTGTCGCCCGCAGGCGATCCGGTCCTCGCCGCGTGGCTGGAAGAGGCCGCCGCTCATCTGTCGCCGATGATCTCGATCCTCGAGAACGTCTTCGACCCGCAGACGGTCATCCTGACCGGCGGCCTGCCGCCCGCCTGCCTCGACGCGATCATCGAACGGCTGAGCTTCGGCCCCAGCGTCGCGCGGCGCAGCGATCGTGCCGTGCCGCCCGTCATCCGAGGGCAAAGCGGGCTTCTGACCGCCGCGCTCGGCGCCGCGGCGCTGCCGATGCACGACGCGATCACCCCGCGCCTCGACCTCTCCGACCTACAAGAGACGACCCTGAAAGGATCTGCCCCATGACCCCCGAGGAACGTCTGGCCCGGGACGAAGCGTCCCCCGCCCTTCTGCGTCTGCACCGCGCGCTGTCGCGGCTGGGCTCGACCCTGACGATGATGAACACCGGCGCGCATCCCGATGACGAGCAAAGCGGCCTGTTGGCCTGGCTGCGGTTCGGGCTGGGGATGCGCGTCGTCGTCGCCTGCTCGACGCGCGGCGAGGGGGGGCAGAACGTGCTGGGCCCGGAGCGGGGCGGCGCGCTGGGGCTGCTGCGCACGCGCGAGATGGAAGAGGCCGCGCAGGTCCTCGATTGCGACATCGCTTGGCTGGGCTTCGGCCCCGACGATCCGGTGCATGATTTCGGCTTTTCCAAGGACGGCGACGACACCTTCGCCCGCTGGGGCGAGGACCGCATCATCGAGCGGCTAGTCTGTGCCTACCGGCGCGACCGCCCGGACATCGTGCTGCCCACCTTTCTCGACGTGCCGGGCCAGCACGGGCATCACCGCGCGATGACCCGCGCCGCGGAAACCGCATTTGCCCGGGCCGCCGATCCCACCGCTTATCCGCATCACATGGACGAAGGCCTGATGCCCTGGTCTGTGGCGAAGTTCTACCTTCCCGCATGGCCGGGCGGCGGGGGCACCTACGACGACGAGGTGCCCCCGCCCGAACCCACGCTGATCGAGCGCGCTTCTGGGCGTGACGCCGCTACGGGCGCCGATTTTGCCCGCATCGGCGAATGGTCCCGGCGGCGCCACGCCTCGCAAGGGATGGGCCAGTGGCACGAGGTACCGCAGAAGGAATGGCCGTTGCACCTGCGCGGCGGAAAGGCCGAGCCGCGGATCACCGACGGTCTGCCCGTCACCCTGCACGACCTTGCCGCCCGGCTACCTGCCGCGGCGGCCGAGGTGACGGCAGCGGCAGATGCAATCGACAGCGCCGTGGCCGCCTTCCCGGATCGCAGCACGATCGTGGCTGCACTGGCCGAGGCCGACACCGCCCTGGAAGCGGCCGAAGCCAATCTGTCCGGGGACGAGGCGGCCCGCGAGGCGCATGGCCACCGGATCAGCGCAAAGCGGCGCGAGGTAAATGCTGCGATGGTCGAAGCCTCGGGCCTTTCGCCGCGCCTCGCCGCCTTAAGCCGGACACTCGCCCCCGGCGGCAGCGAGACCCTCACGCTTCGCCACGCCGCGCCCCTGACGGCGGCGTCGGAGCCGGCAGCGACCATGTCCCTGCCCGAAGGCGTGTCCGCAGAGGCCACAGTGGGTAAGGACGGCACCGATGTTGCGCTGACGGCGCACGACGATACCGCATTCAGCCCGCAATTCCGTGAAACCTGGTCCAGGCTGGGCCGCAATGCCCCGCTGCACCTCGACCTCACCTGCACGCTTGCCGGGCGTTCGGTGTCGACCCCGCTCGACCCCGACACCCCCCTTGCCATCGCTCCCGCCGCCCCGTTCGAGGCGGAGCCGGCCGAGTTCCTTCACCTTCGCGGCGAGGCGCCTGCGCCCTTCGCCTTCCGCTACCGGGGCAAGATCGCAGCAGGTGAAACCGAACTGCCCGAGGGGTGGGCGCTGACCCTCGACGACGGTGCGGGGCAACTGGTGCCCGCAGCGGCCCCTGCCCCGGGCCTGACTCGCATCGCCCCGCGCATGAACGGTCGCCCGGCGATGACGACCACGGTGTCGCACTATCCTCATACCGGCAGCTTCAGCTATCACGCGCCCGCCGCGCTGCGGGTGCTCAGCCTCGATCTGCAGCTTCCCGAAGGCGCCCGGATCGGCTGGATCGGCGGCGGCAGCGACCGCACGGATCTCTGGATGCGGCGCATGGGGTTTGACGTGCGCAGCCTCGACCGGATCGAGCGGGATACCGACCTGTCCGGCTTCACCACTCTGGTGGTCGGCGTCGTCGCGCTGGCCGCGCGCTCGGACGTGGTGGCCAACATGCCGGCGATCCACGCCTTTGCACGCGCCGGCGGCACGCTGGTGACGCTCTATCAGCGGCCCGATCAGGGCTGGGATCCCGAAAAGGTCCCGCCCCTGCCGCTGAAGATCGGCACCCCGTCGCTGCGATGGCGCGTTACCGACGAGGCGGCCGAGGTCACGGTGTTGGTGCCGGACCACCCCATCCTCACCACGCCCAACGCCATCGGCCCCGAGGACTGGGGCGGCTGGGAGAAGGAGCGCGGGCTCTACTTCGCCGCCGAATGGGACGACGCCTATATTCCCTTGCTGTCGATGTTCGACAAGGGCGATGCTCCGCTGACCGGGGCGCTCGTGTCGGCCAAGATCGGCGCGGGGCGGCACACCCATGTCTCGCTCGTCCTGCATCACCAGCTTGACCGGATGGTCCCCGGCGCATTCCGCCTGCTGGCCAACATCCTGCGGCCCGAACGCTAGGTGGCGCCGCCGCCGCCCCCTGCCACGTCCGAGCGCAACGACCCGGCCATCGGGATTGCCTGGCTTCTGACCGACATGGCGCTGGTGACGATCGTAAACGTGCTGGTGAAGCTGCAGGGGCAGTCTCTGCCCGCGCTGCAACTGGTGTTCCTGCGCGCGCTGGTCGGGCTGGCCGTCATCCTGCCGCTGGTCTGGGTCCACCGCGACGCGCTGCGGCACATGACGGCCCCGTGGCGGAACGCCGGGCGGGTGGCGTGCAATGCCGCCGCGCTCAGCGTGACGTTCTATGCGCTGACGCTGCTGCCGCTGGCGCTGGTCAACGCGGTCGGCTTCACCCGCCCGCTGGTCGCCATGGTCCTTGCAGCGCTGCTGCTGGGTGAGCATATCGCAAGCCGTCAATGGGCGGGGCTCGCAGTCGCGTGCGCCGGCGTCGCGCTGATCGCCGCGCCAGGGCAATCGTCTCTCGGGCCGGTGCCGCTTGCGGGTTTGGTCGCCGCGGTGCTTGGCGTCGGCTTCGGGGCCATGGCCACAATTCAGACCCGCGCACTCAGGCATGAAAGCATGGTGGTGATGATGCTGTTCTACACGGCGGGGCTGTGCCTCTTCACCGCCGTCCCCGCGGTGGTGCTGTGGGAACCGCTGGCGCCCTCTGCCTATGCCCCCGTGCTGGCGATCGGCCTGCTGGCGCAGATTGCCCAGCTATGCTTCCTGCGTGCCTACCGCGCCGCCCGCGCGTCGGTGCTGTCCCCGGTCTCGTACGCATCGCTTCTTTTCGCGACGACCGCGGGATGGATCGTGTTCAACGAACGCCCCGGCATAAGCTTCGTCGCGGGCGGCGCCCTGGTCGTTCTCGGCGCCGCCCTGAACCTGCGTCGGTGGTAGAGGTCGGGCTGCGCCGGTAAACGACACGAGGATCCATTTTGGATCGATCCCGCGGCGGCCTCTGCAGCCGGCAGGGTCCGCGTATGGGCAGGTGGCCCGACCCGAGGGGTTGCTCCTGCGCGGCGCTGAACCCGGGGCATTGTCAGGTTGTTGGCGTCATGGAAGCCCGGTATTTCGGTTGGATGCTGAACCTTGACGACCTCACCCGCCTCAAGGGGTATCGCTTCCCGCGTACCGTTATCGGATACGCCGTCTGGGCGTATCACCGCTTCGCCCTGAGCTTACGAGACGTCGATGACCTCTTGGCCGAGCGAGGGGTCGTCGTCTCCTACGAGACGATCCGAGCCTGCGTAGCGAAGTTCGGGAGCCAGATCGCTGCGAAGTTTCGGCGCGACCGGCCCGTTCCAGCCGACAAGTGGCATCTCGATGAGGTCGTCCTGAAGATCAACGGCACGAAGCATTGGCTGTGGCGGGCGATTGATGCAAGCGGCGACGTGCTGGATATCCTCGTACAGTCAAGGCGCGACACCGCGGCCGCCGGGCGGTTCATGCGCAAGCTCTTCAAAAGATGGTGCCTACCGCGGGTAATGGTGACCGACAAGCTCGGATCCTACTCCGCCGCGAAGGCGAAGTTGGCCTCGGGCGTAGAGCACCGCCGCCATAAGGGGATAAACAACGCGGCCGAAGCATCGCATCGGCATACCCGCAGACGAGAGAAGGTCATGGGCCGGTTCAAGTCGCCGAGACAGGCGCAGCTTTTCTTGTCGGTCCACGATCAGACCGCAACCATCTTCCGTCCACGCCGTCATCGCCTCGCCGCAAATTCCTACCGCCACGCCAGACGAGACGCGTTCGAACTATGGACGGGCTACACGACTAAACTCTCGCCATGAGCGGTCGCCGGCGAAACCTTTTTTATCCACGCGAAATAACCTGACAATCCCGCCATGACGGACGTTCCCGAACTCCTGCTCGCCCACCACCTGAAGACGCTGAAGCTGCCGACCTTCCTGAGGGAATACGACACGCTGGCCCGCCAGTGCTCCGCAGAAGGACAGGACCATGTCCGGTTCCTTGCCCGGCTGGTCGAACTGGAACTGATCGACCGGGAACGCCGGATGATCGAGCGCCGGATCAAGGCCGCGAAGTTCCCGGCAGTCAAAAGTCTGGACAGCTTCAACTTCAAGGCGATCTGTTTGATCCCACGGTTTGATGGTGTGATCCTTTCGAAGGAATGGAAGGAAGCATTATGGGACAAGTTCGTCACGGGAGCGCCACGACCACGCACGCCGTCAGAGCTGCAATACAGCGATCGCAAGCTTCGCTCGCGGAGCTGAGCGAAGAACTGGGCATCAATCCGAAGACGGTTGCAAAGTGGCGGAAGCGGCAGACGGTCGAGGACCGCAAGACCGGGCCAAAAGAGCCGCGCTCAACCGTTCTGACGGAGGCTGAGGAAGCTATTATCGTCGCGTTCCGACGTCACACACTGCTGCCGCTTGATGATTGTCTCTATGCCCTGCAGCCCTCGGTCCCGTATCTGACCCGGTCGGCGATGCACCGGTGTCTGCAGCGACATGGCATCTCGCGCCTGCCTAACATCGAAGGCGACAAGCCGAAGCGACAGAAGTTCAAGCGCTACCCGATCGGCTTCTTCCATATCGACATCGCCGAGGTTCAGACGGTCGAAGGCAAGCTCCATCTCTTCGTAGGCATTGAGCGGACGAGCAAGTTCGCCGTCACCCAACTCGTGGACAAGGCGGATCGCAAGACAGCGTGGGAGTTTCTCGAGCTTCTGCTCAGGTCCGTTCCCTATCGCATCCACACGATCCTGACTGACAACGGCATCCAGTTCGCCGAGCAGCCCCGCAACCGGAACACCACATCATCGCGGCAGATGCGTTTCGACATGATCTGCGAGGCGAATGGAATCGAGCATCGGCTCACCAAGCCGAACCATCCTTGGACCAATGGCCAGGTCGAGCGGATGAACCGCACGATCAAGGACGCGACCGTCAAGCGATACCACTACGACAGCCACGACCAGCTGCGCACGCACCTTGCAGACTTCATGGCGGCCTACAACTTCGCCCGTAGGCTCAAGACGCTTAGCGGTCTCACGCCCTACGAGTACATCTGCAATATCTGGACAACAAAGCCAGACAGATTTATCAGCAATCCGATCCACCAAATGCCGGGACTGAACACCTAGGGGAGTCATCAACCTGACAATGCCGTCAAAGCACGCCCGCTGGCAATGGGCCCAGCCTTGGCCCATCGCGCCGTTGCAATTGACAGCCAGAGGTTAAGAAAGCCATGCTAGGTAGCTGTCGGTGCCACCGTTGCGCGCAGCCGCGAGTGCGTCGTCGTGGTCGATGTATTGGGCCGTATTGCCGGTTAGGACGCGGGAAAGGGCGTCGCGGACGAGTTCGGCCTGGCCCGGCATCAGGTTGCAGGGATCGAGTTGGAAGTATCCCTTCTCGACTTCGTGGCCGCGGACCGCGATCGGCGGATCACACCGACCGAACGCCTCGGCATATTGCGCCGCCGAGGCGGGCGCGGTCTCGGGATCGACATGGACCTGCAGCCGGTCAAGGGGATTGCGGGTAGGGTCGGCGACGCGGTGTGCGGCGATGCCAGGTAGGTCACGCAGCGCCTCGGCCCACATGTCGAGCGCGCGCTTCTCTTCGTGCCGGATCGCAGCATGATCGCGATCCATCCATTGCGCCATCGCGGCGGTTGCTCCGACGATGCTTTCCTTGCCGATTTTCATACCGCGCCCGATGCCAATATTCTGGAGATAGGCAGCGCGGACCAGATCCTTCCTGCCGGCGACGATGCCGGCGGTCGGGCCGCCCATGAACTTGTGTCCCGAATAGATGACGAGATCGGCCCCGGCGGCAATCAGCCCCTGAAGGTCGTATTCGGACGCCGCGTCGACGATGACCGGCACGCCCCTGGCGCGGGCCATCGCGCAGAAGCGCGCGAGCGGAATCATGCCATAATCGACCACGTGGTGGGAAATCACGTAGAGAGCCGCCGCGCAAGTTTCGTCGAGCGCCGCGTCGAATTGGTAGTCACGCGCGAGTGTCGATTGCCCGACGATCCGCACATGGGCGCCGACCAGATTGACGGCCTGCGAGACAGGGGCGCCGTATTCGCACAGATGCCCCATCTGGATCGCGACGCCGTCGCGCGGACCGGGATCGCGGGGCAGGGCCTCGACCCGCGCGGGATCGAGTCCGGTCAAGCAGCCGGCGACAGCCAGCGAGATGCCCGCACTGGCCGAGGCGGTGAGGAAGCCGGCCTCGGCGCCGGTCAGGCGCGCAATCGTGTCGGAGGCGCGGGCCTGAAGCTCGTGGATGCTGGCGAAGCGGGGCATCGTCTCGGCGGTGGCGCGGGCGACACGTTCGGTGGTGATCGAGCCACCGAGCGAGGTCATTGTGCCGGCCACGTTCACGACCCGGCCGAGGCCGTTGGCGTCGTGCCATGACCAGTCGATCCCGTAATCGGTGGCGGTCTTTTGCGGATCTGTCATCGATGGTCCTTTCTGCCCTTGAACGGGCTTCCGTAATTATGAAATATACGAGATTGATTGCATACAAGCCTGGGGACGGAATGAGCGAGATCGTGGAGCGCAGAACCCGGACGAGCGCGTTGACGCGAAGCCAGCAGATACTGGACCTGCTGACGGAACGTCACCGACCGATGACGACCTACGAGCTGGCCAAGGCGAGCGGGGCGCCGCCCTCGACTGTCTACAAGCTGATCGACGAGCTGGTCGACGGGCTCATGCTCAGCCGGATGGGGGACGGGCGGATCTGGCTCGGGCCGCGGCTGATGCGCTACGGGTTGGCTTACCGCGCACGGATGAACGCGTTCAACGAGGCCGAGCGCGCGATGTACGAACTCAACGAACGCACCGGCGAGATGATCCAGATCTGCGTGCGCGACGAGGGCTGGATGTCGGTGATCGGGATGGCGGAAGGGCGCGGGCCGTTCCGTGTGACGTCGGATGTGGGCACCCGCGTTCCGCTGAACTGGACCGCGTCGGGTCGGCTGCTCATCGGTCATCTGCCCGATGCGGAGCGGCGCGCGATCTTTGCCGCCTGCGCGCAGCCTTCGGGGACGGGCCTGGCGGAGACCGACCCCGACCGTCTGTCCGAGATGTCGCGCGAGGCGTTCCTTGACGGATTCTCGGTGCAGATCGACACCTCGGAGGAGGCTGTGGCCTGCATCGCGGCGCCGATCCGGGGCCATGACGGGACCTGCATCATGACGCTTTCGGTGGTAATGCCCAAGCACCGGGTTCCCGACAAGCTGGAGCAGGTCGCG
The DNA here is from genome assembly GCA_947489705.1 of uncultured Paracoccaceae bacterium. Lineage (GTDB taxonomy): Bacteria > Pseudomonadota > Alphaproteobacteria > Rhodobacterales > Rhodobacteraceae > Palleronia. The sequence goes on from CANLEQ010000032.1 coordinate 27,134, forward strand.
ACCGAGGTTCGTCGAGCGGCACGGTCCGTGGAGAAAGCGCTTGGCACGCACGGCGTCGGCTGAGGCTCAGGCGGCGGCTGTATTGCGCGGGGCCGCGCCCGAAAGCTCGAAGATGGCCTCGACCTCGACGGTGATCTGGTTTGGCAGCGAGCTGACCCCGAAAGCCGATCGCGCGTGGATCCCGGCATCGCCGAAGACCGCCGCCAGGAGGTTCGAGGCGCCGTCGATGACGAAGGGATGCCGCTCGAAGTCCGGGGTGCAGTTCACCAGCCCCAGCAGCTTGACCACGCCGCCCACATTGTCGAGCGAACCCAGGTGATCGCGCAGGGCCGCAAGGATGTTGACGGCCACCAGCTCGGCGTGATCTCGTGCGCTCTCGGGATTGACATCCGCGCCAACCTTGCCGCGCAGCAGCGTCCCGTCGGCCTCCACCGGGCCCTGGCCTGAGACGTAGATGCGAGTGCCCGAGACGCGGACGTTGCGAAACGCGCCGATGGGTGCGGGCGCCGTTCCGGGCAGGGAGATGCCCATAGATTTCAGGCGCTTTTCCGGGCTGTCGTCGCGGGTCTCAATGTTCATCTAGGGTCTCGATCCTCTTGCAGTAGCTGATGTGGTCGTCGCCGACCCCGATGGGGGCGGGGGCACCTTCGGCGCAGATATCGGCCGCGTGGCGGCAGCGCGTGCGAAAGACGCAGCCCGTAGGCGGTGCGAGCGGCGAGGGAATGTCGCCGGTCAGGATCTCGCGGGAGCGCGATCCGTGCGGATCGGGGCGCGGGATGGCGGAGTTCAGTGCCCGGGTATAGGGGTGCATCGCGCGGTCATGGACTGCGCGGGCGGGGCCGATCTCCATCAGGCGGCCGAGATAGAGGACGGCGATCTGGTCGCACAGGTACTCGACCACCGAGAGATCGTGCGCGATGAACAGGATCGTCAGGTTCCGCTTCGTGCGCAGCTCGAGCAACAGGTTGAGCACCTGCGCCTGGATCGACACGTCGAGCGCCGAGACGCTTTCGTCGGCGACGATGAACTCGGGCTCGAGCGCGAGGGCGCGGGCGATCCCGATCCGCTGTCTCTGGCCGCCGGAGAATTCGTGCGCGTAGCGGTCGATATGGCCGGTCGACAGGCCCACCTCCTCGAGCAGGGCCGCCGCGCGGTCGCGCCGTTCCGACCGGTTGCCGATGCCGAACGCCCTGAGACCCTCGCCGATGAGCTCGGAGACGCGCAGGCGCGGGTTCAGCGACGAGACGGGGTCCTGGAAGATGATCTGCATCCGCTGCCGCATCCGGCGCATCTCAGCCGGCGAAAGGGTGTTGAGATCGCGGCCGTCGAAGATCGTGCTGCCGCCGGTCGGTTCGATCAGGCGCAGCAGGGCGCGGCCGAGGGTGGTCTTGCCAGACCCGCTCTCGCCGACGAGGCCGGTGATCGAACCGCGCGGGATGTCGAAGCTCACCCGGTCGAGCGCGTGGACGGGACCGGCGGGTGTGTCGAACCGCTTGGTCAGCTCGCGGATGGAGAGAAGCGGCGCGCTCACGTGACGGCCTCCGGTTCGAGGATGCAGGCGGCGAGGTGGTTCGGGGCCTTCTGCTCAAGCGGGACGGGCCGCTCGCAGCGCGGGCGCGCATGGGGGCAGCGGGGCACGAAGGCGCAGCCAGGCGGCAGCGCGTGGAGCGGCGGGACCTGGCCCGGAATGGGGACGAGGCGGGCGCCCTGGGCACGTTCGGGCGTGGGAATCGAGGCGAGAAGGCCGCGCGTATAGGGATGGCAGGTGTTGTCGAAGATCTTGTCCACCGGGGCCTGCTCGACCACGCTGCCGGCATACATCACGGCCACGTCGTCGGCCATCTCGGCGACGACGCCCATGTCGTGGGTGATGAACAGGATCGACATGCCGCGCTCGGCCTGGAGGCGGCGCATGAGGTCGAGGATCTGCGCCTGGATGGTCACGTCGAGCGCGGTCGTCGGCTCGTCGGCGATGAGCAGGGCGGGGTTGCAGATCATCGCCATCGCGATCATCACCCGCTGTCGCATGCCGCCGGACAGCTCGTGCGGATAGGCCTGCGCGCGGCTCGCGGCGCCGGGGATCTCGACCAGTTCGAGCATCTCGACCACACGCCGCTTGCGGGTGGCGGCGTCGAGATCCTCGTGCAGCAAGAGCATCTCGCCGATCTGGTCGCCGATGGCGAAGAGCGGGTTAAGCGAGGACATCGGCTCCTGGAAGATCATCGAAATCTCGGGGCCGCGCAGCCGGCGGAAGGTGCGCGCGTCGAGATCGGTCAACTCGGCCGTTCCGCCCGAGCGGCGGCGATAGGACAGGCGACCCGACAGGATCCGCCCCGACGGCGGCAGGAGGCCCATCAGCGCCAGGGAGGTGACCGACTTGCCCGATCCGCTTTCGCCCACGAGCGCGAGCGTACGCCCCCGCGTGAGCGAGAAGCTCACGTGGTGCAGCGCCACTAGCTCGCGCCCGCGCGCGCCGAAGCCCACGCTCAGGTCGGTCACGTCGAGGATGCGTTCCGCGTCGGTCATGGCTGCCTGCGCGCGGCCGGTTGCATGTCGCCGCCCATGATCGTGGCGCGCGGCTCGAACGTTTTTTCCATCGTCATTGCGTTGCCCTGGCTGTCGAGCACCTCGATCGCGGCGTCGTCGAGGTCGAAGACGGTGAAATCCGCGACCGCGCCGGGGCGTGCGCCATCGGCGCCCGGCAGGCCCAGGATCGAGCGCGGAGCATTGGTGCTAGCCGCGATCACGTCGTCGAAGGGCAGGCCCACGGCGAGCAGCTTCGACATGGTGGTTGCCATGTCGTAGACTGGCGAGACGATCGAGACGCGGTGCAAGTCGGTCGAGATAGAGAACGGGCGCAACCCCTCGGCGATCGACACGCGGGCGGTCTCGAAGTTGAACGACGCGCCGCCGTGGCCGATATCCATGCGGATGCCGCGTGCGGCGAGTTCCTGTGCCTGCGCGAAGATGGCTTCGGTGTCGCGGATTGAGCCCGCGGGCTTGCCGTTGAAGCAGTGCGTGACGATGTCGCCGGGCGTGAGGATGTCGAACACCTCGTCGATGAGGGGGGGCGGCTCGCCCACATGGACCATCAGCGGCAGGTTCGTCATCTCGGCCACGCGTTTGGCGATCTTGGCCGGCGTGATGCCCCAGCTGCCCACGATCACCCCGGAGGCGCGGACCTTGATGCCGCAGATCACGTCGCGGTTGGCCTCGATCACGGCGAGCGTTCGGTCGATGTCGATGGAGCGCCAGTCGATCAGCTCGGGCACGCGGTTGCACGCGACGAGGCCGATGGAGCCGATGTTTAGAAACGCCTTGATCGTCTCGACCTCGGGGTCGATCACGTATTCGCGCAAGCCGTGGAACGTCGCCTCGCCGGCCGATCCGGCATCGGCCATCGCGGTGACGCCGGTGCTGCGGCCCGCCTCGCTCGGGCGGATCGAGATATCAGTGCCGCCGTGCCAGACATGGACGTGCAAATCGCACCAACCGGGGGACAGGTACGCGCCACCGAGATCGCGGGTCTGCGCGCCCGGCGCGGCCTCGGCGCTCACGCGGCCGGCATCGTCGAGATGGAGGGTGCCGGGGCAATCGTCGAGACCGACTGGCCGGAAGTTCGTAAGGGTCAGGGCCATTCAGGTATCCTTGGCGAGTTTGGGGTCGAGGGCGTCGCGCAATCCGTCGCCTACCAGTTGCAGCGACAGGACCGACAGCGCGATGCCGAGGCCGGGAAAGAGGATCAGGAAGAAGGCGTTGTCGATGAACTGGCGCCCCTCGTTGACCATGATCCCCCATGTCGGCGTGGAGGGATCGACGCCAACGCCCAGGAACGACAGGCCCGCCTCGGCGAGCATCGCGTAGGCGAAGATGAACGTGGCCTGCACCAGGATCGGCGACATGATGTTGCGCAGCACATGGGTCCACATGATCGTCGGCGTGCGCGTGCCCAGGGCGCGCGCGGCCTCGACATAGGGCAGCTCTCGGATGACGAGCGTGGAGGCGCGCACGATGCGCCCGATCCGCGGGGCGTAGACGATGGAGAGCGCGAGGATCACGTTGAGCATCGTGCCGCCGAAGATCGCCACCAGCGACAGCGCCAGCAGGATGTCGGGAAAGGCCATCATCGCGTCGATCAGGCGCGAGAGCGGCGCGTCGAGCTGCCGGAAGAACCCCGCGACCAGCCCGATGGCGATGCCGATCACCGACGACACGACCGCCACGCCGAGCCCGATGGTGAGCGACGCCCGCCCGGCGATCAGGAGCCGTGCTAAGACGTCGCGGCCGAACGCGTCCGCCCCCATCCAGTATTCCGGCCCCGGCGGGGTGAGGCGGCTTCGCACCGACATGCCCCCCGGCGCGACGAGCCCCAGTGCCGGCAGGAACAGGCAGGCCGCGGCGATGACCACGAAGACCGCCAGCGCCACCACCGTCGAGGGGCGCGACAGCAGGATGCGGCTAAATCCGGGCGGTGCGGCGGCGGAGCTTGCGGCCATCAGTACTTCACCCTCTTGTCGACGGTCAGGTAGAGCAGGTCGGTCAGCAGGTTCACAAGCACATAGAGCGTCGCCACGACGATCAGCGTGCCCTGGATCACCGGGTAGTCGCGCCGGAGCACGGCATTGACGACCAGGTTGCCGAGGCCGGGGAGGTTGAAGACCCGTTCGGTCACGACCGCGCCCGAGACCAGCAGGGCGAAGGTCAGCCCCACGACGGTGATGATCGGGATGCCCGCGTTCTTGAGCGCGTGGCGCAGGATGACGCGGGTCTCGGACATGCCCTTGGCGCGGGCGGTGCGCACGTAATCCTCACCCAGGATGTCGAGCATCGAGGCGCGGGTGAAGCGCAGGATCAGCGCAGAGTTGGTGATGCCAAGTGTGATCGAGGGCAGGATGAGATAGCCCATCCGATCGAGGAAATCCGCGTCCGGTCCGCCATAGCCCGAGGCGGGGAACCATCCCAGGTCGGTGGCGAGGTAGCGCTGGAAGATCAGCCCGGTCAGGAAGCTCGGCACCGATGCCGCGAGCATGGCGGAGCTGATCGAGGTCTGATCGACGGCCGAGCCGTGGCGGTAGGCTGCGTAGATGCCGATGGGCGTGGCGATCACCAGCGCGAAGATGAGCGAGAAGAGCGCCAGGAAGATCGTGGGCTCCGCCCGGCTGGCCAGAACATCCGTCACGGGGAGGTTGAAGAACAGCGACTGCCCCAGATCACCGCGCAACACGTTGCCGAGGAAGGACAGGTATTGCGCGACGATGGGCTGATCGAGGCCCAGCCGCGCGCGCAGGGCGACGACTTCCTCGGGGGTGGCGTCGGGGCCGAGCATCAGCGCGGCCGGATCGCCCGGCGCGAGGCGCACGAGGATGAAGGCGATGGTGAGGACCAGGAAAATCACCACGATCATCCCGACCAGCCGTCTGAGGAGGTAGCTTGTCATGCAGCACCCAGGCAGGGGGCCGCGCCGCGATCGGCGCCGCGGCCCGACGGTTTCACTGGGCGATCTCGGCGTTCCAGAACGTGGGCCACGGCGAGGGGGCGACGCCCGTCATGCCGCGGGCCTGTCCCTGGAGCGCGTTGAAGTTGCCAACCTTGATGAAGCCCACATCCTCGTAGGCGATCTCCTGCAGCTCGGCGAAGATCTCGAGCCGCGCCTCGGGGTCGCTTTCGGAGGTGAAGCGGTCGAGGATCTCGTTCTTCTTGGGATTGTCCCAACCTTCGCGCGATGTGGCGAAAAGGGTCGAGATCAGGGCCGGCTCGGGCAGGAAAGGGGCATGGGTGATGTAGATGTCCCACAGCTCGGGGTTGTCGCGGTTCTGCGCCAGCGTGGCCCAGTCGACGACCGCCATCTCGACGGTGAAGCCCGCCATCTCGAGCGCCATCTGCGCGACTTCGGCCATCTGGTAGTGGAACTCGTACTGCCGGGAGGTGAGGATGCGCAGGGGCGTACCGTCGTAGTCCGCTTCTTCGAGATACCCGGCGGCTTCCTCTTGGTCGTTGATGTTGTAAAGTTCGGTTCCCGCCTCGGTGTGCCAGGTCCAGCCCTCGGGGTAGAGCGCGCCTTCGGTCTGGAAGAAGCGGTCGTCGCCGAAAGCGGCGAAGAGCATGTCGTCATAGGGCAGCGCCGCCTGCACCGCCTTGCGGATGTCGAGGTCGGTCAACAGGCCCTGTTTGTGATTGACCGCAAAGATCGGCCAGCCGAATGGCTCGAGAAGCACGGGTTCGGCCGCATCGGACTCCTCGATCCGGTCGAAGGCTTCGGTGGGCAGGCTGTCGGCGAAGGCGAACTGCCCTGACAGGAGCCCCTCGACGCGGGTATTGGTGTCAGGGACGGGCACGAAGCGGATCTCGTCGGGGATCTGTTCGCGCGCAGCGGCGCCCTCGGGCTGGGTGTAGTCCTCGAAACGGACGAGCTGCGTGTACCGGTCGGGCTCGTGCGCCTCAAGGCGATAGGGGCCGGTGCCGATCACGGTCTCGATCTGGGGGGCGACGATCTCCTCGGGGTAGATCGCGGCGGCGGAATTGGAGAAGGCGAATAACGACAGGAGCGGCGCGTAGGGCTCGGTCAACGTCACGGTCACTTCGGAGGGCCCCGTCGCCTCGACGCTCTCCACACGGTCGGCAATGGCCATGCCGCGGCTCGCTACGTCGAGCCAGCGCTCGACTGAGGCCACCACGTCGGCGCTGTCCATGGAGGAGCCGTCGTGGAAAGTGACGCCTTCGCGCAGGGGAATGGTGTAGGTGAGGCCGTCCTCGCCGATCTCGGGCATGGCGGCGGCGAGAAGGGGCACGACCGACCAGCTCTCGTCGAAGGTATAGAGCGTCTCGACGAAATGCTGGGTGACAATGCTAACCACGTCCTTGGTCGAGACCATCGGGTCGAACGTATCCGGCTCGCCGATGATTGCCACGTCGATGGTGCCGGCCGCGAGCAGGGGCGAGCCTGCAAGGATGGCTGCGGTACTGAGGTTGAGAAGATTCAGCTTGTTCGACATATCGATCTTTCCCCTGTTCTACAGTAATGTATTATAGTTCATTAATTTGATCGTAAGAATAGTATTGCATACTTGTCAATCCTGTTGCGCAATTACGTATTCCAGCGCTGGTCGCGTCTGCATTGCGGGGGTGATGTTGCACAATGCGGGGTGAAGAGTGAGTTGGCCCTTTCCCACTTTAGGTCAGACGACGGCGTCTATCTCAGCTCTGCCGAGGGCCGAGAAGCGGTTCATGACGGCAATGCGGATCTGGATTTCGGCGGTCTGACGGTCGGGCTCTCGTGACGTGATCCTGTCGCCGAAGAGCTTCAGGCAGTTCATCCTAGCCTCGACGCGACTCCGAACACGGTATCCCGCCCATCTTTTCCACAGTGCCCGGCCGAGATGTCGGGTTGCCCGCAGGATCTCATTTCGCGCGCTGGCAGCGGGACAGTCCTCCTTCCAGGCACGGCCATTGCGGCGGATGGGAATGACTGCATCGGCACCGCGCTCGACGATCGCGCCATGGCATCGGCGCGTGTCATAAGCTCCATCGGCAGTGACCGTGCCGATCGGATCGTCGGGCGGGATCTGCGC
>CANLEQ010000033.1 GCA_947489705.1 uncultured Paracoccaceae bacterium
GCTTGCTCATGCGGCGCGTCTAACGGCGTGGATTCGCAAAGTGAATCCTCCGTCGTCAGACTTGTGCAACAACGCCGGTTCAAGTTGGTGTTCGCAACCCGACCCTACCGAGAATCCCGATGACCGCCTCAGCTACACCACGTGGAGGGACACAACCCCGTGCGGCATCAGGATGCGCTCTGGCACGGGCTCGCGGACGGCACGCTGGACGTCTACTCCTCCGATCACTCGGCCTTCTTCTTCGAGGGGCCGGAGGGAAAGATGCGCAACGGTCGCGACGCCCCGTTCGACAAGGTGCCCTACGGCATTCCCGGTCTGGAACTGCGCCAGCCGCTGCTCTTCTCCGAAGGGGTGGTGAAAGGTCGTCTGTCGCTGGAGAAATTCGTGGCCGTCTCGGCCACCAATCCGGCGGAGATCTACCGGCTGACGAATAAGGGGCGGATCGCGCCGGGCTTCGACGCCGATCTGACCCTATGGGATCCCGCGCGGACGCAGCGCGTGTCGCGTGACATCCTGCATGACGGGCTCGATTACTCACCCTACGAAGGGATCGAGATCACGGGCTGGCCCGTGACGACGCTTCTGGGTGGCACGATCCTTGTCGAGGACGGGAGGTGGCGCGCAGATCGCGCCACCGGGCGCCTGCGCGCGGCCGACCGTCAGCCCGATCCGGGCAGGTCGATCCCCGCGACAGGCTACGACGTCACGCTCGACCGCTTCGTCGACGGCTTCGGCGAGGGATAGCCGATCCCATCGACGCGAGGTGCCTAGCGGGCGGTACTTTCCATGAAAAACCGCAGCATCTCGGCCGAGGCATCGGGCCCTGCGGGATCGGCGTAGGAGCCACCGGCATCGCCGCCGAACCACGCATGGCCGGCCCCCTCGACGAGCCAGAGTTCCGATCCTTCTGCGGTAGTCAGCCGCGTCCAGCTGCGCGCGCCGCTATGATGCTTCGTCTCGACGCCGTCGCCCGGAACGAGGATTTCCGCGTTGCGGGGCGACACGGTGCCATCGGCCATGCCGTGAAACACGATCGCGCGCAATTTCGGGGCACCTCCGGCGCTTCCCTGCCCGCGCATCGCCGCGAATGCCGACGGCATGTCCCGGGCCGATCCTGCCGGCAGGCCGGAATGGATCCCCACGGATGCGAAGATGTCGGGATGCGTCTCCGCCAGGATCGCCGCCATCGCGCCGCCCGCCGAGAGCCCCGCGGCATGGACATGACCGGCAAGGTCGAACCGCTCGGCCAAAGCCGCGGCAAGCGAGGCGAGGATCGCGGGCTCGCCCCTGTCGCGGGTCTGATCCTCCGCCCGGAACCAGTTCCAGCACGATTGCATGTTATGCGACCCGGTCTGGCCGGGATAGGCCACGACGAAGCCCGCCTTCTCGGCGGCAAGATCCATTCTGGTGCCCAGCGCGAAATCCTCCGGCGATTGCGTGCATCCATGCAGCATCACGACCAGGCCGACCGGACCGCCCTCGCGCGGCGACGGCACGAAGAGCCGGTAGTCGCGGCTGCCATGCGGCGTCTCGTGGCGCAGCGATTCGACCTTCGCGCCCTCGGGGACAGGCGCAGCGCGACCCGTCTTGCCACCGGCGAGACCCGACAGCCCCGGAAGGTCGCCCATGCCTCGGTCTTTCAGCCCCGACAGGCCCGGCAAAGAAGAGAGATCCAGCTTCGATCCCGATTTTCCCTTGCCTGCCATGACCTTCGAGAAGGCGGCACAGGGGCCGCATTCCTTGTCGCCGGCCGATGACCCGGTCCGGCCCGACAGGGCCTCCTGGATGATGGCGGTCGCGCCGCGCGGATCCGCGCCTCTGGTTTTTCCCAGCGCCTGGCGAAGCGCCTGCGTAAGATCGTTGATCATGGTGATCGTCCTTGATGCGAAGAGGCCCCGGCCTCTTCAGGTGATGCGGTCGGCTAGCGCCGCCTTGATGTCCTTCGAAGCCTGGAGCGACCCCAGCACGCTCAGCGAGCCGATCGTCTCCGTCGCAAGTTCCACGGGCACGTCGCCCGCGATCCGGGCCAGACCCACAACGCGCAGGTGCAGCACCTGACCCTCCGTACGCACGGCCTCGAGATCGGCCCGCGTGATATCGAAGAGCCCTAGTTCGAACTGGTGCCGTTCGACCGACTGATCGACGGCGCGCGCCTCGGTCGTGAGCTGGGCGCGAATGGCCGAGCGGATGAAATCGGTGCGGTTGGAATAGAAGCCTTCGCGCACCAGAAGGTCGATGCGCCCCAGATCCACATGGCCCAGATTAATCGTCACCTTCTCGGTATCGGCATGTCGGTCGGGCAGGCGGTGAATCTTCGGCATCGCGTTTCTCCATCCAAGTGGATGGTATATGGATGTGCGAGCGGACCCGCGCAAGTCCTTCGCACAAACTTAATTGCGATATCGCCAAGCGACCGATCGCGCCGGCCCGGGGCGTCAGAGGAAGTAGAGGCTGATGCCAGGAAACAGGGCCAGGAGTACCAGGGCCACGCAAGTCACCGCGAAGAACGGAAACGACACCCGGATGACCGAAATCGGACTGACCCCCGCCACGTTGGCGGCCACGTAGAGCCCGATCCCCACCGGCGGCGACAGGAGGCCCAGGATCAGGTTGATCGACACCACGACCCCGAAATGCACGGGGTGGATGCCGTAGACGTCGGTCGCGATCGGCAGCAGGATCGGCACCACCATGATCAGCGCGGGGATGCCGTCGACGATCGTCCCCACCGCCAGCAGGACCAGCATGACGAGCAGCAGGAACGCCACCGGATTCGTCGCGACCGAATGGATCCAGGCGGCGACGTTCTGCGGCACCTGCCCGAAGACGAGCACCCACGAAAAGACCCCCGCCGCCGCCACGAGAAAGAGCACGAGCGCCGAGTTGATGCCGGTGCGCAGCAGCACGCCCGCGAGATCGCGCGGCTTCAGCGTCCGGGTGACGGCGCCTCCGAGGAACGCTGCGCAGAGCGCGCCCAGCGCGGCGGCCTCGGTCGGCGATCCGAAGCCGCCCACGATCGTGCCGACGATGACGACCGGCACGACCAGCATCGGCAGCGCATCGCGCAGATAGGCGAGCCTTTCGCGCCAGCTCGGACGCGCCCCGCGGGGAAACCCGTATCTCCGCCCCAGCAGGGCGAGCGTCCCGAGAAAGAGCGCGGTCAGGAACAGGCCCGGCAGGATTCCGGCCAGCAGCATGTCGCGCACGGCAAGCTGCGCCAGAACGGCATAGACGACGAACACGATCGAGGGCGGGATGATCGGCCCCAGCAATCCGCCGAACGCCGTGATCGCGGTCGAGACGTCGCGCCTGTATCCGGCCCGCTCCATCTCGGGGACCATGACCTGGCTCATCATCGCGATCTGCGCGGTGGCCGAGCCCAGGATCGAGGCCACCATCATGTTGGCGATCAGGTTCACGTAGGCGAGCCCGCCCCGCACGTCCCCGATCATCGCCGCGGCGAGCCGGACCAGCCGCTGAGTGATGCCGGCCCCGTTCATCAACTCGCCGATCAGCACGAAGAGCGGGATGGCGAGCAACCCGAAATTGTCGAGCGCGTTGAACATCTGGAGCGCGTAGCTGTCCAGCAGCACCGCGTTTCCCGACATCGCGATGAAGGTCACGGCCGCGAGCGCGAGCACGATCCCGATCGGCACCCCGACCGTCAGGAGCACGGCGAAGACCGCCGCGGTCACGACATCGCCTTGCGCATATCCAGCCCCGCGGGATCGTCGGGACGCGCCGCGAGCCCCAGATCCTCGGCGAGGTTGGCAAAAGCATGCACGGTCACGCTGGCAGCGAACCACGGCATGATCAGATAGAGCCAGAAGGACGGGATCGCCGTCACCGGCGTGGTGTCGGTATAGATGAAGTTGAAGGTCGCGGCCTCGAACGCGGCGATGTCGAACCCCGCGTGCATCAAGGCCACCGGATCGAACCACCGCCAGCAAAGATGCAGCAGACCGATCCCGAACCCCGCGACGACGACCGACACCGCCCCGCGCAGCACCCGCACAACCCGAGCCGAGACGACCTCGTGCAGCAGGAGAACCGCGGGATCGATCCGCGCCCGCACCATCAGCGACGCGCCGACGAAGCCCGACAGGATCATCGCATAGACCGCCATCTCGTCGGCCCAGGCGATGGTGATCCCCGCAAGGCGCAGCAGCACGTTCATCAGCACCAGACCCGCGATCGCGAGGATCAGCCCCGACAGAAGCACCCGCTCGATCCCCGCGAGGACGGCGGACAGACGGCCGGGGCAACGGGCCAGCATGGCGGTCCCTCCTTCTGGCGGGAAAAACGCGTGTCGTCAGAACGTCGCGGCAAGCTCCCGCAGCCGTTCGACATAGGGCGTCCGCTCCGCCCATTCGGCATCCCAACGCTCCACGATATCGCCGAAGAACTCGCGGCCGACATCCTCCGTGATGGTCAGCCCCTCCACCTCCTGCAACCGCGCGAGCTTGGCGTCCTCCTCGGCGACGAAGCGGTCGATGGTGCGGTCGCAATGGATCTGCGCCGCCTCGCGCACGATCGCCTTGTCCGCGTCTGAAAGCGTCGACCAGACCCGCCCCGAGATCAGCGCGACCATCCCGAAGAGGTGGTGATTGGTCTCCATCAGGTAGGGCGCGTGATCGTAATAGCCGAAGTTTATGATCGATTCGTGGTCCATATCGATCGCGTCGATCTGCCCGTTGGCCAGCGCGTCGTAGACCTGCGTGAGCGGCATCGGCGCGGGGGCCGCGCCGACCATCTCGAAGAAGGAGCGAATGGGCGGCGCGGGCGTGATCCGGAACCGCATGCCCGCGAGCTCGTCGACCGTGTCGACCGGCTCCGTGGTCATCAGCTGCCGCATCCCCGTCATGGCGTAGCAGAGCCCGACCGTCCCCGTGGCCCTCGGCAGCGCGTCGAGGATCTCGCGCGCCTCGTCGGAGCGCAGGATCCGCGCGGCCCCCTCGATGTCGTCGACCAGGAACGGCGCGTGCAGCGCGCCCATGTCGGGCACCCGAGTGGTCAGCTCCGCGGTGGTCAGCCACGCCATGTCGAGCGCGCCGGTCTGCAGCTGCTGGAGCATCGCGCCCTCGCTGCCGAGCTGCCCCGACGGAAATGTCGCTAGCGACAGGCGCCCCTCCGACAACTCGTCCAGCGTCTCTCCCATGGATCTGGCTTCCTGGTTCCAAACATGGACCGGGGGCGTGATCAGGCCCAGGCGAAACTCCCGCTCCTGCGAATGCGCAAGCCCTGGCAGCAGGGCGAGAACCAGGCCCGCGGCGGCGGCAAGACGTCTCAAAGGCAAACTTCGATCTCCTCGAATGCGTAGGCGCCGCACGGCGCGGGGCCGCCCGACGCGAAATTAAACACATCATGCCCGTTGGAGTGCAAGCCCCGCTGCCGGCACGGGGCCAGGGGCGCGGGCCTATCGTTGACACTGTCGCCGTCCCGCTTTCATAGTCGCGCGACGCTTGCGCCGATCCCACGCAGGCTCCCCGGGGAGGAGACAAAGGGTGCGACTTATTCCAAAAGACCTGCCGCTGGGCGCTTCATGGCGCTGATCTCCTATCTGACCCGGATCGAGTTCGGCGAGGGCGAAATCGCCCGGCTGCCGGATTTCGTCGCCGAACTCGGCGCATCTAGGCCGCTCGTCTGCACGGACCGGGGCCTCCTCGCGACGGGGCTCGTCGACCGGATCCGCGACCTGCTCGGACCGGCCGCGATCTTCGAGGACACGCCGGCCAACCCGACCGAGGACGCGGTCATGGCCGCGCTCGAGGTCTACCGGCGCGAGGACTGCGATTGCGTCATCGGATTGGGGGGCGGCTCGTCGCTGGACCTCGCCAAGGGTGTGCGCCTGCTGACGGGCCACGCGCCGCCGCTCGGCCAATACGCGGCCGTCAATGGCGGGGTGGCCAGGATCCACGGCCGCATCGCGCCGATGATCGCCATCCCCACCACCTCCGGCACCGGCTCGGAGGTGGGGCGCGCCGCGGTCCTCATCACCGCGGACGGCCGCAAGCTGGGCATCTTGTCGCCGCACAACCTGCCCTCGATCGCGCTCTGCGATCCGGAACTGACCTACGGCTTGCCGGCGGGGCTGACGGCGGCCACGGGCATGGACGCGATCTCGCATTGCCTCGAGACGTTCATGGCCCCCGCCTTCAACCCGCCCGCCGAGGCCATCGCGCTGCACGGGCTCGACCGGGGTCTGAGCGCGCTGAAACACGCCATCGCCGACGGGTCCGACATCGCCGCGCGGCGCGACATGATGATCTGCGCGCTCGAAGGCGCCATGGCGTTCCAGAAGGGCCTCGGGGCCGTTCACGCCCTCACCCATCCGCTCGGCGCGATCCGCGAGCTCAACCTGCATCACGGCACCCTCAATGCGGTTCTGATGCCCGCGGTGCTGCGTTTCAACCGCGAGAGCATCGGCCCCAAGTGGCAGGTCCTGCGCGACCGCATGGGGGCGGAGCCCGACGCCCATATCGCCGATCTCAACGCCGCGATCGGCATGCCGTCGAGCCTTGCGGAAATGGGCGTGACGGAGCCGATGATGGAACGGGTGGCCAGCGCCGCGCTCGAGGACCATTGCCACGCCACCAATCCCCGGCAAGCCACGCGCGAGGATTACCTGGAGATCCTGCGAGCCTCGGCCTAGCCGGGCCCGGCGCCGCGACCCTGAACATCACCATTACGGAGACGACATGCACATCGACGCAACGACACGGCGCAAGGTCGGCGAGACCGGGCTGGAACTCACCGCCCTCGGGATCGGCACCGCGCCGCTTGGCGGCCTCTATGCCGACGTACCCATGGATCAGGCGCTCGGCGTGCTCGAGGCCGCCTGGGAGGCGGGGATCCGCTATGTCGATACCGCGCCGATGTACGGCATGACCCGGTCCGAGCATATCGCGGGCCATGTCCTGCGCGAAAAGACCGAGCCTTTCGTGCTGTCGACCAAGGTCGGCCGGCTGATGACGACCGAACGCGCGGGCCGCAAGCTGGCGCCCGAGCCGCCCAAGAACCCGCTCGATCCCGGCTGGCAGAACGGCCTGCCGTTCCGCGAGGTGTTCGACTATTCCTACGACGGCATCATGCGCAGCTACGACGACAGCCAGCAGCGGCTGGGTTTGGCGAAGCTCGACCTGCTCTACGTCCACGATATCGGCACGGTCACGCATGGCGCGGCCAATGCGGATCATTGGGCCGCCCTGACCAGGGGCGGCGGCTTTCGCGCCTTGCAGGAGCTGAAGGAGGCGGGCGACATCGGCGGGTTCGGGCTCGGCGTGAACGAATGGGAGGTGATCCGCGACGCGCTGGAGGAAACCGATCTCGATTGCTGCATGCTGGCCGGTCGCTATTCCCTGCTCGACCGGGACGCGGAGCAGACGTTCCTGCCGCTCGCGCAAAAGCGCGGCGTCGCTCTGGCGCTCGGCGGCGTCTTCAACTCGGGCATCCTCGCCAAGCCCAGGGGCGGGCGGCAGAAGTTCAACTATGCCGATGCCGATCCCGCGATCGTGGCCCGGGTCGACGCGCTGCGCGATGTCTGCGACGATCACGGCGTGCCGCTCGCCGCCGCCGCGATCCGTTTCCCGATCCGCCATCCCGCCGTGACCAGCGTCGTGATCGGGGCCAAGACCGCCGATCAGGTCCGCCAGAACGTCGCCTGGTTCGGTACCGAGCTCGACGACACGCTCTGGAGCGATCTCGACGCGGCGCTTGCCAGCGCCTGAGCCGGAAGGCCCGCCAATCCAAGACCTAGAGGAGTTCCCGATGACCTATCGCCCCCACGGAAAGCACCTGATTGCGGGTGAGAGGGTCGGGTCGGACAAGACCTTCGCCTCCGCGCCCGCCGACGGGCCCTCCCACGACTTCTGCGCCGGAACGCCCGCGCTGGTCGACCGGGCCGCCGAAGCCGCGGAGGCCGCCTTCGACGCCTATGCCGCGACCCCCCGCGAAGACCGCGCCGCGTTCCTCGAGGCGATCGCCGAAGAGCTCGAGGCGCGGGTCGACGACATCACCCCGACCGCCATGGCCGAGACGGGCCTGCCGGAGCCCCGCATCCGCTCGGTCGAGCTGCCCCGCACCGCCAACCAGATGCGGCTCTTCGCGCGCCATATCCGCGACGACGCCCATCTCGACCGGCGCCACGACGAGGGCCTGCCCGATCGGACGCCCATGCCGCGCCCCGACCTGCGGATGATCCAGCGCCCGATCGGACCTGTGGCCGTGTTCGGCGCATCGAACTTCCCGCTCGCCTTCTCGGTGCCGGGTGGCGACACCGCCGCAGCACTCGCGGCCGGCTGCCCGGTGATCGCCAAGGGGCACGACGCCCATCCCGGCACCGGCGAGCTGGCCGCCGAGGCCATCGCCGCCGCGATCGCGCGCACGGGAATGCCCGCGGGCACGTTCTCGTTCCTCCAGGGCGGCGATCTCGGCGTGGGCCAGGCGCTGGTCCGGCATCCCCTCGTCAAGGCCGTGGGCTTCACGGGCTCACTCAATGGGGGCCGCGCGCTCTACGACCTCTGCGCGCAGCGCGACGAGCCGATCCCCTTCTTCGGCGAGCTCGGCTCGATCAATCCGATGTTCCTGCTTCCCGCCGCGACCGAGGCGCGCGGCGCCGAGATCGGCACGGCATGGGCGGGGTCGCTCTGCATGGGGGCGGGTCAGTTCTGCACCAATCCCGGCATCGCCGTGGTGATCGACGGCGCGGGCGCCGACGCGCTGCGCGACGCGGCGGCGCAGGCGTTGCACGAGATGGCGCCGCAGACCATGCTGACCGACGGGATCGCGGCGGCCTTCAAGGGCGGTGCCGCGCGCATGGCCGAAGAGAGGGGCGTGACGCCGCTGGTGACGACCGAACCCGCCGAGCGGTCGGCCACCCCGTTCCTTTTCGAGACGGATGCCGAGACATGGTTCGCGCGCGAAACGCTCGCCGAAGAGGTGTTCGGGCCGCTCGGCCTGATTGTGCGGTGCCGCGATGCGGGCGAGATGGAGCGGGTCGCACGTTCGCTGAAGGGCCAGCTGACCGTCACGCTGCACATGGACGACGCGGATGCCGCCGCCGCGCGGGCCCTTTTGCCGATCGTGGAGCGCAAGGCGGGACGCGTGCTCTTCAACGGCTTTCCGACCGGCGTCGAAGTGGCCGAGGCGATGGTTCACGGCGGCCCCTATCCGGCCTCGACGAATTTCGGCGCGACCAGCGTCGGGACGCTGTCGATCCGCCGCTTCCTGCGGCCCGTGTGCTTCCAGAACATCCCCGAAAGCGTCATGCCGGCCGACCTCGCCGGATGAGCGCGCGGGGGCGGGCCGACGCCACCGCGCAGGTACGTCCAACCATCGGATGCGCGACGCGAGGTCAACAAAAGAGCGGTGGACAAATCGTCCAATCTCAGGCCTTTATGGGATCCCGAGCGATACGTGTGCGGCGACGGACGAAAGGGAAGCGGCGATGACATTGACGCTTGAGAATGTCTCGAAGGTGGTGCAGGGCGACACCCATATCCACCCCACGGACCTCACGCTGGAGCCCGGCACGATGAACGTGCTGCTGGGCCCCACATCGGCGGGCAAGACGTCGCTGATGCGGCTGATGGCGGGCCTCGACCAGCCCACCACGGGCCGCGTCCTCTGGCAGGGCGACGACGTGACCGGCCAGCGCGTGCAGGATCGCAAGGTGGCGATGGTCTACCAGCAATTCATCAACTACCCTTCGATGAGCGTCTACGACAACATCGCCTCGCCGATGCGCCTTCTGGGCCTCGACGCGGACGAGATCGACCGCCGCGTGCGCGAGGCCGCCGACCTCATGCAGCTGACCCCCCAGATCGACCGCAGGCCGCTGGAGCTTTCGGGCGGTCAGCAGCAGCGCTGCGCGCTGGCCCGCGCGCTGGTCAAGAATGCGGGCCTCGTACTGCTCGACGAGCCCTTGGCCAATCTCGACTACAAGCTGCGCGAGGAACTTCGCGCCGAGATCCCGAAGATCTTCGAACGCTCGGGCTCGATCTTCGTCTACGCCACGACCGAGCCCGAGGAGGCGCTGCTGCTGGGCGGGAATTGCGCCACGCTCTGGCAGGGGCGCGTCACGCAGTTCGGGCCGACGCCGACCGTCTATCGCCAGCCGGCCGACGCCACCACGGCGCGCGTCTTCTCCGACCCGCCGATGAACTTCGTCGAGATCGAGAAGCGCGGCGACGCGGTTCGGTTCAGCGAGGGGCACGAGGTGCCCGCCTCGACGCTGGGCCGCGATCTGGCGGACGGAACCTATATTGCGGGCTTCAGGCCCAACCACCTGTCGCTCGAGGACCGGGAGACGGGGCTCAGCTTCGACACGCGGCTGGTCGTGACCGAGATCACGGGATCCGAGACCTACGTTCATATCGACCACGACAAGGGCCGCTGGGTCGGCCTCGTGCATGGCGTGCGCCACCTCGAACCGGGACAGCCGCTCCGCGTGCATCTCGAGCCGCGGCACGTCTATCTCTTCGACGCGAAGGGCCACCTCGTGCAGCCCGCGCCCTATGCGGAGGCCGCCTGATGGCCAAGATCACCCTCGACACGCTGGCGCATTCCTATGTCGACGACCCGAAATCCCCCGCGGATTTCGCGCTGCAGGAGCTCAACCACGACTGGGCGGACGGCGAGGCCTATGCGCTGCTTGGCCCCTCGGGATGCGGCAAGTCCACGCTGCTCAACATCATCTCGGGGCTTCTGGTGCCCTCGCACGGGCGGGTGCTCTTCGACGGCGAGGACGTGACGCACCTGCCGACGGCCGACCGCAACATTGCCCAGGTGTTCCAGTTCCCCGTCGTCTACGACACGATGACGGTGCGCCAGAACCTTGCCTTTCCGCTGCGCAACCGCGGCCTGCCCGCGAGCGAGATCGACGCGCGGGTCGACCGTGTCGGCCGCATGATCGACATGGAGGACGTGCTCGACCGCCGGGCGAGCGGCCTCACGGCCGACGCCAAGCAGAAGATCAGCCTCGGGCGCGGCATGGTGCGCGACGACGTGAACGCGCTCCTCTTCGACGAGCCGCTGACGGTGATCGACCCGCACATGAAATGGGAGCTGCGGACCCAGCTGAAAAAGCTGCACCACGATTTCGGCCACACGATGATCTACGTCACCCACGACCAGACCGAGGCGCTGACCTTCGCCGACAAGGTGGTCGTGATGCATGACGGCCGCGTGGTGCAGATCGGCACGCCCGACGAGCTTTTCGAGCGACCCGCCCATACCTTCGTGGGCTATTTCATCGGTTCGCCCGGCATGAACCTCTTCGACGCCGAGATCGACGGCCGCAAGGCACGGATCGCGGGAACGCAGTTCGACCTCGGCACCTGCTACGGGCTCAAGGGCGGAAAGACCCGGATCGGCGTGCGGCCGGAATATATCCGCCTCGGCGATCACGGCCTGCCCGCGCGCGTCACCCGCGTCGAGGATGTGGGCCGGCACAAGATCGTGCGGCTCGACCTCGGCGGACAGCAGGTCGCGGCGATCATGGCCGAGGGGCAGAGCGTCCCCTCCGGCGGCACGCATGTGCAGTTCGTCGAGGGCGGCGTCAACATCTACGAGGACGAGTGGCGCGTGCCCCCCGAAGGCGGCGACGCGCCGCTCGCCGCGAAGAAGGAGGCCGCGTGATGAAGACCGACAACCAGAAGGCCTGGTTCCTGGTCCTGCCGGTCCTGATCCTCGTCGCCTTCTCGGCGGTCATCCCGCTGATGACGGTGGTCAACTATTCGGTGCAGGACACGTTCGGCAACAACCAGTTCTTCTGGGCCGGCCTCGCATGGTTCGAGGACATGCTGCAATCGGAGCGCATGTGGAACGCGCTGGGCCGTCAGATCGTGTTTTCGGGCATCATCCTCGCGATCGAGGTGCCGCTGGGGATCTTCGTCGCGCTCAACATGCCCAAGAAGGGGTTCTGGGCGTCGTTCTGCCTCGTCCTCATCTCGCTGCCGCTGCTGATCCCGTGGAACGTGGTAGGCACGATCTGGCAGATCTTCGGCCGGGTCGATATCGGGCTTCTGGGCTATACGCTCGACGCGCTCGGGATCGACTACAACTACACGCAAGGATTCTACGCGGCCTGGGCCACAGTCATCGCGATGGATGTCTGGCACTGGACCTCGCTGGTGGCGCTCCTGGCCTATGCCGGGCTGCAATCCATCCCCGACGCCTATTACCAGGCCGCCAAGATCGACCAGGCGAGCCGGTGGGCCGTGTTCCGCTATATCGAGCTGCCCAAGATGCGCGGCGTGCTGACCATCGCGATCCTGCTGCGCTTCATGGACAGCTTCAAGATCTATACCGAGCCCTTCGTGCTGACCGGCGGCGGGCCCGGCAACGCCACCACCTTCCTCAGCATCGATCTCGTCAAGATGGCGCTCGGACAGTTCGACCTCGGCCCGGCGGCGGCCTTCTCTCTGATGTATTTCCTCGTCATCATGGTGATCAGCTACGTCTTCTACATCGTCATGACGAATCTCGACAAGGAGGAGGGCGGCAAATGACGGACCAGACCGCATCCGCACCGGGCGCCTCGCACCTGCCGGGCGACGTCAGCGCCGACGACGCCAACACGAAGCTGAAGCGCGGCGCGCGCTTCAACGGCTCGGCCATCGTGATGACGCTCTATCTGCTGTTCCTGCTGGTGCCGATCTACTGGCTGATCAACATGAGCCTGAAGACCAATACCGAGATCCTCGGGGGCTTCTCTCTCTTTCCGCGCAACCTGACGCTCGAGAACTACGCCACGATCCTGACCGATCCGTCCTGGTACATGGGCTACGTCAACTCGCTGATCTACGTAGTGATGAACACGATCATCTCGATCACCGTCGCCCTGCCCGCGGCCTACGCGTTCTCGCGCTACAATTTCATGGGCGACAAGCACCTGTTCTTCTGGCTGCTGACGAACCGGATGGCGCCGCCGGCGGTCTTCGCGTTGCCGTTCTTCCAGCTCTATTCATCGGTCGGGCTCTTCGACACGCATATCGCCGTGGCGTTGGCGCATTGTCTCTTCAACGTGCCGCTCGCGGTCTGGATTCTCGAAGGCTTCATGCGCGGCGTCCCCAAGGAGATCGACGAGACCGCCTATATCGACGGCTTTTCCTTCGGCCGGTTTTTCGTGCGGATCTTCCTTCCGCTGATCTCGTCGGGGATCGGCGTCGCGGCCTTCTTCTGCTTCATGTTCTCGTGGGTCGAACTGCTGCTGTCGCGTACGTTGACCAGCGTCGATGCCAAGCCCATCGCCGCCACGATGACCCGCACCGTGGGCGCCGCGGGAATCGACTGGGGCGTTCTGGCCGCGGCGGGGGTGCTGACCATCGTGCCCGGCGCGCTCGTGATCTACTTCGTGCGCAACTACATCGCCAAGGGCTTCGCCCTGGGGAGGGTGTGATGAACGACAGCGACGACATCCGCGTCTCCCACGGCCACAAGGGCCTCTTCGCCGCGCTGATCGTGCCGTGGGTCGCCGTCGGCATCTTTCTCCTCGTGGCCGCGATGCGGGCGAGCGGCGAGGACGGCGCGATCGCCTGGACCGCGTCGCTCAATCCCGGGGGCTGGATGGCCTGGGTGCTGCCCACCGCGCTCTTCTTCTGGCTCGTGGCGGGAACGCTGGTCCTCTTCTCCATCCTCGCGATCCGCTATCCCGAAACCCCCAGGCTCGGCGTGCTCGGGATCGAGACCACGCGGGGCGACCGCCTCTTCATCTCGCTCCTCGCGGCGGGTTTCATCAATCTTGCCTGGCTGAGCATGGCTCTCGGCCCGCAATATCTGGCGCTCGTCGTCAGCCTTGTCGTCGCCGCGGCGATCTTCCGCTTCGCATGACGCAATCAACTGTTCGTATATCCAAGGGAGGACTACAATGAACCTATCGCTCAGATCGACCACCGCAGTCGCGGTGGCGCTCGGGTTTCTCTCCGTTCCCGCCTTCGCGGGCATGGAAGAGGCCATGGAATTCCTCGACACCGAAATCGACGGCGTCTCGACCCTGTCCCGCGAGGAGCAGGAAGCCGAGATGCAGTGGTTCATCGATGCGGCCGAGGCGTTCCAGGGCATGGACATCAACGTCGTCTCCGAGACGATCACCACGCACGAATACGAATCCCAGGTGCTGGCCCCGGCCTTCTCGGCCATCACCGGCATCAACCTGACGCATGACCTGATCGGCGAGGGCGACGTGGTCGAACGCCTCCAGGTCCAGATGCAGTCCGGCCAGAACGTCTATGACGCCTTCGTCAACGACAGCGACCTGATCGGCACCCACTGGCGCTACGGTCAGGCACGCAACCTCACCGAATGGATGGAGGGCGAGGCGGCCGACGTGACCTCGCCGACGCTCGATCTCGACGATTTCATCGGGCTCGAGTTCACCACCGCGCCCGACGGCGCGCTCTACCAGCTTCCGGACCAGCAATTCGCGAACCTCTACTGGTTCCGGTACGACTGGTTCAACGACGAGAAGAACCAGGCCGATTTCCAGGAGGAATACGGCTACGAACTGGGCGTGCCGGTGAACTGGGCCGCCTACGAGGATATCGCCGAGTTCTTCACCGGCCGCGATCTCAGCCACATGGACATCGACGGCGAGATCTACGGCAACATGGATTACGGCAAGAAGGACCCCTCGCTCGGATGGCGCTATACCGATGCGTGGATGTCGATGGCCGGGATGGGCGACACGGGCGAGCCCAACGGCCTGCCGGTCGACGAATGGGGCATCCGCGTCAACGAGAACTCGCAGCCCGTCGGCGCCTGCATGGATCGCGGCGGTGCCACGAACTCGCCCGCGGCTGTCTATGCCGTCGACAAGGCGATCGAGTGGCTCCAGAACTACTCCCCGCCCGCCGCGGCCGGCATGACCTTCTCCGAGGCCGGTCCGGTTCCCGCACAGGGCCAGATCGCGCAGCAGATGTTCATGTACACCACCTTCGTGCCGCCTCTCGTGGCCTCCGAAGAGGTGATGAACGAGGACGGCACGCCCAAATGGCGCCTCGCCCCCTCGCCGCACGGCGTCTACTGGGAAGAGGGCATGAAGGTCGGCTATCAGGACGTGGGCTCCTGGACGATCCTCGACAGCACGCCGACCGACCGGGCCAAGGCCGCGTGGCTCTATGCGCAGTTCGTGACCTCCAAGACCGTCGACGTGAAGAAGTCCGACGTGGGGCTGACCTTCATCCGCGACAGCACGATCAACTCCGAGCATTTCACCGAGCGCGCGCCGCGTCTGGGTGGTCTGGTCGAGTTCTATCGCTCGCCCGCACGCACGCAATGGTCGCCCACGGGCACCAACGTGCCGGACTATCCCAAGCTGGCACAGCTCTGGTGGCAGAACATCGGCGACGCCATGTCGGGCGCCAAGACCACCCAGGCGGCCCTCGACACGCTCTGCTCGGACATGGAGGACGTGATGAGCCGGCTCGAGCGGGCCGGCGTCCAGGGTGATCTGGGTCCCGTGCTCAACGACGAGGAGAGCGCGGAATACTGGCTCGAACAGCCCGGCGCGCCCAAGCCGGCCCTCGAGAACGAGGAAGAAGAGCCCGAGACGATCTCCTACGACGAGCTCGTCCAGTCCTGGCAGCAATAGGCGCCGACGCTCCGGGGCACGCGCGTGCAGCCGTGCCCCGGAGACCTCTCCCCCCACCCTCGCGACGGAAGCTCCGCCGGATCCCCCGCGACGATCCTGCAGATACGCGTCAGCCGGTCGAGCGATATGCGCCCCCGAAGATCCGCTCAGGGAAGGATCGTGCCCGGCAGTGCGGACCAGAGCACCCGCCACGTGACGCTCGCGGCAAGGAGCAGCGCGAGCGCGGTCCAGAGCGTGCCACGCGCCATCCCGCCGAGCGTGGCGATGCCGCTTTCGGGCGCCACGCCGAAGACGCCCGGCCCCACGATCCGTAGATAGTAGAAGAGCGACAGGGCGGTGTTGGCGATCGCGACCACCACCAGCCAGCCCAGCTCGGCGTCGAGCGTCGCGGTGAAGAGCGCGAACTTGCCCAGAAACCCCGCCAGCGGCGGGATCCCCACGAAAGACAGGAACGCCAGGATCAGCGCGCAGACGATGCCGGGCCGGACGCGGATCAGGCCTGCCCAGTCGTTGCGTGCGGTGCGTCCGCGCAATTCGGCCACGGCGGCGAAGGCCACGATGTTGGCCACGGCATAGACGCCCATGAAGGCCAGAAGCGCGGGCAGCGCCTGCGGCGTGCGCCCCGCCACCGCCACGGCCATCAGCGCATATCCCGTCTGGCTGACCGACGACCATCCGATGAGCCGCCGCAGATCCTCCTGCCAGAGTGCCGAGAGATTGCCGAGCGTCATGGTGAGGGCCGCCACCAGCGCCACCAGAAGCGACAGCGTCTGCACGCCCGGGGCGAGCGAGATCAACCGGTAGAGCGCCACCGCACCCGCGATCTTCGGCACCACGGTCAGGAACGCGGCCGCGGGCACGGGCGCACCTTCGGCGACATCGGGCACCCAGGCATGACCCGGAACGGCGCCGAGCTTGAAGAACAGCCCCGTCACGATCAGCACGAGCCCCGTCAGCGTCAGCGGATCGTCCGGGATCGATCCCGAAAGCTGCCGGTAATCGGTGCTGCCGGCCATGCCCGTCACCAGCACCGCGCCGATCACCAGAAGCCCGTTGGCCAGCGCGCCCATGAGGAAATACTTCATCCCCGCTTCGAGCGAGATCTCCCAGTCGCGGTGATAGGCGGCGAGCACATAGCCCGTGACCGAGGACAGAAGTACCCCCATCACCAGCTGCATGAGATCCGCGGCACCCGCCATCGCCATCGCGCCCAGCGCCGAGAGGAGAAGCATGGCATAGAATTCGCCGTGCCGCCGGTCAGTCGTGAACCAGCGCGGCGCCAGTGCCGCGCAGGATGCGGTGACCCCGAGGATCAGCAGGCGCGCCCAGGCGGTCGCCCCGTCGATCGCGAACGTCCCCGAGAAGGTCAGCCGCGTCTCCCCCGCCATCGCGTGGGCGAGGATCGCCGCCACGGCGAGCCCAGCGATCGCCAGGATGGCGCACCAGCCATGCCGGCGCTGCGGCAGGATCATCGCCAGAAGCAGCACGGCCAGGGCGGTGAACAGGACGCCGAGCTCGGGGGCGAGATCGCCGATCGGCATCTCAGCCCTCCGCGCCCGCAAGAGGCAGAATTCCGCCCGCATCGACGAGGCCCAGAAGCCATGCCGGCCAGAGCCCGATCAGCACGACGAGAGCCAGCAGGACCGCCAGAAGCCCGAGCTCCAGCCCGGTGAGATCCGCGAAGCCGGCCCGTTCGGGCGGGGTCACCCCGAAGAACATCTGCCGCAGCATTCCGAGAAACAGCGCGGCGGTGATCACGATGCCCAGAAGGCCGATGGCCGCGAGCCAGGGATAGACGCCGAAGGCGCCGACGAAGATGTGCAGCTCCGCCACGAACCCCGCCAGTCCCGGCAGGCCCAGGGAGGCGAAGGCGGCAAGCGTGGCCACCCCCGCAAGGCGCGGGGCGGGCCCGGCAAGGCCACCGAAATTCGGCAGGTGGTAATCCTGCGTGCGCTGCCAGACGGCGCCCGCGATCAGGAAGAGCGCGCCGGTGATGAGGCCGTGCGCGATCATCTCGACCACCGCGCCGGTCAGGGCGAGCTCGCGCGCCGTCTCGGAGCCCAGCGCGGACCCCGCCACCGCGATCCCCAGAACGGTGTAGCCCATGTGGTTGACCGAGGTGTAGGCGATCCGCCGCTTGAGGTTGTCCTGCGCGAACGCCACGACGCTGCCCCAGAGGATCGAGACCACGCCGAGGATCGCGAGCGGCAGCGCCCAGCGCGCGAAGGTCTCGGGCATCATCTGGAGCGGTATCCGGATCAGCCCGTAGGCCCCCATCTTGAGCAGCACCCCCGCCAGCAACGCCGAAGCAGGGCCGGGCGCGTTCACATGCGCGGGCGGCAGCCAGGTATGGACCGGAAAGACCGGCGTCTTAATCCCGAAGCCCACCACGAACGCCAGGAAAACGAGCCCCGGCACCATGCCCGCAGCGGCGAGCGGCGGGCTCCCGATCATCGCGCGCATGTCGAAGGTCAGCTCGGGCATGTTGAGGGCCAGCGCGATGATGCCGATCAGGATCAGCAACGATCCCGCCAGCGTGTAGACGAAGAACTTGAGCGCCGCATGCTGCGCCTCGCCGTGCCCCCAGCGGCCGATCAGGAAATACATGCCCACGAGGCCGAGATCGAAGAAGACATAGAACACGATCAGGTCCAGCGTCACGAAAAGCCCGATCGACACCCCCGCGAGAAAGGCCATCCAGGCGTAATAGGCCCGCGCGTCGGGCAGATCCTCCATCGGCCAGGCGGTGGTGACGGCAAAGAGCAGCGCGCTCATCAGCGCGAGCGCCAGCGACATGCCGTCGACACCCACCCGCCAGGCGATTCCCAGTTCGGGGATCCACGGCACCTCGGCCACGGCACGGAACCCTTCGCCGCCGCCGATCCAGGTCACGACGAGCGCCAGCAGCGCCAGCGCGGCTGCCCCGGTCGCGATCGCACGTGCCGCGGCGTGCCCCACGGGGACGAAAGCGAGGAGGAGGGCCGCGAAAAGCGGGACGAGAACGGCGAATGTGAGCATCTCAGCCTCCGATGATGACGAGCGTAAGGGCAAGCGCGAGGCCCGCCACGAGAATCGTGTAGTAATGATGTGCGAGACCCGTCTGCAGGCGGCGCAGATCGGCGCCGGCCATGCCGGTCACGCGGCCCGTCCCGCTCGGGATGAGGTCGCTCAGCCGTTCGCCGAGGCCCGCGCCGAGCCCGGAGAGGGCGGCCATCCCCGCCGCGATCCCGCCGATCGCCCCCTGCATTCTTCGCGATGCGCCGCCGGGGGCGAGGCCGTCGATCGCGTGGTCGTCGACCTGCGAGGCGAACCGGGCGAGCGAGGCCGCGATGCGGGCGGTTCCGCGCGGGATCATGTCGACAACCCCGTCGTCGAACCGCGCGGCGGCCTCGGCGCATCGCCGGAACGGCCGGATCGCGCCGTGTTCGTAAAGCGCGGACAGTCCCAGCCAGTCGCGCTGAGGCGCGGGCCATCCCGCGCGCGCGGCGCGAAGACCCGCCAGTACGCCGAAGGCCGTCGCGGCCAGTGCCACGATGAAGCCTGCGCGCGTTCCGGCAGGCAGATCCCCGCCAAGCCACTCAGCCGCCCGATCGTGCATCCAGGGCAGCCAGAGCGCAGAGAGGCCGAGCGTTCCTGCCACGAGAACCGCCAAGCCCGCCAACTCGCCACGCGCCTCGCCCGTTTCGCGCGCGAAACATTTTCCGAAGAGCGAAACCGCGAAGCGCGTCGCATAGGCGGCGCCAAGCCCGCCCGCGGCGATTCCGGCCGCCGCCCAGAACACGCTCGCATGTTCCAGCGCGCGGACGATCGCCTCCTTGCTCCACCCGCCGGCGAAGGGGGGCACGGCGGCGAGCGACAGTGCGGCGACGGCGGCCATCGCCGCGGTCGCGGGCAGGCTGCGCCCGATGCCCTTCATGCGCAGATCGAAGCTGCCGGTGGCGCGATGGGCGATGCCCGCCGCGAGAAAGAGCGCGGACTTCGTTGCGGCATGCACGATCAGGTGCAGGACCGCGACGGCCGGGTAACCCGCGCCCACCGCCGCGATCATGAGGCCGGTCTGGGCCGAGGTCGATCCCGCCAGCAGCTTCTTGGCATGGGTCTGCCGCAAGGCGACGACGCCCCCGAGGATGGCGGTCGCAAGTCCGATCCCCATGGCGGCGATCCCGAAGCCCGGTGCCGCCGAAAGCTGGGGGTGGAGGCGCGCGAGGATATAGGCCCCGGCCGCCACCATGGTGGCCGAATGGAGCAGCGCCGAGACCGAGGTCGGGCCGTCCATGGCCCGGAAGAGCCAGGGCGCGAAGGGGACTTGGCCCGCCTTCGAGACGGCCGCCACGAGAAGACCGAACGCCGCAAGCGTCAAGCTCCACCCGTCGAGCGCGCCGAGCGCGTCGTAGCCGGCACGTCCCGTCGCCGCGACGGTCGCCATGAGCGCCAGGAACAGGCCCAGATCGCCGGCGCGCGTCAGCACGAACGCGAATGCCGCCGACGGGCCCGCTGCCCGTTCGCGCCACTTGTGCCCGATGAGCGCCCAGGAACAGGCGCCGACGATCTCCCACCCGATCAGTAGGGTGACGAGATCGGCGGCGATCACCACGAGCTCCATCCCGCCGGTGAAGATCAGCATGAGGCCGATCAGGCGGGGCAGACCGCGCGCCGCCTCGTGCGCGGCCGCGAAGAGCGTGACCGCCAGCAGGATCGCGGGCACCGTGACCGCGACCGCCTGCGCCAGCGGCGGCAGCGCCGCGTGGAGCGTGAACGCCTCGCTCCAGCCATGGCGCCCCGTCGCACCGCCAAGCCCGACCGCAAGCCCCAGCACGACCATGGCCGTCACGGCGCCCGACGCGCCGAGGCGGATCCGCGATCCCCCGCTTGCCCAGATCGCCAGCCCGGCCAGCACCGGAAGATATGCCAGTGCCCAGATCACTGCTTCAGCGTTCCGATGCTTTCGGTCATGTCGGCCTGGCGCTTGCGATAGATCGCCACGACCAGCGCGAAACCCACGGCCATCTCGACCGCCATGACCGCCATGACGAGGATCGCCAGCAGCTGTCCTTCGGGCATGCCGCCCAGCGCCTGCGACCAGAATCCGATGATGGCCAGCAGCGCGCCGTTCAGCATCAGCTCGAGGCCCATCATCAGCATGACAAAGCTTTGCTGGCTGAGCGCGCCGTAGAGCCCGATGCCGATCAGCGCAGCCGCCCCCAGAAGAACGATGATCAGCGTCATGAATGCCCCCCGTGATGATGATGTCCGCCGCCGCTTTCGGGCCGCCGGCCGGCGGGCGGACCGCCGGGATCGAGGCCCGGGGGGCGCGCGCCCTCGTCGGCGGCGCCGAAGCGGCCCCGGCGCGACGACAGGATCACCGCGCCGATCATCGTCGCCAGAAGCGTCACCCCCGCCGTCTCGAAGATCAGCATCGACGGCCCCAGAAGCTCGTGCCCGAGCTGCGCCACCACAGGGGCCTCTGCCGGAACCGGGTTCGACGGCAGCGGCGTCGACAGGATTGCCACCCCGAGCCCCGTGGCCGCAAGAAGGCCCGCCGCGATCGAAATCCGGTGCTGGTGGACCATGACCATCGGATTGAGACCGGCCGGGTTCATCATGAACATCACCATGAAGATCGCCATGACCATCATCTCGACCGCCATCATGAAGATCGTGGCGATGCCGATATAGGGCGCCGACAGCACCACGCCGATCCCGCCCACGGCGACGAAGGACAGCATCAGCGAGAACGAGGCCCGCACCATCGAATCGACGCGGAAGACCCGCCATCCGGTCCAGGCGGCGAAGGCGGCGAGCAGGCTGACGATCAGATCGGTCACAATGCGAGAACTCCCGATATGGCGAGGTGCAGGAACGACAGGGGCAGCAGGATCACCCACAGGATCGACAGCATCCGCGACGGCGTGGTCCGCGCGATTCGCCGGCCGCCCAGGACGAAAAGCGCCATCAGCCCCGCGATCTTGAGCCACAGCCAGACCGGTCCGGGCAGGACCGGCCCGAGCGGGCCGCCGAGAAAGACCGTCGCGGCGATCGCCGAGACCGAGACCAGCATCGCGGCACGCGCGATGTCCCAGAGCACGCGCGCCGGGCCGCTTTCCTCGGCCGAAGTGCCGGTGGCGATGTCGGCGGCGTCGGCGTAATCCATCGGCCCCCGCAGGGTCAGCGCCAGCGCCACGATGCAGAAGAGCGGCAGGCCCAGTGGCTGACGGATCACGTTCCAGAGCTCCCGCTGGCTGTCGACGATGGCGACGAACGACAGGCTCTCGGCCGGCAGGGCGGCGGCGATGAGGACGAACATCGACGGCAGCAGGACCGGCAGGCCGATGGCCGCGTAGCGGTAGGCGCCGATCAGCGGAAAGGGCGCGTTGGGCGACCAGCCGTGCAGGAAGACCGTGACGACGATCAACGCCTCGCAACTGCCCCAGACGACGATGCCGACGGGGCTGTCGATCAGCGCCGCACCCTCGGCGAAGGGCACGACCGAGAGGCCGATCGCCGCCAGCGCCAGATACCATGCCGGCGCGAGGTCGCGGTTGAGGCGGTCGGGCGCCTCGGTCTCCACCCGCTGCCGGGCGCCCTGCGCGGCGAGGATGGCAAGCCGTCCATCGAGGGCGACGGCCAGCAGCGCCCCGAAGGCCAGGGTGGCCAGAACGGCGAGAACGAGCCCTGCGATCATGCCGCCTCCCGCAGGCGCGTCGCGCGCAGGATCGACGAGGGCGGCAGGGATGCCAGCACCAGCATCGCCTCGGCCCATTCGAGGCCCGACAGAAGTTCCGGCAGTGGCGGCACGGCCAATGCGGCCGGGGTTCCGGCGAGATAGCCCGCAAGCCTTTCGCGCGCATCGCCGCCCCCCTCGATTCGGCCGAGCCCGCGCGGGACGGCGCCGCGCAGCCATAGCGCACCCGGCCGGCCGCCGCGGATCACCCGTCGCGCGGCATCTTCGAGCCCGAGCAGCGCCAGCATCCGGGCGCTGCAAAGCACCGGCGCGTCGGCATCGGCGGGCTGTGCGAAAGGTGGGCAGACGACGCCCGCATCGCAGATCACGTCGCCCTGCAAGGTCAGCTCCAGCACCAGGCCCGGCGGCAGCATCGGCGCGAACGGGCCGAGCCGCGCGGTATAGCGGTCGAGTTGAAGACCGTCGCGGATATCGAGGCCGGTCATCGCCATCGGCCGTCCATAGGGCGTGCCGCCCATCATGCCCGTGCCGCCCTGTCCGTGCGGGCCCACGCCACGCCATGCGTTTGACGGCGCGTCGGGTTGCAGATCGTCGTCGCCATCCTCGCCCCCGCAAAGTCCGCGCCACGCCGTTGCGAGCCGGTCCGCGACGGCATCGCCGGTCTCGGTCCGATCGGTCCAGCGCAGGATCCGCCGTGGCCGCGGAACCTGGTCGTGAACGCGCCCCAGGGGCTCCATCGCATCGGGGGGCAGATCGCCGGCCAGGAGAAGGACGGCCGCATCGCGCGGCGTGAGCGCACGCCGCAGCCCGCGCCGCGCCAAGAGCCGCTCGACATCGGCCTGCCGCCCGGGGCCGATCGCGGCGAAGACGGGCACGGGCGCGCGCAGGGCCAGCCGGGCGAGCGGGCTCATTCCCATCGGAACACCCCCTCGCGCCAGCCATAGAGGATGCCCACCGACAGGATGGCGAGGAACATCCCCATCTCGGCCAGCGCCGTGAGGCCTTCGGAGACGAAGACGACGGCCCAAGGATACATGAACATCATCTCCATCTCGAAGGCGATGAAGACCAGTGCCATCGTGTAGGGACGGAAGTGATACCTCTGCCAGGCATGGCTGTCGGGTGTTCCCCCGCCAAGGAACGGCGCGGCCTGCGGCGCGCTCGACGCGGCCGCCTTCATGCCCTGCCGCGCCAGAAGCGCCGCGAGCAAGGCCCATCCCGCGAGAATGACAAAGGTCTGCAAGCGGAGATACCCCTCTTCGTTTGCCCGACCAATCGGTTGGCACCGGCACGGGTTCCGATGCGCCGTGACCCCGGCCCTGGCGATCGGCCTCCCGCCCTGCCCCGCCGGCGCTCCGATCAGCGCGTGCCGGCGGGCGGCGGGCCGGAACTGCCGCGCAGGATCAGCTCCACCTCGATGACCTCCGAGCGTTCGTCCCTCGTGCCGCTCTCGATCATCGACAGAAGGATCTCGGCCGCGCGGATCCCCAGCCGGGTCCGCGGCTGCCGGATCGTGGTCAGCGGCGGGCTCAGATGCTGCGCGATCTCGATATTGTCGAAACCGACGATGGAGACGTCGCGCGGCACCCGGAACCCCGCGCGCTGGACCGCGCCGATGAACCCCACGGCCATCTCGTCGGACGACAGGAAAAGCGCGGTGGGCCGTTCGGCCATCGCCAGCCAGACCTCTGCGGCCGCCGCCCCCGACGCCATGGTGAAATCGCCCTCGAGCACCCAGTCGTCGCGCACCGGCAGCCCGTGCATCTCCAAGGCCCGGCGATACCCCTCGAGCCGGGCCCGGGTCAGCACGTTCGCCGGCGGGCCCGCCACATGGCCGATCCGGCGATGCCCCAGCTCCGCGAGGTGCGCGACGGCGAGCGCGGCGCCGCGATCGTTTTCCACCCGGACGGACGGCATCGCGCTCTGCGTCCATTCGCAGACCGCCACCGCCGGGGGGCGGCTCGGCATCTCGAGGGTCGCGGGCGATATGGTCCCGTCCAGAACCACTAGGCCGTCGGCCTGCCCCGAGGCCAGGTAATCGGCGAGCCGGTCCTGCGGATCCGGCCCGGATTTCGTATCGGCGATCAGCATCCCGTACCGCGCGGGGGTGAGGATCGACGACAGCCCCGCGAGGATCTGTGAGAAGAACGGGTTCGCGATGTTGGGCAGGAGGACGATCACGGTGCCGGTGCGCTGTCGCCGCAGGTTCGAGGCGGTGGCGTTGACCCGGTAGCCGGTCTGGGCGATCGCGCTCAGGACCGCCTCGCGCGTGGCCTCGGCCACCACAGCGGGCCTCGAAAGGGTCCGGCTGACGGTTGCCGCCGACACGCCGGCGGCACGTGCAACATCCTGAATGGTGGCAATTTTTCTGTCCATGCGGATCCCATCCCGATCGTTTGATACATGGCCGCGTTATTTTTGCTTGTAAACGCATCCTGCATTGGTAACGCTTGCCTGCAAACGATTACATCATCGCCCGGGGGGAGCTGGGCGAGAAGGGGGGATTACCGTGAAGACCATCAAAGGTCCCGCGCTGTTTCTGGCACAATTCGCCGGGGACGACGCACCGTTCAACTCGTGGACCGACATCACCCGCTGGGCGGCCGATTGCGGCTACGAAGGCGTTCAGGTTCCGAGTTGGGACCCGAGGATCATCGACCTCGACCAGGCGGCCGAGAGCAAGACCTATTGCGAGGATTGGGCCGGCCAGGGGCGCGAGAACGGCGTCGAGGTGACCGAGCTTGCCTGTCACATGCAAGGACAGCTCGTCGCGGTCCACCCCGCCTACGACATCGGGTTCGACGGCTTTGCCCGCGAATCGGTGCGCGGCGATCCCGCCGCCCGGCAACGCTGGGCCGTCGATCAGGTCGAGAAGACGATCAGGGCCTCATCCAATCTGGGGCTCACCAAGATGCCGACCTTTTCGGGCGCGCTCGCGTGGCCCTATCTCTATCCCTGGCCGCAGCGTCCCGCCGGATTGATCGAGACCGCTTTCGACGAGCTCGCGTCGCGGTGGCGTCCGCTGCTCGACCTCGCCGACGAACACGGGGTCGACGTCTGCTACGAGATCCATCCGGGCGAGGACCTTCACGACGGGGTGACGTTCGAGATGTTCCTCGACCGGGTCGACAACCATTCCCGCGCGATGATGCTCTACGATCCGAGCCATTTCGTGCTGCAATGCCTCGACTACGTCGCGCATCTCGACATCTACGCCGAGCGGATCGGCGCGTTCCACGTCAAGGACGCCGAGTTCAACCCGACCGGGCGTCAGGGCGTCTATGGCGGCTATCAATCCTGGGTCGACCGGGCCGGACGGTTCCGCTCGCCCGGCGACGGGCAGGTGGATTTCGTCGCGATCTTCTCCAAGCTCGCGGCGATGGATTTCGACGGCTGGGCGGTCGTCGAATGGGAATGCGCGCTGAAACACCCCGAGGACGGGGCCCGCGAAGGGGCGGCCTTCGTGCGCGACCACATCATCCGGGTGACGCCGCACGCCTTCGACGATTTCGCGGATGGCGGCACGGATGCCGAAGCGAACAAGGCAATGCTGGGGTTGTCGCGATGAGCCGGTATGCAGAGCGCACGGGGCCGATCCGGCTCGGGATGGTCGGCGGCGGTCAGGGCGCGCTGATCGGCGGCGTCCACCGCATCGCATCGCGGCTCGACGACAATTACCGGCTCGTGGCCGGCGCGCTGTCGTCCACCGAGGAGAAATCCCGCGCCTCGGCGGAAGAGATCGGATTGTCCCCCGACCGGACCTATTCCGACTATGTCGAGATGGCCAAGCGCGAGGCGCGGCTGAAGGACGGCATCGAGGCGGTCGCCATCGTGACGCCCAACCACCTGCACCTTCCCGTGGCGCGCGAATTCCTCAAACGCGGCATCCACGTGATCTGCGACAAGCCGCTGACCGGCAAGCTCGCGGATGCGAAAAAGCTCAAGGCCGCCGTCGAACGCTCCGACGCGCGGTTCATCCTGACGCACAATTACACCGGCTATCCGATGGTGCGCGAGGCGCGGACGCGTGTCGCGCGCGGCGATCTGGGCGAGATCCGCGTGATCCAGGTCGAATATGCGCAGGACTGGCTCGCCGAGGAGCCCGATCCCGGCAACAAGCAGGCCGCCTGGCGCACCGATCCCGAGCAAAGCGGCGCGGGCGGGGCGACCGGCGATATCGGCACGCATGCCTGGAACCTCACACGCTTCGTCACCGGGCTTGCGCCCGAGGCGCTGGCGGCAGATCTCCAGAGCTTCGTTCCGGGCCGCGCCCTCGACGACAACGCCCATGTGATGCTGCGCTTCCAGGGCGGCGCGCGCGGCACGCTCTGGTGCAGCCAGGTGGCGGCGGGCGAAGAGAACGCCCTGACCTTGCGTGTCTACGGCACCAAGGGCGGCCTCGAATGGCGGCAGGAGAACCCGAACGAATTGCGCGTGACGCCCATGGGCGGTGCGACGCGCATCGTGACGCGGGCCCTGGCCGAGACCGATGACGGATCGCGGCGCCTGACGCGCATCCCCCCGGGCCATCCCGAAGGGTTCCTCGAGGCCTTCGCCAACATATACGGCGAGGCCGCGCAGGCGATCCGGGCGGCCCGGACCGGCGCGGAGCTGCCCGAGGGCGTGATCTTCCCGACGATCGAGGACGGCGTCGAAGGGGTGGCCTTCGTCGATGCCTGCGTGCGGTCCTCGGCACGAAACGCGGCTTGGGTCACATTTTGAGCGCTGTGCTCGAAGCGAGCGGGATCACGCGGAGCTTCGGGCCGATCGAGGTCCTGCACGGCGTGGATTTC
The DNA here is from genome assembly GCA_947489705.1 of uncultured Paracoccaceae bacterium. Classification (GTDB taxonomy): domain Bacteria; phylum Pseudomonadota; class Alphaproteobacteria; order Rhodobacterales; family Rhodobacteraceae; genus Palleronia. The sequence continues at coordinate 27,065 of CANLEQ010000033.1, forward strand.
CGTCTGGTTCCCGGCGAGATCCATGCCCTGATCGGCGAGAACGGCGCCGGAAAGTCGACCATGATGAAGATCCTGGGCGGCTATCTCGCGCCCAGCACCGGCGAGCTCCGGCTCGACGGGTCGCCCGTACGCTTTCGCGATCAGCGCGACGCGGAGGATGCCGGGATCCTGATGATCCATCAGGAATTCAACCTCGCGCCGCAGCTGACGGTCGAGGAGAACATCTTTCTGGGCCGCGAGCGGCGGCGGGGGCCGTTTCTCGATACGCGGGCGATGCGGGCCGAGGCGCGCGAGCTTCTGGAGCGGCTGGAATGCCGGGTGGACCCGCAAACGCGCGTCCACGACCTTTCGGTGCCGAACCGGCAGATGGTCGAGATCGCGCGCGCGCTCGGGCGCGATGCCCGCGCGCTCATCATGGACGAACCGACGGCCGTTCTCACGGGGCGCGAGACCGATATCCTTCTCAAGCAGATCGACCGCCTGAAGGCGCAGGGCACCGCGATCCTCTATACCAGTCACAAGCTGGACGAGATCGCGCGGATCGCCGACCGGGTCACGGTGCTGCGCGACGGCACGCAGATCACCACGCGTCCGGCCAAGGGCTTCACCGAGGACGCGATGGCCGAGGCGATGGTCGGTCGCGAACTTTCGGATCTGTTCCCCGACAAGCCACGCGCGGGCGACGAGGTCGTCCTCGAGGTGCGCGACGTCAGCGTCCCGGGCCATGTCCGCGACGCGTCGTTCACGCTCCGGCGCGGCGAGGTGCTGGGATTCGCGGGCCTCGTCGGCGCCGGCCGGACCGAGCTCATGGAAGGGATCGTCGGGCTGCGGCCGATCACGGGCAGCGTGACGGTGAACGGCTCGCCCCTCAAGCCGGGCTCGGTCGGCGCAGCGCGGGCCGCTGGGCTCGTCTACCTAACCGAGGACCGCAAGGAGAAGGGCCTGCTGCTCGGAAAGGCGCTGGCCGAAAATCTGACGCTGCTGGCGCTCGACCGGTTCGCGGGGCTCTTCATCGACAAGGGCGCGGAGCGCAAGGCGCTCAAGGGTGCGATCGACGATTTCGACATCCGCGTCAACGATCCCGCGATGCTGGCCGGGAGCCTGTCGGGCGGAAACCAGCAAAAGCTCCTGCTCGCCAAGACGATGCTGGCCGAGCCGCAGATCGTCATCATCGACGAGCCGACCCGGGGTATCGACATCGGGACCAAGCAACAGATCTACGATTTCATCGCCGCGCTCGCCGAGCAGGGCACGAGCGTCATCGTCGTCTCGTCCGAAATGCCCGAGGTGATCGGCCTTGCATCCCGCGTCGTCGTCATGGGGCGCGGGCACATCGCCGGAGAACTGACGGGCGCCGGGATCACCGAGGAGGCGATTCTTCGCGGCGCGATGGGCGTGGGCAAAATGACCGGAGCTTCCGCATGACCGACACCACCACCGCCACCCGGACGGCCACTCCGCAGCGACGCCGCGTGAACTTCCAGACGCTCGGCCCGGTGCTGGCGCTGATCGGGCTGATCATCCTCGGAGCGTCGCTGAATTCGAGCTTCCTCGGCTACGGCAACGTCACCAACGTTCTGGCCCGCTCGGCCTTCATCGGCATCATCGCGGTCGGCATGACCTTCGTGATCACCGCCGGCGGGATCGACCTGTCGGTGGGGTCGATGGCGGCCTTCGTCGCGGGGGTGATGATCCTTGCGCTGAATGCGATGGTGCCCACCTTGGGCGTCGGCCTGCCCCTCATCGCCTGCGGCATGGCGGTGGCCCTTCTGACCGGCCTCGCCGCGGGCCTGCTCAACGGGGTGCTGATCGCGAAGGTCCGGATCGAGGCGTTCATCGTCACCCTGGGCGCGATGGGCGTCTATCGCTCGCTGACGACATGGCTCGCGGATGGCGGGACGCTGTCGCTCAATTTCGACGTGCGGGGCTTCTACCGGCCGGTCTATTACGACGGGATCTTCGGCATCGCCTGGCCCATCATCGTCTTTGCCATCGTCGCGATCCTGGGCGAGATCGCCCTTCGCAAGATGCCGTTCGGACGCCATTGCGCCTCGATCGGTGCCAACGAACAGGTGGCGCGGTATTCGGCGGTGAAGGTCGATCGCGTGCGGATCGCAACCTACACGCTGCTCGGCGGGCTCGTGGGGCTTGCGACGATCATGTACGTCCCGCGTCTCGGCTCGGCCTCGGGATCCACCGGGGTTTTGTGGGAGCTCGAGGCGATCGCAGCCGTCATCATCGGCGGCACGGTGCTCAAGGGCGGGTTCGGCCGGGTCTGGGGCACGGTCATCGGCGTCCTGATCCTGAGCCTGATCGACAACATCCTGAACCTCGCCTCGATCGTCTCGCCGTATCTCAACGGCACGATCCAGGGCGTCATCGTCATTCTTGCCGTGGTTCTTCAACGGCAGGGAAAGTCCGCCGAGTGAGCGGCAATTACCAATCGGGAGGATTGAAATGAAACGCAGGACAATGTTCAAGGGTGCCGCCATGGGGCTGGCGCTGGTTGCGGGGCCGATCGCAGGGCCGGTCGCCGCGCAGGAGGAGAGCTACACGATCGGCGTCGCGATTCCGTCGGCGACGCATGGCTTCATGGGCGGCCTCAACTATCACGCCCAGGCCTCGATCGAGCGCCTGCAGGAAGCCCATCCGGAACTCGAATTCGTGCTCGCCACGGCAGGAGATTCCGGCAAGATGGTAAACGACATCGAGGACATGGTGGCCACGCGGGGCATCGACGCGCTCGTCGTGCTGCCGTTCGAATCCGAGCCGCTGACCTCGCCGGTGCAGGCCGTCAAGGACCAGGGCATCTGGGTGACAGTGGTCGATCGGGGGCTTTCGGTCGAGGGGATCGAGGATCTCTATGTCGCGGGCGACAATACCGGCTTCGGGCGGATCGCGGGCGAATATTTCGCCGAGAACCTGTCAGAGGGCGACAATATCGTCGTCTTGCGCGGCATCCCCACGACGCTCGACAACGAACGCGTGGCGGCCTTCGAAGCGGCGATCGAAGGGTCGGGCATCAACGTGCTCGACATGCAGCACGGCAACTGGAATCGCGACGACGCCTTCAACGTCATGCAGGATTTCCTGTCGAAATACGACGATATCGACGCCGTCTGGGCCTCGGACGACGACATGGCGATCGGCGTGCTCGAAGCCATCGCCCAGGCCGACCGCAACGAGGAGATGTGGGTCGTCGGCGGCGCCGGCATGAAGCAGATCATCCAGCGCGTGGGAGAGGGCGACCCGATGCTGCCGGTCAACGTCACCTACCCGCCCGCCCAGATCGCCACGGCGATCGAGCTGACCGCTCTCGGCCTTCTGACGCCCACGCCGGTTTCGGGTCGTTTCATCATCGGAAGCCAGCTCGTCACGCCCGAGAACGCGGATCAGTTCTACTTCCCCGACAGCCCGTTCTGAGCGGTCCGCGACCCGAGAGGGTCGTGAAGGGGGAAACGGCTGCGCGATCTGCCCCAAAGCGAGTTCGGTTGGCCACCTGGTGGCCAACCTTTTCGATCAGGACATACGAGGCTCCGGCCCGGACGTCGGGCCGGGGACTGGCCCCACCCCGCCGCCCTGCGACCTCAAGGCGGCGCTCAGGCGAGCCAGTGATCGTGGTGATAGTCGATCGCAACGCTATCTTCTTCGAGGCCCTCGCCGCGGATCGCGATCGTATCGCCATCGCCCCGCAAGGTAATCCAGTAGGTGTCGCCGTGCATCGCCATGCTCATGGCCTTGGCCCCCTGCTCGATCACGATCGAATCCTCGCTGGCATCGAAGTCGTAGATGAAATCGATCGCCTGGGTTCCGTTGCGCGCGTCTGCGCCGAACACGAACACGTCGCCGCCGTCGCCGCCCCATGACCGGTCGAGGCGCCCGCCACCGGTTCGGATGACGTCGCTGCCATCGGTTCCCTTGATGTCGTCATTGCCGTTCGAGCCGGAAATGACGTTCCAATGATCTGCGACGCCGCTGATCTCCAAATCGACGGTGGAGGTGGCGACGCCGCCGCGGCCGTCGCTGACGGTATAGGTGAACGAGACATTCTCGGTCTGGCCGTTCGGCAGATCGTCGAAGTCGCCCTGCCCGTCGAACACGAACCTGCCGTTGGGATCGATGCGCACCGACCCGCTTTCGGTGTTCTCTAGAAGGCTGAAGGTCAGGTCGTCCCCGTCGGCGTCGCTGGCCGACAAACGGCCGTTCAGCCCCTTCCCGGCCTGCCCCTCGAAGCTCAGGCTTTCCGCCACCGGCGCGGCATTGGGCACTGGGGACGGGGGCAGATCGGGCTCGCTCACCGGCGCGCTGCTCCCGCCCTTGGCGACCTTGATCGTGTCGACCTCGCTGTCGAATTCGGCGATCTTCACACCGGCGGCGTCGAGAAGATCCGTCCGGCCCCCGTGCGAATCGAGCTGGAGTCCGGCGATCTGCTGGTCCTCCAGGATGGCCGAGAGATCCAGGCTGTCATTCGCCCCGTAGCCTTCGATGAAGATCTCCCGGCCCTCGGCGAGGACGAAGACATCGGCATCGGAACTGCCGATGAGATGCAGATCGTCGCCGCCCCTGGCCACCTGAAGGCGGTCTTCACCGTAATCCATCCAGAACGACGCCCCTGAACCGCCCTCGACCTCGATCGTGCCGAAGCCGCCGACGAGCCTGTCGACATCGATGAGGTCCAGACGGGCGCCGGTGGTGATCCCGCCGATATCGACCCGAAGGCTCGCGTCTGCGGACCCGAGATCGACGCTCGAAACGACATTGGTCTCGCGGACATCCCAGGCGCCGCTGCGAAATTCACCGATCGCCGAGAAACCGCCCCGGTCGCCCGTGAAGGACAGCGTCGCGGTATCCGCGAAGGAAAGCGCGGCGGTCCGACCGCCCTGACCGTCGAAGCCGATCTTCGCGTCGCTTCCGCCGATCTCGATACGGCCGTCCGCGGTGAACGACGCCCCGCCCGTGGCAAAGATCGTCTCGCCGCCCGAGACGGACAAATCGAGCCCTCCATCGACGCGCCCGGTATTGGCGAAACGGCCCCCCTCGATCGTTGCCGCGATACGGCTGTCGCCGTCGTAGCCATCGGTCCAGAATTGTCCCGCCCGTCCGATCTCGATGCCGCTTCCGGCGCCGCCGCGCAGGTCGCTGACCTCCAGGAGGCCCTGACGGACGGTCAATTGCCCGCCCGCGCCCAGATCGACGCTCTTGAGGGTATTCGTGCCGGCATAGGTCACCCAGTTCCCGGCAAGCTCGACCCGGTCGCCATCCTGGGGACGCTCCTCGTCGGTCCAGTTCAGGCGATTGTCCCAACGGAACCCCTCGCCGCGCTCATCGGGCACGAACCGCAGCGTCTGGCTCGTCGCGGTCACGCTGGTGTCGATGCCGAAGCCTTCCTGGAAGAAATCGACGATGTCCGACGCCCCGATCTTGCCCCACTGATCGCGCAGGAAGGTCGCAAGCACGTCGATCGGATCGTCGAGATCGTGGATGCCGAGCTCTTTCTCGACGAAGCGCCTTACGGTGACCTCGTCGAGCTGCGCGGGGGCGATGTCGGGCAGGTTCTGATCGGTGTCGAACCGGTTGGCTTCGCGATAGGCGTCGCTGATCCAGTTGTAGATGATTGTGTCGTCCGTGACGGCGTCGCCCAGGCGGATCTCGTGGGGATTGTGCGGCGCCGTCGCCTTTTCATCGCGCTCCGCCGGGTCGGCCGGATCGGCAAGATGTGCGATGATGTTCCCTATATAGCTCGACCAATGCGCATAATCGTGGATGCCCCAGTCTATGGCGCCCGGTATGATCTTGTACCCGGCGGAGGTGACGATGTTGTCGAGGATCAGCGAGTAATTGTCGAGGTGACCCCGGCCGCCATAAGCTCCGCCGCTCGTGTTGAACGCGGCGTTGTTGTCGATGAAGGCATTGTTTTCGATGACCGCGCCCGATCTGAACTGCGCCCCAAACGAACTGGCGCGCATTGAGACGTTGTCGCGAAAGGTCACGTCCTCATTGCCGTACTGGATGTAGAAATTGTGATTGACCATCGTCGGCGCCTGACCGTCGCCGGTCTCGTAGCCTTCCTGCCAGCCGTTGTGGTCGGCCAGGGTCTTTTCTATGAGAAGCCCGTCGATGCCGGCCGCGTAGACCCCGCTGATCCTCCCCCCGTTGGAAGCGTCCACAATCATCGAATTGCGGATGGTGGCACCCTCGATCACCGTTCCATAGCCTTGGACGATCACTTCCCCCCGGACGGTCAAATCGTCAAACATCAGGTTGACGCCGTTGAGCGCCCTGATCCGCTCGAATTCGAGACCCTGTACGACGATATTGGAGCTTTGCTCCTGAAATATGTGGAGCGTATCTCCAAATACCGGCTTGTCGCCGTTCCCCCAGGCCCCGACGAAGATAGGATGCAGCGCCGATTCCCCCTCGGAGCCACGGTTGATGATGCGCCCCGTATCCTCGTATTCGTAGCCGCTTTCGAACAGCAACCAGTTCGAGGACGGGTCGGATTCCCGCCCCGTGGTTCTGTTCCACAGGGAGATGCCGAGGTCGGTGTCGAGCGCTAGCGCCTCGGTGCTGCCGTATTCGGGGTGATCTTCGAGCCATCTGGCGTTGATCCGGCCCTCGGCAATACCTTCGCGCGCGGCGATGTCGGCGCGGTCGAGAGCGGCATCGCTCTCCGAGACATGGATCTTGCGGTGGTTCTCGCCGGGCTCGACGACCGTGTCGTCGTTTCCATCCACGGCAAGCGTGTAGTGATCGCCCTCGCCCCAGCCCCCCTTCTGGGGTCCGGCCTTGGCGCGGATCGGGACTTCCACGGTCTCGATCTCGCCGTTTGCGCGATCGATTTCCACCCAGAAGCTGGCATCGCCGCGCTGGTCTTCGTCGGCCAGGACGAGCGCCACGGTGCCGTCGGGGTTGATCGTCGCGTTCCCCGATTGAGGTGTCGCGACCACGGCGGAAACCGGGGATCCGAAATCGAAGGTCGTCACGCGACCCGCCGTCACGCCGATGCGTCCGGATATGTTAGAAGCGTCGATCATCTGATATCTCCACTCCCGGGAATCAGGGTTTCCGGGGTCCAGTTGAAGGGGACCCGCATCGGGCAACCCATTGTGGTCAGATCGTTATTCCCTCGGGTTCCGCTCTGCAAATCGCCCTGAGCGAGCTTCCGCTGCCGCAGGCAAACTCATGCCGCCCATCGCCTCCCTTGCTTCGAGATGGGTTGTAGAGCATCGCCATCAGTCCCAATGTCACGCGCTACCATTTCGTGGAAGACGCCTCAGCCGGTTTTGCGCCAAAGCTGCGACGCATTTCTAAGCAAGTCCGTCAACGACAAGTCAGGGCAATTCCTCGAGGCATTTGCCATCGCGGGGTCGGCTCGTTGACCTGAGCCCCGAACCTCCTGCAGCCATTCGGAGGGTCCGCAGGTCACTGACCTGCCACTGAATTTTCATGCAGCCGCGTCCGGAGCACGGTTGGTAGTGATCCGATCCCCAACGTTGGACCGCCCGAAGGCAGAGTTTTCCGGCTTCGATTAGGGTGACAGGCTGGTGATGCCC
>CANLEQ010000034.1 GCA_947489705.1 uncultured Paracoccaceae bacterium
GCCTTGCCGCGCGGTCAACCCTGACGGATCACAGTGTTACGCTGTCCGCGCGGCATAATCCAAAACGCGGCATTATGCACAGCCTCGTGTCCGAAGGTTTCATAGTAGCCTTGCGCCGTGTGAAAGGTGGCGATCGGCGGCATGTGGATCACGTCGCGAGCCGGGTGGTAGTAGGCTTGCGGCTCGTCTGTCGTCTCGACGGTCGCGCCCAGCTTGGCAAAGTATGCCTCGATTTCCGCTATCGGCTGAGTGCCGAGGTCGGCCGCCGCCTCGCGCTGGCGATAGTAGCTTTCCGGAAGGCCCTCGATCTGGTCAGCGCAAAAGACGCGGTAGGTTTTCAGATAGCGACGCTTCACTTCCTCGCCGTCCTCGTTCTCCTTCTCGATGGTCCCATACTTCACGACCATGGTGGATTTTTCGCCCTTTCGGACACGCCCGCCCAGCTTCTGCGATTGAGGAAAAGTCATCCAGTAGGGCGAGGCGTAGCCCTTTTCGGCGGCGGACAGCCACAGCATCAAGACGTTGATGCCGCGATACCCTTCGCCCGTGTGCCGGAGCGGGAACGGAGCGCCGCCGCCTTGGCCCGTCCACGGGCAACGCCACGGCGGGGTGCCGGCCTCGATCGCGGCGATGATCTTGTTCGTAATCTCGGTTTCGGGATCGTACTTCGGGGCAGTGTTTTTGCGGGTTGCCATATCTAGCCCTCCTTCGTGGTGGTGCCCTTTCCGGTCTTGGTGCCGAAAATTGGGGCGGGGTTTGGAGCGAGGACCGCGAAGCGGCCCTCTCTCCAAAGCCTGCCTCCCGGCGAGGGCAGGAGGGGGACCCACGCAAGGTTGTCCGTAGGGGCGAAGGGGAGGGGGATCACCCGACCTGCACGGAGCCGAAGGCGGAGGAAGGACGGGGAAACCCCTTCGCCCCGTCAAGCGGACGGCCTTGCGTGGGGGAACCAGCGGTTCCCTAGACGGACGCGCCCTGGCGCGGCCCAAGGATGCAGGGGGCGTTCGGAGCGTAGCGACGAATCCCCCCTGCCGGTGAGACCCCCGCGCGATCGCGCGGGGGTCTCATCCCTCGGGTTTAATGGTCCGTGAAGGGTGCGGGGCTATGCTCTTTGGGACTCAACTTGACGGAGGGTCCCTGTCCATGCCTGGCACCGCCCCAGACAAGCCGGATCAACGCAACAACCTCTGGCCGTCGATCCGCACGCTCGAAGACGCCCGTAAAGAAACTTCTATGGCCTCGGCGGGCATCCTGATCGGGATTGTTGGCACCTTCGGCGTGGCGATCGGTCATCATCGTTCGATCTGGCATGTTCTCTCGGCGGCGATCTCGCCTGAAGGTATGGACCCTGAACGGCTGGTTCCGACTCTTCTCGCCGGTCAAAGTGCGGCCTTCGTCATTTTTGCGGTGCAGCTCTGGCGGGGACCGGCCGTTTGGCCCGCGATCGTTGCCGTCTCGATCCTGGCCGCTGAGTTCATCACGCGGGTGGCCTTCGGAGCCGGTGCCCACATGATGTTTCTCTACATGGCGGCAACCGCCTATGCCGTGACCGGTCTCCGCGCGAGCTGGTTTATCCGGCGCCACGAAGGGACGCGGCGGACGTCCCAACACTACGGAGAAGCGAGCCACGCACACCGGGGCTCTTCATAAAAAGCCCCCCGCCGAAGCGGGGGCCAGTCATCCTTTCCACCACGAAAAGGAAAAGTCAGGGGTCACTCCGCCCCGAAAACCTCGTTCACGGAGTCCCTATTCAATTGTTGTGCGAAAGTCGTTCGGGATCACCTATGACATATCGGCTACCGTCATCCAGCACGAAGCCAACTGCTTTGGAGCCGTCTACCTACTTTCGACGCGACACAACGCCATCAGCGGTGATCGCGTCGAGCTGGTATTGTGTGCGCCGCGTCAATTGCGACCCGTCCCCCGACACCATGATCTCGGCTTCGCAGCCGACGCGAAGGAAGCCTCCATCCGCCTCGATCATCGCGGTGCCTTCCATGCCTTCGGTCTGGCGCTGAACCGACCCGTCCGCGCCAACGACGATCCATGTCTCCCCGACCTTCACGCGCACCTGGTAGTGATCTGCGATGATCCCGGTCCAGCCAATCGCCTCGCTCTCGTCGCGGCGCAGAACGAGCTTGTCGGGGTGCATCTTGATCTGCACGTCCTGACCGTCACCGTCGCCTTTCACAACAACGAACGCCTCCTTGTCCTCGGGGTCATCGGGCAAGCGGGCCGTGGCATCGTTCGGTCGCCACAAGACAGGCTCGTCGCGTCGCTTCTTCTGCTTGTTCTTATGGAACGCGATGAAAAGCTGCGCGGACTTCCACGCGACTTTCATTTTGGCAGGGACGGTCATCGCAGGCTGCTTTCGGTGCCCTGCCGCGCGGCCGCCATCATGTCGGCTATCGTGATTTCCTTCCCGCGCATGATGATGCTGCCCGCGGAGCGGATCGTCACGGTTCCGTCCTCCTGGCGCGCGATCAGCTCGCCCCGAACTATCCCGATGGAATCGCGATGAATGGCTGCTGTCTTCATGGGGCGTCCTCGCGGATGTGCTGGGTTCGGAGGCCGGATCGGCGGCGTTGGTGAGACAGGTGGATTCTAGCATTTCGGGACTCTCTGCACCATGAATTGAGTAAGGTATGGGCTTTTCGCGCGCCCGTTGTGGTAGCCGGCGCCGGAGCGCCGGCCTTCGAAGGCGTCAACCTCGGCGGCGGTAGATGCAGAAGCCCGTCGGGATTCGCGTGCCGCTCTCGGCGAAGGAAGCGACAGGCAAGTCACGCCAGCTTCCCGGCAAATCGCCGTGGTCGTAGTGCGCGCTCGCGGGCAATATGCGCAGGGCGCGGAAGGCGCGCCCTGCGGGTTGGGTCATGCGAAGTGATCGGGCACCCATGCGTCAATCTTGGTAATCTGCTCCGGGGTAGCGTCGAACGCACCGGGATTGGCAAATAGGCTTTCCAGCGTCTCAGCCTTCTCGCCTTTCTTCTTCTTCGCGAAAGACGTGGCTCTCGGGCTTTGGGGTCCACACTCAAGAAGATCGTTCCAGAGGGCGTCCAGCCAGTCGCCCTTCATTCTCTTGAAGAGGTTTTCAGCGGTTGGCGTCCAGACGGAGCGCAAGCTGGTTTCGGCTTCTTTGTCGATCAGCTTGCCAAGTCCCTCGTCGGACACTGCCAAGAGCCGCGTCAGGTGCCGGATCAGTTCGGCGTCCCGATGCTCGCGGCCCTTCTTGCGGAACGCGCGGAAACCTTTCGCAAGATCGCTGCCCCACGGGTCCTTTGGGCTGGCGGCTTTCTTTGTTAGCCGCTCGTCCAGCGTGAAGCCGGTTTCTGTCTCGGGCATGTTCCGGGGGGGCTCGGCCCGCAACTCAAAGGCCCGACGGTAGCCCATCCCGCCCGACAACTGCCACGCCAAAAGATCAAGGATCAGATCGGCGTGATCGACGGTGGCGTTCTGGCGCGCGCCAAGAGCGGCGGCGTTCAGGTCGTCTTGCAGCTTCGCGGAATAGGGCTGCTTAGGCGCGTCGTCCTGCTCCATCCGGTAGGGCTTCGGCAACACACCGGCTTCGATGGCGGCGGCACGACCCTCGCGGCGGACCAGTCCGCGCATCGGCTGCAGAGCGCCTTGGTTGTCCACGTAGGCGATGACGCCGGAATGAACCTTTTGGTCCTCGGTATAGGCTCCGTCCAACTTGGCGGTCAGGGTCTCGAACTCGGCTTCGGTGGCCTCGTCCAGCGCGTCGCCCTCGGCCCACTCGGCCAGCTCGTCATAGCGCCCGGCCTCGTCCTCGGTCAGATCACCCTCGACCTTGTAGAGCCGATCCAGCTTGTCCATGCGCTCCCAACCAACATAGGCGTCCTCGACAACCTCAACCCACTTCCAGCCCTCGGCCTCGATGGACGCTCCCGCCTTCGTCAGCGCATCGCGGAAAAGGTCATTGAGAAGCGCCGGATCGGCAAGAAACACATCTTCGCTGAACAGGTCGCGGGTGATCTTGCCGCCCGCCTGCTCGTAGGCGGTCAACCCGACGAACGACGCGCGGCGGTCGGTCGCGCGAATGGATTGCGGCTGAAGCTCCTGCTTAATCCGATGCTCGGAGATAGGACGGCCCCGGATGCCTTCGAGAACTTGCAAGCTCAACGCCTCGTCCTCGCTGACAGTGAAGGCGGCGGCGGCACCGATCGAGATTTCACCGGCCCGCAAGGCGTCGATCACCGGCGCGGGCAGGTTCGCCAGCGCGAGGCGGCGGCGCACATGCGCCTCGGTCTGGCCGAAGGCGCTGGCGATGGTCGGAACAGGGGCACCCGTCGCGGCCATCTTGCCATAGGCACGGATTTCATCGGCGGGGTGAAGGTCCTGGCGCGCGGCGTTCTCGGCGCTGGCCCATGCGCGGGCCGTGGACTCGTCGGGCGCGATGCGGACGTGCGGCGCGACAATCTCGGGCCGCTCCCCGGCAAGATGGGGGTGGCTGTCAGCCAGCTTTTGCAAGGCGCGAAGGCGACGGCCCCCGGCGACGATCCCGACGCGACCCTCTGCATCACGGAATCCTGCGGGGTTCTGAATGAGGCCCAGAAGTCGGATGCTCTCGGCCAGAAGCGCGATCCCCTCGGGGTCGGCATCCTGTCGAGGGTTCAGATCGGATAGATAGAGGTCGGCCAGCGGCACGGCCTCGGTGGCGGGTGTGGCGGTTTCGGGGGCACGGATGGCGGTTACGTTGGACATGAGATTTCCTTCGATTTTCGTGGTGTGGGTCGATTTGTTCGTGTTATTGGTGCCCCGGCCCTCGTTTAGGGGCCGAAGCGGGGGCCTTAGATGGCTCCGTGTTGCGTCAGGAAGCGGCGGGCGATCTTAGCGGAGAGGCCGCCCTTCCTGATTAGCGCCCACGCCTCAGCACGGCGCGCTGTCCAGTCGATTTCCAGTGTTCTCACCTCCTTCCCGATGCTCTGGGGTTTCGTGGCTGGCGGGGTCTTGCGCCCCGTTCATCTGCTCGACGGTCCAGCCTCGGGGCGAGCGGTTGCCTGCCCGCGACCGATCTCAATAATCCTCGGGGAACATCACGGTCAGGACGCGGCGGGTCTGCTCGACGTTGGCCGGGTCGTCCGAGCCGTATTCAAAGGCGGCGTCGTAGTAGTCGATCTTGAACCAGACGGCGCGGCCTTGAACCTCGACCTTGCCCATTGCCCGCTCGCCGTGGGGGTCAATGTCCTCGGGGAAGTCCTCGGGTGTCAGGGAGACGATCTTTCGCGCGGCCTCCATCACGAAGTCCGGCCCCATAGCGTTCACCGCCGCCGTCATCAGCCAGCGGCCCTCGGGCGCATCGGGGCCGCCTCGCCCGACCATCCGAAGGCGGAACGCATTGTTCTGGCCGGCAATTACCAAGGTCCGCAGGTGCGCCGCCGCTTCCTCTGTCGTCATTTCCATCAAGTTCGGCATGTCTAGCCCTCCTTCGTGGTGGTGCCCTTTCCGGTCTTGGTGCCGAAAATTGGGGCGGGGTTTGGAGCGAGGACCGCGAAGCGGCCCTCTCTCCAAAGCCTGCCTCCCGGCGAGGGCAGGAGGGGGACCCACGCAAGGTTGTCCGTAGGGGCGAAGGGGAGGGGGATCACCCGACCTGCACGGAGCCGAAGGCGGAGGAAGGACGGGGAAACCCCTTCGCCCCGTCAAGCGGACGGCCTTGCGTGGGGGAACCAGCGGTTCCCTAGACGGACGCGCCCTGGCGCGGCCCAAGGATGCAGGGGGCGTTCGGAGCGTAGCGACGAATCCCCCCTGCCGGTGAGACCCCCGCGCGATCGCGCGGGGGTCTCGGTCTAAGGAAGACGGGAGCGGTCCTGCTCGGTCGATGAGGGTTGCGCGGGGGGCAGTCGGTTTACTATCTACCGCGTCCGCCCTCCCCCAAAGGGGGCGGTTGAGGTCGGGGGTCCCGAACAGGCAGCAGGCGGTTCCCCCGACCTCGTTTAGGAGTCCAGTTCGGCGGCACCGGCCTGCGCTGGAAAGACCCGGCCGTCGCACAAGCGACCGTCACCCGAATGGGCCGAGACTTTTCCCCTCTATCGACCATGCGGCCGCGGCGGACCCTGGCTCGCCGAGACAGGGTGCGCTGCACCTGGGCCGCAGGGAGAGGGAGGGGGGAAGGCTCGGGTCGAAGGCCGGTGAAGCCGGCCGAAGACTAGGGCGCGGTCCTGGGCGGGCGCGTCCTCGAGCTACAGCACGAGGGCGCGGACGATCAGGATGGGCCATGCCTCTTACTCGATTCCCGCCACACCAACCCCGTGATAGAGGAAGCGGCGCCAAAGAACGCTGAAAGGGACTGACGTTGCTGGATAAAAACCTTCGCGCCCGAATGAGTTTTTGGATCAAAGAAACGCGCCTCGGAGGCGGGCTCGATGACGCGTCCGATTGTCTGAAGGCCCAGCATAGCGCAGCGATGGTTTTCCGGTCAGCAAACCAAAGTGGGAAGTGGCCTGGCATCGGATCGCGAATTTTGTCGGCTTACATGGTCGCAGCCGCAAACACAGCGACGGGCGACGCCGAAGTGCTGGACGCAGACGCTGACCATATCAAACGGGTTTTCGGGTGTCTGGCGAAGAAGCTACCGGACGGCATCGCGCGGAAGGATCTGGAAAACGCCTCCACCATGAACGTGCGGCTACTCCGCTTGATCCTGACGTCCGTCTCGGCCATCGAGACGGATGACGATTGAGACCGGGCAATCTCCGGCCGATGCCCCGCCCGAAGGCGGGGCGGACGCTCACGTGGGCGTTTCACGACAACGTCGCGTTGAGTATGCCCGGCTTAAACCGACTATCGCGCAAGGTGCAGCGGAAGCTCGCTTTGTCCGCGCTCCGGCCTTCCTAGCACGACGCGGCGGAAGTCCGGATCGAGCCCATTGTACAAACTGAGGACACGGGCGTACTGAGATCTGCCGAGAGTTCCGAATGAAGGTTCGGCCTGTCAAAGTCAGTTCATCGAACGCCGGTTTCCACTGCGACGGACTATCGGTAGGATGGTCGCTACCCAGGCCTTCCTGCCGAGCCGCTGCGTTCGCATGACTCGCTGTACCAATTTACGCCGCAACAACCGGAAGGCACTTTGTGCAGTGCTTCTGGTACCTTCGCAGATGCGCGAGCTCAGGACCAGGACCCTAGCAGTCTTCCCCGACGTATCTGCATCCTCGAGTTAGTGTGAAATTCCGGAGCAATATCATTGAAGAGGACAGCGTGAGTAAGGCTATCGGGCGTTCCGTCCGTCTCTTTCTCGTCGATGGCACGCCTACGGGTGTGACAACCGCAGAGATCATGAACTGGACCGGGCATGTCCTGACCGGGTCACGGACGGGACTGCCGGCTTTCTTGAAGCGACCCGAACTCGACAGGACCGGGATCTACTTCCTGTTTGGTGCAGACCCAGAAGACCCGGAAGCACGGCGTCTTTATATAGGCGAAAGCGACAATGTCGGTAAACGGTTGGTGCAGCACAGCAAGGACGGCTCGAAGGATTTCTGGGAACGCACCTGTGTCGTAACCAGCAAAGATCAGAACATCACCAAGGCCCATGCAAGATATCTGGAGGCGCGGCTGATCGGCATCGCCAATTCCGTGGGTAACGCCGTTCTAACGAACGGTACGACTCCACTGGCTCTTCCGCTGCCCGAAGCGGATGCTTCCGACATGGAGTATTTCATAGATCAGCTGCGTCTGGTTCTTCCCGTGCTCGGCTTCGACTTCCTTCGTAAATCTCCAAAAGCTTTTGAACCCACGGCCAAGATCGGGGCCGATGAAGTGGAGCCACAGGAAGTTCCCAGGTTCGATATGCACAGCCAGAAGCACAAGGTTGAGGCCAGGGCTCGTGAAGTTGACGGCGAGTTTGTCGTGCTTCTGGGATCTATGGCAGTCCCGAACTGGACCAGCACGCCAGATCATAGTTACGCGAAACGCCACGCGCACCTTGTCGAGAAAGGTAAGCTCGTGCCCGATGGAAACGGTTTCCTTCGCTTCACCGAAGATGTCCCGTTCTCGAGCCCAAGCGCGGCGTCGGCCGTCATTCTTGGGCGGCCTGACAATGGTCGACTGTCTTGGCGGCTGAGCGGCAAGGGGGTGAACTACGGAGATTGGCAGGCGCAGAAAGTGGCCGAGACGGCGGCGCTCGTGCTCCATGACGACGCTGAGTACAGGTCGGGGGGCTGACGTCTCAGCAGGATCGTACTCCTTCCAAGCATGTTGCATCATAACATACGGACGACTTGCGTCGCGGTGCGAACTGCCCTTCTCCAGGCCGCCTCTTCCTGATACCCCCTCCGTCTTGGGGAAAGGTTCCTCGAACACACAAAGTATAGTAGCCAAGATCATCAAAATGATGCAGTTTGATGCAATTAGCGGGAGGCGGAACGTGACGACTGAGGAGGACGGCATGGCGAAGCGGCGTGTTACCGCCATGCTGGAAGAGGACGACATCTCCGCGCTCATGGCGATTGCGCGCTCCCGGAGAGTTTCTCTCGCGTGGGTGATCCGCGATGCGGTGCGTCTCTACCTGGACAATGGGCAGATGCCGGACAGCAATCTAGGGAAATCCTCTGACGCGCGACCGGGGCGATGATGGCAGTTGCATCCTCTCTCTCGGGACCCCATGGAGTTCCACGGCGTGGCTACGTTCTCTCTACCGCGGTCGAGAAGATCGCCGGAAGCGCCCGAGCGGTGGTCAGAGATCTGCAAGCCGCTTTTGAGAATGCCCCCAGCATTGCCGCGACCTACGTTCCGCTGAACGATGGCGAGATACCGGCCCGTGCAGCATGGCACGCCTTCTCAGCTTGGCTCCTCTGCCTTCTTTCCGACCCGCAGCGCACTTCTCTGTCTGAAGCGCAGCAATGGTATCTTGGGCGGGCGCTGACAGGAGCTGAGGAAGAGTTCTGGCAACGCGCAGATGTCGTGGCGACATCGGAGCTTGAGGAGATCGCCGGCAGGGAAGGCATTAGAGAACTGCTGCCCTATGTCCTCGAA
The DNA here is from genome assembly GCA_947489705.1 of uncultured Paracoccaceae bacterium. Classification (GTDB taxonomy): domain Bacteria; phylum Pseudomonadota; class Alphaproteobacteria; order Rhodobacterales; family Rhodobacteraceae; genus Palleronia. The sequence continues at coordinate 8,988 of CANLEQ010000034.1, forward strand.
AGCCACGGCCCCGGCTCCCGCCTCAGTGTCCTCCGTGATCCGTCTACCCAAATCGCGAGAACGACGAAGAAGGCGTCTGGCGTGTTTTACACCCCGCCGGACGTGGCAGAGTTCATGGCGCGGGGGGCACTGCGTGGCCGCGGTTTTCATCTGAAGGTTCTCGATCCGGCTGTCGGAACAGGCGTCTTTCTGAGGGCGGTTCTGGCCGAGCTGCGCAGCGCCGACAGCTCGGGTAACGCTTTCCGGCTCGCTCAGGACACACTCTTCGGATGCGACATCAACGCCCAAGCGCTCGATGGCGCCGCAACGGTTATTCTTGCGGACGTGCTGCCTGACGCTCTCGCGATATTGTCCTCGCCGTATGAAGCTTGGCAGGCGCTACGCTCCAACCTCCGGCAATGTGACACTCTTTTGGTCGATCCGACGGCCGGCACAACTTCGGAAATGTCCCGTACTCAGCTAGCGACACTCTTTCCGTCTGCGCAGGAGGGATTTGACCTGATCATAGGCAACCCGCCATATGCGGACCTAGGACTGCGGCGGGACATGGCCGACCTGGAAGCCCGTTTCCACTCGATCGCCGCCTTCCCGCGGAGCACAGCCGAGCTGTACACGGTATTCGTGGAGCAGATGGTGCGGCTCACTGCCAGGACGGGCGCGGGTGCTCTGGTCCTGCCGCTCTCTCTGGCTTGCAATTCAGGTTCCCAATTTGATGCCTGCCGACAGTTCATCGGGCAGCAGCCCGGTGAATGGAGATTTGCCTTCTTTGACCGACAGCCTCACGCGCTCTTCGGCGAGGACGTAAAGACTCGGAACTCCATCGTGTTCTGGGAGCGCCGGGACCGCGCCACTACAATCAGCACGGGGCCGCTCCGAAAGTGGCGGGGCAACGACCGGCAGGCGATGTTCGCCGGTATCGACTATACGCCAATCGCCGGAAATATAGCTCCCGGGATCCCGAAGCTGCACGGCCGTACTCAGGCCGCGGCGTGGGAAAGTTTGAGGGACCGGCAGGGAGCTCTGACGGACTTTACGTCAGAGATTACGCGGACCACGCTGAATGCCCTACCGGTCGCCGGTGCCAACGAGGTTTTTGTTGCGCCGACAGCCTATAATTTTCTAGGCGTTGCGAGGCCGTGTCCTCTGGCAATGGACGAAGGAGAGATGCTGTCCACCAACCCGATGTTCCGGCTGGCCTGCGCCTCAAAAGAAGTGGCCGCCGCAGCATACGCGCTACTATCGAGCAATTTTGCGTTCTGGTGGTGGCACGTGACGGGCGATGGCTTTCACGTCAGTCAGCGCACGCTGCGCACAATCCCGGCTGGAACTCTCGCCGATGCCGGTCCGGCCAGGTCTGCACTGACAGAGCTGGGTGAGGCGATGTGGGAGGCATCTGCCCGCTCACCGGTCCGCAGCCTCAACCGCGGACGGGTCTCATACACCTTCTCTGCCGCGGCAGCGCCGGGAATCCAGCAGCAGATTGACCGCCTTCTCGTCCGCACGCTCGACCTACCAGAGACGTTCGCCGCCGAGCTGGCCAACTTTGCCGAAGCTATAACACAGGCGCGCCTGTTGTCGCCCTATAAGCAAATGACCGAGGAAGAACTGGCATGAAGCAAATAAAGATCCCGGACGAGGTAAAGGAAAAGAGCAAACTGACCAAAGAAGAATGGAAGGAGTACACAAAGACGGTATGGTCCATAGCCAACAAGGCGCGCCCGGATCATCCCGCTGTATTCCCGGAGGAGATTCCGCACCGCCTCACGAAGCTGTTCAGCTTTTACGGCGAGACTGTTCTCGATCCCTTCGCGGGTACCGGCAGTACCGCGCGTGCAGCCATTCCCTTGGGCCGGCGCACCGTCTGCGTCGAGCAGAACCCCGAGTATGCGTCAGTCATCCAGTCGGAGTGCGCGAAACTGAGAAACGGGCATGGAGATGATTTTACACCTCTCGAGGTCGTGCGCGGCGACAGCCGCAACCTGAGCTTTCTGGACAATGACAGCGTAGGTCTAGTGGTGACCAGTCCGCCTTACTGGGACAAGGCCGACTACGGGACCGGGGAGGACAATCTCGGAAACATCCGCAGTTATGCTGGATTTTTGGAAAGTATCCGGCCGGTGTTCGAGGAGTGCTACCGTGTGCTGGAGCCCGGACGGAAGATCTGCGTCGTCACTGCCAATGTTAACCAGCATACCGACCATGGCCTGCTGACTTTCCCGCTTGCCACTGATTTCGGGGTAATGCTCCGCAATATCGGGTTCGTCATGGTGAACGAGATCATCTGGTCGAAAGACCGAACTGGCGGTAAGTGGGGCTCCTCCGGAGTGCAGCGTCCGATCTTTGGGAGCTATCCCTACCCGCCGAACTTCCTCTTCAAGAATATCCACGAGTATATCCTGATCTTTGCCAAACCTGCGCTGACCAAACGCAAGGGGCCGAAAGTAAAAGATTATGGTGAGCTGATGAAAGGGGTGGAGCACGGTTCACCGATCTCTCAGTCGGACGACGAACACCGATTGCCAATGATCGAATACTAAGAATTCATCATGTTCTACAACCAGCCACTATCACTCCGCTTCGGAACCGAGCTCTTGAGGCACATCGACCATATGGCCGGTATAGAGCCATACTGGGATACCCTAGATATTGCCGTCGCATGGGTCCGCGCGTCCGGCATTTCCTATCTTGAGGAGAGCTTGCGCGGCTTTCTCCACCATGGCGGCAGGCTCTGCTTTGTCGTCGGGATCGACCTGCACAACACGACGCGCGAAGGGCTTCAGGCTCTGGTTGATCTAGAGGACCATGGTGACTGCGAGACCTACGTTTATCACAACGAAGCCGGAAGCATCTTCCATCCGAAACTCTACCTCTTCCGCAACGAAGAAGAGGCGCGGCTGATTGTCGGATCGAACAATCTGACGGCAGCCGGGCTTTACTCCAATATCGAGGCGGGTCTGCAGGTCGATACGTCCCTCGGGGATGCTGTCATTGAAGAGGCGGCAGATGCTCTTTCATCCTGGAGGGATGCGACCGCCGGCATGGCTGTGAAGCTCGATCCTGAGTTCCTCAGCAGCCTTGTTGCAGAAGGTTACGTAGTCGAAGAAGCAGCCACTCGCGCTACCGAACGAGGTCGCCGTGCTGCCCGCGGGGCGCGTCCCGGTCGGAGACTATTTGGTTCACGGGCCTTCACGGCTCCTGCCCGCGCACCACGTCCTGGAAGCCCTGCTGCTCCGGAGCCGTCGACTGTACATCCCGCTGCGAGCCCGGCAGCTCCAGCACCTGAAGGAACAGCAATTTTGATGCGGCTCCGGATGGCCCGCGGAACGCAGACACAGATTCCCTTCCGCGTCGCCAAGAACTTTTTCTCCGAAGTTACCGAGGTTCGCAGCGCCCACACCGGCGCCCGGCATGGCCTTCAACTTGCTACAGCGCACGGGCGCCAGAATACTACGAAACTGGAGATTCCCGAGCTGCGGGACTTCAGGGACGCATTCGCCAGGTTCGAAAAAACACCCAACGGTGTGGTTTACGAGGTCTATGACGCCGGCACACCCAAAGGCGACCAGATCCGAGGAAGCCTAAATGATGGGTTCGACGACGGCTCGACGCAGACCAGCATACGCGACGTCGCAAAGGCGACATGGTGGCGCTATATCTGACGCGGCAGTCGCGGAACGTCCCATGGGTTCACCGACTCTTTGCTAATCGGTCATATCGAAACGTAGTGAAAGACAACGTCACGACCACGTAGCGCAGCCCGAATCTTGTCACAGGCGAACCTACTTCGTGCGCCACCAGGTGGCCTTGCCTTGGGTGCGGCGCGTAGAGCCGTCCTGCAGGCCTTCTTCGAGTGAGTCGGCAATAATCTTACCCTCAGGCGACGAGGCATCATGTACACTGTAAGTCACAGCATTAGCACCGCGCTCAAATCGGACGACGGGATCGTTAATTTCGGCCATCTCTGGTAGCTGAAGCTTCATAGTGTTGCGACGCCCCCCATCTGACGTTGATAAAGTTAGCGACCTGCGCTTACCGCTCGACGCGTTGTGAACAACGAGATTATTACCAAAATATTCATCTACGGCGCCAAACGGAATTTGGGTTTGGGTTTTGCCTCGACCTTTCCTAACACGCATCAAAAGAACTGTGGGCAATTCAGCCTGGACGGGGGAAGTGTCACCTTCCGGAGGTAAAATCTCTACCTCCAACCCAAACGCTGAGCTCGCTGCGGTGAAATCAGGCAAGTCTTTCATGGATACTGGTGTCGACCGCCAAATCCGATCCGGCAACCGCAGCTCGATTGTCGCCGAGCGGCGTAGCAACGCGACGCCGTGGAGCGCGTATTCAAAATATTCTTCTGATTCAGAATCCAGTTTCCGACGGAGGCCGCGCAGCACTAAGCCTTTCAGATAGGTCTCCACCTGCCAGCGCGCCGCAATCGCATCACCCCAATTCGCAGCTAGCCAGCCGTACGCCGTCGCAGCGATACTGCCAACATCTGGGGCACGCGCTCCGTCCGCGACAGCTAGGAGAGATAGCGGAGCGGATTGCTCTAGTTCTTCTCTTACGTCGGCAATGCTCTCCCAGATCTGAGACCGGGTGCCTACGTGCACTGCATCGGCCCAGATAAACACGTCGAGCCAATTCGTGCCGGGGCTAACTCCAGAAGGCCCGTTCTCTAAATCGATTGGAACACTGGCCTCTTCGTTGTAGAGTTGGAATCCGGCGATCACTGCGTCGGGGTCGGCAACACAGGAAGGAACGGCAATGTGCACAGCGTTAGCGGTTTCCGATCTTTTATAAAGCGGCAGAGCGAAGCCATGTTCGGTTAGCTTTTCGTAGCAGACCAGAGAGAGAGAATCGTAATATTCTTCGTCGTCCGAATTCATGGCCGTGACGCCTCCCGGATGTGCTGTTGAACTACATCCGCTATCTGATTAGCATATGAATCTGGCGTGCTGTTTGGGAGCCACTCGTAAGTGGCAATCGGTATGTTGAGCTCCTTTATTCGGTTTTGAAATTCAGTATTAGTGCCTTTAGGGTCTTCTAAAAACTGCTGAGGGAAAATCACTAACTTCCCGTGGCCCTGACGGAGGTCGATTGGCTTGGAGAAAGCTAGCTCAATTGCGGAGGCGCGACCGTCTGGCTTGTCGTTTCCAAAAGAAGCGAGAGCAGCAATATCAAGCCAACTTTGAGCAACTGAACGCCAAGCCGGCAGGCTTCCTTCTAGTCCATTTTTTAGCTTTGCATCGAAGTAGGCCTCTGTCGTCCCGAACCCCCACTCAATATGTCGGAGAGCCGCCTCGAGAGTCGGGTCTAACTCGTAGTCCTCGAGAAAGATCGATGGATCCAGTGCTTCATTGTATATGCCAGCCATGTAGGCGCCGGTGTCGAATGGATACACATGGTACGGCGCTGGAAGGTCGTCCGGCGAAATCACGATAGCGAACGGAAAAAAGTTAATCCTTTGGTTCTTTTCGGCGCCTCGCTTGAAGCGATAGGCCGGCCGCGCGAGAAACGTATATACGAGCTCTTTGTCGAAGACGCGGCATTCCATCTTTTCAAGAATTCCGCTGTCTAAGATCCGTCGTCCCCAACCTACAGATGTTACGTGGACGAGGTCAGGTGGTTCTATCGAGACGCGAGGACAGGCCTCCACGGCGAGCTCTCTTAGTTCCGGGTTAGGCTTAGTGCCACGCGGTCTTCTTCTCGGGACGATATTCATGTATAAGTCGATTCAGTATAAAATTCTGGAACTATGGCGATTATTTGATCGTGCCAGCAACCAACCTACACGTCCCGCCAGTACCGCGGAAGAGGCGGCCGCTACGAGCCAGGAACTCGCGTCCCAGTCGCTGCAGCTTGACGACGTCATAACCTGTTTCGTGATCGGCGACACCGGCAAACGTCCCGTCGCCCCGGCGAAGCCGTGATCGTGGTAACGGGTGCCATGCCCAATGAGAAGGTCACGCAGGAGATCGAGGCCTTCGACCTCCCGGACGAGGATGCCGCTCTTGCGGCGCTTCTTCGCGGCGTCAATATCATCGTAGGCGGCTTGGCAACGCGCCTTCCTGCAGTGTTCCTGTGGGTCAGAATGGAGGCGCATGTTTCGTTGCCTTTTGCTGGCACTCGGGCGGAGTGAAGGGCTCAGTTGTCCGGTTGAACCGGCGCCACGTCATAATGCAACGCGGCGTCGTCTCCGAAGTAACGGACCCAGCGTTGCACAACCTCTTGCGCGGACTGCATTGCCGCGACGCGCTCAGCCTCAAGGCAGTTGATGAAGACTTCGATCTTCCGAACGTAGTCTTCATACTGCTCGTTCACGATCTGACGCAGCTCGGGATTCAGGTCAGTCGGTTCGTATGGATAGGGCTCTTCGGGCGGGATGCAGGCAACTTGGGCGCTAGCCTTGGCCGTCGCCAAGGCTAGCATGACTGCTACCGCTGAGAGGCGGGCCAATCCAATCAATTGCTGTAACGAACTCTAGTGAGGAAATCGCGGACGTAGCCTGTGTTAAAGCGCATCCGGCCGGTCTCGTAAGGGGGGGTCTCGGCGCTCACGTTCATCGTCATGTCGAGCGAGAAGTCGGTGCGTTCGGGACGCGTCTTGCCGGTGTAGTATGTGCGGCGGCTGTCTCCGATACGAACCGTATTGCTGCTCTCGTAGCAGAAGACGCTCACCGTTCTGCGCCTTCCGTCATCATCATCGCTGTGGCTGACAGAATGATAGAGGCTAGAGCCTTCCGGGCACTTCCAGCCTGACGGCGATGTGGCACTGTGGAAGTCATAGTCGATCTCGTAGTCATCATACCCGCTGCCGCCACCTGTTCCGCAGAAGCCGATGGGAGTTTTCCCGTCGCGTAGGCGGTCGATCATGTGATCGAAAGCGTCGCCGCACCCGGAAGGAAACGCTGCGGGAAGGCAGATCAGGAGCTTACAATCCATGTCGTAGTCTTGGGCCTGGGCGGCGTCGGGAGTAGCGGCGACCAGAGCGGAGACAGTGAGGGAAAGAGCGGCGAGAAAAAGGGGTGGGCGCATCGGGAGCCTCCATGTTCGAACAGTTAATTATACAGAATCCGCCAACTCATCCCATAGTTGAATTGTTCTTTGCGCGATCGCGCACCTTTGCGACCGTCGCTCGGCTGATGCCGTGGGTCCTTGCGATCGAGGCAACGGAGGCGCCGGCGTCCAGCGCCTCGATGATCTCTGCTTCGCTCTTTGGAGTTACGGCAGGCGGGCGGCCGATCCGCTTGCCCTGCGATCGCGCTCGCGCGATCCCCGCTTGGGTGCGCTCGATGAGAAGATCCCTCTCGAACTGCGCGACCGCGTTCAGGATCGACATGGTGAACGATCCCGTCGAGCTGGTCAGATCGGTGCCTTGCAGTGCGAGACAATGGACCCGGACGGGTATCGCCGCCAGCGCCTTGATTGTCTCGGCTACGTCGATTGCGTCTCGGCCGAGGCGGTCGAGCTTCGTGACAACCAGCGCGTCGCCGGGCTCTATCCGGTCAAGGAGGCGGGCGAACTGTGGGCGCTCGCGAGCCGCAACGCTCCCGGAAATTGTCTCGGTGATGATGCGGTGGGGCGCGATGCTGAACCCGGCCGCCTCGATCTCCCTAAGCTGGTTCTCTACGGACTGACCGGTAGTCGAGACACGGGCGTAGGCGAAGGAGCGGGTCATGGCCGGACTCTGCAATCAAAGGGTGGCAGAAAGAAGCACCTGTCAACAAAGCTGAAGGCTGATTTAGTGACAGGCTGACAGGACGGGTTGCCAACCTGTCGCAAACCGTTCGGTTTCTGACAGGTCAATTTCTCAGGCTCCGTCGATAGGCCGATGGGTGGGTGAAGTCCTCAAACTGCCAGACGCCGCGCCCCGCAGCTCGTGCTTCGTCGCGCTCGGCTTCGTAGGGCGACTGTCCGTCATAGGCGAACGCATAGCCGTTCTGGACCAGCGCGCGATTGATTTCCCTTTGGCCGGTGTAGCAGACCGCGAGCGGACGGTCGTAGAAGTCGCGCTCGGTGCTCTCGCATCGCACGCTCCTGGGTCCGATCATGGATCGGAAATTGTCGCGCGCCCAAATCCCGCAGTCGATCTCGTGATTAGCGAAGCGCGCAGGCTGGCCCAATTCACAGGCGTCGATGCCGACAAGCCGTATATTCTCGCCGTCGATGTTCACGTTGTCTCCGTCGCGGATCGCGGGAAGGCCCTCGTAAATAGTCACGGTCACAGCGTCGTTGGAAGCCTGGTCAGACAGGTTTTCGCACGTGGCGAGACCTCCGAAGGCCAGAAGTGCCAAAGCGGTGACGGATTTCAGCATGGGATCTTGTCCTCGTGCAGAAGGCCGAAAAGTGTTCGATGAAGGTTGGCGGTTCCGGTTTCTGCTCTCTCTGCCATTCTTCGGACCCATCCGCCGACGGACTGGATTGTTCCGCCGCGTTCAGAGCTCTTGGCATCTGCCATCATCACGATGACCGCGGCTCCCTGCGCACCCACGGCGTTCTGTGCAAGCGACCATGCGGACGGACTGACCCCGAGGGCTTTTGCTCGCTCGCAGGCGACGCCGGCGAGGATGTGCCACGACGGGCGGCCATATTGCTCCATCTCGATCCGCCAGTCATCGGGTGCGGCCATCATGGCTTGTCGGAGGCTTACATGCTCAAGCCCGCATGTCGGCCTCTGGCGCCACGTTTCCTCATGGCTCTGTTTCTCAGCAGGCATCGCCGGATTACAGGAATCTGATTGTTCTTGATGTGTAGTGTATGCCCGGTCGAAATCTTCCGGCTGACCGGCAAGTATTTTCCGGTCGGACGTGATTGCGGCCAGCATTTCGTCGACCTTATCAACAATGGCTTCCAAGGCGCCCAAGCTCAGGTTCGCGATGTCTGCCGGAAGGTTGCTCCAGAGTTTTTCGAGGTGAGCCGGCATCTCTTCCGTGCGGAACGCTCGGTTCAGGGCTCCCCGTTTCTCGGAAATTTGGAAGCGGAGCCGGGTGCGCCGGGTGTAAACGTCCTGCTTTTGTGCCGCCCTCTCAGCCCATTCCTGGGCGCGGTCGAGTAGCGGCGATAGGTCGATCCCGGCAATATGGACAATTTCACCTGCTCGGTTGCGCTGGACGTGCCGCCGACCGTTGGCAAGGCACCTGTTGATGACGAGACCTTGCTTCACCAGTTTGTCGATCTGGTAGCGGATGGTCCGGTCTTCGATGCCGAGCCTGTCTTTGAGGAGCTGCACCGACGCAGGGCTGACAGGACTTGGCGCGCCGTTGGGAATGTGACCGATCAGCAGGTCGATCAGGCTCTTCGATCCTGATCTCAACTTCAGGACGTACGCGGCGTCCTTCAGGGCTTGGTAAAGGATTTTCCGTTGGTCTACTCGGACCGGTTGTTCTTGCTTCACTACTCGTCCTCATGGTGAGGCAAGGTTGCGACACACGATCTCCCTGTTCGCACAGGTGCGTTTTTGCTTGCTCGTCGTTTCAAGAGGGACTAGAACCGGACCTAGACATTGTTGGCCATTCAGGGATTGCCGTCCCTTGGTTCTAACCCCCCGTGCAGGTCGCCGCCTCGCGGGGGTTTCTATTTGTGGCCTCTGGCATCTCTTCCTGCGCCAGTGTCGGCCTACTCGACTCAGCCTCCCTCTACATCTCGCGGTTTCGTGAAAAACGTAACGCAACTTCTGCGTTTGTGCCAGTAGTCCTTTGCGCTGCCGCAAGGCCGACCATAGTATCGCTATGGCGGGCATGTAGCAGGCCAGGGACGCTATATCCAATCACAAGGCTTATGCACAGATCAAGACGCGGTATAATTCTACAGGGCGGCGTCCTGACCACAGGCGTGGTAGAACTTAGACCTCTGACCTCCCACGCTGTAGATGCGCTCCGATCGTTAACTAAATCACGTCTTACTACGAAGGCGTATGAAACGAGACGAAACAGACGACCCCAGAGCCTTGATTAGGCATGAAAAATATTTTGTCCCACCAGAGGTGGAGACGAAGACTTCAGGTGTTCAGGCGCGTTTGAGGCCGGCGGCGGTCGGCTCGTGGACAGACGGGTTGCGCCAGGTCGGTCGAGCTAGCGGCAGAGCAGGGACAGCGGCGGTGCCGCTGCGACGTCATGTGTGTCGGTCAACGGTCGTGGTTTAAGAACCGTGAGAGGCTGACGCCGGCTCGGACGATGTAGGGTGGCCGCGATAGCGAGTAATGCCCGCAGTTCAATTTCAAGGCCTCGGGCGTGGCCTCGGCTTTTGCCAGCCTTGCAATCAGCCTCTCGGACAATTCGGGCAATACCACCGTGTCTCTCTTTCCCAGCACTAGCTGTAGATCAAGATCGGGGCGGGCCAGCTTGTCTGTGAAGCTCTCAAGGCTAAGGGGACTCCATGCCCTTCGAAGGTCGGCAAGCTCGATGTCATCTTGGAGGCTGGCACGAATATGTTGCGTGGCCCGTCCAGTCCACACCATGTCTGCGAGGCTTCCCGCCGTCAGGAACAGCGCAGCTCTCTCAATCGCTGGATCGTGAGCAGCGATCAAACCCGCGGCCCAGGAACCGAGGCTGATCCCAAGGACAGAGACCGTCTCATAGCCCGAGTCCTTGAGAATCCTAATCAACTGCCGTCCGTCCAGAACGGCTTGTCTCATGGACTGGATCGTGCGCCCAAGGTTTGCGCTGAGCATGTAGTCCGCGTGAGATGAAGTAGGACGGGCACGTTCCAGATGGTAGGGCATGGCGACCTCGACGACCGTTATTCCATGCCATGCCAAGAAGCGTGCTAATTGGGAGTTTCGCGACGTCGAGTTCCAATGGTGAAAGACGATGAGGGCCTGGTCGGACGACCCGCCGTGCGTCACTTTTGCTCGAACCGTGTCGTTATTTTCTATGTTGGTTGGATGGCTCGATGTGAAGGTGATCCATCCGTCTTCCCAGTGCGCTGCGGGAGACTTCTTACTTACTGCGTAGAAGGACGCTGAATCAGTAACGGCTTGGTCCGCGAGAGCGCAGAACTCGGCGGTGCTGACTGCTCCCGTCACGCCCGGAAACGCGAGGTCGGCGTCGAGGGTTAAACTGGTGACCTCCTTCCCAACATCGCCACGGCTCGCTCGGCGCTCATCCCACCGATCTAACCAGCTATGATACATCCCTACTGCCCTCCGTCGCGGCGCGCCGAGGACCAAGCCCAGGGTTGAACAGGCAAAAGATGCCAACCAGAACTGCAAAGCCGAGCAGGAACGAGAAGCCAGTGAACATACCGATCAGCAAGTATGCGGTGACAAGCAATGCCACAGTCGTCGTCATCGCCGCCATCGGAACGTAGAATGGGCGGTTCAGACTTACGCGTATGGTCCCGTAAACAAAGACAACGCACACTAATAAGGTGATCAGAAGGCTCGTGTAGTGCGTAGGCATGCTGTAGTCGCCCCAGTCAATCGGTTCACCGAAGTCAGACAAGACAGAGCGCATATCTGTGAATAGCCAAGACCAGATGTCTGGCGCAGAGGTCACGACGTACAAGCTCTCAAGTTTCATGCACACTGCGATGAGCAGCCCCGAAATCGTGCAGCGGAAGATCCCGCGCATGATCCTCAAGCCTGTTTCTTGCACTTTGCGGGATGTTTCTGCGCCCCGCTGGTGCCCCATCGCTTCTTCGATCTCGCCAAAATCATCGGCCAAGGTGGAGAGTATGATGAGACCGGTGACAAAGACATAGAAGCACAGACTCATGTAGAGATAGGCGAAACCGGTGAAGGCGATTTGCTGCGGCACGGCGATCTCGTCGGGCCGTATAGTCGCCAGTGATCCCCAGTCTATCGCGTAGTCCCCCTGGCCGCTCAACACCGGGAGCAGCCTCACGCTGATCCACTGGAAGACGCCAGCGAACCCGATGCAGATCAAAAAAACCGCCCAGTAGGTGTAGGACGATGCCTCCACCTTCTGCATCCAAGTCTTGGGTTCTTTGACGCGGCGCTCGACAGCCAGGAGGTTGGCGCGCCCATCGTCCTTCCAGAACACCAGAAGATTAACCACGAAGGACAGGTAGAGGGGCATGAAGACGATGAAGAGAAAGGTCCAGTTGGGCGCCCAAAGGAAGCCCACCTGCTTAACGATCCCATCCTCCCGAGCGTAGGTGACGCTATGGATGCCGAGGAAGTAGGATATGAACTGGAGCGCGACGGCCCCCGCGAAGACGGACGCGGGCAGGTTCAAGTGCGACCCCCGACTGAAGAGCCCTTCGGACATCCGGGCGAGGCTGAAGCCTTTCGTCGGCTCTTCGACCTCTCGATGCTCGTCCTTCTCTGATGGCGGCAGTGCGGGGTCTTCGGCGATCGCCGGAGGATCCTCGTCCGGCGGTGGCCGGACATTTGCTTTCCCACGTTCGCGCTTCTCGCGCCGCTTGGCCGTCAAGCGAGCCTGCGACGCACTCAACTCGGCTTGCCACGCGCTCGTGGCCTCCGGGTCATCACATCCTAAGATTCTGGCGAGCCACCGGATGTTGTCGGCGCTGATACCCTTTTCGTTATCCTGAAACCAGAGCTGGACGGTCCGTAGCTCGATCCCGGCCCGGTTCGCGGCGATCTGTGAGATCGCCTCCGCAAGAAGATCAGGCGTCCACGAACCTTGCGGAAATCCGTCCTTGTCCACGGGCCGACCGGCGCCGGCAGCCGCAACACGCCTGAACAAGTCCTTGAAGTCTTCGTCGCCGCCATCTGGCGGGACAAAATATTTCTTGTTCTTAATCAAGGCGCTGCGGACCTTCGTTTCGTCTCGTTTCAGAGTCGTTCGTAGTAGGACGTGATTTAGTTAACAGCAACTGCGCATCCACTGCGGCGACGAGACGCTGGCATGAGATGTCAGTGGACCCTTCTCCCTATCAGTCGCCCATCCAGCGGCCCCCAACGCTGCGGTACCGCCGGCTCACAGCCGACTAAGAGCCCACAGCAGGTAGGGAGTCTCTCTGAGGATGCAGGCGGCTTATGTTCGTGCACATGCCCTATAATGTGCTACCGGGCCTCCAGCGGCACAACCCGCCGGCAACAATATACAGGGCCGCTATCCCACAGGTTGACTTGTATCCTGCGGTATGGAAAATCCGAACTTGATTGAGGCAACTGGCGGCTGTGTTTAATCGTCCCCAAAGTGGAAACGAAAACCATGAGGGATTGGGGCAAGATGGCCGGCCAAGAAGACGAGAAGAGACTCTATGGGGCGCACGTTCGAGGATACGTGGAGTCAGACGGCGGAAAGGTCATCTACAAGGCCGTGGACGCTGGTGCTGGCCGTATCGAGTGGGAGGTTTTCCTGCTGCGCTACGATGGCGTCGAGAAGCCTGTCTACATTTCGTCGACAGACAAACCGAAGCGCATCCGAAGCGCCGACGCGCTTTTCAACTACCACAAGAACCTCTACCCCCACGGGCCGGTTCTGGAGGTCCCTTACTTCCGACCGGAAAGTGCTTCAGACAGCGATCCCGTGGAAGACGAGGACTGAACACGAGACAGGAACGCAGCATGGCCCGCTCGAAGGTCATTTCGCTCGCGGACTTCAAGCGCGAGCAGCGCGAAAGCTCGGCGTCGAGCCGCAAGGAGCAACGCACAGCCACTCGACGTGCGTTCTTTGCGACCGAGACGGGGAACGCGATCACGGTTCTGTCCGTGACGACACTTGTGGTCGGGACCTGGGCTTTCTTTCACGACGAGCTGCGAGCCGTAACGTGGCTTGGTTGGCTCGCCGTTTGGGCGGTCATTGTGCTCTGCGTCGCGGGAGTCATGTCCAACTTCTGGTCAGCCTCGAAAAGGGCGACGGTCCTTTCCCTCGGGGTTCTAGCCGGGGGCTGCTACGTTCTTCCGGCCATACTGCCGTTCGGAATTGCGTTCGGAATCGCGTTCGTGGTGATGCTCGTGCTTTCGCCCTAGCGGGGCTGGTAGCAGTTCTAGCCTTCCCTGCCGGTGCCACGGTCTACGAGTGGGGGGCGAACGGCGAACTCAAGATCAACGGTCAGCTCCAATCAGACCGTCAGGAAGAGGCGACGCCTGACAGCGAACCCGCTCGCCAGAGCGTTGTCGCCAGCTCAAAAAGCTCCGGCTCCTATCGCGACCTTGCCCACCAAATTGCACTGCGCCATGCGGGCGGTCCTGGGCCGCGCGCCGCCGGCCTCGATGCCATGACGTTCTCCCGGCTCTTCACGGAGCTTGTGCGCGCGGAAAGCTCATTCAATCCACGGGCGCTGTCGCCGAAAGGCGCGCAAGGACTAGGCCAGCTCATGCCAGACACGGCGCGCGCGCTAGGCGTGGCGGATGCTTGGGACCCAGTTCAGAACCTTGATGGAGCCGCGCGGTATCTCTGCGCGCAGCTCGAGAAATTTGGCGACGCGCGCCTCGCGCTCGCGGCCTACAACGCGGGGCCGCATAGGGTCGTCCAGTATGGTGGCGTGCCGCCTTACCGCGAGACGCAGAACTACGTCGCCAAAATCGCTGCCGCAGTGGGTCTTGCTCCCACGGCAGAACGCGCGCCCACGGCAAGCCCGTGACGCAAACCACCATCGAAAGCAGCCAAGGGAACCCCTCTGTATGACACTACTTAACGTCTCCGCTCGGCGGATCGTGCTGTGCACGCTTGCCATGATCGCCGCTTCCTCGCCTGCGTTCGCGCAGGACCTTTCGCCGATCAACAACTTCTTCTCGACGCTCGGCACGGCCCTGACAGGGCCAACCGGCCGCGCCATTGGCCTCGTTGCCCTCGCCGGCGTCGGCCTGATGTTTCTGACCGGTCGGATGAATTGGGGCTTCGCCCTCTCCGTCGTGCTCGGGCTCGTGATCCTCTACGGCGCCGGCACAATCCTCGGCGGCATCGCCTGATGCGCAATCCGTGCTTCCTGGCACTGACGAGGCCCGTCTCTGTGGCGGGCCTCCCAATGACTTACGTGGTCGCCCTGTTCGCCATCGTCATCGGCGGCTTCATCGCGACGCTCTCGTTTGTCTGGTTCCTGGGCAGCGCGATCATCGGCTACGCCGCCCTCCGTGTCCTCGCGAACTACGACGCTCGACTGATGGATGTGATCTTCACCGCGCTCTCGAAAGCTCCGCCGTCGCAGAGCTGGTTCAAAGGCAAAGGCATCATCTACCGTGCTTAAGAAGAAACAATCGCTGGCTCGTAAGGCTACCGATCCGCAGGGAGTCTCGCGCGAACACTTCCTCGCGGACTACCTGCCTTATCTCTCGGTCATCCGTGACGGAGTGATCTTGCTACGTGATGGCGACGTGATGGCCTCCTTCATTGTGGAGGGGGTCAACGCTGATACCGCCGACGATACGCTGATTGACGACGTGGCTCACGCAATGAGCGCAAACGTCGCTCAGGCGGAAGGTGATGCAGCGTTCTACGTCCACCGATTTTCTCACGAAACCGATCCGGGGATGCTGCCTGTCCATGGTGAAGGGTTTGCCGCTGCCATTGACCGGCAATGGCAGGCCGGCCTCGACCGGATGGGTCTTCGACAGCGGACGACCATGGTAACGATCGTGGTGCGTCCTCAAGTGCTCTCGACGCTCTGGGCAAAGATCAGCGGCGGCTCAAAGAAGAGCGCGCGTGAGCTGATGGAACGCCGGATCGCGAAGCTCGAAGAAATGATCGCTACGATCATGCAGGCCCTATCGGCCACGCAACCGGAGCGGCTGACCGCCAGCGACGGACGGTGGCTCGGCTATCTCAAGATGATGACGACGGGAAAGTTCAACCGCGTTCAGCCGGGTGTCGATTTTCGACCTGTCCGAGATCTCATCACGGAGTCTCGGGTAGATTTCAGGGGCGATACGTTCCTTGTCGCGGGCTTGGACAGCGAGGACATGCGCTGGGGCACCATGTTCTGCCTTAAGGGCTATCCGACCGAGACGGTGACGGGGTTCCTTGGAAGTCTCGACATCCCAGCGAATACAGTCGTCAGCCACTCTTTCACCCCCATTGATATGGTGCCGGCACTGTCGCGAGTGCAGCGAACGGCCCGCCAGATGAGCGCGGCGGACGATGCCGCTATCTCGGCTCGCGAGGACCTGGTGGCCGCGGCCGATGATCTAGCTTCCGGTCGGATCAGCTTCGGGCACCACCAGCTTTCGATCATGGTGACGACGCAGACGCATGAAGAACTCGATGCAGTCGCAAGCCGCATCCGGACCGTATTACAACGTGTTCAAGGGGTGCCGGTGCGCGAAGATATGGGAGCGCGCAGCGCCTACTTCGCCCAGCACCCCGGCAACTTCGCCCACCGGGCAAGGGCCTCCATGATCTCATCGGCCTGCTTCGCAGATTTCGCCGCGCTCCACGGCGCGAACAAGGGACTGGTGCCGGGCACGGAACCGTGGGGGGCACCAATCACGACGCTTCCGACGCTGACAGGCGAGCCCTACCGTTTCAACTTCCACCTTGGCGGCTCGCCCGGTGAGCGCACGGTGGGCCATACCCTTGTTATCGGTAAGACCGGCTCGGGTAAGTCGCTGGGCACGGCCTTCCTGCTGGCGCAGGCGCAACGGGTCAAACCGCGGATCATCGTTTTTGACAAGGATCGAGGGCTGGAAGCTCCGATACGTGCGTTTGGCGGTAGCTACTCGCCGGTCCGGCTCGGGGAGAACACAGGCTTCAACCCCTTCCGCGCGGAATCCGACACGCGCGGAACAGCATGGCTTACCGATTGGCTGGGTGCGCTCCTGGTCGGGGATGGCGGTGCTAGGCTTTCGCCCATGCAAGCCGAAGCTTTGGCGAGCGCGGCGCAGGGAAATGCAGAGGCTGATCCCAACCTGCAAACGCTCAGCCACTTCCGCACGCAACTCCTGTCGGTGGACGACGACGGAGACCTGCACACGCGCATGGCCCCATGGGATGAGGGCGGCCAATACGACTGGTTGTTTAATGGGACGGACGCCGATCCTCTGGCCTTCGGCAACGATGTAACGGCCTTTGATCTTACCGAAGTCCTCGACATTCCTCCCATCCGAACGGCGTGGCTCTCCTATGTCTTCCGCCGGATTGAGCGGACCATCGAGGATGAGCGGCCCACGCTCGTCGTGCTCGATGAGGCATGGAAGATGCTTGATGACGAGTATTTCCAGTCCCGCCTCAAGGACTGGATGCTGACGATGCGGAAGAAGAATGTCGCCGTCGTCATGATGACGCAGCGGGTCAGCCATATCCGCGAGAGCCGCGCCGGAGGCTCAATCCTAGAGAGCACGGCGACGCAGGTTCTATTCCCCTCGTCCAGCACGACGGCGGGCGAACTCGATGTCCTCGGCCTGACCGACGCAGAAGCCGCGTTCCTTGGCTCGTCTGGCGCTGGCAACCGTTTCGTTCTGATCCGCAACGGCGATGACAGTGCCGTGGTCGATTTCGACTTGTCACCCCTCGGCCCGCTTCTCGACGTTCTCGGGGCCGGATCGCGCGTCGATGAAACATGGAAGGATGCCGTCTGATGAAGCTCTTTGCCCTACTCGCCCTGACCGCCCTGCTCGGCGGCTGTGCGACCTACACCGAACGCACGTCGCCCTGCGCCTGCAATTGGGAACCGATCAACACCGACCTGGAGGCAATCGTATGAAGCACGCCCTTCGCAGCACGGCTCTCGCAGTATTCCTTGCCGTCACCGGGACGACCGGGGCGCAGGCCCAAGGTGTGCCAGTATTCGACGCAACCGCCGTTGCCCGCGCGCTCCAACAGATCGAACAGATGCGCCGGGACTATGAGGCGCAGATCGACCAACTGACGAGTCTGCAAAGCCAGCTCGAAAGCATGACCGGGGCAAAAGGGATCAGCGACATTCTGAACTCTGCAACGGACCAAACTGAACGCTTCTCGGCCGACAGCCTCTCCGGGATCCTCAACAACGCCATGACCGGCAGCGCGATCGGCGGCAATTCGGATGCACTAACGGCTCGGATCGGAGAACTGAAGGACACCTTCGGCCTGCCGGACGTGGCCGACTTCCTCAGCTCCGATCTACCGCAGGAACGGGCACTTGCGACTCAGGCCGGCTCCGGCATGGCTGCCATGGCGACGGCGGAAGACACCTACGCCCGTGCTGGCGCCGCGACCGAACGGGTGAACCAGTTGATCGACGGGATCGACGACAACGCCGACCTCAAAGCCAGCGTCGATTACAACACGCGGATGCTGGGCGAAGTCGCCGTTCTGATGAACGAGAGCCTACGTCTGCAAGCCGCCATGGCGAACGCCATGGGATCGGACGCACTTACCTCGGCTCGCGATCTCGCTGGCCAACGTAGCTTCCTCCAAGCCTCGGGAGACTGACGATGATCGGACGCGCAATGCTGGCCGCTGCAATGGCCGTGACGCTTCTACCTGCGCCGATTGCCATGGCGCAGGAACGATCCTTTGCCTGCGCCTATGGCAACAGCGACATGAACATCATCAATGAGCGAGCTTCTAATTTCGGGATGATCCAGATGCTCGCTGTTTACCGGGATCGCTACGATGCAGCCTATGCCCGTAAGCAGTGCGAGGCGTTTGCGAACGGCGAACCCTACGCGATCACCTGCCTTGATGGGCAACGTGATTGGGATGCGATCGAAGCGTCGATACCGGACGATTACTACGGCATGTCCACGAAAAACCTGACGTCGTTCTTGATGGAAGAGCGAAAGCGCGGAACCGGCGTCGAGGAAGCGTACGACTACTGCCGCGAAGTCGGCGCAGTCAAGTAACCGGGCCACTCTGGGGTAGACCACAATGGCGACTTTTGTATCCGACACGCTCAGCAGTATCGACAGTGCAATTGGCACCTATACGGAAAGCGTCTTTGTGGACCTGGCGGGGCCGATAACGACGACATGCCAGATCATGGGACTGGTAGGTCTAGCGTTCATGGCGCTCAACACGCTGACCCAATGGGTCCCGATGCGGGTTGGAAGCTACCTCGTCTGGGGTGTCCGATTTGTCATCATTACTGCCGTGGCGACAAGCTGGGCGCAGTTCCAGCCGATCTACACCATTGTAACCCAAGTTCCGGCTGACGTGGGTGGAAACCTTCTAGCGGCAGCAGGAGCCGGATCGGCCGCGGCTGACCTGTATGACGGCGTAGATATTCTCGTTACCTCTCTCTTTGATTTTTCGGACCGCATATATGACGAAAGCGCCCGATTTGGGATCAGTCTGACTGCAACCCTCGTCTGGGTTGCCGGGGCACTTCTGGCATGTGTTACCATACTCGTGGCGGGCCTCGGAAAAGTTGGACTTGCGATGGCAGTGTCCTTGGCGCCGATCTTCATTCCGACGCTTCTGTTTAGGGCCACCGGCAATCTCTTTGAGAGTTGGGTGCGCTTCACTATCGGTTTTGCCTTGATCCCTCTCGTTTTGGCCGGGGTCATTGGAGCGGTGCTCGGAACCGGGACAGCGTTGGCCGCCAGCGCGGCCGGAGCCGATGCCCTTTCGGAAGCGGCTCAATTTATCATCGTTGCCGCCTCCGGCATTTTCCTCATGGCGCAGGTGCCGACGTTGGTGAACGGCCTCTCGGGGTCGATCGTGGCAACAGCCAACGGCTTCCGTGAGGCGCGGCAGGCAATGGATATTGGTGGGAAGGTTGCGAAGGGCACCCTCAACGCAGGTGGAGCGGGTTATCGGTTCGCTGAACCGCGCGCGACGCAAGCGGTTTCGGCGGTGCGCGCAGCCGGCGCTAGCGAAGAGCAGCGCGGCGGCGCCACGCGGGTCGCCGCAATGCTGCAAGATGCGAAGGCAACTTCAGATGCTCGGAAGCGCGCTGTCCAGAACATCGGCAGGAAGAACGCTGAATATGGCCGGCGCACCAGTTGGTCAGATCGGCGCGAGGCCGGAAATGCGGCCGTGATCGAGCAGGCAAGAGAACACATGCGCCAAAGGGGCGGCACCTCTGCGCCGAAAGAGAGCGTAGTGCGCCGGAACCCGCACCAACAGAAAGCGGATGGCGAAGCCATGATCGGCCCCTGGGGCACCGTGGCAAAGAAGTAAGCCGCTCAACCACCACCGGAACGAACGAGCGCGGCCTTCGCGGGACCGCATTAGGATAGGAGTCTGCCAAGATGGCCGGAAAGAAGAAAGAACCCGCCTCCACACAAGTCGCCTTTGAGGACGAGGTGTTCTTCTCGCTGCGCCGCCAGCGCAATATCGGCTGGACCGTCGCAGCCCTCAGTCTCGGGGTCGCGTTGGCCTCGGTTGGTGCCATGGCGGCGATGCTGCCGCTCAAGGAAATCCGCCCCTACGTGGTCATGGTGGACCGGACCACGGGCGAGTCCGAACAGGTGGTCTCGACCCGTCCGACGAGCCTGACCGACCAAGAAGCGGTGCTCGAAGCGGAGCTGGTGCGCTACGTCACCAATCGCGAAACCTACGACCCGTCGGACAACAGCGAACGCATCCCACTCGTCAACGCCATGTCGGTCGGGCAGGCGCAGGAGTCCCTTCGAACCGTCTGGAACTCAGGTTCGGAAAGCTACCCCCCGACACGGTATGGCCGGGACACCCGGATCAGCGTTCGTATTCGCTCGATCTCAGTCCTAGGCGACGACACCGCGCAAGTGCGGTTTGTTCGCCGGCTTGAGAAGTCAGGCCAGAACACGGTTGAGCGGGACTTCGTGGCGACGGTTGGCTTCGATTTTCAGCCGCGCACGGAACGCAATCTCCAGCAAGTTTGGTCGAACCCGCTCGGCTTCACCGTGACCAGTTACCGCGTCGATGCGGAAACCCTCAGCCCTCGGGAGACGAACTGATGCGCCTTGCCCTCGCCGCCCTTGCCTGTGCCATGATCGGCTCTGCCGCCTCGGCTGAAACTGTAGCACGGGCCTATCCAGACGATGCCCGGATACGTCAATTCACTTACGACGAGCATCAGGTCTACCGGCTCCCGACGTATCTCCGCTACATCACGGCGATCGAGTTTCCGGCCGGCGAGTCCATCGACAGCGTCCAGCTCGGGGACAGCGCCTCGTGGGAGATTACGCGGCTGGATCGGGGCAACGTCCTGACGATTAAGCCCGTGATCGAAGGCGCCTATACCAACATGAATGTCTACACCAACGCTCGGGCCTACTCTTTCGAGCTACGATCAAGCGAGACCGGCGCTGGCTCGTCCAACCCGTCCTACCGCGTCAACTTCCGCTATCCCGGTGAGGAAGCGGCCGCGCGCCAAGCGCAGCTCAAGCGCGAGGCGCTGGTCAAGGACTTCAACTATTACGTTGCTGGGGAAGCGACGAGCTTCCGGCCCTACCGCGTCTATGACGACGGCCAGCGCACCTATTTCCTGTTCGACGGCAACGCGCCTCGCCCGGCCATCTTTGCCGCGGACGCGCAAGGGCGCGAGGCGATCGTCAACACCCGGCAAGAGGGCAATATGATCGTGGTCGAGCGCACGTCGCCCTACTGGACCCTGCGCCTCGGGGATGAAGAGCTGTGCGTCGCCCATGGCGACGTAATCCAGAGCGTTCCTGGCGGTCGCAACGCCGCGCGCGTGGAGGGTTTCTGATGAGCACGGGAGCGGACGCGGGCGCAGACGCCCGCACAAACTATCTCAATAGCGGCGGCAGCAACGGTGCCCGCACGCTCGTCGGTTTGCTCATCGGCGTTGTGCTTGTAGTCGCCGCGGCCTTTTTGTTCGCTCCGGGGGCCATTCAGGACATGCTCACCAGCGGATCGTCTGAGGTCGAGGACATGCAGACGACTTCGACCGACCCCGGACTTGATACCGACTTCCCTGATCTACCGGACATTGAGACGGAGCCGACGGAAGCTGCCGCCACGATGGAAGCCGAAGAGACACCTGACACCTCAGCCGCCGAACAAAGGATTGCCGCTTTGGAAGCGCAGCTCGAAGCCCTCCGCGCCGCGCGCAATGACGAAGATCTCGACGCGCTGCTCGAACGGCAGGCGGAGCGGTTGCAGGAGCAATTCGAGCGCGAGCGTCGGTTGCTCCAGGAGCAACTGGATGCGGAGCGGAATCGCGAGCCGATCGAGGTGCGCCAAGCCGGGATCATTCCCAGTATGGACATGGGCGAGACGGAAGAAGAGCGCCTTGCGCGGGAACGGCTCGAAGAGGAGCGAGCCCGCCGTGCGGCGATCCGCGAGGAGCAGATCAATTCGCCATCTGTGGTGGTCGACGGCGCCGCCAACGTCTCGGGCGCTGGTGGCAATGCCGGGATCGATGGCTCTGGTAGCAGTCGTAAACTCAGCGATAGAGAACAGTTCATGGCCGATGCATCGACGCAAGGCCACGAGACCGCGCAGGCGGGACGCATACCGCGGCCCAGCCAGACGATCGTTCAGGGAACGACCGTTCAAGCCGTGCTCGAGACGGCGGTAAGCTCGGAGCTGCCCGGCGTGATCCGGGCCGTGGTGGCGCGGGACGTGTATTCCTATGACGGGGCCAATGTTCTTCTGCCAAAGGGAACGCGCCTGATCGGGGAATACAATTCCGACGTGTCAGTGGTGCAAGAGCGCGTGCAAATGGCGTGGAGCCGGGCAATCACGCCCTCAGGCGTCAGCGTCGAGCTAGGCGGCTTCGGCGCCGACCGCCTCGGCCGTTCCGGCCAAACAGGCTTTGTCGATAGCCGCTTCCGCGAGCGCTTCGGCTCGGCCGCCCTGATCTCTCTAATCGGCGCGGGTCCACAGGTCTTAATCTCCGAGAACGCCAGCGAGAACGAACAGGACGTTGCCGTAGACGTCGGCGACGATCTCGAAAGTGCCTCTCAGGGCGCGATGGCCGATTACCTCGCAGCTGGCCCCGTCATCTACGTGGACCAAGGAACGGAGCTGACCGTGTTCGTGAACCGGGATCTGGTATTCTGATGAATGAAGCCCCCCGCTCACACGCCGAACAGGGTCTCGGCCCCCTCCGTCAGCTTCTAACCTCTGACGACGTGAATGAAGTCGTCATCAATCCCGATGGCGGTGTCTGGGTCGAGTATGCCGGGACGGAGCACATGCAGCGATGCGACGAGGAAATCCCGGCCGCACGCTTGCAAATGCTCGGCACCCACCTGGCCGGGGAGACCAAGAACCAGCTCGGCCCCAAACACCCGATCGTCTCTGGCCGCATCTTCGTATTCGGGCAGTCCATGCGGGTGCAGATTATCGTCCCGCCCGCGATTGGAGACGGCATATCCGTCTCGATCCGCAAGTATGTCAGCCGGGTCCTCGATGTGGGGGAGGTCGGATTCCTTGAAGGGCAATCGGTCGATGTGGACGAGGAGCGACGTAAGCGACTTGAAGAGCTGCGCGGTCTCGCCCTCGGTGGCGACTTGGGGACCCTGCTTCGGCGTGCCGTGGACGAGCGGCTGAACATGCTCGTTTCAGGCGGCACGTCGTCAGGTAAGACGACGCTCGCCCGCGCGATCCTGGGCATGAGCAATCGGGCGGAACGCATGGTCACGATCGAGGATGCGCCGGAGCTGCATCTTCCGCACCCGAACAATGTCGCCCTGATTGCGGATCGCCGCGATGGCTCCGAACGCTCCCCTGCCCGGTTGCTTGAGAGCACACTGCGGATGCGACCGGATCGGTTGATCCTGGGGGAAATCCGCGGCGTCGAAGCCTTCAACTTCCTTGAAGCGATCAACACCGGCCATCCGGGGTCGATCAGTACGATTCACGCGGACAGCCCGAAGCTCGCGCTCGAACGCATGGCGATGATGGTGCTGCGGGCCGGTCTGAATCAGACGCGAGCCGATGTGGTGGAGTATGCGTCGAGGACGATCGACTTGATCGTGCAGGTCGGCCGGCGCGGTGGTAAGCGTGGCGTCGTGCAGGTCTACATGCCCGCGCTTGAAGCAGAAACGGAATAAGTAAGGTCTAGCCTATGTCAGAAGACGGTAAGCCAGTGGCGGGACGACAAAGATTTCTCGATGCGATCCGCGAAGGTAGTTCCGATACCGCTTTTGCCTTGTTGTGTGCCTTGGTGCTGTCGCTGATCCTGGGAGTGACGGCCGTTCTTCTTGCCGGACGAAATCTGGAGGGCTCGGACATTGTAGGCATACTTGGAGTAGTTGGAGGCTCGGCAAGTTCCGTAGCCGCGATTATTTCAGCAAAGAGCCGATGACCTTTCTAGTCTTGCACGGCTGCATCCTTTCGATCCCCCTCCGCCACGATGGACAACACGTCGTCGGGTAACGGGCGCTGCAAGACGCGGGCCTCCTCAAAGGGCGCCGTTAGCCACGTCTCCCATTCCTCGGGTTCTGTTAGGATCACAGGCATGGCCTTCGGGTGGATCGCGCCTACGGTCGCGTTCGCCTCGGTGGTCAGAAAGCCGTAAAGGTCGTAACCGCCCGGTTGGGACCGCCTTCTTGAGCTGATCTGCAGATCTTAACCTCCGTCGTTATTGGCGTCGTTAGC
>CANLEQ010000035.1 GCA_947489705.1 uncultured Paracoccaceae bacterium
TCGTCCATCTCGTACTACTCCCCTGATCAAGAGAAATAGCGCTACGAACTGTCTCAAGAAACCGTGCCCCAACCCAGGCTGACGGGTCAACGGCACGCTAGGGTGGGCCACTCCCACCAGGTGTACTTGCATGGCAACGATATAAATCGCGGCTACGGCTCGCGGCCAGCGTTACGATAACCACGACGTTCGTATCTTGACCGGAAGGTGCCCAGTCGTTCGATCTCGTACCCGCCAGGATAGGTCGGACGGGGGAGCTGCGTCAGATGACGCGGTCGGCGGCGCAGGGGCAGGATGCGTAACAGACGGGCGCGAAGATTCAGGGTGGCCCAAAGCGCTTGGCGCAGCAGAACGGGCGCCGGAGGAAAGCCCATGGCCCGGCGCAGGGGAGGGTCGAGGAACGCATGCACCGCGGGGCGGCCGAACGGCACGAGACGGCGTGGCAGGTAGAAGCCGAGCAGCAGATCGCGCGTAACCTCGCCAATCCGGTGGTTAGTGTCGGCATAGCGGAAATGCTCCGCTTCGTAGGCCGCATTGTAGCGCTTCATCCCTTCAAGATCGTCTGGAATGTCCCCGACCCCCATTCGCTCGCCGAGGCCGCGATAGTAGAGGAACCAAGCCCGCCGCTCGGGCGCGGTCATCGGACGGCGGCCGAAGCGGTCAAGCCAACGGATCGGCTCGCACATGAAAGTAGACAGCACGTAGAGCATGTCAGCGTTCGCTATCCTGTACCGGCCGTGCATGGTATTTATCCGGGCGATGGCGCGCCGCCCGCGGTCGCTTTCAAGCCCGTGCTCCATTGCCTCGCACAGGATCAGTTCGGTGTCGTCGTAGCGCTTGCGCGGTCGGATCTCGAATTCCCCGGTGCGGGCCAGAAGACCGGAGATCGAGGGCACGGCGTAGGCGCGGAAGAGGGCGAACTCCAGCGCGCGCTCGATGTCCCAAGAGAACTCGTAGGCGTAGAGAAGCCGGGCGATCGCCTCAAACTCCTTCTCAGGATCAAGCGCTGCGATCCGTGCCGCGACCGACGTTCTGCGTGACAGGGTACAATCCGTAGACTTCTGAGCGGTCATGGCGGTCGGGCTCCGTACGGCGACGCTGTTGCCGATGGGCGACGATATCGGACGGCCTGGCAAGCGATCGATGCGTGGGCTCCGAGATCTGATCCGCCCTTTGGGGGGACAAGCCGGTTCGCCGTTTGTGCGGCCCTGCGTGGAGGGGGCTCACAACCGTCGACATCATGGCCCTTACACAGAGTGATGCGTTGCCTTCGTTGATACGAACCTTCTTCTCGATCCCGCCACTTTAAGCTCGGGGGTAAACTGTCAGCTGTACGAGAACGCGGTTGAGTGGGGTACCCATGCACCCCGATGATGGAGAAGGGATTTTTTCAGCAGCCTGTTAAACGGAGGATAACGGAAGAAAGTTAGAATCCCGTGGCCCGTGATTGCCGGGCGCAAGCAGGGGTTTCAAACATGTTCGACCAATTTTGGCCCTACCCCTCTCTCGCCGCCATACTACTGTCGGGCGTGGCGGTGCCTGCGATCGCACAGGACATGCAAGATATCGGGGAATTCCCGGACGGGTTATTCTCGATCGCGACGCATACAACCGGAGATGGCTCCGTGGTCGTCGGCACAATACAGCAAACCTATGAAATCGATGGGGTCTCTGAGCTCAGTAGCCAACCGTTCCGCTGGGCCGCCGACGGCAGGCAGCTTCTCGGAACGCTGAGGTCCGACAATTCCGGAGACGCGGACGTGGTGGCCGTGAGCGCGGACGGCGCGGTAATCATCGGTAATTCCAGAATCGACGGCGATCTCAACCAATTCACCACGCACGCCTACCGGTGGACCGCCGAAGACGGCATGATCCCGCTCGGGGCGCTTTCCGCCGATGGTTCCGGGTCCTCCAGTGCGCGTGATGTCAGCGGGGACGGCTCCGTCATTGTGGGTGCCGCGCAGGAAGATAATAGTCGGAAGGCCTTTCGCTGGACGGACGGCGGAATGGAAAGCCTCGGCACGCTACGCCCGAACGATGAAGGGTTTTCCGATGCCAATGCCATTAGCGAGGACGGCTCCACCATTATCGGAGAAACGGACGCCCTGGGTGACGGCGGCCACACGATCTCGCGGGCCTTTCGCTGGACGGCAAAAGATGGGCTGATCGACCTCGGGATCTTGCAAAAGGAAGACAGGATTTCGAGGGCCATCGCCGTAAGCGCAGACGGCTCGGTCATCGCCGGTATTTCGGCCGCAAGTTTGGGACAATACCGGGCATTCCGCTGGAGCGAGGCTGGTGGCATGCAGGATCTTGGATTGCCGCAACCCGATTGGGAGGGCAGCTCCGCCCCCGAAGCCCTGAGCGCGGACGGATCCACGATCGTGGGACAGTTTTATATTCAGGACAGCATCGATATGCCCGGCGGGTTGCAGCAGGCGTTCCGATGGACGGAACGCACGGGCATGGTCGCCTTGGGCACGCTTCGCAAGGATGGGGAAGGCACCTCCCTTGCCACCGCCGTGAATGCCGACGGCACGGTCGTGGTGGGGGCAGCCGATATCGCCAAGGGGGCCTCGGCCTATTATCAGGCGTTCCGCTGGACGGCCGAAGGCATGGTGGGACTGGGAACGCTGAAGGCAGATGGAACCGGCAACTCCGCTGCCTACGATGTCAGCAACGACGGCGCGATCGTCGTGGGGGCTTCGGAGACCGACCAGGGAACTCCACGTGCTTTCATTTACCGCGTGCGTGATGCCGATCCGCCTTTGGAAGATCCCGTACCCGTCGGTCCCGGTTCGCCCGACCCGGAGCCCGACGATCCGGCACCTTCGGATCCGATCCCTACGGATCCAACACCGAACGATCCGCCTTCGGAAGATCCCGTGCCCATCGGTCCCGGTTCGCCCGACGATCCGACACCTTCGGATCCGATCCCTGTCGATCCGACACCGACCGATCCGCCTTCGGAAGATCCCGTACCCGTCGGTCCCGGTTCGCCCGACCCGGAGCCCGACGATCCGGCACCTTCGCATCCGATCCCTGTCGATCCGACACCGAACGATCCGCCTTCGGAAGATCCCGTACCCATCGGTCCAGGTTCGCCCGACGATCCGGCACCTTCGGATCCGATCCCTGTCGATCCAACACCGCCGGGGGTGATCCATGATCTTGCAAACACACAAGCCGCAATCGCCATGAATACTAAGCGGCAGGGCAAGATCACTCAGGCCAGAAACACAGTCCTGCTGAAACACCTCAATACCGAACTTACCCCATCGCTGTCGACGCGGTTCGGTCCAAGCCTCCGAATGTCGACCAAGGGCGGCCGGAGCGACCGTTCTCGACGGCCCGTGGCGATCCGGTTGGAGGGCGCGCATCGGGCCGGCGAAATCGTCGACGACATGGGCATCGCCGGCCTCGCCGCCGCGATAGGCGCGACGCCCGAACTTACCTTCGGCGGTTTCCTGAACCGGGAGTTTTCGTCGGAGGGAGGGCGACCTCTTATCCGTCGGTACCTACGTCCGCTTCCGACAATCGGACGGCACGGGCCTGACCTGGCGCGGTGCAATCGGATATACTCGTGGCATCGTCTCGTTCGATCGCGACGACCAACTCGACAACACGCAAAGCGCGGTCGGCAAAGCCCGGATCGACAGCTTGGCCGCGAGCGTGGAAATCGGCTGTGGAATCGCGAGCGGGCGGAGCCTCTATACCCCCTTCCTGCGATTGTCGCATGCCACCGCGACGCGCGACGGTTATACCGAGACGAACACTGCGGACTTCCCGGTGACCTACGAAAACCATGACGCCAGCATGACAGCGCTGGCATTGGGCGTGGACGGCCAAGTGACGCTGTCCGCGGCATCGCTTTTCCGCGTCGCCGCTGGCGTCGAGTTCGATCTTCACCGCAGTCGCAATCCACTCAAGGGGACCAGCCAAGTGCCCGGGCTGTATGATTTCTCCATCGACGCACCCTCGGTGGTCAACGAGGTTCGACCCTATGTCTCTCTCGGCCTTAGCCAGGCGCTGAGCCGCCGCAGTACTGTTACGTTCGATGTCGGCGCCCGAACCTCCGCCTACGATGACGATCCTAGGAGCCACGTCGCCGTCGGCTACGAAATCCGGTTCTGAACCTCAGGGCTCCACACTATAGAAGTGAAACGCCGCGGCGTCTGCCGGCGACTCAAACTCTTAACACAAGATGCCTTCGGTAAAGAGTCGTACTGCGCCGAGCCAGTTAGGGCAGGGGTTTGCGAACTGCACCACGGTCACGATCAGCCGGCAACGTGTGAAGAGTGAGGGCACCTTTCCGTTCACGACCAAACGGCGGCGTTCACCGCAGGTGTGTGCCCCCTTTAAGGTGCTCTAGAAAATTGAGGATTTCCCGCCTTCGCTGGGCGACGTCGATCACCTCGGCATCGAGCCCGAGCTGCCACGCCAGATCGAGCCGATCCGGATCGGCCTCCAAATTCTCAAGATTGCCGGCATAGCCCTCGATGACCGCCTCGTTCTTCGCCAGGCCTTGCTGGATGAGGGTGTCCGACTGCCCTCGTAGCGCTGCCGCGATCTCCGAAAGGGCCAGTTCAGGATGGTACTGGACGCCCCAGAAGATACCCCATCCAGAGCGGATTTCGGCGGCTTCGACCGGGACATCCTTCGTATGCGCCAGGATCGAGCCCCCAGGCGGCAACCGATCGACGATTGCCGAATGCATCGTCAGCGCGTCCCATGCCCCGGGCCGTCCGCACAACATCGGGTGGTCGCGGCCCAAATCGGTGGCGACGACCCCGCGGGTGAACCCCGCCTCAATCTCGGTTTCGCGGGGCCTGACCGTTCCCCCCGCTGCGACCGCCGCGATCTGCAGCCCGGCGCAGGATCCGAAGGACGGTAAACCGGCTTCGAAGACCGAGCGCATGAACCGCGCGGCCCCCCGTACCTCGGGCGTGTTTTCATGCATCTGGATCGGCGAGCCGGCGAAGAAGGCCGCGTCGAACGCCTCGAACTCTACGCCGCTTGCCCAGGAACTTCCGTCCACGCAGCACAGGTGCTCGACAACGCAGTCCCCGGACATCTCGTGCAATGTCTCGGCGTAGGTTTCATGCGAGGCCATTCCGGATCGTCTGCGGCGAGCGGCCTGCTGATCGGGGGTCTCGCTGGCGACAACAAGAAGACGAAGCGGCATAGATAAGCGATTCCGGAGGCAAGGGCATGTCAGGGCGTCGAAGGCCCGTGGGGCGCACCTATGCGCGGCGGAGCCCGGTAACCCAACGTGGCGAAACTAAACAGGGCATGACCAGCAGGCGGGCGGCGTCTTCAGCCCCGGGCGTTGAGGGGGCGTTTCCGAGCGAGTGGGAAATCCGATGCCAAGGGGAGCGGACGTTCGTTCAGCGCGCGGTGGAGAGCGGCTCCGAGCCCTGAACGGCGGATACCGCATGAATGATGAATGGCGGCTTCGGTGCTACCAATGTCTTCCGCCGTTTGGCTTATTTTGAAGCGCCCACAACAAACTATGGGCCTCATGACGGACATAGTCGAACCGCTTCAAGTATCTCCAGAGCCGTGCAGCTCGATAGACGCCGCCATCTACCTGGCATTCGAGCAAGCACCCAAAGTTCATCGGCGTAATTGATCAGGCGACCCCGGTCTGATGACTAGATGGTATGGCGCTGTCTACGATTGCCCGCAGGGCGGAGGCCGAGACTGGCTTTGTCAGATGGTTGTCCATGCCGTGGTCGAAACACTTTTGGCGATCCTCCGCCGTGGCATGCGCCGTCAGGCCGATGATCATGGCAGGCGCCAGCGCAGCGTCTCTCTCGTAGTACCGGATCGCCCCCGTCGCCTGGTAGCCGTCCATGACCGGCATGCTGACATCCATCAGGATGATGGAGGGACGATCGCGGTGGAACGCCTCTACCGCCTCCTTCCCGTTCTCCGCCGTCACGGTCCGCAATCCCATAGCTTCGATCATCTTCCGTGCGATCATGACATTCGTGCGGTTGTCGTCGACGATGAGGACCGGTGCCCGGTCGTCGCCGGCCGCCGCATCGACGCGATGCGTGGCGGGCTCTGAATTTCTTGCGACCAAGACGAGCGATTGCCGGGGTACCGGTTTTGCGGGGTCGTCCTGGAGTACCTCTCTTACGGCATGGGCCAGATCCCCCGCCAAGGCGGGCTTTGAAAGCCGGACGACCCCCGCATACTCAGGTGCCAGTTCGACCGGAGGATCGCCGAGAGAATTCAGGACGATGGCCGCCGTTCCCTCGAGCGCCGCATCCGCATGGACCGCGTTCAGAACGGCCAGTGCGTCCATGTCCGGGAGATGGCGGTCGAGCAGCAAAAGATCGATTGCGGTGCCTGCCTCCGCCGCGTCGGCGAGATGCCGCAACGCATCTGCGCCGGTCGGAAATGGACGGGCGTCGGCTCCCCAGGTTTCCAGAAGCTCCATGATGTTTCGGCGACCCACGGGGTTCGACATGGCGACGATCGCGCGAGACCCCTTCAATGCCGGAGAATGCAGTACGGGGGTTGCATCTGCCGCCACGGAGGCCGGCGGCAGATGCAATACAAAGGCGAAGACCGAACCTTGTCCGGGTTCGGAGCAGACGTCGACGAACCCCTCCATGAGCTCGACGAGGCCCTTGGTGATGGCGAGACCGAGGCCCGTGCCGTGCTGCTTGCGGGTGAAAGAGCTGTCGACTTGGGAAAAGCGGTCGAAGATCGTGTCGATCTGGTCGGCAGGGATGCCGCAGCCGGTATCCCTGACCTCTACTCGCACCAGCGTCTCGTCGAACAGGTCAGGCGCGACATCCACCTCCACCTGTCCGGTCTCGGTGAACTTGATCGCATTTCCGACAAGGTTGATGACGATTTGATGCAGTCGCGTCTCGTCACCCAGGACGATTTCCGGAAGCGCGGGGTCAACGCGAACGAGGAGTTCGAGCTTCTTCTGCGCCGCGAGCACCGCGAGCAGTCGGGCCGGCTTTTCGACCATGGAGCGCAGTTCAAAGGGGGCCGTCCGCGTCATCAGAAAGCCGCTGTCGATCTTCGAATAGTCGAGGATATCGTTGATCACGCCAAGCAGCGTTTGTCCCGACGACTGGATGACCTCGACGAAGGCCTTCTGCTCCGCGTCGAGCGTTGTTGCAGACAGAATGTCCGACATTCCGAGCACGCCGTTCAGGGGTGTCCGCAATTCGTGGCTCATGGCAGCTAGGAACTCGGATTTGGCGGCGTCCGAGCTCCTTGCGCGCTTAAGCGCGACCTCGAGGTCCTCCTTTTTCTCGCGCAACGCAAACTGGATACGGCCGATGACGTGAAAGACGGCTCCGAGCACGAACGGGGCAAGTGCGACGATCCCGTGTATCGGATTGGTGCGGATGCGTTCCGGGACCGCGCCCAGGCCGGGGCGCAGGATCAGGTAATCCGCGGCAAGCGCGATGATCGGGAACATCAGGCCGAAGGCTGCCCCGATCACGGAGTAACAGACGACGAGCCTTTGGCAGTGGAACGAAGGCATCTCTTCAGAACCGTTTCCCGATGCCAAACCCGATCGAAGTCTCGGCGAGGGAAAGGTCGGTTTCGCCGCCACCGAAGGGCACCGGGACAGATCTCGCGCCTCGGACACGATTGCGGGGCGCGTGCATTACGTAGGCACTGAACTCGATGCGGTCGGTCGCCTCATAGGTGGCACCGATCGTGTAATGGTCCGTCACCACGGCCGGGGCGAGGATGTTCAGGAAGGTTTCGCCATCTGGAATGGGATTTCCGGATTGGGAGTAACCGGCGCGCAGGTTCAAGCGATCGCTCGCCTTGAAGACGGCACCGATCTTGTATGTGGTGATGCTGTCCCAGCCGAAGCCCGGCCCGCCGTCGGCACCGAAGGGGGCCCCATCGAGAAGCGCCCCGATCCGGTTGCCGACGCTCGGCACACCGTTGTAGTCGATCCGCCGGACGTCCCCGACGAGCGTGAGCCGGCTCGTGACCCCCAGGGCCGCGCCCACGCCCCAGGAGGCCGGTACGTCGAAGGCACCGCCCCCGGCGAAGAGGCCGCTGTAGTCGTCGAATGCGGTGGTACGAAGACGCGACTGGTAGAATGCGCCGAACGCGGCACGATCGGTCGCCTGCCAGTGATAGCCGATCTTGATGCCGGCTCCGACGGACAGATCGCTGCCCTGATCGGAAAAAGCATCCGGGTCAGATGACGAGGAGGCGAAGGCACCGATTCCGGAGACATCGATGGCCTGGACAACACCGACAAGCGAGATGCCGACGCTCTGTCGACCGTCCAGCCGGTAGGCAAGTGTCGGCGCGACGAAACCCTGCATGAGGTCGACCCCGACCGGTCCCTTCCCGCCGATTGCGGCAAAGGGATTGCGCGTGTATTCCGTGTTCATCCCGCCATTGGCGTAGGCCGCGATGCCGAAGGTCAGGCGATCGCCCAGAGGACGGACATAAGCGACCTCTCCCATGACGAAGAGGTCCCGTCCGTTGCCGTCATAGATCCCGTCGAGCCCGAAGGCGTTGCCCTCGATGGTGGCGTCACGCGACGGGGAGAAGAGATCGACACCGAGATCCAGGCGATGCCCTAGCGTGGCGGCGAGGGCCGGATTGGTCGCGATGCCAACCGCGTCTTCTGTAAAGGCAATGCCCGCACCTCCGGCTCCCTTTGCCTTTACGCCGAGCCCGTGCAGGAAGTAGCCATCCGTTGCCGCTGCCGGAACAGCGCAGACAGCGAGAAGGACCGCAAGAAGAGAGATCGAGGCGTAACTCGTTGAGCCAGTGAATTGCA
This sequence comes from uncultured Paracoccaceae bacterium, assembly GCA_947489705.1. GTDB lineage: Bacteria > Pseudomonadota > Alphaproteobacteria > Rhodobacterales > Rhodobacteraceae > Palleronia. The sequence continues at coordinate 8,792 of CANLEQ010000035.1, forward strand.
TGAGGTCTTCGTTCCCGGTCATTTCTTCCATCGCACAGGCCCGATGTCGTCTGCCCGGGGCTAAGGTGGCTTGGATACGGTCCGGTGGTTAAAAGCGCCTGAATTTGACAGGAACCGGCAGTCGTCATGTTCGATAATCGCCCTTGGAACGGACCTTCATGCAAATCGCAGCGAAAGCCCGCTCCGTCCCGCAGAGTGTGAGTTCGCGGCTGTCTCGATCTCGCAGCTGCGGCGAATGGCTGGTTCGGCGGGCCGCGCCGCGGCATCAGAGGAGGCGGTGAACGGCAGGTTTGGGCCGAAGAGCGACGACTACGCTGGCCAACCGACGGTGGGTTTCGCGGTACCGCTGAATGTATGCTCCGAGCCCACTCACGACATTCACTCTTCTCTGATCGGCAGATCCGAGGAATCAGAGTCTGGACTGATTGACCCGCTTCGACAGCTCGGCTGCGCTCTCGACGCGCTCGGAATACCGATCAGTGAGGGCGGCGCTGCGACCGCGCACCATGTAGGTGAACTTCATCAACTCCTCCATCACGTCGATGATGCGCAGGTAGAGCGGCGAGGGGTGCATGCGGCCCGCCTCGTCAAACTCGTCCCAGGCCTTCGGCACCGACGATTGGTTTGGGATTGTAACCATGCGCATCCAGCGCCCGAGGATGCGCATTTGGTTAACCGCGTTGAAGCTCTGCGAGCCGCCGCAGACCTGGCAAACGGCGAGCGTCTTACCTTGCGTCGGGCGCACGCCTCCGAGCGATAGGGGTATCCAGTCGATTTGCGCCTTCATTACCGCCGACATCGCGCCGTGGCGTTCGGGTGAGGACCACACCATCCCTTCGCTCCACGTCGCGAGCTCGCGAAGCTCCGCGACCTTCGGGTGATCGGCCTCCGCACCGTCGGGCAAGGGCAGGCCCGCGGGGTCGAAATGGCGGACCTCCGCGCCCCAATGGCTCAAGAGGCGCCCCGCCTCCTCGGCGACGAGCCGCGAATAGGACCGCGCGCGGAGCGACCCGTGCAGGATCAGGATGCGCGGGGTGTGACCGTCATCGTTCGCGCCCACGTAGTCTGCGGGGTCGATGGGATGCAGGTGGTCGAAATCGATGTTTGGTAGATCGGTCAAGGGATCACCACCTCTCCGTCTTCCTTGGTGAAGGGGCCAATGTCGGGGTTCTCAAGGATCTCGAGCACGGTCTCGGACGGGCGGCAAAGCTTCGTGCTTTTGTCGGTGATGACGATGGGGCGATTGATCAGGATCGGGTGCGCCGTCGCGTCGATCAACGCGGCATCCGTCAGCGACGGGTCATCGAGCCCCAGTTCGTCGTAGGGCGTGCCCTTGCGACGCAGCAGATCACGGGTAGCAATCCCCATCTCGGCGATAAGCTTGACCAGCTCCTCGCGGCTCGGGGGCGTCTCGAGATAGAGGATCACCTCGGGATCGACGCCCGACTGACGGATCATGGCGAGCACGTTCCGCGACGTACCGCAGGCGGGGTTGTGATAGATGGTCGTCATGGATCAAACCTCCGGGAAACGCTGGCGGGTGCGGTTGGCGAAGGCCACGAGCGACAGCATCACCGGCACCTCGACGAGGACACCCACGACCGTGGCGAGGGCCGCGCCGGAATTGAGCCCGAAGAGGCTGATGGCGACGGCCACCGCCAGCTCAAAAAAGTTCGAGGTCCCGATCATCGCGCAGGGCGCGGCGATCTTGTGTGGCACGCGCAGCCACCAGGCCGCGCCATAGGCCAGCGCGAAGATGCCGTAGCTCTGAATCGAAATCGGCACGGCGATGAGCAGGATGACCAGCGGCCGGTCGAAGATCACGCTGCCTTGAAGGCCGAAGAGGATCGCGACCGTGGCGACAAGCCCGATGATCGAGGCGGGCTTCACCCGGGCGGTGAAGGCGTCGATCCGCGCCTTCGATCCCAGGACCCGGCGCGTCGCGAGCCCGGCAACGAGCGGCAGCATCACGTAGAGGATCGTGGCGAGCACGAGCGTTTCCCACGGCACCTCGATCTCGGTTACGCCGAGCAGCAACGCCACGATAGGGGCGAATGCCACGATCATGATGAGGTCGTTCACCGAGACCTGCACGAGCGTGTAGGTCTCGTCCCCGCGCGTCAGCTGCGACCAGACGAAGACCATCGCGGTGCAGGGTGCCGCGCCCAGAAGGATGAGGCCCGCGATGTATTGCGCGGCATCCTCGGGCGCGACGAAGGGCGCGAAGACGACCTCGAAGAAGAGGACGGCGAGACCGGCCATCGTGAAAGGCTTGATCAGCCAGTTCACCGCCAGCGTGACGAGCAGACCCTTCGGTTGCCGTGCGACGCCTTTGACCGCGCCGAAATCGACGCCCACCATCATCGGGTAGACCATGGCCCAGATAAGTACGGCGACGACGAGGTTGATTGAGGCGACCTCCGCCGCGGCGATTGCTTCCACGAGACCCGGTGCGACTTGCCCCACGGCGATGCCCACCACCATGGCGAGCGCCACCCAGAGGCTCAGCCAGCGTTCGAAGCCACCCATGGCGGGCGGGGTGGTATCCGTCGTGTCGGCCAAGTCTGTCTCCTGTCAAGCTATGCCCGGAGCGTCCCTGTTGCGGGTATGCCAGGGGCCCGTGGCGATGGGGTGAATGGCAGCTCAGGCGTCAGCGCCGGTTTCGATTTGCGCGATGCGGTCGACGGCTTTCTGAAGCGAGATCCGGTCCAGGCTTTCGAGTGGCAACGCCGCGAACGCCAGAATGCGGTTACGCAGGGCGCCATAGGCCTGCTGGAACGCGAGGCTTTTCTGGGCCTCGGTGCCGTCCGCCTTGACCGGGTCGGGCATACCCCAATGCGCGCTGATCGGCTGGCCCGTCCAAGCGGGGCATTCCTCGTTGGCGGCCCGATCGCAGACGGTGAAGACGAAATCGAGAACCGGCGCCTCCGGGCCCTGGAACTCGATCAGGTTTTTGGCCCGCAGGAGGGACACGTCATGACCTTTGTCCCTCAGGACCGAGAGCGCAACGGGATTGAGTTCCGAAAACGGCCGCGTTCCGGCAGAGAAAACCTCGAAGCGGTCACCCGCTTCCGTTCGCAGGATGGATTCAGCGAAGATCGACCGGGCCGAATTGCCGGCGCAGATGAACAGGACGTTAAACTTCTTGGCGGACTTGGGAGCGGCTCCATCTAGCAGGGATGAGGTGAGGGGCAGGCAGAGATCCGGGCGCCCCCGGCAGCAGTCGAGGAACAGCGTGTCGATCATCGTCTGCGCGCCTTCGAGGTTCACATTGTAGAGCAGCGACGTCCCTTTCCGTCGCTGCGCCACGAGCCTCGCTCGGGTAAGAGCGCCAAGGTAGGAGGATAATGTCGATGGCTTGATGCTCAGCGCCGCGGCGATCTCGCCGGCGGACAGCGCATCGGGCGTGCGTCGCATCAGGAGGCGAAAGATCGCGAGCCTCTGCGGGTGCCCGAGGGTGGTGAGCTGTAGAATGATGCCACGAGATTCCATATTTCGAGAATATACGAAAGTAAGAGAGGGGCAAGCTTCTCTTGGCTTGTTGCTACGACCGCTTCGTCCCCATGTGTTGAGCAATAAGCTCAACATAGTATACCTCCTGAAACGATGTCGCCGGTCCGAGCCCAAAATGACCGGATCGGGCGTACTCGCCGCTTGAAGGATGCCGAGTAGGGCGTCAAGAATTTCAACGAAGCAATCGCCCGAAAGGTACGATGCATGTATCTTTTGACCGTTGCCGGAATCTGGGCGATCGCGGTCGCCACACCCGGACCCAACTTTTTCGTCGTGGCTCGATCGGCACTCTCCGGAAGCCGCATTGCGGCTTTTGCCGCTGTCGCAGGCGTCACGACCGGAACCCTGATCTGGGGGCTTGCCGGATGGCTCGGGATAAGCGCCCTGTTTGCCGCTGCGCCGGCAGCATACATCGTGCTGAAGCTGGCAGGTGGGGCTTACCTGCTTTTCCTGGGCCTCCGACTGCTTTGGTCTGCCTGTAGATCGACACCCTCTCATTCTGGTCAGCCCGTGACGAGACACGCCATGAATATCGGCGCATACCGTCTTGGGCTTATCTCGAACCTCGCCAATCCGAAGTCGGCCATCTTCGTGACAAGCCTCTTTGCAACGGCTTTGCCGGTCGACGCGGCCTGGACGCAAGGACTAGCCTCGGTGGCCATCATGGTTGCGGTTTCCGCGTTTTGGTATTCCTTGGTTACGCTTGTCTTGGCCCGCCCCAGTATAAGTTCGGCCTATCTGCGAGGGCGGCGCGTCATCGATGGTCTGACGGGTGCATTCTTCGCGGGATTCGGCATCCGGCTATTGCTGTCCCAAAGGTAGGTCAGCAAGGCCGCCTCAGCATAAGTGCCGAACGGCAGCATCTCGATTGGTCAAGGTTTGCTGAGCTGAATGCGAATGGCCAGTTTGTCCCGCAGTCCGGACCTCGAGTAAAACGTTTTGCTGCGCAACTCTTTCAATGTCGGCTTCGGAGAAGCTGCGCTGCGGCGTCGAGGGCTTTCGTGAACGGCAGGTGAGGGCCGTCCGCGCAGGGACGGCCCGTTCCTTTATATCTCCACCGCCTCGGATATTGCCAGAGCGTCTTCGAGTCCGACGCCGAGGTACCGAAGGTGCTGTCCATCTTCGTGTGGCCCAGCAGCAGCTGCACGGCCCGAAGGTTCCCGGTCTTGCGGTAGATCTGGGCGACTTTGGTCCGGCGCATCGAATGCGTTCCGTACGAGCTCGGCTCGAGGCCGATTCAGGTCACCCATTCGCGGACCAAGCGGGCGTATTGCCGCGTCGAGATATTGCGCTTCTCGTGGAAACGCCCGGGCCAGAGATGCTCGGACCCCACCATCAGCGGATCGTCGAGCCAGGCAACCAGCGATTTCCGCGTCCCATTCGGGACCGGCAATCTACGATGGCTTTCAGAATATGCGGATGAAGGCCGGAGACGGTTCGCGGTCTCCCGAACGAGAGCGCTATCCCGCCATCGTGGCATGCATTCGGGCTGCGTCACGGGCGGGTGGAACGCCGAACTCCCGGACATACTCGCGCGAAAATTGCGAGGCGCTCTCATAGCCGAGGTCGAAGGCGAGGCGGGCGACATGGGTAGGGGCAGCAAGTAACCTGCGACGTGCCTCGTAGAGTCGAAGACGCGTCCGATATTGCAGCGGCGACATGCTCGTCTCGGCCTTGAAGCGACGGTAGAACGTCGCAATGCTCATCCCCGATGCTTTCGCCAAGTCCGCGGCCAAGAGAGGGGCCGTATAGCCGCTCCGGATCAGGGCAATCGCCGGTTCGATGCCGGAGTTCCGTCCGCTGTTTTCGGCGATCTTGCGCAGGACGGGACGCTGCGGGCCTTGCCACAGGCGGAACAGAATCTCGCGCTCGATCAGCGGGCCCATCACGTCCAGATCGTCCGGCCGATCGAGAAGCCGCAACAGCCGTCGATACGCGTCAAGCAGCTCTGCGTCGGCCGAATGAACTGCAAAAGCTCTCATGCCGGAAACAGGCGCCCCGGGTTCCGACCGCCGCGCCAGATCGCCGATCAGCGCAGGATCAGGCCGAAGCGTTACGGCCATGTATGGGCGTGATCGCGAACAGCCCAGGATCTCGATCCGCGTGGGTAGATCGATCGCGGCGGCGTATGTGTCGCCGGCACGATAGTGCAAGACGTTGCTTCCGATCGTCAGCCGCTTCTCGCCTTGGAGAATGAGGCTTACGACCGGCTTCTGGAGTTCGGGAGTGAGCTCGCCAGTGGTCGTAACCTTAAGGATTCTCACCGAGTGGAGGGCTGTGGGTGTTTCGCCCTCGCGCATCTGGCCAGCCATACGATCAACCGCATGGAGGAAGGCGTCGCTCATGGCAGGCGATCTCGTCATTGTTCGCGAAATAGCTGATTGAGAGGATCGTGCAAGATGTCGATCGTATCGGACATGCCTTAGAGATTGGGGCGATCCATCTCCTCAACAGATACGCGGACGACCCATGGCCTCGACAGTGCTGGCCGTGCCCGACCGCGCAACAAGAAGGAGATCCCCTCATGGACATCGAGAAATCCATCATCCTCGTCACTGGTGCCTCGTCCGGCATCGGCATGGCGACAGCCTCAGCCGCCGTCGCACAAGGCGCACGCGTGGCCCTGGTCGCGCGGCGCGAGGATCGGCTGCGCGACCTCGCCGGTCAGCTCGAGCCGAATGCCCTCGCCGTGCCCTGCGACGTCACCGATTCCGCACAGATCGAGACCTCTATCCGGGCGGTTCTCAGTGCATATGGTCGCATCGACGTGCTGGTGAACAATGCCGGTAGGGGCTTCTATGCTGGCATCGACGAGATCGACCTCGCTGGGTATCGAGAGCTTCTGGAGCTCAATACAATCGCGCCGCTGGCGATGATGCAGGCGGTGCTCCCGCAGATGCGCCGGCAAGGAAGCGGGTCCGTCGTCAATGTCAGCTCCGGCGCGACCTTCGGCATTCTTCCGGGGGCCGGGGCCTATTCAAGCTCGAAAGCCGCCCTGAACATGCTCTCGGATGTGGCTCGGGCCGAACTGGCCGAGAGCGGTATCTCCGTCTCGACCATCTATCCCTTCGTTACCGACACCGAATTTTACGGGTCCGTTCAGGCAGGAGAGAATGCCGCGGAAACGGAACTGGAAAACGTCGGCTCAGCGATCCATTCTTCCGACCGAGTCGCCCAGAAGATCCTGGGTCTGATCCGATCCGGCGAACGACAGGACGATCTGGTGCCGAAGGCGTTCGGCGGTAGCTTGGAGGCATAGCCGCAGGGCTTGGGCTAAGCTGCAGGGGGATGGCGCTTCTCTTGGGGACATCCTGCTGGAGCCGCCATTCGTCATACAGCAGCCAAGGACCGCTCCAGCCGTCCGGCTGCACAGCGCCGGATGGCTGCTCAGAGCTCTTGGTTTCTGAATTCATGGTGTCACGGCGTCGAAGAGCTAGCAGGTACAGGCTATGGCTCACGCGCTTCTCGCCGACCGTGCTCGCGGCTCTTTCAGAGACTGGGACCGGTTTAGAGGATACTACGGATCGGCGAGCGTCACGGGGGAATGCGACTGTTCAAGGATGTCCAGCGCAAAGCCGATGCGCCTGTCGATTGCCTTGGCACTCAGGTCCTGATTACGCCCCATGAGCGCAGCCAGAATGATCGGCGCAAATGTCAGGTCCAGAAAGCGCTCGGCGATCTCGTCCGCTCGGCGCCTGGCCTCGGGGTCTGCCGTCGCTGGCGCCGCCGATAGCGAGAGCACCTCGACCACTCTGGCTCGCGTGATGCGGTCCGCCTGTTCGACCAACTCGGGAAAACGGCGCGCTTCCGTCAGGAAAAGCCGCATCAGCTCCAGCGGGACGGGCTGCAGCGCCTGTGCAAGCACCTCCTTGCCTGCGAGGGCGAGTCGGGTCCTGAGCGTGGCATCGGGGGGCGCGGCGCCTTCCCAGCGAAAGGTGCGGCCGTCGATGACGCGACGGACCACCGCTTCGAACAGGGCCTCCTTCCCGGTGTAGCGGGAATAGAGGCTCGCCTTGCTGACGCGCGCCCGCGCCGCCACCGCCTCGCAGCTGGTGGCGGCGACCCCCTTCTCGAGGAAGAGCTCCGTCGCGGCGGCGAGGATGCGGTCATTCACTGCGCCGGCATCCTCTCGCCTGGGGCGCCCGACGCGCGGGGTGGGTCGGGATGTGCGATCCTTGGTCATGACACGATCCTAAACCATGACGCGCGAAATAAAAATAGAACGATAGCGTTTCATTTATCGTCGAGCAGTGTATGTCTGGTCCAGACATCACCCACCAGGGAATAGAGACATGGATCGCGTGACGATCGTACTTGCAGGAGCGACCGGGGATCTTGGCGGCCGCATCGGCCTTGCGCTCTTGCACAAGGGAGCCGAGGTCCGCGCCATCGTGCGACCAGGCACTTCTGCGGCGAAGCGCAAGTTCCTGACCGATCATGGGATCACGTTGATCGAAAGCGACTATGAGGCGCCCTCGCTGCGAGCGGCCTGCGAAGGCGCGACCTGCGTTGTCTCGGCGCTCAACGGGCTGGAGAACGTGATGCTTGGCCAGCAGGGCGACCTCCTCGACGCGGCGGTTGCGGCGGGGGTGCCTCGGTTCATCCCCTCGGACTTCTCCCTAGATTACACGAAGACCCGACCCGGCGAGAACCGCAACATGGACCTGCGCCGCCGCTTCCGCGAGCGGCTTGATGCGGCCTCGATCCAGGCGACATCGGTGCTCAACGGCGCCTTCTCGACGGTCTTGACCGAGGATGCACCGATCCTGCTACCGAAGGTCCGCCGCGTGCTGCATTGGGGCGACGCGGACCAGGTCCTCGATTTCACCACCAAGGATGACGTAGCCGATTTCACCGCGGATGCCGCCATGGATGCCGCAGCGCCTCGTGACCTGCGGATCGCGGGCGGCAGTGGCTCGCCCCAGGACATCGCGCGGATCGCGAGCGAGGTTTCGGGCAGGGCCTACCGGATGATGCGAGCGGGCGGCATGGGCCGGCTCGGGTTGGCAATCCGCACGGCCCGAACCGTGGCGCCGTCGAGCGGCGCCGTGTTCCCGGCCTGGCAGGGCATGCAGTACCTGCGCGACATGATGAGCGGGCGTGGCCAACTGACCCGGCTGGATAACTCCCGCTACGGAAAGACCGACTGGACCGACATCCGGGCGATGATCGCCGATCTCTCCTGACTTTCCTTTTCTCGACAGGACACCACAATGGCCGACGCCATCACCCCCTTCGTACTCGACGTTCCGCAATCGGAACTCGATGATCTTGCGGCGCGGTTTGACCGCGTGCGGTGGCCCGATCCGTCGCCGATCGAGGACGGCCGGCAAGGTCCGCCCCTCGCGCGGATCAAGGCGCTCGTCGCGCACTGGCGCACGGCCTATGACTGGAGACGATGCGAGAGCCTGCTCAACGGGCTGGGCCAGAGCAGTACCGTGATCGACGGGGTCGAGATTCACTTCCTTCACGTCCGGTCGACGTACGAGGATGCAATGCCGCTCCTGATGACGCATGGCTGGCCCGGCTCGGTGTTAGAGTTCCGCCATGTGATCGACCCGCTGGTAAATCCGACGGCGCATGGCGGCACGGCAGAGGACGCCTTCCATCTGGTGATCCCCTCGATGCGGGGTTCGGCTTTTCGGGAAAGCCCGACGTACCGAGTTGGAACACCGGCCGCATCGCTGCCGCCTGGGTCGAGCTGATGGCGCGGCTGGACTACGATCGTTGGGCCGCGCAGGGTGGAGATTGGGGAGCGATGGTCACTCTGACGCTCGGGCACATTTGCCCGCCGGGGCTGGCCGGCATCCACCTCAACTTTGTTCCTTTCCAGCCGACCGAGGCCGAAATCGCAGATGCCTCGGAAGCCGAACAGAAGATGCTCAGCGACGCGCGACGCTATGACGCCGAATATTCCGGCTACATGAAGCTCATGGGAACGCGTCCACAGTCGGTCGCCTTCGCGCTGGCGGATTCACCTGTGGGCCTTGCAGCCTGGATCTACGCGCTATTTCAGGATGTATCGGATAGCGGTGGTGCCCCGGAGCAGGTCTTTCCCCTCGACGAGATGATCGACGACATCATGCTCTACTGGTTGTCGAACGCGGGTCCCAGTTCCGCACGTCTCTATTGGGAGGGCGTGCAGGCGATGCGCCAGGGGGGAATACCGCAGAGCAAGGTCTTGACACCCGTTGGCATCAGCATGTTCGCGGGGGAGCAGGTCAGGCTTTCGCAACGATGGGCTGACAGCCGGTTCGACAGGATCACGCATTTCGCGGAACATCCACGCGGTGGCCACTTTGCTGCGCTAGAGGGCCCCGAAAGCCTCGTGGCGGATATACGCGAAACATTCCGCACCCTGCGCTGAACGGTCAAGGTGATCTGGTAAACTCCGACGTGTACTCCGGTCTTAAAGCCTATGAAAATGCTGCGCGATTCACGAACGGCCGGTTCGATGAAGCCGCGCTGCGGCGCAGACCTCTGATTTGAATGGCGGCTAAGGGCCGGGAGCAACGGTCGCCGTGGAGCGCCCGGTGTTCGCCTCGTTGCACCGCCGCAGGTCGGCTGAGCCCAAATACGATGCCCAGAAGCGGAGAGCGGTCACTAACGAGCTCGCACACGATGACATCTCTCCGCGTGAACTGGTATCCAACTGTCATACTGACCAAACGGGAGCGTACCTAATGACGGATCTGCGAGACTGGACAACACGACCGCGGCCCGCACGCGTTGCGCTGAGGGGACGTTATGTCCGACTAGAGCCGCTCGAACGTGCCCACGCAGAGACACTTTTCATGGCAGCTTCAGGGCCAGGCGCGGACGACCGATTTCGCTGGCTTCCCGAGACCCCCCCCCGAGCCGCATGGAGTTCGATGCTTGGCTCGAAGGTGCTGCGTCTTCGACTGATCCAATGTTCTTTGCCGTGCTGGACGAGGCGAGTGGACGCGTCGAGGGGCGACAGGCCTTGATGCGGATCGACGCGAGCAATGGCGTAGTCGAGATCGGCAACATCATGTGGGGCGCAGCGATGCAGCGCACCCGTATGGCGACCGAGGCCCTTTATCTGTTCGCAGATCATATTTTCAGCCTCGGATACCGCCGTTTCGAATGGAAATGCAATGATTTGAATGGCCCTTCGAAGCGCGCTGCTCAGCGGTTCGGCTTCCGTTCCGAAGGCGTGTTCCGTCAGCACATGGTCGTGAAGAACTGCAACCGCGACACGGCCTGGTTCGCGATGACGGACGGAGACTGGCAAGCTGCAAAACCAATCTACGAGGAATGGCTGTCGCCCCAGAATTTCGACGAGCGGGGATTGCAGCGAAAAGCTTTGCGAATTTGACTAGTGCTCCCTGTTCGCACAAAGCGACCATGTCTGCTTTGTCCCGCAGAGTGCGAGTTCGTCTCGGCATCGATCTCGCGATTGCGGCGAACGACCGGTCTGGGGAAGCCGCATTGCAGCGGCGAGCGCTGTCGCGAAGGTCCGCTCAGGGCCGGCAGCGTCATGGTGTCCGGCGTTGAAGGCCGCATCGTCTACCGCAGCGCATGACCGTTTCGAGTTCCCGGCTGAACGCTCAGATCAGCAGTATTCATCTTTCCGTTTCGGTCGGTTGCCGCTCATGAGAATTGCGCTGGACGCGATCAGCGCAATGCCCAGGCCCTCCCGGGCTGTAGGGGCGTCGCCGAAAAAGACGAGGCCCCAGACGGCCGCGAAGCCAAGATATGCGGTGTCGAATACACCTACGACCGGCGTCGGTGCTACCCGGTAGGCCTTTGCTACCGCCGTGGCGATCACCGCCAGAAGACATCCGAGCACAAACGCGAGGCTCCAGTCCGCGAGCGTGAGCTGTGGCCAGATCGCCAGGACGAAGCTCTCCGCACCGCCCGGCTGAAACAGCGACAAGAGGAGGAGCGCGGCGGCGGCCACGCAGACGAGACAGAGGTTGAGCGTCAGGGCCATCGCGCCCGGGCTTTCCGCCTGGCACCGGCTCCAGGTGATAAGCCCCGCCAGGGCATAGAACGCGGCAGCCGCGAGCGGGAGCAGCAGCACGGGGGTGACCCTGTCGGCCGAGGGCGATACAGCCAGCAGCACGCCAGCGAGAGACAGCGCCACGGCGGCCCATCCGCGCCTCCCGATCGTCATCCTCAAGAAGACGCGCCCCAAGAGCGCCATCCAGGCGGGCGCGGTGTAATAGCACGCGGCGGCGAGGGCGAAGGACATAGCCGGCAACGCTGCGTAATAGCTTAGCCACATCGCCGCGAGGCAGAGACTGCGCGCCCAGACCCAGCAGGGGCGGGTGAGGCGAAGACCGGATCGGCCCTGCGTGGGCAGGAGCCAGAGGGCGAGCAGAAACGCGGCGACAATCGATCGCAGTAGGACCAGCTGCGCCAGCCCGAAGCTGTCTCCGCTCATCTTCACCAAAGCGTCGGAAAAGGACAGAAGTGAGACCGCAGCGAGGATCGCGACGATGCCGCGGGTGGTTCCGCCAAGGTGCGGGGTATGATCGATTGTCCATGCCATGCAGGATGGAAACCACGGGGGGCTCCCTCATAAAATGAGAACGCATCGCCAAAGCATGAGGATTCGGAATGGAACGCCGCTCGTTGCCGCCCCTGTCTCGCCTTCCTGCGTTCGAAGCAGCCGCCCGGCACGAGAGCTTCACCCATGCGGCCGAGGAACTCGGCCTGACGCAGACCGCGGTGACCAAGCAGATCGCCGCGCTGGAAGCCGATCTCGGGTTGCGTCTCTTCGAGCGTCGCAACCGTGCCGTCTTTTTGACCGAGGCCGGACGGGCTTTCGGGCGTGTCGTCTCAGGGGCCCTTGCCGAAATCGCCGCCGAGACGACACGCCTGCGCGGCGGCCCCTCCGGAAAGGGGCTGGTCCTGCATTGCCAGCTTTGCGAGGCCTTCTACTGGCTCATGCCCCGCCTCGCTGGATTTCACGAACGCCATCCCGGGCTGGAGGTCCGTGTTGTCAGCGCTCTGGCCCCACTGACCGCCGCGCCCGAGCCCTTCGACGTGGCGATCCAGACGACCGAACGGGCCTCGGGCTCCGCGCGTCTGGCCTTCACCGCCTCGGACGAGATCTTCCCCGTGGCCGCCCCCTGTCTCGTGCCGACCGAAGAGCTTCCGCTTCCGGTCGCGGAACTCGCCCGATACCCGCTGCTGTCGCACCAAGTCTTGCCGCAGGACTGGATGGATTGGCCGGACTGGTTCGCGGCGGTCGGGCTTTCCAAACCGAAAGGCGCGCGGATCACCGGCTTCGACAGCTTTCCTTTGGTGCTTCAAGCGGCGGTGGCAGGTCAGGGGATCGCGCTTGGCTGGCGAAACACGGTGAGCGGGCTCATCGCCGACGGCAAACTCGTGAGGCTCTGCGACGAGGCGGTGTTCCGCCCCATCGAGATCTCGGTCTTTCGCGGTGCCCGGCGCGGCAACCATGCGGAGACTGATGCCCTGCTCTCGTGGCTCAAAGAAGAACTGGCCAAGCACCCCACGGGATGAGTGCGTCGTCCGCGTCGCAGACCTTGGAACTCCCAAACTTCTGCGGCCGAAGAACGGCGGCTTCGATTTCGCCGCAATGCCGCGAAGGTGGTAATTCGAAAGTCAGGAATGGGCCGAACCGGCGGGCTTCCCTATTGTACAAGCATTGGACCCGCCGCACCGCTGCAGGTCTGCTTGAGAGCCCCCATAGACATGCTACGACATGTTACCTTGCTTCAGCCCGCCCGTCTGGATCGAGGGTAAAGTCCCTCCCCCAAGTCAGGTGCGATAGCATGGCTTCTTCCGCCTTCTGCGGATCGCCAGAGCAGATGGCCTCGACGATGTTTTCATGCTGATCCGCGTTAATACTTAACCGTTCGGGATGAGTCCGGTGCAGCAGGCGGGACAGGCGGTACATCTTGTCCTGCATCTGCGAGAGGGCACGCAGCATCTCGCGATTGCCGTAGTACTCGGCCAGCATGTGGTGAAACTTCAGGTCGAGCGCGTGATAGGCGATCGTGTTGCGAGCCACCGCCGCTTCTTTCTGCTCGACAATCAGGGCGCGGAGATCAGCGCATTGCGCCTGAGAGAGGCGTCCGGCGATCCCCCGGGCGACGTAGGTCTCCAGCACAAAGCGAAATTCGTAAAACTCTAGGATATCCGAGTGAGATATTTGCGGGAGCCGAATTCCGGCTTTTGGAATCGTCTCGATCATTTCCTCGGCCCGCAACCGCTCGAGTGCGGAACGGACTGAAGCGAGACTCACGTTGAGCTTTGCGGCGAGCGTTCGCTCCGAAAAGATCGCCTGCGCGCTTTCGGTGTCGATCAGGAACTGTTTGACCGCCAGGTAGGCACGATCCTTCTGCAGAAGATGCTTGACTTCTTCGCCCCTAGGGGAGGTTCCGCCAGATGCCGTTTCGCTGTTCGTCATGCCATCCATCGAGTACCCCGTTCTCCCTTGTTACTACAATTACCCACCGCATCGCCACAGTCGATGCCCGCTCGGTCCGCGCCACCCAGCACGGGTTCCGCCAGTTGCAGGTCATCGCCTCATCCGCTCATCGCCCGTACGAAGTAGTCCGGGTCCCCCATCTGACCGCCCTTAAGCGCGACCTGGAGGCCGTCATAGGCACTGTCCTCTGCGTGGCAGCGGCACAGGGGCGCCCCCTTGGCGAGCGGGTGGGCGACCTCGAGCGCGTCGACGGGAAGGCTCTCGACAATGCGGCCGGACGTGTCGCCGCCCGCCGCCACGAGCCTCTCTAGCAAGAAGCGCGGCACGGCGGCCAGCGCAACATCGCCCATGAAGCGGCCGAGGGCGTCCTGCACGTGCGAAAAAGCGGTGCCGGTGTTCTCGGACATCTGTTTCAAGGCTGCATAGGACGGATCGTCGACCGTCCTGGCCGCGTAGACCACGACGCCCTGAGCATCCTCAAAGGCGGCTTCGATCTCGTCAAGGAGACGGGCTCGCTCGGCTTCCGCCCTGTCAGGGCTCGCCGCCGCAACGACGTCGATCCGGATACCGGCGAAGCCGTGGTCCTCGGCATGGGTGATCTGCTCGGCCGTCAACGGCGAGCAGCTTCCCGATAGTACGAGCAGGCGGTCGACGTCCTCCGCCGGTGCAATTGGCTCGGGGTCGGAGGCGAGTATCCCCGACTGACGCCAATGCGCCACGAGTGCGGACTGAAGCCCCGAAGACGAGGCAGAGAACAGCCGCTCGCGCGTTGCCGCTTTCCACACGATCCCTCCCGCCAGTGCCTGCGAGCGCGCGTCCAGCACGTCGAGGAATACGACGGGGACATCTCCTCCCAAATCTTCCGGCATGAAACCGTCAAGGTGGAGGAAATCGACGGCTCGCACCGGCCGATCGGTCTGGGCGGCGAGATGGAGGGTGAGATCGCCCTCCTTCATCGGCGTGACCGGGTGCCGGGACATGGTCGGGTGCCGATCGATGCGGTAGGTCGTGTCGCCGGCCGCGGCGAAGAGGGTGCCGAACACCTGCCAGCGGCCGAGATGCGGTGCGCCAACGATCGACGGCGACCAGCATCCGCCGACGAGGCCCGTGCCGATGTCGATAGCCTTCCCGATCGATCCGATCTCGGGCGCGGAATCGAAGGTCGAACAGACCTTGTACTGGATCACCGGTGCATCGAGGCTTGCCAGCGCCCCGAAAGCGACCGGCAAGTGCTGGGCCATCCACTCCGGGTCGCGTGCCCGGGACGTGCCGGCGATACCCACGACGTCGTAATCGGCAAAGCGCGCGCGCAGGTCGGCATCCGGCACCCGGGTGAAGAGAACCGTACGCAGGCCGGCAAAGGCCGTCACTTCCATCGCGTCAGTCGAGCCGGTAAAGTCATCACCGTAGAAGCCGAGTAGAACTCCCTTGCCCACAACGCTCACGAGAACGTCTCCACGGCTTCTGCAAGCTGCCGCGACTGCGCCGCGGCCTCGGGGAGGGGAACACCGGCGACCGCGGCCTCCCATGCTTCTCGGAGCGACCCCACACCTGCCGCGACGCCGGACGGATGGGCCACGACACCCCCGCCCGCGGTGAAGATCAGGTCGGTCGAGCCGAGCGCGGCGTAGGTTGGCGCGGCCTGCAACACGGTCTGGCCCGATGAGAACACCGGCATGACGCGATAGGGATGCGCCTCGCTCAGGGGGGTGTGGCAGAACCGGGCCGAGGCGATGACGCTGTCGTCGGGCTCCCAGAACTTGTTCGCGATGCCGTTGACATGCATGTGATCCGCCCCGGCCAGACGCCAGATGGTTGACCAGGCCTGGTAGCTCCAGCCGCTGTCGGGCGATCGGCCGAGATAGCCCCAGCCGTTGCGATGGGCATGGATCGGCAGCGAAGCGATACGTCGCAGGGCCGTCAGCCCGGCGGGTCCTACCGAGTTGAGGCTGACCATGACACAGGTGCCGCCGCGTTCGGCGACCATGTCATGCCGCCATTGCATCTCGTCGATCTCGCCGGTGAGGTTGACCGCGTACATCACCTTGCGGCCCAGTCGGTCGGCGTGCCGGTCGATCACGTCCATCACCGCTTCGAGACGCGCCTCGAACGGGCAGCGCGGACCGTCGGCCTGAAGCTCGTCGTCCTTGATGAAGTCGATGCCGCCCGCGCAGAGCTCGTCTACGAGCTCGGCCGTGCCGTCAGGCGTCAGGCCGACGGAGGGCTTGACGATGGTTCCGATCAGCGGACCGGTCTCGACGCCCGCCATCTTCCGCGTGCCGTCGATCCCGAAGGCGGGACCAAGATAGGCCTCGAAGAAGGCCCCTGGCAGGTCGAGCGCCATGATCTTCAGCCCCGCGACCTGTTTCAATTCCCCGAGGTTCCCGGCCACCGTGGCCATCAGGTTCGGAATCGACGGGCCGATATTCTCGAGCGGCCAAGACAGGCGCATCCGCCACGACGTCGCCGGTCCATCCCCGGCACTTCCCGGCAGAACCGGCGTACCGGGATCGGCCACCTCCTCCAGCATCTCGATGCGGGCGGCCGATCGCGCCTTCAGGGCCTCATCCTCTCCCGGCGTCGCGATGAAGGTGCCGGAGGACTGTTCGCCCGCCACGATCTCCGCGGTGCGGCGGGGATCGCCGCAGGTTCTCAGGATGTATTCGGCAGCAAAGCGCTCGCTCATGGTAACAGCTCCTAGCGTAGCAGCGTCTGCGGGACGACCAGCGAGATCCAGGGGACGAAGGCCACGAGGAGGGTCGCAACGCAGAGGACGAAGAAGAATGGCAAGGTCGCGCGCAGGTACTGGCCGAGCGAAACCTTCGCGATGGCCATCACGATGAACATGTTCATGCCCACCGGCGGCGTAATCAGCCCTAGCATCAGGACCAGCACCATGACGGTACCGAGATGGACCGGATCGAAGCCCGCCGCAACGCCCACGGGTACCAGAAGGGGCGCGACGAGGATGAGCGCCGCGTTGCTTTCTAAGAAACAGCCGACAATCAGCAGGAAACCGATGATGCACAGCATCAGCAGGGTCGGCGTCTCCGCAAGGCCGCTCAGGCTCTGGGCCAGGGATTGCGGGACGCCGAGCCAGGTCAGGAGCCAAGACAATGCCGCCGCGCCCGCGATGATGAAGAAGATCGCGCCAACTGTCTTCGCGCTTTCATGCATGACCACCATCAGGCCTTTGAGATCAAGGTCGCGGTACCAGAACATCGCGATGACGATGGCGTAAACGGCGGCAACGGCCGAGGCCTCGGTCGGGGTAAAGATTCCGAACAGGATGCCGCCGACGAGGAGCACCGGCGCAAAAAGGGCCGGTGCGGACCGCGCGAAGGTCGTCACGAGGTAACGGAACGAAGCACGCCCGCTGGTCGGCAGGTCATCGCGTCGGCCGATGTAGGCGACGAGAAGGCACATGGCGAGAGTCATAAAAAGGCCCGGCAGGAGGCCTGCGACCAGAAGCTGCGAAATCGAGGTGTTGGTGACGGCACCGACGATCACCAGCGGGATACTGGGCGGCACGATGGGTCCGATGGTGGCCGAGGAGGCCGTCACGGCCGCCGCGAAGGCGGGGTCGTAGCCCTGCTTCTTCATCGCCTCGATCTCGACCTGTCCGAGGCCCGAGGCATCGGCTACCGCAGAGCCGGACATCCCCGACATCAGGAGGCTTGCGATGATGTTCACCTGCGCGAGGCCACCCCGGAAATGGCCGACTAGCGCATTCGCAAACTCGAAGATCCGGTGGGTGATGCCGCCGGTGTTCATCACCTGGCCGACGAGCACGAAGAACGGCACGGCCATCAGCGGAAAGGAGTCGATGGCACCGAACATCCGTTGCGGGATGACCAGCATCGGCATCGTCATTGACGGGTCGAATATCATGTAGACGATCGGAATGGCAACAAGCACCAGCCCGATGGGAATGCCGAGCGCAAGCAGCAGGATACCGGCGACGGAGGAGAACAAGCTGGGCATGGCGATGTCTTTCAGCTTGGTGTGTCAGAAAGAGGGTGATCGATCGGAGTGCCGGGCTTGCCCAGGTCGTCAGGGCGTGAGACCACGCTGAGAGCCAGCCCCACAAGCATCAGCCCGAAACCGATCGGCAAAGACGCGTAGACCCACATCATCGAGAGACCGAGCCCCGGCGTGGTCTGACGACCCGATCGGCTCGCGAGATCCCAGGAGTGCCAGAACAGGACCGCAAGCAGGACTGCGATGGCAGCGATCCCGATGACGTGGGCGATGGCGCGAAACCGATCGGGCAGCGCCTCGACGGGGAAGAGAGCAAGGTGCAGGCGCCTTTGCATACAGAGCGCTGCTGCCAGCATTGCCTGCCAGGCCATGGCGTAGCGTGCGAGTTCCTCGGACCACGACATCGGGCTGTCGAAGACGTAACGCATGATCACCTGACCGAAGACCGACGCGATCATGACGGCGAAGAGCATGACGCACGCCGCCCCGATGAAATAGGTAAAGAGGCGGTCGAAACCGTTGATAATCTGCATGGGAGCTCCGGTGCCGAGCGGCGCTTGAGGGATCCAGGCGAGACGCCTTTGTTGGCGCCTCGCCTGGTTCGGGATCAGAACTGCTTGCCCGCCTCCACGATGCTCAGGTACAGGTCTTCGAAGCCCTCGACGTCGGTGAACTGCTTGTAGACGTCGGACGCCGCCGCCCGCCAAGCTTCGAGATCAGGCTCGGTCACGGTCATCTTCGACGCGGCCTGTTCCATCCCCGCCTCCACGGAGGCGTCCACGAGCTCGTCGTTGTAGGCCGCCGCTTCGACCGCCGCTTCTTGGAACATGGCGTAATCCTCTTCGGGAATGCGGCTCCAGGCGCCTTCGGAGGCGAGCAGCAGCATGAAGCCGTAGAGGTGCTTCGTATTGGCGAGGTAGTCGACGGCCTCGTCGATCCCCGTCGACGTGATCAGACCGATCGGGTTCTCCTGGCCATCGATGGTGCCGAGTTGAAGCGCCGGGACGACTTCCGGAAAGGCCATCGGCGTCGGCTGGGCGCCAAGCGCACGCCAGATCGCGATTCGCGCCGGCATTTCGGGCACGCGGATCTTCATGCCTTCGATATCGGCGAGTTCATCCACCTCGGCATTGGTCGTCAGGAGACGCGGCGAGCGCATGAAAGTCGCCAACTTGCGCGCGCCCAGGTTGTCCTGAAGGCGCTCCGAGATAGTCTCGCCGACGGGGCCGTTCATAACGGCGCGCACATGGTCGTTGTTCTTGAACAGCAGGTCCCACTCGACGATCATGAGTGCCGGATCGAAGTTCTGGACTATGCCGCCGATGATGGCGAAGTCGGTGGTGCCGAACTGCAAGCCCTCGGCGATCTCGCGCTCGCCCCCGGCCTGACCCGAATGAAGCACGTCGATCCGGTACTCTCCGTCGCTCTTTTCGGCCACGAGCTCGCCGAAGCGCATTGCAGCGTCGATTTCGGGCGTTCCGGGCGAGCCGACCGCACCGAGCTTGAAGACCGTCTCGGCTGCGACCGGAATCGACAGCATGGCGCCCGCCAGAGCAGCAGACAGAAATGTAAGGCCCAGTTTCTTCATGATTTCCTCCATGTACGAGATGCGATCCCCTCCCGCATCTATTGACATGTCAATAACATGTTTACTATGACATGTCAACGCTCAGTTCGCTTAACGGGCGTTCGGGGCAGCACGTGACAGGAGGAAATTGCCATGCTGACGAACAGGACTGCGGCCGTGACCGGGGCCGGGCGCGGAATGGGAGAGGCGATCGCGGTAAAGCTCGCCGCGAACGGCGCGGCGGTAGTCGTGTCCGATATCGACGGTACGGCCGCAGAGTCCGCCGCTCAAAAGATCCGCGATAACGGCGGAAACGCCGTGGGTGTCGCCATTGACGTCTCGAAGGAAGAAGATGCTGAACGCTTGTCGCAGCTGGCCGTCGACGAATTCGGCAGCATCGACATCCTCGTCAACAACGCCGGGATCTCCACCACCAAACTCTTCACCGAGACAACTAAGGCCGACATGGAGCGCATTATCGGCATCAACCTGATCGGTGCCTTCCTCTGCGCCCAGGCGGCGGTCCGCAGGATGCTGCCCGAGGGCTACGGCCGCATCATCAATATCGCGTCGCTTTCAGGACAACGCGGCGGTGTCGGACGCTCCGCCTACGGCGCATCCAAGGCGGGGCTCGAACTCCTGACCAAGGTCATGTCCGTAGAGCTGGCGTCGAAAGGTATTCTGGTCAACAACGTCGCGCCGGGAGCCATCTCGACGCAGATGGCGGTCGAGATGCACGACCAGAAGACCCGCGACGCGTACCATTACCTCATTCCACAGCGCCGCTACGGCACACCGGAAGAGATTGCCAATATGGTTGCTTTCCTTGCCTCAGAAGAGGCGTCGCATGTCAGCGGCACAACGGTGAACGTCGACGGCGGCTTCCTTACGGCGGGTCTGATGTTCCAGCGCGACGGCATCGATGTGCCGCCGACACCGCAAGCCTGACGCCCTGATCTCGAGGCCGTCCGAACGCCGGACCGCCCATGCTGGCGAATGTGATCCCCTGGACTGCGGGTCGTAACCCGATCCGCAGGCAGACGCGCTTTCGGCGGTTTCGACGCCAATCGGGCACCGTCCAGGATGATCCAAGGCAGGCGAGTAAAGATTATGGCCACTGTCGACTGGCCAGCACATCGGCGGATTGCCGGATGCTGAACATCGACACAGGGCGGTCGGTGAGATCGTAAGGCGCTATACATTGGGGACGGCGAGTCCCGTTTGCCCCGCAGGGTGTGAGTTCGTCTCGGCATCGATTTCGCGGTCGCGGCGAACGGCGGGTCTGGTGAAGCTGCATTGCAGCGGCCAGCCTAGTCGCGAAGGTCTGCAATGGGCCGCAAGCGTATGCGTGACTTTCACATCATCATGCAATCGGCTCCGGGCGGAAGCGGTTTTGATCCTGCCGGCAGTGTCGGCTCGTAGTTGAAGCTCGCGATGCTGGCGCCGCTGTCGAAGGCGATGAAGAGCTGGTTCGATCCCGGCCGGATCGCGATCCCTTCGGGATCGAGACCGTATTCGATGAGGGGCGCGGTCGCCAGGACGCGTCCCTCGGCATCCAGTTCGTAGAGGCTGTTCGTGCCCTCGCGATCGTCGACGATCAGCAGATGGCCCGTCCTTGGATCGCGCGCGATACCCTGCGCCTCGCTCAGGGGCGGGTCGAGCGTCATCGTGTCGATCCGCTTTACGATCTCGCCGTCTGGAGTGAGCCAGGTCAGGTATTCCGGATCGTCCTCGACGGTGATGATCAGCCCGTCGTCGTCGATCGCGATGCCTTCGGTATCGGCCCAGCTCGACGACACGCGAAACGGGGAGGCCAGCGCGACGCCATCCTTGCTGATCCGCTGGAAAGAGCCGCGTCCGTCAGCCACGATCAGGCTGTCGCCCTCGATCGAGATCGCCTTTATGCGGGTCATGTCGGAGGAGACACGCCGTAACTCTAACCCGTCGAGCGTCACCAACACCGCCTCAGGCCCCTCGTTGGCGATCCAGAGACCGCAGAAAGCCGGGTCGTAGTCGAGGCTCGACGGGTAGTTCAGGTCAAACTTGTCGATCAACTCGAGGTTCATGGCGTTCCCGGGAAGAGCGAAGACCAGTCCGAGAAGACCAAACAGGGCACGCATCCGGAAAAAGCCTTTTCCATGGTATGTCTCCAACAGCGAAGCACGACGCCCTGCGTGGCGCAACCGTTCACGGCTCGTGATCCTGCGGCCAAGGATAGCACCGGGCCGTCTGATATCCCCTGGAAGCAGGACGAGAGGCGCTCCCGATACCTTCGGGGGACGCGGCATTCGACGACCTTTTGGAACGCTACATCGATCACTCTACGGTGCCGAGGCAGGATGAGGGCCGGATGACGATCAAGGCGGGCAGGGCCGCGGTGCGCCGCAGCCTCTATATGGCCGTGGTCGTCGCGATCCGCTGGGACAGCGACTTCAAGAGCTTCTACGGGCGCCTGCGAGCCGCTGGGAAACCCTCAAAAGTCACGATTGCGGCCGCAATGCGGAAGCTGATCATTCTGGCCAGCACGCTGTTGAAGGATGACCGGGACTGGTCGCCGACACCGCCCTGAACCGGCCATTCGCTGCGCGTTGTTTAAGCGTCGGCAGTGCGGACCTAGTTGTCATTGGTCCTCGCCTGAGGGGCGGCAGCTACCTGCGTGTTGCTGCCGTTCGCCGTTCCTCGCGCCAGGGGCGGTGGGCTTCTTCCAGTTCACCTTCCAGCCTTTCGTCGCAGAGGATGTTCAGGCGCCCGTAGTCGGACTGCTTCCGCTCGGATGACAGCCCGCGCAAGCGTCGTCGCAGGTCTAAATCATTGTCTCAAATCGAAAACGGTAGCCGTGGATCCCCGGACAGACCACGAGGAGCTTGAACTGGCCCCCTTTTCGACCGGACACTCGAGCATGACCATGGAGGCTTAGGGATATCCCTAAGCACGTGCTTATG
>CANLEQ010000036.1 GCA_947489705.1 uncultured Paracoccaceae bacterium
GGGCATCACCAGCCTGTCACCCTAATCGAAGCCGGAAAACTCTGCCTTCGGGCGGTCCAACGTTGGGGATCGGATCAGTGTCTACGCCACAAGGGATGAAGCGCGCCGGGATCTGTTCGCCTACATCGGGATCTGTTCTCCTACATCCAGGGCTTCTACAATTCACGGCGCCTGCATTCCGCGATAGGCTACAGATCACCGGCCGACATAGAGCGCATGGCAGCCTGACCTCGTCCACTTTTTCGGGGCAGAATCAAGCACGTACAATATAAGTAGCAAACGTCCCTAGACTATGCCACCCGTATCGGATCGCGACTTCGGACGAAGGTTGGACACCCGGGCGCGATAGCCCGACTGCCGGTAGGTGCAGAGCGGGTCGATGGAGCACCCCTTCTCGAACCGGGCCATCTGCAGGATCGCGGTGACGTCGGTCCGGAATGCACGCTTCAACGTCTCGGAAGCCATGAGCGCGTCGTTCTCCTCCTGGAATTGCGCCAGTGCCGCGCGATCGACGAGCAGCGCCTGGGCATAGGCGCGCTGCACCTCCATGGCCGAGTTCATCAGGCTTTCGATCGGATCGGTGACGTTGTGGCTCTGATCAAGCATGTGCGCCGGATCGAAGCCCGGGACATCGGCCGCGTTCACGAGTTCGTTGAAGACGAGAAACAATCGATAGGGGTCGATCGCGGCCGTATCGAGATCGTCATCGCCATACTTGGAGTCGTTGAAGTGGAAACCGCCGAGCTTGCCGAACTGGATCAGACGCGCCACGATCATCTCGATGTTCACCGTCGGGGCGTGGTGGCCCAGATCGACGAGACAGAAGGCCCGCTGACCGAGTTCCTTGGCGATCAGGTAATTGGTCCCCCAATCCTGGACGACCGTGGAATAGAAGGCTGGCTCGAAAATCTTGTGCTCAGTGAAGAGCCGCCAATCCTCGGGCAAGGCGGCATAGACATCTTTGGCACTGTCGAGATAGCGTTCGAACTGACGGGTCATGTCGACCTGGCCGGGGAAGTTCGACCCGTCCCCGACCCAAATCGTCAGCGCCTTCGAGCCGATCCTGCGGCCCAGTTCGATGCAGTAGAGATTGTGCTCGACCGCCTGTGCGCGGACCGCCTTCTTCGTGTGCGACAGCGAGCCGAACTTGTAGCTGTGCGCCTGACCCTCGGCGTCGGAGAAAGTGTTGGAATTCATCGCGTCGAAGCCCAGGCCCAGCTCCTCGGCCTTAGCGGCCAGGTCCGCCGGATCGGCATCGTCCCATGGAATGTGCAGCGAGACGCGCGGGGTCGCGCCGGTCAGCTGCTGAATGACGCCGCAATCGTCGAGTTTGTCGAAGATCGAGGCCGGCTCGCCCGAGCCCGGAAAGCGGGCGAAGCGGGTGCCGCCGGTGCCCACCCCCCAGGAGGGCACGGCAATGCCGTATGCGGCGACCTTGTCCTTCACGGAGGCGATGTCGATGCCGCGCCGGTCGAGCTGCTCGGCCAGCGCATCGTATTCGGCGCGCAGGCGTTTTTCATCTGCCTCGTTGGCGGCGGCTAGGGTTCTTTCGTCGATCATGGTCGTCTCCCCGTGGTCGGTGGGAACCGGGTCGATGCTCCGGCTCCGCGGCGCGCGACTAGCGCGTGAAGGCCTGAACGTTTCCGGCATCCACGTTGACGATATTGCCCGTCGATTTCGCGCTCTCGTCGCTAGCGAAAAAAAAGCAGGCGGCGGCGATGTCCTCGGGAAGCACGTACCGCTTCAGGAGGCTGCGCTCCCTGTACATCTCCTCGAGCCCTTCCTTGTTCGTGCCGTAGGTCGAGGCGCGCTGATCCAGCCATTCTCCCGACCAGATCCTTGAGCCGCGCAGCACCGCGTCGGGATTGACGGTGTTGACCCGGATCCCTTCGGGCGCACCTTCAAGCGCGAGGCACCGGGCGAGGTGGATCTCTGACGCCTTGGCGGTGCAATAGGCTGCGGCCCCCGGAGACGCGGCAAGGCCATTCTTCGAAGCAACGAAGATCATCGACCCACCGATTCCTTGTTTCTTGAGCATCCGGAACGCCTCACGCGACACAAGGAAATAGCCCGTCGAGAGGATCGACATGTTCCGGTTCCACAACTCCAGCGTCGTGTCCTCAACCTTGGCGGACGAAGCGATTCCGGCATTCGATACGACGATGTCCACGCCGCCGAACTCGACCGCCATCGCGGCATAGGCCGCGGCGACTGCCTCCTCGGATGTGACGTTCATCTCGACCGTGCGCACCACGTCGCGGCTGTACCGCGCGGCAAGATTCTCCTGAGTGGTGGCAAGCGCGTCGACGTCGATATCCGCCAGCACGACGCAGGCGCCTTCGGAAAGATATTTCTCGGCCGTCGCGGCCCCGATGCCCCCCGCCCCGCCGGTGACGATCGCGATGCGGCCGGCCAACGACTTCGGCTTGGGCATCCGCTGTAGCTTGGCTTCTTCGAGGAGCCAGTACTCGATGTCGAACGCCTCCTGCTCGGGCAGCCCCTGATACCTGGAAACCGCATCCGAGTTGCGCATCACGTTGACGGCGTTGACGTAGAACTCGCCCGAAATCCGCGCGGTCGCCTTGTCCTTAGCGAAGGTGATCATGCCGACGCCCGGCACGAGGTAGACCACTGCGTTGGGATCGCGCATTGCGGGGCTGTCGTCACGCTTGCAGCGGTCGTAATAGGCCGCGTAGTCGACGCGGTAATCTTCGATCATGCCGCGGAGCCGATCGAGGGTTCCGGGGATGTCGGGGTTCGCCGGATCGAAATCCACCACGAGGGGCCAGATCTTGGTTCTGAGGAAATGGTCGGGACAGGACGTTCCGAGCCGCGCAAGTCGTTCCATGTCCCGCGCGCAGACGAATTGCAGCACCGCGTCGCTGTCGTCGAAATGGCCAACCTTGTAGCTCTCTTCCGAGATCATGCCACGGATCGCGGGCATCAGCGCCTCGGCCGCGCGGCGACGCTCTTCGGCGCTCAGGGTCGGGTGCACCGGGCCTCCGAAGGCCTCAACGCCGTTCGTCTTGGCGTCGAACCATTCGATAGCGCGGTTGATCGTGTCGATCGTCAGACCGTAGCAGTCTTCGGCGTCGTTGGACCAGGTGAAGAGGCCGTGACTTTCAAGGACCACCCCTTTGGCCTCGGGGTTCTTCCTGCAGAAATCCTCGAGCCAGAGACCGAGCTCATAGCCGGGCTTCTTCCAGGGAAGCCATCCGATCGCATCCCCGAATATCTCCTTCGTAAGCGCCTCGGAGTTTTCGCTTGCCGCGATCGCGATGACGGCGTCCGGGTGTACGTGATCGACATGCCGCCTCGGGACGTAAGCATGGAGCGGCGTATCAATCGACGCCGCACGCGAATTGAGGTTGAACGTGCAGTGCGACAGTAGGCCGACCATCTCGTCCTCGTACGCGACCCCGCGATACTTGGCTTTGAGCGCCCGGAGCTTATCCATGTAGAGCGTTGCGAACCCGGCCATGTCCATGGAGCCGATGTCGCCCCCCGACCCCTTGACCCAGAGGACCTCGACCTCGTCACCGGTCAGTGGATCGGCCTGCATCACCTTCGCGGACGTGTTGCCCCCGCCATAATTGGTCACCCGCTTGTCGGATCCCAGCAGGTTCGAGCGATATAGTAGCTTTTCGGGCTCGCCCATCCGCGCGGCTTTTCCCGCGTCCCAGAGATTGGCGATCAAGCCGCGATCGGGGTCCTTTGGCATGACTGGTCCTCCCGCATGCGTTCCGTTTCGAGGCGCATTGGTCTTGGAGATGACAGCGAAAGTCAATCTTTTTCGATCATCGCCGATCATGCTGCAGCGCAGTATTAATATTGGTGATTGAAAATGATTGACACTGCGCCGCTTTCTCGGGACAGTGAAGGAAGGGAGAAAGCAATGATCGAAACGGAGCGTCACCGCGTCATTCTGTCTGCCGTGCAGGCCCGGCCCGTCGCCACGGTGTCCGACCTCTGCGAGTTGACCGACGCATCCGAAGCGACCGTGCGCCGCGATATTGCCACGCTTCACATGCAAAAGAAGGTCCGACGGGTCCGCGGAGGGGTCGAGAGCCTCGCGCCGCCGCAATTCGTCGGGCTCTCGGGACGGCCGTTCGAAATGAACGCCACCCGGCATGTCGCCCAGAAGCGCGCCATCGCCCAGGCGGCGGTGGAGATGTGCGAAGATGGCGATGCCATCATCATCAACGGCGGAACCACGACGTTTCAGATGGTCCACCCGCTTGCCAACCGGCGCTGCCTGGTCTTCACCAACAGCTTTCCGATCGCCGAACATCTACTCAAACAATCGAAGAACACCGTGATGCTGTCGGGAGGCACGATCTACCGCGAGCAGAACATCGTGCTGTCCCCGTTCGAGAACGACGTGACGCGGAATTTCAGCGCAAGGCGCATGTTTCTGGGGGCACAGGGCGTCTCGAAACGCGGCGTGATGGAGCAGGACCCGCTCATCATCCAGGCCGAAACGAAGCTGATCGGACAGGCCGACGAGGTCGTGCTGATGGTCGATTCGACCAAGTTCCGGAATCGCTCGGCCCTCGTCCTCTGCGCACTCGACAGGATCTCGACCATCATCACCGATGACGGGATCACCGACGCGGAGGCCGGAATGATCGAGTCTGCCGGCGTCGCGCTGGTCGTCACGACACCCGGCCGGGCCGACGAGGTGCGGACCGCAGGATAACGAGATCGAACTCATTCCAGGGAGGAAACACATGAGTATTACCCGACGCATCGCATTGGCGACCGGATTGGCAGTCAGCCTCATGGGGACGACCGCGCTCGCGCAGGACAACGTGCGCATCGCGCTGGTCGCTAAATCGCTCGGTAACGGCTTTTTCGAGGCGGCCGCGCGCGGTGCCGAAGAGGCTGCCGAGGAACTCGGCAATGTCGAGATCATCTATACCGGTCCGACCAGCACGACCGCAGAAGGCCAGATCGAAGTGATCAATTCCCTGATCGCGCAACGCGTGGATGCCATCGCCATCTCGGCCAACGATCCCGATGCCGTGGTGCCCGCCCTGAAGAAGGCCATGCAGCGCGGTATAACCGTGATCTCGTGGGATTCCGGCGTCGCGCCGGAAGGTCGCGAAATGCACCTGGCGCCGTCGTCGGACGCGCTGATCGGTCAGACGATCATCAAGCTGGCCGCCGATCAGCTGCCCGAAGGCGGCAAGGTCGCGGTGCTTTCGGCGACCTCGACATCTACCAACCAGAACACCTGGATCGCCGAGATGGAAAAGGTGATGGGCGATTATCCGAATATCGAGCTGGTCGCCACAGTCTATGGCGACGACCTGGCGGACAAGTCCTATCGCGAGACGCAGGGACTGCTGCAATCCTATCCCGATCTCGATGCGATTATCGCGCCGACATCGGTCGGCATCGTCGCGGCCGCGCAGGCGGTCCAGGATGCCGGCAAGGTCGGCGAGGTCAACGTGACGGGGCTCGGCCTGCCTTCCGAGATGGCCGGCGCGATCGAATCCGGCGCCTCGAAATCCTTCGCGATCTGGAACCCGGTCGATCTGGGCTATGCCACAGCGATGCTGGCCTACAACCTCGCGACGGACGAGGCAGAAGCCGAGCCCGGCGCCGAGATCGGCATGGGCCGCATGGGCACCGCGACCCTCGACGAGAACGGGCAGGCCGCGATGAGCGAACCCTTCACCTATGACGCGTCGAACATCGAAGAGTTCAAGAGCGTCTTCTGACCCTCCTGGCGCGTCCAGGGTCCGGTCCGCGATTCGGGCCGGGCCCCATTCGCAACCGATGCGGAGGCTTTTCCATGAAGAACGGAGCGATGCCGGCGAAGCCCGTGCTCCGCCTCGACGGGATCACCAAGCGATTTCCTGGCGTCACGGCGCTTTCGGAAGTCGAGCTTGCGCTCTATCCCGGCGAGGTCACCGCTTTGGTCGGCGAGAACGGCGCGGGCAAGTCCACCCTGGTGAAAATACTGACGGGCATTCACCAACCCGACAGCGGCCGGATCGAGGTCGACGGGATCGAGACCCGTTTGCCCACCGCCACGGCCGCGCAGGAGCACGGGATCACTGCGATCCACCAGGAAACCGTCCTCTTCGACGAATTGACGGTCGCCGAGAACATCTTCCTCGGCCATGCCCCGAGGGGCCGGTTCGGCCTGATCGACTGGGGTCGGATGCGCTCGGAGGCCACCGAGCTTCTGACCCGTGTCGGCGCGGACATCGACCCCGCGACGCCGCTTCGCGATCTCGGGATCGCGTCAAAGCACCTCGTGGCGATCGCCCGCGCGCTGTCGGTAGACGCGCGCGTCGTCATCATGGACGAACCCACCGCATCGCTCAGCCAGACGGAGATAGAGGAGCTCTACGATCTGGTCGAACGGCTCAAGTCCGACGGCAAGGCAATCCTCTTCATTTCCCACAAGTTCGACGAAATATTCCGGATCGCCGACCGGTATACCGTCTTTCGGGACGGCGAGAGGGTCGATGCCGGTATGATCCGCGACGTGACCGAAGATCAGCTGGTCACCAGGATGGTCGGCCGGTCGATGGAGGCGATCTTTCCCCGGAGGCACTCGGACCCCGGCGAGGAAATCCTGCGGGTCGCGGGCTATTCGCATCCGACCGAGTTCGCCGACATCAATTTCGGTTTGCGCCGTGGCGAGATCCTGGGCTTCTACGGGCTTGTCGGCGCGGGCCGGTCGGAATTCATGCAGGCCTTGTTCGGCGCCACGAGACCCTCCAGGGGCGCGGTGAAGCTCGACGGCCGGATCGCCGTGATCCGATCTCCCGCGGAGGCCATCGCGCGGGGCATCGTCTACGTCCCCGAGGATCGCGGCCGTCAGGGGGCGATCAGCGCAATGCCGATCTTCCAGAACGTCACCCTGCCCTCGCTGTCGCAGACCTCGCGCAACGGGTTCGTCCGCATCGCCGAGGAACTCGCGCTCGCGCGCAGATATACCGAGCGGCTCGACCTGCGTGCCGCATCCCTCGACCAGGCCGTCGGCAACCTTTCGGGGGGCAACCAGCAGAAGGTCGTGATCGCCAAATGGCTCGCGACGAAGCCCAAGGTCATCATCCTCGACGAGCCGACCAAGGGCATCGACGTGGGATCCAAGGCCGCGGTTCACGAATTCATGGCCGAACTCGCCGCCGACGGCCTGTCGGTGATCATGGTAAGCTCGGAGATTCCCGAGATCCTCGGCATGTCCGATCGCGTCATCGTCATGCGCGACGGCCGCATCGCGGCCGAGTTCGATCGCGAGGGGCTTACGCCCGAACAACTCGTCCGTGCCGCCGCGGGCTATGAGGAGGTCGCCGCATGAGCCGGTTCGTCAAGTCCCGCGAGGCGATCCTGCTCGCCGCGATCGTGGCGTTGATCGCCTTGGTCGAAACCAGGTTTACCGGCTTCGCAGCGCCCGGCAATCTGGCGCGCGTGTTCAACGACACCTCGATCCTGATCATTTTGGCGCTCGGGCAGACACTGGTGATCCTGACGCGCTGCATCGATCTCAGCCAGGCATCGAACCTGGCCCTGACCGGGATGGTGACGGCAATGCTCAACGCGGCTCATCCCGGCATTCCGGTCGTGGTGCTGATTGCGGTGGCCGTGGCCCTTGGCCTTCTGATGGGGGCGTTCAACGGCCTTTTGGTCTGGAAGCTGGATATTCCGCCCATCGTCGTGACGCTCGGCACATTGACGATCTATCGCGGCATCATCTTCGTGGTCTCGGGCGGCGCATGGGTCAACAGCCACGAGATGTCTGCCGCCTACAAGGCTTTTCCCCGGGCCGACATCCTGTCGCTTCCGGTAATGAGCTGGATCTGCATTGCCGTGATCGCGGCCTTCGCGGTCGGGGTGAACCGCACCGCGCTCGGCCGTGCACTCTATGCCGTCGGCGGCAATCCCGGCGCGGCGGTCTATACCGGGATCGACGTGGGACGCACGCGGTTCTGGGCCTTCGTCATCGCGGGCGGGCTGGCGGGTCTTTGCGGCTATCTGTGGGTCTCGCGCTATGCCGTCGCCTATACGGACGTGGCCGGCGGGTTCGAGCTCGATATCGTCGCGGCCTGCGTCATCGGCGGCATCTCGATCTCAGGCGGCCTCGGTACCGTCACCGGCGCGGTTCTGGGGGCTTTGTTCCTCGGTACCATAAAGAACGCCCTTCCGGTGGCCGGCATCTCGCCCTTCTGGCAGATGGCGATCTCGGGCGCCGCGATCATCGTTGCCGTGACATTCAATCGGCGCCGCGCGCCGGGACGCGTGATCCTTAAGGAGGCCGCCGCATGAGCATCGCAGAGGGCACTCGGGCCCGCCATGTTCCCGACCGGCTGCAATCGCGTTCGGGCCGCATCCTGCGGTCGTGGGAGGTCCTGCTGGGGGGCATCGCCATCGCGATCTTCATCGTCAACTCGTTGGCGAGCCCCTATTTTCTCGACCCGTGGAACCTGTCGGACGCGACATTCAATTTCACCGAGAAGGCGATGATCGCCTTCGCGATGGCGCTTCTCATCATCGCGGGTGAGATCGATCTCAGCGTCGCGGGAATCATCGCGCTGGCCTCGACGGCGATGGGCTGGGCCGCTCAATACGAGGCGGGCGCGGCCGGCCTGATCTGCATCGGTCTCGGGGTCGGCGTGATCTGTGGCGCCTTCAATGGCGTGCTGGTGACACGCCTGGGCCTGCCGTCCATTGTCGTGACGATCGGCACGATGAGCCTCTTTCGCGGGATCAGCTATATCGTCCTCGGCGATCAGGCGTTCAATGGCTACCCCTCCGACTTCGCCTTCTTCGGGCGGGGCTACGTATTCTGGGTGATCTCGTTCGAACTGGTGCTGTTCTGCACGTTCGCCGCCATCTACGGCGTGATCCTGCATGCCACGAATTTCGGCCGGCAGATCTATGCGATTGGGAACAACCCCACCGCCGCGACCTTTGCCGGCATCCACGTCGCGCGGGTCAAGATGATCCTCTTCCTGCTGACGGGTGTCATGTCCGGGATCGCGGCCATCTGCCTGACGGCGCGGCTCGGCTCTACGCGACCCTCGATCGCCTTCGCATGGGAGCTGGAAGTCGTGACGATGGTCGTTCTGGGCGGCGTGTCGATCCTGGGCGGAGCGGGCTCAATCCTGGGTGTCGTCATCGCTGCGCTGATCATGGGGATGGTCACGTTCGGGCTGGGGCTGCTCAACGTGCCCGGTATTGTCATGTCGATCTTCATCGGCGCATTGCTGATCGGTGTCATCGCCCTGCCGCGCCTTATACGCCTGAGCCGGACTGGACGTGTCGCATGAGTGAAAAGCACGCCTTCATCATGCGGCTGATCCCGGGCTGCGAGGCAGAATACCAGCGCCGGCACGACGAGATCTGGCCCGAACTGATCGAACGGCTGCGCGAGGCCGGCGTCAGCGACTACTCGATCCATCTCGACCGGGAGACGTCGACCCTCTTTGCCGTTCTCTGGCGCACCGACGATCACCGGATGGACGACCTGCCCGGCCATCCGGTGATGCAGCGCTGGTGGAAGCACATGGCCGACCTCATGGTCACAAAGGCCGACAGCGCGCCCTATATCCGCGATCTCGAAACAGTCTTCCATCTGCCATGACGTTCCGCCACATCGCTGTCATCGACATCGGAAAGACCAATGCGAAGCTCGCGCTGGTCGATGCCGAGACGCTGTCTGAAATCGCGGTCGAGACCCGACCGAACACGATCCTCGCCGGCCCGCCCTGGCCGCATGTCGATCTCGAGGGCCACTGGACCTTCCTTCTCGACGCCCTGGCGACGATGCAGGCCCAACATGGCATCCATGCGATTTCCGTGACGACGCATGGTGCGGCGGCGGTGCTGCTGAACTCCGAAGGAGGTCTCGCGGCACCGATGCTGGATTATGAATATACCGGCCCGGAAGCTCTGGTCGCCGAATACGACGCCATTCGTCCCGACTTCAGCGAGACGGGCTCGCCGCGCTTGCCCATGGGTCTTAACCTCGGCGCACAACTCTTCTGGCAGCTGCGAGAGGACCCGGACCTCGACGCCCGAATCGCGCATGTCGTCACCTATCCGCAATATTGGGGATACCGGCTGACCGGAGCTCTGGCCACAGACGTTACGTCGCTCGGCTGCCACACGGATCTATGGAACCCCTGGGAAGGGCGGCAATCGTCGTTGGTCGACCGACTCGGGCTGACCGATCGGCTGGCGCCCGCGCGCCATTCGTCTGACATACTAGGATCCGTCACCGCAGGTATCGCAAAGCGCACCGCGCTCTCGCCGGATACTCCGGTGGCCTGCGGCATTCACGACAGCAACGCGTCGCTCTATCCGCATCTGGCGGGACGCAGCGCGCCTTTCTCGGTTGTCTCGTCCGGCACATGGATCGTCGCGATGGCAGTGGGCGGTAAGGAGGTCACGCTCGATCCGTCGCGCGATACGCTGGTCAACGTGGACGCGCGCGGCGATGCGGTGCCTTCGGCGCGCTTCATGGGCGGGCGCGAATTCGAGATTCTCAGGCGGGGCCACGCGCTCGCCACCCCGACCGACGCGGATCGCACGGCGGTCCTGTCGGGGCTCCATTGCCTGCCCGCTGTCGAACCCGGTACCGGCCCGTTTCCGGATCGCGCAGGCGGTTTCACGTCAGAACCAACCACAGACGGGCAGCGCATGCTCGCGGTCTCTTGGTATCTGGCCTTGATGACAAATACGTGCCTCGACCTCGTAGGCGCAGATGGCCCCGTCATCGTCGAAGGGCCGTTCGCCCGGAACACCGACTATCTCGATATGCTGGCGGCATTACGGGACAGGGTCGAAGCCAGCGGCTCGGCCACCGGAACGTCAGCCGGCGGCGCCCTTCTCCTGATGCGGGAGCACGAAGTGAAACCCGCGCTCGCGGTCGTTCCGAGCAATCGCGAGCGTCTGCGCAGCTATGCCGCGTCCTGGGTGTCACAAGCCGGCCTAATCTGATATCGATTGCCGCAAAGCCCGAAAACCGAGGGAGACCGGCGCGCCGGGATCGACTAATGTCGGGCAAAGATCTGTCTTTCGGGTATGACGCCCTTGGACCGAAGCGGCGACAGCCGAGGGAGGAGGCGACCGGATGCCCCGGACAACGATGCGAGGGACCGCCAAACGGTCGCGAAGTGGCATTGCCGAACGGGTATTTCAGGAGCTTCATGATCGCATTCTCTCGCTGGATCTCCCACCCGGGTTCCGCATGTCCGAAGCGGAAATCGCGCGTGACCTGGGGGTGAGCCGACAGCCGGTTCGGGACGCCTTCTCCAGATTGTCGCAAATGGGGTTCCTTGATATCCGGCCCCAGAGCGGCACCGCGATCCGCCTGATCTCGGCCGCTGCGGTGGAACGGGGTCGCTTCGTACGCACAGCGTTGGAGGCAGAGGCAATCCGTCGCGCGACCGAATGCCTGAAGCCCGAGGATATCGATGCGCTGGAGCAGATCGTGGAGAGCCAGTCGTGCGCCGCAGCGCGGGACGATTACGCGCAATTCCACGCATTGGACGATCTGATGCATCGCGAGATCTGCACGATGGCTGGGCTGGGATACGTATGGGAGCTTATCCGACCGCAAAAGGCCCATATGGATCGCGTCCGGTTCCTGACGCTCGATATCGGGTCGTTCCAGGCGCTCGAGGAGCATCGTGCGATCCTCGATGCCCTCAGAACCGGCGGCGCCGACATCGCGGAAGAGCGCATGCGCCAGCACCTGTCGCATATCACTCGCCTCGTCGAGAAGGCGCGCGTTCGATATGCCTATGCCTTCGACGAATCCGACGAGCCCGACCC
This sequence comes from uncultured Paracoccaceae bacterium, assembly GCA_947489705.1. Lineage (GTDB taxonomy): Bacteria > Pseudomonadota > Alphaproteobacteria > Rhodobacterales > Rhodobacteraceae > Palleronia. The sequence continues at coordinate 11,800 of CANLEQ010000036.1, forward strand.
CGTGCCCGTCTCAATTGCGACGGTGACGCAGGGCTGAAGTCGTCACGAGGCGCTGCGGATCGTGCGGCCGGAGCTGTCGAAGACATGGGCGTCGCCGGGGTGGAACCACGCCTCGACCTTGTCCCCGGCCTGCATTTGTCCGTTCTGCGCGATGATAAGGCGCTGGTCCCCCGACGTGCGGCCATAAATCATGGTCTGTCCGCCGAGATTTTCCTGAAGCTCGGTCGTAATCTCGCCCAGGTTTTCTTGTCCGGGTTTCTGGTCGAGCCGCAGATGTTCCGGCCGGATGCCGATCTCGACCTCCTCGCCCTCGTTCAGGCCGCTCATTCGGCGCGGTACCGGAATCTTGCGACCGTCGAGGTCGAACGTAGTGGTTGCCCCCGTCTCGACGACCCTCGCGTTGAAGAAATTCATGTGCGGCGATCCGATGAAGCCGGCGACGAAACGGTTGGCGGGCGTGTTGTAGAGTTCGAGCGGCGAGCCGACCTGCATGATATGCCCGTCGCGCAATACAACGATCTTGTCGGCCATGGTCATGGCCTCGACCTGGTCGTGGGTGACGTAGATCATCGTGTTGCCAAGCCGTTTGTGGAGCTGCGAGATTTCAACCCGCATCTGCACGCGCAACTCCGCATCGAGGTTCGACAGCGGCTCGTCAAACAAAAAGATCCGAGGCTCGCGCACGATCGCACGGCCGATCGCGACACGCTGACGCTGTCCGCCCGAAAGCTGTTTCGGCTTGCGATCGAGCAGATGGCCGATCTGCAGGATCTCGGCGGCATGGTTGACCCGTTTGGCGATGTCGTCCTTGGGCTGACCGATCGTCTCGAGCCCGAAGGCCAGGTTCTTGTAGACGGTCATGTGCGGATAGAGCGCGTAGGACTGGAACACCATGGCGATCCCGCGCGCGGCAGCGTCGACCTGGTTGACGCGCTCGTCGGCGATCAGGAGATCTCCCCCCGAGATTGACTCCAACCCCGCGATCATGCGCAGCAAGGTGGACTTACCGCAGCCCGACGGGCCGACGAAGACGACGAACTCGCCGGGGGCGATCTGAAGGTCTATCCCGTGGATGACTTCGACCGCACCGAATTTCTTGACGAAGTTCCTGAGTTCGATCTGGGTGGACATACTGCCGTCTCCTGTTGTGCCTCGGGCCTCAGCCCACCGCGGCAAGCCATCCGGCTCGCGCAGGATCATTGTCGTCGAGCGGCAGATCGATCTGACGCCCGGTTGCGGCGGATCGGTAGAATGCCGTGAGAAAAGCGATGGCGGCGCGCGCATCGGCAACGCCCACCGGCGGCGGGGCACCGGCTTCGAGCGTTTCGTGAAACGCCGTCATTTGACCGGTGAACCGCTCGGGGGTATTGGCGCAGTCGGCCGCGATCCGGTCGCAGCGCGCCTGTCGGTCGTGGTCGCGCGCCGTGATCGTCCACGGACCGCGCCCGACGGCATAGGGCGCGCGCGTCGTCTCGAAGCTGACATTCTCGAATGCCATGAAAAGCCTTGAAAATTCATCCTGACTGGCCGTACAGGCACTGACGGACCCGACTGCGCCCGAGGTGAACGCGATACTGGCCGAGGCGACGTCTTCCGTTTCGATGGCGTGGATACGCGTATCCATACGGCCGAACACGGCGGCCACCGGACCCATCATCCAGGTCATCATGTCGTGGATGTGGATCGCATGCGTCGTCATCGTCCCGCCCAGTTCCGCCTTGAGCGTGCCCCGCCAGGGATTGTCGAAATAGGCGGCGTCGCGGTACCAGTGCGTTTCCGCCGTCGCCACCAGGGCCTTGCCCGCGATACCTTCGTCGATGATGCGCCGGGCGGCCATCGCGCCCGACCCGAAGCGATACTGGAAAACCGGCATCAGGACCCCGCGCGCCTCCGCCGCCGCCCGTTCGAGCTCCGCTATGTCGTCGAGCGAGCCGGCAAGGGGCTTTTCGCAGACGACATGCTTGCCGGCGGCCAGCGCCGCCTTGACCTGCGGCATGTGCAGCGCCGGCGGCGTGCAGATATCGACGATGTCGATATCCTCCCGAGCGATCACCCCGTCGAAATCCTCAGAGGCGTCGCAGCCGTATTGCGCGGCCACGTCGCGGCGCCGCTTGGCGTCGAGATCGCAGACCACGGCCAGTTCAAACTTGCCGGGCAAGTTCGCCCAAGCCTCTTCAACATGGCCCCGCCCGACTCCTAGGCCGATCACGGCCACCCTGTAGGTCGTCATGCGGACCTCCCTTCTCCGAGTTCCTGTGCGACGAGACCCGCCTCCATGATGTGGAAGGCCATATCCTGCGCCATGGCGGTGTCGGTGCCGTCGCGTGCATCGGCAAGAACACGGGCGCAGAATTCCGACGTCGCATCGCATCGCACGCGGCGTGGCCCCTCTGCATCCGTGAGGATCAGGTGCGCGCCCACTCCGACGCCCGCGGGATCGACATATTTTCGCAGCTCGATCACGCCTTCGGTCCCAGTGAGGATGATTCGACCGTCCCCCCAGGTCGGCATGCCGGAGGGCGTGAACCAGTCGACCCGCGCATAGCCCTGCGCATCGCCGGCCTCGAACACCATGTCGCCCATATCCTGAAACCCGGGCGCGCTGCCCTGGCAGGCGGTCCGGGCCGAGACAATGCGCACCTCGCTCTCTCCGGTGAAGGCCAGGAACTGGGCGATCTGATGGGCCCCGATATCGACGAGAATTCCCCCGTTGCGCGATCGGTCCCAGAACCAGTCCGGTCGTTTGGCCCGGTCGCCCATGCGGTGAGGGCCTGTTCCGAAATAATGGATGACCCGACCAATCGCGCCGTCGTGTACCAGGGTTCGGGCCATGAGGGACGCGGCGTTGCTTTCCAGCTCGGAATGATGGACGCGAACGCGCCGTCCGGTTGCCGCGTGAGCCGCACGCAAGGTCGCGAGGCCTTCGCGCGTGACGGCACCGGGCTTGTCGAGCATCACGTCCTTTCCGGCTTCCATCGCGCGTCGCGACAGGGCCGCGCGCTCGGACGGAATGGCCGCGGACGTGATCAGCACGATCTCGGGATCGGCCAGCAGATCCGCCTCGCGGCACCGTCGGGCGCGGGGATGATCCTTCAGCACGGCTGCGGCTTTGGCGTCGTCGTCGGTCGCGAACCCGGCGAGCCGGCCCCCTGCCGCGACCAGTCCCGCGATCTGCCCGTAGATATGGCCGTGGTCGAAACCTATGGCTGCGAAAGTGGTCATGGATACTGTCCTATTTCATGCCCGTTGTGGCGATGCCGTCGATCAGCAACCGCTGGAAGAAGATGAAGAGCAAGAAGACCGGCAGGAGCGACAGGATCGACATCGCGAAAAGGCCCGACCAGTTGGATTGGCCCGTCGCGTCGATGAAGCTGCGCAGGCCCAACTGGACAGTATAGTCCTCCATGCTGTTGAGATAGATCAGCGGCCCGAAGAAATCGTCCCAGGTCCAGAGGAAAGAGAAGATCGCGGCCGTGGCCAGAACGGGCAGCGACAACGGAAGGATCACCTTCCAGTAGATGCGGAACGGCGAACATCCGTCCATCCGCGCAGCCTCGTCCAGTTCCTTCGGGATGCCGCGAAAGAACTGGACCATCAGGAAGATGAAGAACGCGTCCGTGGCCATGAACTTAGGCACCACTAGAGGCAGGATCGTATCCACCCATCCAAGGTTCAGAAACAGCACATATTGCGGGATCAGCGTGACGTGGTAGGGCAGCATCAGCGTCCCGAGCATCAGCGCGAACCAGAAGTTCTTCCACGGGAAGTTCAACCGCGCGAAGGCGAACGCCGCCAGAGAGCAGGCCGCCACGTTACCGATCACCGACAGGACGGCGATCACCATGCTGTTGACGAAGAACTGTCCGAAGCTGACACGAAGGCCGAACCATCCCTCCGGGTAGGATCGCACCTGAACCTGGCTGGGGATCAACGAGGTCGAGCTAAAGATCTCGTCCGTCGGGCGGAACGACGCCGACAGCATCCACAGGATCGGATAGAGCATCGCGAACGAGAACGCGATCAGCAGCGCGTGCGTCAGGATCGATCGCAAGATACTTCGGTCTTGGGGCTCTTGCTCCGTTTCGGCGGCGCGGACATCAGTCATCGTAATGCACCCAATAACGCGCGCTCAGAAAACTGAAAGCGGTGAAGAGCGCGATGATGATGAGTAGGATCCAGGCCAGCGCGGAGGCATAGCCCATGCGGAAATAGCCGAACGCCTCCTGATAAAGGTAAAGCGTGTAGAACAGCGTCGAATTGATCGGCCCGCCGGTTCCGCCCGAGATAATGAAGGCCGAAGTGAAGGCCTTGAACGCGTCGATCGTCTGCACCACGGCATTGAAGAACACGACCGGCGTTAGCATCGGAAGGGTTATCCGCCAGAATTGCCGCGCCTTCGACGCGCCGTCCATCCGCGCGGCCTCGTAGATATCGACAGGAATCTGGCGCAGTCCCGCGAGAAAGATTATCATTGGCGAACCGAACTGCCAGATAGCCAGGATCACAAGGGTGTAGAGGGCCGTATCGGGGCTTGAGATCCAGCTCGGGCCCTGAATGCCGATCCCGAGCAGGAGGTTGTTGATGAGGCCGTCACCGGCGAAAAGCTGGCGCCACAGAACCGCGATGGCGACCGACGTCCCGAGGAGCGATGGAAGATAGAAGATTGCGCGATATATCGTGAGGCCCCGCAGGCCACGGTTCAGTAGCATCGCGACGCCGAGCGCCACGGCGAGCTTCAGAGGCACCGACAGCAGCACGAAGGTCAGGGTTACGCGCACCGAGTCCTGGAACTTAGGATCGTTCGTCGCGATCCGCATGTAATTGTCCATGCCGGCCCAGCGGGGTGGATTGATAAGGTCGTAATCAGTGAAACTAAGATACAGCGAGTATAGCGCAGGACCCGCCGTCAGGATCAGGAAACCCGCGAGCCACGGGAAAAGGAACACATAGGCCGCGCCGGAAGAGCCAAGCGCCCGCGTCAGACGCGCTCGCCGCCCAGTGGGCACGATGAGCGGCGTTGCGGCGGCCGCGGCATAGCCGGGGGGTTCGGTTGGGGACGACATCGACACCTCCTGCAGATCAAGAACGGCTCCCGGTCGCATCCCGGGCAGAGCGACGCTTCGCCCGGGCGGTTCGTGCGATCAGCGGGAGAGGATGCTCTCAGCCTGCGACACAAGGCGAGCGGCGCCTTCTTCAGGCGTGAGCTGTCCGAACGCGACTTCCTGTCCGACACGGGCCATCATCTGGTCGATCTCACCCGCGCCTTGCGGCGGCGGGGGCGGAAGCGGACCGGCATAGGGATCGAGCGCTTCGATATACTCGAGCTGAGCGAGGCCATCCTCGTCCAGCTCCGAACGGATAGCGTCGCGAACCTCATCGGAGATCGGGACTCCGCGTTCCACGTCGAGTACCTTGCCAGCTTCGGTGTCGGTGATGAAGTAGTTAACGAAATCCACGGAAACTTCCGGAAACTCGGTGGATGCAGCAACCGACAGAAGCTGCGAGGGCTTGAAGTAATGCCCCTCGTTGGTGCTGCCCTCGACCAACGGGAACACCCGCATGACAATTTCGTCCTCGTTGATCGCCGAAAAACCGACGAGCTGGTTGGAATGGGCGAAACCCATCGCAACATTGCCGAGCGACACCATGTGCGTCTCGATCGAACGCTGATCGAGCGCCTGGACATCGGCGGGCGGGGCGGCACCGCTCTCACGCATGTCGGCCCAGAACTCGTACCATTCGACGACATCCGATTCCTCGAAAGCCAACTCTCCCTCGGCGGTATAGAGATCCTTCCCCCGTTGGCGCAGCCAGTTCTGGAACGAGTTTTCGTAGAGCGAGCTGTCCTCGACACCGTAGTCGATACGGTCGGACTTCTCGGCAACCTCGATTGCGAGCTGCTTGATCTCTTCCCATGTGGCGCCGTTCTCGGGCAGCGGCACGCCCGCCTCCTCGAAGATGGTCTCGTTGACCATCATGGCGACGGAATTGACCCCGAGGCTCACGCCCCAGAGCTTGCCGTCGGACATGCCGCTCTCCAGCGATTCCTCCGAGACGCCCGGAAGGGTCAGAATTTCGTCGCGATACGGCATCATGTCGAGCAACGCGCCGCGCCCCGCATATTCGAACATGTAGCGATAATCCTGCTGCATCACGTCGGGCGCATTGCGTCCAGCGACCTGCGTTGCAAGGCGTGTCCAGTAATCCGACCAGCCGACAGTCTCGCCCTGGATCGAGACGTCAGGATTGGCTTCTTCGTACATGTCGATGACTTCGAACGTGCGGTCGGCGCGTGGCTGCGATCCCCACCAAAGCATACGAAGGTCGCCACCGTCCTGTCCGATCGCGGGTCCCGCCAGAAGCGCCGTTGCGGCGACACTTGCCAAGGCGGCATACCGGCCCGTTCCAAATCTCGTCATGAGCAATCCTCCCTCTCATTTCGGTCCAGGCACATGCCCGAAACGCTAAGGGGACGCGGCGTTCCTCCTCGATCGAAGCGCCCCCATGGGGAAATCGTTACCAAGCGCTCAACGAGCGGGCAAGAGTTATTACCATACGGTAGGATATTAGTTGCACCTAGGGTGGCGAGATGCTTATCGTGTCAGCAATTGCGCCGTCGCAAAGCGAACCCGGGAGGAAACATGAGCAGCACCGACACCATATCCGAGGCCGATCCGACGTCACGGACCCGCTACGTCCTTGCCGGAACGGGAAACCGTGGAACCACCATGTGGGGCGGCGAACTTCTCAAGGGCTGGAACGATCGGGTCGAGCTTGTCGGCATCTGCGACCTCAACGACATGCGTGCCGAACGCGCGCGCTCGATGATCGAGACCAATGCAGGGATCTGGGGCGATTTCGACGCCTGCCTCGCCGAAACCAAGCCCGATCTTGTCATCGTGTGCACGCCGGACGATACCCACGATGACCTGATCGTCGCGGCGCTCGAAGCGGGATCCGACGTCATCACCGAAAAACCGATGACGACCTCGCCCGAGAAGATCGCCCGCATTCGCGCCGCGGAGAAACGCACCGGGCGGCGGGTCGATGTGTCGTTCAACTACCGTTTCTCGCCAACCGCTTACAAGCTGCGCGAGCTGCTCGCCTCGGGGGCCATCGGCACCGTGACCTCGGTAGATTTTCATTGGTATCTCGATACCGTTCACGGGGCGGATTACTTCCGACGCTGGCATGCCTTCCGGGAGCATTCAGGGTCCCTCTTCGTGCACAAGGCCACCCACCATTTCGACCTCCTTAACTGGTATCTCGACGCCGATCCGGTGGATGTGATGGCCTTCGGCGAGCTTCGCAATTACGGGCATAACGGGCCCTTCCGGTCGACGCGTTGCCACGGCTGTCCGCATGCGTCGAAATGCGACTTCTACTTCGACATGGAGGCCGACGAGTTTCTCTGGCCCCTCTATGGGGATCCGGCCGAGGTCGACGGCTATTTCCGCGATGCCTGCGTCTACCGCGAGGAAATCGACATTCCTGACACGATGTCCTCCACGATCCGCTATTCCAACGGCGCGATCGTGTCGTATTCCCTCAATACCTACATGCCAATCGAGGGACATCACATCGCCTTCAACGGCACGCATGGCCGGATCGAGCTGCGCCAATACGAGCGTCAGCCGTGGGAGGCGGACCAGATCGACCGGATCCACCTCACGCGGAATTTCGGCGGAGGCCACGAGATCATCGAGGTTCCGCACGAGCCAGGCGGTCACTACGGCGGAGACAACCGCATGCGCGACACAATCTTCCGCCGCGGAGAGGACCCGCTCGGTCAGCGCGCCGGGAGCCGCGCGGGAGCCATGTCGGTCCTTACCGGAATCGCGGCACTGCGCAGCGCCGACGAAGGCCGGATGGTCACGATCGACGAGATCTGCCCGCCGGAACTCGACCTGGGATCAGGTTGATCGCGGAGGCGCCGGCCGCTCCGACGGCAGGGTATCAGCCGTCAGATAGGACAACAGCATGTCGGATGCCTCCAGGGCACGCCGGTCGAGCCAGTCGTCGTCGATGGGAAGGCGGAACACCGCACGCAGCGTATGCATGTTCGAGATCGGAAAGTAGCAGAGCGACGCCATCGAGACGTAGAACTCGGCCGGATCGACATGCCGGCGGAACACGCCCTGCTGCGCACCTTGCGCCAGAACCTCGCTCAGCCGCTTTACCAGCACGGATTGGATCTCGGCGGCGTCGTGCAGCCGTGCGACCGTCTCGCCGCCCATGAGATTTTCGGTGTTGAGGATCCGTATAAACCAAGGCTTTCGGCGGAAATGGTCCATCGTGAACCGCACCAGCTCGCGCACTGCTTCGCACGGATCATCGGGATCCAGAGTAAGCTGTTCCTCACCGCGCCGGATTTGGACATAGGCCTCCCGCAGGGCCTCGGCATAGATCGCGTCCTTGTCGCCGAAATAGTCGTAGATCATCGGCTTCGAAACCCCGGCGCGGGCGGCGATCCGGTCGACCCGCGCGCCGGAATGCCCCATGCTCGAAAATTCCTCCAGCGCCGCCTGGAGGATTTCCACGCGTGTCCGTTCGGCGTTGCGCGGCCGACGCTTGGGCGTTTTGGTCATCGGCGTCGTCGTCCTCCATCGGTCGGCCGGCCCTACCGGACCGGCAGAAGCGGCATGGTAGGACGCGTGTGTTCCGCCTTAAATTAGCAGGCGGTCCGGCCGCGCTCCACGATCGTCCTGAGAACCTCGTCGGGATCTCGGGTCCACCAGTCGCGATCCGAGAAGATCTCGACCTCGTTGAGCCCATCGAAGCCCTGCGCCTCCACCAACCCGCGCAGATGCGGGATGTCGATCACCCCATCGCCCATCATGCCGCGATCCGTCAACAGGTCACGTGTCGGAACAAGCCAGTCGCAGAGGTGGAATGCCATGAGGCGATCCCGTCCCGCACGCTTGATCTGAGCGGCAAGCTCCGGGTCCCACCAGACGTGATAGACATCGACCGCGCACCCGATCCCGTCGCCCAGGCGATCGCAGATATCGAGAGCTTGCCCCATCGTGTTGATGCAGGCTCGATCCGCGGCATACATCGGGTGCAACGGCTCGATCGCCACTTTGACACCGGCCTTGCGCGCATGGTCGAGCGTGACCGACAGTCCTTCCTCGACCAGTTTCCAAGCCTGCAGCAGGTCCTTCGACCCCATCGCGAGCCCGCCCACGACCATCACGAGGCAATCGGCCCCGAGTGCCGCGGCCTCGTCGATTGCGCGCCTGTTGTCGTCGATCACGTCGCGATCGATCGATCCGCTTTCGGTGAACCAACCGCCGCGGCATAGCCCCGACACGCGCAGCCCGGCGTCGCGGATCGCCCGCGCCGCCGGCTCGACGCCCATCTCGTGCAGCTTGTCGCGCCAGGGCGAAATGCCGGCGATGCCATGACGTGCGCAGCCTTCGATGCATTGCGCAAGATTCCATTGCGCGCGCACGGTCGCCGTGTTGAGCGAGAGCCGCTCCGGTCCCAAGCCACTCATGCCACGATTCCACGCGCGGCGAATACAGCACGCGCGCGCGAGGCTGACATGTCCGGGTCCGCAATCAGGCCGGCCTCGTTGGCAAGGCGGACGATTTCGGCCAGATGCAGGGTCGACCGCGTGCTTTCCTGACCGCCGACCATCGTAAAATGGTCCTGATGACCATTGAGATAGGCAAGGAAGACTACGCCCGTCTTGTAGAACCGCGTCGGTGCGCGGAAGATATGGCGCGACAGCGGTACGGTCGGCGCGAAGGTCGCGTGATATGCCTTGCGATCGTCGTCGGCCAGTTCCGACAGGGCGCGCGCCGCGACGGCGGCGATGGGGTCGAAGATCCCCAGAAGCGCGTGCGAATGCCCCTGTTCATCGCCCTCGATCAAGTCGGGGTAATTGAAGTCGTCGCCGGTATACATCAACACGCCTTCGGGCAGGCGGCGGCGCATGGCGATCTCCTTATCGGCCGAAAGCAGGCTGATCTTGATTCCATCGACCTTGTCGGCGTTGTCGGCGATGACCGACAGGCAGGTTTCCATCGCCGCCATGTGGTCGCCCGAGCCCCAGTAGCCTTCGAGTGCGGGGTCGAACATCTCGCCCAGCCAATGCAGGATCGCGGGCTGTTTCAGACCGGACAGAATCCGGCCATAGACGCGGGCATAGTCGTCGGGCCCCTGCGCCGCCTGCGCCAGCGCACGCGATGCCATCAGGATGACGCGCGACCCGGCCGCCTCGACGGCCTCGCATTGCTCCTCATAGGCGCGGATCACGTCGTCGATCGTCACGTCCGGGCCCGGCGTAAGATGGTCGGTGCCCGCCCCGCTCGCGATCAGGTGGCCCTTGTCACGCGCGAGTTCGGTCGATCGCCGGATCAACTCGAGCGATGTCGGCCAGTCGAGGCCCATTCCGCGCTGTGCGGTATCCATCGCCTCGGCCACGCCGAATCCGAGATCCCAAAGATGTTCGCGGAACGCGAGCGTACGATCCCAGTCGAGCGCGACGTCGACCCACGGATCTGCTTCGGCCAGCGGGTCGGCCACGACATGGGCCGCGGCATAGGCGGTGCGGTTCCATGCGCCGCCCTTCGCCGGGCGGGGCCCGGCCTGCAGCGAGACGGTTCCGCCCGGAAGGTCCAGTTTGGTGTTCACAGCTCCAGCTCCTCGAGATCGATCCAGCGACGCTCTTTCGAAGATCGGTATCCGGCTTCGGCCAGTTGCACGCCCTTGGCGCCTTCGGCCAGGGTGTACGAGAACGGCGCATCCTCCGCCACATGGCGCAGGAACTGTTCCCACTGCACCTTGAAGCCGTTGTCAAAGACGGTGTTGTCCGGCACCTCTTCCCAATCCTCGAAGAAGTCCAGCGCCTGCGGCTCGTCGGGGTTCCAGACGGGCTTGGGAGTGTTGACGCGGTGCTGCGACCAGCAATCGTGAAGGCCCGCGACGGCCGAGCCATGCGTGCCGTCGATCTGGAACGTTACGAGGTCGTCGCGCCGGACGCGGGTGCACCAGCTCGAATTGATGTGCGCGACGATCTCGCCATCCGGGCCGTCGAGCAGGAAGGTCGCATAGGCTGCATCGTCCGCGGTGGCCTCGAACCGGTCCCCACGCTCGTCGAGGCGGCTGTCGACATGAGTGAAGCCAAGACAGCTCACCGATTTGACCGGTGCGATTACATTGTCGAGGACATAGCGCCAGTGGCAAAGCATGTCCGAGATCATGCCGCCGCCATCCTCGGCACGGTAGTTCCACGACGGGCGCTGAGGTGTCAGGTCGTCTCCGGTAAAGACCCAGTAGCCGAACTCGCCCTTGACGCTGAGCATCTTGCCAAAGAAGCCCAGATCGCGCAGGCGCTTGAGCTTTATGAGCCCAGGCAGATCGAGCTTGTCGTGCACGATGCCGTTCTTGACGCCCTTCTCCCGTGCATGGCGGGCGATGGAGACCGCCTCGTCTAGCGTTTCGCTGACGGGCTTCTCCGAATAGACATGCTTTCCTGCATCGATCGCTCGGCGCAGAAGCCCCGGCCGCATCTGGGTCGAGGCCGCGTCGAAGAAGATCGTGTCGTCCGGATTGGCCAGTGCCGCATCCAGATCTGTGGTGAACCGCTCCACCCCGTGCGCGCGGGCCAGAGCCTCGATCTTGTCGGCGTTGCGCCCGACGATGATCGGATCGGGCATCAGCCGGGTCCCGTCCGACAATTCGACGCCGCCCTGGTCGCGAATGGCGAGAACCGAGCGGATTAGATGCTGGTTCATTCCCATGCGACCCGTCACGCCGTGCATGATGATGCCGATGCGTTGCTGTTTCACTCTGTCGATCCTCCCTTACGGCTTACCCGGACTATAACCTACCGTCTGGTAGGTTCAAGACGAAAACGCTGCCATGTCGTCCTAGGCGCCGCCGAATCCCGGAGTGTCGAGCGATCCGATGGCGATCTCTCCCTCCACGATCCGAAGCGCGGGGCGGCCGCCGACGCGGGTATAGATGTCGTCATGGGTGGCGATTCTCAGAGCTACCTCATTCTCGGGCGCGCCCTGCATTCCGCCTGCGAAATGATGTCCGTTCCGCTCGACGTCGACGACCCCGCATGCCGACGCCATGGCGGTATCCTGCTGCCAGCCGAGCCCCGGTTGGCAGGTCAGATCCTCGCCGGACAGCATCGCGCCCGCCACATCAGCCCGCGCCCGGTTCAAAAGCCCACGCAGCACGCCCTTGCAGCTTTTGATCGAAGTGCCCGACCATCCCAGTGTCAGGGCTTCGGCGAAGGCGTCGTCGTGATCATCGCTTTCGTCGATCACGAGCGGCGCGGTGATCGTGCCCGGCACGGGACCGGAGAGCGCGTCGGACCGGTCGAAAGGCTGTTCGACGAACCGCAAGGCGTCGCGCATCTGCGTAAGCTCCTGCATTCGCCGCAGCCCTTCCCAGAACGCGGCGAAGCTGTCGGAGGCATATTGCTCGTTTGCATCGAAAGTGACGCAGGGCCCCTTCGCGCGTGAGATCTGTGCCGCGATGACGGGAGCGATCGCCCTCAGACGGGCCAGATCCGCGTCCGGATCGCCCTTGAGCTTGATCTTGAACGCGCGAATTCCATAGGTATCGATCACCTGATCCAGTGCGACGGGCAACCCGTCGCGCGGGGCGTCGTCGCCGATCTCCTCGGCTGTCAGGGGTGCGTCGAAGCCGACCGTATGGCGCAGCCGCACCCGGTCCGGCGGAGCGACCCGGCGAAAGGACTCCGTCAGGGCAATTGCATCAAGATCCGCCGGCAAGTGCCGCGCCAACCCGAAGATGTCCGCACGTACGGCGCGCCAGAACGGCACCTCAGCCGACCGGCAAACCGCGTCAATCAGGGCCATCTCGACCAATGCGGGGCCGAACCCGGCCGCCAGGCGTGGCGTGTCCGCGGGCATCCGCGCCGCTACGTCCGTCCGCAGGTCGCGCGCGATCGCCGCGACCGGCCCCGTCATGCCATTGGCCGCGGAACAAGCGGCACGCACGCTCTCGCGCAGTTCGTCTATGGTCTCATCCGCCGATAGGGCGGAACGCTTATCGAACCAGCGCGGCACCATAAGCTGCGCCGAGCGCCCCTCGACCTGATGACCGTCGATCACGGCGTTGACATGGCAATGGGCCTCGCCGGTTTCTCGCATCACCACGGCGCCGAACTGGAACGGCAGGCGCATCGACACTGCGCGCTCGGTCCAGTCGACGCTGTCTACGCGGATATTTGTCATATTCCTCCCCTCGGATGGCAGCGCTTCCCTGTCGCCGCCCTAGCCATTCTCGGTGCCTCGACGCCTGAACGCGCGCGACACACCGCGTCGAACGATGCCGATATTGGCCAGGATCGACACCGCAATCAGTACCACGAACGCGGCCGAGACCGGGCGGGTGAAGAACGGCGTCAGATCCCCGTCGCTGAGGGTCAGGCCGCGCCTCAGGCTCTTGTCGAGCAGGTCGCCAAGGATGATCCCGAGCACCAGCGGGGCCATCGGATACTTCATCTGGCGCAGCACGAAGCCCGCGAGCCCGAACCCGACCATCACCCAGATGTCGAATATTCTCTGGCTGAGTGCGTAGGTGCCGATGACACACAGGACGAAGACAACGGGCATCAGGTAGGCATAGGGCACTCGCAGTACCTGCACGAAACCGCGGGTGAGCGTGAGACCGTAGAACCCCATGAAGAGCGTGGCAATGATCAGCATCGCGGCCACGCTGGAGATGAACTGCGGCTGCTCGATCATGATAAGCGGCCCGGGCCGTATGCCGTGAATGAAGAGTGCCGCGATCAGCACAGCCGAACTGGCGGAGCCCGGCACCGCCAGCGTGATCGCCGGGATGAGCGAGCCCGGAACCACGGCCGAATTGCCGGTCTCGGCGGCCGTCAGACCCTCGTAGCTTCCCTTGCCGTAGCGATCGGCCTCCTTGCTGGTACGGCGTGCGGCGACGTAGCTGGCCCAGGCGCCGATATCTTCACCCACGCCCGGGACGATGCCGACCAGCGTGCCGATGATGCCCGACCGGATCGAGGTAACCTTGTAGCGCCAGATATCGGCCAAGTGGGGAATTATCCGGTCGCTCTTGTCCTTGGCGGTGGCCAGGACCCCTGCGCGCCCCCACATCGCGTTGAGCACCTCTGCGAACCCGAAGGCCCCGACCATCGCCGGGATGAGGCCGATCCCGCCATTGAGGTCGGAAAACCCAAAGTTGAACCTGATATGCGCGTGGATGCCTTCCGATCCCACCATCGCGACCATGAGGCCCAGGATGCCCGCGATGTAGCCCTTGATCGGCGTCGAATCTGCCGTGAGCTGCCCGGAAATTACCACGCCGAAGACCGCCAGCCAGAAGAACTCGAAACTGCCGAAGTTGAGCGCCGCCTCGGCCAGCGGCGGCGCGATCATCACCAGCAGGATGATGCCGACGAGCGTGCCGATCATGGAGCCCGCCGTAGCGAGCCCCATCGCGTAGCCCGCGCGCCCCTGCTGCGCCAGCGGGTAGCCGTCGAGCGAGGTCGCCGCGCTGGCCGGGGTGCCGGGAATGTTGAGGAGGATCGCACTGCGCGAGCCGCCATAGATGGCGCCTACATACATGCAGAGCAGGACCATGATCGCCGTCGTGCTGTCGAGCGAATAGGTCAGCGTGGTCATCAACGCCACGCCCATCGTCGCCGTCAGGCCAGGCAAGCTGCCGATGATGATCCCGAGCAGCGTCGACCAGGCCGCGTGAAAAATCATCGCGGGCGTCAGAAGCGCCAGCAACTCCGTCCCGAGATCGCCGAGCGCATTCATGGCAAACGCACCAGGAAGACTTCGGCGAACAGGATCGAGGTTCCCAGGGCCGTAAAGACGGCTAGGATCGCGGCACCTCCGAGCGATTTCAGCCGCGCGTTAGTTTCTTGCATTTGGGGCCAGCCGAAGATGGCGGTGAAGGCGAAGACGAACAGGCCCGTCGACCAGATGAATGGCAACCACCCCACCAGCACCAGCGCATAGATCAGACAGCTCGCGGCAGTCAGACCGAGACGAGTCCAGGACCCGTCCGAAAGAATCTTGTCTTCGTCATGGGCTCGCACTGCCTCACGCCAGAGAAACAAGGCGCATACGACCATCAATACGCCAAGGATCATCGGCACGAGGCCGGGGATCGAGGCGGGATGGATCTGCCGGAATTCCAGGCGATCCATCCGGTATCCGCCGACGGCCATGGAAAAGCCGAGCGCACCGAGTACGATCGCGGTCAGACGATCGGCCAGCGTCATCTGCATCGAAGATCTCCACCTGCTTGAGGAAAGGGGGCGCCGCAGCGCGGCGCCCCGGTTCGGCTCAATCCTCGGGGCAGTCGATGCCGATCTCGGCCGGGTCGATGACGGCCTCTCCGCGGGTCACGCGCGAACAGGCTTCCGCCGTCACGACCGGCATGGCGCGTTCCATCGCGTCCTCGCCGTAACTCGGAGCAAAGACGGCACCGCGGTCATTCGCGTATTGCTTCAGCTCCTCGCTATTCATGACATTTTCCTCCCAGACGCGGTCGACCGTATCGTAAACCTCCTGCGGGGCGCCCGTCGGGATGAACACCCCGAAATAGTCGGCCGCAACATGGAAATTGGGGAGGAATTCGGTGATCGGCGGCACAGGGTCTATTCCTTCGACTTCGAGCGGTTCGTCGGACAGAACGGTCAACGCCCGCAAACGCCCGGCACGGACCATTTCGGTCTGCTCAACGGCAAGCTGTGTGGTGGCGACCACCTCGCCGGAAGCCGCTGCGATCACCGCAGGGTTGCCGCCGTCATAGGTGATCATCCGCGCGCCGGCCAAATCGCTTTCGGTGCCCTCGCGCAGCGCGGCAAGCGCCATCCCGCCGGAACTGTTGATCCCTGCGGTGCCGACCGTGACCGACCCGTTCTCCATGGCATCGAGCAACGCCGGGAAATCCTGGTACTCGCTGTTCGCATTGACGCTGACTAGCGGCACGTTCGCCACATGCAGATACACCCGATAATCGTCGATCGACGTGTCGGGAACCAGCCCCGTGACCGCGTATGTCGCATTGTTGGCGATCGCGTTCGCGGTCCAGGTATATCCGTCGCGCGGCGCATCAAGGGCGGCCGCGGTACCGGTCGATCCCGACGCGCCCGGCTGGTTCACCACGACGACCTCAGTGCCCAACGCGTCCTCGAGGATCGGAGCCACGACGCGGGTGACCTGGTCTGTCGATCCCCCGGCGGCCCAAGGCACGATAATATTGATCGGTCGATCGGGCTGCCACGCATCTTGCTGCGCAAGCGCGGCGGGTGCGGTGAGACAAGTCGCGGCGGCGATTGCCGTCGTGAATCTGTTGGACATGGTTGACCTCCCATAGCTACCGTATGGTAGGTTAGGCACAATGGGGAGGCTGTCAAGCATAGCGTGCGAGCCCCAAGAGGCGCAGACGATGTAACTGCCTCCGTGCACGGGATAGAGTATCTTACGCCTTGTTGCCCGAAGTGCCTGACGAAGGGATCTCCCCTTTCCCCGTCTGACGTTAGCCGACGGGCTGCGTGACGGGGACGCCGAGTGCGGTGAAGCGGTTGAGG
>CANLEQ010000037.1 GCA_947489705.1 uncultured Paracoccaceae bacterium
TCTCGCTGTCAGCCTGCCTGCCGCGCAGCGCGACTGACCAGCTCGGCCCGCCGGTGAGCGCGAGGCCTGTCGCGAGCAGCACCGTCATCCGCGCCCATCATCAGGCAGCGGGCGCAAAAGGGGGACTCTGCGGCAGGGTTGTGGCCGTTCTCGAGGTGGCTTCACGACCAAGATCCACCTCCGCGTCAATGCAGCGGGCCTGCCCATGAGGACAGAGATCACACCGGGCCAGACGTCGGACTATCTGGGCTTCGACCTGGTCATGGCCGATAACTTGCCCGAGCCGAGCGTCCTGTTGGCAGACAGGGGGTATGATGCTGACAGCATTTGCCAAAAGATGGACGCGCGTGATGTGCTGACACAAATCCCGATGCGCAAGTCTCGAAAGATGCGCGTCGGCGTCGATCATTCGCTGTATTCCCTGCGCAACCTCGTCGAGCGATACTTCAACAAGCTGAAGAACGCCCGCCGTGTCGCAACCCGCTACGACAAGACTGCGGAGAGCTTCCTCGGCTTCATAGACATCGCATCCATCCGCCTCTGGTTAAGTCTTTTGTCAACATGACCTAGATCATGCCGAGATGAACGAGTTGCTCTGGCCCCTCATATCGGATCGAGCTGTTTGAAAAGAGGGTTAGAGGGCAAGCCGACTGAGTTTTTTCCTGATATGCTGAGAGTTCCCGACTATAGGTCTGATCGAAAATGTCGATCAAACGATTGGATCTTACCTTGCCGGGGAAATCGTTCAGGAACTTGAAGTGAAGTAGAGCCCCGGACGATCCGTAAAACTCAGCGCCCTGAATATTGTGATTTCCCCGATCCAGCTGAACATTAGAGCTGAAATAAAGCAAGGGAACTTTATTCATTTCTGGTGAAACTCCAAAAACACGCGATCTCGCCTGGTCTCCTCCATCGAAGTATGGCGCAACTTCGAGTGGATCCTGACCGGAGCTATATTTGACCGCCCCGATTTCACCACGTGGATACATGTCCAATAGTCGACACCGGAAAGCATCCGCGCCGTTCGTCTCCATCAAACGGATAAGGTTACGAAGGGTCAATCTCTCCATCTCCGGCCACACTAGAAACTCGTCTACATCCACAACGAGGCACCAACGATCTCCCGCGACCTTCTCCGCAACGGTCTGCAGCCAAATCCGTTTGTAGATGAAGTTGCCCGCTACTCGTATGCAGTCAGCATTCTCTTCCCGTGCAACGATCTCCGCGGTTTCGTCGGTTGATAGGTGATCTAGGATCACAAACCTATCGACGCCGAGCTGTCTATAATATTTGAAGAAGTACGGAAGGCGAATAGCTTCATTTCTTGCCATCGAAATAAGCACGATTTCATTGGCCTTGGCGGGAAGGAGCGACAAATGGCGCTTGAATCTAATCCGCTGAATACTTTCGAGAAGACGAAGACCTGTGCGTCGTGGGCCGTTGATGAAATATCGCTTGATCAGTCTTCTCATTATCACCTCGCTACAATAACGGTACAGGCGGAAATTAAATCCCTATCGATCTCAAGACAATTCAAAAGGCCTGCTATATCCGAACTGCTCGACGATAAGAGTATCGCGCTTCATAACCAAGTCCGCGCTCTCGCTGTCGTAATAGTCGGAGAATGATCGATGTTTACTTGTGTTCGTGCGCTCGATACCCTCCAGCTCGCTCTCTGAAACCCTCAAATTAAGTCGCTTAAATACCTGCGACAGATCATCCGAAAGGCTCTCTAGCCGAATCACATGGTCCGTAAGACAGAATTGTTCGTAGAAGTCCCGAATGGATGAAAAATTCCTATTGCGAGTAGAGAATCTGCGGACATCTTCTTGGGATGCGCTGAAATGGAGATGACGATAGGACATCAAGCCTAAGCTTTCAGACAATGAAGAACGACGATACCCTCCCGGTAACGACCTTCTGCCAACATCACCCAAGATCAATTTCAGCCAATTGCGAAAATTCGTGACAGATTCGACGTCTCTGTAAAGGGGTTCGAACAACCGTGTCAGCCGCCAATCGATTATCGCATGGGCAAGCTGCTTCGCTCCCGCCGTGGGTTTGATCGGAAATGTTGGCTTGAACCGTGACAGGGGATCTGCGGCGAGATATTTTCGTAGCGTTCCCCGTCCGGAGCATCCATAGGCCCAGAGTGAGACGTACCAATCCCACGGGTTACGTATCGACCCAAGAACGATACGGCCGTCGACGTCGGAACGGCGCTGAATCGGCTCGTGCTTAGATACTACTATACCTCCGTCGTATTTCATCAATATCCGAGTTATATGAGTGCATCCTGTTTTTTGCATCTGGGGAAAAATAATACGCTCGGAAATGTACATATTACGTAATCCATTTGGCCTTTAAGGCGAGGTCGACGTTCCGCTCCGACGTTATGGACCCAGCGAGAATGGGCGCCAATTCCCGCCAATATGCCTCGATGACGATCTTTTCGTCATACTCGGTTTCGACTTTTTGACGGCCATTCAGGCCCATACGAACGCGCTCCTCTGAGGGCATCGCCAAGAAGCGACACATTCCTTCGGCCAAACTATCAGTATTCTTTGGGATGCAGACGAAACCTGTAATACAGTCCTCTACGACGTCCCGGCATCCGGCGGTATCCACGGTGATAACGGGCCGGCCCATCGCAGCTGCCTCTATTAGTGCTCGCGGCGTTCCCTCTTTGTAATAGCTTGGCAAAACAACGCAATCAGCCAGACCGATATAGGGACGAACGTCTCTCGTATCTCCGAGATACTCGACTGCATTAGATTTGGTCAGGTGCTCGAGCTCTCGATCAGTGATTGCGGTCGGATTACCCGGGTCGAGCGGGCCAAGCAGCCGAAAGGAAGCGCTTGGATAGGCCGACCTCAGCCGTCCAGCGGCAGCGCAAAATTCCCGAACTCCCTTGGCTGGAAGCATTCGCGAGACCATTAGAAAGACTGTATCTTGCCCCCCGCCGGGCAGTTTCCCTACCGAAAAGTTCTCGAGATCGACCCCGGATCCGGGTACCACACGCGTACGATCTGGTTCGATGATTCTATTCTCAATGAAAAATGCTCTGTCTTCCCTGTTCTGGAAGAAAACGGCAGGCGTCGCGCGAAACGCGCGACGGTAAAGGTAACGGACAGCAAGCCTTCGGATACCGTGCCTTTCGAAAGCTGAACCCATTCCCGTGACATTCGGAAAGAATGGTATGCCTTGCTTCTCTGCCGCGATCGATCCGTAAATATTGTTCTTGATGGTAAATCCCAGTACGGCATCCGGCTTTACTTCTGCAAAGCTACGGCGAAAGCTGCCTAGTAGCTGTATCTCTTCATCGGGCCTGATACCCTTTCGGTTCATACGCAGCGGAAAAATCCGGCATCCCAGCGCTTCGAGCTCCGCTGTCCAGGGATCAACGGGAACCAGTGTGGAAACGCTGCATCCCTGCTCTAGAAGAAAACGGACCAGTCCTCGCCGAAAGTTCGCGATTTTGAAGGACGTGTTTCCGGTGAGTAGGACATGCACGGCTCAACGCGCCTCCATCGCAACGAGATTGCTGTAAACAGCATGCATATCATTCGCACATTTCCGCCATGAAAAATTTCGCGCACGTCTGTATCCCGCGTCCCTCAATCGGTCCGCTTCGCTATCGTTCAGACAGATCGACCGCATGGACTCCGCCAGTTCCTCGACCGAAGCTGGATCGACGAGAACGGCTGCATTCCCCGCAATTTCGGGGAGCGAAGATGCGTTTGCCGCAATCACCGGTGTGCCGCTCGCCATGGCTTCCAGGATAGGGAGGCCGAATCCTTCGTAAAAAGACGGGAGAACATAGAGCGCCGCCTTTCTGTAAAGCTGTCGGAGCGTATCGTCGTCAACGTAGCACAGGTTATGTATCCGATCGACGATTTCGCTTCCGACAATATCCTTTAAGACCGGCTCGGCGTCCCAACCTTCTCCGCCGACGATCACGAGGTGATGAGGTATCTCGTGTTTGACCAGAGATAGTGCTTCGATGACGTTTTGAACATTTTTCCGCGGGCTGATTTTGCCGACTGTCAGAATGAATGGGGCGTCGAACGGCAGAGGATTAGCACTAGTGGCATCAAAGCTCTCAGTGTCGAGGAAGAATTCCTCAGATACACCGCCGTGAACGACCTCAAGGCGCGGCTCGATATGGGCGCCGAGATACGTCGCAACCTCATCCGCAGTCGAACGCGACACGCAGACGATCGCGCCTGCGTTTCGTTCCGCGTGCCTGAGCGCGTTTTCCATGATCCAGGGACGGGTGTTCGAAAAAAACTGGGGGTGAGTAAGCGGCCCGAGATCATGAATCGTGACGACGTAAGGACGATTTGTAGCGACCGGATATCCGAGTGCGGTCGCATGCACGACATCAGGGGTTTGGTGAAACAACGTCTCGATCTTCGGCCAATCCAGATAATTCCAGGCCAACGGCGTCAGCCGCCGTCCGAGGGGAGACAACCTCAGTCCGGAGTCTTTTTCAAGCTCTGACCTGGCAATCGGATCCATGGAGGTCCAGGCAGAAACCGGCGTAACCTCCAGATCAGATATGCGTTTCAAGGCGGCGAAAAGCTGTCTTGCATAGCGCGCAAGCCCATGCCCGCGGCTGTCGGAAAACTGGTTTGAAAAAAAGGTGACCTTCATGGCGTTAACTAATGGCTTCGAATGGAGAACGGCGTCGCGCCAAAATGCCGATTCCAATGCGTCCTAATACGCTTTCGTAGATTTTTTGGTATCAGCAAGCCAACCAGCGCGGCGTAATTGTTTGGCTCAAATGGATAGATGCAGATCGCGTAAATATAGCATAGAAACGCGTAGCCCGGCCGATCGAGAAGCCAAGCATTTACGCGACCGATACGGCGATAATACGAAGACAATGCGGCGGCTCGAACGAAAACTGATTGACGCTTTAGTAGGTGCGAGCTCTTCCGGCGGATCGCCCTATAAGCTCTGATTTCACGTTCTGGATCGCTTTGCGTCCGGGGTCCATCGTGGTGTCGCAGGTTCACAAGCGCTTCCGGGACCGCACCCATATCGACGACCGAGGAAGTTCGGATCCACATGTCCCAATCCTGCCGAGCTTCCAGGTCGATATCGAAAAGGCCAACCCTATCAAAAACGTCTCGTCTGACGACAAAGGCCGATGTTGGAGCCGTGACATCAGAGATCAGTAATTTGTCCAAAATCTGTCCTTCGGGGTATCTTCGACGAGAGGGCGATACAACGGGACGGCGTTCAAGATCTGTTTCGACAACTCCGCAGTAGACAGCGCCGAAATCTGCGTTTCGGGCGAAAACTTCAAGCTGCTTTTGAAGCTTTTCCGGGTGCCATTCGTCGTCGCTATCGAGGAAGGCAACCAATGGCGCCCGAGCTGCCCTAATACCAGCGTTCCGAGCGGCGTTACCCCCGAGATTGGACTGTCTGATGAGGTGGAGATCGATGTCGGTTCCCTTCTTTGCATACCAGGCTGCGACCACGTTCTGCGTATCGTCAGTCGAACCGTCATCGACCACGATAATTTCCAGAGGCCTTATCGTCTGCTCGCGGATCGACTCTAGCGCATCGACTATAAGATGCCCGCGTTCGAAGGTTGGGACGACAATCGTCACGCGGGGAAAATTTTCGCGTCTGGATTTCACCGCTCCAATCCTTGTCCCGAAGTTTTCCAGCGATCACGCAAATCAGTTTCCAACTCGTCCCGACTTATCTTGTTCTGTGCATCCCATACCCACGCAACGGCCCGGAACCGCGCGGTCGCCCCGTGGATCGCCCAGATGAGGCCCGGAACTCCGTCAAGAAAACCCTTCCTGTAAAGCAGCTTTTTTACGAAATCCGCAAACGGATCGACGATGAGATCAATGGGCCGAACCCTCGGACGTCGCCGCTCAACGTCCTTGACGATTTCCTCAAGATAAAGGTCGCTCTTTCTAAGACGCTTCATGAAGTCTTCTTCGTTGAAATGTATCATCCGTTCACGAAGTTGTCCGATGCGGGAAGCCGATACTTCCACAAGGCAGCTTTCGTGAAACATGCCCCCGAAGCGAAGGACTTTGCGGCGCGCGAGATGAACCAGATTCCAATCCTGCCAGCCCCCGCCGCGCATCGGACGGTGCATGAAATAATTCATCCGTCGGAACCGGTAGGCGTCTCGCCCAGGCGATGCGATAGCGTGCAGGATCTCGGTTGATAATTCGGGGCTAACCCGTTCATCAACATCCATATGAAGGAGCCAATCGCTCTCGGCGGCGTCGATACCCTTATTTCGCTGATGACTGAAATATTCCCCCGATGACCTGGGACTTCGAACGAACTTAACCGTCTTACCCGCGCGCCGTGCAATCCCTACGGTTCCATCGGTCGATCCATCATCCACGAGGACGATCTCGTCCACCCAAGGGAGCAAATGATCCAGAAATCCCGGCAAATCCCGTTCCTCGTTGTAGCTTATCGCAACGACGCCCAAAGTGGGCTTCTGTCCATTCCGAGAGATCGGTCCCGCTGACATTTTATCGCCTTGCCGTCGCAAGTGATCTAAGCCGCATGCCGATAGGTCTGAGAAATCGATCCCGAAGCCAGTTGAGTTTAAGTCTCAGGATCCTTTTAGAAACTGTGCGATGAGGGGCTGCTTTTCCGGATTCAGGCCGATTCTCGTTTAAGAGGTCTTCTTGAGAATAGCCGAGCAACTCAGCAATCTGTGCAACGCTTCGGTCCAGCTGAAGCGTATAGGACCGATCGAGGCGCCATTTGTCGACCGAGCCGCGCCGGATCTCGCGTTCGCCGAGCCCCTCGTCCGACACGCCGATAAAGTCGAAGAGATCCGAAAGAGTGCCGGCGGGATCGGTGACGATGTCTTCGTATCTGACCAACCTGAATCGATCGGGTCCAAGCATCTCCCTCGCGAGTACGAGATTGCGATGTGACGCAAGCCATCCGAACTGCCGATGTTCCGGGTCGGTCGAAAACAAGTTCTCGGCAGAGTACTGAACCGCGAGCGGGTTCCTCACGAGCCCGATAACCTTCACGGAAAATTCGGTTTCAAGCGCCCAATCGATCAGAAGACTCAGTGCGGCCCATTCCGCAACGACCTGCGGCGATTTTTCGAAGAAGACTGGCTGCGCGTACCTTCTGCAAAGGGCATTCCAGCCTTCATAGACCAATGCCTCGTCTTCTTTCGGAACTTCGAACCCTGGCACGTTTTTGGACACTGTATCGATCATGTATGCCCGGGCATTCCCCACCGAACCATAGCCTCGATATGGCTCGTTTTTCGAATAGAGTGCGCCGGGCCGACGGAGTAGAACGGCCGCCTTCAGCCAGTGGTGGGTCTCGAAATGAGTATGCGGCGTGTATTCGACATGCTGAATCGACGAGTGTCGACACAACTCCGCCTGCAACATCGTAGAGCCTGACCGTTTGTCAGACAGTAATATGACGATCGTTCGCATTTGACGACAAGGGTTCCATTGGAAATGGTTCATGAAGCGGGAAACGTCTTAAGACGCTGGTCAGGCCGAGCACGAGAAAGAAGAACATCGTGCCTCTCGGCGCCGAAACGATTCCATGAGTGAATGCGACCCAGGGGATCATTCCCAGCAACGCGAGCAGCATTGCTCTGCTGAAATTTCGGCCGATCGGGTCTCGTCTCCGAGAGGCATGCCATGTGCTCAGGTATAGCCCGTTCAGAACGAGAAGTATGAAGAGAACGGCGGAAACCATTCCACTCGTATAATATGCCTTTCCGAAAAGCGCGTGCGTGGCCTTGCCGGATTGCTCCGGCAGGATATCGGATCGCAGGATGGCCGTGCCTTCACCAACGACGAGGTATTGCGGGTTTCGAAGAACGTGCTGGAACGGCTCGACATAGGCGAGGATTCTTTCGGATTCGCGCTCGTCGGCGAAGGGATCATCAAGAACCGCCTGAGTTCGATTGACCAGTCTTTCGAAGAAGAAAGCCGAGGAATTCGCTCCGACCGAGAGAACGATCAAGGCGAGCACCGCCAATGGTGCGACAACGCGAAGCGTGAAACCCCGCATCGAAAACACGAGAACCGCCAGGAAGACCATGATCGAGCCGATGATCGGGCCTCGGGAATAGCTCATGAGGACGCCGATCGGCGCCAGGATGCAAGCAATGGTCGCAATGCGGCGCCATGGAACGGAAGCGAATGGCATCAGCGCGAGCAATGCCGCCAACGGCCATATGACGTTGATGTAGGTCGCACTCATGATCGATACGCCCACCAATGTCCGTCCGCGGACGCCGCTCTCGCCCGCGTCGCCGAATTTCCGCTCGACGATGTCCGCGGCGGGCTCGAGAAATCGATTGCCGAAAACGAGATCGATGACCGTCGGACGGGTCATCGGAAGAGACGTCATGATCATCAGCACGCATGTGACGGTTCCTCCGATCACAGCGGCCTTGAGGACGACTTCGAGATCGCGCGGAGTTCGGACGAAATGCCAGGTCAGAAAGAAGACCGAGAAGGCCAGGGTCACTCGGCCCATCGTATAAACCGTCTCGATCAATTCGGCACCGAGATTGTACCCGATGAACTCGCTCGCGATCCGGGCGGCGAGAAGTGCGATCACCATTCCCTGGAAGGGCTGGCGGGTCAGATCGGCGGATCGCAGATTGCCCGCGAAAAAAATCAGAAGGAGAATAAGGAAATCGATCGCATAGACTGGAACCGGCCCGACCTTCATTCCCAGACGCGGCATCGATACGAGAAGGAACACGAATATGCCGAAGAGCCCGATCCCGGGCGTATGGTCGAGGTTCTGTGTCAGGCTCCTCATGATGCGCGTGCCAATCGGCGATAAAGGTCGGCATAGCGTGCGACCATCGCATCCCGTCGAAAGAGTTTCGATCTCTCGAAGCCGCTCCGGCCTTTCTTGCGGCGCGCATCCGGATCGTCGATCAGCTTGGCCAAAGCACCGGCCATCGCATCGACATCGTCGGGTCGGACGTGAAGCGCACAGCTTTCGTCGCCGCCCGTGACCTCTCGCAATCCCTCCACGTTCGATACCACCAGCGGCAAGGAGGCATTCATCGCCTCGACGGCCGCCAACCCGAATCCTTCCCATCGCGACGGCATGAGAAAGATATCGGCCCGTCCGACATACGGTCCGATGTCGGCGACAAACCCTTCGAAGAAGACGCGATTCTCGAGCCCGAGTTTGCGAGAAAAAGCGCGGAGGGCATCCTCCTCCTCACCGGCACCAAGGATGGTGTATTTGATCCGGCGATCGCCCAGCCGCGCTAGCGCGCGCAGAGCGGTGTCGTAATTCTTCTGTCGGACGAGGCGGCCGATGGACAAGATCTCTACGACCGGCGTCGGGGTCCTTTCAACGGGCCGCTCGAACCGCGGCAAGATGCCGTTGACGATTACCTCCACCTTGCCCGCCAAGATGGGATAGGTCGAAACGAGTTCCGATCGCGTCCCTTCGCTGATGGCGACTATCCGGTCGAACTTGCGGTAAATTCGGCTATCCGCGGCACGTCCGAGCGTCCTGTCGCGTCGACGGTTCCACGTATTGTGCTCCGTGAACAGGCACGGCTTGCGGATGAGGCCGGTGCGGACCAGCAACGATATGTAGGCCGATGTCGGGAAAAGGTGCGCATGGATCACGTCGGCCCGCCGCGCCGCGCGTCCGATCGCCGCTGCCAGTCTGAAAATGACCCTCGGGTCGTAGGGGTTTGCGAAGCCGAGACTGGTCGCATTTGGGATATCCGCGTCCGACGGGGCCTCGAGCCCAAGTAATTCGCTCCGAACGCCGCTCGTTCGCAGGTCCGCATGAAGCCCCAGCGCGAGGACTTCCGCCCCGCCTCTCCCGGTGCCGTACGAATTGATGACCTGCAGAACCCGTATATCCCGCGTGGGTCCTGATACGCCGGAACCTCGCAAGATGGTCATCGCCGCGGTTTCGGGCGTCGAGGCTGTGCGCCTGGTCACGGTATATGCGGCGGTGGTCGTCATGCCTTGATTGCCATGAAATTTCTCATGCGACGCGCGGCGCGATCCGCGAAGGCGCGTGCCTGAATGCGCGTAGATCTAGGTAGATACTTGGTCCAGCTTTGTCGGAAATTCGGGTCCGGTCGGAATTCGGACCACGGTCGAGGCTGCCATGACGGAACAGGTTCTGTCATGACCTTATGGAACAGCCTCGCGTAAGCGTCCGCCGCGCGGGTATCCGAAAATCGCGATCGTGCCGAAGCTGCTGCTGCTGACTGCATCTTGCGGAGTCGCTCCCTGTCGCTGTGCAATAGCGCGATGCACTTCGCCGCCTCGGCCGCGTCGCCGTGTCTGCATACGAAGCCCGTCTCCCCAGTATTGATCACGAAATCGGTGATTCCGTCGATAGCGTAGGCGATGGGAACGACCCCGGCCGTCAGCGCTTCCAGGAGCGCATTCGGGATACCCTCGAAATACGAGGTAAAAAGCAGGGCATCCGTTTCGGTGAGGAATTCGCGGACACCGTCCGGACCGAGAGCGCCGAGGAGTTCGACGTCTCCCCGCTCGATATAGGCCGCGAGCCTTTCACGGAGCTCGTCTTCGTCCCGTCCCTTTCCGACAATCCTGAGATCGAAGGGGACACCGCATTTGTCAAGATTTTCAAGGATTTCCGGGATCAGCAGCACGCCTTTCTGCCTGTGCTCCAAACGACCGAGAAAACCCAGCGCAAGGCGTTGCGAAGTGCCGCGCGGGCGCGCCGCGGCGGCGTCGAAAAGCATGGAGTTTAACCCGTTCGGAATGAGTTCGACCCTGTCGGGGTCGGCACCGTATTTCAAAACGAGATCGTCCCTTAGCCGCGGACTGAGAGCGACGATCCGGCTGAGCCGATCCCGCCCGGACATGGTGATCCTGTAGCCATGATCGAAAGCATTCGCACAACGGGCCATGATCCGGATATGTCGCGGAAGATGGGGGATCGATGACAGAATGGCTTCCGAATTGATCCCCATGACGATGTCTATTGATTCTTCCTCGCACCATTCCGCGAAACGGCGAGACTGACTGCGTATCCTCCGCGACTGCGGCGCCAGAAGAACGCATCCATCGACGACATACTCCTCCTCCCAGAGCTCACGCTGCTCCGCTCCGCAACTCACGCAGCGCATATCGACACCACGCTCCAGGAGCGGCCGCCTTATGTTGCGGAAGAATGTATAGGTTCCACCATCCTTCGGAACCGAGCCGTACGCGACCTTCAGCATCGTTCGCCTGCGCCGCCGTCGAGCGGGCATCCTCTTATGGATCGGAGAATCATGCCGTCCTCCGCTCGGCGCGTGCCGCATGGAATGCCGCTTCCGTTCGGCACGCGAGAGACGCGATGGAGTAGTTCCGCTCGACGGAGGCCCGGCCCGCACGCCCCAGAGCTTCGCGACGATCGATATCGTCCGCTAGGCCCTCGATCGCGGAGACCCACTGGGCCTTCTCGTTCGCCAGGATGCCGGTCTTGCCGTGTTCGACGACGTCGCCATTCGCGCCGACGTCGCTGGCGACAACCGGCAGGCCGCTCGCCATGTACTCGATCGCCTTGAACGCGCATTTGTATTCGTTAAATGCCTTAGGAAGCAGCGGATAGACCCCGATGTCGAAGCTCGCCATCGACGCCGAGACCTCGTCGGGGGATGACCAATCGATCCCATCGACGAATTCGCAGTCCAGGTTCGGAATCCCACCGAACGCGTCGCGCAATGCGCCCTCGCCGCAGGACCCGACGAGCCGGAAAGAAATCGGCCTCCGCGAGGCCAGTTCCCCAAGTACGTCCCTCAGGATCGCGACAAGATCGTCCGAATAATGCCGTCCGTTTCCGATCCAACCCACGCATGTTCTATCCCGACGCTTGGGTGTCAGAACACGATACTCCTCCGGCCGCACCCCGGACGGGATGAAAATCGGCTTTCCGCCCGCCTGGCCAGCAAGCTTCATGAGCGCGTGACTTCCTGCGAAAACCGCGTCGGCGTGCTGCATCATCCGGTCGGCATTTCGAAGCGTCGACGGAACACCCGCTTTCGACGGGTGGTCGTCGATGTCGAAGAAAACGGTCGCCCCGGATCTGCGCGCCATCGAGACGAGGATTGGATCGTACCGCCCGTAGCGCTTTTGAAACACGACGACATCGACTCGCCTGACCCGGACGGCAAGACGAAGGACATCGGCACGAGACGCGCCCGAGAAGAACTCCACCGCGTGGCCCGATCGCAGGAGCTCCTCGCCGATTCGGTATCCGCGAACCCGCGAACTGGCCTTTTGCACATCACCGGCCAGCACATAGAGAATCGTCAACCGTCCATCCTCGAACCGCTGCCGGTCGATCGAACCATACGCAGAAAGCCCGTTGCGCCATATGTCTCCCGTCGAGCCTACCATGGAGAACCGGTCCACGGCGACCGACTTGCGGCGACATCCATGCCGAGCAAATTCATTGCACCACCTCGGACTTCTGAACGAGCTGTCGAAATGCGGCATTGTTTTCGGCGAGCGACTCCCACGCTCCGCAACCGACGACCCGTCCACCTTCGAGAACGACGATCCGGTCGCAATGCCGAACCGTGCTCAGCCTGTGCGCGATCACGATGATCGTTTTCTCGCCGGGCAGCGACTCGATGGATTCGATCACATCCCGCTCGGTCAGGTTGTCAAGTGCACTGGTCGCCTCATCGAAGACGATGATATCGGCGTTGTGATACAACGCACGTGCGATACCGACCCTTTGCCGTTGTCCCCCCGACAGGCGAACGCCACGCTCTCCGACATTCGTATCGAACCCCTCCGGAAGCTCGTTGCGAACGAAATGATCGATCTTCGCTAACAGGGCGCAGTGTCTGACATGGGCCATGTCGATCTCGGCATGGGGCACGCCCAGCGCAATGTTCTGCCAGACCGATGTGTCCGCCAGGAAGATGTCCTGCTGAACATAGCCGACCAGCCGTCGCCACGACCGCATGTCTTGCGGTGCGAGCGCCGCGCCGTCTACGAGGACCTCGCCGACGCTCGGGCGGATGAGACCGAGCGCAATGTCGGCCAACGTTGTCTTTCCCGCGCCCGTCCCGCCGACGAGACCGATCCGCTCACCTCGATGTATCGTCAGATCGATATCGCTCAGGCTCGGAAGCCGGGATGCGGGGTAGGTGAAGCTGACATTCTTGAGCGTCAACTCCCGTTTCATCCGAAACGGTTCCGATTCACCGCTCTCTTCGGCCAATCTGCCCGTCCCGAGAAGGAGGGCGTCGTGAACGACCTTGACCGCGGGCGAGCCGAACCGGATTGCGGTGATCGCATTATAGGCCTGGGTCAGCGCCGGTAGAAGACGTTGACCGGCGAGGGCGAATACCGCAAGCGTCGGAACGAGCGTCGTGATGAGCTGGCCGTCGGAAAAAGACCCGCGATCGATCAGGAGCAGGCAGAGCACGATAACCGAAACGAAGACTAGCGCTCGTATGACATGGCCCGGAATTTCGGACAGGAGGCGCATCGAAGCCGTACTTTCAGCCATTGCAGACGACGGAGAAGTGTACCGATCGACGTAGAATTTCTCCCGTCCGAGAATCTTGATATCCTTTATTCCCCCGAAAGCTTCGTTGACGACCTTGTATCGATCTGTATTCGCCGTGACCCGCTTCTCCCCCAATCTTCCCAGTAGGGCGGTATTGGCCAGATAGATCAGGGCGTATGCACCGCCGAACAAGCCAAAGGCTGCGACAGCGACGAGAGAATCGACCCAAAAGAGAAGGATGACCAGCGCCAATATCGTCATGCTAGCGGTCACCAGCTTCAATGCCGGAAGAATGAATCCATTCACGAGATGGATCGTCTCGTCGAGAACGATTTTCGAGAGTTCTCCGCTGTTGCGGTCCAGGAAGAACGGGTACTTCTGGGACAGAAGAACACGAAGTAATTTGACGCTGAAGGAATGCTGGCGGGCCAGAGAAAACCTTATGGTCATCGACGTTCTGAGAACGACGCTGCCGCTGGCAATGAGAATACAGAAGAGAGACAGGATCCCTGCGGCGACCACGAAGGCATACTCGGTTTCGAATTCGAAGAATCGGTATATCGCATCGAGACGCGGGTTCGTCGCGATGGAGGCGGGATCCATGAGGATGGTCAAGAACGGCAACACGGATCCTACCATCGTCATCTCCATCAATGCCGAAAAGGCTGCGACGAGGAGCAGCTTGAGGGCTTCTCCCCTCTCGTGGGCATCGAGGAGCCTGAGGGCCATTCCCCAGGTCGACAAATTCACCATCGCTGCGAACTCGCACTCAGATACATATCAAGCCAATTGCAGACGGGCTGGGATTACAGAACAGGACTCCTCCGTGAAGACCGAGCGCCCGGATCATTTCTCACTTCGCACCAGATCGAGATAGCATCACTCCGATGGTCGAGATCATGATGTTCAGGTCCCCCCGGAGGCTGGCCGTCATCACGTAGCGATGGTCAGCTTCCGCTTTCCGACGATTCGCCGCGTCGCATTCCGCATAGCCGACATTGATTTGCGCCAATCCCGTTATGCCGGGCCGTACCCTGAACCTCTCGCGATAGTACGGGATGGATTCGATATACTCGCATGCATGGGACCATGCATCTGGCCGGGGCCCGACGATGCTCATGTCTCCCAGCAGAACATTCACGAAATTCGGCAATTCGTCCAGCCTCGTCGAGCGCAGAAACTGTCCAAACTTCGTAATTCTGTGCGTCTCCAGGGGGTCACCCGGCCGCCGAACCAGTTGCTTGGACGGTCGCATCGTCCGAAATTTCAGGAGCCAGAAACGGCGGCCGCCCTTGCCCATTCTCTCCTGCCTGAAGAGGAGCGGTCCGGGGTTGAGGATAGGATTGAGAAACAGAAGCAAGACCCCGAAGGAAATCAGTATCGGCAATGCCAGAAACGTCAGTACGAGATCGACGGACGATTTCGTGATCCTGTAGGTACGGCGGTCGACACTGTCGAGCATGGACCGATTGTCAAAAAACGAGTGATCTTCCGCATCAACATAGTCTACAGAATATTCTAGATCAGTCGCGCGAAACGGCATCCTGAAATGAGCCATAACAACCCCAAATGATTTTTCCGTACAAACACTTTGAACAAAACTAAAGCGTCGAAATCAGAAAGAACTTGCAAAAAAACTTACTTGGTAGATGGATGAGAGGCCGTAAAGTAAGATATTATCAATCTTGACCAATCCCTTGAGACGTTAACCAAAATATTGCGACCTGGCAATAGGTCTTCGGGTCGAATTGCGCCGAAGAAGTACCCCGACGAGAGCGGTTGGTTCTCGGGGCGGGACCGAGTATTCGTACGCTGCCAGGAAATCGGGCGTCCGCCATCGATCTAGGCGAGTTATGCTCGAGTTTTATAACCTAGGGTATAATGTGGCCGACGTCGCGGCGAGAGATCGATTCGCTCTCGCGATTGCGATGTCGCCGAGCTGCTTCGGCTCCAGAGAGATCATGTCATATCGACCAGACAGGCTTATAGCTTGTGCATAGAATCATGTTGTGTTTGAGCGATCGTCGGAACGATACCCGGTTCCGAAAGTAATATTTTTAGAGTTTAGGAGAGCCAGTATGATCCAGGAAACTGTCTCGCGCGCGGATGAGCGGCCAAGTCGGGCCGAGGCCCGAAACGAAGACGAGCTCTTCACCGATTTCTCCGGGATTGTCCGCAAGATCTGGTTCAGAAAGTGGCTGCTGCTCGCCTTCGTTCTCGTCGCCGGGCTCATCGGATACGTCACCACAAACAGATCGGTCCCGCATTTCGAGGCGAACGCCAAGCTGATCATCGACGCGCCGGGCGAGCGCATCATCGATGTCGGAGCACTCGTCGCGCAGGATACGGAACGCGACCTCCAGAACGAGGTCGAGATCCTCCAGTCGACGGTCCTGGTCGACAGTATCATCGACCGGACGGGGTTGGCCGACGACCCCGAATTCAACCCCCGCCTTCGCGAGGCTCGGGACGAGTCGGGAGCCGGTACGGCCGCGGACCGGAGCGGAGACGGCATTTTCCAGGCCGTGCAGGCGTTCCTCGCCAATGCATCGCTGCAGAGGTCCGAAACGCTCGAGCCCCGGATCGAGCCCGAGCCCGAGCAGTCGCAGGAAGACCAGCGCCTCGAACGCCGCATATTGATCTCGAACGTTCTTGGAAATCTCGACTTCGAGATCATACCGAACTCGCGTGTCATCGAGATATCTTTCGTTTCCGAATTCCCGGATAAGGCAGCCCGGGTCGCAAACGCGTTTGCCGAGGAATATATTTCCTACCAGCTGACCTCAAAAAGAGAGGCGACACGCGCGGCGACCGAGTGGCTGAGCGGGCGGGTTGAAGAACTCGCAGTCCGCATTCGCGAAGCCGAAGGTGCCGTTGAGACAGCACGGATCGCGCAATCGGAAGGATCCGGTCAGAGCCCGGAAATCACCCAACAGCAATTGCAGTCGCTGACGGCTCTCTTGACCGAAGTTCGGGGCCGCACGCGCAATGCCGAAGCTCGGTACGAGCGTCTGCGGTCGACCGTTCAGAAGGAAAACATCGAGTTCGGTGCGATTCCGGAATTCCGCAACGCGGATGTCATGCGTGACTACCGTCAGACGCAGGCCGACCTGCTCATGCAACGCGCGGAAAGACTGACCTTCTCGCAGGGCGACAATCCGGATGTACGGAGGATCGATTCCCAGCTCGCCGCGATCGACATGGGCCTGCGGGAAGAAGCCGAACGGATCGTCGACGCAGCGAGAAGCGAATGGGAATCCCTTGAAGCGGAACTCGGGGAGATCGCGGCGGAAGTCGAAAAAATGGAGGCGCGCGCGCTGGAGCAGTCCCGCGCGGACGTGACCATCCGGCAGCTCGAAAGAGAAGCCGACGCAACGCGCAGACTCTACGAGAATTTCCTCACCAGGATGAACGAAACGTCGGAACAGGAAAGGCTTCAGGGGCCCGATGCCCGCGTTCTGACCTACGCAGAACCGCCCCTGTGGCCGATGTCGGACGTCAACAACAAGACCTTGCTTGTGTCCATCATTCTCGGAGCGCTCGCTGGCCTCGTGACGATCTTCATTCTCGACCGGTGGAACTCCGTCGTTTTTAAGACTCCGCGTGAGCTCGAGGAATTTACGGGCCTCGACGTCCTCGGCACCATTCCGAAGATCAGCCGATTCCGGCGAGCGGCCAAACTTGTGCGTTCGATCTCGAAATCGCCGAACTCGGCGCTGGCGGAGACGGTCCGGAGCCTTCGTACGGGCATACTGCAATCGATGGGAGGGAGGTCACCGCAGGTCATCATGTTTACGTCGTCCGTTCCGGGCGAGGGCAAATCCACCGCGGCGATTTTGATGGCAATGACTAGCGCACAAGTCTCGGGCTCGGTCATTTTCCTCGATTGCGACCTGCGAAAACCTTCCGCCGGTCGTTTCGTCCGTTCGACACGCGATCAGCCGGGGCTGCTCTCCGTTTTGAACGGCAGCGCAGGCTTATCGGACGCAATTTTCTACGATCCCGAAACGGGCATCGCCATCCTTTCGGCGAAACCGCACGAAGTCGGAACTGGGGCAAATGCCGCCGACATACTGTCCTCAGATGGCTTTCGGGACATGGTTCACGCCCTGAGGGAGACGTACGACACGATCATCATCGACTCGGCCCCGTTGCTCGTGGTCGCCGACGCCCGGATCGTGGCTACCATGGTCGATGCGGTCGTATTCATCGTCCAGTGGAATCGCACTCCGAAGGGCGCGGTTGCGGACGGTTTGAAACTTCTACGCTCGATGAAAGCGCCCCTGGTCGGCATGATCCTTACCGCAGTGAACGAGAAAAAGGCCCAACGCGCCAGCTATCGCCGCGGGGACGGCTATAGCAGGAAGAAATTTACGGATTACTATCTCTCGCGCTAGCGGGCTTCATCTGATCCGATCATCCCCTCTCCCGGATCAGGAGCCGTCGTTTGCCCCGACAGACGTCTGGACGTGTAGGCGATCGCGGCGGAATATAGGCGCGCGAGGGTCGCGTCTTTCAGCCATTGTCGTTCGAGCTTCCGACGCTCTTCAAAGTATCGGGAAAGCGACAGATCTTCGCTCGCGTTGAGGTTCAGGCGAGCGATGTAGGCTTGCGATCCCTGCGCCCCCTTATCCGTATGACCCGTACCACGGCTTAACTTCAACGCGCTGAGCGCTTCGGTTCTTATAGCGTAATGATTGATTTGCGCGATCTCGTTGCGCTGCGAGATCGCGTTCAGGCGACGGCGAACGCTCCGTGGCTTGGAGCGATGGGAGAACGAGATTTTCCGATGCTCGTACCAGAGACTCATCCGTCGAAACCGCTTCCAACCGAAGCGTGCGTGAGGTCGCCACACACGGGCGAAGTTGTTGTTCATCTCGTAATCTCGATGAACCCCCACCACGCATTTGAAGAAGTCGTTTTCGCCGTCTTCAAGCAGCGCGGCGCTCGTCAGCTTTTCCGTTATCGGGGGGTCGATCATGTCCTTGACGCCGTTGTCGCCGAATATCCGCCATCGAACGGGGATCTGGCCTGCGGATCCGGCCAGGGCGACCAGATTGTGGATGCGGCCCTCGCCTACCCTGATATTCAGGAATTCGTCGGCATCCAATGCCATTAGCCAATCGCAGGATTCCATTTCGGGAAGCGTCTGCAATCGGTAATAGGCGTCGAACTGGATCGAGCGAGAATAGGGCGGATCGTTTCTGATATGCCGAACGAGACCCAGCTCTTCCATCCGGTCGAGCATGAGGTCGGTTCCATCGCTGCAATCGTTGCTTGCGATCGAAATACGATCGAAGCCGAGAACCGTGTTGTGCGCGATCCATTCTATGAGCCACGGGGCTTCGTCCTTGACGGTTCCGATCAAGCCGATCGTCGGTCTTTTGCGGCTCATAACGTCTCAGAACATCGAAAATCGACTGGATCACACGCCCACGTCATCCGAGAATTCCCAGATCGCAAAGGCACTGAGTTTCGGGTTCTCGATGACCGGGGATAGTCCGATGGTCAGGCTGCCGTCCGTCACTTCGACGACCGCATTGAGCACGAGCGCGGTATCTGCTGCTTCGGTTTGGGCGACGATATCGAGGTCGTCGAATGCTGCACCTCCTTCCAACTGGACATCGAAAACCCGATCCGACGGGGAGTCGAAATAGATTTCGGCGAAATGCAGTTCCACCTCGTATGTCCCATCCGGAACTGCAACATCGTAGGTAAAGCCCTTCGGTTGCCACGTTTCGGTTTGATAGAGTGGGTCGTCCTCCGTACCCAGGATTTCCTTGCTGACCGTATATTTCCGGCCGATGCCCAGAGTGTCCGCGGCGAAGACGATCCCGCGCGAATCCGTATATTCGTTCCCGCCCGCGTTGAGGGCGGTGACCAGGGTTCGGTGCGTGTTTCCTTCGTCGAAGATGAACTGGTCGGCCGCCGCGGCATTGGGATTGCCGGCGACATCAGCAACGGCGCCGGAACCTACCTCCAGGGAAAGGGGATCACTCGTCCATCCGCCGTCCTGGAAAATCGTATAGCTTGCGACTGCGCTGAGCCCGTCGGGTGTGACGAGCAGCTCCTGCGTGTCGACGCTATAGATCCCGGCGCCGCTGATCGAGAGATCGGCGAGGTCGAGCGTTGCCACGTCGAGTCCGGTATTGTCGCTGTAGGTCACGACGACCGACAGCGGCTCGTCCGCCTGCGAGACGGACGAGACCGTAATCGCGACCGAGGGATCGACCGTGTCCGTCGTATCGAAGGTGAAGGTTTCCGACGTCGCGCCGTTGAGATTGCCCGAAGAATCGGCAAACGCTCCGGCAGCAATGTCGAAGAGAACCGGATCGGTGGTCCAACCGCCCGTCTGCGTCACCGAATACGTCGCCGTGGCACACTGCCCGTCCGGCGCGACGACGAGCGCCTCGTCGTTGATCACGTAGCTTCCCGAGCCCGTGATCGTGAGGTCGGCAAGGTCGAGAGTTTCCGGGTCCAACCCGAAATCGTCCGCATAGGTCACGGTGACGGAGACTGGGTTCTCCGCGACCGCGCCGCCGGAAATCGCGATGCTCGCCGTGGGATTGCCGACATCGCTCGGTTGGAAGACGAAGCTTTCGGTTGCCGATGGGTTGATGTTGCCGGACGTGTCCGCAATCGCGCCGGTCGGAATGCCGAGGGTCACCTCGTCCGTGCTCCAGCCGCCGTTCTGCGTGATCGCGTAGGTGGCCGTCGCCGTCAGGCCGTCCGCCGCCACCGCCAGATCCTGGGATGTGACGGTGTAGGTTCCCGCGCCCGAGATGACGAGATCGGAAAGTTCGAGCGTCGACGGGTCGAGCCCCGTCTCGTCGCTGAAGGAGACGACGACCGACAGCGGCTCGTCCGGCGCCGTTGGCCCGGTTGCCGAGATCGACACCGACGGCGTTGTCGTATCCACCTCTTCGTAGACGAAGCTTCCTGATGCAGCGGCGTTCGGGTTGCCGGACGTATCGGCGATCGCGGCATCCGCGATCGTGAAGTCGACGGGATCGGTCGTCCAGCCCGTGTCCTGAATGATGGTGTAGGTGGCGGTCGCGGAGCGGCCGTCGCTTCCGACGGTCAAGTCGGAACTCGTGACGGTATAGGTTCCCGTGCCCGAAACGACGAGGTCGGAAAGCTCCAGCGTTGACGGGTCGAGCCCGACATTGTCCGTGTAATCGACCGTCACGGTGACAGGATCGTCCTTCACGATCCCGCCGACGACCCCGACACTGACGGACGGCGCGACCGTGTCGTCCGGCGCGGTGCCAAATCCCTCGATCTCGATATCGTCATAATCGGCGACGAAGGTCCCGGACGTGCCCACTTCCCGGATGTGGACGGCATCGACCTTTGCGTTTTCGACTTCGCTCACGAAGGTGATGTCGAGGGTTCCGTCGAAGACGGTCGCCGTCGTCTGCAGGATCGTCTCGAGATTTCCGCCGCCCGCATCGACGAAGATATCGAAATTGTCGGCGATCAGCTGTCCTTCGACGAACACGTCGAACACGCGGATGCCCGGCGAGAACGCGCCGCTCCAGATTTCGGCGAGGTACAGATCCACGACGAATTCGCCGTTACCGGTATCTACGGAATATCCCCATTCTTGGCCGTTATTCGCGTACCGCTCCTCGGTATGCAGCTCGTCTAGCGTGGTATTGGAGAGGTCTAGGGCCTCGCTGGCCTGGAAAACCTTCGAGGATCCCACGAGCGTGACGTTCGCGGTTTGCGTATCGGGGGTGAATACCACCGGGTTGCCGTCGATCGTGGCGGAAAACGTCTCGTCTCCGCCGGCGCTGAAGGCCGCGACGGTCTCACCGGCGAGGCCGGATGTCAGTCCGCGCGAGGCGGCCACACCGATGGCGAGACCGGTCGATACTTGCCCGCCCGTGGTGTCCGGAAGCGTCAGCGTTCCTTCGAGCGCGGACAGCGCATCGCCCTGAAGCGCCACACCGGCGCCGGATCCCGAAACGCTGCCGTCGACGAGGTTGTAGGTCCATGTCGGCACCAGCGTGGCCGTCGCCACGTCGACTTCGAAGCCGAGATCGAGCGTGGTCGCCGAGGCGACGTCGGGCACTTCGTAGAAGACGGTCTGCGGCGCGGTCGCTCCGACGAAGTCGAAGGCGAATTGAGACACCACTTCGAAACCGACCCGCCCGTCGCTCAACCTCACCAGCGAGAGGGAAACGAAATTGTCCTGATCGCCAGCTCCGATGAAGATGCCCTGCGCCAACTTTTCGTCCGCGGCGAGCGACCAGATCTCATCGAGGAAGTTGTCGATGCCGACATCGACGGTGAAGAACTCGAGCCCGTCGCCGATTGCCGTTCCGAACTGGAATCCGCTGCGTTGCGTGTCGGTGGTCGCGTCGCCGCTATCGACGGACTTGATCTGCAGGACGCCGGGCGCCCCGCCGAAGATGATATTGTCCTGAACGTAGAGCGATTCCGGCAATCCGCCGCGATTCGTCATGATGCCGGTAAAGCCGATGTCACCGCCATTATAGAGACCGCCCGTCCCGTCGAACAACGCGTCGCGGTCGTTCGGGTACGGATCGCCCGGGGCGAAGCTCCAGTAGAGCGTCTCGTCCGGAGCGATGGTATCCGCCAGACCGTTGTCCGGATCTGCGGCGAAGGGATCGATCGTGTCCTGGATCCCGTCCTCGTCCCGGTCGTCGGGATCCGGCGTCACGCCGACCGACACGTCGGGCGACAGAATCGTGATCTGGTCCGCTCCGTAGCTGGCGACGAAGATCACGTTGGGGTACGGATCGTCCGCGCCCTGCGTCTCGACGTCCAGCGGTTGCGAGGTCAGCGCCCGCTTCTCGACATCGAGGAGGTTTCCGTTGTCGTCGACCGTGAGGGCGTAGATGTTGCCGTTGAGCGAGACGGTCACGAGGGCGCCGTTCAATGCTCCAGCCGATTTGATGATGTCGATCCCGTTGGTGGACGAGAAGAAGGTATAGATCGCATCGTTCGGAGCCGATGTCAGGCCCTCGGTCCGCGTCCCCGTCCCGAGGAAGACCGCTTGCTGCGGATCGACGATCGGGTCTCCGTTGTCGTCGAGCCCGGTGATCGAATTGAAGTTCGGGATCAGCGGTCCGAGATCGACCGGATCCGTCGTCGGAACGAGTTCGGACGTCGCCGGATCGAAATCCAGCGGCGTTCCGGGCGCGACGCCCCATTGGTTGTCCTGGTTCGCATAGAGATAGAGGCCGCCGTCGGGGCCCGAGGCCCGCACGATGTTCGGATGACCGCCATAGAATGTCGTGGCGTCCGGGGTGAAGATATCGTCGTCGAGGAGCAGCAGACTGTCGGCGTTGTCCGCGCTGACGTCGTTGGCGAGATCGATCGCGGGCCCGTTGTCAGGGAGGCCGTCCCCGTCGGCATCCACTATGACCTCGCCCTGTGCATTGAGGAGCGGTCCACCCCAGCCGGCGTTCGACCCGTTGTCGACGGTGTAGAGCTTTCCGTCGTCGGTCAGCACGATGTCATAGGCGTTGCGAAGACCGGTATAGACCACCTCGACGATGCCCTGAGGGTCGAAGATAGCCTGGTTCAGGCCCTCGTTGCCGCCGAACACATCCGCGG
Organism: uncultured Paracoccaceae bacterium; assembly: GCA_947489705.1. Lineage (GTDB taxonomy): Bacteria > Pseudomonadota > Alphaproteobacteria > Rhodobacterales > Rhodobacteraceae > Palleronia. Next base: position 23,101 of record CANLEQ010000037.1, read on the forward strand.
TGGTCGAGCCGTCTCCGGCCAGGTCCAGACCCGTGACAGGATCGTTCTCGCGCGTGATGTCGTCCAGCGTCGGCAGATCGAACAGATATTGATGTGAATCGGCCGACCCCGGAGGCGTGTAGGTCTTCACCACTCCGGCGGCTTCCAGCGCGTTCAGCTGCTTGAGATCGATCTTCACCACGGATGCGGCGTAGTAATATTCCGACGTGAACGCGAAATTGTTGCTCTGCGCGCCCTGGTTGGTGAACCCCCCGACCGTGAGCAGGATGATGTCGTCGCCGTTCTCGTCCTGCGTCAGGATCAGCCCGTTGGTCGCGTGGAGCTCCTCCGATCTCGGCAATCCGCGCACGAGATCGAGCTTTTCCCATACGAGATTGCCGTTGCCGTCGTCGACTTGGGTGAGGCGCGACAGGATGCCGGAATTGGTGTCGAGGTTCGTGTCGTCGACCGAGGCGCCGCCCCCCGTGCGGGGGTCGGTCGACGACACGTAGATGACCATGTTGCCGTCGGCGTCCGTCGTCGTCGTCAGGCCCGTCACCACTCTCTGGATGGTGCCGGGTTCGTAGATCCCCTGGTCGTTGTGATTGGGCATGTCACGGATGAGGTCGATGATCTCGATATCCGTCGCGGACCAGGTCGAAATCTGCAGCCCGTTCGCATCCCTCGTCACCGTGTTCTCGATGTCGAGCGCGAAGATCCGGCCGTTCTGCTGCGAGACGTAGAGACGCCCGTCTTCGCCGACCTCGAGGGTGGTGGGGTTCCTCAGATCGTTGATGCCCTGCAATGTCAGCTGCGTGAGATCGGCCAATGCGTCCACGACCGTGGAGGGATCGCCAACAAAGGCGAAGCTGTCCGTTTCCGCGGCATTCACGTTGCCCGACCCGTCGGCGATGGCCCCCGCGGCGACGGTGAAGTCCACACCGTCTGTCGTCCATCCTCCGGATGGCAGGACCGTGTATGTCGCCACGGCCGACAGGCCGTCCTGGGCAAAGGCGAGATCGGACGACAGGATGTCGACCGCCGGACCGGTCGACGCGATGGCGAGATCGTCGAGGCTGATCGTCCCGTAATCGAGTCCGGTATCGTCGGAATAGGAAACCACGACGCTCAGGGGTGTCGACGCATCGCCGACCGTGCCCAGGGAGATGGCGACGTCGGGGGCCGTGGTGTCGGGCGGCGGACCGAAGACGAAGGTCTCGGACGCCCCCGGAGCCTGATTGCCCGCGAGGTCCGCGAAGGCGCCCGCCGCGATCGCGAGATCGACCGGCGCGCCGGTCCAGCCACCGGCCGGAAGAAGGTCGTAGTTCGCCGTCGCGGAGAGCCCGTCCGCCGAAAAGACGAGGTCCGAGGACAGGATGTCGGGGACTGGTCCATCGGTCGTCACCGAAAGATCGGACAGGGACACCGTCGCCGGATCGAGACCCGTCTCGTCGGAATAGGTCACCGTCACCGAGAGCGGCTCCGATGCCCCGCCGACGTCTCCGAGCGCGATAGCGACCGTGGGGGCCGTGGCGTCCTGCGGCGGATCGGTCTCGGCCGCGAGATAGATCGGGTTCGTGACGTCGCCGAGCGGCGCACCCGTCTCGTCGATGATCGCCGAAGCGAATGAAATCGGAACCTGATCGTCATTCGCGAAGGACAGCGCCCCCCCCGGCGGTGCGAAGTCGAACAGACCGGTGATGTCCTGTGGACCGCCAGCGAGGACGACGTCGACGACCTGTACTTCCAGCGCGTTGTTTGCGCCGAAGGGATCGCCGGAGGCGATTAGCCTCTCCGCCGCACTGACGAATGTCCCGTCCGGCGCCGTGTAGTCGAAGGGCTGCGCGAACCCCGTTACCATGACGACCCGGAGCGTTTCGCCGGCCGGACCGTCCACGACGACGCTGTTGGACTGGCCCCAGTTGCCGCTCTGTCCCTCCGAGATGCCGTTGACGGCCAGTACCGCATCGAGCGCCGGCGAGCCCTGGTCGGCAACGGCCACCGCTCCGGCATCCGTTCCGTCGCCGAAGAGTTCACCCTTGGCCGTCGAGCCGTCCGCGAACAGGACCGTCACCTCGGCGCCCATCAGCTCCAGTCCGGAAACCCCCCCGATGTCCCAGCCGCTCAATCGGGGGTCGTCGCCGTTGATGTCGATCGGGGTCTTGGGAATGCCGCGGATCGAGGCCCCATCGATGTCGACCCCGAATGTCGCGATCTCCGCGCCCTCGAATCCACCGTTCGAATCCGGGTCGAAGGTCACGACCATGCCCTCGTATCCCAGGGCGCCACCGCTGCCGAAGAACGGCTCGAGCACATCCGCGGGCACGATCGCGCCCGTATTCCCGGTGGATCCGAAGGTGAGACCGCGCGCGACGTCGTCGCCCGCCTCTCCGACCGGATCGAAGACCGCATCGGTCAGCATCGCAGTCGACAGATCGAAATAGACGGCGGCGATCCGCTTGTCGCCATCGTTCTGGATGACGAAGGAGTCCGCGTCGTAGGTGGAGGCCTCGATTTCCTGGCCCGCCGTGACGGTTATCCGGGCCGAGCCGACGGCCCCGTCGGCATAGGTGTCGGTCGGTGCGATCCCGGCGAACGGTTCGAGGAAGTTGAACGGGACCGAGGTCGCGACATTCGTATTCCCCGACATGTCCGCGAAGGCGTCCGCGGCGAGTTCGAAGGTGACCGTCTCGTCGGTCCATCCGCCGGTCTGGGAGACCTCGTAGGTGGCCGTGGCGCTCGCTTCGTCCCCCGCGACGACCAGATCCAGGGGTACGATCGTATAGCTTTGCGCGCCGCCCAAAATCGTGAGGTCGGAAAGATCGAGCGTCGTGACATCGAGCGCCGAATCGTCGGTGTAGGTGACCGTCACGGCGATGGGATCGGTCCTCTCTCCGCCGGCGGAGACCGAGATCGTCGCCGCCGGTGCCAGCGTGTCTCCCGCCCCGAACGAGAAGCTCGCCGCCGTGCCCTGGTTCGGATTGCCCGATGTATCCGAAACGGCGCCGGTTGCGACGTCGAACGCCACCGGATCGGATGTCCAGCCGCCGTCCTGCGTGACGACGTATGTGGCCGTTGCCGTGCGGCCGTCGGCCCCGACGACGAGATCTTGCGAGACGATCGTATAGTCGCCCGGACCGGAGACGGCGAGATCGGCGATGTCGAGCGTGCCGGGGTCCAGAGCCACGTCGTCGGAATAGGTGACTTCGACGGTGACGGGGTCGGATGCCGTCGCGCCGCCCGAGACGTCGATGACCGCGCTCGGGGCCGTGGAATCCGCTTCGTCCTGCGATACCGACCAGATCGAGAAGGCGTTGATCTTCGCATTCTCGACCTGACTGTCAAACTTGAGGTTCAGCGCACCATCGGTGACATCGACGAAATATCCGACGGTATGGGCGGTGAACGCGCGCCCCGCGAGGCTGACCACGTCGAGATCGTCGGCGACGAGCTGGTCCTCGATATAGACATCGAAAACCCGCGCCATCTCCGTGGTGTAGTAGATCTCCGCAAGATTGAGCTCGACGTAATACTGACCCGGCTCGATCGTGATCAGGTATTCGAAGCTGTTCTGTCTCCAGGTCTCGGACTGATAGAGCGAATCCTCGACGGTTCCCTCTATCGGAGTGCCGGTCGAGAACCTGCGCCCCACGCCGAACGTATCGGCCTCGTAGACATTTCCGCTCGAATCAATGTGTTCCGAGCCGCCGGCATTCAACCCATACAGGAAATTTTCCCTGAACACTTTCAGCCTCTAATGAACAAAATAAGCTAATACTAATTGTTCCAGTTAAGTAATTTTTAGGGTCTTCGTCAATGATCATGGTGAACGGACCGGGATTTTCCTGGTCCGCCTGCCATGGCCGGCGGTTATGCAATTCAAGAGCGATCAATATATATAGAAAACATCCTAAAACTTTAATATGGCGGGGTAACGGCCCGCTGTACCGGGGCACGGTAATGAGACAGCGCGCTGCGCTGGTCACGCCGCCATCATGTTCCCCGTGGCGGCTTCGGTTT
>CANLEQ010000038.1 GCA_947489705.1 uncultured Paracoccaceae bacterium
GTTCAGGTTGGTGTTCGCAACCCGACCCTACCGAGAAACCCGATGACCACCGCCAGCTACACCACGTGGCGGGACACGAACTCTTCTGTCTGCGGCACAATGTGCTGAGGTCAGGGACAGACCAGTCCAGTCCCACCAGTCGAAGTAAGCTGGCCACCATACCCGCGGTCTGATGGAAGGGCAGCTTGAACAGAACTTTGACCGAGAGGCAGAACTGGATGGCGGCATCCGAGAAGACGGAAGGGCGCCCGGGGCGACCGAAATGCGGTGCCAGCCAAGTCATATCTTGGTCGATCCAGATCAACACGAAGCCGCGCTTGCGCAGAGCCGCGTCGTAGCTGGACTAGTTCATTGTGCGGTAGCGGGCGGGAGGCGGCTTGCTCATGCGACCCGTCTAACCGGCTGGTTTCCTGTTGTGATTCGTTCGCAGTCAGAGTTCTGCAACAACGCCGCGCTGATGCCGCGCGCGCGATCTACGATCTCCCCACGGGACTGGTCTCTAAAGTCACGGCCGACGAGCAGGTCTTTCCTGCCCATCTGGGCCTGGATCTGGATCGTACCTCGCGGACGCTGTCGCTCTGCGCGCTGATTGTCGCCGATAATGCGCCCCTCCTGCTACACGATACACCCGCCGACCCTCGCGCGGCGACGCATCCGATCGTCACCGGCGCTGTCAGGGTCAGAACGTATTTCGGCATGCCGATCACGCTGTCTTCAGGCATTACCATCGGCAGTCTTTGCGCGCTCGGTCCCTATCCGTCCGCTCCGCCTTCGGAAGCGCAGATCGCACAGCATCGTCGACTGCGGGATATGCTCGTACGCTTTATCGAGCGTCCACTGGAAGATAACCACTTCAAGGCGGCAAAGATCGCCGTGGCTGCCAAGAGCGCGCAAGAGGAGTTTCTACTCTCGTCAGTCACGAACTGCGCACACCGCTTAATGGCATCTAGAAAGGGGCGGTGTCGAAGCGGCGTATGCCCGCGTTCCAGGCGCAATCGAGTGTATCCGCGGCGACATCGGCTTCCAACTGAGCGTAGAGGCCCGCAAGCCCCGCGTAACCGAGCGCGAGTTCGGCCCCTTGCAATACCGGCGGTCCGGGGCGTCCGTTCGGAGGGGCGGTCATCGACAATCCTTCTCCGAGTCAAGGGAGTTGCAGTCCGAGCATCGTCGCGACCGTGGCGCGACGTCAGCTCGCCGGAATGTTTTCGCGAAAGACTACCTGCAGTCGCGGCAGATATTCCGGTTCGTCCGATCCCCTGATGGCCGAGGTGAGCAGGCGCACGATTTCGCGCGCTTCGACCCGGGGATTCTGATCGATTACCGCATCCATCGTCCGTTCGAGCAGCATCATCTGCGTGGCGTCGGTCAGGTCGTGACCGATGAAGATCGTGCGGCGGGCCATTCCCGCATCGCGCAGCGCACGCGCGATGCCCTGGTTGCCCGACCCGATATTGTAGATGCCGCCGATGGGGCGGTCGGCGAGTATCCTGCCTACTTGCGCATGGGCACGATCGCGGTCGTCGCCGATCTCGATGAAGCTGCCGATGCGGATCTCGGGGAAATCCTCCGACAGGATCGCGCGAAAGCCCATCTCGCGTTCCTCATGGCCGCGGTAGGCGTGGCTGCCGATGCAGACCACGACCTCGCGCGGGCCGTCGCCCGGCAGGAACCGACCCATCAGCATTCCCGCGAGCCGGCCGGCAGCGCGATTGTCGATGCCAACATATCCGACTTTCATCACGGAGGGCAAATCGGAGACGAGGGTGCCGATGCGGACACCGGAGCGAGCCAGGATATCCAGATCCTCGCGTATCTGGGGGTGATCGAGCGCGACGAGGCCCACCGCATCCGTACGCCCGCGCAACTCGCGTAGCCTTTCCGACAGCCGCGCCGGGTTCCGGGCCTCGACTTCGTGCATGCGCACATCGATGTTTCCCCGCCGTGTGGCCGCGTCAAAGATGTGGGCCGACAGGGATTGCATGAAGCTGTTGGGCCCGGCGGGAAGAATGAAATCCATGCGCGGTCGCACCTCAGCTTCGGGGCCGAGCCCGAAATAGCCGAGCCGCGCCGCCGCCTCGAGCACGCGGTCCCGGGTGCGGGCCCGTACGCCCGCCCGTTCGTTCAGGACTCGATCAACCGTGGCGGTGGAGACGCCGGCCGCGCGCGCGACTTCGGATATAGTTGCCCGCATCACATCACTTCGTAACCTCAAGCGGCATCATTGAATGGCAAAACCTGTGGCGGAATCAAGATGGCAGGCTTGTTTTGTAAGTCTTTCGTCCCGCGTAAAATAAAATGATGCGAAATGATGTGATCTGATGCGTGTTGAGCGTTGCGCGGTCTCCGGGATCGCGTGGATGATCCTCTTCGAGGACGTGGAATGGAATTCGCATCGAGAAGAGGCCGAAACGCTCGGGAGGAGCCTTGCGGCGTCGATAGCGCACCGGGACCCGTCGAGGGAGGGAAGAGGCCATGAACGATCTGTCACTGATACCGGATCCACCCATTCGATGCGCCGAGTTTCGCATCGGTGCCATCGGTGCTGGAATGATCATGGCCGATTGCCATCTCGCCGCCTACGAGGAAGCGGGCTTCCCGGTCGCGGCGATCGCCTCGCGAACCTTGGCCAACGCAGAGAGGGTCGCGAAACGCTACGGTATTGCCCGCGTTCTCGAGACACCCGAGGCGCTGATCGCCGATTCGGATATCGAGATCCTCGACATTGCTTACCCGCCCGACCTGCAGCCGGCGTTGATCCGCGCGGCGCTGAAACAGCCGCACATCAAAGGCATTCTTGTACAAAAGCCTCTCGCGCTGTCGTTGTCGCAGGCACGGGCGCTTTGCGACGAGGCGCGTGCGGCTGGCAAGCCGTTGAGCGTGAACCAGAACATGCGCTACGACCAGTCGATGCGCTGCCTGAAGCAGCTGCTCGACCGCGGCGCTCTGGGCGATCCGGTCTTCGCGCAGATCGACATGCATGCGATCCCGCATTGGCAAGGCTTTCTTGAAGGGTACGACCGGCTGACGCTGTCGAACATGAGCGTACATCATCTGGATGCGCTGCGATTTCTATTCGGCGAGCCCGAAACGGTCACGAGCCTCACACGGACCGATCCGCGGACCGCTTTCGCGCATCGCGACGGCATCGTCGTCACGACGCTAGGCTTTGCGTCCGGCGTGATGGCGCTGAGCCTCGAGGATGTCTGGTCCGGGCCGCGTGCCGAGGAATACGACGACGACCAGCATATTCGCTGGCGTGTGGAAGGGAGCAAGGGCGTCGCGCGCGGTACGATCGGCTGGCCCACCGGCGCGGCGTCGACGCTGGAATATGCCAGCCGCATCGAGACCGACGGGCAATGGGTCTCGCCGACGTGGGACACGATGTGGTTTCCGCACGCCTTCATCGGCGTGATGGAGCAACTGCAATTCGCGGTGAAGACGGGTAAACCCCCCGCGCTGTCGGTCGCCGACAACGTGCGGACCATGGCGCTGGTCGAGGCGGCTTATCAATCAATCGACGAGGGCCGGACCGTTCGGTTCGATCCCGGGCAGGACCAAGAAAGACGGGGAGGAATGACGACATGATGCAAACGGGAATCTTCACGGGGTATTTTCCCTACGATCTCAACAAGACCTGCGAGATTATCCGCGGGCACGATTTCAACACCGTGCAGCTCGACCTGCACTTCAAAGATTTCGACGTGACCGACGGGCAGGTGACGCCCGACAAGTGTCGGCAGATCCGCGACACGTTCCGCGACCACCATCTGCCGATCTGCTGCATCTCGGCCTATACCAATATCGTCCATCCGGACGCGGGCGAGCGTGGCAAGCGCCTCGACCGACTGAAGGAGATCCTTGCGCACGCACAATATCTTGGCAGCCCCTACGTCCTCTCGGAGACGGGTACCTTCGACACGACGAGCGACTGGGTGCACCACCCGAAGAACAAGACCGAGGAGGGGTGGGAGGATTGCCGCGCGGTGATCGCCGATCTGGCGCAGCACGCTTACGACCACGGCGCGGTGTTCCTGCTTGAGACCTACGTGAACAACGTCGTGGGATCGGTCGAGGAGACGCTCAGGATGTTCGCTGAGGTGGATCATCCGGGCCTCGGACTGGTGATGGACCCGACCAACTATTTCGAGGCGCACAATATCAACGAGATGGACCGGACGTTGAACCACGTCTTCGATGCGCTTTCGGATCGGATCAAAATCGGCCACGCAAAGGATGTGAAGCGCTCGGGCGATGACAAGGCCGAGAAGCATTCCGACATCGGCGATGATACCGCCGCTGAGAGCCACACCTTCCGCGGCGTGGGCGAGATCGAACTTCCGGCACCCGGTCTGGGGGAGCTGAACTACGACCTCTATTTCCAGCGGCTGGCGAAGAAGCATCCGAACATCCCGATGATCATCGAGCATCTCGACGAGGCCGACGTGCCGCGCGCCAAGCAGTTCATCGACGGCAAGCTGCGCGAGAACGGGGTCTGATCGAGACGCGGCGCCGGCCTCGCGCCGGCGCCCGTCGGCACGACAAGGAGACGACGATGGTCGCCCTATACGGACGCAACTATTCCCGGCGCGAGATCGAGGCGGCGAGCGGGTCGCTCGCCCACGCCGCGGGTGTCAGGCTGATGACGCTCGGCGACGGGGTCGAGCGGGGGGTGAGGATGCTCGAGTTCCGCTCCGGCACCGGCCTGCGCTTCACGGTGCTGATCGACCGGGCGATGGACATCGCCGACTGCGAATATCGCGGCATGGGGATCGGTTGGCATTCGCCCTCGGGTTTCCGCCATCCGGGCCTGCACGACTACGAGGGCGAGGGCGGCCTAGGCTGGATGCGGTCTTTCTCCGGGCTGATGGTAACCTGCGGGCTCGACCATATCCTGTTCATGTACGACAGCCCGGCCGACAACTACGTCTACGCCCCGCGCGAAAAGGTGAGCCATTCGATCCACGGGCGCGTCGGCACCATCCCCGCCCGGCTGACCGGCTACGGCGAGCTCTGGGACGGCGATGCCTGCACCCTTTGGGCGGAAGGCATCGTCACGCAGGGAACCGTTTTCGGCGAGCATCTGGAGATGCGCCGCCGCATCGAGATCGCGGTCGGCAGCGACGAGATCCGCCTCTCGGATCGTGTGGTGAACCGCGGCTTCTACCGCACCCCGCACATGTTCTGCTACCACGTCAATATCGGCCATCCGGTGCTGGAAAAGGGGGCACGCTATCTCGCGCCGATCCGGTCCACGCCGTGGGCCGCCCATGCCGACAGCTACGAGGCACAGGGTGTGGGGTATCGCACCATGCCCGCCCCGCAGGCGAATTTCCACGAGCAGGTCTGGCAACACGAGATGAGCGCCGATGCCGGGGGCGAGGTGCCGGTCGCCCTGGTCAACGACCGACTGGGTCTGGGCTTCATGCTGACGAGCCGCAAGGAGCAGTTCCCCTGCCAGTATCAATGGCAGAACTTACAGGAAGGCCAGTACGCGGTTGGCATCGAGCCCTCGACGAACCACGTCCTTGGCGAAGGCGCAGCGCGCGAGCGTGGAGAGATGATCTTTCTCGAACACGGTGATGAGCGACACTACGACACTCGCGTCAGTATTCTGCCCGATGAGGGTGCCATCGCGAATGCGGAAGCGCGGATCGTTGCCATCGCGCAGCAGCCGGAGCATGAATATCCGCCAATTTCAGGAGCGTTCGCGCCGCTCGAGGGCCGGACATGAGCGCCGCGTCCGGAACGATGTCGGGTCGCCGGGTCCTCTATACCGGTGCCGCCGGGGGGCTCGGTCACCACACGACACTCGAGCTGCTGGGCGCGGGGGCAGAGGTTCTGGCACTCGACTACGATGCGGAGAAGATCGCCGCGCTCGAGACTGCGGCCGGGGGTATGGCGGGTCGGCTCCAGATCGTGCGCTGCGATCTTTCGGACCGTTCCGCACTCGAGGCCGAACTCGGCCGGCTCGCCGCAGCGGGCACGATCGACGTCGTGCTGAACAACGCCGCGATCTATCCCTCGAAGCCGTTCGAGGATTATTCGATGGACGAGCACGACCGGATCCACGCGATCAACGTGTCGGCGGCGCTCAGCTCCGTGCGTGCGGCGCTGCCGGGGATGCGGGATCGAGGCTGGGGGCGGATCGTCAACGTCACCTCGATCACGCTCACCGGACACTGGGACAACCTCGTGCCCTACATTCAGTCGAAAGGCGCGCTTCTTGGCCTTACCCGTGCCTGGGCGCGGGAGTTCGGACAATGGGGCATCACGGTCAACGCGATCGCCCCCGGCGCCTTTCCGACCGACGCCGAGAAGATCCACCCCGACCCCGAGGCCTACGAGCGACGCATCCTCGACGCACAGGCGATCAAGCGGCGCGGCGCGCCAAAGGATATTGCCGCCGCGATGCTCTTTCTCTGCTCCGATCGGGCGGGTTTCATCACCGGACAATCGCTCGCCGTGAACGGCGGCTGGACAATGGACTAGGATCTCATGGGAATTCTCGAAGGCTATAAGGTGCTCGACTGCTCGATCGCGATGGCAGGGCCCTTCGCGGCACAGCGTCTGGGCGATCTCGGCGCAGACGTCATCAAGGTCGAGCCGATCACCGGCGAATGGCAACGCCACGCGCCCGCGGGCGGCATCACCGGCAACAAGGTGAACGTGAGCTTCCTGTCGCTCAACCGCAACAAGCGCAGCCTGGCGGTGGACCTCAAGTCCGACGGTGGGCGCAAGGTGATGCGGCGGATGGTGGAGACGGCGGACGTCTTCATCCAGAATTACCGCCCTGGCGTCGCCAAGCGTCTGGGGGTGGATTACGAGACGCTTTCGGCGCTGAACCCGAAACTCGTCTACGTGTCCCTGTCGGGTTTCGGCGAGGATGGGCCGAAAGCCATGTATCCCGGGCAGGATCTGCTGTTGCAGGCGATGTCGGGCGCAATGCTGTCGACGGGCCGCAAGGGCGAGCCGCCGCAGGCCGCGGGGCAGTACCTCGTCGACGCGGTGGCGGCCTATACCGCTTTCGAGGGTGCTCTGGCGGCGCTGCTGCATCGCGAGCGGACGGGTGAGGGGCAGAAGGTCGAGGTGAACATGCTCGACGCCATCGCGACGCTGCAGATGCAGGAACTGTCGGTCTATTCGGTGGGCGGCAAGCCGCAGGAACGTAGCGACGAGCCGCATGCGCATGTCTATATCCGCAGCCCCTACGGCACCTTCGCCACGAAGGACGAGAAATACATCGCTCTCGCCATGCCGGCTATGGACGCGCTGGCCCGCGCGCTCGACGAGCCGGCCTTTGCGGAGCTCGACGAGATGGAAGCGGGCTGGAACGACCGCGATCGCACCTTCGCGATGGTCCGCGACGCGGTGGCGAAGTTCGCCCGCGAGGAAATCCTCGAAAGATGCCGGGCCGAGGGCCTTTGGGCCGGTCCGGTCTACGGCTACGGCGATCTGATGAACGACCCGCAGGTGATCCATAATGGTACCTTCGTCGAATACGACCATCCGACCGAGGGCCGTGTGAAGACGCCGGGCTTTCCCATCCGCTTCTCGCGCACGCCCTCGGAGATCCGGATGGGCGCACCTCTGACGGGCGAGCATTCTGACGCCGTGCTGCGCGAGGTAGGCTTCACTGCCGAGGAGGTCGCTTCGCTGACCAAGGCGGGGGCGGTCAGCAGGGGAGAGCCGGAGTGAGCGAACACCTGACATTTGAGATCCGCGACCGCGTCGGATTCATCACTTTCGACAGGCCCGATAAGCTTAACGCGATGACGCCGGAAATGGCGGTCGCCCTGCGCGAGGCCGTGGCGCGCTGCAACGAGGGTGATGCGGTGCGCGCCGTTGTGTTGACCGGACGGGGCAGGGCTTTCTGCGCGGGCTCCGATATCGGCGAGCTCGCCAGCTATGCGACCCCGTGGGAGTTCCGAAATCGAGTAGAATATTGTGAGGTTCTTCGAGGTCTCAGGCGGCCGTCAATCGCGGCGATCAATGGCCATGCGTTCGGCGGCGGACTCGAAATGGCACTGTCGTGCGATATCCGCATCGCTGCCCCGGGTGCCAAGCTCGGAGCGCCCGAGATCAAGCTCGGCTGGATCGGAGGCGGCGGGATGACGGCACTCCTGTCGCGCTCCATCGGGCCCTCGAACACGGCGCTCATGGTGATGACGGGTGATCCGGTCACGACCGAGCAAGCCTTGGCATGGGGTCTCGTGTCGGAGTTGCATTCCAAGGATGCGTTGGTAAATCGTGCCGCCGAGATCGCCACAACGATCGCGTCCCGTGCGCCGATCGCGGCGGAGACTGCTCTGACCAACCTCAAGGCCGCCGCCAATATGCCGCTCGAGCAGGCCATCGCGTACGAGCGCGACTTGCAAGCAATCTGCTTCGCAACTGCAGATGCCGCCGAAGGCCGCTCGGCCTTCGCCGAAAAACGCGAGCCGGCATTCAGGCGCAAATGATCCCCCGCCTTTGGGGCCCTCGCAAACGGGGTCATTCGATATCCGCCGCCCCGCGAACATCAGAGGGTGCAATCCTTGACACGTGGCGTGTTCTTATGTGAATAAAATGTTTAAATACGAAGTGAATTTATCTGATCAGGGAGGGTACGATGATCAAATCAATCGGTACAGCCGTCGCCATAACGGGGCTTCTCTGCGCAGGGTCGGCTTCTGCGGCGGATTACACCATTCGTCTCGCGAACTCGCTTTCACCGCAGGAACCGACGAACGAGGCGGCCACCTTCTTCGCCGAAGAGGTAGAGAAGAGAACGAATGGCCGGGTTGCAATCCAAGTCTTCCCTGCGCAGCAATTGGGCAGTGAGAAGGACGCCAACCAGATGGTGCGACAGGGCGCGCCGATGATCTCAGTCACGTCCTCCGGCTATCTCTCCGATTTTGTGCCCGATATCGGCGTGTTGGAAGGGCCGTATCTCCTTGACGATCCGGGCCAGTTCGACCGCCTCGTGGATTCCGAGTGGTTCGACGGGATAAAGGCAAGTTTCGAAGAACAGGGCATGATTTTTCTCGTCGACAACGCCTTGTTCGGCGCACGCAACATCCTCGCGGATGCACCTGTCCGGACGCCGGCAGATATCGAGGGGATGACCGTGCGCGTGCCGCCCAACACGGTCTTCATCAAGACATTCGAAGCGATGGGCGCGCGGCCGACCACGGTGGAATGGGCCGAAGTCTACAGTGCGTTGCAACAGAATGTCGTGGAGGCCGCCGAAGCCCCAATGGGGTCTCTCTGGGGGTCCAAGCTACACGAGACCCGCGATACGATCTCGATGACGAGCCATTTCACCGCGTTCACGTTCTGGATCATCAACGCCGACTACTTCGCCGGGCTGCCGGAAGACGTTCAGAACGTCATGATGGAAGTCGGAAACGAAGCGGGCGCGCTTGCGACTGAGTTTACGCTCGAACGCGAGGAAGAATACAAGGCTCAGTTCCAGGAGGCGGGTACAACGTTCGTCGACGACGTGGACATCGCTGCGTTCCGCGAGGTGACCGCGAGCGTCTACGAAGAATTCCCCGGCTGGACCCCCGGTCTCTACCGGACCATCCGCGACATTCTTGACACGGAATAAGCCACTCAGCGGCAGGGGGCGCGACGCCCGTCGCCTGCCGCGCGTGCGACGGCGACACCCGAAACCGTGGGAGAGACCAGTGAGGCAATCATCTGTCAGGCCGCTGCCGCTGAGAATGGCGCGCTATCTCGAGGAAGCCGTGGCGGGCATCGCTCTCGTCGTTCTCGTCGCCGCGGTCTGCTGGGGTGTCGTGACGCGCTACGTGACGGCGACATCGGCGGCCTGGACCGGAGACGTGACGTCTGTCGCCTTCGCCTGGCTCATCTTCGTCGGCAGCGCGGCCGCGTTCAAATACGGGGCACATATGAGCGTCGACATCTTCTGGAGGCGGCTGCCCCCTTGTGCCCGTCGTTATTTCGGGGCGACGATCGATGCGGTCATCCTTGTCTTTCTCGCATACGCGACATGGCTCGGGATCGGTTTCTGCCTGGCCTCGATGGATGACCCCCTTCCCATACTCCGCTGGCCGCGCGCCGTCCTCTATGCGGCGCTGGTCGTGGGACTGGTCTGCATGTTCGTGCGATACGCGGAGATCGCCTGGCGCAAGCTGCAGGGGGTGACCGCACCGACACATCGCGTGCCGGGACCCGACGCGGGAGACACGAGATGGGGCTGATACCGATTGCAATCATGCTCGCCCTTTTCGTTCTGAACGTCCCGATCGCGCTGGCCATCGCAATGGCGGCGTTGAGCTTCTTCTTCGCGGCGGGTGGCCTTCCGATCAACGCGTTCATCCAGAAGATGGCGGCATCGACCGAGTCATTTCCATTGCTCGCCGTGCCGTTCTTCATTTTCGCAGGAACGATCATGAATCACGCGGGGATCACGCGGCGGCTGCTCGGCTTTGCGGATGCGCTGGTCGGCCATACGATCGGGGGGCTGGCGCAGGCGAACGTGGCGCTTTCCACGCTGATGGGCGGCCTCTCGGCATCTGCAAACGCCGATGCGGCGATGCAGGCCAAGATGCTCGGGTCCGAGATGGTGCGCCGCGGTTATTCCCCCGGGTTCACCGCCGCCGTATGCACCTGCTCGTCGGTCATCACGCCCATAATTCCACCCGGTATCGGATTGATCCTCTATGGATTTCTGGCGAACGTCTCCGTCGGGCGTCTTTTCATCGCGGGCGTCCTTCCCGGCGCGATCATCATGGTGGTGCTCATGCTGGTCGTGCGTATCCGTGCCAAGAGCCGGGGGTACCGTCCGACGCGCGAGAAACGGGCGACGGCGCACGAGATCGGAGGGGCTTTCGTGGAGGCTCTGGGCGCCCTGTCGATCATCGCGTTCATCCTGATCGGCATCCGTCAGGGCATCTTTACGCCCACCGAGGCCGGAGCGATGACGGTCGTCTATGCATCCCTCATCGGTTTTCTGTGGCATCGCGAACTGAAGCTGTCGGCCTTCCCCCAGATCATCGTGGAGACCGTCATTGCAACGGCGGTGGTCATGCTCATCATTTGCGCGGCCGGCGCGTTCGGCTTCTACATGACATGGGAACAGATACCCTCCAAGGGGGCGGAACTGCTTCTCAGTGTCACGCAGAACCCCATCGCCCTGTTGCTGATGATCAACCTGCTCTTGTTGTTCATCGGAATGCTGATCGAAGGCACCGCCGCGCTTATCTTGCTGACCCCGATTCTCGTGCCGGCTGTGGTCGAGGTCGGCATAGATCCACTGCATTTCGGGATCCTGATGGTCGTGAACCTGACTATCGGAGGCATCACGCCACCGGTTGGCACGCTGATGTTCACGTCGTGCTCTATTCTGGGCGTCAGCATCGGCGATTATGTCCGCGAAGTCTGGCTCTTCTTCGTCGCGCTGGTGGCGGTGTTGCTGTTTCTCGCTCTGGTCCCGGCGTCGGTCACGATCCTGCCGGATCTGCTGATGGGGCCCTGACCGCCGAGGCTGTCGCACCGTCGCACTGTCGCGCCGGCGGCGCAGGTCCGGGGTTGACCGGCGCGGACCCGCGTGATCTTGTTCATATATAAGTAAACAATTTACAGAAGAAGAACATGGCACCCGTGGACATCACATCGGGCCCCGAAAGGCCCCTCGAAGGCTTGCTCGTCGTCGATCTCAGTCAGTTTCTCTCCGGCCCCTATTGTTCGCTTCGTTTCGCCGACCTGGGGGCACGTGTCATCAAGGTCGAACGGAAAGGGGCCGGCGACCTCTCGCGTCAACTTTATCTCTCGGATACCGAGATCGATGGCGACAGCACCATCTTTCATGCGATCAACCGCGGAAAGGAAAGCATCGCGCTCGACCTCAAGGACCCCGATGACATGGCGGTCCTCATATCCCTACTCGGTCGGGCCGACGTCATGCTGCAGAATTTCCGCCCCGGCGTTGCTGAACGAATGGGACTAGGCTGGGAGGAGATGCACGCGCTTTACCCGCGGCTCGTCTACGGATCGATCTCCGGTTACGGAACGGACGGACCCTGGGTGAAATTCCCGGGGCAGGACCTTCTGGCGCAGGCACGTTCGGGCGTCATGTGGCTTTCCGGCGACGAGGGTCATGGGCCGGTGCCCATGGGCCTCGCCGTGGGAGACATGTTGGCGGGCGTGATCCTGAGCCAGGGCGTTCTAGCGGCGCTCGTGCGGCGGGGCATCGACGGCAAGGGCCGGCACGTGGAAACGAGCCTTCTCGAGGCGCTGGTGGATTACCAGTTCGAGGTCCTGACGACCTGGCTGAACGACGGGCGACGTATGCCCAAGCGGGCCGCGAGGGCGGGAGCGCATGCCTACCTCGCTGCCCCATACGGCGTCTACGGGACACGGGATTCGTATCTCGCGCTTGCCATGACGCCGCTTGCGCGCCTTGCCGAACTGCTCGATCTGCCGGCGCTCGATCGATACGCGAACGAGCCGGGTTCCGAATTCCGCGATCGTGACGCGATCAAGACCCTCATCTCCGACAGGATCGCCGAAAAGCCGCTCGCGGAGTGGCTCGCGATCCTGCAACCCGCCGATGTGTGGTGCGCCGAAGTGCTCGACTGGGAGCGGCTTGTCGAAACGGACGGGTTCCGCGCGCTGGACCTGCTTCAGACGGTCGCGCGTGACGATGGCGTGTCAATCCAGACGACGCGCGCACCGCTCACCCTGAACGGTGTCAGGCCGAAAGGGGGGCG
Source organism: uncultured Paracoccaceae bacterium (assembly GCA_947489705.1). Lineage (GTDB taxonomy): Bacteria > Pseudomonadota > Alphaproteobacteria > Rhodobacterales > Rhodobacteraceae > Palleronia. The sequence continues at coordinate 12,717 of CANLEQ010000038.1, forward strand.
GGCGGCGCCGAAGATTGGCGAACATTCCGAGGCGATCAGGGAGGAATTCGGACTATGACAACTTTGAAGGGCATGACGTGGAACCACGCACGTGCCATCGATCCGCTCATCGCCGTGTGCGAGGCATGGGAACGTGAAACTGGTGTCTCGATAAGCTGGGACAGCCGGTCGTTGCAGGATTTTGAGAGCTACCCGGTCGAGGACCTGGCGCGCGCCTACGACCTTATCGTCATCGACCATCCGCATGTAGGGCAGATAACGGCCAAGAACTGCCTCGTGGCCCTGCCCGACGCGCCGGAGATCGCCGAGGGATCGGTAGGCGGTTCCGCGAAGAGCTACCTCTGGGACGGCAGGACCTGGGCCTGGCCCATCGACGCCGCATCGCAGGTTCAGGCCGAGCGGCCGGATCTCGGCAGTGGGGCGCAGGACTGGGACGAGGTCACGCGCCTTGCGCGTGAGGGCAGGGTGATGATGCCGCTGCGGCCGCCACACGGCCTGATGAGCTTCATGACGCTGGCTGCCAATCTCGGCGCGCCGTGCCGCAGTGACGGAGCTGGTGAGTTCGTGGACCGTCAGACGGGCCTCGAGGTGCTCCGCTTGTTGAAGGACGTAACGGATCATCTCGATCCGGTCTGCTATGAAATGGACCCGATCGCTGTTTTCGAAGCTGTCGCGCTCTCCGAGCGCATATCATGTGTCCCGCTCTGCTACGGCTACGTCAACTATGCGATAGAGGGTTTCCGGCCAAACCGTCTGAGGTTTAGGGATATTCCCTCCGCCCGAACCGGTGGTGGCGTCCGTGGCGGAACACTCGGCGGGACGGGGATCGCCGTTTCTGCATTTGGTGGGCATATCGAAGAGGCGGTCCGCTTCGCGCGTCATCTCGCCGGGCCGGACGTGCAGGCTTCGACTTATGCGCGGGCAGGAGGGCAGGCCGGCCATCGGGCCGCGTGGACCGATCCTGATGTCGATGCCGCGGCAGGGGGCTTCTATTCCGGGACCATGGCTACGCTGGATGCCTCATACATCCGGCCCCGTCATGACGGTTACATGGATTTTCAGGGCGCCGCCTCGGAGCGGATCAACAAGGCGCTTGAAGATGGCGACTTCGAGCACGCCCTCGAGGACCTGCAGGGCCAGTTCGACCAGAGCTTCCGCTAAAGCCTAGACGCCCCAGACCTCGCGCGCCGTGTTCGTGTAAAGGCGCGCGCGTTCCGACGCGCTCGCATCGGTGAAAATGGCGCGGGACGCCGCGACCCAGGTCGCAAGCCCGCCACCCAGCGTGCAGACCGGCCAGTCGCCGCCCCAGCAGAGCCGTTCGAAGCCGAACGCGCCGGTGACGTGATCGACCCAGCGGGCGAGGTCCCCGGGCGCCCATCCTTCGGCGGCGTAGGCGACGATGCCCGAAACCTTGGCGCAGACATTGGGCCGTCGGCTGATTGCGGTGATGTCGCGCGCCCAGTCGTCCCATGCCCCGGCCGCGATGTCCGGCACACCGCAATGATCGAGCACGAAGCGGACCTCGGGCGCCGCATCCGCAAGCTCGATGGCGATCGGAAGCTGCCGCGCGGCAACGCAGAGATCGAAGGGCAGTCCTACCGGCCCGAGCCGACGGATGTTGTCGCGGAAGGTCTGGGATCGCGAGACATCGTCCGGCACGACGTGAAGGGCGCGGCGGAACCCCACGATGCTCGGCCGGCTGGCAGCCCTTTCCACTTCCCGTGCGAAGCCGTCGTTTTCCGGCCGGCACGCCGCGACCATTCCGGCCATGAGGCCGTCGTGCGCATTGATCAGTTCGTCGATCCAATCGATCTCGGCCTCTATGTCGCGTTCCGCGACATCGACTTCCATATGGATTGCTCGCGAGATGCCGAGCGCGCGCGCCTGTTGCGCATATTCTTCATAACCCCAATCTCGATCGAGCGATGCGGCAGATTCCAGCCACGGATAGGATATGCGGTTTCGATCCACGAGGTGCACATGCGTGTCGACGATCTCTTCGACGCGGTGATCAGACTTGTCTTCCATAACGGTCCTCCCTGGAAACTATTTTCACATATGAATGCCGGTCTCAAATGCAAATCAGTCGGGTGCTTCGTGGCCGGCAAGGCGCGACAGGCTTGCACAAGTCGTCTGCAAGAGTTTCGTAGCCGCCGTAATGTCGGGCGCCGCAGCGGCGTCGACCAGCGGCATGAAAGGGATTGTGATCGCTGCGATCGCGCTGTCGTCGGGCGCGAGGACCGGCGCGGAAATATTGACGACGTTTGCCGTCTGCGCACTCGGCATCTGCTCGTATCCCTGCGCCCGTATCCGCTCGAACTTGGCGGTAAGATCGGCGGGGATTTCCGTTGTCCCGTGAGGGGTCTGGTTCTCGGCCACCATGAGTGCGCGACGCTCCGGCGTATTGAAGGCCAGCAGCGTATGGCCCGAACCGGTGTCAAAGAGATCGATATGGCTGCCGACGCGGATCGAGATCCCCCAGTAGCCGGGAGCCTCTTGCTGCGCCACCACGACCGCCTTACCACGATCGAAAACGACAAGCTGGTTCGCCTGACGGCTTTCTTCTGCCAGAGCCCGCATGAGGGGAGTAGCATAGGAGACGAGGCGGCGGGTGGGGGCGTGAAGCTGCGCCATGCCGAACATCTTGAGCGTCAAGGCAAACCGATCGCCTTCGATCCGCGTGACGTAACCGCGGCGGACCAGGCGGTCGAGCATCCGGTAGAACTGGTTGGGGCTGCGATCCAGCGCCTTGGCAAGTTCGGCCTGCGTCAGGCCGCCTTCAATACCCGCAAGGCATTCGAGAATGTCGAGGCCCTTGTCGAGCGCCGGAGCGCGATACCGATCATCAGATTCCGTCATGGTCCCTCCAGGAAATGCCCCGCTCCTAAGCAATCATCCGAAACAATCCAACACTTATACTTGACGGACGGATAGGAGTAGTATTTGCATATAAATCATTGATGCATATTTGGGAGGTTGTGTCTCCCTTGCTCATCGGTGGGAGGATTTCGATGACCAATTTCAGAACGGCAACCGCGGTCGGACTAGCGCTTGCAAACGCCACCGGCGCCGTGATGGCCCAGGCGCAGCCGACCGAAGAAAGTTTCCCGGGCGTGACGCTGGACGCAAAACTGGTCGGTGGTCAGCAATACGAGGCGCTTTATGCCCGCATCCCGGAATGGGAGGAGGCCACGGGCGCCACCGTCAACGTCATTTCGAAGAAGAACCATTTCGATCTCGATCGCGAGATCAAGTCCGATATCGCAACGGGGACGGTGTCCTGGTGCGTCGGCTCCAACCATTCGTCCTTCGCGCCGCAATATCCCGGCATCTACGCGGATCTGCGCGATCTGGTACCAGAGAACGTAATTGCAGGGTTTGTTCCGGGCAATATCGACGCCGCGACCTTGGACGACCGGCTGATCATGCTGCCGCGCGCGCAATTCGACGTCTCGGCACTCTACTATCAGAAGGACCTCTACGAGGACGAGGAACGCGCCGCGGCCTTCGAGGAGGAATACGGCTACGCGCTCGCGGTGCCGGAAACCTGGGACGAGATGCGCGATCAGGCGATCTTCTTCGCTGACCCGCCGGACTATTACGGCACCCAGTATGCCGGCAAGGAGGAGGCCATCGCGGGCCGCTTCTACGAGATGCTGGTCGCCAACGGGGGGGAGTTCCTCGACGCGGAGGGGCGGCCCGCTTTCAATTCCGATGCCGGTGTCGAGGCGCTGGAATGGTTCGTCGAACTCTACAATTCCGGTGCCGTGCCCGCGGGCGTTCCGAACTACCTCTGGGACGATCTGGGGCAGGGTTTCGCCTCGGGCACCGTCGCGCTCAACCTTGACTGGCCGGGCTGGGCAGGGTTCTACGACGACCCTTCATCCAGCAGCGTTGCCGGCAATGTCGGCGTCGCGCCGCCGCCCAAGGGAAGCGCCGGTATCCGCTCGGGCTGGTCGGGGTTCCACGGGTTCTCCGTTACCCAGGATTGCGCCGAGCCCGAGGCCGCCGCATCGCTGGTGGCATTCCTGACCAACGAGGAAAGCCAGCTTCTGGAATCCTCGGCGGGCCCGCTGCCGTCGCGGACGGCCGTGTGGGAACAGAACATCGAAGCCGCGCAGGACGACCCGTATCGTTCGGATGTGCTCGCCGCCTTCCAGGTCGCGGCGGAATCGGCGTTTCCGGTCCCGCAGACGCCAAGCTGGATCGAGATCACGAACGTTCTTTACCCGGAATTGCAGGCCGCGATCCTGGGGGACAAGTCGCCTCAGGATGCACTGGATGATGCGGCGGACGAGGCGACGATGGTGCTCGAGGATACGGGCGAACTCTGAACTCGACAGGAGTCGGGGCCGCGCGAGAACGGCCTCGCCCCTCATCCAACGGAATATCCATGAAAGCCATGCGCCTCCCCCCTCATGTGATGCTGCTCCTGCCTGCGGTCATCTTGCTTGCGGCGGTCATCCTGTTTCCGCTGCTGCTGTCGCTCTGGTCGAGTTTCACGCCGTTTCGGCTGACCCGGCCGGACTCGGTGTGGCAGTTCGTCGGTCTGAGAAACTACACGCGGCTTGCCGGCGATGCGGACTTTTGGGTAGCGTTCGGCCGCACGGTGCTTCTTCTGACCCTCGCGCTCAATCTCGAGATGCTGTTCGGTCTGGGGTTGGCGCTCCTCGTCGAGCGGGCGAGCCGGGGGCAGCGGGTCCTGCGCACCATCCTGATGTTCCCGATGATGTTCAGCCCCGTCCTCGTGGGGTTCCAGTTCAAGTTCATGTTTAACGACAATGTGGGGCTCGTGAACAACGCGCTCCAGTCGCTCGGCCTGACCGATCAAGCGATTCCGTGGCTGATCGATGGCAAACTCGCCTTCATCGCGATCCTCACGGCCGAGATTTGGTCGTCGACCGCCGTCTTCGCGATCTTCATCCTCGCGGGGCTCATGGCCATGCCGCGCGATCCGCTCGAGGCCGCGCGTGTCGACGGCTGCACGCCCTGGCAGACCTTCCGGTATGTGACCTGGCCGTTTCTAATGCCCTTTGCCTTTATCGCCATGACGATTCGAAGCCTCGATGTCGCGCGCGCCTATGACATCATTACGATCATGACGGATGGCGGGCCGGCCGGTCGGACCGAGGTGCTGTGGACCCTGATTGCACGCACGGCGTATTCCGACGCGCGCATGGGCATAGCGAACGCGATGGCCTACGTGGCGATCCTGCTCTCGATCGCCTTCACGGCGATCTTCTTTCGACAGCTCGCCAAGGCGCGGGCGCAGGTTGCGGCGGATTGGTGATGGACAGGAACGCATCCGCCCGCGCTCGCAAGCTGACCAGCCGTTGGGCCCTGAACCTCGCGCTTTTCGTTGCCATGGCGATCATCTGCCTGCCGGGCTTCTGGATCGTGCTGAACTCGCTCCGGCCAACGGTCGAGATCATGGCCAAACCACCGATCTGGATCCCCAGGGAGCTGAATTTCGACGCCTATGTCGCCATGTTTTCCGGCGTGGGCCAGGGCGGCATTCCCGTCTTGGAATACTTCCGAAATTCGCTCATCATTTCCGTCACGTCGACGATCATCGCGCTCGCGATCGGAATGGCGGGGGGCTACGCCTTTGCGCGCTACCGCTTCGCCTACAAGTCGAGCTGGTTCCTCGGTTTCATGCTGACGCGCACGGTGCCCGGCATCGCGTTGTCGCTGCCCCTCTTCTTCATCTACGCGCGGCTCGGGATCATCGACACGCATCTGGGGATGATCCTGGTCTATGTCGCGCTCAACGTGCCGTTCACGATATGGCTGATCGACGGGTTCTTCCGTCAGGTGCCGCGCGATCTTTCGGAGGCCGCGCAGATTGACGGCTGCACCCGCTGGCAGGCGTTCTGGCGGGTGGAGTTCCCTCTGGCGCGTCCCGGGATCGCCAGCGCCGGCATCTTCGCGTTCCTGACGTCTTGGAACGAATTCGCACTCGCCTCCCAACTCACCCGCTCGACCGGCTCCAAGACGTTGCCGGTGGGGCTTCTCGACTACACCGCCGAATTCACCATTGACTGGCGCGGCATGTGCGCGCTGGCGGTCGTGATGATCATACCGGCCCTATTGCTGACCTATGCGGTGCAGAAACATTTGGTCTCAGGGCTGACCAGCGGCGCGATCAAGGGATAGACATGGCAAACCTCACGTTCGACGCGCTCGAAAAGAGCTATGGGGGCTACCACGCGGTCAAGGGGATCGACCTCGATGTGCGTGACGGCGAGTTCGTCGCGCTCGTGGGCCCATCGGGATGCGGCAAGTCCACGACGCTCAGGATGATTGCCGGGCTGGAGGAGATCTCGGGCGGCGAGATCCGGATCGCCGACAAGCGGGTTAACGACCTCCCGCCGCGCGACCGCAACATCTCGATGGTCTTCCAGTCCTATGCGCTCTACCCGCACATGACCGTTCGCGAGAACATGGGCTTCACTCTCAAGATCGCCGGCTGCTCTAAGGCCGAGATCGACGAGGCCGCTCTGAACGCGGCGCGCGTGCTCGAGATCGAGCCGCTGCTCGACCGCCGCCCGGCGCAGCTTTCGGGCGGACAACGTCAGCGGGTGGCGATGGGTCGTGCCATCGTGCGCGATCCCGACGTGTTCCTGTTCGACGAGCCGCTCTCGAACCTCGACGCCAAGCTGCGCGGCCAGATGCGCACCGAGATCAAGCGGCTGCATGCCCGTCTCGGCACCACGATCGTCTACGTCACCCACGATCAGGTGGAAGCGATGACGCTCGCGGATCGGATCGTAATCATGAAAGAAGGGCGGATCGAGCAGGTCGGTACGCCGGATCAGGTCTTCAACCATCCCGCGACACAATTCGTGGCAGGCTTCATCGGATCGCCGCCGATGAACATGGTTCCGGCGAAAGTGGCGGGGGGCGCGTTGTGGTTCGAGGACGGAACCGAGTTGCCGCTTCCGGCCGCGTTCGAGGAGTTATCGGACGGCCACGAGGTGATCTTCGGCCTGCGCCCCGACGATATTTATCCCGAGGGCCACGGACTAGATGCGGGGACCGGCGACATTGTGAACCTGCAGTTGACGGTCGACCTGTCGGAACCCTTGGGCAACGAAACGCTCCTGTTCATCCGTTTCGCCGGCGCGGAATGGACAGCACGTATGCTCAACCCACGCAACGTAGCGCGCGGCGAACGTCTGAATTTTCGAATCGACATGGCCCGGGTGCATCTTTTCGACGCCGCGACAGGGTGCTCGCTCGGGCGGCAGTGAGGCATCGATAAGTTTAGGGAGGCGAAGCGGCCCAAGACGGCACGCCAAGAAAGTGTGGAAACGAGATTAGGAAGAGACATGCGATGGTAAGGATGGGGCAGGTTCTGAAGGTCCGGGCGGACCAGATCGAGGAGTACAAGCGCCTGCACGCGGAGGTTTGGCCCGACGTGCTCGTCAAGATCGCGGAATGTAACATCCACAACTATACAATCTACTTGCGCGAACCCGAGAACTTGCTCTTTGCCCATTTCGAGTATCACGGAAAGGACTGGGAAGCGGATCAGGCGCTGATGGCCGCTGACCCCGTGACGCAGGAATGGTGGTCCCTCTGCATGCCGTGCCAAAGCCCGCTTGACAGCGCGGCGGAAGGCGAATGGTGGTGCGAAATGGAAGAAGTGTTCCATGTCGATTGATCTGCGCCAATCCTGGCCCGTCCCATCGCAGTCACACCCCATCGTTATCTTCGGCGCGGGCTCTATCGTACGCGACGCGCATCTGCCGGCCTACAAGGCCGCGCGTTATACCGTGGCCGGTATCTGCGACGCCGATGCCGACAAGGCCAGGGTATTGGCCAAGGAATTCGGTGTTCCGGCCCTCGACCGCGCCGAAGCTTTGGCAATCCCAGAGGCGGTGTTCGACCTGGCGACCCCGCCCTCCGCGCATTCAGGCCTTCTGCGGTCGATTCCCGAGGGCGCGCCCGTCCTCATCCAGAAGCCCATGGGTGCCGATCTTGAGGCCGCGACCGAGATACTCCAGGTTTGCCGCGAACGACGTCTGTTAGCGGCGGTGAACTTTCAGCTCCGCTTCGCGCCCATGATGGTCGCCTTGAGTGATGCAATCCATCGCGGGCTTCTTGGACGCATCGTCGATGTGGAAATGCATGGCGTTCTTTCGACACCTTGGGGGCTCTGGAGCTTCCTCGACGGATTGCCCCGGATCGAGATCACGATGCATTCGATCCATTATCTCGACCTGTTCAGACAGATACTGGGCGATCCCCTCGGCATACATGCCAAGACGATCGGGCATCCCAGTCACGAGGTCGCGCAGACGCGTACGGCGGTGATCCTCGATTACGGTGAGGATGTGCGCGGCGTGTTGTCGGTCAATCATGATTGGCATTACGGTCGGGCGCATCAGGCCTGCGAATTGCGTGTCGCCGGGACGAAGGGCGCCGCGGTTCTGCAACTGGGCGTAAACTTGGACTACCCGCGTGGCGAGCCTGATATGCTCCGTCTCAAGCTGGAAGACGGCGAATGGCAGGACATCCCCCTGCTGGGTAGCTGGTTCTCCGAAGCCTTCGCGGGTCGTATGCACAATCTTCAACGCACCGCGGCCGGCGAGGAAAGACTTATTTCGGATGTGGAAGACGCATGGCGCACCATGGCGCTGGTCGAGGCGGCCTACGCGTCTTCTGCGGCACCTGCCACGAAAATAGAGGAGCTGCCCTGATGGATCGACCACGCCACTTCGAAGATTACGAGATCGGTGAAACCCGCGAAACCAGCGGGCGGACCATCACCGAGACCGATTTTGTGGTCCACGCCGGGCATACCGGCGACTTCTTTCCGCATCACATGGACGCGGAATTTATGGCTGGCTCAGAATTCGGCGGTCGCATCGCTCATGGGACCATGGTCTTTGCCATCGGCATCGGGCTGACCGCGAGCGAGATCAACCCATTCGCGTTCTCTTACGGCTACGATAGATTACGTTTCGTACGGCCAGTCATGATCGGCGACACAATCCGAACGCGGCTCACAACTGTGCGAAAGGAAGACGACACAAAGCGCCCGGGGTCTGGGCGCCTGATCGAGAATGTCGAAGTCCTAAACCAACGGGGCGACGTCGTGTTGGCCTGCGAACATATCCACATTGTCGAGCGTGGTTCAGCGACAGAATAGCCTTGCAGTCGCCAGTATCCCAACGATTTTTGTAGGAGACCGCGCGCGGATTCCTCGGCGTAGCGCAGCGCGCGGCCGGTGGTGATGCTGGCTGCGACCGTCGATCTTCCGGAAGGTTCGTGTTGCAAGACCTGGAACTAAGAACAGCGATGACGATGACCGACGACTCGTGGAAGCGGAGGTGGAAGAGCGAGTCTGCGCGGCGAAGGGCGAGCACTCGCCCCTGCGGGAGGTTCGACGAACGAATACCGCGTCTGCAACTGAGCTCCCGCGCGGAAAGATCGCATAGGAGATCCCGAAGCTGAGGAAGAGAAGCTACCTTCCCTGCTTCCCGGAAACGCGCCCTACAGCGAAGAAGGCGCTCGTGGCGGTGATCCAGGAAGCCTACATCCACCGCATCTCGACGCGCTCCGTGGACGACCTGGTGAAAGCAATGGGCGCTGGCGGCAATTTGAAGAGCCAAGTCAGTCGGCTCTGCGGTGAGATCGACGAGCGGTTGAACGCCTTTCTTGCCCGGCCTCTCGAGGGGGCTTGGCCCAACTACCTCTGGCTTGATGCAACCTACCACCAAGGTCCGCGAGGGCGGCCGGATTGTCAGTCGTACCGTGAAAATCGCCGTCGCGGTGAACGAGGATGGCAAGCGCGAGGTTCTTGGGGTAGCCACCGGGCCTTCCGAAGCGGAGACGTTCTGGACCGACTTCCTCCGGTCTCCAGCCGAGCGTGGACTGCGCGGCGTGAAGCTGGTCATCGCGGATGACCATAAGACGCTTCCGCGTCGCCGCCCTGCGGGTGCTCAGTGCTCCACATCAGCGCTGTCGCGTTCACTGGATGCGGAACGCGCTCACCTGGGCTCCTGCCAAGTAATTCACGACCGTCGCCGCGATGCTGAAGAGGATCTTCGCCCAAGAGTACATGGTAGGTCCGGAAACCCAGTGAGAAGCCCTCGCCGATTTGCTCCACGAGAAGCAGCCAAGTTCGGTTCGTTCATGGACGGGCGCCGGGATGACGTTCTCGTCCATATGGGCTTCCCCTGCGAGCACTGGCCCCAGATCGACGAACCCCCGAGCGTGTGAACGGCGAGATCAAACGCAGGTCCTACTTCATCGGCATCTTTCCCAACGACGGCGACATCGTCCGGATCGTCGGCGCCTCCGCCATAGGCTAGGAACCGATGACGGGACCATGGCGAACTGCTCAAGACCAACGACGAATGGACTGTCCCCCGGAAATACATGTCGTTGGAAAGTTCGCGGGCGTCACCGACAATCCCGACATCAGGTTGCCCGCCGTGACCACCTGATGAGGCAACGGACCTTCGGTCGCAATCCATCTGCGGCGGGTTCCGGTTGACAGATGGCGTCCCGCTCGCGGATGAGGAACAAATACGGAACAGGGAGACCCGACCATGCCGGTGCACCAGATCGAGACCCCCGTCATCGGAGACGGCCAGCCGATCCGGGTGGTCTCGATCCCGGTCAGCACGGGATTCCCCATCCCCGCGGAGGATGACCTCGAGGAGAGATCGACCCGCGTCGAAAGCGACCGCCTGCTCGATGCGGGCATCCTTGACGGGGATCTGATCGCGGTCGATCGTGCGGGAGTCGGTCGGAACGGCCGCGCCGTCCTGGCGGTGGTGGAAGGAGCCGTGACGGCAAAGATCCTGCGCCGGGAAGAGGGGGAAGGTCTGGCTGGCTCCGGCGAACAGCCGCGAAGATCACCCGCTCATTCCGTTCACCGAGGACGCTGAAATCTGGGGCGTCGTTGCGAGCGTGGCGCGGCGCTGCGATCTGGAATGACACCCAAGCCCATCGCCGTTTCCGACAGCGCGAATTTCTACGTCTTCTGCGAACGTGTTTTCGATCCGACCCTGAAAGACGCGCCGGTGATCGTGCTTTTCAACAATGATGGATGCGCTGTGGCCCGTAAAAATGCGGCTCACCCACAGCGGATCTTGGTGACGAGCGCAGTAAAGGTCTACTCCGAGCACTGATGATCGTTTCTCCGTGACGATGCGCGGACCTGCATTTCGTCCAGTGCGTCCTCGTTCCTGCGTCCCCAAGCGTAGACGAGGTCGATGAGTTCGACGAAGCGTCCGCCGAGCGGAGTCAGGCAGTACCGCACGGCCGGGGGGACGGCGTTCTCGACATGGCGCTCGATGAAACTGCTGCTCTCCATCTCCCGCAAGGTCTGAACCAGCATCTTCTTGGAGATGCCCGGCAGGCTTCGATGCAGGACCCCGGTCCGCGCCGCTCCTTCGTGACGTGCGGCCAGGGTATGCAGGATCATGCTGGTCCATTTCGTCGTGAAGATTTCAAGCACACGCCGCGGGGCGCAGTCCTCGCGCCATTCGCTCTCTTCGCTGCCGGCTCGCACGGTGGTTACCTCGTGGTGACTACGTCCCAATTTGGTGCCGTCTAGCGCGTAGGTGCATCCTTGCCTAGGTGTTCGACAACACAGGCAAACGGAGAATGACATGGCACAACGAGCATTGGTGGTCGGCGCGACCGGCATTCAGGGAAGCGCCACGGCAGAGCGGCTCGTCCGGGACGGGTGGGAGGTCTTCGGTCTTGCGCGCACGCCGCACGACCAGGAAGGAATGACGCCCGTCGCGGCGGATCTTCTGAAACCGGCGAACCTAAGCGAAGCTTTGCAAGGGATCAGGCCCACCCACGTCTTCCTAACGGCCTGGCTGCGCAAGGACACGGAGGCCGAGAACATCCGGGTCAACGCCGAGATGCTGCGCAACCTGTTCGACGCCCTCCGCCCCGCGGGGTCGGTCGAGCATGTGGCGCTGGTGACCGGGCTCAAGCATTATCTTGGACCCTTCGAAGCCTACGGTAAGGGCGAGTTGCCAAAGACGCCGTTCCGCGAAAGCCAGGGCCGGCTAGACGTGGAGAACTTCTACTACGCCCAGGAGGACGAGGTTTTCGCCGCCGCCGAACGGGACGGCTTCACCTGGAGCGTCCATCGCTCCCACACGGTCATCGGCAAGGCCGTCGGCAACGCCATGAATATGGGTCAGACGCTTGCCGTCTACGCGACCATATGCCGGGAAACCGGACGTCCGTTCCGCTTTCCCGGCTCCAAGGCTCAATGGAACAGCCTGACCGACATGACTGATGCCCGCCAACTGGCAGCACAGGTCGTCTGGGCCGCCACAAGCCCGGAGGCCCGCAACGAGGACTTCAACGTAGTTAACGGTGATGTCTTCCGCTGGAGCTGGATGTGGGGCCGCATCGCCGACTGGTTCGGGATCGAGGCCGAGGATTTCGACGGTACGGAGCGTCCGCTGGAAGAGCAGATGAAGGACGATGCCGCCGTCTGGTCCGACATCGCGGTGCGGCACGGGCTGGCGGAGAGCGACCTCACGCAGCTGGCCTCTCCTTGGCACACGGACGCCGATCTCGGCCGGCCGATCGAGGTGGTGACCGACATGAGCAAGAGCCGCGCCATGGGTTTCACCGGCTACATTGCGACGGACCGGTCGTTCTTTGACTTGTTCGACCGCTTGCGGGCTGACGGGATCCTTCCAGAGGCCTGACCTTCGTGGAGGGCGCTGGATGGATGCCAATCGCCCTCCGCGTATAACGATTTTTCGCCAAACGGCGACAATGAGCCGAGCCATGTCCCTTATGAGCACCGAAGATCACAGCGCCCGCGACGACAGCATCGCGCTCAACAGCTACACCACCGTCCTGCGGCGACGGGGTGTCCCGCACGCGTCCGCGGCCCCTTGTGCGCCCGCCTGCCCGGCCTTGACTGGTACGTGCAATACCATTTCGACAGGGAGCGTACCGCACGTGCCTGGCCCCGGATCGACGGCATCGCGCCTTTCGAGGACTACCCGCGGGGCGGCTTTGTAGAGATCGGATTCTTGACGGTCGAGGATCAGCAGACGTTCTTCGACGCTAGCCCCATCCTGTTCTCTGACGAGCAGAACGTGCTGACGTCGAGGGAGACAAACCGAAACGGCAGAAGTTCAAGCGCTACCCGATCGGGTTCTGCGGGGCATCGCGGGTACATCCACGATGTCTTCTCCGCCTCACTCCACATCGACAGCGCAGACCGCCGAGGGCAAGCTCCATCTCTTCGTGGGCATCGACCGGACCAGGAAGTTCGCTGTGACCCAGCTCGTCGAAAAGGCCGACAGGCGCATGGCATGGGAACTCCTGGAGTACATGCTCGAAGCTATACCCTACCAGGTCCACACCATCCTGACCGGCAACGGCATCCAGTTCGGCCCGAGCAGCCGAGGAACAGAAACACGATCATCTCGCGGCCGATGCGCTTCGACATGATCTGCGAAGGCGCGCCGAAGTCCGCCATTGGTCCGAGGACGATGGCGCGCGGGATCGAGCATCGGCTGACAAAGCCGAACCATCCCTGGACCAACGGCCAGGTTGAGCGGATGAACCGAACCATCAAGGACGCGAGCGTCAAACGTTTCCACTACGACAGCCATTATCGACTGCGCACCCGCCTCGGGGACTTCACGCCAGCTCACAACTTCGCACGTCGGCTCAAGACCCTCGGCGGCCTCACGCCCTACGAATACATCTGCAAGATCTGGACGTCAGAGCCGAAAAGCTTCATCCTCGATCCGATCCATCAAATGCCGGGACTGAACACCTGAGGGGTCATGCATACACGGTCCAAGGCCGAGGCCGAATGTTCCTCCCCCTCTTCCATCGACGACTGACCCTCTGGCCCTTTTCCCCTACCATAGGGGAGGCTTGCGAACACATTTAACGTGTGTATATAAATATTTTGAAGCTCGAATGGGATGAACAAAAGCGCGCGGCCACCCTCGAAGATCGGGCGCTTAACTTCTCCGACCAAGCTTCGATCGACTGGGATGCGGCCCTCACGCTAGAAGATACCCGTAAGCCCTACCCGGAACCCGCTTCATCACCACTGCGCCCATCAGGGGCGCATCTGCGTGGTCGCGTGGTGCTACCGGAACGATGCTTTGCGCGTGATCAGCTTGCGCGAGGCCAACGCCAGAGAGGTGAAGTGGTCTTGCCCCTGTTTCACCGGACACTCAGGCGGTTGCGATTTGAGCTGCGATGAACTCGCGTGGTGAGCGCA
>CANLEQ010000039.1 GCA_947489705.1 uncultured Paracoccaceae bacterium
ATAAGCACGTGCTTAGGGATATCCCTAAGCCTCCATGGTCATGCTCGAGTGTCCGGTCGAAAAGGGGGCCAGTTCACGATGACCGTCTCTCCGACAAGACCCTGAGCGACGAAGTGCGGCGGTTCAGGGACGACCATCGCCATCACCTCGATGTGCTGAATGAGATGGCCCACGAGGCGAATGCCAAAGGCGACATGAAGCAGATGTCGACCACGGGCAAGATCGCCATTGCCGACTCGATAAGCGATGGCGAGATTTTAATGGCGATGAAGACAAACGAGGATGGCACGGTGCCGGCCTATGAGCAGGCGGCCTCCCATGAAGGGTCCCTGCCGAAGTCTAAGGTCTTCTTCGAAAAGGCCCTGGCCGACGAGATGCGTCACCGGAAGTGGATGAGCGTACGGCACAATCCCTCTGATCAGGTTCGATCAGCCCGAGCCGGTTAAAGTTGGCTTGGAAGGTCAGGCAGGCGGGACGCACCGCTTCCCCCCTGCCGGGGAGCCGCGGGCTTTCCGGTTGACGGACATCGGAGAAGATCAGGGCAGCTAATGGCAGAACCGGAACGCAGAACCCTTCGCATCGAAGAGACGGCACGCGTGCCATGGGATGCCGTGATCATGGGATGGGGACCGGTGATCCCCTTCCCGGCGGCCGCGATCTGGCTGAGCCTGGGAGGGCCGGACGCGCTGATTGGCTGGGCGCAGGTCTGGGGTTCGGCAATCGCATTGTTTCTCTCCGGCGTCCGCCGGGGCCTGTCCTTCCGGATGCCGGGGGGATGGACATGGACCCAGATGGCCGTGTTCGCTTGGCTGTTCTGGGCCGGTCTTGCGGCACTGGTCTTGCCATCGGGCCCGGCACTTGCGGTCCTGACCCTTATCTATGCGAGCCTTGCTTTCCTAGATCCCGTTTCGGCCGAACGGGGCGAAACCCCGCTATGGTTTCGCCGCCTGCGCCCGGGGCAAATGTCCCTGGCTGCCATCGGGCTGTTCGGATTGTGGTGGCAGGCATGATAACACATCCGAAACAGGCACCGGTGTTGCCGACGCGCCGGGCCGGCGCCCCCGATTTCGGTTGACGTGTTTTTCCGACGCGACCGACGGCGGACGAAGCGCTCGATGGGGCGCCAAGCTCTCCCCGCTTGTTGGCCCGGGGAAAAAGGGCTCCGCCTATACCGCGATCGACACCCGCGCTCGGGAGCTCCGGGCCTGTTTTGCCGCTCGAGCCGTCTTGGGCTGATGACCGCCGCTTTTCTTCGGATAGAAGGGCTTGGACTATCTGAACTTGATGTGTTGGTAACGTAGGAGCTTTGATTCGCAAAGCGGATGAAGCCTGGACCTCCCCTTTCCCCGGACGCACTTATCCTACGGGTTCTGTGATGGGTATGCCGAGCGCGGTGTAGCCGTTCAGAGCGGCAGCGCGGATCTGGAGTTCTGCGACCTGACGATCGAACTCGCGCGCCTTGAGGCTTTGCCCCAGCAGCTTCACGCAATGCATCTTCGTCTCGGCGCGGCTTCGGCGGTGATAGCCGGTCCAAACTCGCCAGATGGCGCGGCCGAGGTATTTCGACGCGCGCAGGGCCTCGTTCCGGGCGATGGCGCCCGCGGTTGGGTGTTCTTACGCGGCGGGATGACGGCATGGGCACCCCGGCCTGCGATGGCGTCATGGCACTTACGCGTGTCGTAGCTCCGTCTGCGGAGACCGAGCCGATTTCCACATCAGCAGGTATCTGGTCGAGAAGCTCAGGCAGCATGGGCGCGTCACCGACGATCTCTATGGCTTGGATCTCCAGCGCCTGTTCATCGACGGCGATATGGATCTTGCGCCATAAGCGGCGTTTCGCGCCACTGTGTGTGCGGGCGTGCCACTCGCCTTCACCCTCTGCCTTGCTGCCATTCAGCATTGTCCCCGGACCAATGGCGGTCAATGCCTCATTGTCGATCAACAGATTCAGCGGCCCCTCGGAGCCGCGGTAGGGGATGGTCACGGCCAGGGTCTTCTGCCGCCTGCTCAGCGTGCTGAAATCTGGTACCGCCCAGTCGAGGCCGACCAGGCGCAGGAGGCTTTCGACGAACCCCGTCGTCTGCCGGAGGGCCATGCCGAAGAGGACTTTCATCGTCAGGAACGTCTGGATCGCGGCATCGCTATACTGTGGCTGTCGACCTCGCTTGCCGGTCGACGACGGCATCCAGACCATGTCGGGATCGAACCAGATCGTCAGGGAACCACGCTGCTTCGGCGCGTGCGCCGGTGGGCTCGATCCAGTGACGCCTTTACCGGCTTACTGTAGGCCGGCCAGTTCTTGGTCTTGTAGCTCGACGAGATAGGTCCGCTCATGCAAGCCAGTTACCACCCAGCATTCAAAAGACGGACCCCGTGCTCGGCCTTCGGGATTGATGTGACGTTTGCGGCCAGCTAGGAACGGTTGACCGCCAAGGAACCGGTAAACTGCAGCTTATCCCGGCCGAGGCGGAAAAGGGGGGCTTTCATGGCCAAAGGTACCGGGTTCAACGCTGTGCTCATCGGGACCGGCATGGTCGCGCGCACCCATCTGGCGGCCCTTCGGGATGCACCGGGGGTGACGCTGACCGGCGTGGCCGCGCGACACGAGGACAGCGCGCGCGCCTTCGCCGACGCCGCCGACATGCCATTGCAGCTCTATTCCGACATCGCCGCCATCGCCGCCGATCCAAGCGTCGATATCGCCGTGATCGCCACGCCCCCGAACGCGCGTCTGAACATCGTCGAACCGCTGGCAAAGGCAGGCAAGCACATTCTTCTGGAAAAGCCCGTGGGCCGCACCACCGAGGAAGCCGAAGCGGTTGTGAAGGCATGCGAGGAAGCGGGCGTCACCCTTGGCATCTTCTTCCAGCACCGGATGCGCGCGGCGTCCCTCAAGGCGGCGGAGCTGTTGGAAACGGGCGATCTGGGCGCGCTGGGGCTGGTCGAGATCACGGTGCCCTGGTGGCGCGACCAGGGTTATTACGACGAACCCGGGCGCGGGACCTATGCCCGCGACGGCGGCGGCGTGATGATCAGCCAGGCGATCCACACGATCGACTTGGCGATCAGCCTCACCGGGCCCGTGGCACAGGTGCAAGCGATGACCGCGACGACGCGCTTTCACGACATGGAGTCCGAGGATTTCGCCACCGCCGGTCTAAGATTCGTGAACGGTGCTGTCGGCTCGATGGTCACCTCCACCGCGTCCTATCCCGGCACGGCCGAGACCATCGCCCTGCATTGCGACCGCGCCAGTCTGACGCTGTACTCTGGCACCTTGACGGTGCGCTGGCGCGACGGGCGCGAGGAGACGTTCGGCGCCACCGGCGGCACCGGGGGCGGGGCCGATCCGATGGCCTTCACCCACGAATGGCACCAATCCATCGTCGAGGATTTCGTCGACGCGCTGGCGCAAGGTCGTCCCCCCATCGCGCCGGGTCGCGCCGCCCTGTCCGCCCACCGCCTGATCGACGCCATCGCCCGATCAGCTGCAGAGGGACGCGTCGCGGAGATTCCGCAATGACCGTCACCTTCGCCGCCATCGGTCTTGACCAGCGTATCTCTACGGCAGGTATCGCCGAGTCGGGGGACTGTCACGTTCAGCGACCGGATAACCTTTCAAGATAACGAGGATCGACTTTCGCTGCACGGCTTGGCCCAGTCCGACGTCCCGCGATGCGGATCCGTGCCCGGTCCCCGATCCTACCCGCCATAGCCCCCAAACGTTCGCGGAATGAAGAGCGACACCTGCGGCACGAAGGCTATGACCAGAAGGCCCGCGAGGATGATCATAAAATACGGCATGAACGGCCGGATCGTCCGCGCATAGGACACGCCGCCGATGTTGCAGGCGAGGATCAGGATGATCGCCACGGGCGGTGTGATCGATCCCAGCAGCACGCAAACGATCACCACGGTCGCGAAGTGGATCGGATCGAGCCCGTAGGTCTGCGCGATCGGTGCCAGCATCGGCGTTACTAAGATCAGCGCCGAGATCGTCTCGACGAACATGCCGAGCAGCAGCAGCGCCACGATAATGAGCAGGAGCGCGAGATACCGGCTTTCGGTCAGTCCCTCGAGTGCCATGGCGAGTTGTGCGGGAAAACCCTCGCGCGCGATCAACCAAGAAAAGAGTGCCGCCCCCCCGAGGATGATGAGAATCGACGAGGTCGAGATCATCGCTTCGCGAAAGAAGTGGAACGTATTGTGAAAACGTAGCTTGCCGGTCACCACTCCGAAGAGGAGGGCATAGACCACCGCAAGCACGCCTGCTTCGGTCGCGGTGAAGAACCCCGACTGGATGCCGCCGATGATGAGGACCGGCAGGAAGAGCGCGGGCAGCGCAAAGCCGAAACTCACCGCAATCTCGCCCATCCTCGCGCGCGGATGGCGTTCGCCCCCGATCCGGTCCGCGGTGATCCAGACCCAGACCATGAGGAACCCGCCGAGCACGAGCCCCGGCAGGATCCCCGCCAGGAACAGCGTCCCGATCGAAAGACCCGTCATCGCCCCGTAGAGCACCATCAGCAGGCTCGGCGGGATGATCGGCCCCAGCATGGCCGAGGCCGCGGTGATCGCCACCGAATGTTCCGGGCGATACCCCTCCTTTTTCATGGCGGGCAGCATCATCGACCCCACCGCCGCCACGTCCGCCGCGGCCGATCCCGAGATCCCCGAGAAGAGCAGCGAGGTCATGATGTTGACCTGCCCGAGCCCTCCCCTGACATGGCCGACCAGCGCACGGGCGAACCGCACGATCGCCTCGGTGATGCCCGAGACGTTCATCAGCGCGCCCGCAAGGATGAAAAGAGGGATCGCCATCAGGGGAAAGCTGTCGAGCGACGAGAAGAACCGCTGCGGCAGCACGAGGAGCGGCACGGTCGATGTCGTGACGAGGATCACGACCGCCGAAAGCCCCATGGCAAAGGCGATCGGCACGCCCGCAAGGAGCAGGATCGTGAAGATCCCGAAAAGCGCCGCGATCGTCATGTGTCGTGGCCCTCGTCGATTGTCGGGGCCCGGTCGAGCGGCCGGATGATCAGGGCGAGGCAGCCGAGGGCCGCGCCGATCGGAATCGGCGCGTAGAGCCAGGCCCGCGACACGCCGAGCGTCGGCGACGTGAAGCCGGCGTTACGCATTGCGAAAGCCCATCCCTGCCATCCGAGTAGCACGAGGAAGACGAGGCTCGCCGCCGAGGCCAGCCGGATCTGCCAGCGCCCCGCCCTGCCCTTCAGCGACAGAACATCCACGATGATTTCCTGAAAATTATAGAGCACGACCGGGAGCCCCAGCATCACCGTCCACACCAGAAGCGAGCGCACGATCTCCTCGGTCCAGAAAAGCCCGAACCCCGCGAACCGGTCGACCACCTGCAGGAAGACCAACGCGACCATAGTTGCGAAAAGCACGACGACCACCGCGGCGAATGCCGCGATGGCCCGGTCTACGGCGCGCCGCATGCCCTGCGGCAGCGGGATCATTCGCCGCCAAGCTCCCTGATCTGTTCGAGGATATCGGTCGCGCCGGCCTCCTCGGCGAACTGGTCCTGCAATCCCGTCAGCGCCTCGCGGAACGGGCCGAGATCGACCTCGTGGATCTCGATCCCCGCATCTGCGAGTTGCTGGTCCCAGTTCTCCTGCAAACCTTCCCACTCGTCTCGCTGCATCTGGGCCACCTCGATCGCGGCCTCCTCCACGATCTGCCGGTTCTCATCGCTGAGCCCGTCGAGAAAGCCGCGGCTCGTCACGAAGCTGCCGTCAAAGAAGATGTGGCGCGTCTTGTTGTAGTGGTTCGCCACCTCGTAGAAATTGTTGGTATAGGCCGCCTCCGGCGTGCCCTCCATCGCACCAACGACCCCTGTCTGGAGCGCGGTATAGACCTCGGGGAACGGGATCGGCGTCGGCTGCGCTCCCAGCGTCTCGAAGGTCTGCACGAAGACAGGGCTCTCGGGCACGCGGATCCTCAACCCCTCGAAGTCGGACGGCTCCTCGATCACCCGGTCGACCGTATAGGTGTCGCGATAACCGGCCTGGATCCAGTTCAGCACGACGAGGCCCGTCGCCTCTTCCAGCTGCGCATTCAGCCCGTTGCCAATCTCACCGTCGACGACCTCGCGCCAATGCGCCGGATCGTCGTAAATATAGGGCAGCGTCAGCACGCCATAGGCCGGCACATAGTTGGAATAAAGCCCCGCCTCGCCGTAGCCCATTTCGAGCGTTCCGAGCTGTACCGATTCGATGATCTCGCGCTGGCCGCCCATCTGCCCTCCGGGCAGGACCTCGACGACCAGGTCGCCTCCCGAGCGTTCCTCGACCATCTCGGCGAACCGCTCGGCCGCCGTGTGCTGCTCCGAGCTTTCCGGCAGATGATGCGCAAGGCGGATCGTCGTCTGCGCATGGCTCATCCCGGCGAGCATCGTGCCCCCCAGGAGCGTCGCGATAGCAATGTGGGTTCTCAGTCTCATCATGTCTCCTCCCATGATATCGTTGCGGCCCCCCGGGACCGCTTGCGAATGTCAGCGCGCGTAGGGGCGCGCCATGTCGAGGTCGGCCGCAAGCTCCACGCCGAAGCCGGGCTTGTCCAGCGCCGACACGCGCATCCGACCGTTCTGCGGCACCGGCTCGCCTTCGAGCATCGGCGCGAACATCGGCTGCACGACATCCGCCTTCGGGGCCATCATCAGGAATTCGGCGAAGGGGCTGTTCTGCCGCGTCACCACGAAATGATAGCTGTAGACCGACGATCCGTGCGGGATCACCATCTTGTTGTGCGCATCCGCCAGGGCCGAGATCTTCAGAAGCTCCGTCAGCCCCCCGCACCAGCCGACATCGGGCTGGATGAAGTCGCAGCACTCCATTTCGAGCAGCATCCGGAACCCCCAGCGCGTCGCCTCGTGCTCGCCGGTCGTGACCATCATCCCGCGCGGAACGTTACGCCTGAGCTCGGCATAGCCCCAGTAATCGTCGGGCGGCAGGCATTCCTCGATCCATTTCAGACCGTGCTCCTGCGCGGCATGGGCAAGGCCCGTCGCGTAATCGACGTCCATGCTCATCCAGCAGTCGAACATCAGCCAGAAGTCGGGACCGACCGCCTCGCGCATGCGGCCAAGGCGCTCGATTTCGGCCTTCATGCCCTCGGCCCCCTGCGCGGGTCCGTGCCGGACGCCCATCTTGCCGCCGATGAAACCCATCCCCTTGGCGAGGTCCGGCCGCGCGCCCGTGGCGTAGAAGACCTGTTCGTCCCTTACCGGGCCGCCGATCATCTCGCAGACGGGCTCCTGACGCACCTGCCCAAGCAGGTCCCATAGCGCCAGATCCACGCCCGAGATCGCGTTGAGCACCAGGCCCCGCCGCCCGTAATAGAGCGACGACTGGAACATCTGGTCCCAGATCAGCTCGATCTCGGTGACCTTCCGCCCCTCGACGAAGCGCGCGAAATGCTTCTCGACGATATAGGCGGCGGGCTCCCCGCCCGTCGTCACGGCCACGCCGCGCTTGCCGGTGTCGGTCTCGACCTCGACCACCAGCGTCCCGAGCACATTGATCCCGAAGGATTGCCGGCTGGCGCGATAGTCGGGGTATTTCGACATCGGCGTCGAGATGTTGTCGTCGATCCAGTGGTCGGCCCCCTGGTCGTGGTAATCCGCCCCGCCGCCCGTCAGCGTGAAGGCCCGGATATGCTTGATGATCGGCGTTGCCACGCGCGCCCTCCTCCCCACAATGTTCCCGCCATTGACATACGCGATGCGGCAATCACGATCCAATGAATGAAACGGCAGTCGCGATCGCGAAACGCGATCGCTTGAGGGGGCGGGAATGGATCGCAGGCTACTGGCTCATCTGAGAATGCGACACTTTCTCCTCATTGCGGCGATCGCTGACCAGGGGACGATGCATCGCGCGGCGGCCAGCCTCGCCATGACGCAGTCGAGCGCCTCGAAGATGCTCGGCGATCTCGAGGCGTTGCTCGAGGCATCGCTCTTCGAGCGCGGGCCCCGCGGCATGGTGCCGACCCCGCTGGGGGATTTCGCGCTCGACCTTGCCCGATCCGAGATCGCCCGGATCGACCGCTTTGCCGAGGAATTCGCCGCCCGGCGCGACGGCGGATACGGCACGCTGTCGGTCGGTGCGATCATGGGGGCCGCCCCCGACCTCGTGGCCCATGCGGTGGCCGACATGAAGCGCGCGCGCCCGCAGCTGATCGTACGGCTTCTGGGCGAGACGAGCGATCACATCCTCGACATGCTCGAGACGGGTAAGATCGACCTCGCCGTGGGCCGCTTCAGCACCCCCCGCCACCCCCGCCTGTTCGAGTTCGAGCCGCTGGCGGAGGAGCCTATGGTCGCCGTCGCCCGCGCGGGCCACCCGCTCGCCACCGCGTTCGACGGCACGCTCGAGACGCTTGGTACGTGGCCCTGGGTGCTGCAGCCGCAGACGACCCCCGCGCGCAAGTTCCTCGACGAGGCCTTCGCCCGCACCGACGGGGGCTTTCCCTCGAACGTGGTCGAATGCGTGTCGATCTTCGCGACTCTGAACCTCGTGCAGGTCTCGGACGCCGTCGCGGTCCTGCCGGTGCCGGTCGTCGACGCGCATCTGCGCGCGGGGCTCCTCGTCACGCTGCCGCTGCGCCCGAAGATCGCGGTCACCGGCTTCGGCCTCGTCACCCGCAAGGGCGAGACGCCCTCGACGACGGCGGCGACCTTCGCCGCCTATCTGCGCAGTCACGCGGGTCGCTCCGCCTGACGGCGGGAGGGAGGAATCGGGGGCGCAGGGTGGCGGACGTGCCCCGCCGGCCCCAATCCCGGTGCGCACTCCCGGCGAACCGGCGAGATCGCCCCCCCTGCCCTGTCGCATGCGCCTTTCGGCCCGAATTTTTTCCCGAAATCGATGTCTTGGGACAAAAAAGCCTTGCCCGACTCTGCGAACTTGCTTCACTTACGCTACAAGAGGTAAAAAACGACAAAATCCGTAATAATCGGCACAAGTCCGAGGGCAGTAATGAACCAGAGAATCGACGCGCTCGTCGGCGACCACGCCGAGAGATTGTCAGAGCGTCTCAAGAAGCACCGCGAACAGCTCTTCCCGCCCCATTCCCGCAAGGAGCTGAGGCGCTTCACCTCGGGCGAGGTCGCGCAACTCCTCGGGGTCAAGGACGCCTATCTTCGCAAACTTTCACTCGACGGCAAGGGCCCCAATCCCGAAACCGGCTCCGGCGGGCGCAGGCTCTATACCCCCGAACACATCATCGAGCTGCGGCAATATCTCGAAAAGGGCGCGAAGCATCCCGGCACCTACCTGCCCGGTCGACGCGAGGGCGACCATCTCCAGGTGGTTACCGTCATCAACTTCAAGGGCGGGTCGGGCAAGACCACGACCTCGGCGCATCTGGCGCAGAAATGCGCGCTCGACGGCTACCGCGTCCTGACGATCGACCTCGATCCGCAAGCCTCGCTCTCGGCGCTGCACGGGTTCCAGCCGGAATTCGACCTGCTCGACGGCGGCACGCTCTACGACGCGATCCGCTACGAGGATCCGGTGCCGATCCGCGACGTGATTCAGCGCACCTATTTCCCCAATCTCGACATCGTGCCCGGCAATCTCGACCTTATGGAGTTCGAGCACGACACCCCGCGCGCGCTGATGAACCGTGACGGGGCGATGTTCTTCACCAAGATCGGCACCGTCCTGGCCGAGATCGAGGACGACTACGACTTGGTCGTGATCGATTGCCCGCCACAGCTCGGTTATCTCACCATGTCGGCGCTTTCGGCCGCGACCGCGATCCTCGTGACGGTGCATCCCCAGATGCTCGACGTCATGTCGATGTGTCAGTTCTTGCTGATGACCTCGAACCTGCTCGGCGTCGTCTCCGAGGCCGGCGGCGACATGAGCTACGACTGGCTGCGCTACGTCGTCACCCGCTACGAACCCGGCGACGGTCCGCAGAACCAGATGGTCAGCTTCATGCGCTCGATGTTCGGCGAACACGTCCTGAACCATACCGTGCTCAAATCCACCGCGATCTCGGATGCGGGCATCACCAAGCAGACCCTTTACGAAGTCGAGAAAAGCCAGTTCACCCGCTCGACCTACGACCGCGCCATGGAGAGCCTCAACGCCGTCAACGCCGAAATCGAGGGGCTGATCCAGACCGCCTGGGGGAGGAGCTGATGGCGCGCAAGGATTTGATGAAGGGTCTGATGAGCGAGGACGAGGGCTCCCCCTCCCCCGCCGCGAAGTCTGACCCACAATCTCCCGCGCCCGAGGCACCGCGCAAACGCGCAGGCCCGCGCTATTCCAAGGGGGCGATCGGCGCGGTTTCGCAGTCGATCGCCGATCTCAAGACCCGCTCGATCGTCGATCTCGATCCCTTCACGATCGAGGCGGGCGGTCTCCAAGACCGACTCGAGCACGACGATGCCGACCATGCCGCGTTGATGGAGTCGCTGCGGACCTACGGTCAGCAGGTGCCGATCCTCGTGCGCCACCACCCCGAGACGCCGGATCGCTACCAGATTGTTTATGGCCGCAGGCGGGTACTGGCGCTGCGCGATCTGGGACAACCGGTCAAGGCGATGATCCGCGATCTCGACGATCGCGAGGCGATCATGGCGCAGGGCCAGGAGAACTCCGCCCGCCGCGATCTCAGCTTCATCGAACGGGTGAACTTCGCCCGCCAAATGCTCGAGGCCGGCTACGACCGCAAGATCATCTCCGATGCGCTGGCGACGGATAAGACATTGATTTCTCGAATGATTTCAATAGCGGACTCCCTCCCCGTCACGTTGATCGAGACGATCGGCGCGGCTCCGGGCATCGGTCGCGATCGCTGGCTCGACTTCTCACGGCGCTGGGGCGAGGCCGATTACGACGTCGAGGATGCCAAGGCCATGCTGTCGAGCTGCCCCTCCGACGGATCGGATGCCAAGTTCGACTATCTTCTCGGCTGGCTCGCGCGAAAGGGCCGGCCGGAACAGCCCGGCAAGGGACCCCCGCGCCCCCCGAAGGAGCCGCTGAAGCGGCCCGACGGTGTGGCCTACGGTCATCTGACCCGCGGCCCGAAGAGTACGAAAATCGAGATCTCCGCGTCCCGCGGCAAAGGCTTCGACACCTGGCTTGCCGAGAACCTCGACAGAATTCACCGCGACTGGCTCTCCAGTCGCGATGAACAGGGATCATAAGGTCCCGCAACTGGCAGTAGAAACCACTTAGCAGGAGCACAATCAGGCAAAACCAAAGAAAAAGCCCCCCGAACCGAAGTCCGAGAGGCTGGTCTTGTAGATCTGACAATCATCAAGCTAGCCGTTCAAGTTGACAGCTGTCAACACCCGTCGGGTCGACGGGGCGAAAAAGTCTTGCCTCGTGATAGCATTATGGACCAATCTTTTCCGACGCCCTTGGGCGAACGGCCGCTTGCGGCTACCCGATCGCCAGCCGCCCCCCTGCCCCGGCTGCCAAAATGGCCGCTCTTCAAACGCCTCACCGTGTGTCGGAAGACCTTCGGTCTTTCCGATCGAACCTTGGGCGTTCTGAACGCACTTCTTACCTTCTACCCTCGCAACGAGCTGAACCCTGAGGAGTCGCTCGTCGTTTTCCCCTCGAACGCCACACTTGCAGCGCGGGCTCACGGAATGCCCGAAAGCACCCTTCGCCGTCATCTGGGCCATCTGGTCCGTGCAGGCTTCCTTGTTCGACGCGACAGCCCCAACGGCAAGCGATACGTTCGCCGCGCGCGAGAGAGCGGCTTGGCGCGGGCCTTCGGCTTCGACCTGACCCCACTGCTCGAACGCGCCGGCGAAATCGCAGAAGCAGCTGAGAGGGTCGAGACCGAGGCTGAGGAGTTACGTTGCGAGCGTGAAAGCCTCGCCGTCGATCTCCGCGAGACGTCCGAACTTTCGCCCGACAGCGGCAACGTGAACCTAGCCGAGATTCGCAAGGCCTTGAGACGAGCGTTGAGCAGGGAGACCGTGCGGGAGCTGCGCGAGCGTCTTGCGGTGGTTCTGAAGACACTAAGATCCCAACGCGACGCCGAAAATACCTCTCAAGTGAGCGGCAATGGCGCTCAAAATGAGCGGCACCATCAGAAATCGAAACCATATTACCTTGATGAAGAAACCGTTGATACGACGGAGCCCACACTCGAGGAGCTTCAGGAGGTCTGTCCCGATATCGAAAATTTCTGCCCTGGAGCAATGAAGGATTGGTCATCGCTTCTTGAAAGCGTTGCGATACTCGGAAGGATGATCGGCATCGGACCAAACCTTTGGTCGCGGGCGCTGGAAAATATGGGGCCGAGAGCCGCGGGTGCTACCGTGGCTGCACTTATTCAAAGAGCAACCGAAATCCGTAATCCAAGCGCGTATCTCACGGTTCTTGTCCGAAAGGCCGGGCATGGTGCGTTTACGTCTAGAACGATGATCAGGTCACTCTCAGGCTCCCGGTCGAACCGAAGTTGACAGCTGTCAATTTGCGGGGTGTCTGCAATGCCGCCATATGCAAGCTTCGAAACTTGGAGTCAAAGACCAGAAGTACAGCCTGAGAGCGTACGCGGCGTAAAGCGATCGTCCCGGACGAGAACAGTAGGTACGCGACACTTTACGGCCCGCAGAAAATCGAGCTTTCGCCAAGCTGCCGGGTTGGGGGACCATGTTATACGAGATTGGCCTCAGTCCGACCACCGCCGGCAAAAGGATGCACTTGCTTTCCAATCGCGCGTCTTTCGAGCGGCGGGAGAACGGCGTTGCACCCCGGCCAATGCGATACACTTCCTCGCGTGACGGGTTGGTCGAAATTTCCGGCTATAGCGCATTCCTGAAGGCTTCGTGCTCGATCTTTATGTCGCGGATCCCGAAGGCACGCTCTCCAAGGCGAAGAAGCTCGGGCGGATCGAACTGGTCCGAGGCGTCGGCGAGAACAAACAACATCAATATCTGCATCGCCGTCGTCATTCATCATTTACCGCAGGTCGCCCCGACAACCGACGATCCCCGGCGTGCTGTTCGAGATTCGTGGTTTGTGGTCAGGATTAATTGATGACTACAATCGTTGTCTTCGCCGAGCGCCAAGAGCAGACGATTACCTTTTTCTGGGCGTTCCTCTCGGCCGTGTACCCTAAGAGTAGTTTTGGACATAAACGAGTAGAGCCGTGGCTATGCTCGATGGCGAACTACGAGACTGGTCTGAGAACGTCGAATAAAGCAATCGGACAATAATTTTACATTTTTGATACGCGTGTAAAAACGGTCGTTTTAAGGGTTTCCATACTCTGTAAGATCAGCGGCTGAGAGAATGGACATGAAGGTTTTCTGATTAGGGTAGGTGGGTCGGAGCAGATGCATCGTTCTAGACTTGCGCTGAGTCCCTGCAGATACCAAGCCACAAAGACGAAGCAATCAGTGGCAGTACAAAATGCCTTCTTTCGTTCGGTGATTTAATGTAAAAATACCTGCAATGGACAGCTTCGCTTCCCCGCCGAGGTTACCGATCGATGCTTGCGACCGCTCATAACGATCCGGATATACGGATGGTCTTTCGGACCGAGATCCTTGCCGCACGGTTGGAAGGGGCGCTGCGCGCCGATGCCGACCTCGCGGCGCTCTGGCGCGCGCAGGCGGGCGTGCAGGAAGCTTGTGCCTCGGCCTGGCTCGAGGATCTGGCGGTCACGCCTACCGATGTCCTCTGCCGCAATTTCCGCGACAGCTTGGGCGATCCCGACCGCGACCGATCGGCGCTGGCCGCGGCCTCGCTCTTGCGGGGTCTGCACTCGCCGGGCGCTTTGGAAGAAGAGCCCGCGGCCGTGCTGTCTCGGCTCTGGTCGTTGTCGGCAGGGGAGGGGGCCGCACCGTTCGATGCCGACGATCACGCGGCCATCGGCGGCGCCCTGGAAGCTGCCGAAAGCCCGATCCTCGGTGCGCTGGCCGTCGCACGCATCGTCAACAGGGCGTGCGAGGGCAGGGCGCCTTCGGCGGAACGTCTGGCCTTCGTGACGGCCGACCACGCCCTGCGGGGCTCGGGCCGCTTCATGCTGGGCGAAGTGGCGCCCGACGCGCTGATCGCGGCGCCGCGAGGCGCCTGGGTGGTGCAGCCGGCGCTCGCCCTGACGGAGAACGGGTTCCGCCTCTGGTCGGTTACGCGGCCCGAGCGGATGGCCGATCTTCTGTCGGGGCTCGCGCGCACGTTTCAAAGCGGGCTCGGCGCGCTGCCGATGATGCGTCGCTGGCTCGATCACGCGCGCGCGGTCAAGGGACGGGCGCACGGCGCATCGCGGCTTCCCGACCTCATCGATCTGGCCTTGGTGCGACCGATCCTGAACGGCGCCACCGTTGCAAGCCATCTCAAGGTCACCCCGCGCGGGGCGCAGAAGCTCATCGATCAGGCGGTGACGCAGAAGCTCCTCGTCAAGATCACCCCCCGCGCCACCTACCGTGCCTGGGCCGTCGAGCCCGTCGCCCGGATGATGGGGCGAGGGTAGGGGCGAGCGACAGTCATCCGAATTGCGGCGCGCCAGGGGGCCCGGTTACGGACGGGACCGGCCGTCCTGTAAAGCCGGGGCAGGGTTCGGACGTCGCAAAGCCCGCATTCGGGTCCGCTGCCGGTGTCCGAATGGCTATCCCTGCGATGCCTCGACGGAATTCTGAACCTGAACCTCCAGCCGTCAGCAGGAAGAAGTAGGGTGGCATCGAAGGGACCTGCATCAGGCCGAGCAGGCACACGGCGTCGATGCGGCGGAAGTGGTCCACGATCGGCTGGCGGTGATAGATCATCGCGGCGCCGAGATGCCCGCGAAACTCCACCCGGGCGAGGCTCGCCGCCGGTCCGCGTGCGCGAAGGGCGCGGCGAACGAGGTGGAAGCCGGCGCGTACCGGGCCACTTCGGGCAAGGCGGGGCCAGCGAAGAGCCACCGTCAGCGGCAGAAGGGCGGGATCGAGCGCGACGTTGTGGCGGAAGATCAAAGGGTGGACGCGCTCCGCGCTTTCGAACTGCTTGCCCTGCCAACCCAGGCGCTCGAGAAGGCCGTCGAGCGGGTGGCCCGTCGGCATCCCCGTGCCTACCCACGATCCCGTCAACTCGTCGAACGCGACGCTCGGCAGGCTGTCGAAGCGCGCGAGGGCCGCCTCAGGCGAGAGGCCGGCCCGCCGCCACCGGCGAATCCAGTTCGGCTCACCGTCCGAGGTGGAAGGCCCGTTGGGGTCGACATGCGCGCCTCTGGGGTCCCACGCCCGGGCAAGCTCGGCGGGAATGACGGCCCCGGACCCGGCATAGCGGGCCGAGTGGTGGAACCCGGTGACGCGGCGGGCGCCGGCCGCGCGCGCGATCTCGCCGGCGGCGCGCGCCGTCAGATGCGCGGTGGCCCTGGCGCGGTCCCGGTCGGCCTCGGCGAAGGCGGCCTCGATGAAGATGTGGTCGGCTCCGCGCGCGAGGCGCGCGATCGCCGCGCGGTTGGGTGCCGTGTCGGCGGCATCCGTGACGTAGACCACGCGTTGTCCCGGTTCGACATGAAACACGCGGTCGCGAAGATCGCCGAGGGGCATCTCGCCGTGGCCGGTGATCGCGATCGGGTGAGCGTCCGGGGCGCCGGCGCGGATCGCCGTCTTGGCGGCGTCGAGCCAGGGGCCGACAGGCAGGCCGAGCGCCTCGAGGCCCGTGCGCCAGACATTGACGCGCAGGCTTTCCTGCAGCGCGAAGGCGAGCGAGGGTATTCCATGGTCGAGCGCCACAGCCTCGACCGCAAGATCGTCCTCGGCCAGAACGATGCCTTCTCCGAGGTCCACGGGCGGCACGTCGCGGCGGCGAAAGGCGTCGCGGGCCCGGAATTCGGCGGCAACCGAGAGTCGCTTGCCGTCGAACTCTGCGACCGTTAGGCGGAAATCCACCGACGCCCCGTCGAGCAGGTTCCAGCTGAAGGCGCCCAGCCGGCATTCGGTCTGGCGCACGAACCCCGCGGGTCCGATCACGCTCAAGGGGCGCGGGCGGTTGAGGCGGAGGCGCAACAGCGGCTCGAAGCCGGCGACATGGTCCATATGCGCGTGCGAGACGAAGACATGGCTGACCCGCAGGAGCTCGCGCGGCGTGAGCGGCGCGAGGTCGCCCAGATCGAAGAGCACCGCCCGCCGGCCGAAGCGGAAGTCGACATAGACGCCCGGATCGCCCTCAGGCGGGTTCACGAGGCGGGGCTGGACGAGCTGGGTCATGACGGCACCTGCACGAATTGCCATTCCTTTTCGGCGGCCCGTGCCGATGCGGTCAAGCCTGTCGTCGCCAGACAGGCTGGCGCGGGCCACCGCAAGGGGCCCCGCGGAATGGACCTCGTGCAGATCCGGCGAGTTGGACAGAAAATTTGCCATGTCAAGAGAGGGTCCCGAATGCCCGACTACACTCACTACTACTGGTCTGCGCCGTTCCGCGGTCAGTTCGTCCGGGCGGTTCTGGCGTTCGCCGGGCAGGATTGGGTCGAAGCGGGCGACGCCGAGATTTCCCGGCTGATGAGCGGCCCGGTCGAGGACATGCCGGTTCCGTTCATGGGGCCGCCCGTGCTGGTCGATCACCGGGCGGATGTCGCGGTGTCGCAGATGCCCGCGATCGTCTTCCATCTCGGCGAGACGCTGAACCTCATGCCCGGAACGAAGGGAGGGAGAGCACTTTGCGTCAAGGTCGTCGCGGATGCGAACGACGTCCTCGACGAGCTCACCCTCGACGGGGGCCGCGAGATGTGGACCGAAGAGAAGTGGGCGCATTTCGCGCCCCGCCTGAGAAAGTGGATGAGCTTCTGGGAAGAGACGGGCCGACGCCACGGGCTGACCGATACCGAGGGTTTCCTGCTCGGCGGCGACGCCCCCGGGGTGGCGGACGTGGTGACCTCGACGCTCTGGACGACGATGGCCGACCGTCTGCCTGCGATCGGCGAGATCCTCGAGGACACCGCGCCATTGACGGCGGCATTGTCGCGGAGGATCGCGGCGTTGCCACCTCTGGCCGCGTTGGCCGAGCAGGCACGGCGCGACTATGGCGACATCTGGTGCGGCGGCGAAATCGAGGCCTCGTTGCGCGAGGTGCTGAACGCCTGAGCGTGCCGCGGCCCCCTCGCGCGGGCAAGGGTGGGCCGCGCGCCCGGGCTGTCGCGCCCGCGCCATAGACCCGTCCGGGCGCCGCCACATGTGGTGGGGGGCAGGCGCGCTCGTCGCCTGCCGGTCGAGATTGAGGAGGAGACGATCATGACGTCGCACAATTCGTTCCGGGCTTCGGTGGAGCGCATGTTCGGCAACGCCGCCGCGCTCATGGAGCTGGCGCCGGGGCTGGAGGAGAAGATCCGGGTCTGCAATTCCACCTATACCGTGCGCTTCGGCGTGCGCCTGCGGGGGCAGATCCATACCTTCACCGGCTATCGGTCGGTCCATTCCGAACACATGGAACCCGTGAAGGGCGGCATTCGGTATTCGATGGACGTGAACCAGGACGAGGTCGAGGCGCTGGCCGCGCTCATGACCTACAAATGCGCCCTCGTCGAAGTGCCCTTCGGCGGGTCGAAGGGCGGGTTGCGGATCGATCCGCGCGCCTGGAACGAGGACGAGCTGGAACGCATCACCCGCCGCTTCACCTACGAGCTGTCGCGCCGGAACCTGATCTCGCCCAGCCAGAACGTGCCCGCCCCCGACATGGGCACGGGCGAACGCGAGATGGCCTGGATGGCCGATGCCTACAAGCGTCTGCATCCCGACGACATCAACGCCAAGGCCTGCGTCACCGGCAAGCCGCGCCATGCCGGCGGGATCGACGGCCGGGTCGAGGCGACGGGCCGCGGCGTGCAATATGCGCTGCGCGAGTTCTTCCGTCATCCCGACGTGGTCGGTCAGGCGGGACTTGCGGGCACGCTCGCGGGCAAGCGCGTGATCGTCCAGGGCCTCGGCAATGTCGGCTATCACGCCGCGCAGTTCCTGTCGGCCGAGGACGGCGCGCTGGTGACCTGCGTGATCGAGCGCGACGGCGTCATCACCAACCCGCAGGGCATCAACATCGACGCCCTGCGCGGCCATATCCATGCGACGGGCGGGGTGAAGGGCTTTGCCGGCGGGGATCATGCCGAGAACGGCCTGACCGCGCTCGAGGGGGAATGCGACATCCTCATCCCGGCCGCGCTCGAAAGCGTGATCCACGCCGGGAACGCCGAGCGCATCAAGTGCAAGCTGATCATCGAGGCGGCCAACGGCCCCGTCACGGCCGATGCCGACGAGATCCTGCGCCGCAGGGGCATCGTGATCATTCCCGACATGTACGCCAATGCCGGCGGGGTGACGGTGTCCTATTTCGAATGGGTGAAGAATCTCTCGCAGATCAGCCTCGGCCGGCTCGAACGCCGGCACGAGGAGGCCCGCGCGCGGATGCTGATCGAGGAGCTGGAGCGGATTTCGGCCGATACGGGCACGAATTTCGAGCTGGCGCGCGGCTTCAAGGATGCGTTCCTGCACGGCGCCGACGAACTCGACCTCGTGCGGTC
Organism: uncultured Paracoccaceae bacterium; assembly: GCA_947489705.1. Lineage (GTDB taxonomy): Bacteria > Pseudomonadota > Alphaproteobacteria > Rhodobacterales > Rhodobacteraceae > Palleronia. Next base: position 18,490 of record CANLEQ010000039.1, read on the forward strand.
CGGGCTCGACGACACGATGCGGGAATCCTTCAAGAAGATGAAGGAGGTCTGGATCAACAACCCCAAGGTCGAGGATCTGCGCACGGCCGCCTATCTCGTGGCGATCCGGCGGATCTCGAACGTCTACAACTCCCTGGGGCTCTAGCGGCCGGGGCCGCGAGGCCTGTTCCAGCCGCCCTGCCGCGGACCGTTCCTGACATGACGGCTGCGGCTTCTCGGAGGGGGTGTCACGGGCCCGGTTTACCACGCCTTAAGCCCGGCGCGCTTATCTCACCGTCAGTTCTGGAACGGTGCCGGTCAGGAGGGCCCATGGTCACGTATCGCTATCTGCGGGCTAGGCTGCTCCTGGCTCTCGGCCTGACCGTGGCGGCGTCGATCTTCGGCTGGTACGTGGATCGCGCACGGCTGTCCCAGGCGCAATCAAAGAGCGAACTCTCCGAGGCGTTCTCCGGATCGCTTCATACCATGACGGATGCGCTGATCGCGCTGCATGCCGTCCGCTCGGCCACCACACGAAGCATCGGCGACGTGTCGAAGGACAGCCTCGCGACCTTCGCCGCCGAGCTCGACGAAACCCTGGTGGAGATCGAAACGGCGGCGCACAGCGCGCTTCTTGCACCCGGTACGCGGTCGCTGCTCGAAACCGATACGCTCGACCCGCTGGGGCTGATCGACGGATTCGCCAGCATTCTGAACGCGATTTCGCGCGATCCCGACCTGTGGGGCCGGGCGGCGGAACGGCACGTGGCCGCCGCCAGCGCGATCACGTCCGAGCTGCTGCCCGTGGTTCGGCGAATCAGCCAGATCGAGATCGACCATCTGGCCGAAGTGCTGGCCCGGCACCAGCAATGGCGGATGATCAACCTCGGGCTGGTCGTCGTGCTCGCCCTGGCGATCTGGGGTGTCATCTTCCGGCCGATGGAACGCGAGATCATGCGGACCCAGGCCGAGGCCCGGCGCCGGATGGAACAGGCGCATGCGGCCTCCCGGGCCAAGTCGGATTTCCTCGCCACGATGAGCCACGAGATCCGCACGCCCATGAACGGGGTTCTAGGCCTGACGGAGCAACTCGGCCTGACCCGGCTCGAGCCTGCCCAGAGGGATCTGGTGGAGGAGTTGCGATCCTCGGGCGCCGCGTTGATGACCGTGATCGAGGACGTGCTCGACATCTCGAGCATCGAAGCCGGCAAGTTGAAGCTTGACCCGCGCTCGGTCCAGCTGCGCGAAGAGTTGAAGTCGGTGCAGTCAATCTTCCGCTACGAGGCGCAAAGGCGCGGGCTGTCGCTCAGGTTCGAGATAGACGACGCCCTCGCCGGGCATCACGTCGTCGATGCGGGGCGGTTGCGGCAGATCCTGGTGAACCTCATCGGCAACGCCCTCAAGTTCACCGAAAAGGGCGAGGTCGCCCTTCGCCTGTACGCGCGCGAGGTTCCGGGAGCGCGGCAGGAGCTGAGCTTCGAGGTCACGGATACCGGCATCGGGATCGCCGCCGATCACCTCGACCGGATCTTCAGCGCGTTCGAGCAGGTCGATACCTCGGCTACCCGCCGTTTCGGCGGAACGGGACTGGGGTTGACGATCAGCAAGCGGATCGCCGAGGCGCTCGGCGGCGAATTGACGGTCAGAAGCGAACCCGGGCGCGGCAGCACCTTCCTGCTGCGCCTTTCGCTGCCGCTGGGCGAGGCTGCGACGGCAGGCGCGGAGGGCGGGCACGAGGCGGCCCCCGATGTCGTCGGCACGCGCGTGCTCGCGGCGGAGGACAATCGCGTCAACAGGAAGATCCTGGCCAGCATCCTCCAGCGCGCGGGATGCGAAACGATCTTTGCCGAAGACGGCGAAGAAGCGGTGCGCCGCGCCGTCGCGGATGCGTTCGATATCGTCCTGATGGATCTGTCGATGCCCGGAATGGACGGCTTCGCGGCCACCCGCGCCATCGAGGCGGACGCCGCGCGGCGCGGCCGTCAGGCGCCGCCGATCATCGCGCTGACCGCGCATGTCGGCGACAGCCACCGCGATCGCTGCCTCGGTGTCGGCATGAAGGCGATGCTCGGCAAGCCGTTTCGCAGCGTCGAGATCATCAGGGCCATCTCGGAACATGCTGAAAGGTCCCACCCCCGCCCATCGAAGATCGAGCACAAGGTAAGAGACCCCGCATGAGAACCCTCGCCACATTCCTCGCCGCGGCCCTCGCAGCCGCCTCCGCTTCCGCCGAAACGCTCCATGTCCTCAACTGGGACCAGTACATAGACCCCGCCGTTCTGAAGGATTTCACTTCCGAGACGGGCATCGAGGTCGAGTACGACGAGTATACCAGCGCCGAGGTCACCGAGGCCTTCCTGATCTCGGGCGCGGTCGAATACGACCTGGCGGTCGTCTCGTCGGAATATTTCGGGCGCCTCTTCTGGGCGGGCTCGATCAGGCCGATCGACATCGCGCGCCTGCGCGGGCACGAGCATCTCGACCGCCGGGTGACGAGCCGCTTCGACAGGCTCGACGGCGCCCTCACGCATGCGGTGCCGTATCTGTGGGGGACGACCGGCATAGGCTACGATGCCGAGGCGATCGCCGCCCGGATGCCCGATGCCCCCGTCGACAGCTGGGCGATGATCTTCGATCCCAAGATCGTCTCGCGCTTCGCCGACTGCGGCGTCAGCATCCTGGACGCGCCGGAAGAGATGATCTCGATCGCCCTCAACTATCTCGGCCACGATCCCGCCACGTCCGATCCCGAACATCTAGCCGCGGCGGAGGACCTTCTCGCCGGGGTCGCGCCGTATATCGGCACGTTCGACAGCGAACAGACGTCGCGACTGGCTGACGGCCAGGCCTGCATCGCCGTCTCGTGGTCGGGGGACGTGCTGCTGGCGATCGACGAGCAGATCGAAGGGCTGGACATACGCTATTCCGTTCCTGCCGAAGGGGCGCCGATCTGGTTCGACGTACTCGTCATGCCGCAAAACGGGACGGGATCGGATGCCAGCTACAAGTTCCTCGATTTCCTACTGCGCCCCGAGGTGATCGCCCGGATCACCGACCATGTCTGGTACCCCAATCCCAACGCGGCCGCCCAGGCTCTGGTCGATCCCGAGATGCTCGCGAACCCCGCGGTCTATCCACCGAAGGACATGATGGAGAAGCTCTTTCCCATCCCGTCGCGCGCCGGCGAGGAGAAGCGCGCCTTGGCACGCATCTGGCGGCGCGTGAAACTGGTTCTGTAAAGCGCGCTTTCCGGGGCTTCGCGGCCCGCTCTTCGTGATCGAAACGGGCCGCTCGACTTTGTTGCGGATCGGCAGCAGGGCGACCCCCATCACCCCCCGCAGAAGCGGATCTAGCGGCGCCGCCGATGGCGGAGCGCGCCGAGACCGGCAAGCGCGCCGCCCAGCAGTAGCCCGGTTGCCGGAAGAGGGATGGGCGCGAGTTCGTAGCCCTCGGTGAAGAGCGCGATGTCGTTACCGTCCCCGGCGGCATAGGTGATGAAGAGCTCGGTTCCGAAGCCTTCGACCAGTCCACCCTCGTCCAGACCCGCGAACGTCCCCGACAGGTTCCCGCCGACATCGAGAATGTCGAAATACTGACCTGTCGCAAATTCGAACCCGTCGACAGCCGAGATCTCGAGCGTCGTGTCGAAGAGCCCGAGATCTCCGCCCACGGACAGCCTGTCGAACAGGCCGCTCTCCGCTCCCGCGAAGTCGAGTTCCAAAACGCCGAACGGATCGAAGGTCAGATCGTCCTCGAACGCGATCTCGCCGGTGGGATCGGACCCGGCCGCATTGCCCGGCGCGATCAGACCGGCGGTAGTCACATCGCCGGCGATCGAGCCTGTTCCGGTATGGCTGCCCCGCAGGGTGATCTCCTGCGTCTCGCCCAGGTCCATCGCGGATTTGCCCGCGGCAAAGCCGTAGGTCCCGGGCGCGACCACCCACACGCCGCCCTGCGCGTCGGCCAGAAGGCGGGGGTCCACCTCGAATGTCGCCCTGGCGGTCTCGCCGCTGGCGATCTCGAGGCGGTCGTAACCGACGAGCCGCCGGATATCCTCGCCGCCCCGCGTCACCAGATACGCCTGCGGCACATCGGCTCCGTCGCGGTCGCCGGTATTCGCCACGTCGAGAGAGATGGCGACGTCGTCGGCCGTTCCGTTTCCGCCCACCCTGACGTTCCGATGATCGAATTGCGTGTAGGACAGGCCATGCCCGAAGGCGAAGAGCACGTCGTCGGCGTCGTCATAGAGATCGCGATAGCCGACCTCGGACCCCTTTTCGTAGACGATCGTGCTGGGCGTTCCAGAGGGCTCACCGAAGCCCGGAATGGGCGCGAGCCCGTTTCCGCGGGTGAAGGTCATCGGCAGGCGGCCCGACGGATTGACCGCGCCCGTTAGGATGTCGGCGATCGCCTGCCCGCCCTCCTGTCCGGGATAGAACGCCTCGACCACGCCCTTCACGTCGTCGAGCCACGGCATCGCGACCGGGTTGCCGGTTTCGAGCACGACGATCGTATTGGGGTTGCGCGCCGCGACCGCCGCGATCAACGCATCCTGATTGCCCGGCAGGGAGATGTCGGCGGCGTCGCCGTCGGCTTCGCCGAACCACTTGGTCGCGAAGACGATGGCTACCTCTGCATCCGCCGCAGCCGCGACCGCAGCGTCGAGATCGGTGCCGTCGTCATAGCCTACGATCCCGCTGACCGCGGCGTCGAGCGCCTCAACGGGCGAGGACGGGAAATAGACCTGGGTCGCGTTGGCCCCGGTCTCGTCGTTGCCCTCGCCGAATGTCTGCGGCTCGCCGTTGGTGGGAATGACCTGACTGGAGCCGGCGCCGGACAGAACGCCGAAATCGGCATTGCCGCCGATGACGGCAATGGAGTCCGCGTCCTTCACCAGCGGCAGCGCCCCGTCGTTCTTCAGAAGGACGATGCCGGCCTGCGCGATCTCCAGCGCAGTCTGCGCGTTCGCCTCGTAATCGGCCGGGATGCGCCCGGTCTCGACGTCCCAATCGGCGCCGGACCGCAGAAGCCCGCCCACGACGCGCGCGGCGGCATCGTCGACCTCGGCCTCGGAGATCGCACCGCTTTCGACGGCTGCGCGCAGTTCGCTGCCCAGATAATGCACGCGATCCGCCTGCCATGCCGATTGCTGATCCAGACCCGCGACCAGGTTCTCCGTTCCGCTGGCGGCGCTGAAATCCGACATGACCCAGCCGTCGAAGCCCCATTCGTCCTTGAGGATACCGTCCATCAGGATGTCGTTGTTGCAGGCCTGGGTGCCGTTGACCGCGTTGTAGGAGCACATCGCCGATGCCGGCCGGCCGATCTCAATCCCTTTCTGGAATGCCAGCAGGTCGCTTTCGCGCGCGGCATCGAGGTCGATCACGACATCCTGCGTCATGCGCAGTGTCTCGTAATTGTTGAGCGCGTAATGCTTGATCGTCATGGCGACGCCGTTGCCTTGCGCGCCGTCGATCAGCTCGCCCACCAATTCGCCTGCCAGATGCGGGTCCTCGCCCAGATATTCGAAATTGCGGCCGCCCCGTGGGTCACGGGCGAGGTTGACGCCGCCGCCCAAGCCCACGTTGAGCCTCTTGTCGCGCAATTCCGACCCGATCACGTCGCCCGCACGGTTGAGCATCTCGCGGTCGAACGTCGCCGCCATGGTCAGGCCCGAAGGCAGCGCCGTCGCCGGGTCGCCCGCGGAATTTCCGTTCGCGGCTCCGCGCTGCGAGCCGAAATCGCCGACACCGAGGGCCGCGTTCTCCAACCGCTGAGAGGGGATGCCCAAGCGCTCGATCCCGTCGCGGTAGGCGGCGAGCGGGGGGACCGGGGCAGGGGGGGGCGCGCCGAAGCCCGGTAACGCGAAGCTCGTGGAGAGCAGGCTTATCTTTTCGCCCAGCGTCATCTGCGCGACGAGGCCGCCGGCGTTTCCGGCCCGCTCGAGCGCGCCGTTGCCGGCGACCGGCTCTTGTTGCGCGACGGCCGCAGCCGGCACCAGACAGCTGGCCGCAAGCAGGGCGGCGTAGGTTTTCGAATTCATGGATTTCCCCTCAAGACCAATATGCAAGGCCCCGATGGAATGCCCACGGGTGTCTTGCCGGACCACGTGCGCCGTCCGCGCATTCTCCTCCTCCGTATAGTTCATAATTAACCTTTCGGATGCAAGGTTAATTATCCGGGAGGATTTAGACGACACACAGGCAGGACATCGGATATCTATCGCGCTCTAGGCAGGTCGGGTTATGGTCCGGCGGCGCGGATAAAGTTCGTCCGAGCGGTTTTTCTGGAGGTTGCTGCAAGGTGAAGAGGCAAGCGAGCATGCCGTCCAGGAGGCCCGGTCGACCCACGAGCCTGCTTCATCCGCAGAAACGGCGCGCCATCGTGCAGGCGGCTTCCCGGATCTTCGCCGAAAAGGGATACAAGAACGCGTCGTTCGCATCGATTGCCGCGGCCGTAGATCTGACGCTGCCCGGCCTCAATCACTATTTCCCGCGCAAGACCGACCTTCTCCTGGCGGTGCTTGAACATCGCGACCAGGTCGAGATCGACGAAGCGGGGCAGGACTTCGCCGGTTGGGGTCCGTTCTTCCAAGGGTTGCGGGCGCTCGCCGAGCGCAACGCCTCGAATACGTTGTTGACGAAACTCTTCACGGTGATGAGCGCCGAAAGCCTCACCGACGATCATCCGGCACAGGACTGGTTCGCGGCGCGCAGCCGACTCGCGCTCGAGATTTTCTCCAGGTTCTTTCGGGACGGGATCGACCGGGGAGAAATACGGAAGGAGGTAGAGCCGGTGCGTCTCGCCGCAGAGATCGTCGCGATGATGGACGGGCTCCAGATCTGGTCGCTGCGGCTGCCCGACGAGGTCGACATGGCAGGCGTTTTTGCGGCGTATCTCCAAAGGCTCGAAGCCGACATCGTCATCTGATCGGAAAATGTTTCGCGCGCGAAACATTTTCCGATGCGCCGCCGGATCCGGCCTCCTGCCTGCGCGATCACCGGGGCTCGACATAGCGGATCCGTTCCTGCCCCGAAAAAGTGGACGGGGTCAGGCCGCCATACGCTCCATGTCGGCTGGTGAACGGTAGCCTATCGCGGAATGCAGGCGCCGTGAATTGTAGAAGCCCTCGATGTAGGCGAACAGATCCCGACGCGCCTCGTCCCGCGTTGCGTAGACGCGATGATGCACGCGCTCGACCTTGAGCGTGTGGAAGAAGCTTTCCATCGGCGCGTTGTCCAGGCAATTCCCCTTTCGGCTCATCGAGGGCGTTATCTTCGCCGCGGCAAGGTCTTGGCGATACTCGTCCGGTGCATATTGGACCCCGCGATCCGAATGTTAGATTAGACCCGGCGCCGGCCGCTGGCGTTTCACGGCCATGTCGAGCGCTTCGAGGGCGATCGAGGCATGCAGGGTCTCGCGCATGCTCCAGCCCAGTCCTCGCAGGCCCGCCGCTCGCATGAGGCGTGCGATACGGTGGCGTCCAACGCTTCGGCCGGCTGCCCGCAGAACGGCGTGAACGCGCGGCGCGCCATAGCATCCACCACTTTCCGCGTGGGCACAGCGGATGTCACTGAGCAGGGCCCGGTTTTCAATGCTGCGTTTGCTCTCGGGGCGTTTCCGCCAGGCGTAGTAGCCACTGACCGATACGCCGAGCACGGCGCAGATCGCTCTGACGGGCCAAAGATGGCGATGCTCATCGACGAACCCGAACGTCATCGGGAGCCTTTCCGAAGAGCGAGCCATGTGCGCCATTGGTGCAAGCACAATGGCGAGCGCGGCTTTTTTAGGATATCACGCTCCATCTCGGCCTTTTGGAGATCCCGTTTCAGCCGGGCATTCTCGGCCGCCAAATCCGCCGTAGACGGGCCCTGCGCCTGCGTGATGGGGCGCCGCGCAGGTCCCGTCTCCGGCGGATCGAACCGGCGTATCCACCGTCGCAGGACCGTCTCGTGGAGACCGAGCTCATCGGCAACCTGAATGATCGTCAGGCCGCTGGTGCGGACCCGATCAACCGCCTCGCGTTCGAAGGCGTCAGGGAAATGACGCCGCATCTTGCTCTCCATCGAACACTCCTCTCTTGGCGCGAAAGCTTATCAGGGGTGTCCACTCAAGGGGGCAGGATCATTTGAGGATTACCGCCTCGTGGCCGAGACGATCTCGGGCAGCGTCGCGGCGGTGGAGCGGCCGGGTTTCGCGCGTCTCGTCGACCGGCTCGAGCCCGGCGACATGCTGGTGGTCACCAAGATGGACAGGCTGGGTCGGAACGCGATGGACGTGATGTCGACGATCGAGC
>CANLEQ010000040.1 GCA_947489705.1 uncultured Paracoccaceae bacterium
CCGAGATCGTCCGCATCGCATAACATCAGCGGGGTAAGGGGCAGTCACCCCTCAAGCGCGAATTGCGCAACAACGCCCGTCGTGCCCGGAAAAGTAGCATTTTACGCGGGACATCTGAGAAAATGCGATTCCGGATCAATCACCTGCAAATACCGAGAGTCCAACTCCTGCCGAAAGCCAAAAACGTAGTAGAGGATCCCGACCCTCAGCCCATTCTCGCTTTTGGGATAGGTCCGTTGTCATCAGAACGGTATGTATTGCCAGATACAGTCGCTTCACTCCCCGGGATACGGGGTCATAGTCGACCCAGCGCCCGGGAAGGGAGCGGATCAGGGCTTTTTGAAGGTCCGGGCCGCGCCATGTTTCTGAAGTCCGGGCCGCGGTTCGATGCAGCTTACAATGTGATCTCGCCGTCCTCCCTCCCGTCCCAGTAATGGATGCGATCGGCATCGACGCGGATCATGATCATCCCCGGCGTGTCGATGCCGTCCTCGAACCAGTATTCGAGTTCCGGAACCCAGTGTTCCTCGAAGGTTGCACGGTCGTCGATCAGACTGGCGACGCCTTGCACGTGGATCATGGCCCCCGGCTTGCCGACCAGCCCCAACATTCCACCCGATCCCTGGAAGGACAACCCGACGCGATTGTCGCCCTTAAGATCGCGGATCTTGCGACTGTCCTCGTAGCTGTAGAACCAGCTCTGTCCGCGATATTCGACGTCGCCGTTCGAACTCATCGGCCGGGCGGCGATACGGCCGTCCTCGCTATGGGTTTCCATCATGCAGAAGTCGATCTTCGCCATCAGTTCGGCGACGTCTCTCACGGTCTTCTCGGCCATCTTCGTTCTCCTTGAGGCGCGGACCGCGCCGACCCAGGACTGAACGCGCAAGGGCACCGGTGGTTGCCCGACGAAACCCGACCTCGTTCGAGGGGCGACCGATGGCGGCCCGGTTCGGATGGAGGGCCAAACACATCGCAGGCAAAGGCGTCGAGGGGCGCGACCAGGTAACCGTGCGCCACGGACCTTCGAGCCCACCAGATTTCAGATGCTGGCGCTGACCGGTCGCTCGGCCGAGGGAGATCCGTGCGCTCGACTATGCGCGCCGGTCCTTCCGCGCATTCCTGTCCTGTCCGGCGGCGACCGGGATCATCACGCCAAGAAGGCCCCCTCGGGGGCCTTCCTGCCTTCGCACTTAGCGTCATTATGGGTGATCGCGCCGCTGCGGTACGTTCCGCCTCAGACCGCGACCGCCGTCACCCCACATACCGCTGGAAGTCGCTGTCCGAGACCTCTTCGGAGTCGAGGTCAAGATTGAGATCGACGGCTGCGACCGCCTTCTGCCGATCGCCGGCATTCGTCCTCGCAACGGGCAGGACCGCGACGGTGGCGGAGGGAGGGTTCTGCCGACCGGAACGGCGGGGCGTGACGCCCATCGCCTTGCCCGCGGTATCAACCTCGAAGTAGGAGATCACGCCCGTCAGCTGCTGGCTCTGCGCGGCGAGTTCCTGGCTCGTGGTGGCCGATTGCTCGGCCGCGTCCGCATTCTGCTGGATCACCTCGTTGAGCTCGCGGATCGCTTGGTTGATCTGCTCGGCACCCACGTTCTGCTCGCGCGTCGAGGCCGAGATTTCCGACACCAGATCCGCCGTGCGCTGGATGTTCGGTACCAGCGCCTCCAGCATGCGCCCGGCTTCACCGGACACCTCGACCGTCTCGACCGAGAGCTGGCTGATCTCGGAGGCCGCCTGCTGGGAGCGTTCGGCGAGCTTGCGCACCTCCGAGGCCACCACCGCGAAGCCCTTGCCGTGGCTGCCGGCGCGGGCGGCTTCCACCGCGGCGTTGAGTGCCAGCAGGTCGGTCTGGCGGGCGATCTCCTGGATGATGTTGATCCGCTCGGCGATGGTCTTCATGGCGTGCAGCGCGTTGCCCACCGTTTCGCCGGACTTACGGGCATCCTCGGCCGACTGGCCGGCGATCTTCTCGGTCTGCGCCGCGTTGTCGGCGTTCTGGCGAATGTTCGCCGTCATCTCCTCGATCGAGGCCGAGGCCTGCTCGACCGCCGATGCCTGCTGGGTCGAGCCCGAGGAAAGCCTTTCCGCGGTGGAGGACATGCTTGTCGCGCTGCTGGCCACCTGCGTCGCGCTCACGCTCGCGTTGGAGATCACCTCGCGCAGCTTGAGCACCATGTCGCGCAGCGCCAGCCCAAGCCGGTCGTCCTCCGAACGGGGCGTTACCTCTGCCTTGAGATCGCCCTTCGCGATTCCTTCCGCGGCGCGGCTCATGCCCTTCAGATCTCCGACCATCTTGTCCATACTGTTGAGGAGGATCCCGATCTCGTCGCGGCTGCTGGTCTTGGCATCGACCTCGAGATTGCCACGCGCGACTTCATGCACCACGTGCATTGCCTGGTTGAGACCGCGCATCACGATGCGGGTGAAGATCAACGCCGCGCCGACGGCCAGAAGAACCGGAATCAGGGCCAGCATGGCCGCGTGACGGGCGAAGGCGATCCATTCAGCGACCAGACCGGCCTTGCCGACGCCGACATAAAGGATGCCGTCGACATCTCCCTCAGCGTTCTCGATCGGGAAATAGACGGTGTAGTAGTCCTTGCCGAGAATTTCCGCCTCGCCGCGAAAGGTCTCGCCCGCCGATACGACGGGATGCACCGCCCCGGCGGCCCCGAGCACGGTGCCCACCGCACGGTTGCCGTCGGGTTTGATGATGTTCGTGGTTCGCCGCACGAACTCGCCCTGCGCCGGGTCCCACACGAAGATGGTCGCGGTCTCGTCCGTCACTTCTCCGACCAGGTCGATGAGGGAATGCTCGGAGAAGTCCGGCGCCTCCGTCCAGTTCAGCGAGACCAGGTTCCCGTCGGAGTCACGCTCCGCGGAAATGCCGGGAACGCTGATTTCGACGATCGCCGCCGCGGTATTGATGCTTTCCTCCAGGCTTTCGACCGTGCTGGTCTTCGTCTCGGTCCAGATCTGTTCCGTCAGCAGCAGAGCCGCCGTTCCGACGGTGGCACCGACGACCAGGGCGAGGATCTTGGCCTTAAGCGAGCGCATAATCGCTAATTTCTTCATGTGTGTGCGAGCCTCTGTTGCGTCCCTCTCCCACGAGGGTGTCAATTCGAGTGAAAGCTGGATTTCCCCCGGGATCGGCGACGCAAGCGGGTCGTGCAGCGAACTCCCATTGGAAGTAATGCTGGACGCCAACCCATCCTCCGGTTGAATCACATGGGTGTTATCTGGGGAGAGGCTTTAAATTTTGGTGAAACATCCTGCGTGATCCTGCAAAAATCGCGGCGGAATGCCGCGCGGCGTCGCGTGAGCCGGAAAATTTCGCGAAAACGACTCTCGAACAAATATGCTTCCTGGGCGAGGATCCGTGGCGCGGCGGGCCATCGACGTGCGGCGTCGTAGGGAGCAACCTGTCGATCCGGCGGAATGCAAAGCGATGCGACAGACGGTCTTTCGCGTGTCCCCCTTGAACCTATAGCTGCTGTAGATCGTATCTGAGCCGTGAAAGTACCGATCGAAAGGAGGCGCCAGCGTGGCACACGGGCATCATCATCATGTCGATCCCGAAGCGGGCGACCGCCGGGTCTTCGCCGCCATCGCGGTCAATATGGGGCTGACGGTCGTTCAGATCGTGGGCGGCATCATCTCGGGCTCTCTCGCCCTGGTCGCGGATGCGCTTCACAACTTTTCGGATGCGATCTCGCTTGTCATCGCTTTCGGTGCCCGCAAGATCGCCCGGCGGCCGCGGGACGCTGAGATGACCTTCGGGTACGGCCGGGTCGAGGTCGTGGCGGCCCTGATCAACTATACCACGCTGATCGTGATCGGACTCTACCTGGTCTACGAAGCCGCCATGCGCTTTGCCGAGCCGCAGGATGTCGAGGGCTGGGTGATCGTCGTCATCGCGGGAATCGCGCTGGTCGTGGACACGGCGACGGCCTTGTTGACCTACGCCATGTCCCGATCCAGCGTGAACATTCGCGCGGCATTCCTGCATAACATGGCCGACGCGCTCGGCTCGGTCGCGGTGATCGTCGCGGGCACGCTGATCCTGCTCTACAACTGGCGGCTGATCGATCCCATCGTCACGCTGATGATCGCCGGCTACATCCTGTGGCAGTCCTTCCGCGAGATCGGACCGGTGGTCCGTATCCTCATGCTCGGATCACCGCCCGAGATCGAGACCGAGGCCGTTCTCGATACGGTACGCGGCATCGACGACGTGACAGGCATCCATCATGCCCATCTATGGCAGATGGACGAGCACCGCGCCGCGCTGGACGCCCACATCGTCATCGCCGAAGGCCGCTGGAAGGATGCCGACGCCATAAAGGCGCGCGTCAAGACGGCCCTTTCCGACCAGTTCGACATCGAGCACACCACGCTGGAAATGGAATGCGCGCGTCATGCCTGCGAGGCCCCATCGGAATTCGGCGGCCGCGGCCACGAGGAAGAGCGTCATGGATGAGGAGGTTCGCACCCTCTGCGCGGCCTCGTGGCAGCTGTTCCGATCCGCTGTCGAAGGTACCTGACGAGGGCGGCCACGCAGATCCCCAGCCTCAGAACCGCGCCGCGGCGCCCGTCCCGTAGACCCGCATCTGGGTGATCGTGTGCTTTCCCGAACCCTCGGCATGCTTGGCGATGATTTTGCAGGCGAGGTCCACATTCTGTGACGTGATCGCCTCGATGAGCGCCCTGTGCTCTTCGATCACCGCCTTTCTGCGGTTCAACGCGACGGGAAACCGGTGAGAGATCGCTCCCAGAATGTCGCGGTGCTTCTGCCAGAGCGCGAGGAGATGCGTATTGTAGTGCCGCTCGTACGTGACGAGGTGGAACTTCAGGTCGAGATCGCTGTGGCGTCGTTCGTCGGCGAAATCGAGCTGCTCGATCTCGGCCTGGATGGCCTTGAGTTCGGCAATTCGCTCTTCGGTGACCATCTCCAGGAATCCGCGCATCAGATGCGGCTCGATCAGCGTTTCAACTTCGTAGATGTCGCGGACGAACGCTTCGTCTATGGGGCGGACGCGTGCGCCCCGGTTGGGGTTCATGACCACGAAGCCCTCGCCCCGCAGGACTTGCAACGCTTCCCTGACGGGGCTCGTCGATACGCCGTGACGCCCGGCGAGATCGGAGACCTTGAGCCGCTCGTTCGGGGACAATCGTCCGGTGATGATATCCTCGCGGATCAACTCGTAGACGGTTGTCTCCGGCCGAAGGCTCTGGGTCATCGGGGCTGTCCGCGCTTGGGTCCTCATGCGTCGATCATAGAGACGCTTTGCGTTCCGACAAGACACGATACCGGCGAGGTCGAACATAATCGTTGACAGATCGTGCACGATCCTGAACGCTTGGTATGGGAACGGAAGGAACTCATCGTTCATCCGGTCCTGCGTCGGGAGGGACGCGCAATGGGAGGAACGCAATGAACAGATATCTCAGAAGACATACGTCTGCCGTGATGGCAGGCTTTGCCGGCCTCGTGCTGGCAAGCACCGCCATCTGGGGTCAGGATTACGATCAGGCGTCCATCCTCGACGAGCGTGTCGAGAGCGGAGACCTGCCGCCGATTGGCGAGCGAACCTGCCGCTCTATCAGCTTCTCGGCGGGGCGAGCCGCGATCGCGTGCTGTGCTACACCCATGCCCAGGGGCGCGAGATTTCCGAGGCGGTGGATGCGGTCGGGCGCCGCCGTGACGAGGGCTATCTCGCGGTACGGGCACAGGTGGGCATTCCCGGACTGCCTGACGTCTATGGCACCGGTTCGGGTTCCATCACCAACACGGCGAGCGACAATGCCCTGCCCACGGAAGAAGTCTGGTCGACCGCAAAATACCTGCCCCGCATCCCGGAACTCTTCGAGGCGATCAGGGCGGCGCATGGTCCGGACCTTCACCTGCTTCACGACAGCCACCATCGCCTAACCCCGATCGAGGCCGCCCGCCTCGGCCGCGATCTGGAGCCGTTCCGGCTCTTCTGGCTCGAAGACGCGGTACCGGCCGAGAACCAGGAGGGCTTCAGATTGATGCGGCAGCACACGACGACGCCGCTTGCCGTGGGCGAGGTCTTCAACACGATCTGGGACGCCAAGCTGCTGATCGCGGAGCAGCTAATCGACTATATCCGCACGACCTGCGTGCATGCGGGCGGACCGACGGCGCTGCGCCGGATCATGGATTTCGCGTCGATCCATCACGTCCGGACGGCGTGCCACGGTGCGGCCGACATGTCGCCGATCTGCCTCGGCGCGAACCTGCATCTCGACCTCTGGGCCCCGAATTTCGGGATCCAGGAATATTCCGGCTATTCCGAGGAGATGCTGTCGGTCTTTCCGCATGCATGGCGCTTTGCCGACGGCTATCTGCATCCCGGCGACGTCCCCGGCCACGGCGTCGAGTTCGACGAGGCCGAAGCGGCAAAGCATCCGTATCAACGCGCATACCTTCCGGTGAACCGGCTGGAGGATGGCACCCTGTGGCACTGGTAGGCTCATGAAAATCACCGCAATCCGCCATTTCGCGATCCGCGTCGGCATCCGCAACCAGCTGGTCGTCAAGGTTGAAACCGACGAGGGCATCTTCGGCTGGGGCGAAAGCGGCCTCTCCGGCCGGGAAAAGGCGGTGGCAGGCGCGCTCGACCACTACGCCCAGTGGCTCGTCGGGCGCGACGCGTTCCAGATCGGGCGCCTCTGGCAGGAGCTCTACCGCAGCCAGTATTTCGAGGGCGGTCGCGTCCTCACCGCGGCGATCTCGGCGGTCGACATCGCCCTCCACGACATCAAGGGCAAGGCGCTCGGCGTGCCGGTCCACGACCTTCTCGGCGGCAAGCAACGCAACGTGATCCCGACATTCGCCACCACCTTCGCCCCTCCAGGACCCGAGATGATCGCGCAGGCGGAAATGCTGGTCGAGGCTGGCTGGACCGCCATGCGCCTGTCCCCTTCGGGTCACGAGGAGAAGGGCGTCTACGAGCCGCGCGAGCATCTCCACATCTCGGCCGAATGGTGCGTCCGGGCGCGCGAGGTCCTGGGGGCAGGCGTCGTTCTTGGGATCGACTATCATCACAGGCTTTCCGTTGCCGAAGCGGCGAGCTTTTGCCAGAGAATGCCGGCCGGTACGCTGGACTTCCTCGAGGAGCCCATTCGCGACGAGACGCCGTCGGCCTATGCGGCCCTGCGGCGCATGACCGACATTCCCTTCGCGATCGGCGAGGAATTCGCCTCCAAGTGGCAGTTCGTTCCCTATATCGAGCAGGACCTTCATCAGTATAACCGCGTCGATATCTGCAATGTCGGCGGGCTCACCGAAGGCATGAAGGTCGCGGGCTGGTCCGAGGCGCATTACGTCGACATGATGCCGCACAATCCGCTCGGTCCGATCTGCACGGCGGCGACGCTCCATTTCGCGGCGGCGGTTCCGAACTTTTCGTGGCTGGAAACCCGCGCAAGCCCCCCGAGACCCATCTCGGGTTCGACGACGCCGATCTCTTTCCCGTGCAGCCGAGACTGGATGGGGCGGTCTACCCGGTTCCCGAGGGCCCCGGACTGGGGGTCGATGTGGACGAAAAACGCATCGCGCAACTCTCTTTCGAGTTCTGGGAGGCGCCTCACCTCTACCGCCGGGACGGTTCGGTCACGAATTGGTAGGAGGCTGGGAAGCGCATGGCCCGCTCGCGACGCTGACGATCCCGGATCTATGACCCGTGCGCTTCGGGCGGGCGGAACACGCGAACCGGCCATGTCCCAAACCCTGTCGCGCGCCGGCGACATCGCTATGGTGGCCGGATGACCCGCCCTCTTCTGACCAACCAACGGGCCCGGCGCCTTTTTCTGGACCGTCATCTCCTCCTGAGGCCCGGTTCGGGCCCGGGCAAGGGGCCAGATCTGGAGCAGGTCCTGCACCGCCTCGGCTTCGCGCAGATCGACAGCGTCAACACGCTTGCCCGCGCGCATGATCTGATCCTCTGGTCGCGGCGCGGCCAGTACCGCCCGCGCGCCCTCGAACAGCTCGTCGCGCAACGCAGGACTGCGTTCGAACACTGGACCCACGATGCCGCCGCGATCCCGATGCGCTTCTATCCGATGTGGCGGCTGAAATTCGCGCGCGACGAGGCGCGCATACGGCGACGCTGGCCGGCATGGCAGCGCGAAGGATGGCAGGACGAGGTGGAGACCGTCCTCAGGCACGTCTCCGATCACGGCGTACTCAGCTCGCTCGACGTCGGGGGCACCGAAAGGAAAGGCTCGTCGGGCTGGTGGGACTGGCATCCGTCCAAGACGGCGCTCGAATTTCTCTGGCGGTCCGGCCGGCTGGCGGTCTGCCACAGGCGCGGTTTCCGCAAGCATTACGACCTCCCGGAACGGGTCATCCCGCCGGAGCATCTGGCCACCCACCATGACGACGCCGAGATCCTCGACTGGGCCATGTCCGGGGCGCTGGACCGGCTCGGCTTCGGGACCAGCGGCGAACTGGCGGCCTTCTTCGAGATCGCGACCCGCGACGAAGCCAGGGCCTGGTGCGCCGACGCCCTGGCCTCCGGGCGGATCGTCGAGACGGATCTCGAGATGGCAGACGGCTCCCGGCGCCGCAGCTTCACGACGCGGGAGATGCTGGATCGTGCCGCCACCCTCCCCGCGCCCTCCTCGCGGGTGCGCCTTCTGAGCCCGTTCGATCCCGTGCTGCGCGACCGCGCGCGGGCCGAACGGATCTTCGGGTTTCGCTACAGGATCGAGATCTTCGTCCCGCAGGCAAAGCGCGAGTACGGCTATTACGTCTTTCCCGTCATGCAGGGCGACCGCATCATCGGCCGGATCGATGCAAGACGCCTTGGCCAGGCAATCCATGTCCGGGCGTTCTGGCCGGAACATGGCGAGACCTTCGGCAAGACCCGTAGCGCGAAGCTGGCCGTGGAACTGGAAAGGGTGTGCAACCTCGCGGGCACCGCATCGGTGGAATGGTCCGAGGACTGGACGAAGGCGTGAGCGCTACATTCGACCTGATCGGCCCTCAGCGAGCAACGTCGCCCGCCTGCTTGCCCCAGCCTCGCCCGAACGGTCCCGCAGGTGCCGATCCCGCGCGGGACTACACCATCCGGATGACGTCCTTGTCGATCGACAGCATGTAGCCGCGCCGTGCGATCGTCTTGACGAGGAGTTCGCTGACCATCTGGTTGCCGAGCGCGTCGCGCAGCCGCTTGATCCGCGTGGCGCCCGCCGCCTCGTCGCAATCCGCGGCGTTTCGCCCCGAGATCATCGCCTCGAGTTCGGCGCCCGACAGCACGTCTCCGTCCATCCGCGCCTCGGCAAGAACGCTGAGCGTCTCTATCGCGGCCTCTGTCAGGGCAAATTCCATGTTGTTGAGATAGACGGTCCGCTCGTCCCGGCTGATGAGCAACGACGAAACCTGGATACCTGCGCGCTCCAGCTCGCCCATCCGGCGGTTCAGCGCGATGATCGTGACGAGGAAGACGAGTGCTGCCAGCAGCAATGCCGTCGCAAAGACCAGAAGAACGAAGATAATGCTGCGGTAGCTTGCCAGCACGCCGGAAAATGCCGTGCCGGACTGCGCCAGAATCTCCAGCAGACGAATATTGTCGCCCGAGGTGAGGGCGGTATTCTCGACGAAGATCTGCTCGACCTGCGCGTTGAAGGCATTGGCGTCAGGCAGGCTCAGGAACAGAAAAAGCGCCGCCAGCCCGAGAACGATGGCGATTGCCGCGACACCGAACCCCGCAACGCGCCCCGCCGACCGACTGTCAGTAGCGGAGGTAATACGCGCCAGCATCCGACCTCCGTTGTTGCGCGCCTTCCGCATCGAAGACCTGCATGATCGTCAAAAGCTCCCAGCCGTCCGAAGCGATCCGCCGGGCCACCGCGCCGGAGGGATCGTTGCATTCCGCATCGCTGAGCTCGATCACCCCGTAATGCAGGCGCAGCGGGTCGTCGCGTTTGGCCTTGTAATCGGCATAACAAGCCGCATTCGCGGCGCCCGCGGCCAGCGAAAGCGCAAGCGACAGGATCAGGAAACGAACCAGGCGGGTCACGGCGCGGCAAGCCTTTCATGCGGGGGGGGCTGACGACGTGGTAGACTGTGCCCCCTCGGCCTGCGTTATTCAATGACGAAGCGGGGTTCGGAGGCACGATATCGGATGACAACGTGGCGTTATTGCCTGCGCGCGGCCCCCGGCGGCATGGTCCGGCCACGCCCGATCGGTGCTTCGTGCCGGCGGGCGCGTATACGTACGAGTGATTGGCCGCGGTCCATGACCGCGGCCGCGTTTCCACGGTTCGGCGGAAAAATTTCCGCACATCTTGGCCCGTCGGGCCGTGACAGGGGCAGGGCTTCCTTCGCCAAGGGCGAAGGCACCCTGCCCCATCTCCTTCGGCGCCGCCGATCTCACCAGAGGCAGCCGCAGAGCCCAACACGTGGGCAAAGCGCGCACAGGACAAAAAATGCGCGCGAAGCGGGCAATACGGCCCGATGCGCCTTGCGTCTCGCGGCGGGCTTGGGACATTCCTTCGGCATGCCCAATTTCATCTTCGAAGAAAGAGCGTGGCGCCGCGGGGCGCGGTTCGTCGCCGGCGTCGACGAGGTCGGCCGGGGCCCCTGGGCCGGGCCGGTCGTCGCGGCCAGCGTGGTGCTCGACATGGAGCGGTGCCCCGACGGGCTCGACGACAGCAAGAAGCTCAGCGCCAAGCGCCGCGGGGGTCTTTTCGAATTGCTGCGCGACTGCGCCCAGATCGGTATCGGCCAGGCCAGCGTCGAGGAGATCGACCGGCTCAACATTCTCCAGGCGAGCTTTCTCGCCATGCGGCGCGCGGTCGACAACCTGCCCCGGCGACCGGATCATCTCCTGGTCGATGGACGTCAGATTCCCGCCGGCATGCCTTGCGTCTGCGAACCCGTCATCCGGGGGGACGGGCTGAGCCTGTCGATCGCCGCCGCCTCGATCATGGCAAAGGTCACACGCGACCGCCTCATGGTGACGCTGGCGCAACAGCACCCCCAATACGGATGGGAAACCAATATGGGCTACGGCGTACCGAAACATCTGGTGGGACTCAAAAGACACGGTGTGACACCACATCATCGGCGTTCGTTCAAGCCTGTCCACAAGATCTTGTATCAAGAGAATTTGTAAACGGCTGATTCGAAAAAGATTTTGCTTCTTCCGCTTCGCCTCGTCATTTTCGGGTTAACAAAACGCAAGCGTCGCAAACGGCGTGGCATACGAGGCAGAGAAATCGATGACGACGACGCAAAGCGCAGCCACGCTGCCGCTCAACAAGATCCTGCGCGGTGACTGCATCGAGACGATGGAGGGCCTGCCCGAAGCGTCGGTCGACCTGATCTTTGCCGACCCGCCCTACAACCTCCAGCTCAAGGGCGCACTGCACCGCCCCGACAACAGCGAGGTCGACGCGGTCGACGATGCCTGGGACCGCTTCGCGAGCTTCGCGGATTACGACCGGTTCACCAATGCCTGGCTCAAGGCCGCGCGCCGCGTCCTGAAACCAAATGGCGCGATCTGGGTGATCGGCAGCTATCACAACATTTTCCGCGTCGGCGCCGCATTGCAGGATCAGGGGTTCTGGATCCTCAACGACGTCGTGTGGCGCAAGACCAACCCGATGCCCAATTTCAGGGGCAAGCGCCTGACCAACGCGCATGAAACGATGATCTGGGCGGGGCGGGACGAGGCGGCGAAGTACACCTTCAACTACGACGCGCTCAAGGCGCTCAACGAGGGCGTCCAGATGCGCAGCGACTGGGTGCTGCCGATCTGTTCGGGCCATGAGCGCGAAAAGACCCCCGACGGCGAAAAGGCCCACCCGACGCAGAAACCGCACAGCCTCCTGCACCGCGTGCTGGTGGGGACCACGCATCCCGGCGATGTCGTGCTCGATCCGTTCTTCGGGTCGGGCACGACCGGAGCCGTGGCCAAGATGCTCGGACGCGACTTCATCGGCATCGAGCGCGACCAGGGATATATCGACATCGCCACCCGAAGGCTGAGCCGCGTGCGCAAGTTCGACCGCTCTGCACTCGATGTCACGCAATCCAAACGGGCCGAGCCCCGGGTGCCGTTCGGCCAACTGGTCGAGCGGGGCATGCTTCGCCCGGGCGAGATCCTGATGAATGCACGCGGCCAGGTCGCCAAGGTCCGCGCGGACGGGACGCTCGTGGCGGACCACGTCACCGGCTCCATCCATCAGGTCGGCGCCGCCCTCGACGGGGCACCATCCTGCAACGGGTGGACCTACTGGAGCTTCCTGCGCGACGGCCAGCAGGTCCCCATCGACATCCTCAGACAACAGATCCGCGCAGAAATGCGCTGAACCGCGTTACCGCCAGCGCCGAGGGTTCGCGAGTGCGATCGCATTCGCCCCGACGGCGCTACCTTGCCCCGCCAGTTCATCTGGCGGGGCTTTTTCGTCACCTTGACGGAATGCCGCGCATGCCGGCATTTTGCGCCATGATCCGCATCGTCCTCCTCCTTCTCGTAATCGGCACCCCCCTGCGCGCTGCCGATCCGCCCTCGGCCATCGACCCCGAGGGTTATTCCGTTCACTCGATGGACGAGATCGCTCTGGGCCAGTTGCTGTTCTACGACCCGATCCTGTCGGGCAACCGCAACATTTCCTGTGCATCGTGCCATCACCCCCGTTTCGCCACAGGCGACGGCGTCTCGCTCGGGATCGGCGAGGGCGGCGTCGGTCTGGGGCCGGACCGCGTAGCCGACCCCGCCAATTCCCCCGAACAGCGGATTCCCCGCAACGCGCCGCCCCTCTTCAATCTCGGTCATCGCGACGTCACTGTCTTGTTCCACGACGGGCGCATCGAAGTCGATCCCGCACGCCCCTCGGGGCTTCGCACGCCCCTCGAGGAGGAAATGGCGGCCGGTTTCGCAAGCCTTCTGTCGGCACAGACGATGTTTCCGGTCCTGAGCCCCGACGAGATGGCCGGGCATTACCAAGAGAACGACGTGGCCAAACTCGTCCGACAGGGGCGCCTGACCGGACCCGGCGGCGCCTGGGACGCGATCGCCGCCCGTATCCGGGCCATTCCCGAATATGTTCGCCTGTTCGAGACCGCCTATCCGGAGATTGCCGAAGGGCGCGCGATCGACTTCACCGACATCTCGGACGCGATCGCGGCGTTCATGACCCACGAATGGCGCGCCGACGACAGCGCGTTCGACCGCCACCTGCGCGGCGAGGCGCCACTGGCCGGACAGGCGGCCGAGGGTCTGGCGCTCTTCACCGGGCCGGCGGGCTGCACTGCGTGCCATTCCGGCCCCTTGCTCAGCGACATGGACTTCCACGCCATGGCCGCACCGCAGCTGGGGCCGGGCAAGGCGGAACGGTTCGAGGCGCATCAACGAGATACCGGCCGCCTGCGCGTGACCGGTCGTGCGGCCGACGCCTATGCGTTCCGCACGCCGATGCTTCGCAACGTGATGCAGACCGGGCCCTGGGGACATTCGGGCGGGCACGACGATCTGCGTGCGTTCCTGCGCGATCACGCAGATCCCCAGGCGGGGCTCGACCGCTACCGCAACCGCGCCATCCTGCCGACGCTGGACGGCATCGCGGATGATTGGTGGGCGATGGAGAATGCGGTCGAACGCGCCTCCATCGCCGCGGCGAGCCACCCCGGAAAGCCGCTCGACGAAGGCGAGATCGACGCGCTCATGGCGTTTCTGGCAACACTCGACGATCCCGCCTCGCTGCGGGGACGGCTCGGCATCCCGTCGCGCCTTCCCTCGGGACTACCGGTGGAAAAATAGGCTTCCGCGGGCCTTCATCTGTCCGAAAATACTCGCCGCACGACCTCCGGTGCCGGGCGGACCTTCGGGCCCGCCCGACCCACATATCATTCTGCCGGGATCGCGCGTTCCTCGATCCCGACGGGATGCTCGAGCTTGCCCAGCATCTCCTTCGGGCAGACCTGCACGAAATGCGGCAGCTCGGTTTCCCAGTGCTGGAGAATGTCGGCCGCCCGGCGGCTGCCGGTCTCGGTCTGGTGTCGCTCGATCAACGTTCTGAGGACACCCACGTAGTGATCCGTGGTCACCGGACATACGACCAGCGTCTCCATGTTCATCAGCATGCGCGCGCGATCCGCGGGATCGTAGACGAAGGCCATGCCGCCCGTCATGCCCGCCCCGAAATTGGCGCCGATCTCGCCCAGGATGACCGCGACACCGCCGGTCATGTACTCGCACCCGTTCGATCCGCAGCCTTCGATGACGGTATGGGCGCCTGAATTGCGCACCGCGAACCGCTCCCCCGCACGACCGGCGGCGAAGAGATGACCGGCGGTGGCACCGTAAAGGACGGTGTTGCCGATGATCGTGTTGTCGCTTGCCATGAGCGGACTGATCATCGGCGGACGCACCACGATCGTGCCACCCGAGAGCCCCTTGCCGACATAGTCGTTGGCATCGCCGGATACTTCTATCTTGAGGCCAGGCGCCGCGAAGGCGCCTAGCGACTGCCCCGCGCTGCCGGTCAGCTTGACGTGCAGGTGGTCGGGTTGCAGTCCGTGGTCGCGCATCCCGAACCGCTTGACGATATGGCTCGATGTCCGTGTGCCGACCGTCCGGTGCGTGTTTCGCACGGCATAGCTGAGCTGCATCTTCTCGCCGTCGTCGAGGAAACGCTGCGCATCGCGGACGATCTCGGCATCGAGCGTGTCGAGCACCGGATTGCGCGGGCGGTCGCGGTCATAGGTGATCTTCTCCGCCCCGTCGACCGTCACGAGAAGCGGGTTGAGGTCCAGATCGTCGAGATGCGCGCTGCCACGGCTGACCTGGCTGAGGAGGTCCGCCCGCCCGATCACGTCCTGCAGCGACCGCGCGCCGATGGAGGCCAGGATCTCGCGCACTTCGGTGGCGTAGAAGGTGATGAGGTTCACGACCTTCTCGGCATTGCCGGTGAACTTGCCTCGCAAGGCCTCATCCTGGGTGCAGACGCCCACAGGGCAGGTGTTCGACTGGCACTGCCGCACCATGATGCATCCCATCGCGATCAGGGCTGCGGTGCCGATGCCGTATTCCTCGGCCCCCATCATCGCCGCCATCACGATGTCGCGCCCCGTCCGGAGCCCGCCATCGGTGCGCAGGGTCACGCGGCTGCGCAGGTTATTCATCGACAGGACCTGGTGCGCCTCGGTCAGGCCCATCTCCCAAGGCAGGCCCGCATACTTGATCGAGGTCGCCGGGGAGGCCCCGGTGCCGCCGTTGTGGCCCGCGATCAGGATGACGTCCGCCTTCGCCTTCGCCACGCCCGCGGCGATGGTGCCCACGCCCGAGGAGGCCACCAGCTTTACCGTGACCTTGGCCTTCGGATTGATCTGCTTCAGGTCGTAGATGAGCTGCGCGAGATCCTCGATCGAGTAGATGTCGTGGTGCGGCGGCGGCGAGATCAGCGTCACCCCGGGCGTGGAGTGCCGCAGCTTGGCGATCAGCCCGGTCACCTTCATGCCCGGCAGCTGGCCGCCCTCGCCGGGCTTGGCGCCCTGGGCGATCTTGATCTCCAGTTCCTCGCAGTTCAGCAGGTACTCCGCCGTGACACCGAAGCGGCCAGAGGCGACCTGCTTGATCTTCGCCGAGCGGTTGTCGCCGTTCGCGTCGGGCGTGAAGTCCTTCGGATCCTCCCCGCCCTCGCCCGAATCCGACTTCGCGCCGATCCGGTTCATGGCGATCGACAGCGTCCGGTGCGCCTCGGGCGACAGGGCGCCCAGCGACATGCCGGGCGTGACGAACCGCTTGCGGATCGAGGTGATGGATTCCACCTCCTCGATCGGAACGGGACGGCCCAGCGCCTTGAAGTCCATCAGGTCGCGAAGATGGATCGGCGGGGCCTTGCGCATCTTGTCGCTGAACTGCTTCCACATCTGATAGCTGGCCTTGTCGCAGGCCATCTGCAGCATGTGCATCGACGACGCCTGCCAGGCATGGGTCTCGCCCGAACGACGCATCTTGTAGAACCCGCCGATCGGCAGCACGTCCTGGCCGCCGCGGAAGCCGCGCGCATGGACCTCCTCGACCTTGCGCTGGATGCCGTTGACGCCGATGCCCGAGATCCGGCTCTGCATCTTGGGAAAGTATTCGGCGCACATCGCGCGACTGAGGCCCACGGCCTCGAAGTTGACACCGCCGCGATAGGACGAGATCACGCTGATCCCCATCTTGGCCATGATCTTGAGAAGCCCCGCATCGATGGCGGCGCGATAGCGCGACACCGCCTCGGTCAGACTGCCTTCGAGCAGCCCACGCTCGATCCGGTCGGCAAGGCTGTCCTCGGCCAGATAGGGGTTCACCGTCGTCGCCCCGCAGCCGATGAGCACCGCGAAATAATGCGGGTCGATACATTCGGCCGAGCGCACGTTGATGGAACAGAACGTGCGCAGCCCCTGCTTGGTGAGCCACGAATGGACCGCGGACGTCGCCAGGATCATCGGCATCGGCACGCGATCCTGCGACGCGCTGCTGTCGGTCAGCACGATATGTCCGGCGCCCGAGCGCACCGCCTCTTCCGCCTCGGCGCGGATCCGGTGCAGGCCCTTCGACAGGGTGCCCATGCCCTGCCCTTCGGCAAAGGTGCAGTCGATCTCGACCATGGACGACGTGAACGCCTCGACCATGCGGTCGAACTGCGCATTGCCGAGGAACGGGCTGTCGAGCACGACGATCTCGGTCTGCGCGCTCGATTCGTCGAGCACGTTCTTGAGGTTGCCGAACCGCGTCTTGAGGCTCATCACACGGAATTCGCGCAGGGAATCGATCGGCGGGTTGGTCACCTGGCTGAAGTTCTGCCGGAAGAAATGCGACAGCGGGCGATACGTCTCGCTCAGCACGGCGCTGGGCGTGTCGTCGCCCATCGAGGCCAGCACCTCCTTGCCGTCCTCGGCCATGGGCGCGAGGATCTGCTCCAGCTCCTCCATCGTGTAGCCGGCGCTGATCTGGCGACGCCGCAGCTCGGCGCCGCTGAAGACAGGGGCCTCGGTGACCTTCGAAAGCTCGGTGTCGAGCTCGGTGATCTTGCCGACCCATTCGCCGAAGGGCTGCGAGGCGGCCAGCTTGTCCTTGATGTCGGTGTCGTGGAAGAGCGCGCCCTCGACCATGTCGACGGCCAGCATCTGCCCGGGCCCGAGCGCGCCCTTCTCGACCACGTTGGTCTCGTCCATGGGGACCATCCCCGCCTCGGAACCCGCGATCACCATGCCGTCGCGCGTGACGACATAGCGCATCGGTCGCAGCCCGTTGCGGTCGAGCCCGGCGCAGACCCAGCGTCCGTCGGTCATGGCAAGCGCGGCGGGCCCGTCCCACGGCTCCATCACCGAATTGCAGTAGGAATACATGTCGCGCCACGCTTCGGGCAGTTCCTCGGCCTGCTTGGACCACGATTCGGGCACCAGCATGGTCTTGGCCATCGGCGCGATCCGACCCGCGCGCACCAGCACCTCGAACACCGAATCGAGCGCCGCGGAATCCGACGAGCCTTGCGAGACGATCGGCTTGATATCCTCGGCCATGTCGCCGAAGGCGCCGCTGGCCATGCGGATCTCGTGGCTCTTCATCCAGTTGAGGTTGCCCTTGAGGGTGTTGATCTCGCCGTTATGAGCCAGCATCCGGAACGGTTGCGCCAGCCACCATTGCGGAAAGGTATTGGTCGAATAGCGCTGGTGATAGATCGCGAAGGCGCTGATGAACCGCTCGTCCTGAAGGTCGCGATAGAATTCGGCCACGTGCTGGGCCAGCATCATTCCCTTGTAGATGATCGACCGGCACGACAGCGACGCGATGTAGAGATCGCGCACCCCAGCGGCGACCGAGGCCTTCTCGATCCGGCGACGGATGACGTAGAGCTCGCGCTCGAACGTCTCCTCGTCCACGCCTTTGGCGTTGGAGATCAGGATCTGCTCGATCTCGGGGCGGGTCGCGTTGGCCTTGTCGCCGAGACACGACGTGTCGACCGGAACATGCCGCCAGCCATAGATGTAGTGGCCCATGCGCAGGACCTCGGTCTCGACGATCGTGCGGCAGATCTCCTGCGCGCCGAAATCGGTGCGTGGCAGGAAAACCTGCCCCACGGCGACGAGCTGGTCCTTGTTGGCCTCGTGGCCGGTGCGTTCGATCTGGTCGTAGAAGAACGCGAGCGGGATCTGCACGTGGATGCCGGCGCCGTCGCCGGTCCGGCCGTCGGCATCGACCGCGCCGCGGTGCCAGATCGCCTTCAGGGCATCGATCCCGGCCTCGACCACGCCGCGCGATTTCGTTCCGTCGATATTGACGACGAGGCCGACCCCGCAGGAGGCATGCTCGTCGGTTTCGCGATAAAGCGAATGCTCGTTCATCCACGCGCGTTTCGCCTCTTCGCGGGCGACCCATGCGGCATCGTACTTGGTCATCGGTCAGTTCCCTTCGCCACCGGAGACGGAGATCGCGACGATCTTCGCTCTCCTCATACTTGTGTGATCCCCGGCGGTGGCAAGCCCGCCGGGTGCGATCGTGATCGGGGTCGCATGGCCGGGCGGCCGCGACCCCGCCTCATTCGGCGGCGATGGCCGCGCGCGGGCCGAGCTGGGCCATGATCGCCTGCGCGGCCTCGCGGCCGTCGCGGATCGCCCAGACGACGAGGCTTGCGCCGCGCTGGATGTCGCCGCAGGCATAGATCCCCGGAAGCGACGTCTCGTGCGTCGCGAAATCGGCGAGCACTGTGCCCCAGCGGGTCACCTCGAGCCCCTCGACCCCCCAGAGCCGCGGCAGGTCCTCCGGCTCGAAGCCGAGCGCCTTGATCACGAGATCCGCCTCCTCGACGTAATCCGACCCCTCGATCAGTTCGGGTACCTGGCGTCCCGTCGCGTCGGGCTGACCCAGACGCATCTTCTGGACCATCACGCCCTCGACGGTCTCTCCGTGAAAGCCCTTGGGCGACGACAGCCAGACGAATTCCACGCCTTCTTCCTCGGCGTTCTGCACTTCGCGCTTGGATCCGGGCATGTTGTCTCGGTCGCGCCGATAGAGGCACTTGACCGAGGTCGCCCCCTGCCGGATCGCCGTGCGGACGCAATCCATCGCGGTGTCGCCGCCGCCGATCACGACCACGCGCTTACCCTTCGCATCGAGATCGCCGTTCTCGAACTCCTCGACGACATCCCCGAAGGATTTGCGGTTCGACGCGGTCAGGAAGTCGATCGCCCGGACGATTCCCTTGGCCCCGACACCGGGCGCCTGAAGATCGCGGGTCTTGTAGACCCCCGTCGCGATCAGCACCGCGTCATGACTTTCGCGGATCTCGTCGAAGGAAAGGTCCACGCCCACGTCGCAGTTCAGACGGAAGGTCACGCCGCCCTCCTCGAGCTGTCGGATGCGCCGCATCACGACGTCCTTCTCGAGCTTGAAGCCCGGGATGCCGTAGGTCATCAACCCGCCCGCGCGATCGTGGCGGTCATAGACGGTCACCTGGATGCCCTCGCGGCGCAGCAGGTCGGCGCAGGCAAGGCCGCCCGGCCCCGCCCCGATGATGCCGACGCTTTCCGACCGCTCTCCGGCATTGGTGATCGGCTGCACGTAGCCTGCTTCCCACGCGTTGTCGGTGATGTATTTCTCGACCGCGCCGATCGTGACGGTGCCGTGGCCCGATTTCTCGATGACGCAATTGCCCTCGCACAAGCGGTCCTGCGGACAGATCCGCCCGCAGATCTCGGGAAAGGTGTTGTTCGCCTGCGCGAGGAGATAGGCCTCCTCCAGGCGCCCTTCCGCCGTCATCCGAAGCCAGTCGGGAATGTTGTGGTTCACCGGGCAATGCGACTGGCAATAGGGGACGCCGCATTGGGAACAGCGCCCCGCCTGTTCGGCCGCCTTCTCCTGGGCGAACTCGCCATAGATCTCGTCGAAATCCGCGCGGCGCATGTCCGCGGTGCGCTTGTCCGGCATCTCGCGACCGACGGTCACGAATTTGAGCATGGGTTGTTTGGCCATGGGGCGCTCCTCCTGTCGTCACGTCGATTACTACCGGCTGAAACCGAATAAAAGACACCAACACTGACCTATTTGCGATTTTATCAGGTCAGATCCACCCACGGGAAGCCTTTTTTGCGAAAACAAGGTCCGGTCCGGACCGATCATGCCGCTTTCACTCTCATATCAAACTCCTATTGTGCGCTCGATCGAGTCCCGGAGCTTGCGACGACATGCCCATTCTACACCTTTTCCTCGTGGCGCTCGTCCAGGGCATCACCGAGTTCCTTCCCATCTCGTCCTCCGCCCACCTGATTCTGCTGCCCATGATCGCCGGGCTTCAGGATCAGGGCCTGGCGATCGATGTGGCGGCGCATATCGGCACGCTGGGCGCGGTGGTCGTGATGTTCTGGGGCGATCTTCGCGGCGCCGTTGCCGGCCTGCCCCGGTTGCTGCGCGGGCGTATCGACAGCCAGGGCGCCTGGCTTGCGCTCTGCCTCGCGCTCGCGACCATTCCGGTCGTCCTCGCAGGCCTCGTCATCCAGATGCTCGACCTCAACGACGACATGCGCTCCGTGGCGTTGATCGGCTGGACCACGATCATCTTCGGGCTGCTCCTCTACTGGGCCGACCGCCGATCCCCGACGACGCGCACCGCCGAAAGATGGCGCCTGCGCGACGCCGTCCTGATGGGATGCGCCCAGGCCATGGCCCTCGTTCCCGGCACGTCCCGGTCGGGTGTCACCATCACCGCGGGGCGCGGGCTCGGATACGACCGCACCGATTCCGCACGACTTTCCATGCTGATGTCGGTGCCGGTCATCGTGGCGTCGGGGGTTCTTCTGAGCCTCGACGTCGCGGCCGAGGCCGATGCAGGGATGGCCCGCGACATGGCCATCGTCGCGGTCCTGTCCTTCGTAGCGGCTTTTGCGGCGCTTAAGCTGATGTTCCGCCTGCTTCGTTCAGTCAGCTTCACGCCCTACGTGATCTATCGGCTGTTTCTGGGGGCCGTGCTTCTCTGGATCGCCTACGCCTAGCGCGACCTGAGGCGCCGCGCGCTTTCCTTGATGTCGGAATACTGCCCCGAGGGGCGGTGGCGATAGAGATATCCCGGCAGGACGGCCTCGGTGGCCGTGGGCTCGATCCCCAGATCGGCAAACGTCATCACGCCATCATGAACGACGTTGTCGCGCGCGAGATTGGCAACCTGGTCACGCGTCAGCGGCCCCGAGATCAGCCCGAAGCTTCCGCGTTTCAGCAGATCGAATCCCCCGCCCATGATCCGACCGGCCCAGAGCGGCACCGACATCACCAGACGACGGCGGCGGATCACGTCCAGCATTTCCCGCATCAGCTCCTTGAAGGTCCGGACATCCGGACCGCCAAGCTCGTAGATGCCCGGCCGGGCCTGCCCCAGAATCGCAAGTTCGGCCGCATGCGCCACGTCGTCGACCCAGACGGGCTGGAACTTCACGTTGCCGTTGACCACCGGGATCGCGGGCGACAGGGCGGCCATCGCGGCGAACCGGTTGAAGAACTCGTCCTCGCTGCCGAAGATGATCGAGGGACGCAGGATCACGGCTCCCGGGAAGGCCTCCTGGACCGCGGCCTCGCCCAGGGCCTTCGTCCTGGCGTACTGGCTGGGGCTGTCCTTGTCGGCGCCGATCGCCGAGAGTTGCACCAGCTGCGCCACGCCCTCTTCCGCCGCGATCCGTGCGATCCGCGCGGCACCCTGATGCTGCAGCGCGTCGAATCCCTGACGGCCGGATTCGGCAAGGATACCCACGCAGTTCACGACCGCATCGGCCGCACGCGTCACCTCCCGCACCGAAGCGTCGTCGCGGATGTTGCAGAATACCGGCTCGACCTGACCGACCACGCCATAGAGCCTGACGAAATGGGCATCGTTGATATGCCGGCATGCGACCCGTACCCGCCAGCCGCGCGCGGCCATCCTTTGAGCGATATACCGCCCGACGAAGCCGGAGCCGCCGAGGATCGTGACAAGTTTCGCCATGAAAAACCCTTTCGCACGTGCCTTTCAGGGGTTTAGGGCGCGACACTGGCCCACACAAGGCGCAAATCGGAATCTCCCCTGCTTTGGCGTTGACACCCCCCGTGGCCATCGATAAATCGCCCCCACGACACCTGCCCAGGTGGCGGAATGGTAGACGCGCTAGCTTCAGGTGCTAGTGTTCGCAAGGACGTGGAGGTTCGAGTCCTCTCCTGGGCACCACCGATTTCTCTAAGTCATTGATACGCAACAGCTTAAGGAACAAGCTGCACAAGGCGTATAACATGCTGGAGAACATTTCTGCCTCCCATACCTTCACAAAAGACGGCGTCTACTACTTCGTAAGGCGTGTCCCGGTGGCTCTAAGGCGACACTACACCTCATCTCGAATCTCATACTCGCTACGAACAAGGTCTGCTTCGGTAGCCGCGTCACGGGCGATACGGGCCTCTGCACAGCTCGACGAATATTGGTATCACCTCCGATGCAGGGATACGGAGCTTCCCGGCAAGCATATGCTCCGCTCTAGGGCCGTTCCTACTGGTCCTGAGACGGTTAGCAGTCCCGGCGTCACCAATGGCTGTATGACGCTCTCAGAGGGCGTAGGCGTGTACCTGCGCTTGAAGGGGAAGGGCAAAGGAATCACCTTCCATCGTGCGGCAGAGCGGTCTTGCGGCTACGTGATCGATGTCTGTGGGGACCGCCCGATTTCCGAATACAAGAAGGCAGACGCCAACGGCTTTCGGGATGCGCTGATCGAACGGGGCATGGCGGGCAGCAGCATCGTCCGTATCTTCGGAACTGTACGGTCCGTGATCAACTTCGTAGCCTCCGAAGAGGGCGTTGATATTTTGAACCCGTTTGGAAAAGTCTACTTTGACCGGACTGCTGGGGTGAAGGATCGTCTACCGATACCGCTCGACGCCATACGAAACGTTCAACAGCAGTGCTATCGAGTAGACGACGAAATGCGATGGCTTGTTGCCCTTGTCGCGGATACGGGGATGCGTTTGGCGGAGGCTGCAGGGCTTCGGTGCGATGATATAGTCGCAGAGGAAGACGGCGGGTATTATGTCTGTATCCAGCCCCATCCTTGGCGACGTTTGAAGACACCCGGAAGCGCTCGTGAAATCCCACTTGTCGGCTCCGCATTATGGGCAGCGAAGAGGATCATAGACACGCACGACGGGGCTGGCTTCGCCTTTCCGAGGTACAACAAGACCGACACGACAAGCGCGAATGCGGCAAGCGCTGGGCTCAACAAATGGATGAATTCCTATACCCCGGAGGGTGCCACGATGCACAGCTTTCGGCACTCAATGAGGGACCGATTGCGAGCCGTCGAGTGCCCTGCCGATATCGTAGATCAAATCGGAGGCTGGCAGACGGGAGGTGTTGGACAAGGATACGGAAAAGGCTACCCGATGTCTGTGCTGCGGAAGTGGATGGACGCGATTGAACATCGGTTGTGAACTCTATGTAGACGATTTAATATTCACCGGATACATCGAAAATGTAATTTGGATTATCGAGAAGGGTTCTAGAAAGGCGATGTGCATTCTGAATATTGGGTGTCCACGATCAGTACGTCGCTTAACGAGCTTTTCGAGGGAAAGGGAATCATAGGCCAGGTGAGGAAGAACGAGACGTTCGCTATTCGTTGGCTGGCCCGACTTCGCCACAACTGGTAAGTTTTAACGGGCGCAATATTAGCGTTGACGTGCCGCGTCGAAACCATCCGGACGGTGATCGATAGCATGACCATATATAGGAGAGCAGAGAAACTCGTGCAAAAGATCTCGAAAAGATCTCATATTGTTATAGCCGATAAACTGCGAACTGCATGCGCGGAATATCAGATAATGAAATACCATAAACTGCTTACAAGACTTACGGCGCAGTAGTCGAAAGCATTAATGCGGACCCTTCTGTAGGAAAGCGAAAGCTATACATCGAAAGTATTACGCAATATTAAAAACTTATGGGGCTAGCGGATCAGCCGTACTCCAGGTGAAATACTAAGTTGAAATTGTATAGCTTCCGCAAGCAAAAATACCGGGCCCACTGCTACCATACAAAACTTTACATTGGATGG
Source organism: uncultured Paracoccaceae bacterium (assembly GCA_947489705.1). Classification (GTDB taxonomy): domain Bacteria; phylum Pseudomonadota; class Alphaproteobacteria; order Rhodobacterales; family Rhodobacteraceae; genus Palleronia. Next base: position 24,098 of record CANLEQ010000040.1, read on the forward strand.
CCAACAAACCTTAGTTAACATATTTCTAGTTTAGTTACGGACATCGCAATCTCATGGGGTACTTAGTGTCAAAGAACAGGCATGGATTAAATCGCCAGATACCAAGCAGCGTGAAAGAAGAAGTGAGGCGGAGATCTAAGTTTGGCTGTGTAATTTGTCGTGCAGGTATATTCGAATACGAACACATAACTCCCGAATTTAATGATGCCAAAGAACACTCCGCTGACAACATTTGTTGCCTATGCAGCTCGTGCCACAGTAAAGTAACCAGGAAGCACTTTTCAAAGGCTTACGTTAGAGAAAAGTATAATGAAGTTCAGCAGGCGGATTCGAATAGCTGCCCCCCGCCCTACGACCATTTAGATTTTCACGACGGCGAAGCGGAGATAATAATTGGGGGATTGGCATACAATATTAAAATTGAATCCATTATAAAATATCATGGCCACGACGTTTTCTCGATTGGGCCGAGCGCAAGAAACGAACCTACGGGAATAAAGGCTACATTTTTGGGGCGATGTTGCACAAAGCGGCTTGAAGAGTGAGTTGGCCCTTTCCCACTTGAGTTCAGACGACGGCGTCGATCTCGG
>CANLEQ010000041.1 GCA_947489705.1 uncultured Paracoccaceae bacterium
CCGGGTGGTTCGAGGATTACAATGACAACCACCCGCATTCGGGGCTGAAGATGCGCTCACCACGCGAGTTCATCGCAACTCAAATCGCAACCGCCTGAGTGTCCGGTGAAACAGGGGCAAGACCATCGTTTGACCGTTCGAACCGCCGGTTCAAGCTTATTTCGTAAAAAATTTGGCTTGTTTTTAAGACCAACCGCCAATTCGATTTTCGTGTTCAAGCGGAATTACTGCCGGTGATCGGACCGAGGCAGGTGGCGCAACCGGCGCTGTTCTACGAGTTCTCGCTGGAAGATCACGTCCCTCAAGATCACCTCCTGAGATCCATCGACCGGTTCGTCAATCTGAGCGGCATCCGCGCCCGTCTCGCGGATTTCTACAGCCATTTCGGCTGTCCCCAGGTCGATCCCGAGCTCCTGATCCGGATGCTGTGCTATTGCTTCGGCATCCGGCCCGAGCGGCGGTTGTGCGAAGGGGTGCATCCGAACCTAGCGTATCGCTGGTTCTGCCGCCACGACCTGTCGGACCGAGTACCGGATCACTCGCCTTCTTCAAGAACCGGCACGGGCGCTTCCGGGAGCGAGTTGCTGCGCCACGTGTTCAAGGTGACGGTCGCACGATGCATCGCGGAGGGCCTGGTGAGCGGACAGCGCATGGCGGTCGGTACCAGTCTGATCGAAGCGGATGCGAACAAGCGGAACTCGACGCCGGGGAACGAATGGGACGTAGCGCGGATAGATCCGGCCGACGCGCCCCGCGCCGTTCGCGAGTATCTGTAAACACCGGACGACGCCGCTTTAAGAGCCGCCAGCGAAGTTCAGCCCGAGTTCGCGCTGCATTCCGATCCGGCCAGCCGGGGGAAGGTAGCTCGCACAGGCCGGGCTTTCATCAGCTATTCCGACAACTACCTGATCGATACGGATCACGGGGTCATCATGGGCGTGGAAGCGACGCGGTCCATCCGGCAGGCCGAGATTGATCGGCACACCTGCCCCGAAGATCACGAGCTAAAGCAGTTCCGCCGAAACTATTCTGACACGAACCGGGAGCCGACCGGTAAGGACGTCGCCGAATACCACGGTCTGAAACTCACCTGCCCGGCCCGCCCCTCGAACATGAACTTTCTCTCTTTCATACGCGAGAAGCACGAGGACGCTCGCCAGGTCGCCCGCGACATCGCCAGCACCGAACAATACGAAGTCGCGATGAAGCTGACGAAGAACGTCGAACTGTTCTCCGCGCACCAGCTAGTTGCGGTCATTCCCTGCATGTTCGGACGGCCGTTCTTGGTTCAACGCAGCCTGACCGGGTCTCCGTTTGTTGCTGATTTTCGATCCGGTCAGGCTGATCGCGCGACTTAAGGCCTTGCGCTTCGAGACAGAAGCTTTCCTCTGTCGAGGCGTCGGCCGGACCAAATGCGCGAGCGCGTGCAGCATATCGCGGGGCTCGCGCCGGTCGTTGAGTCGGGCGAAGCCCGACCGCTCCATCGCCGCGCCCCTCCCCGAGATCGTCTCCGCCATGCCGCGGTAATTCTTGATCTCGATCCCGGCCGCCTCGATCTGCTGCTTCCGGGTCTCGGTCGCCTGCCCGGCGATCGAGACCCGGAGGTAGGCGAAGGTGCGCGCACACCCAAAAACCCCCTGCACTTCTGAACATGACCATAATCCCCAGGGGGTCACAATTCCGGACACTGGTGAAGAGGGGTGCCGCAAACCGGTCGGTTTCGTACCAACTACCAAGTCCACCAGTACAGCTGGCGTACCCTATCGTGATCGGCGGCCTAGGATGTTTGCACGCATGCTGGGAACAGTCCCGAACCTGGCCCGTTCAAGGAATAGAAGCGTCGGCAAGGTGAGCCGGGCCCAAGCCAGTGCGAGGCGATCCACGATGACATCATCCCCAGAGAGACCCAGCTCCCCTGACCGGCGAGGCCGTGTCACGCGTCGCGGATTGCTTAAGGGCACGGCGGCGAGCAGTGCCGCAGCACTTGGAAGCTATCGCGCTGGCGCGCAGGAAGCGCAGGGTGGCGATCCTAGCGGCGGGGAAACGGTTCATGTGCAGCTGACGATCAACGGTGCCTCGCACGAATTCACGCTCGATGTGCGGACAACGCTGCTCGATCTGGTGCGCGAGCAGATGGACCTGACGGGCACCAAGGTCGGATGCAACCACGGCCAGTGCGGCGCCTGCACCGTGCTGCTCGACGGGGTGCGGATCAATTCGTGCCTGATGCTGGCCGCGGCCGCGGATGGACGTTCGATGACGACGATCGAGGGTCTCGGCACGCAGGATGAACTGCACCCGATGCAGTCCGCCTTCATTGAAAACGACGGGTTTCAATGCGGCTATTGCACGCCGGGTCAGATAATGAGCGCGGTTGGCTGCGTAACGGAAGGACATGCGGGCGACGAGGCGGAAATTCGCGAATACATGTCTGGCAACCTCTGCCGCTGCGGCGCCTACAAGGGCATCACGAACGCGGTGGCGCAGGCGCGCGATGACACGCTCGAATGGGCGGAGGCGACCTGATGCGACCGTTCAACTATCAGCGCCCCGCCAATGCGGAGGAAGCCGTCGCCATGGTCGATCCGATGGGCGTCGCCGGACAGGGCGGCGCGTTTCTCGCCGGTGGAACCACCATCATCGATCTGATGAAGCTGCATGTGGTGACGCCGCCGAGCCTGACCGACCTGGGCCCTGTCGGGCTCGACGAGATCGAGGAAGGGAACGATGGAACGCTGCATGTCGGCGCCCGCGTGACAATGGCTAAGGCGGCGGAGCATCCCGCGTTCCGCGACCGCGCCCCCGTCCTGTCGGAGGCTCTGTGGAAGGCGGCGAGTGCCCAGTTGCGCAACGTGGCGACGCTGGGCGGTAACGTCCTGCAACGCACGCGCTGTCCCTATTTCCGCGACAATGTCAGCCCCTGCAACAAGCGCGATCCCGGGTCGGGATGCGCGGCGATCGGCGGCATCAACCGCCTGCTGGCGGTGCTCGGCACGTCTGAGCAGTGCATCGCGAACTACGCGGGTGACTGGGCCAATGCCCTGATCCTCTTCGACGCCACGGTCGAGACCATGAGTGGAGACGGCGGACGCGAGATCCCATTTGCCGACTTGCACGTTCTGCCCGAGGATCATCCCGAACGCGAGACGGTGCTCGGCGACGACGAGTTGATCACGGGTTACCGCTTGAAAATCCCCGGCTGGGCGCGGCGGTCGCTTTACGTCAAGGCACGCGATCGCGACAGCTACGCCTTCGCGCTGGCCTCGGCTGCCGTGGCGCTCGACATGGACGGCGATACGGTGCGCGAGGCGCGGATCGGGCTTGGTGGTGTGGCGACCGTGCCGTGGCGTGCACGCGAGGCCGAGGAGTTTCTGTCCGGCCAGTCCCTGACCGAGGAGACGGCGATGCGCGCGGGCGAGATCGCCTTCGACGGCGCGCAACCATACGAGCATAATGCGTTCAAGGTCCCGCTGGGGCGGAACGCGGTGGCGAAGGGGCTTCTCGACGCAGCGAGCCTCGATCTGGCCGGGGAGGCACAGCAATGACGATCGGAGCGCCCATCAACCGCATCGACGGACGTCTGAAGGTGACCGGAGATGCCCGCTACGCCGCGGATTTCGCGGTTCCCAAGCCACTATACGGCCATCTGGTGACATCGACGGTCGGGCTCGGCCGCATTACCGGCGTCGACGATGCGGCCGCCCGCCAAGTCGCGGGAGTGCGCGCAGTCTATCACCACGCGAACCCGCTGCCCATCGAAGAGGCTTCGGCGTTCTTCGGCTCGGGCGGCCGATCGCAGCAATCGTGGCAACCCTTCGCCGAACCCGACGTACGGTTCTACGGCGAGACCGTTGCGCTGATCGTGGCCGAAACGATCCTCGCCGCACGCGAGGCGGCCAAGCTGTTGCGTTTCGAATACGCCGCCGAAGACCCCGCCGCGGTTTTCCAGGCCGAAGGCACCACGGCCGAGGAGTTGCCCGACAGCGCGCTTAGTTCGGGCGAGATCGACGTCGCGATGCAGGATGCAGCCGAGGTGCTCGATGTCGAGTACGACACCTCGCCCAATACCCACAACGCGATGGAGCTTTTTGCCACCACGGCGCAGTGGCAGGGTCAAGAATTGACGGTCTATGTCCCGTCGCAATGGGTCGAGGGATTCCAGGCCGGACTCGCAGTCGAATTGGGCATACCCGAGGATAATATCCGAGTGGTCTCGCCCTACGTCGGCGGCGGTTTCGGCGGCAAGGGGTCCCTCTTTACTTGGGTCTCTCTGGTGGCTTTGGCTTCGAAGGCACAGGGGCGGCCGGTCAAGCTCTATGTCACGCGCGAGCAGGGGTTCACTGTAGCCTCGTTCCGTGCGGAGACGCGTCAGAGCTTCCGCCTCGGCGCGGCTGAGGACGGGCGTTTTACCGGTTTCGAGCATTACGGGCGTGAACTTTCGTCGCGCGCGGATACATATGTCGTCAATGGAGCCGAGGCCACGGCGCGGATGTACCACGCCGATGCGGTTCGTACCGGCGTCACTTGCGTACACGCGGATCGCCAGACCCCGGGTTTCATGCGTTCACCGGCGGAGACGCCATATTTCTTTGCGCTGGAATCCGGCGTGGACGAGATGGCGCGCAGGTTGAACATGAACCCCGTCGAGTTGCGACGCGTCAACGATATCGATTCAGAGCCCGTGAACGGGGTTCCCTACACGTCGCGCTCGTTGATGGAGTGCTACGATATTGCGGGCGAGGCGTTCGGCTGGGGCGAGTACGATCCGACGATCGGGGCCTTCACCGAGGGTGACGAACTTATTGGTTGGGGCTGCGCGACGGCCGCATATCCGACGCAGATGTCGCCATGTTCGGTGCGCATCCACTTCGACATCACCGGCAAGACGAAGGTGATGGTGGCAAGCCACGATCTCGGTACCGGCGCCTACACCGTCCTGGCCCAGGCCGCGGCGAACGCGCTCGGCGTTCCGGTCGAATCCGTGACGGTCGAGCTTGGGGATACGCGCCTTCCGCCCGGCACCATTGCCGGCGGCTCCGTGACAACCGCCTCGAACGTCAGCGTCATCGAGATAGCTTGCGCGTCGATTCTGGAGCGGCTCGGCACCAGTGTCGAAGCGATGAACCCTGAAGAGGCTTTCGGGAATTTCGGCCAGAACGCAATCGAGGAATATGCCGAATGGATTCCGCCAGCCGCTGGCGAGGGCGCAGGCAAGTCGCTCTATAACGGGCGGGTGCGGATCGTCGGCGGGGCGGAGGAGAAATACGTGGCCTTCGCCTTCGGCGCTGAATTCGCCGAAGTCCGCGTCAACCGCTTCACCAAAGAAATCCGTGTGCCGCGCCTGATCGGTGCCTTCGCCGCGGGTCGGATCATGAACGAAAAGACCGCCCGCTCGCAGTATCTCGGGGGCATGATCTGGGGCATCGGTCACGCGCTTCTTGAAAAGACCGAGGTCGATCCCAGAACGGGGGCGGTGGTGAACGACAACATCTCCGAGTATCTCGTGCCGGTAAACGCGGACGTGCCGCATATCGAAGCGATCCTGGTGCCCGAGACCGACACCAAGGTGAACCCGGCCGGCATCAAGGGCATCGGCGAAATCGGCATCGTCGGCACGGCGGCCGCGATCGCCAATGCGGTGCATCACGCAACTGGCGTGCGGGTGCGCCACCTGCCGATACGGATGGAAGACCTGATCACCGCCTGAGGGCACCACGCGGCTCCGGGTCGGATACGATGTCGGGTCGCGCGCGACCAAACTCCGGGCATCACCGCAGCCAGGCTTCGCTCGATTTGGCTCATATCGGGCCTGCCTGTTCTGTGAAATCCGGCCTTCCCCCCTTTTGTCTTATCCGGGCCCGGCGGTGATCGAGTTGCTCCCGAGGAACCGCAGGTATCTGCGGCCGTTGCGATACCAAAGAGGTGCGCATGAAGACGATCAGGATTACCGGTGGCGTCATCGTTGCGCTCCTCGCTCTCGCCGCCGGCGCATATGCGCTTACCTGGCGCAGCGGCCTTGCCGAAGTGGCCCGTCCCAATCCGGCGGAAATCGATCCGGCGCTCGTGGAGAAGGGCGCGCGGCTCGCTGCGGTGGGCAACTGCATCGCCTGTCATACCGTGCCGGGTGGCGAGGCCTTTGCCGGGGGGCTGGGAGTGCCGACACCGTTCGGTACGATCTACTCGACCAATATCACGCCTGACGAGGCCACCGGCATTGGCAATTGGAGCGTGGAGGCGTTCGCCCGGGCCCTGCGCCAGGGGGTCGATCGCGAGGGCAATCATCTTTATCCCGCGTTTCCCTATGACCATTATACTGTGGTCACCGACGAGGACACGGCTGCGCTTTATGCCTATCTGATGACGCGGGAGCCCGTAGAGAATGTCGCACCCGACAACGAGCTTGCGTTTCCTCTGGGCTTCCGCCCACTGCTCGCCGGGTGGAAATTGCTCTACTTCGACGAGGGCCGCTTCACGGCTGACGAAGAGCAGGCCGACGACTGGAACCGGGGCGCCTACCTGGCCGAAGGCCTGGCGCATTGCGGCGCCTGCCACACGCCGCGTAACGCGCTGGGGGCGCGCCAGACGGACGAGCACTGGGGCGGCGGCTCCTCGGAGGGCTGGACCGCCTACCCGATCAACGCTGCATCCCCCGCGCCGATTCCGTGGGAGGCCGAGGGGGTGGCCTTCTACCTGCGCCATGGCTGGCACTCCGAACATGGCGTCTCGCGCGGGCCCATGGCCGAGGTGACGGGCAATCTCGGCCGGCTGCCGGACGAGGATATCGCCGCCCTCGGGGTCTACACGGCCTCGGTCATGGGAGCGCCGGACGAGGAGCAGATGACCGCCGCGCAGGCGCTCCGCGACGAAGTGGATGCCGGGCGGGGTGCGGGCCAATCGGGCGATACCATGTCGCAGCCCGATGCCGCGGACGACGAGCATCAACGCGGCGCCGATATCTACGCCACGGCCTGCGCCACCTGTCACGAGAGCGGACGGCCTCAACCCTATGGCGGGCTCGATTTCCGCCTGTCCACGGCGGTTCACGCAGAAACCCCGCAGAATATCGTCAACGTCACGCTGTTCGGCCTTCCCCCCGCCGATGGCGAGGCCAGCGCGGTCATGCCCCCCTTCCGGGGGGTTCTCTCGAACAGCGACATGGTGGCATTGCTGGATTACATGCGCGCCTATTACACTGACCTTCCCGCGTGGGAGGGGCTGGAGGACATGGTGAACGACACGCGCAGCGGAGCGCATCACGTCGCGATCCGCCCGGCCGACGGAATCGAACGCGGACCCGGCAACCTGGGGGCAGAGGAACAATCATGGCGACAGAACTGAATGTGAACGGTGCGGCCGTTGCGGCGGAGGCCGACCCCGAAACGCCGCTCCTCTACGTCCTGCGGGACGAGTTGGGGCTGAACGGGCCCAAGTACGGCTGCGGGCTCGGCCAATGCGGCTCCTGTACCGTCATGGTCGACGGCGAGGCGGTGCTGTCGTGCGTGATGCCGCTGCTGACGGTGGAAGGGCGCGATGTCGTAACGGTCGAGGGGCTGGGGACGGTCGAGAATCCCGGCGTAGTCCAGCGGGCCTTCATCGCCGAACAGGCGGCGCAGTGCGGCTACTGCATCCCCGGCATGATAATGCGGACCCACGCGACGCTGACGGCCAATCCCGGGGCCGAAGAGGCCGATCTGCGCGAGGCGCTGCAATACAATCTTTGTCGCTGCGGCACGCATGTGCGGATCCTGCGTGCGATCCGGCGCGCCCGGGACGAATTCCGGCAGGCGTCGGCCGAAGGCACAGAAGGAGACGTGCTATGAAGGATCTCCCGAACTTCACCCGCCGCGGCTTTCTCGGCGCCGCCGGCGGCGGCCTCGTTGTCGGCTTCGCCATGTCCGGCCCGGCCTATTCGCAATCCGAAGAGGCCGAGACCGTCGATCAGGATGCCGAGTTTCCGGGCAGCCTGTCGGATTACCGGACTCTCGACAGCTGGATCCGAGTGTCGCCCCGAGGTGACATCACCGTCTTCACTGGCAAGGCGGAGCTGGGCCAGGGGATTGGAACGGCCCTGATCATGGTCGCGGCCGAAGAACTGGGCGTCGATCCCGCGGAGATCGCGATAGAGACGGCGGACACGGGCGCGACGGTCAACGAAGGCTTCACCGCCGCGAGCCACTCGATGGAAGAGAGCGGCATGGCGATCAGATATGCGGCCGCCAACGTGCGCCTGCTGCTTCTCGACGAGGCGGCGCGTCAGCTCGGCGCCGATATCGACGAGCTGACGGTCAAGGGCCGCGAAGTGCACGGCCCCGGCGGTTCCGTTGAGTTCGGCACGCTCGCTGCGTCGCTCGACTTGTCAGTGCCGGCGCAGCCGGACGTGCCGTTGCGCGCCCTAGAAGACCGGAGCGTCTATGGCGGCGACTTTCAGCGGGTCGATATCCCCAAGATCGTGACGGGCACCGAGCATTACGTCCAGGACCTGCGGCCCGAAGGCATGGTTCACGCCCGTGTGGTCCGCCCACCGAGTGCCGGTGCGCGGTTGGAATCCGTCGACACCGCCGCCGTCGAGGCCATGCCGGGGGTCATCGGCACCCACCGCGACGGCAACTTCCTCGCCGTGGTCGCCGAGCAGGAGTTTCAGGCAATCCTCGCGATGAGGGCGCTCGAACGGGCGGCCGCATGGGAAGAACGCGAGACGCTCCCCGAGCAGAGCCGCATCCACGACTGGCTCCGGGAGAATGTGGAAGAGACCGGCACCGTCGCCGAACAGGGTTCTGCCGCCGTGCCGCAAGGCGAACGCACCCTGCGCCGCACCTTCAACCGGCCTTACATGATGCACGGCTCCATCGGGCCGTCCGCCGCCGTCGCGATGATGGAGGGCGACCGTCTTTCAGTCGCGTCGCACACGCAAGGGGTCTATCCCGACCGTCAGGCCATCGCCGAAATGCTGGGCATGTCCGAGGAGCAGGTCCGAGTTGCCCACGTGCCGGGCGCCGGGTGTTACGGGCATAACGGTGCGGATGACGCCGCGGCCGACGCGGCACTCATTGCCCGGGCCTTCCCCGGCCGGCCGATCAGGCTCAGCTGGATGCGCGAACAGGAGCATGGCTGGGAGCCATACGGCTCCGCCATGACGATGGATGTGGAAGGCGCCGTCGATGCCGGGGGCCGCATCACCCACTGGAACTACGACCTCTGGAGCTGCGCCCATACCACCCGGCCCGGCGGTGCGGCGCATCTTTTGCCCGCGACGCTGCTGGCCGATCCGGTCGAGTTCGATCTTCCCGACCTGCTTATCGTCCCGCCGGGACTGGGCGACCGCAATTCGGTGCCGCTCTACTCCATCCCCAACAAGCGTATCCTCTATCATTTCGTAAAGCAGATGCCGATCCGAACGTCGGCGCTGCGGGCCTTGGGTGCCTACGGCAATGTCTTTGCGCTCGAAAGCTTCATGGACGATCTGGCGATCCTGGCCGATGCCGATCCGGTAGAGTTCCGGCTGCGTCACCTCGAGGATCCGCGCGCCGTTGCCGTCGTCGAGAGGGCGGCCGAGGAATTCGGCTGGTCTTCCGATCCGCTGCCGCCGAATATGGGCCGCGGTTTCGCCTTCGGCCGCTACAAGAACATGGCGGCCTATCTCGCGATGGCCCTCGATCTGGAGGTCGAGCCGGAGACTGGACGCGTCAAGGTCGGCCGCGTCGTCGCCGCAATCGACAGCGGCGCGGCCGTCAGTCTCGACGGGATCCGCAACCAGACGGAGGGCGGGATCATCCAGTCGCTCAGCTGGACGCTCTTCGAGGAGGTGATCTTCGACCGGACCCGTGTCACCTCCATCGACTGGTCGAGTTACCCGATGCTGCGCTTCGAAAGCGTGCCGGACGAGATCGCCGTCCATGTCATCGACCGCCCCGACCAACCCTTCCTCGGTACCGGTGAGGCGGCACAGGGCCCGACCGGCGCCGCGATCGGCAACGCCATCCGCAACGCCGTGGGCTTTCGGATGACCGATCTGCCTCTGACCCGCGAGCGTGTCATGGCGGCAGTTGACGCCGGTCGCAGTGGCTGAAGACCTGCATTGTGGAATGTCGGACCCGAGCCTGCCAAAGGCTGACACTTCGACGAGGTTGTTCTCTTGATAGATGGTTGGGCATTCTCTGCGGCAAACGATCGACCCGGTGATTTTTATCGCCCAGAGCATCGTCAGCTCGCGACCTCGAGCGCCAAGATGGCCTTTCTTGTCGGTTCGTTGGATGGTGGCGGATTTGGCGATATCCGCTCGTTCAGTGTGAGCTTGGCGTCTCGTTTGTCAGGGGCGCTCGGCGTTGGCGGTTGACGTTCTGATAAGATTGGCAACTCGGTCTTGCCGGGCGAGAAAGCGTTGTGCCTGCCGAGGGTGGTGCTGACCGACAAGCTCGGATCATACTGGGCGGCGAAGGCGAAGATCGCCCTGGTCTGGCGCATCGCCGGCGCAAGGGAATTATCAACGCGGCCGAAGCATCGCATCGGCACACCCGCGGACGTGAAAAATCATGGTTCGGTTCAAGTCGCCGCGGCGGGCCCGGCGGTTCCTATCTATCCGAGATCTGACCGCAGCCCTCTTTCGCCCGCCACGCCATCGTATTTGCGCAAATCCCTACCATCACGCAACACGGGTGCGTTGGACCCGTGGGCAGCCTGCAGGACCGAACTGTCCGCGTGACAGGCCGCCGGCGAGACCTTGCCCCGGCGACGCGAGAGAACCTGATAATTCCGTTCAGACGAACCGTGCCGCCTCTGTCGCGGTGCCGTTCGCCTCCGGCGGGCGGTAGGATAACAATACTTCCACGGGTAGGAATTACAAAGGAAGACATGCAATCATGTAATCCGACCGACCCTCTTCCAACAGCGCGCATCACCTCCAGCTCGATCACTTCGACTGGCATACCGGGCCTCGATAAAATTCTGCGCGGCGGCCTTCCCGAGCGCAATCTGTACATGCTCCAGGGATGGCCGGGATCAGGCAAGACCACCGCCGCGCTCCAGTTTCTGCTGGCCGGAATCGCCGCCGGGGAAAGATGTACGTATGTTAGCCTGTCTCAGAGCCGGACAGAGCTGGAGCTCATCGCTGCATCGCACGGTTGGTCGCTCAAGGGCATCAACGTGGTGGAACTTTCATCCAATTCGGAGGAGTTGAGCCCCAGCGACCAGTCGATCTTCCAAACCGCCGAACTGAGGCTCGACAAAACCCGAGAGACCATCGAGCGGGCGATCGACGAGCACGGATCGAAGCGCCTCGTCTACGACTCGCTCCTCGAGATCAAGCTTCTGACGGGAAATATTCCCCGCTTCCGCCGGGAGCTCGTGGGCTTCAAGTCGTTCTTGGCGCAGCGCAATATCGTGGCGCTCCTGCTCGACACGCATTTCGAGGACGGCCTGCGCAGCGAGGAGGTGGAAGGTATCGCCCACGGCGTCATCCGCTTGCACAAGTCGCTGGAGGATTACGGCGGAGTGCGACGTCGGATCGAGGTGGGCAAGATGCGCGGTGTACCCATCGCGGACGGTTACCACGACATGACCATCCGCGAAGGTGAGGGGGTTGTCGTTTTTCCCCGGCTTCTGCCCGGAGAGGTCGAGGAGGCGGGGCAATCCGAACTCATCAAGTCCGGCGTGGCCGAACTCGACGAAATGTTTGGTGGCGGTCAGGAGGGTGGCACGACGACGCTCGTGATGGGTCAGTCCGGGACCGGGAAGTCTACCATGGCCTCGCTCTACGCCACCGCTGCGCTCGAGAGGGGCGAGAACGTTGCCATCTTCCTCTTCGAGGAAAGGCTGGAAACGTTCTTCCGCCGCTCCGAGGGGCTGGGCATGGATCTGCGGGGGTTCCACGATCAGGGAAAACTGATCATCCGCGACTTCAATCCAAACGAGATCTCCCCGGGAGAATTCGGGCAAATCGTGCAGAAGATCGTGAGCGAGGACCACAGCCGCGTCGTCGTGATCGACAGTCTCACCGGCTACATCAACTCCCTTCCTCACCGGGACAAGGCGGTCCGGGACATCCAGGGTCTGCTAAAGTACCTGTCGCGGTCGGGAGTCCTGACGATGCTCATCGTCGCGCAGCACGGTCTTCTGGGAGAGAATGTGGGGACCGACGTCGACGTGAGCTTCCTCGGCGATACCGTCCTGCTGCTACGCATCCGCGAGGACGAGGGACGGCTCCGGCGCAACATCACAGTCGCCAAGAAACGCCACGGGCCCCACGAACTCAATATTCGCGAACTTTTCATCGACCCGACCGGCGTGAGGGTCGTTCCCTACAACCCGGTTCCCGAGACGTGACGGCGCAGCTGGATACGTATCGCGGCCAGATGGATCTGGTTCTGGTCATGGCTCCGTTCCGCTGCGACGCCCAGTACCTTGAGCAGCTTGCAGCCGATGGGGGATTGTCCGCTGTCATCGTTACCGAGGGCGAGCTCGAGCGCCGGTTGGAGGGCCTGCCGGGTATCCTCGTGGCCACTCATGAGGCCCTCACCCCAAAGGTGCTCGAGATCGTCGGCGCGCATCTTGCAAGCCAGCCGGATTGGGCGGAACTGCCGGTGCTGATCCTCCACGACAGGGCGGCCCCCATCGCTCGCATGCGCAGCCTGCTCGACGAAGTCTGGCCTCGCGCCCGGCTGGTCTTCTATCAGCGCCCTCTCACCCACCTGGAATTGCTCAGTGGCTTCCAGTCAGCGCTGCTGTCACGGCTGTACCAGCGCGAGGTGCGGGACCACATGGACCGCGAACTGGAACTGCGCCGTGAACTCAGCCACCGGGTCAAGAACCTGCTGGCCATCGTCACCTCGATCTTCGCGCTAACCCGGCGCGGGGCGCAGAGCATCGAGGAGTTTTCTCGCGACTTCGGCGACCGTCTGAGCGCGTTGGCCAACGTCCACGAGGTCGCGCATGGGGCAAAGGAGGCGGGCGTGCCGTTCTCGGACATCGTCGAGGTAACGCTCCGGCCCTACGGAGATCTGGCGCAGCGCATAGCTGCCGATGTAGACGACGTGATGCTCGATCGTAACACGGCCACAACCATCGCCCTGTGTACTCACGAACTGGCGACCAACGCGATGAAGTACGGCGCCCTTTCGGTCGAGGGGGGGCGAGTGTCGGTTACCGGGAGGGTTCGGTTGGGCGCCCAACCCGAGTTTAGCTTCTGCTGGGAAGAACGCGGTGGCCCGGAGGTCCATGAGGCGCGGCACGAGGGCTACGGTACCCGCTACATCAGAACGTCGCTCCACGCTCTTCTTGGAAACGCACCGAACTTCGATTTCCGCCCGTCCGGACTGATCTTCACGGTGTTTGGTCGATTACCAGACAAAGCGATCCGTTAGATCGGCCCTTCGGCGTCAAAACGTCACCACCGATGGAGCTTGTGGCAGGCAGCGACGGTGTTGCGCGGTCATATGCCAAGGCGGTTATCCATATCCGCCGCAACGGTCGCGCGAAACGAAATCCTTCTGGCGATGCCATATCCAGGCCGAGCGGTCCGGAAACAACTTACCACGTCTGGAGTCCGTTCCTACCACCACTCAAGACAGGACGCCTTCGACCGTTGGGCAAACTGCACGACCGACCCCCCTGTGGGACCAGAGAGCGGCGTCAGCCGATCTACCTCCGCAACACAACCCGACAATGCCCAGCCCGGCGACGCTCCTCCAGTCGGAGGCGGTGGTATGGGGCGAAGCGGCAAAGAAAAGCCTCGCCCGTACAAGGGGCGAGGCTGGGTCCGATTCCGTGGACTAAGCGCAGTTCAGGCTGCCTTGAGCCGCTTGCGGGCGAAGGCGAGGCCGCCCAGACCCGTCAGCAGCAACAGCGCGCCTGCAGGCAAGGGCACGGGCGAGATCTGGGCCGCCGCGACCGGCAGGGTGGCCGAATAGCCGGTGCTGTCAGCCCGCTCGGTTCCGGGCACGAAATTGAAGCCGGCATTCAGCGTGGAGGCGGGGACGAACGCACCGTGAATGACGTATTCCCGAAGATCGAGCGGGAAGATGTCGGAGGGTTGGTAATCGGGTCCGCCGACCGTAGAGAAGAACGGGTCGCCGGTGATGTCGTTCGGATCCGGGTCCAGGAGGCTGAAACTGTAGCTGTAGCTGAGGTTGCCGTCCGCATCGGCCACGGGCCCTTGATGAAAGCTGTCCGGACGCGGTGCGGGATTCTCGAGCGAAAGGAGGACATCGCCATATTTCGGCGCGGCTTCGAAAACCTCGACGAGGCCGTCGCCGTCGACTTCCAGTCCTTCGGCGGCAAGCTCGGCTTCGGTTCCGGGGACGACGGAATTCATGGCCGTCCCGTCATCGTTGAAGCGACCATGGATGTGATTGACATGCGGCAACGAGGGAACGAGCCCCCGAATGTCCGCGTCGACCGTCAGCACGTCGTTCGCAACAAAGAAGTTCACGCGACCCGAGACCCCGGATCCATTCAGCTCTTGGAGATTGGCAACGAATGATTGCGTCGCTGCTTGTCCAATCGTCGGCGCGCCGAGCATGGCGGTCGACGCGGCCAAGGCGATGACATGAAATTTCATGGATTGGCTCCCTTCTTGATACGGTTCGCCCCGGGTGGGTCCGGCGCGATACCACAAGGGAAAACACGGGGCCACATTAACGAAGTTTCAAAATCGTTAACGAAATTTTCAGGCTGCATTCCCAGACCGCCCGGGTCGCGCCGACACTTACCGCCTTCATACGGTCCCCCTCGCCATCCCCCGCATCTTACATCCGCTCGCTGCCGGGCATATCGCACATCCTCTGGGCGAAGCGGTGATACGCCCAATCGGCATTGACGATGACGGTCCTCGGACAACGATGCCCCCGGAGGCGAGAGAGGTCTTCGAAGTCAATCATCCGAGCCGGCTGTCGGGTTTCCAGTGGCCATCAACCTGACAATCCCCGAAAAGGTGCGAGGCGGGCAGCCTGGAGCAAGCCGACAAGGGGAATCACGACGAGGCCGGTCGCGCCTAGACAGCCACAATGCCCTGCAGGGGTCCCAACTCGTGAAGAAATATGCAATGTTGCAATCCGAACCAGAAGATCGGGCGATCAGAGGCATGAAAAACAAGGTATCTGCGAAAAGTGTATTCAAGATTTTCGGGGAAAATCCCCATGACGCCCTGAACAGGCTTCGAAGCGGCGAGACGAAGGGCGAAATCTTCGAAGGCACGGGCCAGACCGTGGGTGTGCAAGACGTGAACTTTGACGTCGAAGAGGGTCGCATCTTTGTGGTGATGGGCCTCTCGGGCTCAGGCAAGTCGACGCTGATCCGCATGATCAACGGCCTGATCAAGCCGACCGCCGGTAGCATTCTGATCGATGAGGTGGATGTCGCGAACTGCTCGGAAGACGAGCTGCGCTCCGTGCGGCGAGACAAGGTTTCCATGGTCTTCCAGCACTTCGCCCTCTTTCCGCACCGCACCGTCGGCGAGAACGCCGCCTACGGTCTCAAGGTAAAGGGGATAGCCGCATCCGAGCGCCGGGAGAAAGCACAGTTTGCGTTGACGCAAGTTGGCCTCGGCGCTCATTACGACAGCTACCCCGAAGAACTTTCGGGCGGCATGCAGCAGCGCGTGGGCCTCGCACGCGGCTTGGCCTCGGAGTCGCAGGTGCTGCTCATGGACGAGCCCTTCTCGGCGCTCGACCCGCTGATCCGCCGGGACATGCAGGAGGAACTGCTCGAGTTGCAGCGCTCCATGCACAAGACCATCATCTTCATCACTCACGATCTGGACGAGGCGCTGATCCTCGGTGACAAGATCGCCATCATGAAGGATGGCCGCTTCGTGCAAATGGGCACGGCGCAGGAGATCGTGGGCAATCCGGCCGACGAATACGTCACCGCCTTCACACAGGGCATCGACCGCAGCCGCGTCTTCACCGCCGGCTCCATCGCCGAGGCCCCCGAGGCGGTGGATCTCGCCGCCGCGCAGCCGCAGCAGATGCTCGAGCGGATGGAGACGCTGGGCCGCGACGCACTCTTCGTGACCCGCGGCCCGGATATCGCCGGCATCGTGACATACCGCGACCTTTCGGCGAGCCTGCGAAAGGCCGATGGCACGATCGAACCGCTGCTGATCACGGATTACGCGACCATCGACGCCGATGCCTACCTCTACCAGATCTATGCCGCCGCCGGTACCGGCTTGCCGGTCGCCGTCATCGAAGATGACAGGTTTGTAGGGGTGATCGATCCCGCCCATGTCCTGCAGCACCTGACCCCGGGCGAACGCGCCGAGGTCGATGACCGAACCGCCAAAGGATGCGCCGCATGATCAGTCCTTCCGATCTACTCGAAATACCTTTCGGCGACTGGGTCGATGTCTTTGTGAAGGGCTGGCTTGTTCCGAACTTCAGACCCTTCTTCCAGGCCGTGTCGGTTCCTGTGGACTGGGTGCTCGACAGTCTCGACGCATTTTTGAACTGGGTCCCGATGCTGGCATTTACTGCTGTCATGGTATTTCTGGCCTGGCGCTGTGTTGGCAAGGGTCTCGCAGTTTTCACCCTGCTGTCGCTGATCTTTCTCGATATGATCGGTGTGTGGTCGGAGACGATGACCACGCTGGCCATGGTCTCGACCGCCGTATTCTTCTGCGCGCTCATGGGTGTTCCGCTGGGCATCCTCGCCGCACGGAGCGACAGGTTCCTGCAGATTCTGCGCCCGGTCCTTGATGTGATGCAGACGATTCCGCCCTTTGTCTATCTGGTGCCGATCGTCATGCTCTTCGGCGTGGGCACCGTGCCGGGTGTGATCGCCACGATTATCTTCGCGCTCCCGCCCATCACGCGCCTGACGAATCTCGGCATCCGTAACGTGCGCGCCGACTTGATAGAAGCTTCCTACGCCTTCGGCGCAACTCCGCGACAGGTGCTATGGGAGGTGCAGATGCCGCTTGCCATGCGGACCATCATGGCCGGTCTCAACCAGACGCTGATGATGTCGCTGTCGATGGCCGTGATCGCCGCGCTGATCGGCGCCGGGGGGCTTGGCCTTACCGTGAACAGCGGACTCGGCCGGCTCGACGTGGGCCTCGCGACCGAAGGCGGTATCGGCATCGTGCTGCTGGCGATCATCCTCGACCGCATCACGCAGAGCTTTGCCGAGCGCAAGGGCACGAAGGCGCCTTCGTTGATGGCGCTGCTGAGATCCTATTTCCGGACCGGCAAGCAACCGGTACCTGCCGAGTGAGCTGATCCAGAAAACGTCGTGGCCCTTCCGGGCTGCGGCTTCGCCAACCGTGTCCGTTCCGGGCACGGAGACGAAACCAAAGACGGGAGATGCAGAATGACTGCTTCCAGACTTCTTTCCGGTGCCGCCGCAATCGCGATCGGCGCCATGGGCGGAACCACCGCCCTCGCACAGAGCGACATGCCGGGTGAGGGCACGACCATCAACATGGCCCAGCCAACTTGGGACACCGGCTATTTCTACACGCAGATCTACAAGATGGCGCTCGAAGAGCTGGGCTACACGGTCGAAGGCCCCATCGCCTTAGACAATCCGATCTTCTACCAAGCGGTTGCACAGGGAGATCAGGATCTCTGGGTCGACGGCTGGTTTCCGCTCCATAATACCTACGAGGCTTCCTTCTCCCAGGGTGCCGAGAAGGTTGGAACCGTTGCCGCGGGGGGCGCGCTCGAAGGCTATCTGGTCTCCGCCGACGCTCAGGAAGAGTTCGATATCCAGTCGCTAGAGGATTTCAAGCGCGACGAGGTCAAGGAAGCCTTCGACCGCAACGGTGACGGCAAGGCCGACATGGTCGCCTGCCCGCCGGGCTGGGGCTGCGAAGTCAACATCGCCCATCACATGGAAGCCTATGATCTGGGCGATCACATCAACCTGGTAAAGGCTGGCTACTCCGCCTCCATGGCTGACGCCGTCGCCGCCTACCAGCAGGGTGATCCTATCCTCTTCTACACCTGGACTCCGAACTGGACCGTCAATGTCCTGCAGCCGGGCGAAGACGTCATGTGGATCGAGGTTCCCGAAGTGGACCTGCCGGAGGAAATGGCGGACCTCGAGGACGCTGCTACGCTTGACGGGGTCGAAGGCTGCGTCGCAGATCCCTGCATGCTGGGCTTCCCGGCCAACGACATCGTGCCGGTCGCCAATTCCGAGTTCCTAGAAAGCAACCCGGCCGTCCGCGCGCTGCTCGAGGAGGCATCCGTGCCGCTCGAGGCCGTCTTCGCCCAGAACGAAGAGATGTATAACGGCGAGAACGAGACGTCCGATATCGAGGAAGACGCGGCCGCGTGGATCGAAGAGAACCGCGACACCGTCGATGGATGGCTCGAAGCCGCCCGTGACGCCGCAGCCGAGTAAGGTCGACTGCGCCCTTTTGGGATGCACTCATCCCTTCGGCCTCCGCGTGCGACTTCGCCGCGGGGGCACTTTGCTGGGCATCGTCAGTTTGATGGCAAGCATCCGGCACAGGCCGCGGTCAAGCAGCGAGTTGGCGTTGCGGTAGCTGCCACCTCGACGCCAGAAGGTCCTGCATGCGTGAAGCTGTTGTGTTTGGGAGCCTGGCAAGGACGTCGGCGAGCCAGGCTTGCGGGTCGATGTCGTTCATCTTGGCAGTGACGATCAGGGAATACATGAAGGCAGCGCGGTCTCCGCCACGCGCGGAGCCGGCGAAGAGCCAGGATTTCCGGCCCACGGCGATACCGCGCAGTGCGCGCTCTGCCGCGTCGTTTGTCAGGCAGATGCGCCCATCCTCGAGGAAGAGCGTGAAGGCGTTCCACCGGTCCTTCTTGAACATGTAGGTGATCGCCTTCGCGACGGAGTTGTGCTTCGACATGGTGCCCTGTTCGGCCCGCATCCAGTCATGCAGGTTCTCGACCAGGGGACGGACCAGCCGGTGCCGGGCGTCGAGCCGACTCGCGCTGGCCAACCCGTTGATTGCCGCTCGATGTCGAAGATGGCGTCGATCTTCTTCACGGCTTCCAACGCGACAGGCGATATGTCGTGCGCGGGCCTCTTCTGGCGGGCATTCTCCTTGATATCGGCGAGTTCGAAGAACTCCCGGCGGGCATGGCTCCGGCACAGGGCGCTCGACACGGGACCGGGATCACGATCACTGCGATAAAGGTCGTTGTAGCCGCCATAATCCATCGGCCTGCGGAACACCCTGCCACCCCGCAAGATGCCGGTTCGGATGCGCCATCTCCCTGTTGCGCGAGAAGTGGGGTGAGACCATTACCGCCATTGGTCCAGGGACAATGGTCGAACGCGACTGGTGGCGCTCCGCCGCCGAAGGGCCGGTCATTTCTGACATAGGTCCAGAGCCGTGCAGTCCGCGTCCCTCCCTTCGCCAAGAGCGGGACCGTGGTGTCGTCCATTGCCCGGTAGGCGATCGCGACGCGATCTGCCGAGAGGGGCCGTGGAGTCGCTCAGCCGCCAGAACATGGGACCGGATAAGGGCATGGATCGGTGCCAGTGCCGCAGTGCAGGCCCCGACCTGGTAGGCCAGCGTCGAGAGGCCGAGATCGAAGCCTTCCTTGGCGTATCGCTCGGCCTGTCTGTTGAGGGGCTGGTGCCGCCCGCTCTCGGGGTCGCTCGGACCGGCGGCGCTTCCCCGCTCGCTCTCGAACAGAACCATCGCCAGAAGGTTCGGACCCGCCCATCCCCGCGGCGTGGGATAGAAGGACGCTGGCGGCTGGCTGATCTTTTCGCAGGCCCGGCACGTGGATTTCTCTCGAACGGTCTGATCACCTTCCATTGCCGGGGGAGTTCGCGCCGGTCCGCCGCTGGCGGCAAACCGTCCGCTGGACGGTTTGAGGCAAGAACGGGCGAAGCCCTTCGAGCTTCTCGCTCACCATTGCTCGTGAACAATGGCGCACAATGGCTTGCTGTCCTTGCCTATCATCACGATGCGGTCCGAGCCAAAGCAGGAGCACGCTGTCGGTGCCTAGATCACCACCCAATCACGCGGCAGGTGGTCCGGGAACGGCTTGCGCGCCGGGCGGCGGCGCTCGAACCCGGCGACCGCCGTGGTCTTCGCCTTCCCGGCGTCACTCTCGTCCTCGGTGGCGGCGGCCTCGAGCTGCATCTCCATCTGGTCGATCAGGCGGGCACGGCGTTCGGCGCTGTGGCCGTAGTGGTCGCGCCGGAGCTTTGGCGATCTCGAGCTTGAGGTGCTTGATTATGGCCTCCGAGGTGGAGACCACCGCCCGGGCCTGCGCCAGCCCGCTTTCGGCGGCCTCGGCACGGGCCTCCGAAGCCGCGAGAGCGGTGCGCAGTAGGGCAATCTCGGAGGCGGTATCGGATATGACCAAAGCATACCCTGAACGGATGGAACACCCACCAAGATATTGGTATTGTGGAATTTTATCTCGCCTTCGCCGGGCGCTGCGTCCAGCGCGGATTGCGCCAGTCGATCCCCTCCAGGAGATACCCGAGCTGCGCTGCCGAGATCTGCACAGCCTCGCCGCTGCCGCTGGTCGGTCAGATGAACTTTCCAGTCTTGAGACGCTTCGTGTAGAGCAACATGCCAACGCCATCGTGCCAGAGCAGCTTGGCCAATGCGTCCAGGTTCACCGACGTAGACGCGAGCAGGCGCCGTCCGTTCCGCAGGAGGATCTCGAGATGGACATTGGGGGCCAGCTGACGCGGCCGCGTGGCCATGGAGCGCGACATCCCAAAAAGGGTTAGGCTTGTCCGCAATTGGTCCGAGGACGATGCCGAGCGCGTATTTCGCCAAGGGGGAGGCATGCGCCCGCCACCGGGCCGAGGGCCATGCCGAACAAGTGAGATACGCGTTCGTGGCCGAGCATCGCGGGCAGTTCTGCGTCCGGGCGATGTGCCGGTGTCTGCGCATCCAGCCGAGCGGACTCGCAGCGTGGTTGAAGGCGCCGTCGAGCAAGCGTGCCCGGGAGGACGCCCGCCAGACCGAACTGCTGGAGGAGGCCCGGGCCGAAAGCGGCAAGGTCTACGGGCACCGCAAACTGTACGACGATCTTCTGGCGCAAGGCGAGAGCATCTGCCTGAACCGCGTCGCGCGCCTGACCGGGCTGACCAAGCTGGCCGGGATCACGGCACGGATCGGCTACAAGCGCCGCCCGGGCAAGTATGGCGGCAGGCCCTCGGTCGTGGTCGACAAACCCTGGATCGGCAGTTCGACGTGGCAGCGCCGGACAGGGTCTGGGCCGAGACCTTGTCCGCCATTGGTCCAAGCACAATGGTCGAGTGACATAACCTACATCCGCACCCGGGAAGGCTTCGCCTACCTGGCGGTAGTCATCGATCTGTTCTCTGTAACCATCCGCCGAGGGCCGCGGTCAGGCTGCTTGACGGCACTGCGGCGATTGCCAGTTCCACGGCAGCAGATCCGGCACCTGCGACGCGGTCATGTCGGGCAGCCGGCCGAGCACATCCGCCAGCCACGCCTGGGGATCGATGTCGTTCATCTTCGCGGTGCTGATCAGGGAATACATGAAGGCGGCACGATCGCCGCCGCGCTCGGAGCCGGCGAAGAGCCATGACTTGCGACCGAGGGCGATACCGCGCAGCGCGCGCTCGGCCGCGTTGTTCGTCAGGCAGATCCGGCCATCATCGAGGAAACAGGTAAAGGCCTCCCAGCGGTCTTTCTTGAACATGTAGGTGATCGCCCTGGCCACTGGATTGTGCTTCGACATCGTGTCGCGCTCGCTCTGCATCCACTCGTGAATATCATCGACGAGCGGACGTGACCGGGGGTGTCGGACTTCGAGCCGCGCCGCGGCCCCCAGGCCGTTGATCTCGCGTTCCACGTCGAAGATTGCGTCGATCCGCTTTACCGCTTCCAGGGGTCCACTGACCCCGCCACCGGTTCAAGGGGGCGGTGGACGGCGAGATATCGTGGGCCGGCTTCCTCTTCCGGGCCTTCTCCTTGATGTCGGCGAGTTCGAAGAACTTCCGGCGGGCATGGCTCCAGCATAGCGCGCTGCTCGCCGGCCCGGGATCGCGGCCGCCACGGTAGAGATCGTTGTAGCCCCCGTAGGCATCGGCTTGCAGTATACCCTGCCATCCCGCGAGACGCCGGTTCGGGTGGACCATCTCGCGGTCGCGGGAGAAGTGGAACAGGGCTGCGGGCTGCGCGCTGCCCGCAAACGGCCGGTCGTCCCGGACATAGGTCCAGAGCCGCGCGGTCTTCGTTCCTCCCTTTGCGAGAAGCGGCACGGTCGTGTCATCGCCGTGCAGCCGCTCGTCGCGCAGAACGTGGTCGCGGATCAAGGCATGGAGGGGTGCGAGAGCGGCGGCACAGGCGCCCACCTTGTCGGCCAGGGTCGAGAGGCTGAACTCGACACCTTCGCGGGCATAGCGCTCGGCTTGCCGGTTCAGGGGCTGATGCTGTCCGCTCGCCATTGTCCTCGGACCTGTACGGATGGCCCCTTGGCAAGAGCTTTGTTTGGGCCCGGGATTCCGGTCGGTCGCGGCCGTGTATGCGGCGTCTGATCTGCGGCCTGAGGTGCCGCGCGCCCTGATGAAGTCCGCTGGGGGGACAGGTCGCGATCGATGGCACGCGGT
>CANLEQ010000042.1 GCA_947489705.1 uncultured Paracoccaceae bacterium
GAGGTCCTGGCAGGCTTCAACACCCGCCTTGATACGCCGCCTTCTCAAGCCGCATCACCCATTTCCAACCATAGCTCATGCCAACCGGCCTCAATCCGTTGTGGGTTGAGACGGACAGCGAAGGCGTTTCCTGGCTGACTGACTGGCTGTCAAACATCTTGTCTCCGAATGATGAACTTTCTTCGCTGCAAACCCGCGCGATCATGGAAAACGTCAAGCGAAACGCCGATGCAACGCCGGGTCTGCGCAAATGGGATACCTTCGCCAAGCAATTCGCATCGACGGATGACGATGGACATGTTCAGGCGCGTGTCACGGAATGGGCAAAAGGCGGCCGCTTCGGCTGGGTCTTCGGAGATACCTTAGAAGACACCTTTTCGCTGGACGGTGACGTAGTTGGGTTCGACCTGACTCAAATCCTCGACGCGCAGTCGGATCGGGAACGGACTGCGGTGCTGTCGTACGTGTTCCGTCGCATTGAGCGGCAGATGCAGGACAGGAAGCGCACGATTGTTCTCATTGATGAAGCATGGAAAGCCATCGACAACCCATACTTTGCCACTGTGATCGAGGGTTGGTTGGCTACGCTCAGGAAGCAGAACGCGGTTGTCGTTATGCTTTCCCAGAACGCATCGCAGCTAACGCGATCCAAGGTCGGCGAGAGGGTGTTCAGCTTTTTCCCAACCCAAATCCTCTTCCCCGATAACAAGTCGGCGTATGACGATTACACGGCCCTCCGGCTGAACGCCGCTGAGCTGGACATCGTGACGTCCAGATCAACAGGGCGCAATTTCCTGCTGCGCGATGACGATAACTCAGTCGTTCTTAACGGCGATCTCTCTTCGCTTGGCAGTTACCTACAGATCCTCGGAGGCGGCGATGCTGGTCTCGCCGCGGTCGGCCCGAAGTTTCGCGATCAACCCGACTTTTGGAGAAACGCAAAATGATTAAGAACGCTGTGCTGATCATGGGATTGCTGTCCATTTCAGGTTGCGCAACAACCTCGATGAAAGAGGCTCGGTGCAAGTGCTTCCGCGCCGATGGCACGGCATCGGGTTCATGCGATTTCGAGCCCTTGCCGGGGAATGCCGCCGTCTACTCGTTCATGGCCTCGGGGACGACCGACCTGGCTGGGTCACGGATGTCTGTCGTTTGGGCCGGTGATGAAGGCAAAGATCCGGAACTGTGCGGTGTGTGATTTTCGCTGTCATAAGCTCCGTCGGCTGATCGCTTCTTCTGCGATGTTTGCGCTGCTGGCGAGCGGCGCGATGGCGCAAGGTGTGCCGGTGTCGGACGGTAAGAGTTTCGCGGAACGCCTGCGCGCGTTTGCCCAACTTGAACGGGATGAAGACACGCAGGTCGAGAAGGCAGCGAACCGGGCGGAAATCCGAGAGTTCGAAAAGCAGCAGATCGAGGCGCTCGATAACATGATCGCTGCTTTTAGCTCGGTCTCCACGTTTCAAGGCACGTTCCTGGGCGGCGACACCAGCATGGAGGGTGTGCAAGAGGTCTATGGGCCGCTTGCCAATCCGGGTGGACGCTTCGTGTTCGGGGACGCTCGTGAGAACATCGAAGAGCTGATCATTCGGGGGTCGCAGGATACGTACGGGTTGCCGGGTGTGAGCGCCGCCGGATTGTCGCCGCTGCAATGGCGTTGTTTGATGCAGGCGCTGATCTGGCAGGAGAGCCGGTTCAAGGTAGGCGCGCGATCGCCGGCTGCGGCCTTCGGGCTCACTCAGATCATTCCCGGCACCGCAAGGGACCTGGGCATCTATCCTGAGTATTACACCGATCCCTACGTTCAGGTGGTGGGTGGAGCGCGGTACTTGGCAGCCCAGCTTCTGCGCTTCGACGGAAACATCGTGTTCGCGCTGGCCGCCTACAATGCAGGACCGGGGGCTGTTCTGGAGTACGATGGTGTGCCACCGTACAAGGAGACCCAGCACTATGTGCAGGTGATTCCGGCAAAGTATAATAGCTACTTGCTGACGGTCGGCGGTGTCGAGGCGCAAGGCACTATTGATCCGGCCCTCTATGCCGCTGCGAGTGCAAGCCTCTTGTCGGCGGGGTCTCTGCATTATGCCGAGCATGAACTGGACAATGCTCAACAGGCCCTTATCCGTGTTCGCAACCTGGTAGCTCAGATTGGGTCAACACCTGATCCCAAAGAGGCTTACGACCTGAATACGATGATGCGCGCTGAGTTGATCCTGATCCTTAATGCACGGATCCGGACAAAGGCGGCACGGACTCAAGCCGAATACGCTCAGAATGCCGCTAGGCTCGCGCAACAACGCGTCGTCATGTCCTACGTAGATTTTTCCCTGCCTGACCTTTGATCGGAGTCTGCCATGAATGTGATGAATTGGCTTAAAGTCGCAGCGTCCTCCCTAAGCATCGCTGTCTCCCCGGTCATGGGCGCCGCGCAAGGCGTACCTGTCGTGGATACGCAATCCTTCCTGCAGCAACTCAAGGCATTTGAGCAAATGCTGACGGATGCAGGGCTGCAAAACGACCAGTTGAACCAACTGCTCGAACAGGCGCGTCTGCTGCAAGAACAGATGGACAAGCTGACGGAAATCCAAGGTCTTTTGGAAGATCCCGCAGAACTGCTCGGCATGGTGATGGGGGACGATCTTGATGGTCTGTTGGAGGGTGAGTTTGACGTCAACATCGTCGGAACGATCCTCAAAGGGTCTCGCGGCGACTGGAGCGGTCTGCAAGGAGCAGGAGCTGACGCCTTCAAAGAACGTGTGACAGCAGCCTTGGAAGGTGCGGGCACGTCTCAGTCACAGATCGAAGCTCTAGCCAACTCTGGCAACGTGGAAGCTGAACGGAATGCGACGGCTACCACGTCAGGTGCGGCAACATCGGCTGCGGCTGAAGTGGCATACGATGAGGCCGCCCAATCGGTGGAGCGCGTTAAACTGCTGGTCACGGACATTGGGAACATGGATTCGCTGAAGAAATCAGTGGATCACAATACTCGCGTCACGGCGGAACTGGCGATCGCGATGGCAGCGATGTGGCAGCTCGAAAGTGTCCAGACGATGAACGTCGGTATGGCGGGCGTGCTGGATGCCGCCACCCTGGCGGACATCGAGAAATTCACCGACTTCACCCAACCCGAGTTTGACTAATGGCCGATAATGCTAAGACAATTTTTGAGGCCGAGGTAATCTATGGTGCTCAACGGCGCGAGAAATACTGGAAACTCGCGACGGCAGGAATGACTGTGACGGCCATCTTCGCGATGGGAATGGCAGGCGCAGTGATGGTTTGGCACAAGCCACCGGCGCCGGTTGTGGTGCCGTTCGATCCGACGACAGGCATGGCTGTTCCGAATGCGAACGTGGTTGGTGTTACGCTCGATGAGCGCACTGCTGTCGTGCAATCTCTCGTTTATCAGTACGTTCAAGATCGGGAGACCTACAACCAGATCGACAATGACATTCGGATAAACCGGGCACTGGCAAGAACGGAAGGCACGGCTCGGGAAGGTCTTGTGAGCCTTTGGGATTCGGGAAGCGATGAGTACCTGCCCGACAGGTACGGGGATCGGACACAGATTGACGTCGTCGTTACCGGCATCACGCTGCTTGATGAGGGTCGGGTTCAGGTCAGGATGCGCAAGCGGCTCACCAATCCAGATGGGTCCACGACCGGCAATTTCACTGCAATCGTTGGCTATGACTTCGACCCGAACGAGCAACCGACGCTTGAAGCAGTATGGCGCAATCCCCTCGGCTTCACTGTGACGCAGTACGAACTTTATGGAGATCGGCCGGAATGATGCGCAAACAAATCCTGTGTGCTTGCCTTGTCTCGTTTCTGGCCGGGCCAGCGTTCGCCGAGGCGGTGCCCGGGCGCGGCGCACATGACAGTCGGGTGCGCGTGACCCGGCATGTCGATGGCCAAGTGTACCTGATCAACACGTCGCTTACCCGTGCAACGACTGTAGAATTCGAGGAAGGTGAACGCATCGTCTCGATCGTCGCTGGTGACACCGAGGCGTTCAAATTCCAAAGTGTTCCCGGTGATCGCGTCTTCGCAATAAAGCCGACCGCGCGTGGGGTGAATACGAACGTCACGGTCTATACTGACCGTCGGTCCTACTATTTTTCTCTGCAAGAGGCGTCGAATGCCTTTTATGTGGTCAGGTTCGACTATCCCAAGCGGGCAAGCCAGTCGGCGGGAAACCAGCCTCGCCGCACGGTGCAGAATGCCAATTATGGCGTCAGTGCGAGCAGTGAAATCACCCCCGTCGCGATCTGGGATGATGGTTCGTTTACCTACTTCCAGTTTCGTCCGAACGCCCCCGTCCCTGCGATCTTCAAGGTCACAAATGGGATGGAGCGGAGCGTCAATTCTCAGGTGGTCCAAGATCGCGTTGTGCGCGTGAGCGGTACGTCGCGGCAGTGGGCATTGCGACTTGGTGACCAAGAAATCTGTGTAGCGGAGTTGTTCTCATGAGTGAGGGTACAAGCGACCTGCGGGCCAGGATGGCCGAGATCGAAAACACTGCGGCGGCCAGCGGCAAGCGCAGCTCTGGCGGGAAAATCGCCGGGATCGCGTCGGCCGTCGTCGTCGCTGGACTGGGCGGGTACATCCTCCTCAACGAGTTGTCGCAACCCGACGAGCCCACGGCTTCTATACCCTCGGCCGCCGCGCAAGAGTTCCCTGCGGACAGATCGGCCGCGGCTAGTCTCGAACAGCCGGCGGCACCAGAACCAGTGATCGTCGAGCGGCCTGTTGTCACAACGCGGACAGACAGCGCTACGCTGGCTCGCTTGGAGGAGCTGGAGGAACAACTGGTGGCGGCCCAAGCACTGGCTCAAGAGCGCGAAGACGAGACAGCAGCCGAGCGTGAGTTGCGCGAAGAACTGGAGCGTGAACGTGATGGATTCTCCCGTGATATTGCGGCTCTGCGTAGCGCGGCTCAGAATGACCAGGACCGCTCGCGAGAAGCTCTTCAACAGTTGCAGGATCAAGTCGCAGCACTTGAGCGCAGCAGCAGCACAGCACGGCAGCAGGCGGAGACAGAGCTTGCGAGGGTTCGCGCGGATGCACAGCAAGAGGCGGCGCGGCGCGAGGCCGAATATGCACAGCAGCTTCGTGAGGCTCGTGCGGTGGATCCCCTAGAGCAAGAGCGGCTGGAGCTGGAACGGGCGCAAGCAGAACAGGCCCTACTCGATCGCGAGCGCCTTGAAGCCCTTCGCGACGAACGGTTGGCTCAGGAACAGAAACGGGCGACGTCTGATATGATCGCTTTTGGTAGCTCCGGGGCTACAGAAGCGGGCGCCGCAGAAGGTCGTGAGTTGAGTGAGGCGGAAGCGTTCGTGAAGAGGGTCGTGGAACCCGTAGCGGTTTCCCGCGCGTCGCAAATCGCAAACCCGCAAGCCACCATCCCGCAAGGTTCGATCATTCAGGCGTCGCTAGAAACGGCCGTGGATAGCACTCTGCCCGGGGCTATCCGCGCCGTAGTCTCAGAGGACGTTCACAGCATCGACGGTTCAGCGGTCTTGATCCCGGCCGGGTCGAAGGTCTTTGGAGAATACAGTGACGGCATTGCGCTTGGTCAAAAGCGCATCCTGATCGTCTGGACCCGGATTCTGACGCCGAGCAATCGCTCTGTGTCTATCGCGTCCTACGGTTCCGACCGCCTGGGAAGAAGCGGGACTGGCGGTGCGGTCGATTCCCGGTTTGGCACAAAGTTCGGGGGCGCTGCCGCCATCTCTATCATCGGCGCTGGTCCCGCGCTCATAGCCGGTAAGACCGATGATCGAGTGACCGGCGAGACACTCGAGACCGTGGGCGACGACCTGACCCGCGCGTCCGATAGCGCCATTGGAGAGTATCTGACGATCCCAGAGACGATCTATGTGCGGCAAGGCACATCGGTCTCGATCGTGTTGGACCGAGATGTGGAAATTCTTTGATGGAAGATACTTACGTCGACAAGGCGTTCGCTAAATTGCGGCCCTTGCTGAACGACAAGCTAGTGGAGATCAGCGTAAACCCTGACGGGCGGGTCTGGGTGGAAAACCGGGGCGACGCCGACATGCAGGCATCTTCCATCCGCCTGACGCCGGATGAAGTGCATGATGCAGGAATGCAGATCGCGGCCGATGGCAACATTAGGCTCTCGGAAAAGAACCCGGTCGGAAGTGTCTCGATCAACTACCGTCAGTGGCTAATTCGGGCTCAAATGGTTCAAAGTCCAGTTGTGCGGGGCGGAGACGCTTTGTCCATGCGGTTCTTCAAGGCCGACACGGAGCTGTTCGAACCAGCCTATCTGGGGAAGGGTCCTGAGAGCACAAGCGCCCTTCGCCGCGAGATGACGGATCAAGTTTGGGCGCTGGCCGAGAACAATCTCACGGAAGCCTTGAAGCTGTGCGTTTCAGAAAAGCTGAACATCGTTGTCAGTGGCGGCACCAGCTCCGGCAAGACAACGGTAGCACGCTGGCTGATCGCGCAGGTGGCGGATACGGAGCGTATCCTGACCATTGAGGACGTGCCGGATCTCGTTCCGAACCAGCCGAACAAAGTGATGATGGTCTCCGATCGGAATGCCCCTGAGCGCAGTCCGGACAGGCTGCTACAGGCGTCGTTGCGGATGCGGCCAGACCGGATCATCCTCTCGGAAGTCACCGGCTCGGACGCCTATACCTTCTTGAAGGCCATCAACACCGGCCACGGTGGGTCTATGACGACGGTGCACGCAGAAACTGCCGAACTGGCGATAGAGCGCATGGCGCAGACGGCGTTGGAGGCGGACGCAAAAATGACCTATCAGGACATGATTGCATATGTGGTTCGGTCCATCGACGTGATCGTTCATGTAGGCAAGAGAGATGGAAAGCGCGGCGTCCTGGAAGTGTTCCTACCGCGAACTTACGATGCTCGGAAGGACACGGCCCATGAACCTGGCTAAAGTATCTTTGGTTGCGACGGTCTGCTTCGGTATAACGGCTGCATCTGGCGTACGAGCTGACGGAGAGCAGCTGGGCGTCACGCTGCCGGACCTGACGCCGGCGGCTGTCCAAGAGGACGGATATGTTGACCCGTCCTTGAAGCGGAGAACCAGCTGCACGCAATCCCCCAGCCGTCCAGGCTGGGTGATGGTGCAGCCAAAAGGGTATGAATGGCGGGTTGAGCTGGCGATGGCGTGGAAGGCCCTGCGCACCAGACGAATGCTTGCTGAGGACGACACATGCACCTGCGATACCCTGTATCCTGACTGGACCGCCGTTCGGCCGGATATTGAGGCCATGTGGGAGAGCATCGGGACGCAGCCGCGTGCCAAATGGTCGCCCTCGACCGCTGACTTGTATTACGAGACCCTGTCTGGCCTGTCCCGCGAACACTCCAATATGTCGGTAGCGATCGGTCGCCTTTGCAGTAGTCCGGAGTAGCACGATGGGTTTCATCGAAAGCACCTACGTCTCGACGCTTGCGTTCATCGAGGGCGTTGGCGAGTCCGAGTACCTGGCTCTGGCTGCATCGCTCGCTGAAACCGCTCAAATTCTGTCGGCCTTGTTGATCATCCTTGTTCTCATCAACATGGGGACTCAGACACGGCCGATGCTTGTGAGTGACTCACTCTGGCTCATCGTGCGGTTCACCCTGATCGCAATCTTCATGGGTAGCTGGAGCTTGTTCGATGACGTGTTCCAAGCCTTCAACAAGATGTTCGAAGCTTTGGGCAACCAGCTACTATCGGCAAGTCTCGGCGCGAACGACACAACCAGCTTTGCGCGGGAGTTGGACAACCTGTCGGCCAAGGCAGGGCAGTTTGCGAACGTTCAAGCTGGGCGGCTCAACATCCTCGGATCGGTGATGAACGGCATCATGGTGGTGCTGATCGGCGCCCTCGGTGCTTTCGCGACCTTGGCGCTGATCATCTCGCGGATCGTCTTGGCGGTTCTGGTTGGCCTCGCGCCGCTCGCAATCGTCGCCTCCATGACGAACGTCACAAAGTCATTCTTCTCGTCATGGCTGTCGGCCGTGATCTTGATGCTCCTGTTTCCTCTCGTTTTGAGCGGTGTGTTCGCAACGATCCTTGCGATGGGAAACAACACGATTGCCGGGCTAGAAGCTGATGCGGAAATGAATATCGGCACGATCATACCTGTTGTCATGGTGCTCATCCTGTCGATCATCATGGTCATTCTGTCACCTGTTATCGTGTCGATGGTGGGTGGCTCGATCGAGCTGGGTAGAATGACGGGCGCAGTGGGTGGAATGATGGCGCGCGCTGCGGGTACTGGTGCGAGCCTCGCTGGAAGAGGTGCGGTGGGGGCTGGCCAAGGTGCCTACGGCGCTGGCCGTGGTGCAGCGGGGTACGATGCAGCGTATGGCGCACCGGCGTCGCAACGCGCCGGGGCGGCCATTGGCGGGGCTGCAAGAGATACTGCCAACTTTGCCCGTCCGTCGCAGCTAGGTTCAAACCTGGTACAAGCCGGTGAACATCGGGCGGCTCAACTCAATCGCTTGTCCGAACGGATCGAGCGGTTCCGCAAGCCGTCACGCTGATAGAATAAGGGGGCCTTCCGGCCCCCTTGTCGAACGGCGGGCATCTTTGACTCGATACGGCGGATTTTCTGAATCCTGTCAGCAGGCCGCTTCAGGGTAAGCATCCGGCGTAGGCCGCCGTCAGGCTGCTTGGCGATGCTCTGTGGCTTTCCAGTTCCACGGCAGCAGATCCGGCACTTGCGAGGCGGTCATGTCGGGCATCCGGCCGAGGACATCCGCCAGCCACGTCTGGGGATCGATGTCGTTCATCTTTGCGGTGACGATCAGGGAATACATGAAGGCGGCGCGGTCGCCGCCGCGCTCGGAGCCGACGAAGAGCCATGACTTCCGACCGAGGGCCACGCCGCGCAAGGCCCGTTCCGCCGCGTTGTTCGTCAGGCAGATCCGCCCGTTGTCGAGAAAGCGGGTGAACGCCTCCCAGCGGTCCGTTTTGAACATGTAGGCAATCGCCTTGGCGACGGGGTTGTGCCTCGACATCGTGCCCCGCTCGGCGAGCATCCAATCGTGGAGCTCGTCGACCAGTGGCCGCACCAGGCGCTGCCGGCCCTCGAGCCGGGCCGCTGCATCAAGGCCATTGAGGCTACGCTCCACCTCGAAGATGGCATCGATCCGGCTCACCGCCTCCAGGGCCACGGGCGAGATGTCGTGAGCTGGCTTCCGTCTGCGAGCCTTCTCCTTGATGTCGGCAAGTTCGAAGAACTTCCGGCGGGCATGGCTCCAGCACAGCGCGCTGCTCACCGGACCGGGGTCACGATTGCCGCGGTAGAGGTCGTTGTATCCGCCATAAGCATCGGCCTGGAGCCCCCCCTGCCAGCCTACGAGGTGCCGGTTGGGATGCGCCATCTCGCGGTCGCGGGAGAAGTAAAACAGCGCCGCCGGCGGCGCGCCTCCCGAGAACGGGCGATCATCGCGGACATAGGTCCAAAGCCGGGCGGTCTTCGTTCCGCCCTTCGCAAGGAGCGGAACAGTGGTGTCATCGCCGTGCAGCCGCTCGGCTCCCAGGACATGCTCGCGGATCAGCGCATGGATAGGCGCGAGCGCGGCGGCGCAGGCACCGACCTGGTCGGCCAGGGTCGACAGGCTGAGGTCCACGCCTTCCCGGGCATAGCGCTCGGCCTGCCGGTTCAGAGGCTGATGTTGGCCGAACTTTTCGAAGAGGATCGTGGCCAGCAGGTTCGGTCCAGCCCACCCTCTTGGGGTTGCATGGAACGGGGCCGGCGGTTGGCTGATCTTCTCGCAGTGGCGGCAGGTGAACTTCTCGCGGACGGTCTGGACCACCTTCCACTGCCGGGGGATCACCTCCAGCGTCTCGGTCACGTCCTCCCCCATCTTCACGATGCGGTCGGAGCCGCAGCAGGAGCAGGCCGAGGGAGCTTCGATCACCACCCGCTCCCGTGGCAGGTGTTCCGGGAAGGGCTTGCGGGCCGGGCGGCGACGGTCGAAGCCGGCGACCGAGGTTGTCTTCGTCGCCTTCTCGGCGGCGACCTCGTCCTCGGTGGCGGCGGCTTCGAGTTCTTCGAGCTGTAGCTCCATCTGATCGAGCAGGCGGGCGCGGCGCTCCGAGCTGTGGCCGTATTGCTCCCGCCGCAGCCTGGCGATCTCGAGCCTGAGGTGCTTGATCATCGCCTCGGAGGTCGAGACGACCGACCGAGCTTGCGCCAGCTGTCTCTCGGCGGCCTCCGCCCGGGCCTCCACGGTCTCCACGCGCGCCTTGGACGCCGCGAGGGCGGTCCGCAATCTGGCGATCTCCAAGGCGGCATCCGACATGCCGCATTCTACGACAGATCGCTGGAAAGACATAATAAAATAGGGATATCAGGCGAACTTATCCCGCCTTTGCGGGCCGCTGCGTCCAGCGCGGATTGCGCCAGTCGATCCCTTCCAGAAGATAGCCAAGCTGGGCCGCCGAGATCGGCACCGCTGCACCCGAGGCGCTCGTCGGCCAGATGAACTTCCCCGCCTCGAGCCGCTTCGTGTAGAGCGACATGCCGACCCCGTCGTGCCAGAGCAGCTTGACCAGGTCGCCCTGGCGCCCGCGGAAGCAGAAGATCTCGCCGGCATGGGGATCGCGCCCGAGCCCCTGCTGGACCTGCAACGCCAGCGTGTTCATCCCGCGCCGCATGTCCGTCACCCCGCCTGCGATCCACACGCGCACCCCCGCCGGGAACGCGATCATGGTCGATCGAGAACCCGCAGGAGGCGTGAAAGGGCCGTCGTCTCGATCGAGGCCGAGACACTCAACCGCCGGCCATTGGTGAGTGTGATCTCGACCCTCCCCTCGACCGCCGGCCTCTCGGTCGCCGTCGAGGTGGCGAGGGCCGGTTCGGACCCGATTTGCAGTGGCATGAAAGCCGGGGCACCGCCGTCGAGCAGCCCTTCCCGGTATTCCTTCCGCCACCGCGTCAGCAGAGAACGCGAGAGCCCGTATCGGCGCGCCGTCGCCGAGCCCTGGCGGTGACCGCGGAAACTCTCCTCGACGATGCGGATCTTCTCCGCGTCAGAGCGATCCCGACGCCGCCCAGCATCGTCCGCAGAGAGGATCTCGAAATCCGAAATGACCTTAGAGCATGCCATAGGGCATGCTCTACGACTGGTGCCTCAGTCTCGGCCAGACGGCCCCCGCCGGAGGGATACGCTTCAGGCAATCTCGGCCCAACCATCAAGCATTTCTGACCTAATCCGAACCTTCGACGTCCGCGAAGCTTGCAGGTCGCCGCCGCTACTTGTCTGCCTGCTGCGCCGAGCGCCCCACAACAAAGGCAGCTCTCTCGTAGAGCTCGCTATAGGTCAAAATGTCCATGTTCCGGGAATCCCTCCTGAAGAGCTCGAAGGTCCGCAGCTTTGCCTCTTGCTCGGCATCGCTCCCCGAGAAGGCGCCGTTGCCCCCTATAATAAGGATGCACTTGGGATCAGTAGTACGGTGGCGGATCAGCGCGCCGTTACGATCATAGTTCCCTGCGGCATTATTCTCCGCCTTAACCTGCCAAACAGCTTTCTGCTGGAGCACCTGCGAGACTGAATCTATCAAGTCCGTGGACAGACGCCACGCCCCGGAGCGCGCTCGGCTGCCCCCAAACAGCGGCGTGCCTGGCTGCTTGACCTCGACCACCACTGTGAAATGGCTAGCGCCGAGTAGAAAGTCCGCGACGGGAGCATCCCGCCCCGCCACGTCCGCCGCCCCCACCACCGCCTCGTCTTGGAGTATGCCCAGGAACCGGTAGTCGAGGCCGAAGCCGAAAATCCACTCGTTGGACGCAAGAAATCGCTGCCAAGCCTTCTCGGGCTGGTCCGTCCTCACACCTACCCGTTCGGCGTAGGCCCTGACCTCCTCGGGATTATCAAGCATGCGCCGGAATTGCTCCAACTGCGCCTTGCGATAGCCGATGTTGACGATGTCGTGCGAGGTGATGAGCCCGCTACTGACAAGCTCCTCCACAATTCTCTGACCATCGGGTTGGATGAGCAGACTCTTGACCTTTTTCGCGAAGTCCGGGTCGATGCCCGAGACGCCTCCCTCTACGACGGGTATCCTGGGCTGATTAAGGCTCGCCAGATCAAGCTCTTTCAGTAATTGCAGGAGTGACGCCAACTTCTCGAACGAAAAGTGGGAGAGCTGAAAAGGTTCGTCCGACATGAACCGGTCCTCGACCCAGCCATCATGCTTGTAGTGTTTGAAGCGTTTGAGCGTCACCGCCGTGATCTCGTTCGATCCGCGGATGAAGGTCAGCGTGAGCTTGATGCGGTTCCTCGACGGGAAGGGCGGGGAGTACTCGACGGTCGTGGAGCCGTCCTCTTCGACCACGTAGTTGAAGAACCGTCCGGCGCCGCTCTTGAAATCTCGCGGGTAGAGGTGGTCCGTCTTGCATCCGCCAACAAACGTGGTCTCGTCCGCTCCGCTCATCAGGTGTCTCCAGCCATGCCCCAGTATAGCCCCGCAGCGTAACCCGACGGGCAGACCACGTCACGAAGGCGGTTCTCGACCGTGAGCTGTCTCATTGAATACTTCCCCTTCGAACCCGGTTCTATTGCTAGACGTAGCGATTGCTGTCCGCATGATCGGCATAAAGCTGCACTCGCAATCCCCGTTGCGCGATCATGGGACGCATCTGCGAGAGGATTGGATCATTCGTCATCGCGTCGATCATGTGGTCGCGATGACTGTCCGAGATTTCGCACTGCACTGCCACGATACGATCGAGGTCATCGAGCGCCCGGCGGTATTGCGCATTGAGGTCGTCTGTCGTCAGGGACCGGATGGCGTTCACAACTGCATCGAGGTTCGTCGGGACGGCGAGCCCGAGGACGTCGTCGCGGCACAGCTCGGCTTCGGGATCGTCTTCAACCCGGCGGGACAAGTCGAACGCAATGAAGGTCCGAAGGGTCGCGTCGGGCAGCTTCAGCCGGAAGAAGAGATCGGAGCTGTTCACTTCGTCGCCGCTTTCACGAATGTGAAGGACTGGCACTGGCGTCTCGGAGACATCGTTGAGGTCGATCCCGGCCACGAGCGGATCGCCGTCCACTACGAGCCGGTTAACTGTCCGGCCGTCCTTGGCCCCTTCCCCGATCAGACGATCGATCTCCCGGTAGCGGTCGGCGATGTCGCTGTCCGCGTCCATCACCGCCTGACCTGCCCCGCGCAGCTCTTCGAGACTTTCCGGCGTCCTGTAGGGCGGGATCGGGAGCAGAGTCAGTGTGCGCTTATACCAGTGGCATCCAAGGTCTTCGATGATCGAAGAACGAAGAATACGGGCTGCGTAGAACTGAACGACCCGGCTTAAGAGGTAGCCGTTGAGTGGGAAGGCCTCGGTCAGCTCAACTACATGAGCGGTATTTTGAAATCCCGAGCCGGCCACGATGGGAACTGCCGTGGGGAGTTGGGATATTTCCCGCAGGGCGTAGGTGTTCTGATAGGTAAGTTGGTCGGCGTAGGTGTAGATGTAACGCGTGCTTTCCCGCCGTGCCGTGGGCGACCATCGGCCCATCGGCTCGCCCAGCAAGCCTTGGGGAAAAATGTTCTGCCCCTTGTAGAGGTCGATGCAATCCGTGTCGCCCGACCGGCAGAACGCCGCACTACCCCCGAGCTTCACGCCGTAGTTGAACAGCAGCTCCGGGCGATAGGCATACCGCTCTTTCTCCGGCTCTTCCGCTTGTACGTCCACGATGCGTCCCCGGTCCCGTCTCGCCCAGACCACCCGAACGATCTCGCCCAGACGGGGGAGGTCCGCCATTGCCGCTAGGGCATCTGGATCACCGTCGCCGAATTTCGTGAGGATAGCGTCCGCGCTGTCTTCGTTCGCCCGCATTGCTGCGACCCAAGCAGGCATCGAGGTCTGAGGCGCGGGTTCTTCGTCCTGAACTTCAATGCTTTCTGCGTTGCTGGCGGCGTCGGCGACGATGGGCAGCAGGACTCTCGGCAGGTAGGCGAGCCGATCGAGCTGACGACGGCGCACGGTTGTCCGGACAGCGCGGCCGAAGTCGATCACGTCCTCCACCAGCGCGGTCGGGCCGAGCTGGAGCATTTCCACCTCGTCGTCCGGCGAGGGGGCGGTGCGCTCAACGACCATGATGATCGTCGCGCGCTTCACACCCCGGAAGGTAGACTTCCCCAACCCTTCGAGGTCGGCCACTAGCTTGATGCGGTACCCTTCGAGGATCCGACGCAGCGGCCCCGCATAGGCCGCTTCCGTCATGCCAATAGGCACGATGAAAGCGAGCCGTCCGCCCGGCTTCACCCACTGCCGCAACGCCCGATAGATGAAGTAGATCGATGTGTCGGTGTTCTTGAACGCGACCTCCGAATAAGCGTCGCCGATGCCGCCGGCCCCCGTCCGCTCTGAGCGGATATAAGGGGGGTTCATCACGACCAAATCGTATTCTCGTTGCGCCACCGCCTCGAATCCCGGTGGGATCAGCGCACCACCGCCGCGCTCGCCATTGGCGAGGCGGAACGTCATGCCCGTCTGCGCGGCCGTCCCTGCGCCATCGCCCTCACCGAAAGCACGGCCCATTGGATCGAGGGAGGACCATCCTCCATGAAGCGGGAGGCTCGGGAGGATTGCTCGGGCGAAGTCGCGCGTCTCCTCCACCGTTTTGCTGCGAACGACGTCGATTAGGTGCCAGAAGATCTGAATTTGCGCCAAGGCGATCGAGAAGGACGAGATATCCAGCCCGTGGAGCCGCGCCACGACGGCACGAACGTTTTCAGCGTTAACGGCCCCGGCGCTGGCGAGCTGCTGGAGCCGTTGCACCAGGGCCTCCACGAGGAACGTCCCTGTTCCGCAGGCAGGGTCGAGGATGTCATCGTTTCCCGACCAGCGCGACACTTCGAGCATGAACCGGGCCACCTCGGGGCGGGTGTAGACTTCGCCAAGGCGACGGCGCTGCGCCACGTCGAGATACTGGTCATAGACGCCCGATAGCACGTCGCCCTCGACCGTTCTGAAGTCCCATCGCGACAGGATGAAGGCGGACCGTTCAATTGCCTGCGAGAGGACCGGATCGTCGCGGGCGATGGCCCAGTCCAGCAGGTTCGCGTCGAAGATCGAGCGAAACACCCCTTGGGCGTGACGATAGGTCTGACGCATCAACTCCTGCATCGGCAGGTCGAAATGCTCGGCGAACCGCCAGAAGACGTCGATGCCTCCGTTCGAGATGTAGCGCACCTTGAAGAGGCCGTAGTCCTCGCAAAACCGGATTGTTAGCATCCGGGAAAGTATCAGCGAGCCCGTCTCATAGGCCAGCGATTGAAGGAGCCGGGCGTTCGGCTTCGACTTATCCTTCTCGACCTTCAGGAGGCTTGCGTCTGCGATTCCCTGGCGCTCGCCGTAACGCGGTAACAGGTCGTGTTCGAGGCGGAGGGCATAAAGGTAGGGATCGAGGTCCGCCATGACCTCTTGGCGACGGCGCTCATAGTCCACCACCAAAGCCTCATCGAGGGCTTCACGTTGACGACGCTCGACCATCCGCTCGAAGCGGACCGGACGCTGTTCGTCCGTCCAATCGAAGCTGGCCGGCCCGTAATCGGCCTCCATCGGCTGCAGCACGCGAGCCGTTTCCTTCAGGTCGGCGATCCCCTTGGTCGCGATAATCTCCGTCACGGCCTCGCGCAGCAACTCGGCCGCCTCCCGCACGGTGTCGGAAAACTGACCGCGCGTCTCCGGTTCCACAGGGAGGAAGGCGAACGGCGTTTCGTTGCGACGGAACCGTTCCAGCTCGATCTCCAAGGTCAGATGCTCTGCCGATAGGACACCGAAGCATGTCGCGAATGCATCGGGGTCCGACAGCTCCGCCCAGGTCCACGTCTTGGTGATCGCAGGAACCAGGCCCGCCCTTGGCGCGAGCGAGGCGGCGAACGCGCGCCGGTCAGACACGTCGAGTCGGGTAACGACAGCCTGGTCGATCAAGTAGAACCACTTCGTCCCGGCCTGCACGTAGGCGCGTTTCTCCCGAAGGATCGGCACGGGCGCGACCTGCACCTGATTGTCCTTCTTTACCTCGAAGACCGCGATGGCGTGGTTCGGTCCCTTGAGAACCTTCCGACCTTCCGTTCGATAGATGGCAAGGTCTGGACGCTTGCGAGAGCCATCGAGCTTCGAGTCCACGACCACTTGGCGGTCTTGCAACCCGACGCCGAAGGTGGACCGTACGAGTAGGTCGCGGATGTAG
This sequence comes from uncultured Paracoccaceae bacterium, assembly GCA_947489705.1. Classification (GTDB taxonomy): domain Bacteria; phylum Pseudomonadota; class Alphaproteobacteria; order Rhodobacterales; family Rhodobacteraceae; genus Palleronia. The sequence goes on from CANLEQ010000042.1 coordinate 16,201, forward strand.
CCATAAAGGTCCGGTTCGCCAGCGTCGTTCGCAGTGATCTCGCGGATCTTCTTACTCAAGGAGGCTGTGGTGGTCATTCGTTTCCTGATTGTAGTCGCTGGCGGTGCCTGGGGCTTGGCGCTCTATGCTATTGATAGCAAGTTTTTCTTCTTTTACAGCCACAAGAGGAGAGGCAGCCGGATTGAAGCCGCCGTTGGATCCCACCGCAGCATCAGTCGGAGCGGGCTCGGACCGGCCGTTCGCTGCGCTGCGCTTCGAGGTCAGCACCGCGGACGGAGCGGGCTTTCGCTGCGGTTGCTACGAACGGCTGCTCTCCTTCTGAAACAGCCCCATCAAGGTAGACCCGCTTCAAGCGGCGGCGCAGAGGTCCTTGGCGGCTTCGTAAAAGATGAGGCGGTGTAGACTGCTACCGGACCTACAGGGACGTGTTGCTAACCTGTACTATGCGGGACGTCCGGTCTTATGACTTTACGGAAGCAGTGTAGAGAGACGATGGGATGACTGACGACAACCACAAGATTTGCTTCGAATGCGTCGGTGAGGCGTATCTCTCAAGCGAGATTGAGCGGGACGGGCGTTCCGAGGTCTGCAGCTACTGCCGCGAGCAGGCCCCAGCCATCGCACTCGAAGACCTGGCAGACAGGGTGGAGGCAGTGTTTGGCGACCACTACAAGCGCACACCTGCGGAGCCGAACTTTTACGAGAGCCTGATGATCAAGGACCGGGAGCTCAAATATGACTGGTATCGCGAAGGAACGTCGGTAGCCGATCTCATCCCCGACATCGTCGGGTGCTCTTCTGAAGTCGTGCAGGACCTCCACACCGTTCTTCGCGAGCGCCACGAGGATTGGGACGCGGCCCTCGCGGGCGAGGAGACTCCGTTCGACGAAGAGGTGCACTACGAGGAAGTTCTTCCAGACCACCACGCGTGGCGGACGGAATGGACGCGGTTCGTCCACCGCCTGCAACGGCAGGCCCGCTACTTCGACAAGAATGCATCGGCCTATCTGACGAGTGTTTTCAACGGTATTGCAGAGCGAACGGCTCGCGATGGAAGGCCCGTAGTGGTGACGGCTGGACCCGGGACAGCGTTGGATCGCCTTTGGCGCGGCCGGGTGTTTCAAGCTGATAAACCTCTACTCCAAGCCCTTGAACGACCGGACCGCCATCTCGGCCCGCCGCCGCCCGAGGTGGCGAGCGCGGGTCGCATGAATGCCCGGGGCATTTCCCTGTTCTACGGGGCGACGTCTCACGATGTCGCTTTAGCCGAGGTTCGTCCTCCTGTTGGCGCGCGTGTCGGCATGGCCGCCTTCGAGATCACCCGATCGCTAAGGCTACTCGACCTCGATGCGCTTGCGGACATCAAGGTTCAAGGCAGCCTCTTCGACCCACGCTACGCTGAAGCGTTGCGCCAGGCGCGGTTCCTGCGCGATCTTGTGGCGAAGTTCGCCGCACCGGTTTTGCCCGACGATGCTGATATGGCCTACCTGCCGACACAGGTCGTTGCCGACTTCCTCGCCAATTGGTCTGATCCCCGCCTCGACGGCATCCTCTACCGCTCCGTCCAATCAGATGCGGCGGGGCGCAACGCGGTGCTGTTCCATCATGCCGCCGCGGTGGCATTGCTGGACCTGCCCGAAGGAGCGGAGGTCGAGGCGAGGCTCTCGGTCGTCTCGGACGAGGGCGATTATGCCTACACCGTGTGGGAAACGATGCCGCCGGACGAGGAGATCAACGAAAATGCGTCGCCGGTGCCAGATTGGGATTGGGGGGGCGCCGACGAGATGGTCGTCCCCGAGCGGGATGACCGCGAGCCGGCATTGCAGGTCGCGACCGACGCGGTGTCTGTGCATGAGATCAGGGCAGTTGCGGTGAACACCGAGCGCTACGATGTCGACCGGCATAGGTCGGTTGGTGGGGCAGGCCTCGGATTTTGAACACTAGTGGTGCGCAGGTACTTCGCGGAACGTTCCGCAATGTCTTGAAACGAGCCTCACGCGAGGATAAAACTAGAGCCAAGCCATCATGGGTCCGCATCGACTGGCAGGTCGCCGCAGGACAGATGATCCAGATGGACGACGCTCATCGTCGGAAGGCCAGCCGGCTTCTGCAAATTGCCTCGACTGTGAACCGGGCATCTGTGAAAACGGTAACCGAACGCGCAGATATGCGAAGCCGCATGTCTTCTGCGAGATCGCGCGCAACGTAAGGGACCTGGCTTAGTGTCGAACTCGAAGCAGATACTGGCGATGTTGAAGAGCCGGGCTGAGGGCGACGACGAGCTCTTCTACTCGATCGCCCTCCAAGTGGCAGCGTCCGAGGCTCGTCAGGGACATCGAGCGACAGCAGAAGAGTTAAGAGCTGCCGTCGATGCAGCCCGCGCTACTGGTAGTCGCGGTCAGACAGTCCCTATTCCGTTCTCGGCGCCGCGCGGCGACTTGGCTGATCTCCTCGATCATCGCGACGCACGCTACCGCCTCCGAGACGTCGTGCTCGATGAGGCCATACGTCACCAACTCGACGACCTAGTACGTCAGCAAAGCCGGCGAGACTGGCTGCGCGAGCATGGCAAGACGCCGAGCCGGCAGGTACTATTCGTGGGCCCGCCCGGATCAGGCAAGACCATGACGGCAGAGGCCGTTGCTGGCGAGTTGAAGCTCCCCCTCTACGTCATTCGCCTTGAAGGTCTCATCACTCGGTTCATGGGCGAAACCGCTGCTAAGCTCCGTGCGGTCTTCGACGAGAGCAGACGCCGGCGTGGCGTGTACCTCTTCGATGAGTTCGATGCAGTGGGTGCGCGCAGAGCGGCTACCAATGACGTAGCGGAAATGCGCCGAGTGCTGAACTCGTTTCTGCAGTTTATGGAAGAGCCGACCAGCGTCGACAGCGTACTGATCGGCGCCACTAACCACCCCGAACTACTCGACCGGGCGCTGCTGCGCCGCTTCGACACTATCTTGGAGTTTCGGCCGCCGACGGAAGACGAGATCCGGAAGATCGTCAGCGTGAACCTTCGCCCGATGCGGTATCCGCGCCTCGCTTGGAAGAAGGTTGTGGCTGCCGCGGGAGGCCTCAGCCAATCCGAGATTGTGCGTGCCGCCGAGGATGCTGTGAAGACGGCGATACTGGATGAACGGGACATACTGCGGACTGAGGATGTCGTACGGCGTCTGGCGGACCGGCAAGTAATGCGTGCGGCGTTTGCGCCGAACGGCGACTGATCGGCACGTCTATGCCGTCCCGCTACGACCGTTCGCATATCGACATCAGCGCCCGCTTCACGCGCCGCGACTTCATCGCTCCTGCGCAGAATCTGAGCGGCGGAGGAACGCCGCGGGCGCGAGCTACGCATGGCGGGCGCCTCCGTGGGGAATTAGCGACGGCCTTGGAAGCGTATGATCGCGAGCGCCCTCAGGATGATCGGCTCGATCCCATCGAGGGAGTTTTTCTGGAACTCGAACTGGCGCGGGGCACGCCAATAGAGGCGATGGAACGCAAGAGAGACGGCGTGATGCCGACTGCGGCGCGTGTTGAGAACAACGACCGTCGGACGGTCGGCCTCTTCGTGCCAAACGACGCGCGGCCAGTCCTTGATCAAATTCTTAGTGATTATGCGACCGGTCCGCTGACGCCCGCCGGGGACCCACAGCGCAAAGGGTTCGTCGAGCCGATCGAGGAAATCCGCCGTGCCCGGTTCGAGACCTTCTGGACGGACGACGACGCACGCCTGCCAGAGGACCCCACCGATCAGATTTGGTGGGAGGTCTGGTGCGTGCGCAGCGCGGAGAAAGAGCTGGACGCTCTGGTGGAACGCTTGGATGCCCGCGCTGCCTCACGAGACGAACGCCTCTACTTTCCGGAAGCTGTCGTGATTCCAGTTCTGTGTGATCGCGTGACAATTGAGCTCATGCTTTTTTCGCGGTTCGCGATCACGGAGCTGCGACGCGCCAGCGATTCGCCTACGGTGTTTCTCGACGCAGATCGCGACGAGCAGATCGGCTGGTCGGGTGAGCTTGCGGAGCGGGTCGTTTGGCCCGGAAGCGATGCGCCTGCGGTTTGTCTATTAGATACGGGCGTCAATCGAGCACATGACCTTCTCGAACCGGCCGTCTCTACCGACGAGCTGCATGCCGTCGATGCCAGTTGGGGGGTTGACGACTCGGGAGCAGGCCACGGGACAAGTATGGCCGGTCTGGCACTCCATGGCGATCTGACGCCCCATCTGGCGAGCATGGATGTGCGACCCCTGCTGCATCGCCTTGAATCGGTGAAGCTCCTACCGCCCGTTGGACACCCGCCAACCGAAGACCGATTCTACGGCCCGGTAACACAATCAGCCATCGTCATTCCCGAGATCGAAAGGCCTACTCGCGCTCGCGTCTTCTGCATGGCGGTGACGAACGACAACGTTTCCGGCGCTCGCCCGACGACTTGGAGCGCTGCGCTCGATCAGGCTGCTGCGGGGGCAATGATCGGCGACGAGGAAACGCCTAGGCGTCTGATCGTGACGTCTACCGGGAACGCACCGAACCACATCGAACGGCATCGCATTGTACATGCCGACCATCTTCCGATCGAGGATCCGGCGCAGGCTTGGAACGTGCTGACCATTGGCGGCTACACCGACAAGATCGAGATCACAGAGGGTGCTTTCGCGCACTACAGGCCTTTCGCCGAGGCGGGCGATCTGAGTCCGCATACCCGTACATCGACCTCTTGGGCGGGTAAGTCGCCCTTCAAGCCGGACCTCCTGATGGAAGCGGGCAATCGAGCGCTCAGCCCTACCGGCACAGACGTGCTTGACGCTGACTCGCTTGGACTTCTTTCGACAGGCCCCGACACGGACCGGCAGCCCCTAATCCCATTCCGTGCTACGAGTGCGGCCACGGCGAGCGCCGCGCGCCTGGCGGCGCGTCTGATGGCCGCCCATCCAGACTACTGGCCGGAAACGATCCGGGCGCTCATGGTTCATGGCGCGGAATGGACACCGCCCATGCGAGCCGCCTTGGACGTGGCCGAAGGGCTACGGGAGACGGCCGCCCTTCTGCGCCGCTATGGGTATGGAGTAGCGAATTTTGAACGGGCGAACGCTTCGGCGACGAACCATCTTGCCCTCGTCTCCCAAGCGGCGATCCAGCCCTATCGCGCCCGCCCGACGCGGGGTTTCAAGGATTGCCATTTCTATCCCCTCCCTTGGCCGAGGGAGGAGCTCGAACGCCTTGGAGATGCGGATGTTGAGCTCAAGATCACCCTCTCGTACTTTATTGAGCCCAACCCGGGGATCTCCGCAGCGATAGACCCCTATCGATACCAGTCCTTCGGACTTCGGTTCGACCTAAGGCGGCGCGACGAGACGGTGCGGATGTTCGCGAAACGGGTCAGCAAGGCCGAGCGTGATGATGGGGAGCGGATCGCGAGCGTCGCAGACGACAATCGGTGGCTGTTCGGACCCGACAGCATTTCCGCAGGCTCGTTGCACTGCGATGTGTGGACGGGACCAGCGGCGCGCTTGCTAACGCGGGACACAATCTGCGTGCGTCCAATAGGTGGCTGGTGGCGCAATCGGGCCGATGTCGCAACATGCGAGCGGAAGACACGGTATGCGCTAGTCGTGTCCTTGAAGACCGATGACGTGGAGGTCGATCTACATACTCCGATCGACCTGGCGGTGCGTAATACCGTCGGGATTGAGATCGGCCTCGACTGACCGTCAGGGTGCGCCCATGCGGAACGGACGGGTGAAACGCTCCGGTCGTCGTAGTAGCGTCTTTCCCACCCTTCGGAACACTCGCATGGGCATGTCTAGGGCCGTACGGAACGTCATGCTGCTACCGCAGCGAAATTCTCATAAGCCGCCGTTCATGCACCGCGCAGCATCGGTCAATGAGGGCTCGAGCACTAAATCGCTTCGCGATAGGGCGCGTTCGGCGGAGGCTGCGCTGAGGCGGAGTTTGTTTCGCGTTTTGTGATGCTGGGTGTGTGCTGTGAGATATGGGCAAAAGTTGGTGACGCTTGATCAGGCGGCCGGTTGAAGTTGGCGGAGCCCGTCGCGGAACTCAATC
>CANLEQ010000043.1 GCA_947489705.1 uncultured Paracoccaceae bacterium
ACCGATGCCCCAAGGTGTTCCTCTCAGCCATCGCCCTCGCAGCTCTCGTCATTTACTGGTTATGAATCCTGACCCTAGGGACGGGGAATGTATTCCAGCAAAGAGAGTTCGAATACCGAACATCGCTTTTCATCTTTCCCCCGAAGGTGAAGTTCCAAACGTAGTGCAGTTTGGAGCAGAGAATTGCAATATTCCAAATATTTGCGTCAAAAATTGAGAAGGCAGTCAGAGAAACGATCGTAGAAGCGGGCAACAGCGCGGCTGGGATATACTCTCTCCGCTCGGAAGAAAGCCCTGGGACAATTACCGTCTGATAAGTTGAGGTTTTCATCTCACGAAATTGGTGCGGGCGATCCGCAAGAGAGTTGGCACTCTTGTCCTTTGTTGTCCTCCTGTATTCTTCCACACTGCGAACTCTGGCCGCAACAGTCGGTATAGACATTGCACGCTTTTGATCTGCGTCGTCTATCCAGAGGCAGTATCTTGTCTTGCCCTGAAGGAGCTCTGACGAGCCGACTAAAGTTCTGATAAGGTCTCGATCCTTGCTGCGGGGCGGAACAACTTCATCTACTTCCTCCGGCGAGATGATTAGATGACCATTGTCTGCGGCCTTATTGCCATAGTCCATATTGGGCATGAAGCTGGAAATCGGTCGTGATCTCGGTACAACCTCAATGTCAACCGCGGGCAGAAGATATCGATTTATCTCCAATACCTCACGTCGATCGTTTCTCTCGAAAATATAGAAACGACTTTTGGCTCTATTCGTAACGCCGACGACGATACACATGACCGCAGCGTTGTGGGCGGCCAGGTTCTTCCATGGGAAAGTAGTATGAGCGAAGAATATTTTTCGGTCGTTTCGAAGAACATTGCTCCAAAGAACAGGTACCTGTTGTCCCTGACATATCGAGTTGGTCGTCACGAACGCGAAATCAGCTTTCGTCCTATCCTGATAAACAGATCCTTTTAGAAGCCATCCACAAACGTAGTCCAAAACCTTCGGATTTTTAAGACCCGCCTGCTGCGCCGCCCAGTCCAGATCTGACTTCTGTTGCTCAGATTGATTTCGAGATCCGAGATAGGGCGGGTTTCCGCAGATATACGTCTCCCACTCTTCGTCACCTCCCTCCAGATTCAGCCGCCCCGTCGGCCCGCCCAGATCCTGCTCCTCGGCCGAGGACGCTACCGGCGGGCAGACCTCCTCCCAATCGATCCGCAGCGCGTTGCCCGTCACGATGGTCCCTGTGGCATGGAGCGGCAGGACCAGCGCACGGGCCTCCATCTGCCCGATGAAGCGCACATCGCACTGGAACTCGGCGATCAGCAGCGACAGGCGGGCGATCTCGGCCGCGAAGCTCTTGATCTCGATCCCGTAGAACCGGGTGAGTGAGATGGCCGAGCGCTCCAACGCCTCGCCCCGACGGCGCATGATCTCGTCCTCGATCTCGCGCATGCGGATGTAGGCGATGACGAGAAAGTTGCCCGATCCGCAGGCCGGGTCGAACACCCGGATACGCGACAAGCGCTGGCGGAGGTTGAAGAGCTTGCGTTTGTTCGTCCCCGCCGCCTCGAGCTGCTCGCGCAGGTCGTCGAGGAAGAGCGGGTCCAGCACCTTCTGGATGTTCGGAACCGAGGTGTAGTGCATCCCCAACTCGCCACGCTCGTCATCGTCTGCGACGGCCTGGATCATGGAGCCGAAGATGTCGGGGTTGATGGTCTTCCAGTCGAGCTCGCCCGCCCGCAGCAGGTAGGCGCGGGAGGTGCGGCTGAAGGCGGGGCAGCCGATGTCCTCGGCGAAGAGACCGCCGTTCACGTAGGGAAACTTGTCGGCCCAGGAGGGGAAGCCGGGGCGCGCGGCTCCGTCGGGTGCCTTGGCGTTCATGGCGTCGAAGAGCCGCAGGAGGACGTCGCGGGTATTCGAACCGTCCGCCTCCGTCATGGTCTGCACCGTTGACGTGAAGAGATCGTCGCCCTGAAAGATGCCAGTGTCCTCGGCGAAGAAGCAGAAGATCATGAGCGCCATGAAGCGGTTCAGGTCGCCACGCTTGTCGGCGCTGCCCCAGTCGGCGTTGTCCTTCAAGAGCTGGACGTAGAGACGGTTCAGGCGCGAGGTCGCCTTGATGTCGATCGGGTTGTTCTTGACCTCGGCGACAGTCGAGATCCCGGCGAGGGGCAGGAAGAAGCCGAAATTGTTGCCGAGCTCGTCGTAGCGGCAGGACAGGACCTCGCCCGAGCCGATCTCCTCGGCCTCGACCTGGGTGCCGTCGGTGGCGAGGATGAACTTGGCCTTCTGGCGGTCGGTCAGCGGGCTCGCCTTGAGGCGGGCCAGGACCTCGACTGTCTGACCGGGATCGGCGACGGCGATGTGGATGTTGCTGCGCTGGAGTACACCGCCGACGTCGGACTTGTTCGTGTTGCCGGTGCGGAGGCGCTTGATGGTGGCCTCCTTGTTGCCGAAGGCGGCCAGGAAGCTGAACGGGAACTCGTCGGCGTCGAAGGGCTGCTGGGCGAGGTCAGATACGGCCTCTTCGATCTCGACGGCGTTCATGTACTCGATTCCTCCTCGCTCTTGTTTTCGCCGAGTCTTGCATGATCGAGGACGAAGATGCCACGGCGCTTACGTGGCTCAGTCAGGTCAGCCCGATCCGAGGCCCGGTGCCAAGCGCCAGCCTTTTGCATCTTCGATGCCAGCCAAGCCTTCCCTCTTGGTTCTAAACAAAATTCATAGGTTCCAAGAGGTTCCCAGTCCGAATTTCAATGAGAAAACCGTCGCTTACGCCCTGTCGCGTTCAGCTTCCATGGAATTTCTGCATTGGATTTGGGCGGCTGGGATGAAAAAACGGGACCGGCGAACGCGGTCTCCGGATTTCCTTACACGTTTCTCTGACGGCTGAGCAAATACGTTGGCGGACGGCGCGGGTTTCTTGGAAAGCCGTGCAGCAAGTTTGGGCGATCCTGCATTTTGTGCGGGTTGCTTCGGGGCGTAATTCCCTTCCGGATCAACCGAAGGAGACCATGATGTCCAGCCCACGCCACTATCGTTGCGAAGAGAACGTAGTGAACCTTCTCGAAAAGAAGAAATTGTCACTCAATGCTCTGCGCCTCGTCCATGCAACCTATCACCATCTCGACAATCACCCTGGCTGGGAGCCGTCTTTCATGGCAGCGGAACCCTTGTTCGGAGGGCCCCGTATCTGTACCGCCCTATGCGCCCAGCTGTGCGAGACAACGGGCTCTCCCGCAGCCAACGACATCAGCATGATCCACGAAGGGATACGTGATCTTGAAGGGACGGAACTTTTCAAAACACTCGAGCTCAACGGTCGTAAGCTGAGATTCCGTTATGGCCATAGTCTTGCGACGGCGACACGGAAGCACCTCAAGAGCAAGTTCTCGATGATTGATTGCGGGATCATCTCGAAGCTCCGATCACCTTGGCAGATTTATTTCTACACCCGGGCCGAGATGGTCCATCGTCAGCGTCACCCGATCTTTCATCTCCCTCGTGTCTGCCCCGAGACTGAGGCCTGGAGCGCAACCAAGCGCGCTTGGCTTGCGGCGGCATGCCGTGTCGGAGAGCTGATGGGGCACCATTACGTCCTAATTCCTCAGCTCGACGAGCAGTGTGAGAATGTCGTCGCCGTTCGAGTAAAGGTGGTGCATGCCAAGACAGAATGGTCCGAGGGACGTCTGAATCCGCGCCACGCGCCCGAACCGGTCAGCATCGTAGCGAAGGGCAAGAGCCGGACATTGACCCGTCATGAGCTCAGGAAAAGAAAGAACTGGACACGAGTTGAAGGTCCTGTCGCTGCCCCAACAGGATAGCGGCTATATCAAGAGTACAGAGCGCGCGCACGCGGAGCGGAGCTCAGATCGACCCTCATTTCAAACCTACTGGTGGCCGACCTGGACGCTCGGAGCGGCAAGGATATGACGACCAGGTGATCGGCCAGGTTGGGGGACCATCGGGTAGTGTCCAGCCTCCGCCAGACGTGTTCAGGGCAGAAACACGGCTGAAAATATCAATGCGGCGATGGGCGGACAGATCATCGAGTGCGATTTGAACTCGATCGACCAAGTCGGACCATCGGCGACGCGGCTGCCAAAACGATACCATCAGGTCGATGTCGGTATCCACATAGTAGACGGGTACGAATGGGACCCGAGTGCGAGGATTGATCGTATGATTGAGTCCGAAGGTAATCATGGTTGGATTGACTACGAGATCAGTCATCGACACACCGAGCGGTCCCTGCGCTGTTTGAGCTCTGACGTGTTCGTGGTCGAGTACATCTTGCGATAAGTCGATCCACCGCTGCCGGATCGTGCATCGGCGGGCATATGGTCGAGACCATCTCCCCCGGTGCCTTCTCCGCCTCTCTGCGCGCCTCTGGCGATATTCTCGCGCTGGTCGATCACGACCCGGCGCGAGTGCTGGCGCGCACCCGTAGCGGCACGCTACGGCTCTCCGAAGACGCGAACGGGCTCGCGTTCGACCTCGACCTTCCTGACACGCAGGCGGGGCGCGACGTGCTGGCGCTTGCCGAGCGCGGCGACCTGGGCGGCATGTCCTTCGGCTTCACCGCGACCGACGAAGACCGGGACGGCGACCGGCGCGAGCTTCGCGCGGTGGAGCTTTTCGAGATAAGCGTTGTGGCGGCATGGCCCGCCTATGACGGAACGATCGTCAACGCCCGTTCAGCCCTTCCGACCTTCACGCATCGCGCCCACGCGGCGCGCGTCCTTCGCATCTGGGAGGCCATGCAATGAGCCTTATTGACCGCATCTTTCGCCGCGAGCAGCGCAACAGCGTGAAGCTGTCCGATCCCTACCTTGCCGAGTTCATGGGCGAGCGGGGCGGCGTCGGGGCCTTTGCGGACGTGAACCGGGCAAGCGGGCTTTCGGTGGCCCATGCCTGCATCTCCGCAATTTCCCAAAACCTCGCGGCCGTGCCGCTCAATCTCTATCGCCGCACCGAAAACGGCGGGCGCAAGCGCGCGGCGGATCATCCGCTTTTTACCGTCCTGCACGACATGGCGCACGAAAACCTTACGGCGTTCGAGGCGCGGGAATATCTGATCGCCTCGCTCCTGACACGGGGCAACGCCTTCGCACGGATCGAGTGGACCGGGCGCGGACAAGTCGCCTCGCTGCATCCCCTCGACCCGGCAACCGTGACCGTCGAAAAGCTGCAAAGCGGGCGGCTGCGCTACCGCGTCACCGGCCCCTCGGCGGCGATCTATACGCAAGACGAGATTCTTCATTTGCGCTACCGGCTCGCGCCGGATGGCGTCATGGGCTTGTCACCGATCCAGATTGCGCGCGAACAATTCAGCCTCGCGCTGACGCAGCAAGAGCAAGCGGGGCGGCAGGCGAGCAAGGCATTCCGTCCCGAGGGCGTTCTGTCCTTCCCGAACAATCTGGGCAGCGAAGGCAAGTCCGGGGCGCTGGACGCTCTGGGCCGCAAGGCCGAAGACACGACCGCGCGGGGCGGTGTCCTAGTTCTGGACGGCGGCGTTACATGGTCGCCGCTGGCCTTCACGTCGAAGGATGCCGAGTTCCTAGAACATCGCAAGCTGTCCGACCTTGCCGTGGCGCGGATCTTTTCGGTTCCTCCGACCGCCATCGGCATCACGGACAACGCGACATATTCCAACGTGGACGGCGAAAGCCGCGCGCTTGTCATGCGGTGCCTGGCGCCGATGGCGAAGCGGATCGAGCAGGCCATGAACGCCGCGCTCCTGACCGCCGCATCCCGCCGCACGTTCTTTGTCGAGCACGACCTAGCGGGCCTCCTGCGCGGCGACATAAAGGCCCGATACGAAGCCTATCGCATCGGCAGGGAATGGGGCTGGCTTTCCCCGAACGAGATCCGCGCTTGGGAAAATCTGCGCGAGATCGAGGACGGAGACGAATACCTGTCACCGCTGAACATGGCTCGTTTGGGCGAGCGGGAAGGCGAAGGGGGCACCAATGGCTAGTCCGCAAAGCGCCGCAAAAACTCTCGTGACAACGCTCATGCGCGAAGCGCGGGCGGCAGGCTGGGCGCGAGCGAAATTCGAGATACGGCCAGACGGTAGCGTCACGGTCGATGCTGGGATGTCCGAACCCGACCCCTCGGATGACTTTCTAAGCAACGATCTTCGGATGGGCAAATGACCAAGAAGGATCTGCCGAAATACGTTTACGGGGATCGAGGCTACGTCCGGTTCATACGTCGCTCGCGCGGCCAATCGGTGATGATGAAAGAAGAACCGGGCACGCCCGAGTTTTGGGATCATTACAATCGCTTGCTGAAAGGACGTGAACCGATCCCGGTTAAGCGGAACTTTGAGGCACTCATCCTTAGCTATTACGAAAGCGAGGCCTATAAGAAGCTCAAGCCGCGCACGAAGGCCGATTACCGAAAGTACATCGGCCATATCCGAACCATCTGGGGGGCCAAAGACCCATCAAAGATAGAGCCGCATCACGTTTATGAACTGCACCGTGCCAATGCGGAAAGGTGGCGGCAGGCAAATTATCTTGTTCAGGTGATGGTGGTACTGATGAACCATGCTCGCCTAATCGGATTCCTCAAAAAAGAGCATGGCAACCCGGCCAAGGGCATTCCGCTATTCAAGCAGGTTAGCGAGGGCTGGCAACCTTGGCCCGATGACGTTCGCGCAGAGTTCGAGGCCGTTGCAACCCCCCGCGCTAGGCTGGTCTATGAGCTTTGCTTAGGAACGGGCCAGCGGATTGGTGATATTCTAAAGATCCGGTGGAATCACCTTGAAGGCGGTGCCTACGACTTCACCCAGGGGAAAACCGACAAGCCCCTTTGGATACCGCTGACGCACCGTTTGACCTCGCACCTCGCGAACTTGGAAAAGAAGGGTCTCACTGTCGTTACCGATGGGAAAGGCCGCCCCGTCACCTATCGCACCATCGCCGAGGAAATGCGGAGCGTAAAAGCGAAGATGAGGAACCCCGAGGCGGCCTCTTTCGTCACGCATGGCCTCAGAAAGAACGCGACAATCGAACTCTACTTGGCCGGATGCGACGACGAGATGGTGAAGGCCGTCACCGGTCATTCCGGCGTCGAAATGCTCAAAAAGTACGGAGGACAAATTCGTCAGCGCGAACTGGCGACCCAAGCGCAGAACGCGAGAAATCGCATGGAACAGAACAAGCCCAGAACGTGAATGTTTCAAAGCTTGTTTCAAACATCGACCACAACCACGAGAAAGGTGGCGTAAGTGACTGATTTTATTGGAGGCGAGTACCGGAATCGAACCGGTGTACACGGATTTGCAATCCGTCTGGAAACATTGAAAATAAAGGGTTTTTTCGTAAACGGACCCCGTTTGTTCACGCCCTCGTATCAATGGGTTACAAGGCGTCTGTAAACCGTTCGGGGATCAAGACAGGGCAAAGAAAAACCGTTGAGGGGGCGGCCACCCACCTCAACGGCACTAGGAAAGTCTTCTCCACAAAACCCTACCAGAGCTTCCCTCTCAAAGCAATCTCGGGAGGTCGCCATGTCTGAGTTGCCGCGCTTCTGTACGATCAAGCTGCAATACCTCCAGGAGCTTGTCTTGGACCACGATCTCAGCGATGGCGCGCTTAGGGTGGCGCTTTATCTGTCCGTTTCACATGCTGATCATGACACAGGCGAGTCTTTCCCGACATTCGCCACGATCGGCAGCGCAATTGGCAAATGCGCCAAAAGCGTGAAGCGTGCCATCAACGCTCTTGAAGCGGCCGGGTACCTGATCGTCCAGAGAGGAACCAACAAGGGTTCGTCTTCTCGCTATCGCCCTACAGAAGCGATCATGCGTCGAGCTGCCGAGCGACGCCGTGAGGGGGACAAAGTTGTCCCTCTAAAGCAGGGCAAAGGGGGACATTCCCGTTCTGATAGGGGGACAGACCTGTCCGTCACAGCGGGACAGAAATGTCCCCCGAACAGAGAACAAGAACTTAGAAAAGAACCGCTGCGTGCTGCCACGCCGGATTTGACTGAGAGGGGGCAATCCGGCAAGGCAGACGCCGCAACGGGTGGCCTGACGTTCGTTCCTCGCGGTATCTGCTTTGCTCGCGATTGGGATGACCGCCTGTCTCGAGAGGGCTTGGCCTCGTTGGAACGGTGCCTCGCAATATCCACTTACGGGCGGCACCGAGGTTTCTGGCTCCCAGGCCGGACGCCTGCGCCTGAGGGAAGCACTCGATGGCGGGAGCAGCTCCAATCCCTACGAGAGCTGATCCGCGGGGAAAATCGGTCTCATCTCATCACCGCCAGCCGAAGCTACGAAGAGACTGCGCCACACCGCGTTGCTGCTTGCGTCGGAGCTTAGATATGACCGACCCAAAGCATCGTGCCCGCTTGTCTCAGCAGACAGCAAGGTCACCCGTGTTGCACACGGGACCATGCGAGGGGCCTGCCGCCCCTTCGAACCCCGCCAAGAGCCGGACACCCAAATACGCAGAACCGTTGACCGAGACCATCGCGTTTCGGTGCTCCGCTTCGGAGAAGGCCCGCCTCGAGGGGGAAGCCCGCCGCGCCCGGCGTCCGCTGGCCGAGCTGCTCCGAGAGCGGTTGCCGTTGGTGCGCAGCGGTCATCGGAAAGCGGTCCCCGAGGCCGACCCGGAGCTGTTGGTCGCCCTGTCGCGTATCGGAGCTAACCTCAACCAGATTGCCCGTGCGCTCCACGCGGCGCGCAAGCTGCGGGCCTACGACCAGCTGGATACGTTGGCCATTGCAGCCAGCTTGGTTGCCATTGAGCGACGACTGGACAGCCTGCGGGAGGACGGACGCGCATGATGGTGAAGTTCTTCCCCCATGGTCAGGGTCCGGCTGCACCTGCTGTCGTCTACCTGATCGCCGAGACGGTGAAGGCCTATGACGAGCACCGCAATGCGATCCGCGACGAGCGCGGGCAGCAGATCTGGGATCGGCGCGCCACGCTGCCCGAGGTCCTCGAAGGCCATCCCGGCCGGATGCAGGCGCTCATCGACGCGGTGCAACACCAGTGGCGCTACAAGAGCGGCGTCATCAGTTTCGCCGCCGAGGACGCACCGACCGAGGAGCAGCAGCGCGCGGTCATCCAGCGGTTCGAGGACTTCGCCTGTGCCGGGCTGGAGGCCGACCAGTTCGATATGCTCTGGGTGCGGCACACCCACGCGGGGCGCGTCGAGCTGCACTTCCTCATGCCCCGCATGGAGCTTTTGACCCGCAAGAGCCTGAACATCGCACCGCCCGGCCACGAAAGCGCCTTCAGCGCCTTCGTGGATCTGGAGAACCGGCGACACGGTTGGGCCGATCCGCTCGATCCGGCGCGAGCCCGGCGGACGCAGGCCGTGCCAGAGGAACCGGCACGCGCCGCCACGCGCGAGCAACTGAACAGCTGGATCAACGGCCAGATTGAACTGGGCGCGATCCGGGACCGGGCATCGATGATCGAGGCGCTGACCGAGATCGGCTTCGAGCTACCACGAAGGGGCAAGACCTACCTCACCGTACTTGATCCGGACAGCGGGGAACGCTGGCGTTTGAAAGGAGCGATCTTCGATGAAACCTGGACCGCAGAGCAAACTGAACCCGCGCATCCAGGCGAACATGGACAGCCTGCTGGCCTCTCAGCTCGACTTGCTGGAATCGCAGTTGAAGAGCTTGAGCGGCGCGTGGACGAAGAGCGCCAGAAGCGCCTTCTCTACAATCACGAGCGATACGGCCGGATTCGAAAATCAGACCCGGAAGCGACTAGACAGCCTGAACCGCGAGACGACCGAGACCCTGACCAAGGTCGAGGAGAAAATCAAAGCGCTGGAGAAACGCAGCCTCCGGCTCGACAGGCTGTTGAACCGGCACATGCTGGGGCGGGCGGCGCTGGTCGGCGGGACGACGGCTGCGCTGACCCTCTGCGGGTCATTCCTGGCGGTGACGTTGATGATCCCCAGCCAGCAGCCCACGCCTACCCCACGCCTGGCGCAGCCGCCCGCGGCCCTTCAGGGCAGCCGGACGATCCGCGGCGTCGGCGGCCTTGGCGAATTGATCGCCCTGCCGCCCGGCCTCGTGCCGACACGCTGTCCGATAGGGACTGGGGCTGGACGCATCTGTCTTCAGCGAGAGGAGTAGAGGATGACCCTGACGAACTTGGAACGCGAGTTGCTGTCCTGCGTCGAAGAGCTCGGCAAAGGCGTGGAAGACTGCATGAGGAGATCGATCGAGCAAGAGAGATCGCTCGCGCGTTTGCAGAAGGAGTTGCACGAGTCCTTGAACGGATTGGAGCGTTCCTTGCAGGCGCCGGAGCCGGAAGCAAGGCAGCCGCGCGGGTTTTTGTTCCGGAGGTGAAGGATCAGTCCAAGGACGCGGCAAAACACCGGGATGTCAGACCAGCACCGCCGCTTCGGGGCCCCTCATAAAGTATTGAAAGAATGCCCGGAATGAGAAGAGCCAATTTCACCGACGAACAGATCATTGGGATTTTGGAAGAGCATCAGCTCGGAACGACCTGCGCAGAGCCTTGTGACAAGTATGGCATGTCCAGCCGGACGTTCTACAGCTGGAAGGCTAAGTTCGAGCTGCCGCATGCATCGGGGTCAGACAGGATCGAGCGCCTCGAAGATGAGAACGCGAAGCTGAAGGAGATGTTGGTGGAACAGATGTTGGCACTGGAAGCGGCCAAGGAAGAACTCGCGCAGCGGAAGGTACGGCTAACGAACCATGACGCATAGCCGCGATACAGATCCGCCTGGGAATGGAAAGGCCGTCTTATGTATCACACCTTGATACATGCGTCATGCGGTGATACATATCTGCCATGATCCAGAGTACCAAGGGCAAGCTTGCCGCAAACGCCGTACAAGGCAGATACGGCAAGGGGTTCCCAGCCGATCTTGTGAAGCGGACCCGTGCGATGCTTACGGCGCTGGACGCGGCTGTTGCAGTGGAAGACCTGCGCTTCCCTCCCGGCAACAGCCTCGAAGAGCTCAAGGGAGACCGCGCAGGGCAGTACTCGGTACGGATCAACGGCCAATAGGGCATCTGCTTCGTCTGGACACCAAAAGGACCAGCCGAGGTCGAGATCGTCGAATACCACTGAAAGGAGACGGCATGAGCCTGCTTCAAGACCCGATGCATCCCGGCGAAGTCCTGAAAGAGCTGTATCTCGATCCGCTCGAGATCGGCGCCATCGCGCTGGCCCGCCGTCTCGGCGTCCCCCGGACGCGGATCGAACGGCTGGTCAAGGGCGCGACAAGCATGACCCCGGATACAGCCCTGCGCCTCGCCCGCGTGTTCAACACGACTCCGGACTACTGGATGAACATGCAGACCAATTTCGACATGCATGCCGCCATCCAGCAGATCGATGTGTCCGATATCGAACCGCTGATGGCCTAAGCGGGCACCAGACCCATCTCTACGGCCCGTCGTGATGCGAGCGGGTCGGGCTAGGCGTCCGCCGCCTTGGAGGACATCGCCCCTACAAGGCAGGGGACGGAAAGGCGGCTGCCGCTAAAGGCGGCAAAGTTTTTGGGAGCTAGTCGGCTTGGAGTTGACGCTGAAGCCGCCCCTTCCGACGGCATCGATGTGCAACGCTGGGTCTGTAAGGATCCACGAAAGCGGACCGCTACACCATCGGAGGCGAGTAGCTGCTTCAAATTGAAAGCGGTGACCGCAAACAAGCTAAGCTTGCCGCTTCGCTTCCTTTCAACTATTTTCAACCCAGCTCTCTCAGATAGGACATTTTTGAGATGCCCAACGAAGACATTTTGACCGTGAAAGAGCTCGCCGAGTATCTCAAGATCGCTGAAAAAACGGCATACCGGTTCGCATCTGAGGGCAAGGTTCCCGGTTTCAAAGTGGGTAGCGCTTGGCGGTTTCGTAAAAGCGAGATCGACCGCTGGATTACCGAGCAGGAACAAAAACAAGAAGGAGAGCAAAAATGACCGGGCAACAACAAGCTGAGGCATTGCGCCGAGAAATCTGGAGCATCGCAAACCGTGTGCGTGGTGCCGTTGACGGCTGGGACTTCAAGCAGTTTGTCCTGGGCGCTTTATTCTATCGTTTCATCAGCGAGAATTTCACCCACTACATCGAAGGTGGCGACGACAGCATCAACTATGCGGGCATGACCGACGAAGACATCCCCAATGAAGCCAAAGTCGATGCAGTGAAGACCAAGGGCTACTTCATATACCCTAGTCAACTCTTTCAAAACGTGGTGAAAACCGCGAGCAAGAACGACAGCCTGAACACCGATCTGGCCGGGATCTTCTCGGCGATCGAGGCTTCCGCCAGTGGCTACCCGTCCGAACAGGACATCAATGGCCTCTTTGCCGATTTCGACACCACCAGCAACCGCCTGGGCAGCACGGTCAAACAGAAGAATGAAAGGCTGGCTGAGGTCCTAAAAGGCGTGGCTGGCTTACCGTTGAAATTCGACGACAACGAAGGCGACTTGTTCGGCGACGCTTATGAATTCCTGATCTCGAACTACGCCGCCAACGCGGGCAAATCCGGCGGCGAGTTCTTCACTCCGACCCACGTGTCCAAACTCATCGCCAAACTGGCCATGCACAAGCAGACCAGCGTCAACAAGATCTACGATCCGGCAGCGGGGTCTGGGTCGCTGCTTTTGCAGGCCAAGGAAGAGTTTGAGAAACACATCATCGAAGACGGCTTCTTTGGGCAGGAAATTAACTACACCACCTACAACCTCGCCCGCATGAACATGTTCCTGCACAACATCAACTACGACAAGTTCAACATCCAGTACGGCAACACGCTGGAGGACCCGCACTTTCAGGATGACAAGCCCTTTGACGCCATCGTGTCGAACCCGCCCTATTCGGTAAAATGGAAGGGCGCGGATGACCCGACGCTGATCAATGACGACCGCTTTGCGCCCGCTGGGGTACTGGCACCAAAGTCGAAGGCCGATTTTGCCTTTGTCCTGCATGCGCTGCACTACCTGTCGGCCAAGGGACGCGCCGCGATCGTTTGCTTCCCTGGAATCTTCTATCGCGGCGGCGCGGAGCAGAAGATCCGCAAGTATCTGGTCGACAACAACTTTGTCGAAACGGTGATTGCCCTAGCGCCGAACCTGTTTTTCGGCACGACCATCGCGGTGAACATTCTTGTGCTGGCTAAGAACAAGACCGACACGGCCGTTCAGTTCATCGATGCGACGGGTGAGGAGTTCTTTCGCAAAGGCACGAACAACAACTTCATGGAGGAGCGGCACATTGCCGAGATCATCAAGATGTTCGACAGCAAGGAAAGCGTGCCCCACGTTGCGGAGACCGTGAGCTACGACACGATTGTCGAGAAGGACTACAATCTGTCGGTCAGCGCCTATGTGGAGCCCAAGGACACCCGCGATGTTGTCGACATCACCGAGCTGAATGCCGACCTGAAGCTTACTGTCGCCAAAATCGACCGGCTGCGCGCAGACATCGACGCCATCGTTGCGGAGATCGACGCATGAGCGATCGGGGCTTTTCGGAAAAGCTGCTGGATGGGGCTTCGGTCGAGTGGAAACCACTTGGCGAATTGGCAAACATCAAGACGGGTCAAGCGGTCAACAAGAACAAGATTGCAAGCAAACCCGGGCCTTACGCGGTTATAAATAGCGGCCGCGAGCCATTGGGCTTCATTGACGAATGGAATACAGACAATGACCCAATCGGCGTTACTACGCGGGGTGCTGGAGTTGGCTCAATCACATGGCAAGCGGGTAAGTACTTTCGAGGAAACCTAAACTACGCTGTCAGTACCAAGTCTGATCCGAAATTAGAAACTCGCTATCTCTATCATCTCTTGCTTGCAAAACAGGCTGACATCCACGCGCTTTGCACCTTCGATGGTATCCCGGCTTTGAACGCTGGAAATTTGAAAGGCTTGTTGATCCCCATCCCATGCCCTGAGAACCCAGAAAAATCACTGGCGATTCAAGCGGAGATTGTTCGGATTTTGGATAGCTTCACCGAGCTGACAGCCGAGCTGACAGCCGAGCTTGAGGCCCGCAAACAACAATACAACCACTATCGAGAGCAATTATTAGATTACCAAGGCAAAGCTGTTGAGCACTTGCCTATGGGAGACGAGTGCGTGGGGTCCTTCACGCGCGGGGGCGGCCTTCAAAAGAAGAACTTCGCAGAGTCTGGGGTGGGCTGCATTCACTACGGTCAGATTTACACCCATTATGGAACCTATGCCCACGATACCAAAAGCTTTGTTTCAGAAGAGTTTACAAAGAAAGCCCGAATGGCAAAGTCGGGCGATTTGGTGATTGCGACAACGAGCGAGAACGACGAAGACGTCTGCAAGGCCGTCGCTTGGCTCGGCGATGAGGATATCGCGGTTAGCAGCGACGCATGCTTTTACTCACATAAGTTAAACCCCAAATTTGTCGCCTACTTCTTCCAAACGGAGTAGTTTCAAAAGCAAAAACGGGTTCACATTACTGGCGCAAAGGTCAGACGCGTTAATGCCGACAACCTCGCCAAGATCTTGATTCCTGTCCCTTCTGCCGGAGAGCAAGACCGTGTTGTCGAAATCCTCGACAAGTTCGACACACTGACCACATCGCTCAGGGAGGGCTTGCCGCGTGAGATCAAGTTGCGTCAGCAGCAATATGAATACTACCGCGACCTACTTTTGAGCTTTCCCAAACCCGAGGAGGTCGCGTGATGAGCCAGAGCCTCGAAGAGATTGCAAAGCAGCTGCGGGATGCCAATAAAAAGGTGCAGCTGATCTACGCTTTCAATGGCACGGGCAAAACCCGTCTTTCCCGCGCGATGAAAGACCTGATTGCCCCCAAACCCGCAGAAGGGGAGGAAGGCGAGCCATCTCGCGGAAAGGTGCTTTATTATAGCGCATTCACGGAAGACTTGTTCTACTGGGACAATGACCTATTGGGCGATGGTGAACCTAAGTTGATGATCCAGCCGAACACTTTCACTGACTGGATTCTGGGTGAGCAAGGCAAGGGCAATGATGTCATTGCTAACTTCCAGCACTATACCAACAAAAGACTGACACCCGTCTTTCTGGAGAAGGACGGGCAAAAAGCCGGTGAGAAGACTTATCCTTCGGTCTCATTTTCCATCGCCACCGGAGATGACGAGACCGCAACAGGCATCAAGGTTTCAAAGGGGGAGGAAAGCAACTTCATTTGGAGCATCTTCTACACTTTGATCGAAGAAGTGGTTTCTGTCTTGAGTGTTCCGGAGGTTGACGAACGGAGCACAGACCAGTTCGACAAACTAGAGTACATCTTTATTGATGATCCGGTTAGCTCGCTAGATGACAACCATCTTATTGAACTTGCACAGACCTTGGCGACGCTGATTAAGTCATCGCCCCAAGATGGTCCGAAGTTCATCATTACGACCCACAACCCCTTATTTTTTAACGTTCTCTTTAATGCGCTCAAGAAAGGTATCAAGTACCGACTGTCCCAAAATGACGATGGAGGATTTTCATTAGATCGTTGGGATACGGATAGCCCGTTTTCGTATCATTTGCATTTGATCGAAAAACTCAAGGCCGCATCCGAAAGCGACCAGTTTGAAAAGTACCACTATAACTTTCTGAGAAATATTCTGGAGAAAACATCAACTTTTCTCGGGTACAATGATTGGTCTGAATTGTTACCCAAAACAGAAGACGGAACCAGCGATGTGTACCTGAAGCGCGTTGTCGATATATCGAGTCACTCAAAGCATTCCGGCTACGAATTGGCTGAGCTATCTCAAAATGAAAAGCGCGTGTTGGGCTTTCTGCTTCGGTCAACGACAAATAAATTGTTCGAACTTCCAGAAAAATACAAGGTGGCTGTTCCCGAGGATGAGAGAAATGGTTGAGAAGACAAAAACCATCGCTGAAACGAAAAATTTCATCGTCCTCGACAAGTACACCAAGGAGTGGAATGCCGCCGACCGCTATCAGAGCGAAGACGATCTGGAACGCGAATTGGTGCAGGATCTGGTCAATCAGGGCTATGAGTTCCTGCCTGCTCTCACGACCCCAGATGCCATGCTTGCCAATGTCCGGGTGCAGCTTGAACAGCTGAACAGCGTCACTTTTTCAGATGATGAATGGAAGCGTTTTGTCGAGACCTACCTCGACAAGCCTAGCGACAGTATCGTCGACAAAACCCGAAAAATTCACGACGACTACATTCATGATTTTGTTTTCGACGACGGGCGCATCCAGAACATCTATCTTGTCGACAAGAGGAACATGGCCCGCAACAAGCTGCAGGTGATCAAGCAGTTTGAGCAGGTCGGCGCGCACGCCAATCGCTATGACGTGACGATCCTGGTCAACGGGATGCCATTGGTTCAGATCGAACTAAAAAAGCGCGGCGTGGCGATCCGGGAAGCTTTCAACCAGATTCACCGTTACAGCAAGGAAAGCTTTAACAGCGATCATTCCCTGTTCAAGTTTCTACAGCTCTTCGTGATTTCGAATGGCACCGACACCCGGTATTTCGCTAACACGACCAAGCGCAGCAAGAACAGCTTCGACTTTACCATGAACTGGGCGAAATTTGACAACGAGCTGATCAAAGATCTCAAAGACTTCACCGCGACCTTCCTCCAGAAACGCACTCTGCTGAACGTTTTGTTGCAGTATTCGGTTTTCGATGTCAGCGATACGTTGCTGGTCATGCGCCCTTATCAGATTGCAGCGACTGAGCGGATCCTGTGGAAGATCAAAAGCTCATATGAGGCCAAAAAATGGAGAAAGTCGGAGAGCGGTGGTTTCATTTGGCACACCACCGGCTCAGGTAAAACGCTAACGAGTTTCAAGGCTGCGCGGTTGGCAACCGAGCTGGATTTCATCGACAAAGTCTTCTTCGTCGTGGACCGTAAGGATCTCGACTACCAGACCATGAAGGAATACCAGAGGTTTTCCCCAGACAGCGTCAACAGTTCCGACAGCACGGCCGGGTTGAAGCGCAACTTGGGCAAGGACGATAACAAAATCATCGTCACGACGATCCAAAAGCTGAACAACCTGATGAAGTCAGAGGGTGACCTTCCGGTGTATGACCAGCAGGTGGTCTTCATTTTTGATGAATGCCACCGCAGCCAGTTCGGTGAGGCACAAAAGAATTTGAAGAAGAAGTTCAAACGGTTTTACCAGTTTGGCTTCACCGGAACGCCGATCTTTCCTGAGAATGCGCTTGGGGCTGAAACGACCGCGGGCGTGTTTGGGCGCGAACTACATTCTTATTTGATCACCGACGCAATTCGCGACGAAAAGGTCCTGAAGTTCAAGGTCGACTACAATGATGTGCGCCCCCGGTTCAAAGCCATCGAGACAGAGCAAGACGAAAAGAAGCTCAGCGCGGCTGAAAACAAGCAAGCGCTACTTCATCCAGAACGTATTCGGGAAGTCTCTCAATATATACTGAACAATTTCCGTCAAAAAACCCATCGGACGCAAGCGGGCAGCAGTGGGTTCAATGCCATGTTTGCTGTCAGCAGTGTGGATGCCGCGAAGCTCTACTATGAAACCTTGAACGCTCTGCAGGCGGGCAGTGAAAAGCCGCTGAAGATCGCGACGATTTTCTCGTTTGCGGCCAACGAACAGCAAGATGCGATCGGTGACATCCAGGACGAGAGCTTCGATGTGTCAGCGATGAATAGCAGCGCCAAGGAGTTCCTCAGTGCCGCGGTCAGAGACTACAATTCCTTTTTCAAAACGAATTTTAGTGTCGATAGCAGTGGTTTTCAAAACTACTACCGCGATCTTGCCAGCCGGGTTCGCTCGAAAGAAATCGACTTACTAATTGTTGTCGGCATGTTCCTTACAGGCTTTGATGCGCCAACGCTTAACACGTTGTTTGTCGACAAAAACCTTCGCTTCCATGGCTTGATGCAAGCATTTTCCAGAACCAACCGGATTTACGATGCGACCAAAACGCTCGGAAATATCGTGGCGTTCAGGGAGCTTGAGCAAGCGACCGTTGATGCGATCACGCTGTTCGGTGACAAGAACACAAAGAACGTCGTGCTTGAGAAGAGCTACGACGAGTACATGAATGGTTTCGTTGATCAGGAAACCGGCGCGGCGCGGCGCGGGTTCATCGATGTTGTGAAGGAGTTGACCGAGCGCTTTCCAAAGCCAGACGAGATTGTCAAAGAAGTAGATAAAAAGGAGTTTGCGAAGCTCTTTGGTGAGTATCTGAGAGTTGAGAATGTGCTTAGGAACTACGACGAATTCTCAGTATTGAAAGCCTATCAGGAGCTGGATTTAACAGATCGCGCTGCCGTTGAGGAGTTCAAGCAAGAGCACTATTTACACGACGAGGACCTACGCGACCTGGAGGCCATAGATCTGCCTTCAGACCGAGCAGTGCAAGACTATAGATCAACATACAACGACATTCGCGACTGGCTGCGCCGGGAAAAGTCGTCGGCCGAGCAGGAGCAAAGCAATATCGAGTGGGATGACGTCGTTTTTGAGGTCGACCTTCTCAAATCGCAGGAGATCAATCTTGATTACATCCTCGAGCTAATCTTTGAGAAAAACAAAAAACTGGAGAGCAAAGGGGATCTGATTGAGGATGCTCGCCGCGTCATTCGCGGTAGCCTTGGAAATCGTGCCAAAGAGAGCCTGATTGTGGACTTTATCAAGCAGACTGATATTGATCAGATTGATGATAAGGCAGGGGTAATCGATGCATTTTTCTTTTTCGCTCAGGAAGAGCAACGCAAAGAGGTGGATGAGCTCATCAGATCGGAGGATCTAAATTCCGATGCTGCGAGGCGCTATATTTCTGTATCCGTAAAGCGCGAGTTTGCCAGTGAAAACGGTGCTGAACTTAATGCAATACTTCCTAAAATGAGCCCACTTAATCCGCAGTTTCGGAGTAAAAAGACGACCGTTTTTGAGAAGATTGTCGCCTTTGTCGAGAAGTTCAAAGGTGTTGGTGGGCAGGTCTAGCCAAAACGTTGGGCGGGGCATAGTCTAGGTCAGGGGCCCTTTTCCAAAAAAATATCAGAATTTCCAGCTCTTGCTGGAAGGGGTTCCATGCTTTGATGCACCCTGTGATCTCTCTGGCCATTTTCGGATGCAGGGCGGAGGATTACCGGAACGTGCAGAGATGGTTGCGGCCTTCCCGAAGGCCGGACTGCGTTTCGGGCAGGGTATGGGTACATGTCCCGAGGCGAATTTCCTCACCCTTCCTCTGTAGTAGATGGCGTCGCTCTGTGGCCTGAGTAAGCGAGCGCTACCACCGGCTTTAAGAGCTCACTGTAGTCGGCCCCCAAAGCGATCGTCCACTCGGCGAACTCCACCACGTCCAGGCGCCGTTCGCCACCTTCCACTTTCGCGATGAACGACTGCGGCCGCTCCATGCGGTCCGCGAGTTGCTGCTGGGTCATCCCGGCAGCCTTACGGGCATCCGTCAGTGCCTCAAGCAGCGCTAGATGCCCCGGAGTTCTGAGACTACGCGCCAATTGCCGCTCTCCAAAAGGGTCATGCCCTTGCCGCGTAATCCTGTTTTGGTATTATCCCATTATGGGATACTATGAGGTTTTGAGATGAATACGGTTTCGCTTAGTCTGTGTCGACATCGTGGATTGCTCTGTCGTTGGGATTGGCTTCCGGCGCGCCTGGCGTCGCCGATGAACTCGAAGACGTGCGTAGCGTGGAGGAGCGGCCCGATCCTTACAAACCGCTCGGGGTGCGTCTTGGTTATCCGGTCAGCGAGCTGGCTGAGCTGTATCGGGAGCGCTCCGAGGCCGAGCCGACATCCAGAGAGCGTCGGCTGCGCATTCAGTCCCCGGAAGGTAGGGTATTCGATCTGCGCTATGAGTTTACCCGCGAGATCGGCGATGTCGGTATGCAGGAGCGCATGTCCAACGCGCCGCAAGACCACCTGACAGCAGTACTGGCGACCGGCGCCTTTGGGCAAAGGCCGCTGGCCCTCTTCCGCGTGCTAAACGCCCCACAGAGGATTTGCGCGCGCCCGCGGCGCTGAGGGCGCAGCTGCAAGAGCTATATGGCCCGCCCTCCCAGATCAGAATGCGCGGGCAGATGATGATCCTGAGCTACGCTTGGGGAAACGAGGGCTTCATTCCGGATCTCGAAGGTCAGCCCGCGCAAACCTTCGTGGAGGACCTTGGCGGCAACCGTACCAGTGAACGCCGGTTCCGCACTTGTGCTGCAGGTGGGCCGTTCAAGACATCTGTCGAATACGCCTTCACAACCCCGCGTGAGCCAGCTGACGCAATAATGCCTAGCTGCAACGCGACCTACGAGATCACCTATCAAGGCGGCGCAGAAATCAGCACGATCGAGTTCGCCCTCAAGGATTACGAGCTGGCCCGCCAGTATCAGACAGAGTTAAATCGCCAGACCCTGAAAGCGCTGTCTTCATCCACTTCAACATCGGACATGGACCTATGACCCGCATCGCAGACTGGGCCGAGCCCATTCACGTCGAACACATGTACCGCGAGCTCTTCGGCAGCACTGGGTTGGGGCACGGTTTCTTGAGACAGTTCGTAGCGCTATTTCTCTTGATCAGGGGAGTAGTACGAGATGGACG
>CANLEQ010000044.1 GCA_947489705.1 uncultured Paracoccaceae bacterium
AGCCTGTCACCCTAATCGAAGCCGGAAAACTCTGCCTTCGGGCGGTCCAACGTTGGGGATCGGATCAATCAACCCGCGGACTCTCCTAATCGCTGGAGGAGAGTCGGGGCTCAGGTCATGGGGCTCTTCAGGCTCCGGATTTTCCGCCAGCTACATTCCCTCTGTAACACTGGTCGCCGGGAGGTGGCGGTCAGTAATAATCGTAGGCAGCCGTGGAGCCGCCATATCGGCTCTTGTTCAGGACCACGCCCATGACCTGGCTTTCCTGGGCGATCAGTCGTTCGCATTGGTCGATTTCCTTGATCGTCGATTCCCCCGCAGCGGCCACGATCAACGTGCAATCCACATGGGTCAGGAACGCCATGGCGTCGTCGTTGGCCAAGAGCGGCGGCGTGTCGAAGATCGTGATGTCGGGTGCGAAGTCCGCGTCGAGCTGGGCCAGGACCGGGCCGACCGTCTTGCCCAGGATGACGTCGGACGCGTTGGAGGCGACGCTGGAGTTCAACCCGAAGGCTAGGTTCGCCCGGGGCAGGACCGCCGCCTTGCTGAACGGGCTTTGTCCGTCGAGGAACCGGGCCACGGAGCGGTCCCGGGGCGTGATCCCGAGCAGGGTCTCGTGGCTGGGCCGGCGCATGTCGGCCTCGATCGAGATGATCGTCCGTTCCGGCTGCCGCGACATTCCGAAGGCCAGGTTCAGCGCCAGCGTACTCTTGCCGCAGCGGAGCGTAGGCGAGGTGATGGCGATCCGCTTCCAGCCATTCTCGCGCATGCGCTGCAGAAGGCGGGTGCGCAGGATGTCGAAAGGTGTCGAATCGCGGCTTGAGGCGACCGACAGGATACGGTTGCGAACCAGACGCTCGGTATCGAGCGTGACGCCCTGGAGAGCGTCCCATCCCGCGGGCTGCGATGTACGCGTGGTGGCGGGAGAGAGATCAGCCGCTTCCGGCGCCTCTGATCTGCCC
The DNA here is from genome assembly GCA_947489705.1 of uncultured Paracoccaceae bacterium. Lineage (GTDB taxonomy): Bacteria > Pseudomonadota > Alphaproteobacteria > Rhodobacterales > Rhodobacteraceae > Palleronia. Next base: position 963 of record CANLEQ010000044.1, read on the forward strand.
GCCTCGCGTTGCGCGCGCGCCTTGGCGATCGCGGCTTGGAGTCGTTCGGTCGTCATCGGAAAAGGGTCCCCGGGCTCAAAGGTTCAGTGCGTTCTCGACGCGTTCCGATATGCTTTCGAATACCGGCTGAAGCGGTGCGATGTTCTGGTCCACGTACCAGAGGGCCGCAGGACACCCTACCAGAAGCACGATCGCTAGTCCGGCCAGCCTGACGCGGCGGTTCCGGACTTCCTCGCGGGTCTGGATGTAGGGGATCGTCGCGATGGTATCGATGCCGAGCGCATTCTGCAGATCCTGCGGACGGCGGATCGCCGCGTTGAGGATCTCCAGCAGGAGGATCAGGCCGATCCCCGCCATCAATCCGACCCCGAGCCCGGCCGTCGCGATCAACGGACGGTTCGGACTGGAGGGGCTGGTGGGGCGGACGGCCTGTTCGACCACGGTGATCCGGCGACCCTTCGACAGCGTCTCGATCGTGTTGCCCATATCCGCGCGGGCCCTGTTCGAGACGGCTTCGTTGTACTGCGCCTGGAGGTTCTGGTATTCGCGCTCCAGCGAGCCGAGCGTCACCGCATTGCTGGGCGTGGCCTGAATGGTCTGGGACAGCTCTTCCATCTGCTGCTCGATCGCGGTGGATTGCTCCTCGATATAGTCGATCTGCGTGTCGATATCCGCGAGCTGCACGTCGAAGAGGGACGGCTGACCGTTGCTCCCGTCGCCCTGGTCGCCGCTTTCGGGCAGCGAGGCCTCGATGGCCGAGATCCGGTTGCGCAGGACGGTCAGGCGCGGATTGGTATCCGACAGGACACCCGAAAGCTGGGCATATTCGTTCTGCAGTTCCACCAGGCGGCTTTGCTGCGGGCTGAGATTGGCGTTGGCCTGCTGCTGGCGGGTGAATTCGGTCTCTCCGGTTTCCTCGAAGAGCGTGACGAGCTGCCTGCGCCGTTCGCGCAGGGAGTTCTCCTCGCGCTCGAGCTGAAGCAGGCGTTCCTGCATCGCTGCCTGCTGCGTGCGGCGGAATTCGAGGGAATCGGGCAGGGATTGAAGGTTGTTTTCCTGGAATTCCAGGATGCGGGCGCTGACCGCCGAGAGCTGCTGCTCCAGCCGCTCGACCTCCTGGGTGAAGAAATCCAGGGTCTGCGTCGCCACCGAGGTGCGCATGCGCACGTTTTCCTGCAGGATCAGCGTCACGATCTCGTTGACGACCTGCGCCGTGAGCGCCGGCGAGGCCGCATCGAAGCTCACCGTCACGATCGTGGCCTCGCCCTGGCGTCCTCCGCCCTGGGTCCGGATGCTGATGCGCTGGCGCAGATCGTCGACCTTGGCGTCGGCCGACATCGTGTCCGCATCCTCGACATTGGCATAGATTTCCAGGCGGTTCGCCAGTTCGAGAAGGACGCTGCGCGACAGGATCCGCTGCTGGATGATCTGCAACGCCTCGATCTCGCCCGTCTGGACGGTGGATTCCGCGAGATCTCCGGGGATCTGTTCGGATTCCACGATCAATGTCGACCGGGCGCTGTAGATGGCCTGCTGCGACAGGGCCACGGCGACGCCCAGCACCGCGCCCACCGCGGCGAAGACGATCAGCCAGGGGAGCCTGCGCAGGAACAATCCGAGATAGAACTTGAGATCCATGTATCCTGCTTTCAGTCGGAGCCCGTATCGTCGAGCGACTGCACGAGCCGCAACGGCTCGGTATGACCGCCGGCGAAGAACATGCCGTCGTTCAGTACATCCTGCACCGTTTCCTTGGTGATGCGTTTCGTGTCGTTCTCGAAGGCGTAGAGCATTGCGAAATCACCCAGCTGATTGATCAGGCGCGGCACGCCGCCGGTGGCCTGCCGTATCAGGTCTATGCTCTCGGGAGTGAATATTTCGTCTTTCGCTCCGGCGATACGCAGTCGGTGGTTGATATACTCCGCCACCGACGCGTCCTTCAAGGCCGGCAGGAAGAAACTCGCGGCCACCCGCTGCGCCAGCTGGACCATGTCGGGACGCATGATCATGTCGCGCAGTTCGGGCTGTCCCACCAGGATCAGCTGCACCAGCTCGTTGTCGTCGGAATTGATGTTGGTCAGCATCCGCACCTGTTCGAGCGACTCGCGGTCGAGATTCTGCGCCTCGTCGAAGATAAGGACGACCCGGCGGCCCTGGGCATATTGCTCGATCAGATAGGTCTCGAGGATGCGGTGCAGTTGCACGTAGCCCGCGTCCTGCGGCGGCTCGTGGTCGAGCGCCATCAGGACCCAGCGGAAAAGCTCGTCCCGCCCGCCGAGGGGGTTCGAGATCAGCCCGACCTGGATCTCTCCGATATCCTCGGCCGCGGTCCTTAGAAGGTGGCGCAGGAGGGTGGTCTTGCCGGATCCGATCTCGCCCGTGACGAGCGTGATGGGCGCGCGGGTGATGATGCCGTATTCGAGGACCGACGCCGCACGCCTGTGGGCCGGCGACCAGTAAAGGAAGTCGGGGTTCGGGACCAGGGTGAACGGGCGCTCGCGCAGCCCGAAATGATCCGTGTAGATGTCCATCGTCAAAGCCAAGGGCGGCTCCTCGCGCAGGGCGGGTGAAAGATCATTCGAAGGTGGAGCCTACGACAATCCGCGTGTAAATACGAATCAGTCTCGCTGCAATGCAGCGAACGCAGTTGTGTCCTCCTGCCGGATTGGTCGCGGATCATGGTTGATGACCGATTAACATCTGCACAATGCTGCAAATTTTACGCGAATTGTTTCGGCAGGCCCCATCAGCGTGAGAGTACGCTTGGAGACTTTGGTGAGACTCTGTAAGGAGTGTGACTAAATGAAGGCACGTTGCGAAGCTTTGAGCCGGTACCGTGTTCCTAGTACTTGTGCCGTTGGAGATGTTATGTCCAAGCCAGATTATCTTATCGAATTCAGCCCAGACCGCTCCGCCGCGGTATCCGTGGGGAACGTCTCCCGGGTGGCGGCGCGCAAAGCCCCGGAGACCGGCCTCTACATCAAGGCCGGCAAGCGCAGTCTCGATCTCTTCGTGACGCTTCTCTTCCTGCCCATCATCCTGCCGACCATCGTGATCCTCGCACTTCTCGTGGCGGCGCGCGACGGGGCCTCTCCCTTCTACGTACAGAAGCGCGTGGGCCTGAACGGACGCATCTTCGGCATGTGGAAGCTGCGCACCATGGTCCCCGATGCCGAAGCCCGGCTCGACGCCTATCTCGCCAGTTCCGAGGAAGTGCGGACGGAATGGGAAGTGAAGCAGAAGCTCCAGAAGGATCCACGCATCACCCGGTTCGGCCGGATCCTGCGCCGGACCTCGCTCGACGAACTGCCGCAATTCTTCAACGTGCTGCGCGGCGACATGAGCATCGTTGGCCCGCGTCCGATGATGGCGGGACAGGAACATCTCTATCCGGGCCTGAGCTACTATGCCCTGCGCCCGGGCCTGACGGGCCCCTGGCAGGTCTCGGACCGCAACGATTCCTCGTTCGCCGACCGGGCCCGCTACGACGACGCGTATTTCCGCAACGTGTCGGTGGGTCAGGACATGCGCCTGATCGCGTCGACCGTCGAGGTGGTGCTGCGCGGAACGGGCTGCTAATCCCGGACCTGTTAGTGGAATACTAAACCGTTTCCTGTTAGGGCCCGCACGAGAATGCGGGCCTTTATCCGTGCGTACAGATCGGATCACCATGTCGTTACCTCGTCTCCTTCGCCTTTCCCTTCTCGTGCTGGGGCTGGGGGTGCTTGTCGCCTGCGAAGATCCCGAGGCGGCGGCGGAGCGCTATTACCAATCCGCCCTGACGCTGCTGGAAGAGGGGGATGTCGACCGCGCGATGGTCGAGCTGCGCAACGTCTTCGACAATGACGGCCAGCACGAAGCCGCGCGCGAGCTCTATGCCGACCTTCTGATGCGGCAGGGCAGCACGGCCGAAGCCTACAGCCAGTATCTGCGCCTGGTCGAACAAAACCCCGAAAACGGCGAGGTGCGCCGCAGACTGGCCGCGATGGCCCTCGATGCCGGCAACTGGAGCGAGCTCGAACGCCATGGCGGGGCCGCGATCGAGATGGACCCGGACCTGCCCGCGAGCCAGGCCCTGGCGATCGCCATCGACTACCGCGACGCCATGCTGGCCCGCGACGAGCCCGAGGCGGCGGCCGCCGCCGAGCGGGCCCGCACCCTGCTCGAGGCCGATCCCGACCTGATCGTGGCACGGCGCATCCTGATCGACTGGATGGTCCAGAATCCCGATCCCAGCCGCGCCCTCGACCAGATCGACCTCGCCCTCGAGGAGCAGCCGAATTCCCGCTCGCTGCACATGACGCGCCTGTCGGTGCTGGGGCGGATGGACGATCCGCAGGCCACCGAGGCGCAGCTCAAGCGCATGTACGAGCTCTTTCCCGAGGACGAGCAGGTCGCCGGCTATCTGATCAGTTGGTATATCTCGAACGAGGATTTCGACGCCGCCGAGGATTTCCTGCGCCAGCAGGCCGGTCCCGACGACGCGCCGCCCGAGGGCCACATGACCGTCGTCCAGCTCCTGGGCGAACAGCAGGGCCCCGAAGCCGCCCTGGCCGAGCTCGACCGCCTGGCCCAGGCCAATCCCGACAGCGAGCTTGGCCGGCTCTATGCCTCCGAAGCGGCCTCGCTCCGGTTCCAGCTCGGCGAGCGCGACGCCGCCCTGGCGGAGATCCAGGAGGTCATCGAGACCGCCCAGGGCACCGAGCGCAGGCTCGACGCCAAGATGATCCTGGCGCGCATGCGCGCCGCCATGGACCAGCAGGACATGGCTCTCGCTCTCGTTGACGAGGTTCTCGAGGAAGATCCGCGCCATGTCTCGGCGCTCAAGATCCGGGCCGCCCAGCGGATCCGCGAGAACGCGTTCGGCGAGGCCGTCGCCGATCTGCGCTCCGCGATCGACCAGGCGCCGACCGATGCCGACGCGCTGATCCTCCTGGCCGAAGCGCAGCAGAAGGCCGGCAATCTCGAACTGGCCCAGCAACAGCTGGCGCAGGCCGTGGAAGTGTCGAACGCCGCGGTGCGCCCGTCGCTTATCTATGCGCAATTCCTCGAGACCCAGGGGCGTCTGTCCTCGGCCGAGACGGTGCTCACCAATACCCGCGCGGCGCATCCCGAAAACCTCGACGTGGCCAGGTTCCTCGGCCGTGTCCTTCTGCAGCGTGACCGGCTCGCCGAGGCCAGCGAACTCGTGCGGCAGTTGCAGACGCTCGAAACCCGGGAGGCCCGGCAGATGGCCCAGGCGCTGCAGGCCTCCATCCTCTTCCAGCAGAACCGCGTGGACGAGAGCCTGGACTTCCTGCAATCGCAGATCGACGCGGGTGGATCGGCCGGCGAAGAGCTTTCGGCGACGCTCCAGCTTCTGCGGCTCCAGGTGCAGTCGAACCGCATGGACGACGCCCGCGCGACCGTCGCGCGCCTGGCCGAACGCTTTCCCGACAGCCAGGCCGTGAACATCCTCCAGGCCGACCTCCTGTCGGTCGAAGGCCGCACGGAAGAGGCGATCGCCGCCTATCGCGAGATCCTCGACGCGGCGCCGGATACCCTTTCCGTGATCGAACGGCTCTACCGCCTCCTGCGGCAGGAGAACCGGATCGAGGAAGCCGACACGCTGGCGCGCGAGGGGCTCGAAGTCCTGCCCGAGGCCCGTTCGCTGCGGCTGGTCGAGGCCGGGCGGCTCGAACGGGAGGGCGAGATCGACGGGGCGATCGCGATCTACGAGGAGATGTACGAGGAAAATCCGGACGACCTCGTGGCGGCCAACAATCTGGCGAGCCTGCTGTCGTCGCACCGCGACGACGAGGCCTCACTGGAGCGGGCCTATCAGATCTCGCTCAGGCTGACGGGCGCCCGGCAGCCGGCCTTCCAGGACACGCTGGGCTGGATCCAGCTGCAGCGCGGCGAGGTGGACCAGGCGATCCAGAACCTTCAGGCCGCGGCGCGCGGATTGCCCGAGGAGCCGACCGTCGCGCTCAATCTCGGTCTGGCCTATGCCGCCGCGGATCGCGATACCGAGGCGCGCGAGGAGATCGAACGCGGCCTGGCCCTGTCGCAGGACGCGTCGTCGGCCAAGATCACCCGTGCGCGCGCCGTCCTGGCCGAGCTCGGATCGGATACGCAGTAATCCGCTGCGTCAAGGAGTTGCCGATAAGGCACGCGGAGCGACCACTTGTCGGCAAGCCGTCAAGCCGCCATGATTTCCGCCTGAAACTCTGGCAGGTTCGCCTGCGAAACTGACTCTTTCCGGAGATTGTCCATGAAATTGTTTTGGGCGACCGCTTTCGCCATCCTGTCGCTGGCGGCCTTCGGGTCCGGCGACGCCTCCGCGCAGGATTACCGCTTGCGGCCCGGCGACATCATAAGGGTCGAGGTGATCGAGGATCCGTCGCTGAACCGCGACGTGCTGATTTCGCCCGACGGGCAGCTGTCCTTCCCCCTTGCCGGCAGCATCCGGGCGGGCGGCCGCACGATCGATCAGGTCCGCTCCACCCTCACAGCGGCGCTCGACGACGATTTCGCGGCCACGCCCAACGTCTTCGTCGGGCTGTCCTCGCTGGCTCAGGAAGAGCCCCGGGTAAGCGAGCCGGTCGAGCCCGAAACCTACAATGTCTACATGCTGGGCGAGATCGCCAATTCGGGTCTCGTGCAGGTCGAGCCGGGCACCACGATCCTGCAGGCCTTCGCGCTTGCGGGGGGGTTCAGCGACTTCGCCGCCACCAAGCGGATCCAGCTGCGCCGCAACGGCCCGGACGGAATGCCGAAGATCTATCGGCTGAACTACGAGGCGATCGAACGCGGTACCAGCCCCAACGGCCAGATCCTCGTGGCCCCCGGCGATACCTTCATCGTGCCCACCCGTCGCCTGTTCGAATAGGGCCGGGCCGACATGACATCCGCAGCCCGCCTGCTATCCGGCATCGCCGTGTTGACGCCCGTCCTCTTCGTGGGGGCGGGTTTCGCGCAGGACGATGGCGGCCGGCGCATCTCCGTCGACCTGTCGCAGCGTCTGGAAGGAGAGACCAATGTCGACCTCGATCCCGACGACGAGGACGGCGCGCTGATCTCGACCACCCGGCTCGGCTTCGGTCTCAGGACCGCCACGCCCACAACGGCGCTCGGGCTGCGGTTCGGGTTGTCCTACCGCGAGGATTTCGAGGACGAGGATTCGGGCGATCTCGAGGGGCCGAACGCCTCGCTGAACTACAACCGGCTCGGGGCCAATTCGTCGTTCACCTTCGGGACCAGCTACGACAGCCAGGAGGTCGAATATCTCGATGCGCTGGACCTGCTGGACTTCCTCGACGAAGATGGCGAGATCCCCGTCGACCTCTCCGAGCTCGAGGATGACCGCGAACGCACCGGCACGCGCCGGAGCCTGCGGTTCGACACGGCGCTGGCTTACGGGACCGACGGGCCCTACGGCGTGACCTTTCGTCTTTCGGGTCAGGACATCAGCTATTCCGACCTGTCCGACGCCTCGACGCTCGAGGATGCCAGCAGCCTCAACACCAGCGTGACGGGTCGCGTCGATCTGAACCCCGTGCTCAGCGCCTCGACCACGCTGCGCTATCGCTGGGCCGAAGAGGGTGAGGATCGCGAGGAGACGGCCGGACTTGGCCTCGGGCTCGATTATCGCCAGCCCGTCGTGACCTATGGCGCGTCTTTCGACGTGAACCGCGTGGACGGCGATACCCGGCTCGGCATATCGGGGCGGATCGCGCGCAGCTTCCCGGCCGAGGGGCAGCTGAACCTGAGCCTCGGCCTGGTGCAGACGGCCAATGACGACCTGATCTGGAACGGGTCCGCCTCCTACAACCAACCGCTCAGCCGCTTGTCGGCCGTGAATGTGGGCTTCCGGCGCGCCGTCAGCAACGATCCCGACGAGGGCGAGACCACGAACTCGGTCCTGTCGGCGGGCTACAACCGGTCGCTGACGCGGCTGACCTCGTTCGGTCTTACGGCACAAGTCGCCCGCAGCGAGGATCTCGACATCGACGAGACGGATACGAGCGCGCGTGTCTCGGCCACCGTCTCGCGCCGGCTCACCCCGGATTGGAGCGTGACAGGCGGCCTCAGCCACACGATGCGCGACGAAGGCGACGAGGACCGCGCCACGTCGGACGCGGTCTTCGTGCAGATCGGACGCTCGTTCCAGTCTCCCTTCTAAGGGGCACCCCAGAACCGTCAGGCTTGCCGCGTTCTTCGAGATCGGCAACGTCATGGATCGCGCGGGCGGCATATGGCTGCCGGTGCCGTGGTCGCGTGTCAGAGGAGAGTGCTTCGGTCCTGCTCTGTCCGGGACGTATCGGCCGCGATCGCGCCCGGGCGCAACGTGATCGTGGCGGGATTGCCGGCCGCCGTCGCATTATCGGGAATATCGGTATGGATCACGGCATTCGCGCCGATGCGGGCGCCCTTTCCGATCACGACGGCACCGACGATGCAGGCTCCGGCCCCGATATCGGCACCGGCGCAGATGATTGGCAGGTCGCCGGTCTTGTGACGGTTCTTGATGCCCATCGTCGTGTTCTGCCGGATATGGACATCATCGCCGATGGCGCGTGCGCTCAGGATGATGCCGCTGTGATGCCAGATCCGCACCCGGCGCCCGAGCTTCACGGTATACCACAACGAGATTCCCCCCATGACCTCGACCAGCCGGAAGAGGATCATGTAGAGCACGGTACACGGCGCACGGATGATCTTGGGCTGTCCCATGCGCCAATTGCCGAAGCGGTTGCTGAACACGGCCCAGAATCCCTGTTCCATGATCTTGCGCTCATGGGTGCGGAAATCCTCGGCCACCAAGGCCCAGAACCCGATTCCTTCTGGGTTCTCGTTGCGACGGCCGCGCTCAGCCACGGGGGGGATCGCCATTTCGCGCTCGGCGTGGAGGAACTCGTCGGAGACGGGGGGCATGGACAGCTTTCCGCTCAGGATCGGGTGGGCGATCCCCGCTCGCCCGGCACCGCGGCGCGGTCGGAGGCGGGGGGCGGCGAGAGGCGCGCGAAGGCCACCTTCGAGGCGAAATCGCGCAGATAGCCTTCGGGGCGGGACGCGCCCTTGCCACGCAGGCCGCGTTGCAGATCGCCCAGCCAGAGCGCGCCGATCCGCAGGATCGCGGTCGTGCGGGCATGGGCGGGGCCGTGGTTCTTGGCGAAATACCGCGCCCAGGCCTGGAACCAGTAGGCGGGCATGCGCCCCTTGCGCACGGTGCGGTTCTGCACCCCCGTCGAGGCTCCGGCGGCATGGCGCACGCGGGCATCGGGCGCGTGCCAGCTTTCCCAGCCGGCGCGCGCGCCCTGGAGCATGTAATCCACCTCCTCGTAATAGAGGAAGTATCCGTCATCCATGTCGCCGAGGTCCTCGAAGGTCTTCCAGCGGATGAGCACGGCGGTACCGGTGACCCAGTCCGCGCGCACCGGCACGTCGCTTTCGGGGATGGTCGAGCGGGCGCGGCGCGCTAGCATGTCGATCCCGAGCGAGCCGTAGATCTCGCCCGCCATGGAGGGGAAGTTGAACGCTCCGATCAAGCTGCTGCCGTCGGTATTCTCCACGCGCGGCCCCACGAAGCCCGCCCGGGGCGTGGTGCGCATCACCCGTAGCAATTCCTCGATTGCGCCGGGGCGCACCTCGGCATCGGGATTGAGCAGCAGGATCGCCTCGGGCACCCAGCCCATCTTGCGGATCGCGGCGAAGGCTACGTTGTTGCCGGCGGCGAACCCGCCATTCACGGGCGAGGGCAGGAAGGTGATCTCGGGGCCGTCGCCACCGCGCGCGGCGATCCCCGCCCTGAGTCTTTCGCCGTCACCCTCGGGCGAGGCATTGTCGACGACGAAGGTGCGCGCGCGGGCAAACCGTGACAATTCGGCTTGCAGGGCATCGAGGGATGCCAGGACGAGGTCGGACGTCCCGTAATTGACGATTGCAACGACGACACCGCCGTCGACAGGATCGGCCATCTGATGAGCTCCGGTTGAATTGCGCGGACTTTCCCGCAACGTGGCGTCTTTGCCAACCCTCGGCACATGCGATCACGCATGCGTTCAGCGGGTCCGCCCGACTTTTTGTCGGTGCCCACTTCCATTTTGCATGACAAGGGCTGTAGAAGCCAGAGGCGGGGGTTGCGAAAACGAAGAAGTCGAAGATGCTATCCAACCCCGTCACCAACACATTCTCCATCGGTGCGCAGCAACCCGGCACGACCCGCCTCGCGGTCTCGCTGGCGCTCGATGATCCGAGCGGGCCTCCGACGATCTTCGGCGCCGCAAATCAATTCGCAACGAAACCGAGGTAACCCGGCGGTTCAGATCTCCGCCGCGCCGATGCCTTGCAAGGATGAGTACCCGTATGACCCGAAAGATCAAAGTCGCCGTCGTCGGACTGGGCAAGATGGGCCTGTCGCATTTCTCCATCGTCAACGCCCATCCCCAGGTGGAATGTGTGGCCTGCGACGCGACCGGGTTCCTGATCGACGTTCTGGGCAAGAATGTGAAAAACAAGCTCTACAAGAGCTACGACAAGATGCTCGAGGAAGAGACGCTGGATGCGGTGGTGATCGCCACGCCGTCGCGGCATCACGCCACCATGGTACGCGCCGCCCTCGATCGCGGCATCCATGTCTTCTGCGAGAAACCCTTCTGTCTCGATTGGCGCGAGGGCGATGCGCTGGCGCAGCTCGCCGAGGAAAAGGGGCTGATCGGGCAGGTCGGCTATCACTACCGCTATGTAGGCGCCTTCCGCGAGATGCAGCGGATCCTGGAGACGGGCGCGCTCGGCACGGTGCATCACGTGCTGGCCGAGGCCTACGGCCCCGTGGTCCTGCGGCCCAAGCGACAGACCTGGCGCACGCAGAAGGCCGAGGGTGGCGGCTGTCTCTACGATTACGCGGCCCATCCGCTCAACCTGCTGAACTGGGTCTTCGGGGCGCCGCAGGTGGTCAGCGGCAGCTCGCTCAACTCGATCTTCTCGACCGGCACCGACGATGCGGTCATATCGAGCCTGAAATTCCCCGGCGGGGCCTCGGCGCAGCTTTCGGTCAACTGGTCCGACGAATCGCACCGCAAGATGTCGACCAAGCTGAGCTTCATCGGCACCAACGGGCGGATGAACGTCGACCGCCAGGAATGCCAGATCTACCTGCGCAAGGCTTCCGACGCGTTCCCGGACTACAAGGAGGGGTGGAGCGTGCGCTACACCACCGACCTGACCGAGGATCCGTGGTTCTATCTCAGGGGCGAGGAATATTCCGCCCAGATCGCCGATTTCGTCGAGGCCGTGGCCGCGGGCGAGACGACGGCACGCGAAAACGGCTTCCGCTCGGCCGCCATGACCGACCAGACGATCTCGATGATCGTCGACGATGCGGGCCGCCCCGGCAGCGCTGCGGTCACGCCGGCACCGGCCGTGGTCGCAACCAAGGATTCGGGCGGGCGCGGCTGGCGCAGCCTGTTCGGCCGGTGAGGCCAGACATGAAGGAACACGCCATGGACCGACTTCTTTTCGGCGACAACCAGTTCTTCGGAATCAACCACATGTCCGAGGAAAAGGCGCGCGCCCAGGCGATGCGCTTCCAGAGCACCGATGCCATCATGGCGGTACTCGACGCCGCCTACGACGCGGGGATCCGCACCTTCATGTGCACGACGCACGACCGCATCGCCGAGATCGGCAACGTGGTGCGCGCCAATCCCGGGCGGTATCCCGATTTCATCTTCTATCCCTGCATGCCCTATGCGCACAAATACGCCAATGCGGTGACGGATCTGGGCATGATGGGGGCGATCACCAACTTCATGCCCGAGGACGGTTTTCTCAGGACCGCGCTCTCGGGCGGCAAGGCGCTTGCGGGCCGCGACATCGAGGGCATCGCCAAGGTGCTGATCGATGCCGAGATGAAGATGTTCCGCGGCCTCAATACGCCCGTGATCTTCATGCAGAACGTCTTCACCGACCTGCTGCTCGGAATGGGCTATACCCGTGCGCTCAAGGTCTTCCACGATCATGTGAAGGAAAAATACGGCGCCGAGCCGGCCTTCATCACGATGAACATGCCGATGCTCTTCGAGGCGCTGACCGAGGAGGGGATCGAGAACCCGATCATCTGCTCCAACATTAACAAGATCGGCTTTCGCATGTCGGGCGGGCGCGACCGCTATATCGAGACGTTGAAGACCGGCAAGCTGCGTGCCATCGCGATGTCGGTCTATGCCTCCGGCGCCATCCCGCCCGAAGAGGCGATCGAATGGATTTCCGAACTGCCCAACGTGCAGTCGATCGTCTTCGGCGCGTCGAGCCGCGGCAACATCGTCAACACCCGCGATCTGGTCGAGAAGTACATGGGCCTCGGCACGTCCCAGGCCGCCCAATGACCGACATGGCCCATCCGGCCGGGACGGCCGCGCCCGCCACCACCTTCCCCGAGCGGCGCAAGGTGAAGATCCTCAACGCCTATGTCCATGACGTGACCATGGACGAGGTGGTCGACACGCTCGACGAGGGGCTGTTGCTGACGCTGCATGTCGACATGATCATGAAGCTCCAGAAGGACCGCGAATTCCACGACATCCTCGACCAGTTCGACGTGATCACCTGCGACAGCCAGATCCTCTATTTCGCGACGAAGTTCCTCGGCACGCCGGTGCCCGAGCGGGTGTCGGGCTCGGATTATTTTCCGCGTTTCTACAACCGCCACCGCGACAATCTTGACGTCACGGTATTCCTGCTGGGCGGCAAGCCCGGCATCCCGGAGGTCGCGGCGAAGAACATCAACGCCAAGGTCGGCCGCGAATTCGTGGTGGGCACCTATGCCCCGCCCTTCAATTTCGACGACGATCCGGCCGAGATCGACCGGATGATCGAGGCGGTCAACGCTTCGGGCGCCACCGTCCTTCTGGTGGGCTTGGGCGGCGGGCGGCAGGAGAAGTTCATTATCCGCCACCGCGAGCGGTTTCAGAACGTCAAGCTCTTCCTGCCCCTGGGAGGAACAATCGATTACGAGGCCGGCACGTTCCAGCGCCCGCCCGGATGGGTCACCGAATGGGGGTTCGAGTGGCTCTATCGGCTCGTCAAGGAGCCGCGCCAGCGCTGGCACCGCTACGTGGTCCACGAGCCGCCCGTCGTGCCGCTCCTCATCAAGCAGAAGCTCGGCCTCTACCGCGACCCCTTCGCTAGACGGCGCTGATGACAACTCGCTCGCGCCGTCAGAGCCCCGCATACGGGACTTCCGGTCCGCAGGAAGCGTTGTAATACTACTTTAGGTAACAGCAATTCGATGATTATTCTCGCAGGATACGGGTCATGCCGTTCAGGATAAACTCGACCGATACTTCCACGCCGGTACTCGCTTTCGGGAGCTCGCCGTCGGTAACGCGCGAGGCTATGCAGTGAAGGACGATGTCCAGCTTCCGGAGCCTGTAAAGGTTTCAGTTCTTCTGCCGGTCTACAATGCGGCTGAGTATGTCGCGGAGGCTATCGAGAGCATCCTGTCGCAAACCTTCGAGGCGTTTGAGCTTCTGATCATCGACGATGGTTCTACGGATGGGAGCGCTGATATTGTTGCCCGATACGCACAGGAAGATCATCGCATTCGTTATATCTCCCGTGAAAACCGGGGCCTGGTAAGGACGCTCAACGAACTTGCGGAGATGGCACGGGGAGAATACCTCGCCCGAATGGATGCCGATGACGTGAGTTTACCGGATAGGTTCCAACTTCAAGTTAGCCGGCTCGACGCGGATTCCTCATTGAGTGTCTTGGGGACGTACTGGATCTGTACGGATGAAGCTGGTTATCCGATTTTTGTACCCCAGCCTCCACTGGATCATGCCGATATAGATGAATTGAACCTCTGTGGTGTTGCAGCGCTCAGTCATCCCACGGTCATGATGCGCTTGGATCATTTTCGTGCCGTAGGCGGCTACGATAGCCGGTTCGAAACCGCCGAAGATGTCGACCTTTGGCTTCGTCTCGCGGAATATGGACGATTGGCCAATATTGACGCCATTCTGCTGCGATATAGAATGCTAGAGACGAGCATTAGTGGGATAAAACGGGATCAACAGCAGGAAACCCTAAAGCAGGTTTGCATCACCGCAAGGGAGCGACGTGGCCTTCCTCCGCGCGATATCAAACGTGATGACTGGCGACCTGGAACGGATGCACGCTCCAGAGCCCAATTTGCGATTTCCTGGGGTTGGCGCGCTTGGAAGTCAGGAAACCAAAAAACGGCACGGCGCTACTTCCTAAAGGCACTCAAACTTTCACCATTTCAGTTAAGATCTTGGAAAGCAATAATGTTTGGGTTTTTACGGCCTAGGTGAATCATGGTCTCTGAAGTACAGCTTTAATAACACCTATCTCTAGGCCCGCTGAATTAAAGGTCGGTGTCTTCATAAAAAAGCTACTATAATAATAAAAATCGAATGTATATTCTTAGGTTTCCCTCTCGGAAGTGTATGAAAGTGATATAACGCCCAGAAACGGCCTCCATTAACGCTCTCAGAAAGCCTACTATGGATCTAACCACTGCATTTCAATCGCGCCCCTATGTTCCGGAAATGGAAAGGTTTATTTCCATTCTCCCCACGAGGGTGAGGCGACGGATCGTCAAACGACGCAACCCAGATTTTCGTTATATATATCTTTTTGATGTTGCTCAATCACACGAGAATTATGAGCTTCAGTCTTCAAAGAAGATGAATTGTATATTTGTTCACGTACCGAAATCCGCCGGTATTTCGGTTTCGCAAGGACTGTTTGGCAGTAGAGCCGGAGGACACTTGCCTCTAAGCTACTATCTTTGGTTCTATGGCCCAAAAAGATTTGATGCCTCGTTTAAGTTCGCCTTCGTCCGTAATCCCGTAAGCAGAGTACTTTCTGCGTACCAGTTCCTAAAAAGCGGTGGACTGAATGAACATGATGCAGAATGGGCGGCAAAGTATGTTGCTCCTTATAAAACCTTTGAAGAATTTGTTTATAAGGCTTTGTCGCAGCCCGAAGTTCAACGGTCTTTGCATTTTCGTCCACAAACCGAATTCCTACGAGATCCTCGAACCGGAAGAGTTGGCGTAGATTTTATGGGGAAAGTAGAAGATATGGCGACCGGGTTCAAAATCGTATGCGATCGGCTTGGAAAGTCTTGTGACTTACCTCATATCAATCGGCAAAGATCTGAAAAAGAAGAGGTTGTATCTCGTGGTGGTTCTGACTTAATTCAGCGCCTGTATAAAAACGATTTTGAAGAACTGGAATACTAGTTTTTATCTATGATGTTTATCTTGATCCCCGTGATCCGAACCGTCATAATCTCTTACTGGCGGCTCGGATCTTTTTTACTTAATGTGGATTAGGTTTTTCTGATTAGTTCTTGTGCGCCAAGAGACGGGTAGGCCGGGCGGCGCCTGCCGTAGAAGTCTAGAACGGCATCCGCATCCTCCGGCCCCGCGCCGAGCGCTTTTGATTTCAAGAGTGGCGCGAATGTAGCGACGCTATTGGTCGGTGTTGCCCATTGTGTATCACGCTCTCGTGGTCTTGGCCCTTGACTTCGGTCGAACCTGAAGTCTATGAAGTTTTCCTTGTTGCCGTCATATGTTGTCTCGATCTGCTTGCCTGTGAGGTTCGTCACGATCGCCGAGCTTGCACCAAATGTGATTGAGAAGGCCCCGTCCGACAGTTTCTCACCGGTGGACTTGAGCAGCAGAAAGTGATCCCCGCCCGCAAAGTCCGCAGCCGTGAGTGTGGACAGGTCAATCATCGGGTCGCTGTCGAGCGTGTACGGAATCTCGAATGTCCCGCCCGCCGGGATCGGCGTCGTGAACATGAAGCAGCTTCCGCCGCTGTCCTTGTAGCCGTTGCCGCGCGCCTGCCAGATCGGCGTCGTGTCCAACGGGCCGTAGAGAACGTCAGGCGTGTCGAGGTTAGGCTGGTGCAGGAGGTTGCCTTGGCCTCTCAGGATGCCCGCAGCGATGCGGTTCGTACTCTCGCCTATAGTGCCGTCCGCAAACACGGGTACCCCTTCCCAGCCCGCAGGCATCTTCGCATTGGCCGAGGACGCGAGGTTGATGCAAGTGTTGAAGTCCACACGGATGGGGTCAATCTCGGTGCTGCCCTCGACCGCCAACCCGTAGTTTTGGAACTCTACGAACTTCGAAGGCTGAAACAGGTGGAAGTCGATCCGCAGCGGATCGGTGAAGATCATCCGATTGAACCTGATCGTCACCCCTCCGAACATGGTGTAAATCATATTGTTTGTTTGCCACGTTCCGACGATAGTGTTTCGCTCGAACAGGACGTTGTTGTTCGCGACCGACTTGTTGTTGTTCATGTGCGAGCAGGCTAGGACGGTCGTGCCACCTTCGGCGGAGCAACGCTGCATGTTCAGAGCGTTTTCGTTCGGATCTTCTTGCCCCATGAAGTTCCATCGGAGAACCGGCTGCGCGGAGTGATACGGCGCGTAGTTCTGGAACCAGCCGACATGCGAGAAAAAGTCGCAGCCGTCCATCACGCAGCTGTCGATGAACCCCAGCCGCATGTTGCCGTGCTGGTTATGTGCGCCGTTCTTGTAGCCTCCGCCTGCCGCGTCAATGTGGTGCATCAATCGAGAGCCGGTCAGCGCGATACGGTCTGCCCCACCATACAGGGCATAGTCCCGGTAATCTGTGACCGTGCTATCGTTGACGATCAGGGTCAGCTTATGGGGGCCACCGACGAAACTGATGGCTTGGTCAAACCCGGTCATGTTGACGTTATGCAGGAGCACATGGTTGGGGTATTGCTCGGGCTCGCCGCCCCGGAACAGGATCCCGTCCATCGAGTCGCCGGTTTCCGTAACGCTGTCCCATTGCCCGACAAGATCGAGGCCGGTGAAGACGACATCGGCGCCGTTGCCTGCGGGACGGAACCACTTACTGATGAAGTCGAACAGCGCTGCTCGATCTTTCCTTATGTGGTGTATCCTCGGATTAACCCCCGTTCCGTCATTGCAGAGGTATACGTTTCGATAAGTGTTTCCAGAGACCTCCGCGAAAGGGAAATCCTGCAAGTCATAATCTCGATCGCACCGGATCATTACGCGAACCGGACCCTTCCCGCGAATTGCTGCCATCGCCAACCGGACATCGCTATAGTTCACCGCTCCATCCGGCGCATCTGCATAGACCCCTTCATCGTCGACATAATGCGTCTTACTGCCAGCGAAGAACACGTCGGGATCCTGCACGGTGAACGGTCCCAACACGACTTTGGCTAGTTTCCCGCTCGACGGCTCGAAGATGATGACCGAAGGGCTATACGTGCCGGGTTTCGTGTAGGTGTGCGAGACCTGCGGCCCGTAACTGATATTCGCGTTGCGCTGGTGATCCTGCACATTCTCAGGCGCAAGCCACGTTGCGCCCTCGTCATCGAAGTTCCAGAGATAGACGAGTTCATGATACCGGCGGTCGTATGTTTCCCCCTGCTCGGGGGCAGGCGTGTCGAAGCCGTCATAGCCCGTCACCTGAAAATAGAACCCCTCCGGGCCGACTTCCATTTCGCTGCGCCAGACTGTCACCTCCGCCTTGGCCGTGGCGGGGAGCGCATCCCAACTCTCAGGGCTGGGTTCCATAGCCTCCGGATCACTCCATTTCTCGGCGCGTGCCGGAATTCTCCGGCCGAACTGGCGAAGAGCCAATTCGACCGCCGTGCCGGCCTTGAACCCGTGAAATCCGATACGTGCCATAAGGATATCCTTTATTCTGGAAGCCGCTATCTGTCGGTCAGCCGCTTTGGTTGGATCTATGGTGTCCGGCATTAGGCCGGTCGTAAACGAAAGGTGTCCCATGACCATGGGGCCTTGAGAGGAAGCGCCCTTCTGGATGGTCACGATCTTGTTAAATTGCTGATTACGCGGCGATCTCCAGCGCGTTCGAGGTCCTGGCGCGGTCGTCGAGGCCGTCCTGGACGATTGTCTGGCGCAGGCTGAGGGTGGTGCCCTGCGCCTCGGGCGGGATCG
>CANLEQ010000045.1 GCA_947489705.1 uncultured Paracoccaceae bacterium
CTGGAAACCTTGGCCCCGGTCTGCGACGATCCCATCGTCAGCCTGCCTGCCGCGCAGCGCGACTGACCTGCTCGGCCCGCCCCAAAGCGCCAGGCCCGCCACCAGCTACACCACGAGCTGGGACACCATCGACAAGTTGGGCAAAGACCATAGGGTCAATGGCACAGTCGATGCTCCTTGAGGCCAAAAGGCTCGGCCTCTAATACCAGCGGCGTCAGACACTGACTCTGAAGAGATTCCTTTAGGACGGGATTGGTGATTCACTTGCTTCTGAGGTGTGGGGAGGATCGGCATGGCGGTGGAAATCACGCGAAGAGATCTGTCGGCGTCGGAACTGCGGCGCGAGGCTGCGCGAGCGAAGGATGCGAAAGCGTCCCGTCGGATGCTGGCGCTGGCGTTCGTGCTCGATGGGCGGAGCCGGACGTAGGCGGCCGAGAGCTGCGGTATGGACCGGCAGACGCTGCGCGATTGGGTCCATCGTTACAACAATGAGGGCCTGGACGGGCTGGTCAACCGCTCCCTCCCGGGGCGGAGGCCGATGCTCAGTGCGGAGCAGATGGGCGAGTTGGCGGAACTCGTCGAGGCGGGGCCTGCCCCGGAGACGGATCGGGTGATCCGCTGGCGGCGTATCGATCTTTGCCACGTCGTCAAGCGGCGCTTCGGCATCCGCGTGGTGGAGCGGACCATGGGGTCGATCCTCCGCCGGCTCGGTTTCGTAGAACTGTCAGCGCGGCCACGTCATCTCCAAAGCGATCCGGAAGCCCAGGATCTATATAAAAAACTTCGCCGAGCTGGCCTGCGCGGCGCTGCCTGACGCGGCGAAGGGCAAGCCCATCGAAGTGTGGTTCCAAGACGAGGCGCGCGTCGGCCATCAGGGGACGCTCACACGCCTTTGGGCGCGCCCATCGGCACCGAAGGACTGTCGCTACGCCTGGGCCTACATCTTCGGAGCCGTCTGTCCCGCCCGCGCGACCGGCGCCGCGCTCGTCATGCCCTATGCGAACACGGACGCGATGAGCGCGCATCTCGCTGAAATCGGTCGGCGGGTCTCGCCTGGCGCACACGCCATCGTCGTCCTCGACGGCGCCGGCTGGCACAGTTCCGGGAACCTCGCCGTGCCGGCGAACGTCACCTTGCTGGCGCTCCCGCCCTACAGCCCGGAACTGAACCCGATCGAAAACATCTGGCAGTTCCTCCGCCAGAACCACCTCGCGAACCGCGTCTTCGAAAGTTACGACAGCATCGTCGCCGTCTGCTGCGCCGCTTGGAATGCGCTTATCGCAACTCCGGAACGCGTCGCCTCCATCACCTCGCGTGACTGGGCACAGGTCAGTGTATGATATCGCTGGTATAATTTGTAATAAGGGCAGCAATCTGGCGAGGCTGCCGAAGTTGCCGGCACCATGACCAGAGATGCCAGAGAAATGGAGCAATGGTGCCCTCGGGCCGATCGTGACAGCATTCTCGAGGTGCGGCTTTCCTGCCGGATATGAGGCAAAAGCCGCTATGCCGTGCAAGACGGTTTGGCAGGGACGCGGCTCAAGACCGATATCGGCTTCCGAGCCAGGCGGCCGCGATGGCGCCGAGGCTGACCGTCGCGAGCAGCAGGGTGGCCAGCGCGTTGACCTCGGGGCTGACGCCCAGCCGGACCTTGGAAAAGATCACGAGCGGCAGGGTCGAGGCGCCGGGCCCCGCCACGAAGCTCGCGATCACGACGTCGTCGAGGCTGAGCGTGAAGGCCAGGAGCCAGGCCGAGACGAGCGCGGGTGCGAGCCCCGGCAGCGTCACGTCGAGGAACACGCGCCACGGCCGCGCGCCCAGATCGGCCGCCGCCTCTTCCTGTGTGCGGTCGAGCGAGATCATCCGGGCCTGGATCACCACGGCAGCGAAGGCCGTGCCGAAGGTCGCGTGCGCGATGGTGATCGTGGCGATGCCGCGCCCCGCGGGCCAGCCCAGAAGCCCCTCCATCGCCACGAAGAGCAAGAGCAGCGACAATCCGATGATCACCTCGGGCATGACGAGGGGGGCCGTGACGAGCCCGCCCAGAAGCGTCCGCCCATAGCCGCGGCGCACGAGGACCAGCGCCGACAGGGTGCCGAGCAAAGTGGCGATGCTGGCCGACATCACGCCGATTTTGAGGCTGATCCAGGCGGCGCCCAGGATCTGCGGATCCGACAGCAGCGCCCCGTACCATTGCGTGGAGAACCCGCCCCAGACCGTCACCAGGCGGCTTTCGTTGAAGCTGTAGATCACCAGGCTCGCGATGGGCGCGTAGAGGAACACGAAGCCCAGCACCACGATCACCCGTATCGCGGCGCTCATGCCTCTTCCTCCTCGCGGGCCTGGATCCGGCGCAACAGCGCGATGGGCAGCGCCAGGACCGCGATCATGACGATCGCCACGGCCGAGGCCACGGGCCAGTCGCGGTTGAGGAAGAACTCGTTCCAGAGGACCGATCCGATCATCAGCGTGTCGGGACCGCCCAGAAGCGCGGGGATCACGTATTCGCCCACCGCCGGGATGAAGACCAGCATCGATCCCGCGACGATCCCGGGCATCGATAGCGGCAGCGTCACGGTCAGAAACGTGGCCGCCGGCCGCGCCCCGAGATCGGCCGCCGCCTCCAGCAGGTCACGCTCGAGCCGCGACAGCGTGGCGTAGAGCGGCAGGATCATGAACGGAAGATACGTATAGACGATGCCCAGATAGACCGCCCAGTCGGTCTGGAGGATGACGATTGGCTGGTCGATCAGGCCCGTGGCCAGAAGGAACCCGTTGATCGGCCCGTTGGCCTTCAGAAGGCCGATCCAGGCGTAGACGCGCAGCAGGAACGAGGTCCAGAACGGCAGGATCACCAGCATCAGCAGCAGGTTGCGCCGACCCGCCGGCGCGCGGGCGATGGCATAGGCCATTGGATAGCCCAAGGCGAGCGTCAGGAGGGTCGAGATCGCGGCGATCTTCACCGAAGAGAGATACGAGGCGAGATAGAGCGGATCGGTGGCGAGAAAGAGGTAGTTGCCGAAATCGAGCGTCACGCTCAGCACCCCGTCCGCCCAGTCCCAGAGCGGCAGGTAGGGCGGCTGCGCGATGGCGGGCTCGCTGAGCGAGATCTTGGCCACGACCAGGAACGGGACGAGAAAGAAGAGCCCCAGCCACAGGAGCGGCGGCAGCGAGGCGAGCCGCCTCACGCGCGCACCCTGGGCGGTGGCCACCTCATGCGGGCAGGACCACGGCGGCCTCGCCGGCGAAACCCAGCACCACCCGCTCGCCCGCGCCGATCGCCTCGGCCTCGGTCCGGGCGCTGTTCGCGCGCGAAACGCGCACGCGCTTGCCGGTGTCGAGATCCACGTGAAAGACCGTGGCGCCGCCGTGATAGACCACGTCGCCCACGCGGCCCTGCATCCGGTTGGGGGCGGTCCCGGCGGCGCGGCCGATGCTGATCTTCTCGGGGCGCAGCGCCACCGACACGGCCTGGCCCACCGTTCCCGTGACGGCATGGGGAATGCGGATGCGCTCTCCCGCCTCGGGGCAGTCGATCTCCGCATGGCTGTCGGCATCCTCGGCGATCCGCCCCTGGAAGAGGTTCACGGTACCGATGAAATCGGCGACGAAACGGGTCTGCGGGAACTCGTAGACCTCGCGCGGGGTGCCGATCTGCACGATCCGGCCGGCATCCATCACGCCCAGCCGGTCGCCCAGCGTCATCGCCTCGTCCTGGTCGTGGGTCACGACGACGAAGGTCACGCCGGTGCGCGCTTGGATCTTCTTCAGCTCGAGCTGCGTCTCCTCGCGCAGCTTGCGGTCGAGCGCGCCCAGCGGCTCGTCGAGCAGCAGGAGCTTCGGGCCTCGTGCGAGGGCGCGGGCCAGCGCCACCCGCTGCCGCTGCCCGCCCGAGAGCTGGTCGGGACGGCGGCCCGCCAGATGCGTCATCTGCACCAGGGCCAGCATCTCGTCCACCCGTGCCGCCGTCTCGGCCCGCGAGGCGCCCGCCCGGCGCAGCCCGTAGCCCACGTTTCGCGCGACGCTCATATGGGGAAAGAGGGCGTAGGACTGGAACATCATGTTCACGTCACGCGCATGCGGCGGCACGCCCGTCATGTCCTGCCCGTCTATGGTGATGCGCCCCGAGCTAGGCCGCTCGAACCCGGCGAGCATCCTCAGGAGGGTGGACTTGCCGCAGCCCGACCCGCCCAGCAGGCAGAAGAGCTCGCCACGGCGGATCTCGAGATCCACCGCTTCCACGGCACGGAAGGTGCCAAAGCTCTTCGACACGCCTTCCACACGGACGAGGGGCGCGCTCATCGCCCGGCGAAGCGCGGGGCCATCCGCCTCAATTCCCGGTCTTGAGCGAGGTCCAGGCCCGCGTCAGCGACCTGTCGTAACGCGCCGAATGGGGTTTGGCGCTGTACATCTTGGCCAGCGTCTCCTGCGACGGATAGATGCCGGGATCGGACGTGACCTCTTCGGAGACGAGCGGCGTGGCGGCCGCGTTGGCATTGGCGTAGAACACCGCGTCCGAGATCGCCGCCGTCACCTCGGGACGCAGGAAATAGTCGATGAAGGCGTAGGCCGCGTCGGGATGCGGCGCGTCGGCAGGGATCGCCAGCATGTCGAAGCCCAGCTGCGCGCCCTCCTTCGGGATCACGTAGCGGATGTCGATGCCGTTGCCGGCCTCGGCCGCGCGGTCCTTGGCCTGCAGGATGTCGCCGGAATAGCCCACGGCGAGGCAGATATCGCCGTTGGCCAGGTCGTTGATGTATTGCGACGAATGGAAGTAGCGGATGTGCGGCCGGATCCCCGCGAGCAGTTCCATCGCCTTCTCCAGATCGCCCGCATCCTCCGAGGTCGGGTCTAGCCCCAGATAGTTGAGCGCGGCCGCCGTGATCTCCGAGGGCGAATCCAGCAGCGCGATGCCGCAATCGGCCAGCGCCGCGGCATTCTCGGGATCGAAGACCAGCGCCCAGCTCTCGAGCGGGGCCTCGTCGCCCAGACGCTCGGTCACGGCGTCGATGTCGTAGCCCGGCCCGATCGAATACATCATGTAGGGAATGCCGTAGGCGTTGTCGGGGTCGTTCGTCGCGACGATCCGCATCACCTCGGGATCGAGGTTGTCGTAATTCGACAGCCGGGCCGCGTCGATCGGCTGGAACACGCCCGCCTGCGCCTGGCGCGCCATGAATTCCAGCGAGGGCACCACGAGGTCGTAGCCCGTCGATCCGGCCAGCAGCTTGGCCTCGACCACCTCGTTGGAATCGAACACGTCGTAATTGACGTCCACGCCCGTCTCGGATTCGAAATCCGGGATCGTGTCCTCGGCGATGTAGTCGGACCAGTTGTAGATGTTGAGCGTGTCCTGGGCGTGGGCCGCTGCGGGAAGGGCCAGGAGGATCGCGGGAAGGGTCAGCTGGGACATGGGGCAAGCTCCGAGGGGGTGAAATCACAGGCCCAGGCGGTCGCGCGCGGCGTACCACCAGGACCCCAGGACGGAATAGGGGACGCGCAGGCTGCGCCCGCCCGGAAACGGCATCCAGGGCAGCCCGGCGAAGAGGTCGAAGCGCGACAGGTCGCCGTGGATCGCCTCGCCGAGGATGCGCCCGAAGAGATGCGATCCGACGACGCCGTGGCCCGAATAGCCATGCGCGAAATAGGTATTGTCCCCGAGCCGCCCCATCTGCGGTACGCGCAGGAACGACAGCGCGAAATTGCCCGACCAGGCATGGTCGATCCGCGTGCCGGCAAGGCTAAGGAAGACGCGGTCCATCGCCCGGACGAGCTTGCGCTTGATGTCGCGCGGATCGCTGCCGCCATAGACCGACCCGCCGCCGAAAAGCAGCCGGTGATCGGCCGACATGCGGTAATAGTCTAGGATGTAGCGTACGTCCTCCACGCAGGTATCGGCTGGCATGAGGGCGCGGGCGCGGATCTCGCCCAGCGGTTCGGTCGCCATCACCTGCGTCGAGACCGGCATCACCCGCCATTCGAGCCCCGGCACCACCCCCTTGAGATAGGCGTTGCCGCAGAGAACCAGCGTGCGCGCCTCGACCTCGCCCTGGGCGGTCCGCACGATGGGGCGCGAACGCTCGGTCTCGGCCGCGATCACGGCGGAGCCTTCGTGGATCGTGCCGCCCAGCCGCTCGACCGCCGCCGCCTCGCCCAGGGCCAGGTTCAGCGGATGCATGTGGCCGCCCCGCCGGTCGATCAGGCCGCCGCAATAGAGGTCGGTTGCGGCATGCGCGCGGATCTCGTCGCGATCGAGCATATCGAGGCTGTCGAGCCCGTAGGACGCCCAGAGGTCGCGCTTTTCGCGAAGCTCGCGCAGCTGGCGCAGGTTGAAGGCGGCGAAGACGTTGCCGTCCTTGAGATCGCACTCGATCCCGTAGCGGGCTACGCGATCGCGGATGATCTCGCCGCCCTCCATGACCATGCCCGCGACGCGGGTTGCGACCGCTTCCCCGAAGCGGCGGCGAAAGACGTCGAGCCCGGCATTGAGCCCGTTGACGATCTGGCCGCCATTGCGCCCCGACGCGCCCCAGCCGATCCGCGCGCCTTCCAGCAGCGTGACGGAATGGCCGCGCTCGAGCAGCGTGATCGCGGTGGAAAGCCCCGAATAGCCGCCGCCCACCACGCAGATATCGACCTCGTGCCGGCCTGCGAGCGGCGGTCGGGGCGGGGCTGCATGGGCGCTCGCGGCGTAGTAGCTCGGCGGATGGGACGGGGCCGCGTTCGGAAGCGTCGTGCCGTCCATCACACGGCCTCCAGATAGGAATGGTACTCGAAATCGGTAACGTGGCGGGTGAAGCGCCCCAGCTCCTGGCGCTTCATCTGCTCGAACATCCGCAAGAGCCGCGGGGCGTAGATCTTCTCCATGTGCTCGCCCCGGGTGAAGGCGTCGATGGCCGAGGCCCAGTCGGGCGGCAGCCGGTCGAGCCGCATGGAATAGGCGTCGCCCGTGACCGGTTCGGGCGGGGCCCATTCCCCCTCGATCCCCAGGAGCATGCCGCCCAGGATCGAGGCCAGGACGAGATAGGGATTGGCATCCGCGCCGGCCACGCGATGCTCGATCCGGCGGGCGCGATGGTCGCCGCCGGGGATGCGGATGGCCACGGTGCGGTTCTCGTAGCCCCAGGCGACGGCGGCGGGGGCATGCGCGCCCGGCAGGAGCCGGCGATACGAATTCTCGTGCGGCGCGAAGACGAGGCCGTTCTGCTGCATCGTGCGGATGAGGCCCGCGACCGCGTGGCGCAGGAGGGGCGTGCCCTCGGGCCCGCCATCGTCGAAGAGGTTGCGGCCCTGACGATCGACCAGCGAGACATGGGCATGCATCCCCGACCCCGCCCGGTCGCCGTAGGGCTTGGCCATGAAGGTCGCCGCGAGCCCGTGCCGCCGTGCCAGCCCCCGGACGAGCCGCTTGAAGAGCACCGCGTCGTCGGCCGCCTTGAGCGGGTCGGGCTGGTGGTGGAAGTTGATCTCGAACTGGCCCGCGCCGTTTTCCGAGATCGCGCTGTCGGCCGGAATGTCCTGGGCCCGGCAGCCGTCGTAGATCTCGTTCAGCAGGGCGTCGAAATGCTGCAGCTCGTCGAGGCTGAGCGCCCCGTCGCTGTCGAGCCGCTTGCCGGTGACGGGCGAGCGGGGCGGCTGCGGCGCGGCCTTGGCCGGATCGACGATGTAGAATTCGAGCTCGGTCGCCACGACGGCCGTCAATCCGTGTGCCGCCAGCCGGTCCACGACCGCGGCGAGCGCGCGTCGCGGATCGCCGGCAAAGGGGGTGCCGTCCTCCTGCCGGGTCCAGAGCTGGATGAAGGCGGTCGGCCGCTCGGTCCAGTTAACGAGGCTGGCCTTGCGGCCGGTATGCTCGCAGATGCCGTCCGCATCGCCGGTGTCGAAGACCAGGTCCGAGCCTTCCACGTCCTCGCCCCAGATATCCATGCCAAGCAGCGACAAGGGCATCCGCAACCCGCCGCCGCGTACCTTGTCGATCTGGTTCGCGGGCAACCGCTTGCCCCGCATTACGCCGTTGAGGTCGCAGATGCAGGCGAAGATCGCGTCGACCTCCGGATGTTCGCGCTCGAGGTTCTCGACGGGGGCGGCATCTGGTACCGGCAATTCAAAATGTGATATCATTTGTCGATTTGTGATAGAAACATGGACAGCTGTCAATCGCCGTGCGACGCTGCGGCGCCTGGGACATGCAGAACGGAACGCCTGATGCAGCACACACCCTTGCCCGAATTCGATCGCCCTCCCGAAATGACGGGGCAGGAATATGCCTATCGCCGGTTGCGCAAGGCGGTGATGTCGGGATGGCTGCCGCCCGGTGCGTCGCTGACGATCCGGGGCCTGGCGCAGCTCCTCGATCTCAGCCCGACACCGATCCGCGAGGCGCTGCGGCGTCTGAGCTCGGAAAACGCGATCGAGGTTCAGGGCAATCGCCGGCTGAAGGTGCCCGAGATGACGCCGGGACGGTTCGGCGAGCTCGTCGCGCTGCGCGTCGCGATCGAGGTGCATGGCGGGTTGCGCGCGCTGGCCCACGTATCGGACGTGGTGATCGACGAGATGGCCGAGGCCGATGCGCGTCTTGCGGCGGCCCGGGCGGCCGGCGATCTCGACCGGGCGAGCGCGCTCAACCACGCGTTCCACCGCCGCCTCTACGAATTGCCGCCCGACCAGGCCGCGATGCCGTTGATCGAGAGCGTGTGGCTTCAGCTGGGCCCGTTCCAGCGCCTGGCCCAAAGGGGGCCGGATGGCGAGCCGATGCGGGATTCCCATGCAAAGATCCTCGACGCGCTCCGCCTCCGCGATCCCGACGACCTTGCCGCGGCCATCACCTGCGACGTGCAAAGCGTCGCGGAACTTGCCGAGACACGACTTCTTTTAGTTTAGCAGATCGATCACATCAATTTGCCACAACCTCGGCGACCGGAAAAACCGGTATTTTGGGTGATAAAGTCGGCCCCAGCGCCGCATTCTTCAACAGCCGCAAACTCGCTCTCTACCGCGATCCCTTCGCCAGACGGCGCTGATCCTCAACGCGCGGCGGCATCCTGATCGGCGCGCAGGGGATCGAGGGCGTTCTCGCGATCGAGTATGTCGAGAAAGGCCGTTGCCAGCCGCGCATCGACCTCGGGCTTGAAATGCCCGTCTCCTTCGAAGATGGAAGGGTTCGAGGGATCCACGATATCGCTCGTCAGAAGATAGGGAATGTCACCCTCTTCTAGGATATTCTCCAGAACGGCCATGAGGTCGGGTGCGCCGCTGCGGTTCTGCAGCAGAATGACGATCGGGATCTGACCATCCTCGCGAGCGATCTTGGCGAAAGAAGCCACAATGCGGCGCAGGGCCTCGAGCATGTCGGGATCCCCCAAAACGCTCACCTCGCGCCGTGAAATATCGGATGTTGCCAAAGAGCGGCGGACGAGGCGCATGAAGGGCGAGCGATCGAGCCAGGGCAGCGCATAGGCAAAGGGAGAATAAAGCTTGTCCTCTTCGGCGAGCTGCGCATGCCAAGCCCGGGCGCGGTCGGGATCTTGCGCAAGCGCGTTCTGCGCCTCCAGGCTCTCGATTATGGGATCCAGCCGTTCCAGGCCGTGTCCGCCGGTCGGCCGGAAGATTGGAAAGGTGAAGGGGGCGGGCTGCTCGAAGACGCGGGTCTGGTTCGACATCGCGCCCATGCCGGATACGGAGGAGGCGAGAATGCCGATTATCGCCACGTCGCCAGGCCGGCGATTCTCCCGATCGTCGAGAAACTGGGCAAAGACGTAATTTGGCGAAGCGCCAGGGCCGCCCATACTGTCGACCGCAAGGCTCGGGCGCTCTGTTTCCGCGTGAGACAGAATTCTGTCGGTGAAGGACATCCCGTAGGCACGAATGACGGGTTTCGGGCCCTCGACTTCTTTGGCAAAGCTTTCGGCCGAATATTTCAGCGCCCCCGGTCGCCATGCGACCTTGTAGAGATTGCCCGGCAGATCCGGTTCGGCCTGCCATTTCGCGATCTTTCCCGGGGTGCTGCGGCCGTATTCGAAATAATTCACGAGGCTGCCGCCGATCCCTTTTTCCTCGAACACGGAAAGGGCGCCCGCGGCCGCGAGGTCGAGCGCGACCAGCGCGGCGAGAACCATCAAAGGCATGCGGATCAGAGGGGACATCGGTCTCTCAGAACTGGAAATAGATGAAGCTGGCCGGCGCCGTCGTCGCGCCGAAGGCCAGAAGGTAGATCATGCCGGCATAGCCGAGCCCGCGAATGGGCGCAGGGAACCACAGATAGAACCGCACGCGCCCCGACCATTCCGTGCCGGCATCCCAGAAGAACAGGAAGATCATTCCCAGAAGCGCCGCGACCGGCACCGAGGGCATGGAGATCGTGGCCCATCCGGGCGTTGCGGGCGACAGGATCAGGGTCGTGAAATAAGCGATCTGCTCGAAGGATACGGCTCGGAACAGGAGCCATCCGTAGCAGACCACCTGAAAGAAGAGGGCGATCGCCATGACCCGGCGCAGGAATTGCCAGCCGCTTGGGGCCACGCCTTCCGACGTACCCTTGCGGCGTCCGGTCAGCGCGCGATGCGCCGACAGCAAAAGCCCCTGATAGGCGCCCCAGAGGACGAAGTTCCACGCCGCGCCATGCCACAATCCGCCAAGCACCATCGTCGCCATCAGGTTTCGGTAGGTCTTGAGGCGTCCGCCACGATTGCCGCCGAGCGAGATGTAGAGATAATCTTTGAGCCAGGTCGACAGCGAGATGTGCCAGCGCCGCCAGAATTCCTGGGGATCCGTCGCGAAATAGGGCTGGGCGAAGTTCCGCATCAGACCGAAGCCCAGCATCTTGGCCACGCCGCGGGCGATATCGGTGTATCCCGAAAAATCGCAGTAGATCTGGATCGCGAAGAGCCAGGTCGCGAGGATCACGTCCAATCCCGACGGGTCGGGGCTGGCATAGATGGCGTTGACGGATGGCGCAATCGCATCGGCGATCACGATCTTCTTGACCAATCCCAGAAGGCACAGGACCGCCCCGCGGCAAATGGCGTCGCTGCGCAGGATACGCGGCTTCTCGATTTCCGGCAGGAGGTTCGCCGCCCGTTCGATCGGGCCGGCGACGAGCTGCGGAAAGAAGGCGACGAACAGCGCGAAATCCAGAAAGTTCGTCCGCGCCGCGATCTGCCTGCGATACACGTCGATCGTGTAGCTCATCGTCTGGAAGGTATAGAACGAGATCCCGACCGGCAGCGCGATCGACAGCACCAGGGGGTCCGCCGGCAGTCCGATCGCGGCCATCAGATCGGAAAAGCTGTCTGCGAAGAATCCCAGATATTTGAAGATGCAGAGCATCCCCAGATTGGCACAGATCGAAACGGCCAGCAGTCTCTTGCGCGCGGGCCCCGTCGCGCGGTCCATCCGCAGCGCGACAAGGTAGTCGATGATCGTGCTGAGCCATATGAGGCCCAGGAACCGCCAGTCCCATCCGGCATAGAAGACGTAGCTCGCCAGCAGCAGCATTCGGTTCTGCCACCTATGGGGCAGAACCGCATATGTTGCGAAGACCACGGCGAAGAAGAGCCAGAAACTCAGCGTGCTGAACAGCATGGAACGAAGTCCGGGGGGCTTTAGAGGACGTCATCCTCCCGATCGGGCAGGTAGCGCGGGACGATTGGCAGGATCGCTTCGGTGGCATCGTTGAGCCGTGCGGCCGCTTCCTCGTCGGTCTCGTTCTGCAGGATCGGCGTGGTCAGACGCACCAGTCCGGTATCGGTCCGGCCGGTGAAGGTGCGGTCCCAGAGCGTGTAGAGCGCCGCCGAGAAATCGTCGGTCAGCATCCGTCCCTGCTGCTCGAACCAGTAATAGACCATCATCCGGCTTTCACCCTGCTGGATGATCGCACGGTTGAGCGGCACGGGCCGCTCGGCGCCGATCTCCTGAGAGATGTCCGTCCGCTCCAACCAGGCGATCTCCCAGCCCGCTCCGGGCAGGCAGACTTCGGGCGAATGGGCGCCGCCGTTATCCTGGTCGGCATACCAGGTCATGAAGAGGCCGACCTGTGCCGCGGCCCCGGTGCTCGCGAGATTGATGGAGTGGTAATCGTCGGCCGCAAGGATCGTGGCCACGCTGTCCTCGAGCGTCTCGGCCGGGCCCACCTGTTGCCACCCGCCCACGCTGCGCGGGAAGGTCGCGAAGGTCTCGCGGTCGGGGATCACCGCTTCGCGCGACGGTGTGGCGACCGCGATGAGCGCGCCCACCAGAAACACGATGGCGGCCGTGATCAGTGCCGGAGACGGACGCACCAGGACGATCCGTTTGGCCTGCGTGCCGAGCCCGTCGTAATCGAGATCGAGCGCCTGGCTCAGCGACATCTTGACGGGCTGCAGGAACAGCATCAGCCGCGCCAGGCCGAAGAGCAGGATGACGCAGGCCACGAAGATCACCCAGCCTTCGAAGAAATGGCTGAACCCTTCGATCCATTCCAGGCCATAGCGATCCACGATGATCCCCGAAATCGCGATCCTGACGGAATTCATGAACACGGTGATGGGAGCCGCCGAGATCAGCAGCACCGCCTTGTGCCACATCGGTCCGCGATAGAGCACGGCGAAGATGTAGGAGAACGACAGGATCGGGAACAGGTAGCGCAGGCCGGAGCAGGCCTCGGCCACGTGCAGCTTGAAGACCCCCAGGTCGATGATGTTGCCTTCGAGGAAGACGGGGATCGACATGAGCTTGAGAAACCAGACGCCGAGCTCGGAGGAGACCACCTGCAGCTGGGTCGAGAGGCCGTAATAGAGGATGCCCGGCAGGGGCAGCATGTAGACGAGATGCAGGACCGACGGCCAGAACTTCCGCCCGGTCCGCCAGCCGAAGCTGATCAGGAGCACGCCGCCCACCCACACGATCGTGGCATAGGCGACGATGTCGGCGATGTTGGCCAGCCGGCCGAGGCCGCCCATGAGAAGGGCAAGGCCGATGACCGCAACGCCGATCCAGCGGTCGGTCTTGGGGCCGGGATCGACCGGGATCTCCTTCAGGTGCCGCAGGAAGAGAAAGCCCGACAGGACCGGGATCAGGGGGCCGTGGCTGTATTCGGGCAATTGCCATGCGTCGGCCAGCGCCCTGAGACCCGGGGCGAAGAAGATCGCCGCCGCGATGGTGGCCAGCGTCAGCCAGATCAGGCCGGGATGCAGCAGGCCCCGATTTTGCGTGCCCTTGGACAGCTCGGCAAATGACATGAGAAAAACCTTCGTCTCTTTGATCGTCACCAACATACGTCGTCGCGGGAGAAGGGGATCGAAAATCTCCCCGACCCGACCTCTTGCCGGCCTTCTGGCAAGCGCTGTCGCAAGGTCGCGAGGGGCTCGGGCCCCGAATCCGTTCCTGCGTGGCCTGCTTTCGCATCTTAGCCCGGCATCGGGCAATCCTTTTGCTCAAAAGCGCCGTCACAATCGTGCCAGAACGGCTGGATTGTGCACTTCTGACGGCTTTTTCGTAAAATTCAGACCGAATTGTTGCCACAGCCCCGCAATCCGCCTAGCGCGTGACCATGACCAACAGGCAAATATGCGAGGTTGGAGCGGGAATGATTTCCCCGGCCGGGGCGGAAATCCGGTTTTCTGAACGGAAGGTATGATCGATGTCCTCTCAGAACCCCTCGACCGAGCGCCCGGACGTGCCGAGGGCCGGGGCGGACGAGGTTTCGCACCGGCAAGACGGGCATGGAGGCGAGGCCCGCAAGGCCCTCTGGGCGGTGGCGGCGTTCTTTTTCGTCGATGAAAGGTCGCCCTGGCTGGACAACCTGATCGACGACGAGACCCTGACCTTTCGCAAGGTGCCGGCGTTGCGCCGCAGCGACAGCTGGCATCGCAAGAGAACCGCCTGGGAAAGCCTCAAGGTCTGGGCGGGCCATCTGGGGCAGGCGGCGCGCGCGCTCGCCCATCGTCCCGACGGCGTGGTGACGGCTTTTCCGCAACTCGCCATGTGCGCGGGCCTTCTGAAGCGGCTGGGGCCGGCAAGGCCGCATATCGTCGCCTACAACTTCAATCTCGGCAGCCTTTCCCCGGGGCGCCGGCAGAAGGTGGCGCGGTTCATCGCCCCCGCGATCGACGCCTTCGTGGTCCATTCCCCTTCGGAGATCGGGCCCTATGCCGCCTATCTCGGGGTGCCCGAAAGCCGGTTCCACTTCGTTCCCCTGCAACGCGGCGCGCCCGGCATCGCACGCGACGAGGATACCGAACGTCCCTTCCTGCTGGCGATGGGATCGGCGCATCGCGATTACGAGACGTTGATCGAGGCGGTCGACGCTCTGGCGATCCCCACGATCATCGTGACCCGGCCCGACGCCGCCGCCGCCTTGCCCAAAAGTCCGCATGTCACGCTGAAATCCGACCTGAGCTATGAGGAATGCCTGGATCTTCTGGCGCGGGCGCGGGTCTCGGTCACCCCGATCAGCAATCTCGAGACCGCCTCGGGACAGATCACCTTCATCAATGCCATGCATATGGGTGTGCCGGTGATCGCCACGCGCTGTCTTGGCACCGAGGGCTATATCGAGGATGGCAAGACCGGGCTGCTGGTGCCGCCCTTCGATGCCGGTGCCCTGCAGGACGCGATTGCGGGGCTGTGGCACGACGGGGCGCGTCGCACCGAAATCGCCGCGCGCGGTCGGGAAGAGGCCGACCGGCGTTTCACCGACGCGGCCGCGGCCGCGGCTCTCCATGCCATCATCCGCCAGATACGCCCATGATCTGGCATCGTCTTCTTTCCGCGGTATAACGCGGAGCCGATCCAGCTTTCCGGAGCCACCATGACCGAGACCGACATTCCGCCCCGGGATTACCTCCTGATCTCGCCCTGCCGCGACGAGGCGGAGTACATGCGCCGCACGCTCGACAGCGTGGTGGCGCAGACGCTGACGCCCGCGCTCTGGATCATCGTCGACGACGGTTCGACCGACGCGACGCCGCAGATCCTCGCGGAATACGCCGCCGCGCATGACTGGATCCGGGTGATCGCGAAACCCGATCGCGGCGGCCGCGCCGTGGGGCCCGGCGTGATCGAGGCGTTCTATCACGGGCTCGACACCGTCGATCAGGCGGATTTCCCGTATCTGTGCAAGCTCGACCTCGATCTCGACCTGCCACCGCGATATTTCGAGACGCTGATCGAGCGGATGGAGGAGACCCCGCGCCTGGGCAGCGCGTCGGGGCGGTCATGCTACCGTGCCGCGTCGGGCGAGCTGGTCTCCGAAGGGCACGGCACGGAAATGTCCGAAGGCATGACGAAATTCTATCGTCGCGAATGCTTCCAGCAGATCGGCGGCTTCGTGCGCGAAGTGATGTGGGACGGGATCGACTGCCATACCGCGCGCAAGATGGGCTGGATCGTGCGCAGCTACGACGACCTGAAGTTCGAGCATCTGCGTCCCATGGGGTCGAGCCAGCAGAGTATCTATACCGGCCGCCGCCGGCACGGTGCGGGGCAGTATTACATGGGGTCCGACCCGCTCTATTTCACCGCGACCGCGATCCGCAAGATGGGGCGCAAACCCTATATCTTGGGCGGTCTGGCGACCCTCCAAGGGTACTTCGGGGCCTGGATGCGCGGCGCGCCCCGCCATGAGGATGCCGAGCTGCGCCGTTTCATCCGCAGCTACCAGCGCCGCTCGCTCGTCCAGGGCAAGTCGCGCACCGTCTCGCGCATCGAGGACGAGCAGGCCGACAGGTGGAATGCATGATCACGGAAAATACACCTGTTGCGGCCATGCCTGATCTTGAAGAGCGAACTGTGCCGGGGCCTCCCTTTTCCCTTAAGCCTGACCTGCCGGCCAGGTGGCCGGCCCCGTTGAGAGCGATCCCATGTCCACCGTTTCCGTAATCGTTCCTGTTCGCAACGGTGCCGCCACGCTTGCGGATGCCCTATCGTCAATCCTGAAGCATGATTGCGTTGCGGATATCATCGTGGTGGACGACGGCTCCACGGATACATCTGCTGCGGTCGCACAAAAAATGGGAGATTCGCGTATCAGGGTCGTTCCCGGTCCCTGTACGGGCATCTCGGGAGCCTTCAATGCCGGTCTGAAAGCCGCGCGCACCGAATATGTCGTGCGATGCGATGCCGACGACCAAATAACGCCTGGAAGTCTCGCCCCTAAAATCGCCTGGCTTGATGCACACCCTGATTATGTTGCCGCATCGAGTGCCTTTGCCGTCATGACCTCCCGGGGCCGATACTTGGTCGACTTGGCTGATCAGGGGATACCGCGAGAGGTGTCCGACTGCCTGCGCGGCGGTCAGGCAATCACTCATTTCGGAAGTTGGTTGACGCGGAGGGAGGCGCTGATCCGGATTGGGGGCGCGCGCGACTGGTTTGTCACGGCCGAGGATATCGACCTGCAATGTCGTCTGGCCGAGGAGGGTCGGGTCTGGCATGATGTCCGCGTCTCCTACCTCTATCGACTGCACGGGGCTTCAATTACGCATACCCAGACCAATAAAGAGCGCGCGTTCTACGAAACTGCAGCGCGTGACTTTGCGCGCCAACGGCGAAATGGAGAAATGGATGCCCTCGCCGCCGGGCGACCACCAATTTTCAGCCCGAGCGTATCAAGATCGGAAACCTCGATGCCGGTTGGGCAACATGCTGCGGGCCTGCTGACGGGGGTGGCTTGGAGGCGCTTTTCTGAAGGCCACAGGTGTTTGGCGATCCGCCTCATGGTTCGCGCCCTTCGAATAGATCCCCTTTCTTTTTCCAGATGGAAGGGCCTGATGAAGATAGCCCTCATCAGGGGGCGAAATTGACGTCTAGCCCTACCTCAGGCACGTCAGAAAGTACGAGTTCATGAATTCCATCACAACCCTGACTACGAAATTCGCCGCCCAGTTCCGGGGGGACCAGCTCCGCTCGCGCTCCATGCGGGGAACGATACTCGTAACGGGATCCTTCGGCATCTCCAAGATCTTGCAGCTGGGATCGAACTTGGTCCTGACCCGTCTACTTTTCCCTGAGGCTTTCGGGCTGATGGTCCTTGTCACGGTTTTTATCGGCGCTCTGCAGCTTGTCAGCGACGTGGGAGTGCAGCCAGCGATTGTCAGGTCGCATCGCGGCGAGGATCCTGACTTCTTGTCGACTTCCTGGACCCTGATGGTGATCAGAGGAGCCTGGATCACCGGTCTGGCTTGGCTTCTCGCTTGGCCTTATGCGCTGATCTACGATCAGCCTCTGCTGTTCCCTCTGATCTGCGTCTCGGCACTCAGCGCATTCATATCTGGATTCAAATCTATCGAGGTTGTCGTTCGCTCCCGCAACATTGCCTTGGGACGGGTCGTGACGCTGGAACTTGTGGCACAGGTCATATCGGTTATTCTGACAATTCTGCTTGCATGGTGGACGCAATCCGTCTGGGGTCTCGCGATCGGTACCGTCTGTGGCGCGCTTGCGCAGACCCTGCTCAGCCATGTTCTGTTGCCCTCGCAAAGCAATCGCTTTCATTGGGATCGCAGCACAATCTCTGAAATATTGACCTTTGGCAGATGGATCCTGCTCGGAACGTTCTTCACTTATATGGGAGGCATGGGCCTGAAGGCGGTCAACGGCTATCTAGTCGATCTCGACACCCTGTCCTTCCTTCATATTGCCTCGCTTTTCGGGTGGATGATTGGAGATTTGACCAACAAGATCCTGAGCAGCGTAGGATATCCTGTTCTGTCACGCACGTACCGGGAAAAGCCGGAGCGGATGAAGGCAATCCTATCGAAAATTCGCGTGATACAAACCTCCGTCACGACCCCCGCTTTCATCCTCCTCGCGCTGCTGGCGCAACCGATTA
The DNA here is from genome assembly GCA_947489705.1 of uncultured Paracoccaceae bacterium. GTDB lineage: Bacteria > Pseudomonadota > Alphaproteobacteria > Rhodobacterales > Rhodobacteraceae > Palleronia. The sequence goes on from CANLEQ010000045.1 coordinate 17,807, forward strand.
TAGATCTGCTCTACGACGACAGATACAGTTCTGCAGGCGTATTCCTCTCGTTACTTGCCCTTAACGGTGCGATCGGTGTTTTGCCCATGGTTTATCAGAACGCGTTTCTGGCCGTGGGAAACAGCCGAATACATGCCTATGTTATGGGTGTGTCGAGTGCTCTCAAGATTTTAGCCACATTCGTGGGATTTTACTTCGGTGGCCCAGTCGGCATGATTGCAGCTCTTGGTGTTGCCGGACTTCTCACGCTTTTCCTGTCGCAATATTATTCGAGCCGTCACGGGCAACTCTCGATAAAAACCGATTTAGTAAATTTAACTATTATCGCGACCGTTTATGTCTATACACTAAATACAATCAACTGGAATGTTTAAGATTGCGAAATACGTCTGCCCTGACCGGCGTTGTTGCACAAGTCTGACGACGGAGGATTCACTTTGCGAATCCACGCCGTTAGACGCGCCGCATGAGCAA
>CANLEQ010000046.1 GCA_947489705.1 uncultured Paracoccaceae bacterium
AGGCTTTGGCATGCGCCCGACCTAACCGTCAGGATTCACCAAGTGAATCCCTGCAGCGATTTTTGCAACAACGTCGCGTGGCGGCGATGACCGCGATCGTCTCGGCGGTGAAACCCCTGTTGAAGGTGCCTTTCGGCGTGAACTATCTCTGGGACCCGCGGAGCACCGTAGCCATCGGGTCGGTCACCGGCGCATCCTTCGTGCGCGAGATCTTCACCGGTGTATTCGCCTCCGACATGGGTATCTGGGAGCCCGACTGCGCCGAAGCCTCGCGCCTGCGCGCGAATCTGAAGCGCGGCGACATGAAGATGCTCTTCAACATCAACGCGGAATTCGCGCATTCCCTCGACCAGCGTCCGATCGAGCTGCGCGCGAAGAGTGCAGTCTTTTCGTCGCTCGCCGATGCGATCCTCGTTTCCGGTCCGATCACCGGCCAGCCGGCCCAGCACTCCGATCTCCGCAAGGTCTGCGAGGCGGTCGAGGGCGTGCCGGTCTTCGCCAACACCGGGGTGAACATCGACAACATCGAAGACGTCTTTTCGGTCGCGACGGGCTGCGTGATCGGCACCCATTTCAAGGTCGACGGCGACACCTGGAACGCCGTGGACGGGGATCGCGTCAAGCGGTTCATGGACAAGGTGGACACTCTGCGCCGGGCAGGGTGATTTCCCCATGAGCCTCGTACTCGGCCTCGACATCGGCACGACCTCGACCATCGGCTTGCTGATGGAGCTGCCGGACCGGATCCTCGCCGTGGCCTCGCGCCCGGTCTCGCTCAGCTCGCCGAAAGCGGGCTGGGCGGAGGAGGACCCGTCCGAATGGTGGTCGAATGTCTGCGCGCTCGTGCCCGAACTGCTGCAGACCACCGGGCGGCCCGCCTCCAAGATCGCGGCGATCGGCACGTCCGGAATGCTGCCCGCCGTTGTCCTGCTGGACGCGGATGGCGCCCTGCTGCGTCCCTCGATCCAGCAGAGCGATGGGCGATGTGGTGCCGAGGTCACAGAGATGCGGGCCGAGATCGACGCGGAGGCGTTCCTAGCGCGCGCAGGCAACGGCGTGAACCAGCAGCTCGTCGGCGCCAAGCTGCGCTGGCTCGCCCGCCACGAGCCGGACATTCACGCCCGGATCGCGACCGTGTTCGGCTCCTACGACTACATCAACTGGCGGCTGACTGGCCAGCGGACCGTGGAGCAGAACTGGGCGCTCGAGGCGGGTCTGACGGAGATCGTGGACGGAACCCTCTCGCGCGAACTGGCGGATATGACCGGTGTTCCATGGCAGGCGCTGCCGCCGCGGATCGAGAGCCACGCGCTGCAGGGGCGTGTCACCGCCGCCGCGGCGGCCGCGACCGGACTGGCCGAGGGTACCCCCGTGGCGGGCGGAGCGGCCGACTTCATCGCTTCTGCCTTGGGCGCCGGGGTGACACGGGCGGGCGACGTCCTGCTGAAGTTCGGCGGCGCGGTGGACGTGATGACGGCGACGCAAGAGGCTGCCCCCGATCCGCGTCTCTACCTCGATTACCACCTGATCCCCGGCCTCTTCATGCCCAACGGCTGCATGTCCACGGGCGGTTCGGTGCTGAACTGGTTCGTCCGCACGTTCTGCGAGGGACGTGATCTGAGCGCGTCGCCTCATGCCGGGCTTGACACGATGGCCGCGTCCGTCCCGGGGGGGTCCGACGACCTGACCGTGCTGCCGTATTTCCTGGGCGAGAAGACACCAATCCACGATCCGTCGGCCCGCGGCCTCATCGAGGGCCTCACGCTGTCGCACGGGCTCGGTCATATCTGGCGCGCCGTGCTGGAAAGCTATGGCTACGCGCTGCGTCACCACGTCGACGTCCTGCGCGACATGGGCCACGACCCCCGACGGTTCCTCGTCTCGGATGGCGGCTCGGCCAGCCTCGTCTGGATGCAGATCGTGGCCGACATCCTCGACGCGCCGTTGCAGCGGCTGGGCGACCATCCGGGCTCGTGCCTCGGGGCGGCCTGGACGGCGGCGGTGAGCTGCGGACTGGCCGATTGGGACGGCATCGGGAGCCTCGTACACGAAGCCGATCTCGTCGAACCGAAGCCGGAGAACCGAGCGGTCTACGACGCGGGCTATGCAAGGTACCACGACCTTTATGTCCGCCTGAAGGACATGCGGCCATGAAGCTGCGCGGCGTCGCCTGGGACGTGGATGGAACCCTGGTGGACAGCGAACCGCTGCATCACAGCGTGCTGATCGATATCTGCCTGGCGCACGGGCTCGACCTGCGCGCCGACCCGCCGGATCGTTTTCTCGGCGTGCACATGGACGATGTCTGGAAGGCGCTGGAGCCGCAGCTGCCCGGTATCGCCCGGCAGGACTGGCTCGACGCGATCCAGGACAGATTCTGCGACCGCGCCGCGGAAGCCGCTCCGATGCCCCATGCCCGCGACGTCATGCGGGCGCTGCATGACGCAGGCATCCCGCAGGTCGCCGTTTCCAATTCGGGCCGGCGCGTGGTCGAGGCCAACCTCGCGGCGCTCGGCGCCCGATCGCTCCTCGTCGATGCGATCACGCTCGACGACGTAACCGACGGCAAGCCCGCCCCCGAGCCCTACCTGCGCGGCGCCGAGATCCTGGGCTTGGCGCCGGCGGAGGTCCTGGCGGTGGAGGACAGCGGAACCGGCACGGTTTCCGCCTTGTGCGCGGGACTGCAGGTGGCCTTTCTCGGCGCGCCGCCGGAGGGCGCATTCGAAGTCACCGATCTGCGTGGCGTGGCTGCCCTCTTCGATCTCTGAGAAAACTGCCGCCTCCGGCGCCTCCGCGGCGCCGGACGTCGGGATCAGGCTTCGGCGACGACCGGCCTGCCGGCCAGCCCCGGCGCGATCCCGAGCGCCGTGTGCAGTGCGGCGCCGATTCGGCAGACGAGGTCATCGCCCAGCGATGGCCCGATCAGCATCGTGCCCAGCGGGACGCCGTCGCGGCGGAACCCGGCAGGGACGGATGCGGCGGGAAGGTCGAGCATGTTCACGAAGTTCGTGTAGGTGCCCATCTTCGCGTTGAGCGCGATGTTGTCGGCGAGCAGGGCGTCGATCGTGTAGGTCGTGGGCGACGTCGGCGTCACCATGAGGTCGACCTCCTTGAAAAGCTGCCGCGCCTGCTGCCTGTAGCCTGCGATCACGTATTGCGCCCGAAAGACGTCGCGCGCGGTGTAGTTGCGGCCCCATGACAGGATCTTGCGCGTCGGGGCACAGAGCGCGTCTTCGTCCTTGTCGAACATATCGCCGAAATTCGCATAGCGTTGCGCGATGAAGGCGCCTTCGTAGAGCATCTTCGCCGCGGTGAGATAGGGCGTCATGTCGATCTCGACCGCACTGCCACCCAGTGCCTCGAGCCTGGCGACGTTCTCGCGGAAGAGGCGTTCCGCCTCTGCGTCGCCATTGGTATCGAGCGTCGCTGCGTCGGGAATCGCGAAGCGGAAACTTTCCGGGGCGGCACCGGCGGACACGGAGAAACCTGTCGCCTCGGGCTTCGAGAATGGATCGGCCGGCTCGAAGTGGAACCAGAGGTTCGACAGCAGGACGCTGTCCTGCATGGTGAGGGTCAGGAAGTTCTCGGTTCCGACCATGCCCGCCTGCGAGCGCGCGGCACGCGGAACGAGACCCGGCGTCGGCTTGTAACCGACGATGTTATTGAGCGCGGCCGGCACGCGTCCCGACCCGGCCGCGTCGTTTGCCACGGCAAAGCTGACGAGTCCCGCCGCGACGCTGACCCCGCCGCCGGAGCTGGAACCGCCGGAGATGTAGCGGCTGTCGAAGGCGCAGTGCGGGATGCCGTAATCTGTTCGGACGCCGACGACGCCCATGCCGAGCTGGTCCTGGTTCTGCTTGCCGATCGGGATGGCGCCGGCATCAAGCAGTCTTTGAACCAGCGGGCTCGACGCGTCGGGCATCCGGCTCCAGGCCTTCACCGCGGCGGTGGAGGGCACTCCTTCGAGGTCGACGTTATCCTTGATGCCGAAGGGGATTCCGTAGAGCGGCAGGTCCCTCGCCGACGGATCCGCCATCAGGGCGCGGGCGCGGGCCTTGCAGCTCTCGCGGTCGATCAGGTGGATCCACACGTGGTCGTCGCCACGTGCCGCGATACGGTCGTGGATCACGTCGATCAGCGCTTCCGGCGTCAGGGCCCCCTCTGCATAGAGCGCCCGGAGGGTGGCGATGTCTAGTGAGCCGGTAGCGCGGTCCCAGTCGGTGGTCACGGGGATATTCCTTTCAGGAGCTCATCTGGAGCCTGGGGCGGGCGGCCATGAAGGCGCGCCAGGATCCTAGGGCGGTAATGTCTTGGGCGCTGTCGCCGACGGCCCAGGCCTCGCAGACGAAGCCCTTGACCATGCGGCCGTCGACCAAGCGCAGAGTGCCGATGCCGAGCGGGGTATCGATCATCGTCATCAGGTGGCCAAGGCCCTCGGCCGAGATGGCCCAGAGTTCCAGCGCGATTTCGGCGCCGCTGCCCGGCGTGCCCCGGACCAGACCGGGGCGGATCGGATCCCTGGCCGTCAGGGCGTGGAGCCGGTAGCTGTCGTCGGTGCGGGCCTCGCTGTCGAAGCTGGCGCCGCATTGCTCCATCTGCGACGAGAGTGGCATGCCGCGCATGTGCGCTCCGCAGACGGCGATAAGTAGGGTCTTGGTCGAGGACATGGGGATGCGCCTTCAGATCGGGATTACGCGCTTCTCGCGCAGGTAGGAATGGGTGGCTTCCATCACGATGCGGAGGTGCTCGCGCATGAGGTTTTTGGCATCCTCGGCATCGCCTTTCTGGATCGCTGCGACGATCAGGCCGTGTTCGGACTGCGAGTTGCCCATCCGCAGCTCGCCGTCGAACTGCGCGGCCCGGAACGCACTGATCGAGCGGCGCACCGATAGAGTCGCTTCCCGCAGGCTCGCATTGCGGGCCCCGTCATAGATGGCCGCATGGAACCGGGTGTTGTGGGCGCGGTAGGCATCGCGGTCCAGCCGCCGGGCGAGCGCCAGGCCCTGGTCGTGGATCTCCTTCAACGCGGCCTTCTCGGCGCCGCTCATCCGGCGGGCGGCGAAACCAGCGCAGAGGCACTCGAGCTCGGACATGAACTCGAAGTTCTCCATCATCTCCTCGGGGCGGACCCTAGCCACGCAGGCGCCCCGGTGCGGCAGGCTTTCCACCAGGCCGATTGCCGCCAATTCCCGCAGGGCTTCGCGGATCGGAGTTCGCGACAGGCCGAACCATTCCCCGAGGGTGGCTTCATCCAGTTTCCTGCCCGGCGGCAGCTTGCCCGCGACGATCTGTGCGCTGATCTCGCGCACGACCGCGGCGGACCGGGTTTCGCCGGACGCCAGCGACAGCTTGACGAGTGCGGAGGTCATGGCGTCTCCGGGTCGTCGATGACGCTAACATGTGCGGCGACGACGCGCCATGCGCCGTCGATCTTCGCCCATGTCTGGGATTGCCGTCCGATCTTGCCCTCGCTGCGCCGGAAGAGGGTCATGGCGGTGCCGAACTCGGTGCCGTAGGTGGTGATCGACGTCCGCTCTAGCGTCCGTTCCAGCCGGGTCGATGGCCGCGCGGCGCGGTAGGCCGCGATCTCGGCGTGACCGTAGAGGTTCTCGCCGATTCCGTAGCGTATCGTGCGGGCGTCGACGTGGAAGGTCTCGTCCAGTACCGCGACGTCGTTAGTCACGAGCGCGGTCTCGTAGCGCTCGAAGGCCTCGGTGACTTCGGCCAGGGGGCCGGGCAGATCGATCTCGTCCGCGTTCATGTCAGGCGTTCTCCATTGATGCGACCGGGGCGCTGCAGGTCCCGGAGAGTTCGAGCGCATGGGCGATGCGCAGGGCGATATCCTCGCGCCAGGGCGCGGCGATGATCTGGACGCCGATCGGCAACCGGCCCTCGACGTTCTGGACGGGCATCGAGACGGCGGGCAGGCCGATGAAGCTGATCGGCTGAGTGTAGATTCCGATATGGGGCCGGTAGGGCTGGTCCTGTCCGTCGATGGTCAGGGTGTCGCTGTCGATCCGGGGGGCGGGGAAAGGGGTCGTCGGGGTCACGATGGCATCGACGTGGCGGAAGACCTCCGCGGCATCCTCGGCGAATTGCCGGCGCAGGCGCTGCGCGCGCACATAGGCGATGCCGGGCACCAGAGCGCCGGCCAGAAGGCGGTCGCGCATGGGGCCGCCAAAATCCCCGGGGCGGGTGCGCATGTTCTCCGCGTGGGTGGCGGCACCTTCCACGGCCGTGATCAGGGCGGCGGCGGCGCGTGACGCCGCGGCGCCCGGAAGCTCCGCTTCGAGCCTCACGGCAAGTGCCGCGCAGACCCGGTCGAGCGCCTCGCGCGCGGCCCCTGCGGGCGGGTCGAAATACCCCGTGCCGCGGGCAATGCGCAGGCCCTCGAGCCCCCTGTCGAGCGAAGCGAGTGCGGTGGAGGACGCGCGGTCGATTGAGGCGGGATCGCCCCGGTCCGGGCCCTGCAAAACATCGAGCGCCAGGGCGAGATCGCGCGCCGATCGGGCCATCGGGCCGATATGGTCGAGACTGTCGACGAAGGGGAATGTCCCGCTGCGCGGGATACGGCCGTAGGTTGCCTTCAACCCGAAGAGGCCGCACCACGAGGCCGGCACCCGGATCGAACCGTTGGTGTCGGACCCGAGCGTCAGGGGCACCATCCCGGCGGCCGCCGCGGCGCCGGATCCGCCCGAAGACCCGCCCGAGCGTCTTTCGGGATCGCGCGGATTGCGGGTGGAGCCCACATGCGCGTTCTCGCCGGTGAAATCATAGGCGTATTCCCCCATGTTGAGCGCACCCACGAGGATCGCACCCGCGCCTTCGAGCCGGGATATGACCGGCGCGTCCTGCAAGGCGGGCGGCAGATCGAGGTTTATCCTGGACCCGGCCCGGGTCGTGACGCCTTCGATGTCGATCAGGTCCTTCACGGCGAAGGGAATGCCGGCCAGCGGCCCCACATCCTCTCCCGCCTCGATGCGCGCATCGAGGCGGTCCGCGGTGGCGAGAGCGCGGTCCGCCATCACCTCGGTGAAGGCGACGAGGGCCGGATCGGTCTCGCGGATCCGGGCGAGCGACGCCTCGACCGACCCTCGCGCGGTCATCCGCTTCGAGCGCACCTCCGCCGCGATGTCGCCTGCGCTCATCCGTGTCCAGGGGGTCATTCGCGCGCTTCCGACGGGGGCAGGAACCAGACCGGCGCATTCTCGCAGCGCGGCCGCAGCGGGGCCGCCATCACGGCGGCGGCCATCGCCATGCTCTGATCGAGGATGGCGGCGATCGCGGGCAACCTCTCCGCATCCGGGTGGACGCCGATCGCGGCGAGGCCGAGGCGCACGTCGCCCTCGGTGATCTTCGTCTTCATGCGGCGGCTCCTTCGAGTTCGACGATCAGCGGCGGTGTCCGGTCCGACCAGGGTCTCGCCGCCTCGAAGGAAGCGGCGGCGCGCAACACGGTCGCGTCGTCGAGGTGCCGCCCGACGATCTGGAGGCCCACGGGCAACCCGTCCTTCGTCAGCCCGGCGGGCACGGAGGCCGCGGGCTGGCCGGTCATGTTGAACGGGAAGCAGAAGCCGAGCCAGGCCGCCGGGTCGACGATCCGGCCTTCGGTCTTTTCGGGGCCCTGCATGTGGAGCGCGAAGGGCGGCACCGTGAGCGTCGGCGACAACAGCAGATCGAAGGTGCCGAAGAACCGCGCGGCGATGTTGCAGAGCTTCTTGCGCGCCATGCCGGCATTGGTGAGGTATTCGTCGGGGAAACGTCCCTGCAGCATCTTGACGAGGTGCGGGGACATGTCTGCAGCATGTTCCGGCAGCCATGCCCGCATGCCTGCAAGATCGCTATCGGCCATCACGAGGCCCCAGAAGACGGCGCCGGGATCTTCCCATCCGGGATCGGCGGCGACCACCTCGCAGCCCATCTCCTCGAAGGCGGTGACCGCCTCTCGCACGACGCGACGCACCTCGGGATCGACGGCGAGATACCCGAAATCCTCGCTATAGGCGATCCGCAGCTTCGGCAGCCCGCCGGACTTCGCCTCCTCGAGCCACGCGACGTCGTTCGGGATCGTGTGCCTGTCGCGCATGTCCGGCCCGGCGATGACCGACAGCATCAGCGCGGCATCGGACACGTTGCGCGCCATCGGCCCGATATGCTCCAGGCTCTCCCAGCTCGAAACCCCAGGGAACCGCTCGTCCCGGCAGCCGGGCCAGAGCGGCACGCGGCCCATCGACGCCTTGATCCCCACCAGGCCGCAATGGGCCGACGGGATGCGCACCGAACCGCCGCCGTCGGAGCCGAGGGCGAAGGGCGTGACGCCGGCGGCGACCGAAGCGCCTGATCCCGCCGAGGAGCCGCCCGGCGTCAGATCGGTGTTCCAAGGATTTCGGCTGGTCTCGAAGACCGGATTGTGCCCGACGCCGGAATAACCGAACTCGGGCACGTTGGTTTTGCCGAGGATCACCGCACCCGCCTGCTTCAGGCGGTCGACGACGATGTCGTCGTCCTCGGGCACGAAGTCGCGGTAGATCGTCGAGCCCATGGCGGTCACGAGGTCCTTCGTCGCGATGAGGTCCTTGACCCCCACCGGCACGCCGGCGAGGGGCGGCAGCGTCTCGCCCGACGCGCGGCCCGCGTCGATCGATTTGGCGGTCTTGCGTGCGAGCTCGGGCGCGGGGGTGCAGAAGGCGTGGAGATGCGGCTCCGTCAGCTCCATCCGCGCGATTGCGGCGTCTGTCACCTCAAGCGCGGTAAAGCTTCCGTCGCGAACGCCGGCGGCGATCTCCGAAGCGGTCATCCTGGCATAGTTCGTATGGTCGAGGCTCATGCGAGCACCTCCTCTTGGTCGAGACGGAAATGGCAGGCCGCGGCATGTGCGCCGATCTCGACCAGCGGCGGCGCCTCGCGGGCGCAGAGCTCTTGGCCCATCGGGCAGCGGCCGTAGAAGCGGCAGACATTCGGATCGGGGTCGATCGGGCTGCGGGGTTCGCCGTTTAGCCGGATGCGACCCTCAACGCTGGCGCCCGGGATCGCCGATAGCAGCGCCTTGGTGTAGGGATGCGCCGGGCGGGTGAAGATCTGATCGACCGGGGCGCATTCGATGATCCTGCCCAGATACATCACCGCGACCCGGTCGCAGATCAGCTTCACCACGTTGAGATCGTGGCTGACGAAAAGATAGCTCATCCCCAGCGTCTTCCGGAGTTGGCCAAGGAGCTGCAGGATCACCACCTGGACCGAGACGTCGAGCGCCGAGGTGGGCTCGTCGAGGATCAGCAATTCGGGCCGCAGGATAATGGCCCGGGCGATCCCGACGCGGGCCTTCTGCCCGCCCGAGAGCTGGTGCGGATAGCGCGACAGCAATTCCACCGGCAGATGGGTGATCCTCGCGGCCTCGTACACGGCCTCGGTCACCTCGGCGCGGCTCTTCTTTCCGCCGAGCCGGCGCAGCGGATCGGCGATGCTGTCGAAAATGCTGAATTGCGGGTTCAGGCTATCCGTCGGGTCCTGGAAGACGACCTGGATCCGCCGGCGGTGCGGGTTGGTGCCGAAACGCCGGGCCGGGATCTCGCCAATGCTCTGCCCGTCGATGCGGATCGCGCCGCCGGTCGCGTCGATCAGCCGCGCCAACACCCGCACCAGCGTGGACTTGCCGCAACCGGATTCGCCTACCAAGCCAAGACTCTCGCCGGGCGCGATCTTGAGATCCACCCCGTCGACCGCATGCAGCTGCCCTGTCCCGGTGGGGTAGAACTTCTTGAGGCTCTCGAGCTCGAGGAGCGGAACGGTCATGCGCTTTCCTTCCACGGCATGTGGCAAGATACCTCGTGCGACGCGTCGAGGGCCCGTCGCGGCAGGGCCGCCGCGCAGACGGGCGCAGCCCTCGGACAGCGATGCACGAAGCGGCAGGGCGGCAGGTCGCGGCGAAGGTCCGGCAGCGTCCCGGGGATCGCCGCCAGATCCTCCAGCCGCGAGGCGCCGTGCGGCGTCGCCTGCATCAGAAGCCCGGTATAGGGATGGGCGGCCCTCTCGAAGATGTCGGAGGTGGTGCCCTGCTCGACGATATGGCCGGCATGCATCACCGCGAAACGGTCGCAATATTCGGCGGCGAGCGTCAGGTCGTGGGTGATCAGGATCGTCGACATGCGGCGCTGCGACGACTTCTCGCGGATCAGGTCCATGATGACCGCCTGGGTCGTCACGTCGAGCCCGGTGGTGGGCTCGTCCGCGATCAGCAGCTCCGGCTCGCTGGCGAAGGCGAGCGCGATCATCACCCGCTGGCACATCCCGCCCGAAAGCTCGAACGGGTAGGCGTGATAGCGCCGTTCGGGATCGGGAATCCGCACCTCGGCCAGCGCGGCGACGGCCGCCTTGCGCGCATCCTTGCCGATCATGCCCCGATGCGTGCGCAGCACGTCGACGATCTGCTGGCCGATCGGGCGGATCGGGTTCAGCGCCGAGCGCGCGTTCTGGAAGATGATGGTCATGCGCTTGCCGCGCAGCGCGTCGACGGCGGCCTCCGACGCGGTGAGCAGGTCGTGGCCGCCGACGTCGATCCGCTCGGCGCGGACATTGGCGGACTTGCCGAGCAGCCGCATCACCGCGAAGGCGGAGACCGACTTTCCCGAGCCGCTTTCGCCCACTAGGCCCATGGTTTCCCCCCGGGCCAGCTGGAACGAGACGTTCTCGACCGCATGAACCGTGCCGTCGCGGGTGGCGAAATCGACCGTCAGGTTCCGCACGTCGAGAAGAGGAGGCGTGGTCATGTGCGGCCTTTCGGATCGATCATGTCGCGCAGCCCGTCGCCCAGCAGGTTGAAGCAGAAGACGGCGAGAACCAGAGCGAAACCCGGAAAGAAGAAGACCCACCATTCGCCCGAGAAGATGTAGTTGGCGCCCTCCGACACCATGATCCCCCATTCCGGGGTCGGCGGGCGGACGCCAAGGCCGATGAACGAAAGGCCGGCGGCGTTCAGGATCGCCCAGCCGAGGTTGAGCGAGACTTGCACCATCATCGGCGGCAGGATGTTGGGGATCAGGTGCACCGACAGGATGCGGGCGGCGCTGTTGCCGCTCAGGCGCGCGGCTTCGACGAAGCCGGCATCGCGGCGGCTGTTCACCTCGGCACGCGCGAAGCGGATGTAGAAGGGCAGGTTGATGATCGCGGTGGCGTAGACGATGTTCCAGACCGTGTTGCCGAGCGCAGCGACGATCCCCATGGCCAGCACGAAGAGCGGGAAGGCCATGATCGTGTCGACCATGCGGCCCACGATCCGGTCGGTCCAGCCGCCGAAATAGCCCGCCGCGGCGCCGAGCCAGAGCCCCAGAACGAAAGAGATGCCGACCGCAGCAAGGGCGATGCCGAAATCCACCCGTGCCGCGACGATGGTCCGGCTGAGTACGTCGCGCCCCAACTGGTCGGTGCCGAAGGGGTGCGCCCAGCTGGGCGGTTGCAGCGTGTTCGAGGACGTCGTCAGCGGGCCGTAGGGGGCGATGGCCTCGCCGAAGAGGGCGGCGATGACGAAAAGGAGGAAGAGCACCATTGCGAAGGCGGTGAGTGGGTTGGACCTCATCGCGTAGACGAGACCCCTCCAGAAGTTCACCAGGCGCGACGGCTCGCTCGGCAGAGGTGGAACATTGATCTGTTCAGTCATCGTAGCGCACCCTCGGATCGACGATCATGTTCAGAATATCCACGCCCAGGTTGAGCAGGATGTAGAGGACGGCCATCATCACCACGAAGCCCTGAATTGCGGCGTAATCCGAGGTCAGCACCGCCTCGACCGCGTAGGATCCGATGCCGGGCCAGCCGAAGACCTGTTCGATGAGCACGTTCGCGCCCAGCAGGAAGGAGAAGATCATGCCGAGGATGTTCACCACCGGCAGCAGCGCGTTGCGGAACCCGTAGGTCCACAGGACGGTGCGGCGCGGCAGGCCCTCGGCCCGCGCGGTGGTGATGAAATCCGAGCCCAGCACCCCGATCATTGACGCCCGGGTCATCCGCGCCAGTGGCGCCAGCGCGAAGAGCCCGAGCGAGATCGCGGGCAGGATCAGCTGGCCGAGCGCCGCGCGGGCGGTCGCGAGGTCGCCGGCGAGTACGGCGTCGATGGTGAGGAAGCCGGTGACCGACGGCGGGATCGGGAAGTAGATCGCCAGACGCCCGATCGGCGAGGGGGCCCAGCCGAGCTTGTAGTAGAACACGAAGATCAGCACCAGTGCGGTGAAGAAGGAGGGAAAGGCCGCCGCCGCCGTGACCGTGCCGCGGCAGAGGTGGTCGATCCACGATCCCGGGTTCACCGCGGCCCAGAGCCCGAGCGGCACCGCCACGACGATTGCGAAGACCAGCGCATAGAGCGTCAGCTCAAAGGAGGCGGGCAGCCGCCGGGCGAGATCTGTGAGCACCGGCTGTCCGGAATTGAACGATCGGCCCATGTCGCCCTGCACCAGATCGCCGACATAGGTGAGGAACTGTATCGGCAACGGCTGGTCCAGCCCCAGCCTGGCCCTCGTTTCTGCAATGGACTCCGCCGTCGCGGAGGGGCCGGCGAAATAGGCAGCCGGGTCGCCGGGCAGGGTGTGGCTGATCACGAAAGTCACGATGATCACGCCGATAAGGCTGGGGATCGCGCTGGCGAATCGTTTGGCGATCATCGCGATCATGAGAGCGCTTCGAAGAGCTGCGCGGAGGTGCCAACCGTTCCGAAAAGTCCGTCGCCCATCTTGGTGAATTTCAGGACGGCCTCGTGATTGTGGGGCAGGGAGGCGGCGCAGCAATCGTCGAGCAGCATGCATTCGAAGCCGCGGTCGTTGGCGTCGCGCATGGTGGTGTGCACGCAGCAATCCGTGGTCACCCCGGCGAAGATGAGATTGCGGATGCCGCGGGCATGCAGGATCTGATCGAAATCCGTGGCGTAGAAGGCGCCCTTGCCGGGCTTGTCGATGATCGGCTCGCCCTCGACCGGGGTCAGCTCGGGCACGATCTCCCAGCCCGGCTCCCCGCGCGTCAGCATCCGGCCGCAGGGGCCCATGGTCCCGATCTCGGCACCCTCGCGAGACGATCGCCAGCGCTTGTTCTCGTTCAGATCGGCGAGGTCGGCGCGATGGCCTTCCCTCGTATGGATGATCGGAAAGCCAAGCGCCCGCATCCGTTGGAGGACCGCGCGGATCGGTTCGACCACGGCACGCATCGGTGCGGGGTCGGCGCCATGCTGACCGACCCAGCCCTCGGGGTCGCAGAAGTCGCGCTGCATGTCGATGATGACCAAGGCCGTGTCGGCGGGCGAGAAGCGGCCATCGAATGGCCAGGCGTAGGGGTCCGACCCTACTTGAGGATAGGCGGTCATGCTGCGGCTCCGGCAAGTGTGGCGATGACGTCGTCGGAGGTCGAGATCGACCCCCAGAGACCGTTGGACAGGCGGAACATCTCCAGCTGCGCCTCGTGGTGGGACTGCTCGGCGGCCCCGCAGCAATCCTCGAGCAGGATACATTCAAAGCCACGGTCGTTGGCGTCGCGAAGGGTGGACTGCACGCAGCAATCCGTGGTCACGCCGGCGATCATCAGGTTGCGGATACCGCGGTTGCGCAGCACGGTTTCGAGATCGGTGCCCATGAAGGCGCCCTTGCCGGGCTTGTCGACGACCACTTCGCCCTCGGCGGGGGCCAGCTCGGGGACGATGTCCCAGTTCGGCTCGCCGCGGATCAGGTAGCGCCCGAGCGGACCCCGCGCCCCAATGCCGTTACCGTTCAGCTGTCGCGACCGCCAGAGCTTGTTCGGAGGAAGGTCGGCCAGATCGGGTCGGTGTCCCTCCCGCGTGTGGATGATCTTGTAGCCCGCCGGCCGCAGCACCCCCAGCAGGGCCCGCAGCGGTTCGATGGGCCGCCGGGTGTTGCGAAGGTCGGCGCCACGCGAATGGACCCAGCCGCCTTCACCGCAGAAATCGATCTGCATGTCGATGATGATCAGCGCGGTGTTCTCGGGGCGGAGATCTCCGTCGAAGGGCCATGGATAGAGGCCGGGAACATGCGTGCCCATGTGGCTTCTCCTTGGAAGGGGGGTGTTCGTCGGTGACGGGGGCGGGGGGCAACAGGATGTCCCCCGATGGCCAAGCCTCACTCGGCGCGGGAGATGGTCCGGAAATCTAGGAAGGTGTGGAACCAGTAGACGTAGCCTTCGATGTCGTTCTGCATCGCGACGTCCATGTAATCCTGCACCACCGGGATCTTCGGCAACGTGGTCATCACGCGGTCCGTGATGCCGCGGATATTGTCGTCATAGGCGCTCGCATCGGCTTCGAAGCGGGCCTTCTGGATCATGGCGTCCAGTTCGTCGTCTTCCTGCGAGGCTACGTTGAACACCGAATTGTTGGCGCCGAAATAGGTCCAGTAGAAATGGTATTCCGGCCAGTCGAGCCACGCGTGGAAGCTGGTGACCGCCATCGGCATGGATTTCTCCAGCATCTTCGAGAACCAGTTCGATCCGGGCACTTTTTCCACCGTCACGTCGACGCCGATCTTGGCGAGGTTCTGCTGGATCAGCAGGGCCATGGGCTCATACGTGGTCGCGCGTGACAGGTCGAGATA
The DNA here is from genome assembly GCA_947489705.1 of uncultured Paracoccaceae bacterium. Taxonomy (GTDB): domain Bacteria; phylum Pseudomonadota; class Alphaproteobacteria; order Rhodobacterales; family Rhodobacteraceae; genus Palleronia. The sequence goes on from CANLEQ010000046.1 coordinate 14,579, forward strand.
GATGGTGCTCTCGAAGCCGTCGGGGTAACCCGCTTCGGTCAGCAGCGCCTTCGCCTTCTTAAGATCGGTTTGATAGGGGCTCTTGGCGGGCCACGCGACCGGGTAATCGGCGTCGGGATCGGCGCCGTACATGGGCGCGGCGCGGCCGTAGAAGGCATCGCTCATAATCGCGTCGTAGGGAATGGCATAGGCCATCGCCTCGCGCACCTTCGGGTTGTCGAAGGGTGGCATGTTGACGTTCATCTCAAGGTTCACGATCGCCGACTGCTTCGGCACGCCGACCACCTTGACGGCGTCGCTCTCGGCCAGTTCGGCAAAATCCTTTGGCGGGAGCCCGACGGAAACATCGGCATCTTTGCTTTCCAGGAGCGCCCGACGCGTCCCTGCGGAAGCGATCTGGCGGTAGACGACCATCTGCATCGCCGGCAGGTCGCCGTTCTTCCAGTCGTCGTTTCGCTGGAACACGATCTCGTTGCCGGGGGTCCAGCGCACGACGTCGTAGGCGCCGCCTCCGGCGGTGTTGTTGGCCAGCCACTCGGTTGCCCAGGGGTCGTCCTCGGTCGCGTGTTCGAGCGCCAGATCCGAGTTGATGACGATCGGGATGGGCGTGGTCAGATCCGGCAGCGCCAGCTTGTTGCCGTCGGGAACGCGGATGCGGAAGGTGTGCTCATCGACCGCCTCGAACTGGTCCGGCTCGGTCATCGAGCCCGCACCCATCTGGATCAGCGGGAAGCCACCCGCTTCCACCGCCCTGTCGAAGGACCATTTCACGTCCTTCGCCTCGACCGGCGAGCCGTCGTGGAAGGTGGCGTTCTCGCGCAGGTGGAACGTGAGTTCGGTGCCGTCCTCGCTGATCTCCCAGTTCGTCGCGAGTTCGGGCAGCACCTCGTCCTTATTGTAGACTCGCGTGCCGTCATCGAGCGTCTTGACGCCGTGCTTCACGAGCCGGTCGTAGACATGAAGGGCGACGAGGCGCGTATAATCGTTCGAGGTCGGCGTCTGGGTGTCGAGCGAGTTCGGCCCCTGTTCGCCCACCGCGATGATGACATCCTCACGCGACTGCGCGATGGCGGGCAAGGCCGCCGTGGAGGCGATCAGCGTGCTGAGACCCAGTGTCCTGACCGTGGCGGAAATCGACATTTCAAGCTCCTGTTGGATCTGTCCGAGACTTCTCTGCGACGCGGGGGAGTGAGCGTCATCGGTCCCGCCGTCAGGTGAAGCCAGGAAGCGCGGAGAAGCGAAGCTGATGAAGGTTAATAATCTTCGGATGCGCCATTTTGCGGGTCTATCCAGCATTGTATGCAATCGATGATCAAGAATAAGGCGGAGGATTAACATCGAACCGCAAACAAGAGGGCGCCGAAGCAGTCTGGCGAGGAGATCTCCCATGCCTTCGGCTTCGGCTCTGCGTACACTGTTGCGCTACCCCGCAATTGGACCGGCTTGGCCCCCTCAGCCTACCGGCTGCGGTTCCTGCCTAAGGGTGTAGGCGCTTCCACATGACCGCTGTGGGCTCGTCCCTCTGTCCACCGCGCCTTGCAGAAATGTTCGCTCTACTGCGATCAGGCATAGACCCACCGCTGGACGACCTGCTGGGCAGTCTGCATCGCCTCGACGCGCTCGGTTTCGAGGCAGTTGATGTAGTCCTCGATCTTCCGGACGTAGTCCTCGTAATGCTCGTTCACGATCTGCCGCAGCTCGGCATCGAGATCGGACGGCTCGTAAGGGCCGGGCTCTTCCGGCGGTATGCATGCGACCTGCGCGCCGGCCCATGAGACCGGCGCCAGGGCGAGTATCGTCGCCAGTAGGAAAAGACGGGGCCGGATGATTATTCGGTGTAGTAGATGCTCGTCATACAGTCCCGCGCGCGTCCGGTGTTGAACCGCATCACGCCGGTCTCGTAGGGTGTCTCGGCGCTAAGGTTCATCACCATGTCGAGCGTGAAGTCCGTGCGCTCGGGACGTCTCGTGCCGGTGTAGTAGGTGCGGGCATCCTCTCCGAGGCGGACCGTGTTGCTTCTTTTGTAACAGAAGACGTCGACCGCGCTCCGGTTGCCCTCGACGGGGCGGGAAGCGTGGTAGAGCCTTGTTCCCTCGGGGCACTGCCAATCGTCACGCGAGGTGGCCCCGTTAAAGGCGTAGTCGATCTCGTAGTCATCGTGTTCTCCGCCGCCGGCCATGGAACAGGTGCCGATGGGCGACTTCCCGTCCGGAATACGGTCGATCATGTGATCGAGGGCATCGCCGCAACCGTCCGGGAAACCGCCCGGCAAGCAGAGCAGCAGCTTGCAATCCATGTCGTAGTCTTGGGCCTGTGCCGCCTGGGAAGAGGCGACAGCAAGAGCGGCGATGGCGAGGGCAGGGCAGGGCAGGGCAGGGCAGGGCAGTGAGCATTGGTATCAGGGGCATTGGGGATCTCCATGCTGGCGGGTGGCTCAAATCATACAGACTCCCTCGGCTCAGTCCGGAGGGGAATTGTTCTGCGCACGATCGCGCACCTTCGCGACAGTTGCGCGGCTGATCCCATGGGTCCGGGCGAGGGACGCGACGGAGGCGCCAGTCGCCAGCGCCGCGGCGATCTTCTGCGCGTCTTCAGGTGACAGGGCAGGCGGTCGGCCGATCTTCTTGCCTTGGGACCGGGCGCGGGCAATTCCGGCATGGGTGCGCTCGATGAGAAGATCCCGCTCGAACTGCGCGACCGTGTTCAGGACCTGCATGGTGAGCGAGGAGCTGTCACGGTAACTTTGGAAGCGCGGGAGGATGGCCTTGAGGACTTGCCGTCAGGCGGTGAGCCCTGCCGCCTGGCGCCAGACACCGAAGGCTTCCAGTCGGTGGTATCGAGTGGAAGAAGCGGAGCGGCGACGGGATGGTGGAACGAAGCAATTGCGCGTGGCGGAGTGGACGGCGACGAACCGTTGCAGCCCGCCGGGCGAGCGATGCCCGCGCATCGTCCGCTCGCGAGAGCGGAACGGCAGGTGGCTGTTCTCAGCCCGGTTGTTGAGCCCCTTGTGGGACAGATGCTCCAGCCCCGGCGTGAGTTCGCGCATCGCCGCGCCGTAGGAGCGTAGCTTGTCGGTGACGATGCGTTTGGGCTGCCGACTTGCTTTCTTCAGAAGCGCCTTTAGCAACCGCTTCGCCGCCTTCTTGTCGCGCCGGCGCTGGAGGATTTCGTCGAGGACCAGCCCATCTCGGTCGACCGCGCGCCCGAGCCAGAACGTCTCGCCCCGCACCTTCACGCGCACCTCGTCGAGATGCCAGACATCGCCGGGCCGCGCCGACCGGCGGCGCAAGTTGCACGCAATCGCCGGGCCGAACTTGATCACCCATCGCCGGAGCGTCTTGTAGGAGACCTCGACCCCGCGCTCGAGCAGCATCTCCTCGACCGAACGAAGGCTGAGATCGAAGCGGACGTACAGCCAGACCGCATGTGCGATGATCTCGGGAGGAAAGCGGTGGCGCTTGTAGCTGGGCGGCGTGATCGACGTCGTTCCCGGCTATCAAAGCGCCAGCGGCGTCGCAACCACAGCCAAGTTACCGTGACAGCAGGTTTTGCGCCTGCATGATGCGGTAAACGCGCTTGTGGTTCACAGGCCCTGCACCCTCGATCCGCAGCTTG
>CANLEQ010000047.1 GCA_947489705.1 uncultured Paracoccaceae bacterium
AGGTCCTGGCAGGCTTCAACACCCGCCTTGATACGCCGCCTTCTCAAGCCGCATCACCCATTTCCAACCATAGCTCCACTGGCTGCGGAAAGGGCAGAGAGGCCGCTGGCCTTATCATGTCTGGCTGGTTGAGCGGTCGGACCCGCGCTGTCTGGCTTTCGAAGTCGAAGACCTTGATCGAAGACGCGATCCGCGACTGGACCGATCTGGGTGGTTCGCCCACGGACATCCATTCCATCGACCGCTGGAAGCCCGAAGCGGCGATCACGCTTGGGCGCGGCATCGTGTTCATGACTTATGCGACCCTACGGTCTGTCGGAAAGAGCGGCCGCACGCGCCTCGAGCAGCTCGTCGAATGGGCGGGCGAGGATTTCGAGGGCGTCATCGCCTTCGACGAGGCCCACGCCATGCAGAACGCTGCCGGCTCGAACGAGGGTCGCGGTTCAGCGCCGTCTCAGCAGGGCATCGCCGGCCTTCGGCTCCAATTCGCCCTGCCCCGCGCCCGTGTCCTCTACATCTCGGCTACTGGCGCCACCAACGTCGCCAATCTCGCCTATGCCGTGCGACTCGGCCTCTGGGGTCCAGGCGACGCCTATCCGTTCACGACGCGCGAGGATTTCGTCTCGGCGATGGAGGCCGGCGGCGTGGCCGCAATGGAAGTGGTCGCTCGCGACCTGAAGGCGCTCGGTCTCTACACCGCCCGCGCCCTGTCGTTCGAGGGCGTCGAGTACGACATCCTCGAACACCGCCTAAGCGACGACGAACGTGCGATCTACGACAAGTTCGCCGGGGCGTTACGGGTGATCCACCAGAACCTGCGCGCCGCCTTGGAAGCGACCGGAATCGTGGACGCGGAATCGGGCACCACCGCTTCGGCCGCCAAGGCATCTGCGCTGTCGCGGTTCGAAAGCATGAAGCAGCGGTTCTTTGGCCACGTCCTTAACGGCTTCAAGGCAAAGAGCCTGATCGCGGCAATGGAGGCGGACCTTGCCGATGGCTGGGCCCCTGTCGTCCAGATCGTCTCGACCGGCGAAAGCCATCTCGACCGTGCCATCGAGGGGCTGGAGGCCGGCGACGATCTGACCGAGGCGCATCTGACGCCGAAGGAGGTCGTGGTTCACTGGCTCGAAACGGCGTTTCCCATCGAGGCGCAGCAGCTCGTCGAGATCGAGGGCACTATCGTCACGCAACCGCTCCTCGATGCCGACGGCAACCGTGTCATCTCGCGCGAGGCCGAGGCCCTGCGCGACGCGGCACTGATGGAGCTTTACACGATCGCGCCGATCCCTTCGGTTCTCGACCAGCTCGTCTGGCACTTTGGCGACGAGCGACTGGCTGAAGTTACCGGCCGCTCCAAGCGCACGATCCGCACCGTTGGCGGTACGCTGAAGATCGCGCCGCGATCAGGATCCGCCAACACGGCCGAAAGCGAAGCCTTCATGTCGGGCGCCAAGGAGGCGCTGCTGTTCAGCGACGCGGGCGGAACTGGGCGCTCGTACCATGCGGCGCGGCGCGCGAAGAACCAGCGTCGCCGCCGGCACTATCTCGTTGAGCCCGGTTGGCGGGCGGACGCGGCGATCCAGGGGCTCGGCCGCACACACCGATCGGCGCAATCTTCCGCACCGTTCTTCCGCGTCGTCACCTCTGACGTTCACGGCGAAAAGCGGTTCACCAGTACGATTGCCCGGCGTCTCGACACGCTCGGCGCGCTCACGCGCGGCCAGCGCCAGACCGGAAGCCAAAACCTCTTCCGCGCTTCCGACAATCTGGAAAGCCCGATCGCGCGTCGCGCGCTCGTGGCTCACTACCGCGAGCTTGCCTCGGACACCTGCGAAGCGATGTCCTACGAGGGGTTCTACGACTGGACCGCGCTGGCGCTCATCGGGGGTGACGGCGTGCTTCTGGAAGACCTGCCGCCGATCCAGCGGTATCTTAACCGACTTCTCGCCCTGCCGATCCAGATGCAAAACGATCTCTTCGCGGCCTTCGCCAAGAAGATCGAGGCGCAAACCGAAGCAGCGCGCGCTGCCGGTACACTCGACGTTGGCATCGAGACGCTTAGAGCTGACCGCATCGTCGTGACCGGCGAAGAGGACATCTGGACGTGCCCGAAAAGCGGCTCGGTCACACGCACCGTCACGCTCGAGACGGAAACGGCCGTGCACATCCTGTCCGGTGCAGACGCCCTCTCGTACTACGGCCGCTATGACGCACCGATGCGGAACGCTGCATCCGGCAAGGTCGCACTGATCTCCAAACGCCCCTCGCAAATCTACGACGACGAGACATTCGCGGAAGTCCGCGATGTCCGGCGTCCAGGTGGACGGACGACGACGACGGAAGAGGCGTTCGCCGCGTCCCATTGGGAGCCGTGCGACGAGGAAGCCTTTATTGCGCTCTGGGACGCCGAAGCGGACGAACTGCCGAAGGTCCAGACTGAGATCATCGTCCTGTTGACCGGCCTTCTCTTGCCGATCTGGAAGATGATCCCGTCATCCAGCCAGCGCATCTGGCGGGTGACGCCCGAGGACGGCCAGTCCCGGATCGGCCGCGCCATCTCGGCCGACGAAGCCCTCGTTCTCAAAGGCCGCTTCCGAGGGGAAGGCGCGGCGCAACCCGACGAGCTGGTCGCCACCGCCCTTTCCGGCGATCGGGCTGTGGATCTGGGACGTGGCCTGACGCTCCGTGCGCGCCGTGTCGCCGGCGCCAAGCGGCTGGAACTGGAAGGGTGGCGGCCCGACCAGGTGCCGGCGCTGAAGGCGGCGGGCTGTTTCTCGGAGATCATCGCCCACCAGCTCCGTGTGTTCGTTCCGGTGGGCGACGATGCGAAGGACGTGATCGAGAGGATTGGCGGGGAAGCGCGGCCACAATCTCTGCCTGAGCCGGTGGGTTGGCCACCGCGATAAAGAGCAAAGGCAGCCCCGCTCAGGGGTGGAGCATACAGTAGCGAGAGGCGATTGTGTGCTCCGACAACACCATCAGCATGATAAGGAAATCTCATGAAAATGCGTAGTCTTGGCGCGATCAGTCTGGCCCTGACCCTCGTTGCGGGGTGCGTCCAGTCACCCGATCAGCCGGTCAATCCCGACCCCTATTCTGAAGAAAATCGGATGGCCTCCCTAACCAATGCCGAAGAACTAGCGGTCGCCGAAAAGTACACTCCCGTGGACGCTGTTTATGTCTTCCCATCGGAGGTCGCGAGTGTGTTCGCCTATCCGACTTCATCCGTGACCGTCGACCGGGTGGAGAATGTCGTTAAGGTGAAAGATATGCAGGCGCTCCGCGATAAGACCGCGGTGATGGGCGTGACCCTCTATGACGGGACTCGGTATGTGGTCGGCAATCCGGCCGTGCTGGAGGAACTTCAGTAAGGGCACGACAAGTGGGGCCGCAGAATACTTCGGTCCCACATCCATCCCGCTGCCCCCGATCATCAACGGACGGAAAGGCGTAGCGCCAGGATGTGATGTGCGAGCTGACCATCCAGGGAACGCGAGAAACGAGGTCTTAAAGAGGAAAGGGGGCTTCGCCTTGGGGTGATCCGACACGGATCGGGAAAGAAAATCCAGCCAAGGAGCACTACGATGATCACCGGAACCCTGACCCAGAACGCCGACGCCAAGTCCTTCACCGCCAGCATCTCCACGATGCTCTTCGACATCGCGCGCATCGCGGTCGTGGCGAACGCCTACAAGACCGCCGACGATCACCCGGACTATCACCTCGAGGTCCGCACGCCGCGCGGCCGTCCGATGCGGGTCGGTTCGATGTGGAGAGCCGTCAGCGAAAAGAGCGGTCGCGCCTACTTCTCGCTCGCGATCACCGATCGCATGAGCCGGACGTGGCGCATGAACGCGGTGCGGAACGACGAAACGCCCGAGGGGACGTGGCAGATCGTGCCGATGACCGGTGGCAAGACCGATCCGATCGCCCTTACGGGCCGGATCGAGACGCTCGATGACGACAACCTCGCGGGCTTCATCGGCTCCTACGACTTCGACATGGATTTCACCGCTGTCGAGAACGCGCACAAGACCGAGGACAACCACCCCGACTACCACCTCGAAGCGCGCAGCCCCGCCGGCGTCCTGATCCGCATGGGCTCCATCTGGAAAACTCGGTCGGAACGGACGGGAGCGGAATACCTCTCCATCGCCTTCTCGTCGCCGACCGGGACGCAGCACCGCGCGAACGGTCTGCGGCGCGAGGATGCGCCGTCCGGCGAGTACGAGATCGTCGCCTTCGCCAATGGCGAACTGGCCGCCGTTGCCTGATCCGGTGTCGAACAAGCCGGCGAGGGTCCTCAACTGGATTCTCGCCGTGTTCGTGGCCCTGATCCTCCTGATGATCGTCGCGGGCCTCATCAACTACGCCCTGTCCTGAAACGGCAGACGCGCTGCACAGTCCCAGGGCCGCACCCGCCAGGTGCGGCCCTTTCCGCGTGTGTTCTTCCACCCTGATCGGAAAGGCACGACTCATGACGACTTCGACATTTGACACACCGGCGGTCGACAAGGAGGCCGTCGCGAGCGGCGTTCTCGAAACAGTCGCGTCTCGGATGCAGCTCACCGAGACGCAGATCAAAAGCGCCTTCATCCTCTCAAGCTGGGTGACCATCGAAGAGATGATCGAGCGCGAGTTTGCCGGCGCCTACCGTGGCTACTTCCCGAAATGCAGCATGAATCTGTGGGCCGAGGCCGTCATTGCCGAGGTCTTCGACCAGCTCGCGATCAAGCTTGGCGATCCGCGCCGCGCGCTTCGCTCGGGCGCATGGACGCCGCCGGCAACCTCTCCCGGAGGGCGCTGCGATGGGTGAGGGCCTTTACTGGAACTGCAACGGCAAAACAGCCTTCTGCGAGCCCTATGATGATCTCGATGCCGAAGACGCGCCGCTCTGGCGCGACGCCTTCGACAATCTCGTCGAGACCATTCGGACCTGCCTGTCAAAGTCGTGGGAGCCGCTCGACCGAGAATGGCGCGACCGAAGCGAGCGCGTCGTCGCCCGCAACGGCGTGCACGAAATCTGGCTCTACGAGGATAGCTATGCCCGCGTCCACGTCACCTTCGGCGTGCGGGAGGGCCTCGACGGGACGGACGCCCTCGCCAGGCACACCTTGGACGAGCGCGCCGAAGCGTTCTTCGACCGGCTTCAAATGACCTATCCGCTCCAGGTCCGCACGTCCGCTTGGACGAGCGGCATACGCCACGCACGGAGGGTTGCAGCATGAAGATCGAACTCAAATCCATCAAATATGCGGCCTTCTCGTCCGAAGAGACGAGCTGCTATTCGGCCACGCTCTACGTCAACAGCAAGAAGATCGGCACCGTCAGCAATGACGGCCACGGCGGCCCAGACCGGTTCTACGGCGATCACGCTGCCTTTGCCGCGGCCGATGCGTGGTGCAAGGCCAACCTCCCACGCTGGCAGATGAACGACCAATCGTTCGAGACGGACCTTGAGATGCGCTGCGGTCAGCTCGTCGATGAATGGCTCGTCGCTCGCGACCTGAAGACCGCGCTACGAACAAAGGTTCTGCTGCGCGATACGGATGGCCTGATCTACCAGGTCAGGCATCGCGGTCACGTTTCGGCCACCGTGGAAGCCGTTAAGGAACGGCATCCCGGCGCGGCGATCCTGAACACCCTGCCCTTCGAGGAGGCGCTGAAGCTCTACCGCTCAGCGGCCTCATCGTGACCGAGGCCGTGCCACCGCAGATCGCGGAGATGATCGACGCCGGCGCGCTTTTCGCTTGCTCACATAGCGGTGGGAAGGACTCGCAAGGGCAAATGATCCTTCTTCGGTCCCTCGTTCCGGCCGACCAGCTCGTCGTCGTCCACGCGCCCCTTGGGCGCGTGGAGTGGCCCGGCACGCTCGCGCATATCCGCGCGACCATCGGCGACCTGCCTTTGATCCTCGCGCGAGCGGATGAGGATCTTTTGGCGATGGTTCGTCGGCGTCGGCGTTTTCCGACGCCCGCGATCAGAAACTGCACGTCAGATAAAAGCGCGGTCCGATAAGTCGCGAACTACGCCGGTATCTGAAGGCCAACCCTCGCTTCGGGGGTCGGATCGTCAGTTGCATGGGACTTCGAGCCGACGAGAGCAGGGATCGCGCCCGCCGCTCACCCGTCAGCTTCTCGGCGTGCAACAGCAAGGCGGGCCGACAATGGATCGACTGGCTTCCGATCCATCACTGGTCAGAAGCCCGCGTGTTTTCCGAGATCGCAGCCGCTGGCGAGCGACCACACTGGGTCTATGCCAAGGGCATGAAACGATGCTCCTGTTCTTTCTGCATCATGGCGACACGCGACGACCTGCGCCGCGCGGCGCAGCTCCGGCCCCGGCTTGCGGCCGAATACATCGCGCTCGAGGAAGAAATCGGCCACACGCTCAGCCCGACCAGGATCCCGCTACGCGAGATCATCGGTTAAGCGCCGCAACCGCAGAAAATCGCGCGGCAAGCCGGAAAATGATCGACACGACTCCCTCCCATTCGTACAAACAAACCGAGAACAAATGTGCGAAAGGGATTGTCATGTTCATTATCACAGACAGCGATACCGGTCTGACCCTATCCCTCACCGTCGATCCCAAGCCGCGCAACCCGCGCCTCACGACCGACAACGTGTTCCAGATCGTCACTTGGAGCCACGGCCTCGGCGATCCTCATGATTGGCCCAGCCGAAAGGCGTTCCGCGCGGCCTTCCCGGCCGAGACCACGGCGATCTTTCCAGTGAAGAAGGTGGCCACCCGCAACGGATTCATCCTCGTGCGCAATCACAGCGATGCCGAACCCGTCGACGGCTACGCCTTCGCGACCTTCGAGCGGCTTTGCATCGCCTTCGGACTGGACATGATTACGGCCGACATCCGCGACGAAACCATCATGGAAGCCGAGACGGTCTGTCTCTCTGAGTTGCAGGACTACGAGCACTTCGTCGATGGCGACGTCTGTCACTTCGAGATCAAGAACCGGCGCGGCGAGTGCGTCGAGAAGGTCCGCGACCTCTACGGGGAAGGCTTCGCCCGCCACGTCGCCCAGGAAGCGTTCAACCGGCACCTCTACAGCGTCACGATGGACGGCTGACCAAACCTAGATCGAGGGCGTGGCCCTCCTGCGAAGCGCGGTCCCTCGGGATCGCGCTTTTTGCATGTCAGCTCCCCGTGCCGGCCGCGGGCGCGCTCCGTGCTGCGCGTAGCATTGGCATCAGCTCTGGCGTCCAGGTCATTCGGGTCGGTGGATCATCGCAGCCGATCGTGCAGCGGCTACAGCGCCACGCAAGGGCTGCGCCCTTCTCCACTTCGTTTCGACCCTTCGGGTGCGTGGCGCTTCACGCCGCCGCTTTCGGTGGCTGCAACCACCAACCCGAAAGGAACAACGCCATGACCAAGATCCTCGCCACCCTGCGCTCCATTCTCAAAGCCCTCGGCCGGCACGCGAAGCTGACGATCTCCGTCGCGCTCTCAGTTCCCGGCTTCCTCAAGATCGAGGTTCAGTACGCCCGCGATCTCGGCAAGCCGCCACGGGATGCCTGACGGCATCCGGCCCGCACCTTACGGTGCGGGCTTCAGTGTTCGCGCAACATCGCCTCGAGGCGTTGGTGCATGAAGCGGACAAGAGCTTCCGCATCATTCAGGGCATCAACCGGATCGCGTTGTAGCAGGTCAATCTTGGCCTTCTTGAGCCAGTACGATTCCGCAAATGCGCGTTCGTCGCCGCCGGTCACGCCTCGTCACTCCCTGCCGTCTTCTCAATCTCCGCGACAGACGCCAGGATCGAGCTGAGAACCCCCATGTTCATGGCGGCCGCGTCTTCCAGGTCCTTCCGAACGACGCCCTTTGGCAGCTTCTTCGCCATGTAACCGAGAACCCGTTGAACATGCTCAACTTCGCCGTCCAGTGCTTTCGAGTTGCCGGCTGCATTGGCCGCTGCGGAAACCATGAAGGCACTCAGGATCCGTGTTCCGACGCCAGCCTGCTCTCCACTTTGGCCTGCCGAACTGAACACCATTGCTGCGCTGTGTTGAGCTTTCAGGCAGTCCGATGGGTCTTCAAGGTCGCCTGCGAGGCGCGTCTCGATGATCCACCTACTCATTCGGCCGCGAAGGTTCTTGTCTAGCAACGTCGGTCCCTTTCAGCGTTCGTTGTCGCCGCTTCTTCTATCACTGGGTCGCTGTGACTGGAATCGAGTTGAAGGCATGGCACCTCCCGCCCGCCTGCGGCGATCGGGACCGCGCTCTACTCGGCTCGCAAGCGAGCCTCCCCACGCCCTGCCCCCCTGCCCTCCCTGCGGCCTGATGCGTCGTCGGCCGTCTCCTCCGGAGCCATCCGCCGCCGCGGCGCGCATGGTCGTTCAGCGGGCCACGTCGCGGCCCTTCGGGTAACGATCGCTGTTGCGTGGCCAGCGGAACCGAAACAGCAGCCGTTGGCCGGGGGTTCGGACAAGCCGAACGCCCCTTGGTTGCACCAAGCTGCAACACCGTCCTCGGGGATTCGCCGCTTCGCGACGAACGCCGCTCGGACGGGCTTGATCCCGAACCAGCGCCCAAGGCATCGCCTGTCCGTCCCCCAACCGGTCGCGGCCTGATCGAACCTGACGGACCGCGCGGCCGGCGGTTCGGTCGCTGACGCTCCCCAACGACAAATACGGTTTCCACGCCCTACGGGCGCGGACCCTCCGCATTTGACGTTGCCCCCGGCCACCCGGCCCATCCTGATCTGGCCGTGCGATCGGCTGCGGGATGACGAACAAGCGATGCCCTGACGGGTCTGCTCGTAATAAAGAATAAGGATGCGCTAAAGCGCCATTATTATTGTTCCTAATTGATTTGCAATCAATTAGGGGTGTGCTCCCAACAACAGGAATCAAAACAAGCCGATGAAGAGGAGAGGGGCAAGAAAACAATTCATCGGAAATGCCAATAAACAATTAGATCGGAAGCGCCTTTAATTATATAAAGAGGGCAGAGGAAGCGAACGGCGCCCCTCCCCAAAGCCGGAAATGTTCGGCGCACCATTAGGAACTTGCCCAATGCTTACGACATATGACGAAATCGAATTGTTCGGCCTCACGGAAAACGGCGCGGACGATCTGCCAATCCCTCACGACGAGGACTTGCAAGGTCGTGCCGTTGGCGAAGCGTTCGACGCTCTTTTCGGCACTATCCAAGGCACTGGGCTTGCGTCCGAGGTGGAACCCCTCGCCCATGCCTTCGCAACCATGTTTCAGCGCCGCGCCGTATCGCTGGACCAAGCGGCAGACCGCCAGAAAATGAAGATTTCGGCCCTGATCCGGACGCAGGACGGCAGCGAGATCGCAGAGCAAGAGCTGGACCAAGCGACCCGCCTTTTCACCATCTTGCAGGAGAAGGCCGACGCCCTGAAGGTCATGGCCGAAACCGCCGCCGAACACTACGAGCGCGAAACCGGCGAGCATTACACGCCCGTCACCGGCGACCGGACCACCCGCCGCGCGATGGAAACCGGCGCAGTTTTTGAAGCCAAGAAGCTGCTAGAGCAGGCCGACAAGGACGAGGCGGAGCGCAACCGCGTCACCGGGACGAAAATCGCCGTGGCAGGCGCGTCCGACTGGATCGACAGTGCCGTGATCTGGCGGCGTCTGGACGTGGCCCGCGAGAAGTGCCCCGACATGGTGCTTTGCCACAAAGGGTCGCGAGGGGCCGAGAGGATCGCCGCAGCATGGGCGAAATCGCGCAAGGTGCCGCAAATCCTCTTCCGTCCGAACTGGGCCGCGCACAACAAGGCCGCGCCGTTCCGCGCAAATGACGAAATGCTGACCGCGAAGATCTCCGGCGTAATCCTCTTCGGCGGTGGCGGGATCGGCCTTAATCTGGGGCAGAAGGCCGAGGAAAAGGGCCTTCACGTTGCCCGGATCGAGGCCCCGGAGAAGGCCCGCGAAGCCTGACACGCAACCCGCAACCGGCAACAGGGCGGCCCGCGAGGGTCGCCCTTTCTCGTGCCCGTTGTCCAGGCGGATCGCAGCGCCTGGCCGTGGCTTGGCTCGTGCCAGGGTGTCCGGTCGCGGGCGGGCCGTGCCGACCCCCCCGCGACCGGACTGGCGCTATCCGCGCGGGAGCGCCTACGGCGCGGCAGCGAACGCATCGACGGATGGATGGTGCCACCGTCGCAGCCGAGGCGCAGAGCAAAGAAAAGAGGCGGCTGCGGGTGCCGAGGACTCCTCAGTATCGTAAGGATCGCACCATGACCGACAGCACACGCACCGATCGAAATCCGCCTCCGCCCCGCCGTCTCACCGAGACGCGCCGCGTGGAGCACCTCCGCTCGGACGGGACGGCTATCCGCATCCTCGTCTCTGTCGGTTACGCCGACGACGATCCGCTGCGGCCTATCGAGGTCTTCTACGCCGAAGGTTTCCGAAGCGGAGCCGATCTGGAGTTCCTGATGCAGGACGCATGTGTCCTCATCTCGATACTCCTCCAGCACGGCGTTCCGCCCGAGCGGATCGCCGCATCAATGGCCACACGCGAAGAGCCCGATGGCCAACCGACACCGGGTTCCCTTGCGGGAACTATCGCCACGGAATTGATGGTGCCGCCGGGCTGGGGCGAGGCTGAGAGCAAGGGCTGAACGGATTGACCGCGTGGCAGCGCGGCCGACCCTGCCTGTTGATGCCGCCTCTATGCTCGGCAATCCAGCGCGAGCGACCACATCGGAGACCTGCCATGACCGACGACCAGCCCCACCAAATCGACGACGCAGCTCTTGATCGCGAGGTCGATCACGAGATCCGCAGGCGCCGCGGACTCGACAACAACGCGCCCGCCATCTGCGAGGAAAGCCACGAGATCGAGGAGCGGTGTCGCCAGCGTCTTATCGCCGGGAAGTCGCTCACCGACTTCGACCTCGATGCCTTCCTTGCGGAAACGAAGCAGGCGACGAGTGCCGCTCAATCTCAAGACGAAGCGCACCGCATCGCCAAAGCCTTGCTCGATCGGAAGGTGCCGGACGAGGAATGGAACGACGTGGAGGCGGCGCTAATGCATCACGGCTTCCTCCCCGCAGACCCGCGGTTCGACTACGGCGACTGGTACGACAAGAGCGTCGGGACCACCAAGCCCGACTAACGCCGAGCGCGGCCCTTCGGGGCCGCTTTCTCGTTGCCACCGTCGCCCCGGCCTCGGCTTCGCGTGTCGGCCGGGGAACGGGCCTGGCGGCCCGTCGCGCAGTCGCGCGGCGTCGGAAACACGACTCGCAGCCGAGGCGGCCGCGACGGCTCCGGTCTGTCGCTACGCCGCCGATTGCGGTCCGGTCGGGATCGCGTACCGCGACCCTTCCTCCCCTCCATCGCCGTCTGCGCGTCAGCCCTCCACCGCGCGTCCACCGCCGGCTGCTGATCGAAAACGCACACACTGAGAGACGGAAGCATATCCTCCGGATGCGCTCCCAAAGCACGCCGCCTCAAGGATCGGGAAACTCTTCGGCACCGTCGCACGCCTGGTCGCGTCGTTCCCCCTTAGCAACCGCGAGATGCTGGCAATGGACCGCTCCGAAGACTTTCCCGCCCGGCGCCAGCGCCGGCGCTTCGCGTCCTTGACCCGGCGCGCTTCGGAATCGGGGGTCCGGCTATGCTCCGCATCTCAGCGTGAGCAGGCAACACAGGAGACCTACCATGTCCAACTTCGATCTTGCCGCCACTGTCGCCCACGTCGACGCCGCAGCTCAGCCCAAAGGCAACTTCGGCTGCGTCTATGAACTCTGGCAAGAAGCCCGCAACCGCGAAGCCTACGGCTTGCTCGGTAGCGTGCCGGACGCACACTACGACGAGACGGTGGCCGCCCTTAAAGACAAGGGCGTGATCGTCGAGTTGGACGAGCGACCCGAGGGGCTCTGCATGCACTGGCTTGACGCGATGACATGCCCTTGCGGATGTTTCGAGGGTGCCGAGCCGGAGCCGGACTGTCACGAAATTGCCGATCTAGACCTTGCCCAAGCCGAAGAAGACGAAGCCTCGGACTACGACACCGTTATCAACGACCTTCACGGTCGCTACGACGGGGAGGATGAACCTGACTGGGACGTCTTCGTGTCGATGCAACGCGGGCACCTTGAGGCCGCTTACATCGAAGTGGAGTCCCATCTGACTTGGGCGAACACCAGGCGGCACCGTCTCGGCCGCGAATTGCAGATCACTCGCGTCGCCGTCGCAGCGATGGGTCTACTGGCAATCGTCGGATGGATCGGCTGACGCCGATAGCGGCCCCTTCGGGGGCCGCTTTCTCGTTGCCATCGTCGCCCCGTGGCCGGACCTTCGGGAACTATCCCCCTAGCGGAACAAAGAAGGAACATGCTAGCCTCGATGGGTAAGATTTTTGACCACCAATGGCGAGTCGTGCGCTGGACTACGCCAAATGTGTTTCTCGCAGAGGTGGCACAGTGCAGCCACTTCGACGTCGCGTTCGCAGCGTGGGCCGCTGCGATGACGGCATGGCCGACCGACGAAGTGACCTTGCAGCATGGCATCCGCGTCATCAAACGTGGCAAGGCTGGCGAACAAACCTGAAGAGGGCGACCGCTAGTCTTGGGTTGGACGGCCAGCGGCAACTTCGGCCTGCTTTACCCGTTCTGCAAGCGCCTGCTTTTGGACCTCCCTATCGAGCCTGTCAGTGAGGACCGTCACCAGCGCGATGAACATCAGCACGGACGGCACCGCGAAGAGCCAACTCCACCGGTCGATTGACATAGAACCTCCCAACCAGTTCACCCGATCCGGATGCTTGTAGGTCCGTTCCTTCCCGATCCACGCAGCATAGGCAGCATAGAAAAGCGGGGTTGTCAGAACCGCCAAGATCAACGCCGCTGCGATGAGAATCCAGCCACAGATTTGCACAAGCGTGTCCGAGGACAGAACGATGGCAGACACCGCCTGCGTACCGAGAACACCAGCCACACCCAACCCGGTTGCGCCTTGCAGAAGCCGTTTGTGGAGAAGCTCGTAGCCTTCGAAATGTTTCTCGACATCGGGCCTCAGTTTGAAGCGGTCCGCCCGCGTGTTGTCCTCCGCTCCGGGCGTTGCGGTCTCATCGTTCGTCATCGGCTTTCTCCTGCCAGTTTCACTACGGAGGACTTGGGAGGATCGCGTGAAAAGCGGAAGAACTTTCTGACGTAGTATCGTCGTGGCCCCTCACGCCCGGCTCTCGCCGGCCGTGACCGCGCTCTACTCGGCCCGCAAGCGGGCCTCCCCACGCCCTGGCCCCCTGCCCTCCCTGCGGCCTGATGCGTCGTCAGCCGTCTCCTACGGAGCCGGCCGCCGCCGCGGCCACATGGTCGGTCAGCCGGCCAGGTCGCGGCCTTTCAGGTAACGATCGCTGGCGCGGGAGCAGGTGCAGACCTGACGCACAGTCGGCGCCGCCGATCACGGCTCAAATGAGGCCGGGGGAACCGCCTGCTGCCTGTTCGGGACCCCCGACCCCAACCGCCCCTTTGGGGAGGGCAGACCCGGTAGATAGGAAACCGGCCGCCTCCGGCGCAACCCTCATCGACCGCACTGGACAGCTCCAGCCGCAGGCCGCTTCGCGGCCAAACAGGAAGGGCAGGTTCGGAGAAAGGAGAGAGGCGGCCTCGCTGGGAGTGATCCGGTCTGGATCAAGGAAACCTCATCACGGAGAAGACGATGCCCCCAGATTTCCCAGCCGATCTCACCGCCCGGATCAACCCGGCGGATCCGAGTGGCATGATCCTGTCGATGGCGGATTTGCGTGCAAGAGCATCCGGCATCGAGGTCGCGATCGACGCGGCGCTTGCCTACGAACTGCGCCACCGCGAACAGGCTCTCGCCGTTCTAAACTCCGGCGAGCAGCACGAGGACATCGTTGAGATAGCCGGTATTGAGCGCATGACCGAAGCAATGATCGACCGGCTCCATGCGTTCCGTGCACGGCTTCGGGACAGCACCGATATGCAGGACGTCGCGTTCGACTACGGCTTCGCCAGCCGGATCTTCAAGAACATGCCCTGCGCGCCTACCCGCTCAGGTCAGATTCCGCCTCAACCCGCATAGTGGCGCCTCCCGGCCTTCTATCGACGGCCGGGACCGCGCTCCCCTCGGCCGGCAAGTCGGCCTCGAGGATCGCTTGCGCTGGCTGGACCTGACCACAAGCCACTCGTCTGCCTTCGCTGTGTGATGGCGCGTCCGACTCACAGCATGTGGACAGCTCCAGCCGCAGGCCGCTTCGCGGCAAATCAGGAAGGGCCGGTTCGGAGAAAGGGGAAAGGCAGCTTCGCTTGGGGTGATCCGGTCTGGATCAGGAAACCCTCATCACGGAGAAGACGATGCCCCTGCACATGACGACCATTGAGGACGTGGATCGCTACGAGCTGGCCACAATCCTTGCCGCCCTACGGCTGCTCCAGCAAACCCCTGCCCTGCCCCCGGAAATCGAAGAGATCGCGACCGAGGAAGGTGACTTCGAGCGGATCGACGACGAGAAGATCGACGCGCTTTGCGAGCGGATCAACGCAGTATGCGAGTATCCGTGGCGCGATGTGACCGAGGGCGATGCCGAGACTGTCGCGCTCGAGGCCCGTGTCGCCGGCCTGTTTGAAGGGAGCGTGTGATGATCCGTCAATACAACAGCCAGCGTCACCGTCGCGTCGAGATCGGTGGCCGCATGCGCCGGGTCGGCACTGTCGCCGTAGGAACGATCGTCCTCATCCGAGGCCGCAAGCTGCAAGTCGAGGCGTGGCTTCCGCGCGACTACAGCGCATGGGAACGCGGCGGATTCGTCAACAAGCGCATCGCCGGGGGACATATCGCCCAGGTGCGCGAACTGGCGACCGGGCGCGTTGGAAATCTCTCCGACGCCTTCCTCGTTGATGCTGTCTCGATCCGAACCGATGAGC
Organism: uncultured Paracoccaceae bacterium; assembly: GCA_947489705.1. Taxonomy (GTDB): domain Bacteria; phylum Pseudomonadota; class Alphaproteobacteria; order Rhodobacterales; family Rhodobacteraceae; genus Palleronia. The sequence continues at coordinate 14,881 of CANLEQ010000047.1, forward strand.
CGAACGGCCGGGCACTCCAGCGCCTTGCCACAATTCGCGCCGAGCGCGCGATTGCGGCGGTGGTTGAGGATCAGTGCGAACGGGAGGCAGCGTGATGATCTATTCTGTCTGCCTCGTGTCCGTCGATCCCCACCGACACGTTAGCCATACCGAGAGCGCCCGATCCGCACAGATCACGGCGCGTCTTCTGGCAGAGCGGTTTCCCGGAATGTCCTTCAGCTACGAACCCGGGCCTGATCTTGTGCACGGCGACTGCCATCCCTCGATACGCGACAGCGCCTTGTCGGTAGAGGTCCAAAGGCTGGTGGCGGCCGAGTTGGTCATTGAAGCGGCGACCAACCCAAAGAGCTTGCCGAAATGGTGTGCCTTCCAGCATAGCAATGGAGGCGTGGTTGCACATCCTGACCATGATCGGCGGGCCGTCGAAATCTGCCGCCGGGACTGCGATGTGGTGCAAGAGCGGGCGATCTATGCGGTCTATCCAACGCCCGACGAGTTGCTCGAACGCTTCCGAAACGATGCTGACATGATCGCATAACTTGGGGCGAGAAATCGCCTCAAAACCCTATTTTTATGGCTTTTTATCGCCTCTGATGATAGGATCGGGGCAATGCCAGGTACGACGGAAAGGCTGACCATGAACGCTTTCACGAGCATCAAATCCGCGTGGAAGTCCGCGCAGCTTCTCATCGCGTTTCACCAGAACAGGGATGGTCGAAAGCGCAACGATCCCCGCCTCTGGAGCCCAAAGAACGGCGTGGCTGGTGTCACCGACGACCCCAAGGCGAAGGAAGCCTTCGTGGTCGTGCGCGGTGAAGGCGACGCCGGAGACGTGCAGATAAAGGTTCATCCCGACAGGATCATCGTGCGTCGAGACCCTGATGCGATCGGATGGTCGGGCATCCAGGTCGACCACTACGGGGTGAAGGTCCTCGTCGGCGACGTCTGGATCACGGTGCAGGCCGATGGGTCCGTCAAACGTGAGCCGGAGGGCCATCACGGAGACACGAGTTGGCTGGAAGCGGACGGGGGGTTCCTGCGTCTGACGCCGGAAATGGAGATCAGTGTCTCAGGGGATGGTGAAAAGATGACCCGCCGCACGCCCGACGGGTTTGCGGCCGTCATGGGCCCTGACGCGTGGAGTGGCGAGCGCGCAGCTCCGGATGCTCCCCTCGCCTATGAGGTGATGCCGCGTCTCACCAAGGACTGACTCCCCCCCCGCCCTTCTAAATGAGGCCCCGCCCGTGGCGGGGCTTTTCTCGTTTGGCCATGCGAGCTGCTTTGGCCGGATCGTGAAAACGCATGGACCTGCCTCACGCCCTCCCTTCCGTCGACTTGTAGTCGAAAGCCCCGCAATGGTCGGACGATCGCCCAGCCCCCCGCCAAGTCCGTCAGCAGTTCGGCCTCACAACGCTGGAGGCCCCATGACCGTAACCGCTGTTCTGCTTTTCACCGATGTCCTGATCGCCGCGATCGCCCAAAAAGGGCGACGCTGAGCATCCGGACTCCTGCCCTGCGGCCGCGCGTTCGTCGCAGAGCCGACCTTGTGCTTAGTCAGGCTAGACATTCGGTCCAGGTCACTTGTTCAACTTGTCTGCAAGTTGATCCAGCGCCGCCCTGAACGCTGCCATGTAGATGTGCCGCAAGCAGTCTGCGGTCGAGTACGCCTCAAGGGGATCGTGGGTCGCCCGAAACTCTTCAAGCACGCCAGTATCGACTTGCAGCCACTTTCTCTGCGTAGGTTCCATCATGTCCGGCGCGGGCAACGGTGACGGCATAGCCTTCACGTCGACGTCGCTCATTGCCTGTGTTGCCTTCGGAAGCAGCCAGGTCAGAGCATATTCTTCTGTGAAGCCGCCGCGGTCGCAGAGGTCCCTGACGCGCGTTGACAAGGTTCTAGGGATCCCTGCTTTGAGGTAGGATCGCGCAAACTCACCTGTTTTCGGCTGTTTAACAGCCTGCCCTTTGGGCTTCACCTTGGGCTCCGGTCGAGCCGGTTTTTCGGCTTCCACACCGGCTTCCATTGGGCTCTTGTCTGCTTCGGGGGCGACGTTCTCAGCCGCGGCCGAAGTTGCCGCGGTGCCGCGCACGGTGAGTTTCTTGAAGATGGGGCTGTCCGGCTCGTCAATATCTTCGATCGAAAATCGCTTCTTACTCATCTGCATCGGCCTCCTCAAAGAGTTCGTTGATAACGCCAAGCCCATCTTCGAGGACTTTCAGAACGCTTTTGGAGTGCACGGCGCTAAGGCCCTTGCCCGAAGCGGCGCGCTTGTAGCGCGTCAAAAGTGGTCCCTCAGCGTCCCATGTGAGCTATGCCTGAATATGGGTGACGCGCTTTGATCAGGCGGCGCGGTTCTTGGCGTCGGTCGCGGCGACACCGTCGG
>CANLEQ010000048.1 GCA_947489705.1 uncultured Paracoccaceae bacterium
ATAAGCACGTGCTTAGGGATATCCCTAAGCCTCCATGGTCATGCTCGAGTGTCCGGTCGAAAAGGGGGCCAGTTCAGCAAGGCCGAACTCATTGAAGACGAGTTCCAGAAATTCCTCGCTGACCAGAAGCCCGAAGAGGCCGACCGCATCCGTGAAATGCGCTACTTCTTCGAGGCTTATATCCGTGATGCGAATGTCCGTGCGAAGATCGACGCTGGTCATTTCGCTGATCTGAACGTAAATCCCACCTTCACTACGCGCGACCTCAAAGATGTCCCCGCCCCGTGGCGCAAGCGCATCCCCGAATACATCAAGGACTACGTGTCGCTGAACCCGTTCCTCTGAAAGATCCGCTATGCTCGACACCGAAACCAAGCGCCGCATCGATACCTGCCGCGACATTCTCGTGGGCAAGGTTCCCGACCCGAAAAGCCAAGTCGAGCAGATCACCATTGGGCTGATCTACAAGTTCATGGATGACATGGACCTTGAAGCCGAAGAACTAGGTGGCGAGAGACGATTCTTCACCAATGACTATAAGCGCTATCGGTGGGCCAAGCTCGTCGCCCCCGGCGTGTCGGGGCAGGACATGCTCAACACATATTCCGAAGCTCTGACGAAGATGGTCGAGAACGACGGCCTGCCAAAGCTCTTCCGCGACATCTTCCGCAACGCCTATCTACCCTACCGCGACCCCGAGACCCTGCGCGCCTTCCTGCGCCAAATCGACGGCTTCACTTATGACCACAGCGAACGGCTGGGCGATGCCTTCGAATACCTGCTGTCCGTGCTGGGCAGCCAAGGCGACGCGGGCCAGTTTCGCACCCCACGCCACATTATCGACTTTATGGTCGAGATCATCGACCCCAAGAAGCACGAAACGATCCTTGATCCTGCCTGTGGCACGGCGGGCTTCCTGATCTCCGCCTACAAGCACATCCTGAAAAAGAACTCGACCGTGGTGGTCAACGGCAACGGCGACGGCAACGGCAAGGCCGATGAAGGCGATGCTGCAGAGCAAGCGCTGGAAAGCCCGATGCGTTACTCCGGTGATTTATTGCAACCCGAAGATCGAACGCGGCTGTCCCGCAACATCCGAGGCTATGACATCTCGCCCGACATGGTGCGCCTCTCGCTTGTCAACCTCTACCTACATGGCTTTGCCGACCCGAAGGTCGAGGAATACGACACCCTGACCAGCGAAGACAAATGGACTGAGATAGCCGATGTCATCCTCGCTAACCCACCCTTCATGTCGCCGAAAGGCGGGATCAAGCCGCACACCCGTTTTCAGGTGCAATCGAAGCGCAGCGAAGTGCTGTTTGTGGATTACATCGCCGAACACCTGGCGCCGAACGGTCGCGCGGCCATCGTCGTGCCCGAGGGGATCATCTTCCAAAGCCAGAGCGCCTATGTGGCCCTGCGCAATATGCTGGTGGAAAACCACCTCGCCGCCGTGATCTCGCTGCCCGCAGGCGTGTTTAACCCCTACTCGGGCGTGAAGACTTCTATCCTGATCCTTGACCGCGCCGTCGCCAAGGCAAGCCCCTGCGTCGCCTTCTTCAAGATCGAGAATGACGGTTTCGCACTTGGAGCACAGCGCAAAGCGGTGAAGGGCTCGCAACTGGCGCAGGTGAAGTCCGGTCTTAAGGCTTGGTTACAAGCTGCACGAGCGGGCGGTGGGGACAGGCTGGAAAGCACCCTTGGCTTTGCAGTTGCACGGGACGACCTGCTCGCCGAAAGCTCAGTCACCCTCAGTGCAGAACGCTATGTCACCCGTGACAGTAGCCAATCAGGTTATCCGATGGTGTCCCTGGGCGACCAGACCATCTTCAAGATCGAAAGCGGCGGCACCCCGAAGTCCGACGTCACCGAGTATTGGGACGGAGGCATACCGTGGGCGACGCTCGTCGATTTGCCTGCGTCGAATTTCATTACAGATATCACGGGAACGGTTCGAACCATCAGCGATGCGGGGCTTAAAGGTTCGTCTGCCAAGATGCTCCCGGCGAACTCGGTGCTTGTCTCGTCTCGCGCGACCATCGGGCGGATAGCTATTAACCGGGTACCTCTGGCAACCAACCAAGGATTCAAGAATATCGTCATTGTCGATGAGACGAGGGCGCTGCCGGAGTATGTCGCTTTGGCCGTGACCCGGCTTGTGCCGACCATGCAAAGCTGGGCGACGGGCGGAACCTTCGCCGAAATCTCGAAAAGAAAGTTCTGTGAGTTGGAAATCCCCCTCCCGCCGCTTGAGGTTCAGCGCAAGATCGTGGCCGAGATAAGGGATTATCAGTCGAAGATCGAAGCAGCGAGGAACGATATAGCCCGCCTCCAAGACGATGTTTCGAGTGCGATTGCGCGCGTCTGGGGCGAGTCCAAGGCGGAGGCGGCCGAATGATTGAGGAGGCTGCCCGGCTAGAAACCTATCTGCCGATGTCTTGGCGCACGACCAAGGAGCGCGACTATGTCCGCTTTCTCTGGGAGGCGTTCGACACCAATGTCGAGCACGGCAAGTACCAGTTCGCCTTCCTCGCCTACCACATGCTGGTGATGAGCTTTGTTTATTTCAACATCTGGCAGATCCGGCTGATCCGCCCCGGTCCGTTCGAGACGGCGATGGTCGGGTTCAGCAAGGATGTTGAAAAGAGCCTGATGTCGGCATCGTCGCCATTCGTGTTTAGCGCCGTTAATGAGCGGTCGGTGTTGCGATTCCTTAAACTGATCCAGTGCGACAACGCCAAGATCGGCACGTATGCCAAGCTGGTGGATGAACGCAACGACACCGCGCACGCCAATGGCAACATCTTCTTCAACTCAGAAGACGAGCTGGCCCGCAAGGTGCGCGATGTACTGCGCACGGTCGAGGAAATCCAGCGGCATAGTGCCCCGGCCATCGGGGAAGGCTACAGGGCCTTTCTGATCGCCTCGCAAGATCCTGAGGAACGCGAATACATCGATGACGCCCAGCAGATTGGTGAGGTGCTGGTGAAAGAGTTATACATGTCTTCCAACGATATCGCGTTCTGCCGCGATTACGACATTCCTGGGTTGGTATGTGAACCTGGCTTTGCCGAGATTCAGTCGCTGCACCAGATGCTCGCCGACCTTTATCCGCCCGAGGACGAGGCGGCGTAGTCGCTGAGAGAACTGTTGCACAAGCTGATGGCGGTGCGCAGCTTCCTTAAAGCCGTCGACGAAGATGCTGCGCCCATCCAATGTCAGGTCTGGCGAATGCTGCATAGCATAGCGGCGCCACTCGTGAATGGCGGCACTGGGCCGGGAGCAACGGTCGGCGTCGAGCGCCCGGTGTTCGCCTCGCTGCACCGCTGCAGGACGGCTCTGAGCCCTAATTGCCATATGCTACTACGGCCTTGTAGGTAGCACCTTGGCATGACTCTCGACACCACTCATCTCGTAGAAGCGGGAAATACGGTCAGAGCTTTCCTGTCCCCTCTTTGGATGCGCATCCACGAGGCCGACAGGACTTGGAACCGCATCCGTGACCTGCCGGAAATCCCCTCAACGGCTCTGTGCCGCCATACCTGCCTGTTCGCTCAGAGATTGTTCGCCTCTGTCGGTCAGGCCCGTTGGAGGATCGCCAGCGGCCATGTCCTGCGCAGCGCGATGCCGGTCGTTCCGGAATATATCGGAGACGCGGACCTCGGCAGGCATTGTTGGCTCGCGCATCCCGATCTCGGATTGCTCGACCTCACGGCCGATCAATTTGGTCAACCACCGACCATTGCGGGGGACGCATCTACGGACGCTTTCCACGGCCATATCGAGCGAGACGAGCGCGCACCCGTCAGAAACCTGAAGCGCACGATCTTAAACTGGGAAGGGGATCCTGCTGGAACTTGGAACGCGGACGACCTCGAAAGTCAGCGTTCGGCATATCGATCTCTGAGATCGGCCGTCGCGACGACGCTGAGCAAACCCAGCTGAATATAAGCGATGGGCTTGCATGCCGGACGGCAGAATTGGGTCCGCAGAGTGTGAGTTCGTCTCGGCATCGATCTTGCGATTGCGGCGAACGACCGGTCTGGGGAAGCTGCATTGCAGCGGCGAGCGGTGTCGCGAAGGTCCGCAATGGGCCGTCCCTGAAAGGGCGGTGCCGTTGAACCGAGTATATGCTGCGTCCGATCTCGCGGCGCCTAGTGTACATGGATTTTGCTGCATCATTGGTAGGTCAGACTTAATCTGACTGGCCTGTTGGTCTACTCTTAGCGGCAAGCTCGCCGACAAAGGAACGAAGGCTGTCCATATATGCTAGATATCCATTTCGGATCGGGTTTGGATCCAATGCGAACAAGGTTGCAGTCAAGAGCGCCGCGTCGGCAATCGACCGCGCCACCCGATCCTTCGGCCGATCGGCGTGTAGACCTGCGTTCAGTTCTTCAATGACGCGATCGACCTCCTTTCCAATAGCAGAAAGGCGCGTTGAATCACCTTGAAGGTGGTCCTCGGCAAAAGCCCATAACCGATTTCGGTATGCTTGCTTGTCCAACTTCCGCTTGCCCCTCGGCACGTCCGTAGGCGGGAACAGTGCGTCTGCGAGCTGCTCCATATATCGGCGGCCTGAGACGGCGACCTGAGCGACCTCCTCTTCATTGTCTGCGCTTGCGAGACGCTCTGCCGCAGCACCCAACGCATTGAACAGTTTCGGACTTAGATCCTCCAACATCATTGTAAGCTGATATGAAGCATCTTCACCATCCGGCAGCCAGTGGGTTAGGAGTTTTCGGAATGCAGCCACTCGCTCGAAATGCCGTGGCGTGTCGAAATCATCTAGGATTGTGCGGCCAGCGCCTGTGTCCTCGAACGCTGTATCCTCGTAGCCGAGCCGCTGCATGTCTTCGAGATCCGATGGATCGCAACCGTCTTGGTTGCCCATTGAGTAGAAGCTCCTGAGCTTCATGCCCTCGATTCGATAATGTGGCGGCAGCCTCAACCTGTAGAGCGCGAGATGCGGTGGAAATTCTAAATGGATGGAGATAGCGCCCATGAAGCCACCATGTTCGAAAAGAGCATCACTCAATTTTTCCGCAAGCGCTGTCGGCATGTTCTCAAATACCATCCCGAACACCGTCGGAAAGCCCTTGAGCAGGCGTTCCTCATGGATGCAACCCCATTCACTGTTGGCGAAAGCTGCCATGAAGAGAGCTTCGGGATCCTGCCCACGTTCGATCCCGACCAAAACATCGCCGATGGACAGCTTCATGTGACGGCCAGACCGTTGAATGATGCCTGTTGAGAAGACCGCATCGCGGATTTCGTGCCAATAATTTCCGGATTCGGAGTACGCACGCCAATTGAATAGTAGTGCGATAATCATGTGCACTCCTGGGTAACAAAGGGCAAATACTACTCCCTACGTACGCTGATCGCCAGCGCAGACATTCGCTCGGTTGACTGATCCCGCCCAAGTGCAAGCCATCCGCGAGATTGACGGATAACAAAACCGATGTCCGCTTCTCCGAAGCCGCAGTGCGGCAACAGTGACTGGGGTGAATGTCTCTTATGGGCCGAGAACGATATCATATCGCCGGTTGGTGGGCGATGGCCTTACCGTAACGTCGATGGATGGCCATTCAACACTACGAGGTGATATCGCCCAGGTGCTGAAGGAAATTTTGGATTTCCCGCCTGCGCCGTCCCTTGTCGATCACCTCGAAATCGAGCCCAAGTTGCCAAGCAAGGTCGCGACGATCGGGGCTGGTGTCCAAGGAATCCAGATGCTGGCTGTATCTGTCGATGACCTCTGGGCTTCTTGCGAGACCTTGGTCCACAAGGGCGTCAGACTGACCCCGCAACGCATCGGCGATTTCCCAAAGCGCCAGTTCCGGATGGTACTGTACACCCCAGAAGACTCCACGCCCCGACCGGATTTCGGCGGCTTCGATAGGGACGTCCGTCGTACTGGCAAGAACCTCGCCACCCGCCGCCAAACGATCCACCATCGCAGAGTGCATCGTGGGCGCATCCCACGCTCCCGGGCGGCCCTGCAGCATCGGATGGGCGCGGCCCGCGTCGCTGGCCACGACACCGCGGGTGAACCCCGCTTCCATTTCCGCGTCCCGAGGCTTGACGGCCCCCCCGGCCGCGACGGCGGCGATCTGTAGTCCGGCGCAGGATCCGAAAGACGGCAAGCCCGCGTCGAAGATCAGGCCCATGTACCGCGCCGCGCTGCGCACCTCGGACGTATCCTCGTGCATCTGGATCGGGGAGCCGGCGAAGATGGCGCCATCGAACCTGCCGAGCAATTCGTTGCTGACCGAGGTGCCATCCACGCAGGAATGATGCTCGATCACGCAATCGCCATCCATTTCCCTCAGTGTCTCGGCGTATGTTTCGTGCGAAGCCATGCCGGATCGCTTCCGACGGGCCTCCTGCTGGTCGGGTGTCTCACTGGCGACCATGAGAAGGCGAAGCGGCATGAACGGTCAGATCCTAGGGATGGAATGCTGCAAAGCGACGATCGTAGCTTTTTTAGACCTAAGCCTTCGGAAGGTCAGTATGAATGCCGGGTGGCGAAGTGAAGCAGTCTGCCTGCCGGCCACCATAATTGCTTACGCAGCGGATGGTCGGAGCCGTATCGATGACCCCGCAGATGAGGAAACCCAGTGAAACAGCACGAGCGTATGGCGCTCACAGGGTTTCGCCTTTGACGATTGGCGTGTCACAACGGCAAAGGCGCTGCGGGGCGAAACCTCTGCGACGAGATCATTCAGGCTCGACGGTGAAGCGCGAGGCGTGCAACTGTCAACGTGAAGCTTCGAAAGACGTCGGCGTGCCTACATCATCTTGGACCATCTATGGCGGTATACTGGGGTTCGGCCTCGGGGGGTTCTTCGACGGCATCCTGCTTCATCAAGTCCTGCAATGGCACCACCTGCTCAGTCTCGTTCCAGGGGTGGACGATCTTCGGCTACAGGTGCTTTGGGACGGATTGTTCCACGCCTTGATGTATGTCATCTCGGCGGTTGGCCTATGGGGCCTGTGGCGCGCGCACCGTTGCGGGGCGAAGATCGGCGGCGCGGCTCTCTACGGGGCGCTACTGATGGGTTCGGGCTCCTGGCATATCGTGGACGGCATCCTGTCTCATTGGGTTCTGGGGATACACCGGATCAAGATCGATGTCGCGCAGCCGCTCCTCTGGGATCTGGCATGGTTCGCGGTCTTCGGATTGACGCCCTTCGTCCTCGGATGGTCGATGACTGGAAAAGGCGGTTCTTCAGGTGGGCGCGGAGGCCAGAGAGCCACCTTGCTGATCCTCACCGGGATCTGCATTGGTGGGGGTGTATGGTCCATGCAGCCGCCGCCGGGCGAAACGTTTACGACCGTTGTCTTCCGCCCCGGCAAGACTCCCGCCGACGTCTTCGCATCGCTTGCGCCGACCGATGCACGGCTGGTGTGGGCGGACCGCGCCATGGGGGTCGTCGTCCTCGATGTCTCACCCGAGTATCGCTGGACCTTCTATCGACACGGCGCTCTTCTGGTCAGTGGGTCGGCCCTGCCGCCCGGCTGCTTCGGCTGGAGCGTCGCTTAAGTCCCTTCCCCGCCTGGCTCAAAACCGCCCAGCGTCGTAATGCGCAGACGCTCCCCGCTGTCATCCCTTTTGAGGCTATTTGGTGCGGCGAGCCGTGTGTCCGGATTGCCGCCTCCGAAGAACGAAACGCTGCAACGTCCCGCTCTAGCAGATGACTTCGACGATTCTGCGCTATGTCATGCGGCTCGCGCCGAACAGCAACTATGGGGCAGGAACGGCGGGTGACACAGGTGTACACCTTACTCCTGCTGGGATGCCGCATGTTCGTTTCGAGCCCTCTTCGTCTGATGCTGGAGGGCGTACGAGCGACAGCCTCGACGGATGTCATCAGACTTTGCCTTCCTGTTCGGGCAATCCAGAACGTCCCGGCCGGCGGAAAAGCGGGGGTAGAGATGTGAGTCCACCGTTCCATTCTCCCCACCGACTGGAGCGACTGAAGTTACGCCGTTCGCCGGTCTCGCACGACATGCAATCCGACCTCGATCGCGGCCACGACGAGAAGCGAGAGGCCCACGAGCGGGAAGAAAAGGCCGGCGGCGATCGCCATGAGCAAGACCGTGTGCGGGATGCGCCAGTCCGAGGGCACCGCCGGAGCGCCGAGCGATCCCGCGGGGCGGCGCTTCCACCACATGACGATCGCCGAGACCGCCATCACCACCATCGCGATGCAGGCCGCAAGCAGCACGATCTGGTTCGCCAGGCCGAATTGCTGGCCCATGTGGATCGAGACACCCCATTCGGCGATCCAGCCGAGCGTGCCGAGGTCCGAGACCCCGAGGTCGAGCAGCACCTTGCCGGTATACTGATCGAGATGGATCACCCGTTCCTGCGATATGTCGTGCGGATAGACCGATGCGGTGAAGACGCCCGTCGAGCCCGACGGCATAGCGACCTCGTAGCCCGGGTGGAGGCCGGCGGCCTCGACCGTCGCCACCACGTCGTCGAGCGCTGCCGGAATGCCGTCGGAGCCGCCCGACATCGGCATCCCGTGATGCTCCATGATCCAGGGGGTCTGTTCCATTGCCTCGCCCGCGGGCACGTCCGAGGTGGGCAGGGTCGACCAGTAGCCGTCGGTCATTCCGAGGCCCGCGGCGTAGGACAAATCGTAGAAGTACTTCCCCCAGACCCCGGACCACGGCAGCCCGGTCAGCGCGAGCAGCAGGATGAACCCAGCAGTGTAGATGCCGGTCACCGCGTGGACGTCGCGCCACCACGGGCGCCCGCTCGTCCGGCGCGGGACCAACACCCCGACCTTTCGACCCCGCGGCCACCAGAGGTAGATGCCCGTGGCGACCAGCAGCACCGTCCAGCCCGCGACGGCCTCGATGATCCGGTTGCCCCACCAGCCCACGTATTCCAGCGAATGCAGCTTGCGGACGAGCCACATCGGGGTCGATCCCGACGGTCCGGCATCCCAGGACGAGCCCAGAACGACACCGTCATAAGGGTTCACGTAGATTGTATCGGTCAGGCCCTCCTCGCCTTCGATCTTCACCTCCGCCGTGCGATCCGGTGCCGGTGGTGGGAAGTAGGCAACGAGGGAACCGGGATGCGCCGCAAGTGCAGCCGCGGTGATTTCGGACGGCGCAAGCGCTTCCGCCCGGGCGGGGGTGACAAAGCGGCGCTCGGCATAGGCCGCGTTGTTGATCTCGTCCTTGAAGAGATAGATCGCACCGGTGACGGCGAGCAGGATCACGAAGGGCAGGACGATGAGCCCGGCGAAGAAATGCCAGCGCCAGACGGCGCGGTAAAGCGCAGAGGTCCGCGGTGGGTTCAGGTTTGCTGTAGTCATTGCGACGGTTCCCGTCTGGAATGATGCGAAAACCCCGCCATCCGATGGACGGCGCGGAAGAAATGAATGCGTCGATGCGCGGCGCCGGGTAGAGGGCGTCCTGCTCCACAAGAAGCCACGCCGCTCGGATCGTCCGGGTTTCGGCCGGAGACGTGGCGGAGCGCGGCAATACTGGTTTGGCCGAGACGCGCGCGAAGGGCGCGATCCCTACAGTCGGGACCGCCCGTCCGATCTGAAAAGACGCCGCCCCGAGGCGATACGGGTCAGACTTGCGAGGGTGGCGCGCGGGCGGAGATATGGGAATTGCCGGCTCGTGCCCGGGCGACGAGATGCCCGAGGTCCTGCCAGACGAGCACCGGCGTTGCTCTGCGAAGGCAGGGGGTGAAGCGGATGTCCGGCGGGTCGCTTAGAAGGCGGCAGAACGGGCAGTGATGCTTGTCGTGGGATGCTCCACCAACGCAAAGATCGTCGAGGGTACCGCCGAGCGCCATGTATGCCGCAAGTGCCGGATCGCTGCGGTCCGGTGCCATCCGGGCCGCCGAGACGACGCCGGCCATCGCGACCATCAGGACGGCGGCGAGCAGGACGGCATGGCGAAACGGCAAATGGCCCATGCAGCCGGAATATCGATTTGTTGGTTCCGCTGGAAGAACTTTTGGATACAGTCGCTCAACGCTCAACGCTCAACGCTCGGCGCCGGAAACTTCAATTGCGACCGGACATTCATGCCCGACGTGGCATAAGCTCAGTTTGTCCGCAAAGTGTGAGTTTACCCATCACCGGATGTTGCAGATGCAGCGAATGGCCAATCTCGCGGGCCGCAGCGCAGAATCGAAGATCACTGATGGAAGTCGGCTTCGGGCCGCCCAATGAGGGCGGCCCTTTCACTCAAATCTCGACCGCCTCGGATATCGCGAGGGCGTCTTCGAGCTCGACACCGAGGTATCGGACGGTGCTGTCCATCTTCGTGTGCCCCAGCAGCAGCTGAACGGCGCGCAGGTTCCCGGTCTTGCGGTAGATCTGGGCGACTTTGGTGCGGCGCATCGAATGCGTGCCGTAGGAACTGGGCTCTAGGCCGATCGAGGTTACCCATTCTCGGACCAGGCGGGCATATTGCCGCGTCGAGATATGTCGCCTTTCGTGGAAACGCCCCGGCCAGAGATGTTCAGACCCGAGCATCAGCGGATCATCGAGCCAAGCTGCGAGCGATTTCCGCGTCCCCTCGGTAATCTCGAAGCGGACGGGTTGCCTCGTCTTGCTTTGGGTGATCGAGGCCCGTTCCTTGACCTGACCCGCGGTATAAACGTCGCTCACCCTCAGCTTGACGAGGTCGCAGCCGCGCAGCTTGCTGTCGATCGCTAGATTAAAGAGCGCCAGGTCTCGTACAAGCCCGGCGATTTCCAGGCGCACACGGATCGCCCAGACGTGCTTGGGCATGAGCGGTCGCTTTTGGCCGACGATACGGCCTCTGTTCCATGCGGGGCGGCAGGCGCGAATTGCGGGAAGGTTTGCAGCAGACATGACGGGTCCTCCGTTCCACCGCACGCCACCTCTTCACCGACTCAGTGCCGGTGTGCCATCGTACAACGCGGCACCGCCGCAAGTCCGATTTGAGCCCTACCTAGACGTTCATCCTGGTCAGGATTATCTATAATCCATGACGATAGCTAAAGCTGAATCCCACGCCGCGCGGATTAACCGTGAGCTTGCCCACCGTATCGTGACCGGACAGATCGCGGCGGGAGAGCGCCTGCGGCAAGACCACATTGCAGAGGAGTTCAGCACTAGCCACGTGCCCGTGAGAGAAGCGTTCCGCAGGCTCGAGTCACAGGGGCTTGTTGAGAGCGAACCTCGCCGCGGCGTTCGGGTCGCGGCTTTCGGGTTCGACGAGATCCGAGAGGTCGCACAGATGCGTGGATCACTTGAGGTGCTGGCGCTTCGCAACGCCGCTCCGCACCTCACGGCTGCCATCTTGGATGAAGCCGAAGAAGCCACCCGCGCAGGGGATCGCGCCGGCGATGTCTATGGCTGGGAGGAGGAGAACCGCAGATTCCATCGCACCATACTGACGCCCTGCGGGATGCCCCGCCTGTTGCAGTCGATCGACGATCTGCACGTGGCGAGTGCGCGTTTCCTGTTCTCGGGGTGGAGCGCAGAGTGGGAAACCCCGACTGACCGCGACCATCGCGCGATTTTGCTAGCGCTTCGAGCTGATAATATCGACTTGGCCGCCTCGCTTCTGTCGCGGCACGTCACGTGGATGGGATCGAAGGCGCCCCCGAACGGGTCGCTTAGCAGGGAGCGGTAAGCCCCTTTCCATGCCTTTGGCCAACCGCAGGACCGCTGGTTTTCCCGGCGCTCTTGCTATGCATCTGCGTTCTCGGCAAAAGTTAGATATCGGACAGGGATTCTATCTATAATTTCGAAAAGGATGCTCGCATGACCACCTCAGCCGCCATGCCTGCCGGTGCCGCCCGCACCCCGTTAGACATTCACGATCGCTCACTCGCCTGGAAGTTCGGCGCGGTGATCCTGGGAACCGTGTTCCTTGCGCTCTCGTCCTATGTCGAGGTTCCGATGGTGCCCGTCCCGGTGACGTTGCAGACCTTTTCAGTTGCCCTGATCGGCGCGCTCTACGGGTGGCGGCTTGGCGGCATCACGATCACGGCCTGGCTTGTCGAGGGAGCTCTGGGTCTGCCTGTTCTGGCCGGGGGCGCTTCGGGTGCGCAGCACTTCATCGGGCTGACTGGCGGGTACCTTTTCGCGTTCCCTGTCGCGGGCATGATCATGGGTTGGCTGGCCGAGCGTGGCTGGACCGGGAAGCGCATCGGACTGGCCTTCGTCGGCATGCTCGTCAGCAATGCGGTTTGCCTTGCTTTGGGCGCAGCGTGGCTGGCAGTGCTCATTGGCCCCGAGCAGGCTATCATGGCCGGTGTCGTCCCGTTCCTCCTCGGTGCCGTTCTGAAGTCTGCGCTCGGCGCGATGGTGCTCAAGTTGATCCACGGCAGGATGAAGCGCGCCGACGCATGACAGTGCTGCTTCGGCCCCACCATCTTCTGTGCATTCTGACCCATGTTGGTAGGGGATATTCCCCTGCCTTCACGACCAACATGGCAGCGATTATCGAGCGCATATCCGCGGGGGAAGAGATCAAGATCGTCGATGGCCCCGATGATATCTGCGCGCCCCTGCTCCATGACGAAGACGCACATTGCCGCCGTAACAGCGTGATCGCGCGGGACCGGGCTGCGTCCAACGATATCGGGAAACTGCTAGGGCGCGTGGTCATGCCGGGAACGCGCTTGGTGCTGGACGATGCGTCGATCCGATCCCTGCGGCGTGCGTTTGACACCATGAGCGTAAGATCGGCCTGCGAGGGCTGCGAGTGGGCCTCCCTATGCAGCGCCGTCGCCGCTGCGCAATATTCCAACACATGCCTCTGAGCAAAGACTGCTTTGTCCGCATAGTGTGAGTTCGACCCGGAATCGATCTCACGGTCGCGGCGAACGGCTGGTCTGGTGAAGCCGCATTGCAGCGACCGGCCTTGTCGCGAAGGTCCGCAAAGGGCCGAATTAATCGTTCCCTAGCTAATCGCAGAGATCGAAGAGCGCGGGAGCCTTAGTCCCATGCCGAATACAGGTTCCGACCGTCCCAGTAGCTTACGTCGCCGTTGCGGATGGACCGTTTTCCGTGGAAGACGGTATCCGCTGTCAGACGATTGAGGCACGCGGGGCCGATCTCGGGTATCTCGCAACCCCGGCGCGGGCGTCTTAAAGTTCCCCGGAAACAAGATTTTTACCTACCGCACGTACCGAAGCGAGACCGGCTCTTCGACGAATCCGGCCGCTCCTGACGCATTACAAACGGACAAATACAATGATGACGACCGCAGGCTGGATTTCGGCGATGGAGGATCAGTTCAGGACAGCGCGCGCCGACATGTCGTCCCGCGCGGCTTCGATCTGCATCCTAGCAGCTTCGGCATTCGCTTTTGCTTCCCCGGTTCCTGTCGCGGCGTTCTTCGCTCTTTATCTTGTCACTGAACTCGCAGGTCAGTTCCTCTACCGAAGCATGGCGAGGGGCACCAATGTCATCGCCGCTCTCGGGCTCCACGGAACGGCGTTCTTCGGTGCAATCGCGACGACCGGTATTGCAGTTCTTCTGTTCAAAAGCGGTAATCATACCGTCATACCTGCGGCGGTGGCAGCGCTCATTGCGGCGCTGATCCACTGCATCATCGTTCGGTCTGTATGTCTGTCCTACGGGCTCGCCACGGCCGTTCCAATACTCTCGGGGCTCGTCTATTTCGCAACCGAGAGCCTTGGGGGGGCAAAGGCCTGGCCGGAATTGATGGTCGGCGCCGTCATTCCGGCGATTTCGCTGGCATACATCTTACGGGCGTTCGCTCGCAGCCATCAGGTTATTTATGGCATGCGGCTTGCCAAGGCGACCAGCACTGCCAAGGACGCCTTTTTGGCCTCGGTTAGTCACGAGATACGCACCCCCCTCAACGCGGTCAGCGCGATATCTGAGCTGCTCGAGACCACGGACGGTGATGGGGAATTCCGCAGCCAGACCCGCCTTCTACGCCACTCGGCCCTCGAGCTGAAGGAGATCGTGGACGATGTGCTCGATCAGGCCAGCCTCGGAGCCGGAAAGCTGGAGCTGAAGATCACACCGGTGATCCTCCGTGAAGAGATCGACGCTGCAATCCAATCTTTCCGGGACGCGGAGAGTATCGGTGGTTCGCCCCTGCGCCTCGTGGTCGCCTCCGATGTGCCGCAGCGTGTACAGATGGACGCCTCAAGATTCCGTCAGCTCATCGGTATTCTGCTCAAGAACGCCTCTTCAGAAAACGGCGCGCTCGACGTCACGATCTCCGCAGCTTCGCGGGAGGAAGCAAAGGTGCTTCTGACCGTAGCGATAGATTGCGCCGCTGCGATTGCCCGCGCGGCCGACTTTGAAAGCCTGTTCCGGCAGCACTCGCGGCTGTCCTTGTCGCAATCAGCGGTCGAGGGGACCGGCGTAGGGTTCTCGACTGCGCGGCAGCTCTCCAGGCTGATGGGGGGAGATGTCGCTATCATTCAGAACGGTGATCGATCCACGATCACGCTGACGATTCTGATCGCCGCGGCTCAGAATGAACTGCCCGATGCCATGCCGGCACTGGTGGCAACAAGCGCTTCCACATCACCGCCAAGTCCGATTTCACCCTCCATCCAACGCGTGCTCGTCGTGGACGACGTGGCCTCGAACCGGTACGTCGTGAAGGCGTTCCTGAAGCCGCTGGGCATTGCGTTGACCGACGCAAAGGACGGTCTCGATTGCCTTGCGAAGCTGGACGCCGGCGTGTTTGACCTTGTAATTCTCGATCTCAACATGCCTCGCCTCGGCGGACGCGAGACCCTGATGCGTTTGCCGAAGAACGGTGACGGCCGGACAACCACGCCGGTCATCGTCCTAACTGCCAACGCGGCTAGTGAAACGCGCGGCAGCTGTCTTCAGCTGGGAGCCTCGGGCTATTTGTCCAAACCTGTCACGAAGGCGGCTCTTTTCGAAGAGATACGAAGCGCGTTGGAATTTGTCCCCCGGGACAGCGCCGCCTGAGGGCTTATCCGGCGTTCTGACAATATCAGGCCACGCCGGCATCCGTCGCGCCTGCCATGAGGTACACCATGCCGTGGGACACGATCGATCTGCCACTGCTTTCCGAAGGCCTGCTTTATCCCGCACAGCGGAACTTGACCTGCCGAACGATACTGCCGGTACTATGATAAACCGGTTCCGGGAAGCCGCGCCGCGTCGATGCCTATTCTTGCGAATGTCCGGTAATGGGATGTGTCGGCTGCTTCCCCACCGTTGGGTTATCCTGAAGAGGGATCAACCGTGCATCAAGGAGAAGTAGCCATGTGTGCAAAGAAGTCAGGAAGCTTCGAAGACCTTGCCGTCGTCGGTGTCGATATCGGCAAGGACACGTTTCATCTGGTCGGGTTCGACCGCGCCGGCCAACTGGTCATGCGCAAGCAGATCAAGCGCTTGGCCCTGAATGCCACCTTTGAGCAACTCCCACGCTGCATCGTGGGAATGGAGGCTTGCCTCAGCGCCCATTTCGTCAGCCGAACGCTGCGGGGCATGGGGTTCGAGCCGCGGATCATCCCGGCGATTTACGTGAGGCCGTTCAACAAGGGCCAGAGTGAGGAGGAAAAGAAAACGATCCAGTGAATCGTTTTCCCGACGAACGATTACAACGACGCCGAGGCGATCGCTGAAGCCGCGTTGCGGCCTAACCTTCGGACCGTTTCAGAGAAGGACCAGGATCAGCTCGACCTTCAGGCCCTGCACCGGGTCCGGGCACGGCTGGTATCGCGGCGCACGGCCACCATCAACCAGATCCGCGCCTTTCTGATCGAGCAGGGCATCACCGTCAGGTCGGGGCTGCGGGCGCTGAAGAATTCCTTCGAAACGATCCTCGAACAGCGGCGGGATGAGATCTCACCTCGAATGCGTGGCATCCTGATCGGGCTTTACGGCGACTGGCTCTGGCTGGACAAACGGATCAGGGACGTCTCCGGCGAGATCGAAGAGATCAGCCGTACCGAAGAGAACTGCGCCAACATCATGACGATACCCGGCATTGGGCCAATGATCTCGACGGCGATGGTTGCGGCAGTCGGCAAAGGCGAGGCGTTCGACAGGGGGCGCGATTTCGCAGCCTGGGTTGGCTTGGTGCCCCGGCAATTCAGCACCGGCGGGCGAACGATCCTCGGTCGGATCACCAAGCGCGGCAGCCGCTACCTGAGGATGTTGTTCGTGCAGGCGGCGAAAGTGATCATGATGCGCCCACACCGATGGTCCGACTTCAGTTTTGGCGCTTGGCTGACCGAGGCGGTCGCCCGTATGCCGCGAAACAAGGCGGCCATCGCGCTTGCCAACAAACTCGCTCGAACCGCCTGGAGCCTTCTGCGGCACGGCACCCGGTTCGACGTGCCAAAAGACGCGGCCATGGAAGCGATCTGACGCCTTCCACGGCCACCGAGGAGTTCGCGATAGAGAGGACAGCATGGAACGGAGAAAATACGCCCCCAGAGTCTGACGGCCCAAATGGTCGTAATGGACCTTGCCGGTAATGAGACCACGGAGCGTGCGTAACCCCATCAAGGCCACGGCCCGCGAGCCGATCAACAAGCCGGATACATATGAGCGATTTCCGAAGTCGTGCCGAATTCTCGATTGCGAACAGCAGCCGACACATACAATTGGGCCGTATTTGCAGATCACCGGTTGAAGGGGATTACGTTCGACCCACCTTTAGCGAACGCCTGAGCACCTTCTGCGCGAATGGTGGTGACTGCTTCCTCAAACGCTGCTTGGTCGTCGTCAAACAGATCGTCCCAGACGATGGACGTTCCATCTTCTGTTACCACCTCCAGAGACCAGCCACTCCCACCCTCGAGTTTGTAGATGTTCACCTTTAAGGGGATGCCGTCCTCAACGATGCGCTGCGAAGCGCCTGAGATGACTATGTTCGGTTCACGTTCCATCAAGGCCCCTAAACTGCTCTGCACATCGTATGCGTTCACTGTGTTGCTGCCAATGTCGGCGATGCGAAAGCTGCATTGGGACGTTGGGCTGACGGGTCAACTGTACCGGGGCACGGTAATGAGACAGCGCGCTGCGCTGGTCACGCCGCCATCATGTTCCCCGTGGCGGCTTCGGTT
>CANLEQ010000049.1 GCA_947489705.1 uncultured Paracoccaceae bacterium
CCGTTCCTCTTCCAGCCGGGAAATCGTAGCGGAACACTCCAGCTTCAAACGGTCCAGTTTGCGGGGATCAGATCAAAAGAGGAAATGACCCGACCGGCCGGACCCGGTGCATGGAGACCCTGGCTTTTATAAAGGCCCAAGAGGCCGACCATTTGTTGAGGGCCATACTTCGCGGATTACCCATTTGGGCGCGCCGACATCGACTGGTGACGCCGGATAGATGTCAGCACCCGCCATTGATCGGAGACCGCCTCGAAAAGCTTGCATGGGGAGAGCCGTCCATAGATGTAGAAAGTCCCTTCCGACATGCCGTTCGGCGCTACAAACGGTCCCCGGAGCGTTTGCTGCAGCATGATCGTCACCATCACTCCCGCCATCCTGTCGCTGGGAAGCGCCTGCCGAACGTAGCGGCGCCCCCAGTCGAGGACGGGAAGGTATCCAGCCAGCCTGCCAATGATCAGCTTTCGACCGGGAGGCCGGCGGACTTCCACCCGCCGAGGCCGCCTTCGATGAGGTCGGCGTCATAGCCCATCCGCCGCAACGTGTCCGCCGCAAGCGCGGCGCGGCCGCCCGAGGCGCAGAGAACGTGGACTCGGCCGGAGCCGCGCAGGTCGGTAAGCCGCGCTTCGGCAGTCTGTGCCGTCGCATCGGCCCGCGTCTCGAGGACACCGCGCGGGATGTGCAGCGCACCCGCGATGCGACCGTCCTTCTTCAGCTCGGCGGGTTCGCGCACATCGAGGATCAGATCTCCCTTTCGCGCTGCGTTCTCTGCCTCTTGCGGAGAGACGGCGCCCACGCGACTGCGGGCATCGGCGACGAGGTCCTTCATGGTCATGGTCATCTGTTTTCTCTTTCAGAAGCGGTTGACTGGCAGTTTCAGGTAGGCGCGGCCATCATCCTCGGCCGGTGGCAGACGGCCGCCGCGCAGGTTCACCTGGAGCGCCGCCAGGATGCAGTCGGGCGGTGGCAGGGTTGCATCCCGCTCGTCGCGGCGCTTGATCCAATCCTCCCGGCGCGTGCCATCCTTGACGTGCGGGTTCTTGGCCTTGTGCTCAACCACCGTCGCCTCCCATGTCGGCTCGTCACGCCCCTCGGCCCTGTAATCGTGCCCAACGAAGAGGCGCGTCTCGGCAGGCAGTGCGAGGATGTCCTGGATCGAGTCCCAGAGCTGCTCGGTGTTCCCGCCCGGGAAGTCGGCACGCGCCGTGCCGACGTCGGGCTGCATCAGCGTGTCGTGCGTGAACGCGGCATCGCCACAGACATAGGTGATCGAGCCCAGCGTGTGCCCCGGTGAGAGCATCACCCGCACCTCGAGTTCGCCAATTCGAAAGGTCTCGCCTACCGCGAAGAGCCGGTCGAAGTCCCGCGCGGGGTCGAAGGCGTCGGGCAGGTTGTAGATCTCCGCCCAGAGAGCCGCGATCTCGTGGACCTTGTCGCCGATCGCGTTCGGCGCACCAGTCCGCTCCTTCAGATGCGCCGAGGCCATGACGTGGTCGGCATGCGGGTGAGTGTCGAGAACCCATTCCACCGTCAAGCCATTCTCCCGTACGAGGTCCAGCACCTGATCCATGCTCTCGGTCGAGAAGCGGTAATGCTGCGGGTCGAAGTTCCAGGCGACGTCAATCAGCGCGGCCTTCTTCGTCGTGGGATCGGCGCAGATGTATTGGATCGAGCCAGTGTCGGGCTCATAGACGCCCCAGACGTCGGGGCTTCCGGCTCCACGAGAGGCCGAGTGGCGCACGACCCGTTGTTGCAGCTTTGACGTGCTCATTGCGTTGCGCCTCTTGGCGCGAAGATACTGAATGACTTGCCGCGGGCGCCAAGCCAGAGGCCGGCGAGCATGGCTGGCACGAAGATCAGCGTGCCGGGCGCGAGGAGCGGCAGCGCCGTCCATGCCGGGCCCGGGCAGAAGCCGCCGATCCCCCACCCCGTGCCGAAGAGCGCCGCACCGAAGATCAGCGGCCGGTCGATCCGGGTGCTTGCCAAGACGTCGAACGTGCTTTCGAACGCCGGAGCCGTCCGCCGCCGCACGAGGCGATAGCCGATAAAGGCGGTCACTGTCGCGCCGCCCATGACGAAGGCCAGGCTGGGGTCCCAGGTGCCGGCGAGGTCGAGGAAGTTCAGGACCTTTGCCGGGTTCGACATGCCCGAGATCACGAGGCCTAGGCCGAAGACGAGGCCGCTGAGAAAGCCGAGTGCGAGGCGCGTCATCATGCAACTCCCAGAACATGGCGCAGGACGAAGACCGTGACGAAGCCTGCGGCCATGAAGGTCACGACTGCGGCGAACGAGCGGCGGGACAATCTCGCAAGGCCGCAGACGCCATGCCCGGACGTGCAGCCCGAACCGAGTGCGGTGCCAAGACCCACGAGCAGGCCAGCGATGGCCATGCCGAGGAGGTTCGAGGGCACATTCTGCGGAACAGTTCCCCCGACCAGTATGGTTGCGAGAGGCGCTGTTATCAGGCCGGCCCCGAAGGCTAGCCGCCAGTCCCTGTCGCCTGGGGTGCCCGGTGTCGGCAGGACAGCGCCCAGGAACCCCTTCGTGATCCCTGAGATCCCTGCGATCCGTCCGAACAGGCCCATGACCATCACGGCGCTGAGGCCGATCAGGATGCCGCCGCCGAGCGAGGCCCATGGCGTGAAGGCCGTTTGCAGCTCCATCTCCATTAGGCTTCTCCATTCTACAGCCACACGCTTGCGTCAGCCGGGCTTGTCGGCTATATATAAGCGACAGCTAAATAAAGCAAGGCTAATGTAATGAAGCTGGATGCAGACAAGTCCGTCGCCGCCCTCCAGGAACGTGCCGACTACGTGGCCGGTCGGTTGGCGCTTGTCGCAAACGCAAAGCGGCTTCTGATACTGTGTGAACTCGCGAACGGCGAAAGGTCGGTCGGCTCGCTTCAGGCCTCCGTCGGGCTCAGCCAGTCGGCCTTGAGCCAGCACCTCGCCAAGCTGCGCGAGGCCGGCATGGTCGACACCCGCCGGGAGAGCCAGACGATCTATTACCGGATCAGCGACCCAGACCTCGAAGTCCTGATGGGGGCGCTCTACGAGGCGTTCTGCAAGGACGCCTGACGCGGTCTGTCACCCGGTGCCATCAAGGCGCGGAAAGGTCCCGCACTACTGCCGTTTAGGCGATCCGCATCGAACGGTCGCTCGACGCATGATGGAAAGCTCGTCCGGCATCGGATTTCTTGCACTTGCTGTAAACTTGGCCAGAACGCAGAGATAGGCTGTATGAACATGGTCAAAAGAAACGGAATATTCTGACACTGTTGCCCGCCCCTTTCCTACCTCCGCGCTTCGCTCGCCGGCTAGACGCCCGAGACAGAAAAGCAGTAGATCGCGGCGGCCGGGATCGAGCTAGAGGGCGACCGCATCATGGCCGAAGCCTCCTCGTTCAGCGATGACGCGGCTGCGCCAAAGCGAGGCGGTCGCGCCCTTGACAGGCACGTCATACGGCTAGTTTTCGGCAGCTCTGTCTCGCGTAGTCGACCTTCGGCTAACGGGCGATACTGCAAGGTCGGAACCGGTCACGAAGAAGGTTCGCGGCCTGTATGCCGTGGGCCGAATTACTTCTTGGCGCCGTGACCTTCCTCAGCCGTGACCAAGCTTGGCGTTATGGCCGCGGTGTCGACGCGTATTGATAGATCACGGCGGCGAGCATCCGCCAAGGCTCTCACCTCATCTGGAGGCATCTGCTTCTCAAGTGTTTTCCGTTCCGCGCGCCGATCGCCGCTTGATCCGTTCGGCTTGCAGCATTTGGAAACGGCAATACACCGGCTGCGACTAGGCGCAGCAGGTGTATTGCCTCAAGGCCCGGCCAGAGATCCGGGCATGCAGGATCAGCTTCTGCCTTGCTGGATGGAGCCCATGAGGGTGTCGATCATCTCATCGCCGATCTCGTCGCGCACCATCTGCTCGATGGGCGCGGTCGCGTCGCGGAAGAGCTGAAGCTGCTCTTCGGTCAGGTCGATGATCTCCATGTGCTCCTCGATCGCCGCGCGCTGCTCGCCCAGCATCTCGTCCTGGAGCTGCCACTGGAAATCCTCGGCGTCCTCTAGCGCCTGGTCCACGACCTGTTGCAGGTCTTGCGGCAGGCTGTCGTACCATTCCTTGTTGATGAGGTTCACGTTGGCCAGCAGGATGTGGCTCGTCGTGGTCAGGTAGTCCTGAACTTCGTAGAAACGCTGCGAGAGGATGTGGCCGAACGGGTTCTCCTGTCCGTCGACGACGTTCTGCTGCAATGCGCCATAGAGCTCGGGGAAGGCGATGGGCGTGGGCGCCGCGCCGATGGCTTCCCAGGTGGCGACGGAGTAGGGGTTTTCGGGAACCCGGATGCGCAGGTTGTTGTCGCTGATGTCCGATGGTGTCCGCACGGCCGTGTTGGAGGTCGTCAACTGGCGGAAGCCGCCATTGTAGAACTTGCCGAAGACCATGCCCTGATCGGCCAGCTTTTCCTCGAGGGCCGCGGTGAACTCGCTGTCGTTGAGGATCGCCTTCAGCTGTACCGTGTCGGTCGGGAAAGCGTAGGGAATCTCGAACGCGGCGAATTCCGGCACGAACTGCACGGCGCCCGAGGTCGAGGTCGGCACGAACTGGATGTCGCCCAGGAGCATCGATTCCATCAGCTCGCGGTCGCCGCCAAGCGCGCCGCCGGGTTGGTGCTGCACGTCGATACGGCCGTCGGAATTGGTCTCTATGTCCTCGGCGATCTTCTCGAACGCCTGGTAGAGCGGATGCGAGGTGTCGCTGAGCGTATGCGCCAGGATCATGGTGTATTCCTGCGCAGCGGCGGGCAGGGCCGTCCCGAGCGCGAGGATGGCCGTCGCGGTGAGGGTCTTCAGTTGCATTCTCTCTCTCCCTTTGATGTAAACGATTGCCGCCGGTTCAGTCGGCGAGGCTCGGAAGCCAGAGCGTGAGCCCCGGCACGTAGGTGATGATGAGCAGCCCCACGATCAGCAGCGCGACCGGCACGACGAGGCCGCGGCAGATCTGGAGCACCGAGAGCTTGGTGATTCCGCTCGCTACGTAGATGTTCACGCCCACGGGAGGCGTGGCGAAGCCGATGGCCAGGTTGACCACCATGATCAGCCCGAAATGCACCGGGTCGACGCCGTAGGGTGCCAGGACCGGCAGCAGGATCGGCGTGAGCACGATGATCGCCGACAGTGTCTCCATCACCATGCCGACGCCCAGCAGGATCAGGTTGATCATGAGCAGCAGGATGATCGGGTCGTCGATCGCGCCGCCGACGAAGTCGCCGATGGCGCTCGGCACCTGCAGGAGCGTGAGGACGCGGCCGAGTGCCGCGCCCGTGCCCGCGATGATCAGGATGGGCGCGATGGTCAGCGCGGTGTTGACGAGCACGCCGCCCATGTCGCGGACGGAAAGCTCGCGGAAGATGACCATCGCCACGAAGGCGCCGTAGACGCAGGCGATCGCCGCGGCCTCGGTGGGCGTGAATGCGCCCGCATAGATCCCGCCCAGCACGAAGATCGGGGCGACGAGCGCCCAGAAGCTGCTCCGAAGGGCGGACCACGCGCTCACCGTGCCTGCGTCGGAGGTGATGCGATCCGCGTGGCGGCGCCCGTAGAGATGGGCGTAGATCATCAGAAGGCCTCCGATGACGATGGCAGGAACGATGCCGCCGATGAAGAGGGCCGAAACGCTGACCTGCGCGGCCATGCCGTAGATAATCATCGGAATTGACGGCGGGACGATGACGCCGAGCGTGCCGGCGGCCGTGACCAGCGCCGTGGAGAAGCGCAGGTCGTAGCCCCGCGCGGTCAGGAGCGGCACCGCCATGGATCCGATCGCCGCGACGGTGGCAGGCGAGCTTCCCGAGATCGCGCCGAAGAGCATGCAGGCGGCGACGGTCGACATGGCAAGCCCGCCACGGAACCGGCCGAAGATGGCATCGGCGAAGGAGAAGAGGCGCTTTGCGAGCCCGCCCTGGGTCATGATCTCGCCCGCCAGGATGAAGAGCGGCACCGCGAGCAGCGGAAAGCTGTCGAGCGCGGTGACGACCGAGCGGACCACCTGTCCCGCATTGGTGGGCGCGCCGATCCAGCCCGGAAGGAAGGCCGCATAGCCGAGCGCGAAGGCGACCGGGATACTCAGCAGCAGCACGAAGAGGAAGAAGAGGAGCGAGGAGACCGCGACCATGGCTCAGACCTCTTCCTCGATGACGGCGTCGCTGTCGGGGTCGAGGCCCGGGACGGGG
Organism: uncultured Paracoccaceae bacterium; assembly: GCA_947489705.1. GTDB lineage: Bacteria > Pseudomonadota > Alphaproteobacteria > Rhodobacterales > Rhodobacteraceae > Palleronia. The sequence goes on from CANLEQ010000049.1 coordinate 6,229, forward strand.
CCGCCCCGCGCGATGCCCACGAGCGCCTGGATCGCCCTGAGGAGTGCCAGGCCCATGCCGACGGGCACCGCGGCGTAGACGATCCACATCTGGAGGCCGAGGCCGGGCGAGGTCTGGCCGATCCGCGCGATCCGCTGCGTGAGGGGGACGGAGTACCAGACCATCAGCGCAAAAAAGATCGCGGAGCCCGCGAGGGCGAGGATGCCGAACGCCCGCATCCAGCGCGTCCCCGCGAGCACCGGGAGCAGGTCGACGGAAATGTTGCGCCCCTCGCGGACGGCGAGACTGACGCCCACGAACGTGCACCAGACGAGCAGGTAGCGGGCGAGTTCCTCCGACCAGACGAGCGGCGCACCGACGAGGTAGCGGAAAACCACCTGCGCGGCGAGGATGGCGACCAGCACGAGCAGGATGGCGGCGACGAGGTAGCGCTCGAAATTCGCCTCGAGGACACGGAGCGCGCTCATGCGTCGATCACGCGGCCGGGGTTGAGGATCATGTGCGGGTCGAGCGCCCGCTTGATCCGGCGCATGAGCTCGAGTTCCTCGGGGCTGCGCGAATGGGGCAGATACGGCTTCTTGGTGGTGCCGATCCCGTGCTCGGCAGAGACCGAGCCGCCGAAATCGCGCACTGTGGCGTAGACGGCTTGGTCGAGCGTCGGCCCTGGCTGGTTCTGCGTCCCGTGCTGCCAGGCCAGAAGGTGCAGGTTGCCGTCGCCCACATGCCCGTAATAGACCGACCTTCCGTCCGGGACCGCCTCGGCCACGGCCGCCCGGCAGGCGCGGGCGAAATCGTCCATCTGTCCCGTCGGCAGCCCTACGTCGTAGGCGAGATGCGGCCCGAGCGTCGTCTTGAACTCGGCGCAGGCGTCGCGGACGCCCCAGAAGGACTGGACGTCGGCCAGGCTCTGCGACAGGGCCGCGTCCTCTATTACGCCCTCCTCGAACATTTCTTCGAGAAAGGCCGTGAAGCGGGGTCCGTCGATCCCCTCGTCGGTGCCCTGGGCCTCAACGAGCACGGTATGCGCGTGGGGGGCCGACAGCGGATCGCGGACGCCCGGAACGGCGCAGGCGACCTTCCAGTAATCCGGCCACATCGCCTCGAAGGCCGAGAGCGTGGGGCCAAGCCGGCGCCGCGCACCCTTGAGGAGCCGCAGGACCGAGGCGTAGTCGGCGAGGCCGCAGATCGCGGCGTGGGTGCAGCCCGGCGCGGGGTGCAGGCGCAGCGTGAGACGCGTGATGACCCCGAGCGTCCCCTCTGAGCCCACGAAGAGTTGCCGGACGTCGTAGCCGGTGTTGTTCTTGATGAGCTTCGACAGCGCATCGACCACGGTGCCGTCGGGCAGGACCGCCTCGACGCCCAGGATCAGGTCGCGCGCCATGCCGTAGCGGATGACCCGGTTGCCGCCCGCATTGGTCGCGGCGTTGCCGCCGACAGCGCAGGAGCCCCGCGCACCCAGGTCGAGGGCGAAGTAGAGCCCGGCATCGGCGGCCGCCCGCTGCACCGTCTCGAGCGGTGTGCCCGCGAGGACCGTCATCGTCGAGGACGCCTCGTCGAGTTCCTCGATCCCCGTCATCCGTTCGAGCGACAGTGCGACAGCGCCCGCGATCGGGCGGGCGCCGCCGCAGAGACCCGTGAGCCCGCCTTGCGGCACGACGGGAACCCGGGCGGCGTTGGCGGCGGCGAAGATAGCCGCGACCTGGCCCGTGTCTCGCGGGCAGAAGAGCGCCCCGGGCGATCGCGGCTCCAGCGCGGACCAGTCGTTGAGATTGCGCGGCGGGATCGGATCGACGAGCGCAGCGCGCGCCGCTTCCGGCAGATCGCGCAGCATCGCGGCAAGTCCCGCCTCCATCGCTGTTCCGTCCATCGACCGAGCCCTCCCCACTCTTCCGAAATAGAGGTCAAGTTACCACTTGATCAATCGGTGTCAACACAGCAACATGTTGGTTATTGAACCTCAGGAGTGTCCACATGAATTTGCAAGCCGTCGACGCCGAGCCGACCGTCACCGCGCCGCGCGCGCATCTCTTCGGGGTCTCTGCGGCCATGGTGACGCCCTTCACCGAGACCGGCTCGGTCGATCTCGCGCGCGCCGCCGATCACGCTGCGCGGGTGATGCAGGCGGGGGCCGATGGCATCACGCTTTTCGGGACGACGGGGGAGGGGGCGTCGCTCGGCCTCGGGGACCGCGAGGCATTGCTGGCGGCCGTGCTCGATGCGGGCGTAGCGCCCGACCGGATCACCGCCGGGCTCGCGGCGTGCGATCTGGAGGGGGCCGAGGCGCAGGCGCAAGTCGCGCTGCGGCGCGGGGTGACGCGCCTCCTGTTGGCGCCGCCCTTTTATTTCAAGGACATCAGGCCCGAGGCGCTCCACGACTGGGTCACGGCTTTCGTGGCCAGCGTGGCGGGCGCCGATCCACAAATCATCCTCTACCACATCCCGCAGGTGACGGCGGTTCCGTTCGGCGCGAACCTCGTGCGGCGGATCAAGACGACCTGCGGCGCGGCGATCTTCGGCGTGAAGGACAGCGCCGGCGACTGGGCCGGCACCTCAGAGCTGCTGCCGATGGACGATCTCGCGATCCTCGTCGGCGACGAGCGCGCGCTGGCCCGTGCAGCACCGCTCGGCGGGGCGGGCGCGATCAGCGGCATGGCCAACCTCGTCCCCGGCAGGGTCGGGGCCATGGTACGGGAGGGCAGGGCCGACCCCGCGCTCTATGCGCTGATCGACGACCTGCTCACCTCGCCGGTCACGCCGCTCGTCAAGGCGCTCGTGGGCGCGATGCGGAACGATCAGGCCTGGACCCGGACCCGCCCGCCGCTCGTTCCCGCCGAAGAGGCTCATGTAAGCCGGCTTGCGACCGCGCTCGCCGCGCTGGAGCGAAGCTAGCGCAAGATCACCGGGGACAGTCCATGACGCTGAGGTCGCAGGCTTACGACAGTTTCACCGAACAACTGCTTTCGCGGCAGATCGTGCCGGGACAGTTCGTGTCCCAGCGCGAGCTCGTGAAGCTGACCGGGATGCCGCTCGGCGCGGTCCGCGAGATGATCCCGCGGCTCGAGGCCGACGGCCTGATCCGGGCCGTCGCGCATCGTGGCCTGCAGATCCTGCACGTCGATATCGGCCTCATCCGCAACGCCTTCCAGCTTCGCGCGATGCTCGAGCGGGAGGCGGTGCGCGGCTTCGCCCGGACCGCGACCGACGACGAGATCGCGGACTTGCGCCGGCGGCACATCGAGACCCGGGACACCGCGCGGGGTGGCGTCACGCCCGAGCTCCTCGCTGCCGCGCAGAAGATGGACTGGAACTTGCACGACCGCATGATCGATGCGCTCGACAACGACCTCATCTCGTCGATCTACCGCGTGAACTCGATCAAGATCAGACTGATCCGCAACGAGGATACCCGCATGGTGCCCGAACTGGTCGTGTCGGTGATGGAGGAACATCTGGCCATGATCGACGCCCTTGCCGCGCGCGACGCCGACGCCGCAGAGACGGCCCTCGCGCGCCATCTCGACAGCGCCAAGCAGCGCGCCGTACGGATCTAAGCAGCGGGGCGGACCGCGCCGGCCATCGGGGGTGCTGCCGGTTTCCAATTGCCCACCGGGATAGCAGTGACCCCAGAGGCGGAACGTAATTCACCATTAATCGGGCGACGATGTCCCGGTGAGTTGAGAATTTCGGCCCGAAGATCGCCGAGGGGCCGCCACCCATCGCGGCAGGCGAGGTCTGGCTTGGCATATCGACGAGACCCAGGTCCGGGTCGTCGGTCAGTAGATATTCGCGACGGGCGGTGGACAAGGTAGGCCGGTCGATCGAATTCAAACTGACTGCCAAGCGTGACGCGAAAGCTACCAAAGCTTTCTGAGCCGGGCTATCGCTGGCGTACGGCTCTATCGGCCGATCCCCATCTGCACGGACAGGGCGAACCTCAACGACCGCTACGATCCGCACTTCGACCGCGTCATGCATATAACCGGGAGTGGCGAAACAGCCGCACCCTAAGCGGTCATGCCGCGTTGGTGCGCCCGCTCGGCAGTCGGCAGACCTTCCACTCGCGGAGGTCTGAAATGCCGGCCTCGAACGTGACCTGACCCCGCGGGTCCCTCGTTCATAACTGATTTGGTTCAAGATGGCTCAAAATCGAACTCCAATTGGGCGTAGGTCGATATTTCACTCAAGGGTTTCGGTCGGCCAAAATAATATCCCTGCAACATTTCACAGCCGAAGTTCCGAAAGATGGAGGCTTCGTCTTCCGTCTCGATGCCTTCGGCAACGACCGCCATGTCGAGCGAGTGGGCAAGGGCGATCATCGACTTGACCATGGTCATCGTCCGCGCGCCCGCCGCCTCTCCGGAGACGAAGGAGCGGTCGATCTTAAGCACGTTGAAGGGCATTCCAGCGAGGTAACCGACCGAGGAGAACCCCGTTCCGAAATCGTCAAGCGCAATGGAGAAGCCGCGCGACCGCAATTCGTGGAGAATGCCGGCGGCGGACTTGTTGTCGAGAATAGCGACGCCCTCCGTCACCTCGATCTCGATCCGCCGGCTGTCGAGATGATGCCGCTTCACCTCTGTCATCAGTGTCTCGATGAAGCCGGGTGTCATCAACTGGACGGGCGAGACATTCAGGCTGATGCTCGTTCCAGGGTTCAGGACGAGGTCGTCGCAGGCGCGCTCGAGCAGCAGTTTTCCCAGCGGAACGATGAGCCCGGAGGATTCCGCAATGCGAACGAAGTCCGCCGGCGATATACGCCCCAGGGAGTGGCTGTTCCACCGCGCGAGCGCCTCGAACCTCACGACCTGACCCGCCCCGAAACCACTGACGATGGGTTGGTAATGGAGGACGAATTCGGATCCGGAGACCAGCGCCGATCGCATCGCCTTCTCGACGGCATTGTCGAACGCGTCGCCCGCCTGCATCTCGGCGTCGTATTGCAGTACCTCCTGCATGTGCCCGGACCGGGCGAGGTACATCGCGCGGTCGGCCCGCAGAAGCACCTCCTCATAGGCCTGTTCCCGCGGTTCCGAGAAGGCCAGTCCCTTGGAAATCGAAATTTCGAAGGCATGGCCACCGACCGTGACGTTGGTGTCGCAAAGCCGCGCAAGCGTAGCGCATTTCGAGGCGATTCGCGGCGAGAGATCCCCGTTTCCACTGATGATCACGAAAAACGTACTGCCGCCGTGACGTGCGACGAAGGTATGCTTGTCGGCCAGGACACCTATCCGGTCGGCGACCTCCCGGAGATAGGCGTCACCACCTGTATGCCCCGCCAGGTCGTTGATCTGCTTGAACCTGTCGACGTCCAGACACAGCGCTGCGAAGCGAATCAAAGGCGCATCGGTGAAACTCCTGAGGTGTTCTCGGAGCGCAAGCCGGTTCGGCAACTGCGTTAAAGAATCGGTACGCGCGAGGATCGTCGCCTCGGCTTCCTTGCGCGCCAGCTCCGCCGCACGGCGAAGGAGTTCACGGGCTGTCCAGGATGCGAAGAGAGCAAAGGCAAGGGTGGCTCCGATCATGATCGGCCGCATGCGTTCGAACATTTCCGTGCCGGGAGCCGGAGGCGTCCAGGACAGGAACGCAACGGGGTTGCCACTGGCATTCCTGAGCGGCAGCGCGACCGCTCCCGCCTGTTCCAACGTGTCGTGCGCCTCGAGATCCGCGACACCGAGCTGTTCTTCCACCTGCTCCAACTGCCGGTCCGAGAGGATCTTGCCGATGACCGCGATTGCCAACCCGTCCTCCACCTGCTCGGGCAGGATGAAAGTATCCTCGGGCAGAAGCCATGATGCGCTGAACATCACGATCCTGCCGGAGTGCACCTCGAAGAAGTCGAACGTTTCCCTACTCTGGTAATCGAGTTCAGGAACGCGTCGTCGGAGGGTGTCGAGCGTTTCGGGCGACAGAAAGCCGTCTTGCGGCGCACGCGGCGAGTCGGTGAACCAGGCTACCGGCGCATCGAAGGGCCCGTCGAACATTTGCGCGTATTGGAAGACATCGGCACGATTGGCCGTGATGCCGTAATTCGAATAAAGTTCTGCATAATCGAGCGCCTTGGCGGCCTCGAACACGTCGGTCCAGTTGTGATAATCGCTGGCGATCAGCGAAACCTGATCCTGAAGCGCGTCGAAACGGCCCTTCATCAGAACGAGAGACTCCGCTTCCGCCTGTCGGTCCATGGCGCCTCTTATCGACAGGATCGACGCCCAGAGGACGACGCCGAAAACGAGCGCGAGCACGAGGGCGAGGCCGACGATCTGACCAGGGAGGGATGGGCGGCTCACTCCGCCCCGGTCCCGCAAGCAGCGAGCGGGCCGGGTCTGTAGCCGGCGACCTGAACGATTCTGTAATCGCAGGTCAGTTCTTCACCCCTCGATATGTCTCGCGCGGCGATCATGACATCGCCCAGGTCGAGCAGTGTGGGACGGTCGCAGTGATTCATGAAGATGTCCGCGTCGTTCCCGAGACGGTAGACATCCCTGTCCGCGAAGTATTCGGCGCAGTCGAGAACGATGTGCCTGTATTGCAGCGGCAAGGAGTCGACCATGGCACGACCAAGCTCGACGTCGAAGTCTGGCTCGTACCGCCATACTACCTTTCCCATGGATACCGGTTCGCCCAAGAAAAGCCCCAAATTGTGAATTTCGCTTCGTGCCACGAAGTGCTTAACAACCAACATGCTGCATCTCGCCGGTTAAGATTTCGTTTACCAAGACTTGCCCCTGGAAACCGCGAGTAATGAGAGCGACAGGATAACGGTATGTGACCGTGCAGAACGGAGTACCGTTCGTCATGACGCAAGCCCTGCATCCAAGTTGAGGGGCCTGTTGCACCGGTGCCGGAAGGCTAGCGTTCAATGAACGATCGGGCGCTGCTCATACGGCGTTTTTGTGGTTGTCGAACAAGTCAAAAACCAAGCGAAGCTCCAATGAGACGCAGGGCTCGCCTCCTTCGAAGGTGGAAGGCTCGGTACGTCCCGGTGCCGTCCCGCACCGACTTCGCATCGGAAAGGCCGTTCGGTTTTCGCCTTGTTCGGATCCGGTGATTGAGCAAGGCATGATCGCCCCTTATCCGGGTGTGCTCATTTCTACCGGTTACATGCAGAGCCGTCCGGGCCGAGGCGGGTGTTTTTGCGCCGATGATCCGGGCGACGAAAGGATACGCATGACGTCATGCTAAAACTGGCGGTGGGCAGCGCTACCGAGACACTTGACCCGATGCGGGGCGGTCCTTGCGTCCTTTGATCGCCGAGCATGTCGAACGACCCGAGCCAGGGGTGCCGCAGGAAGCCTCTGCGCAACTTCGTCACCGTCGGGTTCATCACGTTCCGAAGCCGCGGCGCAAGCAGCGAACGCGGTGGCCTAACGGCACGCTTTCGTCGATGTCCTTGCCGATGGCGGCGCTCCAGCGGCCGGCGCCCTACCTCATCGAGGCCGACCTCGAAGCGCTGCCCTTTGCCGTCGAGAATGCCCGCAAGGGCATCGGTTCCTGCCTCGGCAAGCCGCAGGTTGCGGATTCGCGCACCACGATCACCGATGGCGCGGCCGCGGCGCTCGCCCGGACGGTCGAGCGGGGTCACGGCGCGGTTCATGTCTCCGACCTCGTCCGGCTGTCTCGCAAGGACGTGGGGCGCGGGTTGCCAGTCAAAACACCACTGTGTAGCACTATTTCGACACTTCCAGGGAGGATTTCATGTCGTTCTACTTGCGCGGACTGGCGATGGCCGGGTCCCTCATGGCGCTTGGCGCGCCCGCCTTCGCACAGACCGAGGTCAAGATCGGCTATGCCCTTGCGCCCGACAGCCATTATGGCGTGGCGGCCAAGACATTCGAGGAAGCCGTGCGCGCCGAGACCGGCGACCAGTTCGAGTTCACCCACTTCCCGTCCTCGGGGCTCGGCGGTGAGCGCGAGGTGATCGAGGGGCTGCAGATCGGCACGATCGAGGCAACCATCGTGTCGTCGGGGACGCTGGCCAATTTCGTGCCCGAGACTGGCGTCTTTGACATTCCCTTCCTGTTCCGCGACCTCGACCACGCCCGCGCAGTGCTCGACGGTCCGATCGGCGAAGAGATCCTCGCCGAGTTCGACGATGTGGGGCTGCACGGTCTCGCCTGGGGCGAGCAGGGCTTTCGTCACATCACCAACAATCGCAACGCCATCGAGACACCCGCCGACGTCGAAGGTCTGAAGATCCGGACCATGGAGAACCCCGTCCACCAGGCGGCGTTCGACGCGATGGGCGCGGCACCGACGCCGATGGCCTGGCCCGAGGTGATCTCGTCTCTGCAGCAGGGCGTGATCGACGGGCAGGAGAACCCGCTCTCGGTCATCGTGTCGGTCAAGCTCGACGAGGTGCAGCAATATCTGACGCTGTCGGGCCATGTCTATTCGCCCGCGATGCTGCTGGTGTCGCAACCCTTCTGGGACGGCCTCGACGACAGCCAGAAGGCAGCGTTCGAGACGGCGGCGACCGAAGCGGTGGGCGCCATGCGTGCCTATGTCGACGACGTTGAGACGACCGGCGTCGAGACGCTGAAGGAGCGCGGCATGGAGGTGAACGAGCTTTCGCCCGAAGAGAAGGCGACCTTCCAGGAGGCGATCTCGGAGGCTTATGACGGGTATTACGAGACCTACGGTCAGGATCTCGTCGACTCGATCGTGGCCTACGAGTGAGCGAATGCCGCCGGCGCCCCCGCGGCGCCGGCCGGGACGGGGAGGGCGGCGCGTGAAACGGTTCGAGGCGATTTTCGTGGCGCTGAACGGCTTGGCGCTGATCGCGATCCTCTCGGCCATGCCGGTGATCGTGGGCGCAAACATCGCCTTGCGGTATTTGACGGGGCATTCCCTCCAATGGGCCGACGAGGCCGCGCGCTATCTGATGATCTGGATGACCTTCGGCGGCGCGGGCCTCGCCTTGCGCCTGGGCGGGCATGTCGCGATCACCAATCTCCAGGATGCGCTGCCCGGGGTTGCGCAAAAGGTCCTGCGCGCGGCGATCGTGGCGGGGCTTCTGGTGTTCTTCGGATTCATGGTCGATGTTGGGATCGACTACGCGCAGCGGATGCAGTTCCAGGTCACGCCTGCCATGCGGATTCCGTTCATCTACATCTATGCGGCCATGCCGGTCGGGTTCGCCCTGTTGATCATTCACCTTCTTCTGATCGCACGGCCCCTGATCATGGCGGGAACCTACAAGCGCCCCGATTCCGACGACGTCGGTGATCTCTCCCGGCCGGACGCGCAGAATGGCTGAAATCCTGTTCCCGTCGCTTTTCGTGCTGCTGGCGCTCGGCCTTCCGGTGGCCTTCGCGATGGCGATCGCGGTCTTCGTCGCCCTGAGCTTCGGGTCGAGCTATCCGCATCTCGTGGTCGTGAAGGAGATGTTCTCGGGGCTCGACAGCTTTCCGCTGCTGGCCGTGCCGTTCTTCATCCTGGCGGCCGAGATCATGACCGGCGGCGCGGTGACGCTCGCCGTCCTCAGGCTCGCGCAATCTTTGGTCGGGCATCTGCGCGGCGGGCTGGGACACGCCAACGTGGTGAGCTCGGCCATGTTCGCGGGCATTTCGGGAAGCGCGCTGGCCGATGCGGCAGGGCCAGGCTCGATGATGGTGCGGATGATGGAGAAGGGGGGCTACCATCGCGCTTACGCGGGGGCGCTTACGATCGCGAGCGCCGTCGTCGGGCCGATCATCCCGCCCTCGATCACGATGATCATCTACGCGATGCAGGATCAGAACGTCTCGGTCGGATCGCTGTTCATGGCAGGCGTGCTGCCGGGCCTCGTTCTGACCGGGTTCGTGCTCGTGGCCAATGCGCGGGTGAGTGCCCGGCGCGGCTATGCCACCGGGGAGCCAATGCCCCCCGTCTCCGAGATCGTACGGATTGCGATTCACGCGGTGCCGGCCCTGCTCTTGATCTTCCTCATCGTTGGCGGGATCCGGTTCGGGATCTTCACACCGACCGAAGCCTCGGTGATCGCGGTGTTTTATTCGCTGCTGGTAGGCATGTTCGTTTATCGCTCGCTTAGGATCCGCCATCTGCCCGAGATCATACTGCGCGCAGCGCTCGTTTCGGGTGCCGTCCTGCTGATCCTGGGGGCGGCGAGGGCCTTTGCGTGGATCCTCATCATCGAGGGTATTCCGCAATTCCTGGCCGAGACGATCATCGCGTGGGACCTGTCGCCCATCCTGTTTCTTCTGGCCGTGAACCTGCTGCTGCTGATTTTCGGACTCTTCATGGACCCGCTGCCGGGCGTCATGATCCTGGTGCCGATCCTGGCGCCTATCAGCTTCGCGCTGGGAATCGATCCGAACCATTTCGCGATCGTGGTGATCGTCAACCTCACGCTGGGACTGACCACGCCGCCTGTAGGAAGCCTGATTTTCGTCGTCTCGTCGACGGTGGGCATTCGGCCCTCGGTTCTGATCCGCGAGATGCCGCCGTTCTTCCTCGCGCTCTTCGCGGCGCTGATGCTGATCACCTTCGTGCCGTTCCTCTCGACTTGGCTTCCGGCGGCTAGCGGCTTCTAGGGTCAGGATTCATAACCAGTAAATGACGAGAGCTGCGAGGGCGATGGCTGAGAGGAACACCTTGGGGCATCGG
>CANLEQ010000050.1 GCA_947489705.1 uncultured Paracoccaceae bacterium
GATGCGCTCACCACGCGAGTTCATCGCAGCTCAAATCGCAACCGCCTGAGTGTCCGGTGAAACAGGGGCAAGACCACAGCCGGAAACTTTGACGACAGCTTTGCAGCCTGACTAGCTAGGCTGCCTGTTTGGCGCCACCCTACGTCAACCGCCGAAGCGCGGCTCGGGCACGCCCTGCACACCGAGACCGGAAATGGCGAAGAGGCTTCCACGCTGCACGCCGTCGCCGGGGAACCGGGGCAACGGCGGCTTGGCCATCGAGGTAACGTAGAGGACGTCCATGTTCGGCCCGCCGAACTGAACGGACGTTACCTTCTTGACCGGCATCTCGATTTCCTGAACGAGCGTGCCGTCGGGCGCGAACCTGCACAGGCGCCCGTCATATACCAGTGCCATCCAGTAGCAGCCTTCGGCATCTACCGTCGCCCCGTCCGCAGCACCACCGTTCGACGTGTCGACGGTGGCAAAGGTTCGGCGGTTGGAAATCGCACCGGTGGAGATGTCGTAATCATAGGCCCAGATCTCGCCCGTCCACGTATCTGTGAAGTAGAAGGTCTTGTCGTCGGGGCTGAAGCAGGGACCGTTGGAACAAATAATCCCGTCCTCGACCTTCGTCACGCTCTGGTCTGGATCCACCCGATAGAGTGCGCCCTTCGGGCCCTCTTCCATCGTGTCCATCGAGCCGGCGAAGAAGCGCCCGGCACGGTCACATTTGCCGTCGTTGATACGTGTCGCATCCATCCCGGCCTCGGGGTCATGCATCAGCTCGCAATCGCCCGTGGCGAAATCCAGCAGCCAGAAGCCCTTGTCGAGCGAGACGATCGCGCCTTCGCCGCTTTTGCGAAGGGCCAGCGATCCGATCTTGCCGGGGACATCCCACGCGCGCAGCTCGGTTCCGTCGGGTGCGCAGCGGAAGACCCGCCCGTCCATCGAATCGATGAAGTAGAGCCGCTGCTGCTCCACGTCCCAAACGGGCCCCTCCCCGAGGGTCGTCTTTACGTCGAGCAATATGTCGATCTGCATGTCCTGTCCTCCTCCAGACTCTGTCACGTTACCAGTATTGAAATTACTTCGCCGCCGAGCCGCTCCTGCTCCAGGTCCTTGGCAAAATGCCATCAGAGCGCTTCAACGTTGCCGTCGACGGGGAAGCTCTGTCCGGACAGGTTTCGACCTGCATCCGAGATAAGCCAGGCCGTCATGTCCGCCACGTCTTCGGGCGGGGTCATACGGCGCAGGGAAATGCGCTCGAGATACTGCCCCTTCATCTCATCCTGCGTCACACCGGTCTGACGGGCGCGGTCGGCAATGACGCCATCCATACGCGGACCCTCGATGATCCCCGGCAGGATCGCATTGACGCGGATGTTCGAAGGTCCAAGCTCCTTGGCCAGCGACTGGGTGAAACCGATGATGCCCCACTTGGCCGCGGAATAGGGCGTGCGGTACGCGTATCCGTACCGCCCCGCCGCCGACGACATGTTGACGACGGCACCGCCGCCCGCGGCCTTCAGCATCGGGACCGCATTGTGCGCGCACAGGAATTGCCCCGTCAGGCAGATGTCGATGCAGCGCCGCCAGTCAGCAGGCGTGATGTCCTCGATCCCCGCCGTCGGCCCCGCGATGCCGGCATTGTTCACCAGAGCGTCAAGCCCCCCGAACGTCGACTGGATCTCGTCGAAGAAGGCTGCCACCTGATCTTCGTCGGACACGTCAGCAACGGCGGCGACCTCGGCAGGCAGTTCCGCCGCGGCGGACTTGAGTGCGGCCTTGTCGACGTCGCAGATCGCGACCCGTGCCCCTTGCCGCGCCAATGCCCGGGCAATGCAGAGGCCGATGCCGCCAGCGCCGGCGGTGACGGCCACGCGCAGTCCGTTCAAACCCGGCAGTTTCATGTCGCTCATCTCCTGTCTCCTTCAATCCCGTAGCGCGATCACCGCGGCAAGAATGACCAACCCGAAGAACACCGCGCGGAAGGCGACGGGCAACGCGGTGCCCGCGAGCAGCATCTGCAGTGCTGTCAGGAGCAGCGCGCCTCCCAGCATTCCCGCATAATGCCCGCGGCCGCCGGTAATCAGTGCGCCCCCGACGACCACGACGGCGATCGAGGGAAGCAGGTAATCGTCGCCCATTCCAAGGCTCGCCTGGCCGGAGAAGCCTGCCAGCAAGATGCCGACAAGCGCAGCGCAGAGGGCGGACAGTACATAGACCGAGACGATAACGCGTCCCGTTGCGACCCCCGACAGGCGCGCGGCGAGCATGCTGTTGCCCACGGCATAAACCCGGCTGCCGAAGGCCGTTCGACCCAGCAGCAGAACAGCGAATGCCACGAAGGCCACCATGAAGAAGATCACGGGCGTGATCCCTGCGATCTTACCCGTCATGAACCAGCGCAGAGCAGGCGGCGCGAAGCCGGCGGGGGTACCGCCGGACCAAATGAGCGCGGCGCCCTGCAGGATGCCATTCATGGCGAGCGTGACCACGATGGGCGACAGGCCAAGAGCCACGACGCCGAGACCGTTCAGCACTCCCACGACAGCGGCCACCGCCAAGACGAGCGGTATCGCCGTCCACAGCGCCGCATCCTGTCCCCCCACCAACCCGGTAAGCATAACTCCCGAGAGCGCGATGGCCCATGGCAGGGACAGGTCGAGCCCCCCCGTCAGGATCACGGCTCCCTGGCCCAGGGCGAGGATGGCTAGGAAACTCGACAAGACCAGCAACGAATCCCAGTAGCGCGAATTTCCGAACACGTTTCCCAGAACGAACTGGGTGACGATCAGGACGAGAACCAGACAGACATAGGCGGGCATCGTGTAGCGCAACGTATGTCCGTGCCGCTGCAGAAAGCCGATCGCGGGGGCGGTCGGCGATGGCGTGGTAAATGCAAGTCTGCGATCTTCGCGCTTGCGCTGAGTAACGAGCCGGCCGGATCTCCGGGCCGTGATCGAGGCCGCGAGATCGCTCAGCCTGCGCGACAGAACGCTGTCCTTTGAGATCGACCCCGCGAGAACCGCGATCAGTAGCACGGTGCTTTCCGCGATTGTGGAGTAATAGGCCGATACATTAAGCGAAAGCAGCAGGTTGACGACAATCATTAGGATGTAGGCGCCGAGGATCGTCCCGACGACACCACCCTTGCCGCCGCCCAGGCGGGTGCCACCGATCACCACCGCCGCGAATGTCGGCAGCAGGAGGGAATTGCCCACCAGCGGGTCGCCGGAACCGGTCTGCGCACTGACGAAGACGCCAGCCATGCCGTAAAGAGCGCCCGCCAGGACGTAGGTGACGAAGGTCGCCCATCGCGTATGCAGGCCGGTGGCATGCGCGGCCTCGGGATCGCTTCCCACGGCGTAGAGAGTCACGCCCCAGGCGGTGCGCTTCAACCACATCCATAGCCCGACGAGGATCACAAGCAGCAAGACAGGGGCCGGCAGAAGATTGGGGATCGCGTCGCCAAGGAAGACCGTTCCAAGAGAGGGCGAGACGAATCCGCCCGGCGTGTCCATCACCAGCAAGGTCATGCCCTGAACGATGAACATCACCGCGAGCGTTACGACGATCGGTTGCAGCCGCATCACCGCCACGAAGAACCCGTTCACGGCGCCGACGCAAGCACCGATGCAGATCCCCGCCAGCGTCCAGAGGACGACCGAGGCGTCGGCATTCGCAGGGTCCATAGACGTGGCAAGCACCGCGTTCACCAACGACACCACTGCGCCGGCTGAAAGGTCGAAGCCGCCCGACAGAATGACCAAGGTCTGTCCCGCGGCGGCAATGGCCGTCGTGGCGCCCCCGCTCGCAAGGAACGAGATGTCGAAGTAGCTCAGCGGGTAGGGGCTGAGCGCGGCGTTCACCCACATGAGCCCGAGGAAAACCAGCGCAGCCACGATGACCGCCTGGTTACGACGCGCGACGCGCAATCCGCGCCGCCATCCCTCGGATGCTTGCACCGGCGACCTTTGGCTCGTTTGTTCGCTCATGCGTGGATCTCCCCCGTGGCATTTCCCGCCAATGGGTCCCGGCCACCCAATGTCTCCTGCATTATGGCGTTCTCGCTGAGTGCCTCGCCCTCGAGCCAGCATGTCAGGCGGCCTTCGTAGAGGACGCCCACGCGATCACACAGATGCACGAGCTCGGGTATTTCAGTGCTGTGAAAGAGCACTGATCCTCCGGCGTCTGAGAACGCGCGCAGCAGGCCGTAGATCTGCTCCTTAGTGCCGACGTCGATGCCGCGTGTGGGGTCGAACAACAAAAGGATTCGGCTTTGCGCCACGAGCCACTTCGCGATAGCGATCTTCTGTTGGTTGCCGCCCGAAAAGGCGCCGGCGGGCAGGTAATGGGCGCGCTCGTCGATCTCGACGGCGGCGAAAGCCCCCCCGGCCGCGCGTGCCTCGGACTCGTCATTCAGCAAGGGACCGCGACGGAATCGCGGCAAGACCGGCAGCGTGGTGTTCCTTCGTCCCGAAAGTTTCAGGAACAGTCCTTCGGTCTTGCGTTCCTCGGGAACGAGGCCAATGGCGATCGATGGGTCCAGCGCATCGGCGGCGGAGCGCAGGTGCAAGGCCGTCCCGTCGAGCTCCAAGTGCCCCGCGATCAAGGGCTCCTCTCCAAACAGCGCCGGGAACAACGCTTCCTGCCCCATGCCCTGCAAGCCAGCAATGCCGAGGATCTCACCCTTATGAAGCGAGAGGTCGAGGCCACGCAGCTTTGTCCCGGCGGCAAGATCCCGGGCCGCCAGCACCGGGGTCTCGCCGGAATGGTCGCGGAGGGCTCGACGGGGAGGGAAGGCGTTCTCGACCGAGCGGCCGATGATCATCTCCACGACCTCTTCGTCCGTCACCTCTTCCACCTGCGCGGATTGCACGGACTTCCCGTTGCGAAGGATCGTCAGCGTATCGCAGAATGCACGGACTTCGGGCATCCTGTGCGAAATGAATAGTACGGTGATGCCGTCTCGCTTCGCTCCGGCGATGATCTGACCCAGCCAGTCCACGTCGCGCCCCGACAGCGCCGAGGTGGGCTCGTCGAGCAGCAGGAGCGACGGTTTGCGATAGAGTGCCCTTGCGATTTCGATCTTCTGGCGGCTCGCGAGATTGAGTTCGCCCGCAAGTGCATCGAGGCCGGTATCGATTTCAAGAGCGGCGAAATGCCGTTCGACCTCACGTCTGACGCGCGTCCGATTGAGCGTGCCCAATGCCGTCCACGGCGCCCGCGGCAAAAGCATGTTGTCCAAGACGGTCAGATCCGGCACCAGCGTCAGTTCCTGGTAGGCGGTCTGAACGCCTCTGGCTTGCGCCTCCTTGGCGTTCCTGGGTGCAAATTCTTGTCCGTGCAAGTGGATCGTGCCGGCATCGGGCCTGATGAGGCCCGAAAGCAGCTTCATCGTCGTCGATTTACCGGCGCCGTTTTCCCCCAGCAAGGCGTGGACGGTCCCCGCAGCGACCGAGAAGTCGACGTGATCATTGGCCACGGTGGGCCCGTAGGATTTCGTCAGGCGGGAGACGTCGACCGCCGGCGCGGTCTCGCTGGGCGTGGACATGGCACCTCTTGTGGAAATTCGGGCAAGTCGGTCGTCGGGCGGCCGCGTGCCGCCCGAAGGCGAGACGCGCGATCAGTTTTCGGGCTGGCCGACCAAAGCGGCGTTCAATCCGAGTTGGGGCAGGTCCTCGGAGAAGATCGAAGCGAACCAGCCGGGGTTCGAGACCAGCTCGGGCTTAAAGACGTTGCAGCCAGCTTCCTGTTCTTCCCAACTGCCCGTATCGCAAAGCTCGATCGTCTCATTGGTGATCAGCGGCAGGGGAAGCTCGGTCATCTTCTCGACTTCTTCGCCATCAAGGATGTCAACCGCGAGCTTCAAGGCCATCGCACCGGAATAGGGCGGCGCTGCATAGGAAATGCGCGGGGCGTCCATCGGCATATAGGGGCTCGAAGCGCCCTCTACCTCGGTATCCGCCGGTAGCATCTGGATCCGTCCGCCGTTCGACCCTTCACCGGCACACGGCAGCACATCTTCCGGTGCGATGCCGGCTTCGATCTGCATGGCATTGGCGGTATAGCAACCGACTTGCATCCACAGGCCGTCGATATCCGACCAATCCCGGGTGGCCATGAGTTTGTTGAGTTCGGTCCGCGCGACGGCTTGGCTCCACAATCCGACGGCTTCGCCCACGACATTGATACCGTCGTGTTGATCGAAGACCTCCATTGCCGCCTGGGTTCGGGCGGTGTCGACGGAGGTTCCGGGCACACCGGTCACGGCGACGATATCGCCTTCCCCACCAAGTTCCTCGACCAGCCATTCCGCGGTCTTACGCCCCGCCTCGGCTTGGTCGATCGTCACATTGTAGGCGCAAGGCTCCGTGATCTCGCCGTCATAGGCGACGACGATCACACCACGGTCGCAGGCGCTCTTGACCACGTTGTTCAACGCGGTGGGCGAGATCGGGTACACCACGATCGCATCGGCCCCGGCCTGTACCATGGCGTTGATCTGCTGGATCTGGCGCTGCGCGTTCGGCCCTGCGACCTGCACTTGCAGGTTGACCCTGTCGGCATAGTCGCTGCTTACCGCAAGGGCCTTGATCATGTTGGAGGCCTCGGCCTGCCAATCGTTCCCGATGTAGCTCATAGACAGATAGATGTCATAGGGCTCGCCCTGAGCCTGTGCGGCCCCGGCGAAGATGGCCGAAGCGCAGGCTGCGCCCGTCAGTAATCTCTTGAACATGTGTCCTCCCACTCGACTGCGCCCCTCCCGGGCAACAACTCGAATCCAACGATCTTGTATCTTTGATCAAAAGTCAAAAGGTGTTTCTATAGACGCCAATAAAGGTTAGTCGGCCCGGAAAAAGGACTGAAATTCATGCTGGAACGCATGACACCCCTCAAGCGCGAGACCCTTCAGACCCGCGTTCACCGACAGCTTTGTGACCTGATACTACAAGGTGATCTCGTTCCTGGCGAAACGGTAACCGTCGCCAGCATCGCCGCGGCCTTGGATGTAAGCCCGATGCCTGTGCGCGAAGCGATCTCGCGGTTGATGGCTCTCGGGGCGCTACGCGTGGTCTCAGGGCGGTCAATAGGCGTGCCGCGGCTTGGTGTGGCCGATCTGACCGACCTGTGGCGGGTCCGACTGGAGGTTGAGGCTACTGCGGTTCGCTGGGCAGTTGCGGCAAGGGATTATAAGTTCGTCGCGCAGCTCGAGAAGATGCTAGTCGCGATGGAGGATGCCGAGGCCGCCGGAATGGCCAGGGAATTCATCCACACGAACTACATTTTTCACTTCGCCATATATCGGCAGGCAGGTTCTCCGCTCCTGCACGAGGTGATTTCCAACCTGTGGTTACGGATCAACCCGCAATTCCATCTTCTGCAACGATCAGGCCACTACAAGGTCTCAAACCGGCAGCATCGGATCCTCGTCGAGGCCATCGGGTCCGGCGATCCGGAGGCAGCGGTGAAAGCTCTGCGGACTGATATCGACGGTGCTTACAATGTCATCAAGGCCACTGTCGTAGAGACGGACGTAGTGACGTGAAGGCGCAATAATGGCTGCAAACACGTAGCACAGTGTGGACGACTAAATGTGTGCATGCAGAACTGGGATGTTCGTTGACATCCGCGACCCCAGATACGAAGCGGCCCAGTTACAAATCTACTTAGAACGGTTTGAGATATTCCGCGCAGTGCAGTAGCCGTCAGAAAAGTCCAAGCTTCCGGGACGTTGATTTCCATGAACGCAGACGCTGGTTTGACAAGTCTGGATTATGGCGAGCCACCGTATCGCAAAGAAGCGAAAACGCGGCGGTCAGTCCGAGGGTCGATTCCAGGAACAAGCCGGTGGCCGAGGGTGCGTAGATGACGGAAACCGCGCAATCACGCGCCCAGTGGCAATATTCATCGCAGATGATGACCACCTTTCGTCCCTGCTCCGTAGCAATTTCCGCCACCCGCCTACTCTCGGCCGCATAGGGAACTACGTCGACCATCAACAGGCACGTTCCTTCAGGCGCAGTCTGCTCGATCCATTCCGCCAACATACCATCATGTGCCGACACGAAACGCACGTCATCGCGGGCGATGGATAAACGGCGGGCGGCGTCCTCGGCCATACCGCGCACGGACTGGAAGCCGGTGACAAAAACCGACGTAGCTTCGACCAGACAAGTGCAGGCGGTGCGGAACTCTTCGCCGTCGATCTGCTCGAACACAGCGCGAATGCCGCGCAACTCGGCTTCCATCTTATCTAGATGCGAGCGCGGCACATCCGGCTGGCGTTCTGGCATTCCCCCCGCGGCACTGTAGCGCCGGCGCAGCAGCTGCCTGAACTCCTTCATCCCGTCGCAGCCAAAGCGCCGGAGCAACCGACCGACCGTGACCTCCGCGACGCCGGCCTTCCGGGCGATGCTTTTACCTGTCTCGATCGGAATCGAATCGGCGTTCAGCAGGATGTATTGCGCGATCTTCGCCTCCTGCCGCGGCAGATCTTTCGCCCCTGCCTGCATATTGTGCATCAGCTCGTCGTAAGTAACCCCAGGGTAAGAGGCAAAGCCTTCTGACATGCCATTTCCAGAATGTTAGAAAAATAACGTTTGAGAAAAACGTAAATAATATTCCACCATCCTGCCATCAGAAATTTCACCCCGACCGACAGGATGACAGCCATGACCCGCACAATGACAGGCCTTTTAACGAGCATTGCGCTGGTGCCCTGCGCGGCCGCGGCCCAAGGACAACTGAACCTCTACAACTGGGGAGACTACATCAATCCGGCTGTGCTCGAACGATTCACCGATGAAACAGGCATCGAGGTTACGCTCGACACCTATGGCTCGAACGAGGAGATGCTGGCCAAGATTCAGGCGGGCGCAACTGGCTACGACATCGTGTTCCCATCGGTTCACATGCACGACATCATGTTCCAACTCGGCCTTCTGGCGGAAACCGATATCGGCAGCCACCCCGACTTCGACAACATCGACCCGCAATTCGTACGTGCTCAGACCGACCCAGACGCCGAATACTGCCTCCCCTATGCGTGGGGCAATGTGGGCATCGTCTACAACAAGGCACTGGCCGGGGACATTTCAGGCTGGTCCGATTTCTTCGCTCTGGGTGAGGACGGCAAGAAGATTATCCTGCTCGACGATTTGCGCGAGACCATCGGCATCGGCCATATCATGAACGGCACCTCCGTGAACTCGACCGACGAGACGGAGGTCGAAGCCGCCGCCCAATACGTGATCGACCATGTCGACGGTGTGTCCGCCTTTTCGTACGATTCGATCCCTCTGGTGCAATCGGGCGACGTGGCGGCGGCACACTGGTATGTCGGCGCAAACATATTCGTGCAGGAGGCCCCTGACACGCTCGGCTACATCATCCCCGAGGAAGGCGCGACAATGTATCAAGAGGATATGTGCGTGCTCGAAAGCGCCCCGAACAAGGAAAATGCGATCAGGTTTCTGGAATTCTACCTGCAACCGGAAATCGCGGCATTGAACGTCGAACAGCA
The DNA here is from genome assembly GCA_947489705.1 of uncultured Paracoccaceae bacterium. Lineage (GTDB taxonomy): Bacteria > Pseudomonadota > Alphaproteobacteria > Rhodobacterales > Rhodobacteraceae > Palleronia. Next base: position 9,512 of record CANLEQ010000050.1, read on the forward strand.
ACTGAACGGCACTCCGAACGTCCCGGCACTCGACCTGATCCCCGGGCGGATCGCAGACAACCCCACGATCTACCCGCCGCAGGACATGATCGACAAGCTCCAGATTTTCACTGACTTGGGACGCGATCTCCAACTTTACAATCGCGAATGGACGCGCATCAAAACCGCCCAGTGAACTTCCGAGTTTCCAGTCCGACTGCCATTCGACAGTTGAAAGTGCCGATGCCGCGATTGCTTGAGATCCACAAGGCCAGCAAGGCTTTTCATTCTCCGGAAGGGGGCACGATCACCGCGCTGGACGAGGTGTCGCTGTCACTCTCCTCTGCCGAGTTCCTGACCCTTCTCGGGCCTTCGGGGTGCGGAAAAACCACGCTTCTGCGCGCCATCAGCGGCTTTGAACCGCTGGATCGCGGTCAGATCACCATCGACGGCCAGGAGATGACTGACCGCCCCGCGCATCGTCGTCCGGTGAATACCGTGTTCCAGCGCTATGCTCTGTTTCCCCACCTGACGGTGGGGCGCAACGTGTCCTATGCGCTCGAGATCGCAGGTACGCCCAAGGCCGAGATACGCACGCGTGTGGGCGAGATGCTGGACCTCGTCGGTCTCGCCGGTCTGGGGCAGCGCGGCATCTCGCAACTGTCTGGCGGGCAGCAGCAGCGCGTGGCGCTGGCCCGGGCACTGGTGGCACGACCGAAGCTCCTGCTTCTGGACGAGCCTCTCTCGGCGCTCGACAAGAACCTGCGCCGCCAGATGCAACTTGAACTGAAGCGCCTTCAGGAAGAGCTCCAGATCGGCTTCGTCTTCGTTACCCACGACCAAGAAGAAGCGCTGACAATGTCAGATCGGATCGCGGTTCTTGCCCAGGGGCAGATCCAGCAGCTCGGCACACCCGAAGACCTCTATCGCCACCCAGCAAACCGTTTCACTGCCGAATTCCTGGGCGAAAGCAACCTGTTGCCGGTCGCCCTGCACGACGGTGCCGCGATCCTGGCAGACGGGCAACGCGTTCCCGCCAGTGGCCGCGGAACGAGCACCTTGATGATACGGCCGGAAATGCTCGGCACGGCTCCCGTCGCGGACGGGCTGACTTTCGCCGGAACCATACGCGAGCGGTTCTACAGCGGCACCAGCAATCTGCTTATCGTCGAAACACAGGCTTTCGGGATGTTGCAGGCCCTGTTGCGCGCGGATGCACCAATTGCCGTACCGGGCAGTCCCGTGACGCTGTATGCCGGAAGGGCCGATCTGCATATCATCCCTGGTGGAGCGACATGATGCTAAAGCGGCGCAAGACTTTGGCGTTGCTGGCGCTGCTTGGGGCGCCGACGGCGTTCCTGCTAGTTTTCTTCATGGGCCCCTTGGTCATCATGGCGATCTATAGCTGGCTTACACCCGGCCTCTATGGTGGTGTCGAGTGGGAGCTCTTTCACCTGAATTACGGCCGCATCCTCGGCTGGGCGAATACTAGGTACGATCAGTTCGATCCGGTCTACCTGACGATCTTCCTTCGTTCGCTGCGACTGGCGGCGCTGACGGTGTTGAGCGCACTTGTGATCTGCTATCCGGCAGCCTTTTGGATCAGCCGGATGCGTCCCGCCCGACGCAACCTCGCGCTTTTCGCGATTACCCTGCCCTTCTTTGTCAGCCTAATCGTCAGGCTCTTCGCCTGGGTTCTGATCCTGCGGCCGACGGGCTTCCTCAACCAGGCGCTGATGGGGCTGGGGCTGATCGAGACACCGCTAGAAATCATTTATACCGACGCCGCCGTGATCATCGGCATGACTTATATCTTCATACCGTTCATGTTCCTGCCCCTCTACGCGTCGGTCGAAAAGCTCGACCCTGCACTGATCGAGGCATCCGGCGATCTCGGCGCAACCCGGCTCCAGACGTTTCTGCGCGTCATCCTTCCCGCCACCGCGCCCGGCATCGCCGCGGGGGCGGTCATCACCTTCATCCCCGCACTCGGCAACTTCATCGTACCCTCGGTACTTGGGGGCGCGAAAGTGCTGATGATCGGGAACCTGATTGAGCAGCAGTTCCTGTCGGCCCGCAACTGGCCCTTCGGCGCGGCGCTGGCAATGCTGCTGATGGCCGGCGTGCTGATCCTGCTTATGGCACAATTGCGGCTCGCGCGAGCGGCACAGGGAGAACCTCGAAGATGAAGTGCGTCACGCCCCTCGGCCTCTACGGCGTCCTCTTCCTGGCCTTCGTCTACGCGCCGATCCTGCTGGTGGTGGTCTTCTCGTTCAATGCCAACCCGATCAACATGATGATCTGGGACGGCTTCACCCTGGACTGGTATCGCCTGATCTTCGGGATGGAGGCCAAAGCCGCCGAGAGCGCGAGCTACATCGATTCTACTGCCCAGCTATATGCCGCCGTCCGGACGAGCTTCGTCGTGGCCTTTGCCACCACTGCGATCTCGACCCTCTTCGGCACGGCATTGGCGCTGGCCGTATCGCGGTTCCGCTTCCGGCTGGCGGGGTTCTATCGCGGCATCCTGCTGGTGCCGATGATCATGCCGGACATCGTCCTGGGCATTGCGCTGCTGATCTTCTTCGTCACGATCGGCGCGAACCTCTCGATTGGGACGATCATCGTCGGTCAGTGTACCTTCCTGATCTCTTACGTCTTCGTCACGGTGTCGGCGCGCTTGGCGTTGCTGGATGAAACACTAGAGGAAGCCTCGGCCGACCTGGGCGCGACGCCCCTCCAAACGTTTCGTCGCATCACCCTTCCTGCAATCGCACCGGGCGTACTGGGTGGCGCGTTGCTGGCCTTCATCATCTCGATGGACGATCTCGTCATCACCTATTTCGTTGCCGGCACCGGCGACACGACGCTGCCCATCCATATCTGGGGAATGCTCCGCCGGGGCATCAAGCCCGAGATCAATGCCATCGCCACGCTGATGCTGCTGTTCACGCTGGTCGTCGCGGCGGCCGGCCTCTATTTCAGACAGAAGAAAGAATGACAAAGCCACGCGTACGCGATCTTGGGCTGCCTTTACCGGGCATCCCTGGCCCCTTGAACGCGATTACCGACGTAGCCGGGATCGAGATCGGCACCTGCGAGGTGCTGTCTTCGCAGGATCCGTCGCTTGCTACGCGCGGCATTCCCGTGCAGACCGGCGTCACCGCAATCCTCCCGCGGGGCCGTGACCCGCAGCCCAAGCCCCTCTGGGCTGGTCAGTTCAGCCTCAATGGTAACGGCGAGATGACCGGTGCCCACTGGATCCGCGACGGCGGTTGGTTCTGCGGCCCCGTGATGCTCACAAATTCCCATTCGGTCGGCATTGTCCATCAGGCCGCGACGCGCTGGATGATCGAGACCTATGGGTCGACGTGGGAAGCCGAACACCTATGGGCTCTTCCGGTGGTGGGCGAAACATATGACGGAATCTTAAACGACATCAACGGCTTGCACGTGACAGAAGAACATGCGCGTGCGGCGCTGGAGGCGGCGCGTCCGGGCAGGGTCGCTGAGGGAAATACCGGCGGCGGCGCCGGGATGATCTGCTACGAGTTCAAGGGCGGCACCGGCACGTCCTCGCGGCGGATCGACATTGAAGGAGAGGGGTTCACCCTGGGGGCGTTGGTGCAGGCAAACCACGGCCTACGCCCATGGTTCACGGTCGCGGGCCGCAATGTGGGCGCCGAGATGCGCGAAAACCGGGTGCCAGGGCTGACGCGGGAAAGCGGCTCGATCATTGTCGTGCTGGCGACGGACCTGCCGCTCCTGCCGGGACAACTGGAGCGGATCTCGCGCCGTGCAGCGATTGGCATAGGCCGCGGCGGCACGCCGGGCGGCAACAATTCCGGCGACATCTTCCTCGCCTTTTCCACAGCTAATGAGATGCCGATGCCGCAGGTTTCGGATGCGTGGCGGCAGATGACCTGCCTGAACGACGAACGTCTCGACCCTGTCTACATGGCGGCCGTGGAAGCCGTTGAGGAAGCGATCCTGAACGCGCTTTGCGCTGCTCGTACCGTACCTTTCGCCCGCCCAAACACTGGTTTGTGCGCGGAGATGGACACCGAACATCTCAAACGGCTGATAATGGAATGATCTATGAGAGCCAGATATTCGTGCGCGTCGACGTACGGCAATCGAGGGGAGAGGAAGGCGGTCTAGGTCATGTTGACAATCGGCGGCACCAAAGGCGGATGCAGGCGATGTCGATGAAGCCGAGGAAGCTTTCGGCGGTCTTGTCATAGCGAGTGGCGATCCTGCGACTGTTCTTGAGCCGGTTGAAGCAGCGTTCGACCAAGTTTCGCAGGGTATAGACGGCCATGTCGACGGTTTTTCGAGCCTTGCGGTTCTTGCGCATCGGGATGACCGGTTGGCCGTTTCTCGCTTCGACGGCCTCTCGAATGCTGTCGGCGTCGTATCCCTTGTCGGCGATGAGCAACCGTCGGCGCGGGCAGATTGTCCGCCATCACCAAGTGATAGCCGGTGTAGTCCGACGCCTGACCCGGGGTGATCTCCGTCCTCATGGGCAGGCCCCATCCATTGACCCGGAGGTGGATCTTTGTCGAAACGCCACCTTTCGAGCGGCCAAGACCTTCTTGCTAAGCCCCTTTTTTGACCCTGCAGCATGCTGGTGGGCTGAACTGGCCCCCTTTTCGACCGGACACTCGAGCATGACCATGGGCCCGAACGATGGTGCTGTCGATCATCTGTACCTCTTCCGGGGCCGCGCCGCTGTCGTTGAACGCCTCCAGGATCAACTCCCACAACCCCGCCAGCGTCCAACGCCGGAATTGCCGATACACGGACGACCACTTGCCGAACTCCGGCGGCAGGTCCCGCCAAGCCGCTCCCGTACGTGCGATCCAGAAGATCCCGTCCAGTGCCAGCCGCGGATCGGCCGACCTGCGCCCGTTCGGCTGCCGCACGGCATCGATGAAAAGCTCGTAGAACGCCCATTCCGCGTCCGACATCAGGTTCCGCGCCAAGATCGCCCCCCTCGTGGAAGCGACCTTGAATCACGCTTGAAGCAGGATGAGAATCCCGTATGTCAACGCGGCCTAGTGCTTTGATCGATCCCGAAGCCGCCGTTTGTTGGGATATCTAAGAGGCATTGATGATGTGACCGCCCCTCCGATGGCCGGATATCTCCGGTCCGGTCAGGCTCATCGCACGACTTCAGGCCTTGCGCTGCGAGACAGATGCTTTCCCCAAGAGCTTTGGACCGTAGCGGTCGGTCGGAGCTTAAGCCTCGTCATGGTACGGTGGCCTGGTGTGGCGTTGTCGGCGCACATTACGTGAGGAGCGCAGTTACGGTAGCCAGCCGCCAGTTGGTTCGGCCGTGTAGGTTGCGTGGATCTGCATGAAGCTCGCTTCGCCATCGCGCCAGAACCGGGCCCAGCCGATCCGGGGGCGGTAGGCCGCACCCGCATCGAGACAGACGGCACGATGCGTGTCGATGCCTTCAAGCGGTTCGAGGTCACGTGGGTCGCCGGATAAATCGCTACGGAGAGCGGGCGTATGGCCGTGAACGACGACGGTCGGTCCTGTCATGCGGACGCCGGTCTCGGGATCGATGTCCCAACCGCCCTGCCACGTAAGGAACTCGTTGCGTATCCACGCCCAGTGCTGGTCGCTCACCGGTCTGCGACGCTCGAGATGGATGGCATCCTTTTCGTAGGGGTCGAGGCCGGCATGGACGAAAAGCAGGTCGCCAAATCTCATATGCGACGGCGCATCCCGGATCGTCTGCTCGAACGTATCAGGCAAGGCATCCCGAAGCAGCTCCCGGGAATCGTCCACATGACGGCCCCGCCATCCATGATCGATCTCCGACAGGACCGTCGAGCCGCCATTCCCGATCCAGAGCTGCGGATGGTCGCCGTCGAGAACGTCGATCAGCATCAATTCGTGATTGCCCGGGAGCAGGACCGCGCGATCGGCAAGACACCGAGCCGGTGCGTCCAGTGCGAGACGTACGGCCCCCAGACTGTCGGGCCCGCGATCGACGAGGTCACCGAGGAAAAGGACGATCCGCTCGATGCCGGGTATACGCGGCAGGCGGGCAATCTCGGTCAGACAGGCATCGAGTAGGTGCGCCTGGCCATGAATATCCCCGATGGAGAAGATTTCCATGCCGGCAGGTATTTACCCCGGCAGATGGCGTGGACGAAGGTGGATCGTCTCGGGGTTCGATGAGAAGGCCATGGTCAGAGATGTACGTGATGGGAGGCGGGTGTCCAACTGCCCGCGAGAGTCAGTATGTATCGGCTCGGCGGGATTTCGGCTTGGGGATGATCTGCAGGAAATGCGGAGCGTTATTTGAGCGTTTGAGGGTGATCCCAGTCTCAGTGAAATCGTTAAATCTCGGTGGCCACAAAGTCGATGCCACAAATCTTTGGCGACAAGGCCGTTGAACCAGATCATGGCCCAAGCCTTGCGCCGAATGTCGGAGGCCTGCACCTAATCGCTATGATGCTCCGCGGCGAGACGGTACACTTGGCAGGTATGGCTGTCCTATTTGGCAGGGGTCGTAGGCATAATAATTCGGAGGGGAGATTATGCGAACAGGCCCCGAAAAGAACTCCTCAGGCCCGGGCGATCTGAGCAACGAGGCCGGCACGACAGCGATCGAGATCCAGTTCACGGATGCGGAGATGGCGGTTACGGACGCGGCCGCAGAGCGGCTCGGCATGTTGAAGACCGACCTCCTGAGAACGAGCGGCCTCGCGGCGGCGCGGGCAGCTCTCGACGAAGAGACGAACTCCGTGTGGAGCGAGGAGGCCTTCGATGGGCTTTGTTGCGCAAAGGCTGGGTGAGGGATTCATCTCGTGGATCCAGCGTGGTAGCCGGCCTGCATGAGCAGACCCATCCCGCCGAGCTACAAGACCACGAACTGGAGGAAGATATGGGGCTCAGGTCACCTGCCGAACAGGCACGCATCCTGGCGCTGCTGGTCGAACGCGTCGACATCGGCACGGACGGGCTGAATTTGCGCCTCCGCATTGACGGCCTCGACGGCCTTGCACGCGAGATGCGGGCCGATGGCGTAAGATTAGTCGCATGACACGCGCGACGCCGATCCCCAAAGCCGTCACCATCCATGTCCCGTTCCGCGTCGTGACGCGCGGCGGGCGCAAGGAGATGATGATGCCGGACTGTGCCGTGCCCTCGGGCCGCACGGACAGCATGGTCTTGCCCCTGTTTCACCGGACACTCAGGCGGTTGCGATTTGAGCTGCGATGAACTCGCGTGGTGAGCGCATCT
>CANLEQ010000051.1 GCA_947489705.1 uncultured Paracoccaceae bacterium
TCAGGTTGGTGTTCGCAACCCGACCCTACCGAGAAACCCGATGACCACCGCCAGCTACACCACGTGGCGGGACACGACCTTTCGCGATCGTCTGTGGCGGTGCATCGTGCTGTTGGAAGGCGACGGCTACCGGACCAAGATTAACGAGCCGCTTACCCTGGGCGAGCTTGACCTGTTGCCGCAGCTTCCATCCTATCACGTACGCCGGCCCAGCTGGCTGCACGCGGACGGCTATCATGCCCAGCAATTGTTCGCGGCCGCCGAGCGGCTGAAATCCCTTGGCTGGAAGATCAGCGTACACGACACCGGCCTCCCCAAGGAGTTTCTCGACGAGGCGGGCCTGGAAAAGCTCGTCTCGACGCTCGATGTCACCTTCCTGAGTCGGCGGACGGCGGCGAAGATGCTCGGTGTCGGTCTTGCCGCAGAGCACCTTATAGCGGCAATGGCCGAGCGGTTGTCGAGTCTCGGGCAACGGGGCGATGCCATGCTGTCGCTCGGACCCGACGGCGCCGCGATCTTTCCAGCAGGCTCGAGTGCCCCGAGCCGCATCTCGGCACGCATGGTCGAGATGGTCGATGCCACCGGGGCGGGAGACTGCCTCGTCGGGACGTTCCTCGCGCAGTGCCTGCATGACGCGCCCCGGATCGAGGCCGCCCATGCCGCAGTGCAGGCAGCGAGCCTTTCCACCACGGCCGAGGGCGCGCAAGGCCGGACCGTCTGGTTCTCCGAACTCGATCGGGCCGGTCCCGACGTTCGGACTGCAATCGGAGCAAACACGGGATGAGGGTATATGTCGTCGGAAACGTGACCGAGGATCTGGTTTTCGGTCTGCCACGGCTGCCCCGGCCGGGTGAAACGCTCATCGCCGGGAGCCGCATGTCCGATCTCGGGGGGAAAGGGCTGAACCAGGCGCTGATCATTGCCCGGTCGGGCCGCCCGACATGCCTCATCGCGCCGGTCGGCAACGACGAGGTGGCCATGCGTGCGCGCGCTCTGGCCCGTGCCGAAATCGGTGACGCTCGCCTGATCGACATGGGGGGCGCTTCGGATCAGTCGATCATCTGCGTCGCAGAGGACGGGGAGAACCATATCGTCTCCAGCGCCTTCGCCGCCGATGCGCTGTCGCCGGATCGCGTCCGCGCCGAGCTGTCCGATCTCGCGCGTAGCGACACGCTCGTGGTTCAGAGCAACCTCTCGCTCGAGACCACCCGTGTCGCGCTCGAGACCGCGCGTGGGGCAGGGGCGCACACCGGCGCCAACCCGCCTCCGATCCGCTGGGCGTGGACCGACCTCTACTGGATGATCGATCTGCTGATCGTCAACCGGACCGAACTGGCAGAACTGGGCAATTCAAAGGATACGGCGTCCTCGGTGCGATACCTGCAAGCATCGGGCGTGGGTGACGTGGTGGTCACGTTCGGCGCCGGCGGCGCCGAGTTTCACCATTGACGAGATCATCCGGGCGCCTGCCGTTCAGACACGTTTGGTCGACACGGCCGGTGCGGGCAATACGTTCTGCGGCATTCTCGTCGCGGCGCGGCGCGGCGCGGCGCGGCGCGGCGCGGCTCGCGGGTCGCAGTGCCGCAGATGCGATGGCCGCCGCACTGACCGTCAGCCGGTCAGGCACGTTTTCCGCGTTCCCCAAGCTGGCGGAGATCAGAGCCATCCTGAACGGAAAGGTCACGTCCCCATGACAAGTGCCTCCGTCATCTTGCGCGAGCGCCATGCCGCGGAACTCGCGAGGTTCACCGGGCACCGCTTCTTCCTATCCGCTGCCGATGGGACCTTGAGCGACGCCGCGCGCGACCGATACTTCGTCAACGAGCGTCTGTTCGTAGCCGCGGCCCGGGCGATCTTCGCGCATCTTCTGATCAAGACGACGTCCCTGAGCGCGGCCCGTCACCTCGTCGGCATCCCCGACGGGCTGGTCGACGGACAGGAGGCTATCTTCACGGAGATCTTCGAACGGCTCGACCTGAAGCTTCCACCAGTTGCCTTGCCTGCGCCGTACCTTCTGGGGGACGGTGTCATCTGCATCGCGCGTGATGCTCCCTATTCCGCTGCTCTCCGCCGAGCGGAGCTACCTCACGGTCGCGCAGTCGCACGATTGGTCGGCCTTCGGCACTATCCGACTGGTTCGGCTTGCACGCCCAGCCGGATTTCGCAAGCAACGTGGCATGGCTGGAGGCCGAACTAGATCGCGTCTACGCACAGGATGTCGCGAATGTCGTCGACGAGGCGTTCGCCTGCACCATCGCTCTCGAGATCGCCCTTCACGACGATCCGCTGGAAGCCGCCTGATTTTCGAAGAACCGCCTGCGGTGTTCCAAACACTTGCTTTGCTTGCCTCTCGAGTTCGATCCGCACAGCGCAGATTGCACGTCGAAGGTATCCGCCAAGGCAGAGATCTGGCAGTCGACGCTCTTCTGCCGAATGTCCTAATCTGCTGATGCGTTTCGCAGCAGCGCGATGCGTCGTCGAAAGGCGATTTCCACCCCGGCGCTGAGCCTTTCCTCGAGGTTGTGCAGGGCGACGCGTTCGATGTAACCTACATGCCGTCGTACGTTGCGGTCCGCGATCTGCCCTATGACCGGGACAGTTACTATGCTTGGGACGTTATCCTGATCTCGGATATCGGTTCGAACTCGATCCTGCTGCCGCCCGAAGTATTCATCAAGAGCGAGCGCCGGCCGAACCGGCTGAAGCTTTTGCGCGATTGGACCTACGAGGGTGGGGGTCTGATGATGGTGGGCGGCTATCTTACGTTCCAGGACATCGAGGGCCGCGGGCGTTGGCACCGCACGCCGGTGAAAGATGCGTTGCCCGTCACCTGCCATGCCTTCGATGACCGGCTGGAGATTCCCGAGGGGTTCACGCCTGAGGTTACCGGCGCGGCGGATCACCCCATTCTGAAGGGCGTGCCGCAGGACTGGCCATACATTATCGGGGCGAACGAGATCGTTCTGAAAAAGGGCGCGGACGTTCTGGCGCGGTTCCCCGAAGAAGAGGGCGGACATCCGCTCCTCGTGGCGGCGGAGTACGGAGACAGGCGCTCGATCGCATGGGCTTCGGACATGCCGCCGCACTGGCTTCCTCCGGAATTCTTTGCATGGGAAGGCTACGGAATTCCATGGCGCAATATGCTTCGGTGGTTGGCAAAAGACTGGGCAGGTTTTTGGGGCCCGCGGGGCTCGCGCAGATCGAAGTCGCCGATCCATTCGAGCCTCGCGTATCCGGCGTTACCTTGTGGCGTCCGCCGGCCGACCTGCCATCAGGGCGATCGCGCACCCGAGGATAAAGACGGCGATCCCGCCGAGCTCGAAGACCCAGTTTAGCCGCATGTCCGCAACCTTCATCCCGATCAGTCGGTCGACATCATGGAAGCCCACCGCGCGAACGAGCACGAAGCCGGTGATCCAGACAAGCCCGAGCAGCGCGATACCGATCCGCCGGATCGAGTGTCGCAGGATCCAGAGAACCGCGAGTCCTGCCATGACGGCCATCGAGATCATGGCCAGGATGAAGTCGATCTGGACCGTGCGGCGCATATCGTACCAGCCCTGGACCTTCGCGGTGCAGCGACCCACTGCGGTCAGCAAGCTCTGTAGATCGAGCTGCTTGTTGACGGCGAGAAACAGGAGCCCGGCACTCGATAGGGCCCAGAACGTCCGTTCGAGGGCGGGCCAGTCACGCTTCATGTCGAGGGCGAGGGCAAAGCCGGCTGCGGCGAGGTAGGCCAACACGGTAAACCAGCCGGCGAAGCCGGGATCCCCTATTCCAGGGGACCAGCTGTCGGTGGTGCATTCGGGTATGCGCGAGACTGAGCTGATCAACAAAGACGCCTTCAAGTGTGCTACGTGGCAGATCTTCGCTTGATGATGTCGAGGTTCCAATGCCTCTAACGACGGAGCAAGGCATCCGTCGCGATCCGTTCAAGGGCCATCGGTACCTCCGCGAGAGCGCTCCGCGGTTGATGCTGCAACCCTAATCCCTGCCGCGTGCGACGGCACAGTCTTCGACGGCCCAGACGGACGACGCTTCACAGTGTTTGTCAGCATGAAGCGCCCGTACCTGAAATTTGCTTCACGACGCCACCGTATGCCGACGAAACAATCGGTGACGTACCTTTCCGCTTGCGGCCACAAACCAAGGCGCTCGACCGGACGGTGCCGTCAGATTTTCAGCAGTGACAAAATGACCTTGTCCACCGCTTCGAGGCAGGCATCCTCGTCGCCGCTCTCGGCCAGATCGCGGGCCTCCTGCAATTCGGTGCGCGCGGCCACGATTTCACCGCCACCATCGCCAGCGTCGTCGGCTTCCTCGACCGCTTCCTCGGCCTCGGGTTCTTCCTGGAAGGGGACAGGATCGTCCTCCGTCTCTCCATTCTCTTCCATCGCCTGGGCCTCGCGCGCCCCCGCGACCGCCTGTCCGCCCGACGAGGCGGAGATTGCCTCTTCGGCGGCCATGTCGAGCACTCGCTCGAAGTCGTCGATGCGCCCCGCGCAATCATGGGCGAATGCCGGGCCGGTCAGGAACGCCGCGGCCAGGGTCAGCGATGCAAACTGTCTACGTTTCACGATGTCTGACCTTTCAGGTACGCAGTTGATCGGCAATGGGAAGCTGACGGATCCGCTGCCCCGTTGCGGCAAAGACGGCATTCGTGATGGCCGGCGCGACCGGAGGCAGGCCCGGCTCGCCGACCCCGCCGAGCGGCTGGTCGTAGCCCCCTTCGGACGACACCAGATGCACGTCGATCCTCTGCGGCGCGCGGTCCATCCGCGGGATGAGGTAGGTGTCGAAATTGTCCTGCTGCGCCCGTCCTTCGGCAAAGGTGACTTCGGTCATGAGCGCCTGGCCCACGCCCATGATGACCGCGCCTTCCATCTGCGAGCGGATACGATCGGGGTTGACGTGGGCTCCGCAATCGATCGCGATCGACACCCGTGGTACCGTGACGATGCCGTCCTGAACTGAAACCTCCGCCGCGACCGCGACATAGCTTACGAAGCTGTAATGGCCCGCAATGCCGAGACCGCTTCCCTCGGGCATCTCGCGGCCCCATTCGATACCTGTGGCGGCCTCCTCGATGACGTTGGCCAGACGGCCCGTATCGATCGCATAGATCTCGGGGTTCTCGCCGTAATTCCAGACATCGCCCAGATCGGTCGGATTGACCTTTCGCGCGGGGCCGATGACCTCGAGCAGGTATTCCTTCTGATCGCGCTCTGCCGCGTCGGCGAGTTCCGCGATGAACGACTGGATCGCAAAGGCGTGCGGGATGTTCGACACGGACCGATACCAGCCGATGCGCACATGCGCCGCGGCCTCGGGGTTCTCGGCACGGACGTTCTCGATGTCGAGGGGCATGTTCAGCAGTCCCATCCCGAGCTCGAAGGGAAGCTGTTGTTTCGGGTCCGGGGCGAAGATTGAGCCGATCGTCGGTGCCGCCGTGCGGTGAAGCCAAGCCACCGGCCTGCCGGATTCATCGAGCCCGGCGGTCATCTTTTCGACCGAGACGGTGTGATAGTAACTGTGGTGGATGTCGTCCTCGCGCGTCCAGGTCAGCTTGACGGGCGTGCCGTTCATCGCTTGGCTGAGGATGCCGGCTTCGAGCACGAAATCTGGCTTGGACTTTCGCCCGAACCCGCCGCCCAGCAGCGTGACGTTCACGGTCACGTCCTCCTTCGCCAGGCCCAGCCGTTCGGCCAGCCGCAACCGGGTGACCTGCGGGGCTTGTACGCAGCCCCAGGCTTCGGCCTTGCCGTCGCGGATCTCGACCACTGCGGCGGGGGGCTCCATCGGGGCTTGGGCCAAGTGCGGAATGTAGTATTCGGCCTCGATCGTCCGGGCCGCACCGGCCAGCCCCTCGTCGAAGTCGCCCTGGTCGCGCACGACCTTGCCGCCGGAGGAATTCGCGGCGTTCGACAAGGTCTCGCGGTAGGTTTCGCTGTCGTATCCGGCGTTCGGCCCGTCCTCCCACTCGATCTCGAGCGCATTGCGGCCCTTGATGGCGAGGAACGTGTTGGTGGCGATGACCGCGACGCCGCCCAGCGGCGCGAATTCCGTCGGGAAATCGACAGGATCGATCGCGACGACCTTTTCCACACCGGGTATCGCGAGCGCCGCGCTGTCGTCGAAACTGCGCGCCCTGCCGCCATAGACGGGCGGGCGGGCGACCACGGCATAGAGCATGCCGTCACGCCGGACGTCGATCCCGTAGGTCGTGGTGCCGGTCGTGATATCCATGTTGTCGACCAGCCCGATATCAGACTTGCCGATATAGCGGAACGTCGACGGGTCCTTGAGCGTGAGGGTTTCGCGCGCCGGCACGTCGAGGTCCATCGCGGCCGCGGCGAGTTCTCCATAGCCAAGCGAGCGGTCGGACGCTGCGTGGACGACCGCGTGGCCCGCGGCGGAAACCTCAGACACATCCACGCCCCACCGCTCAGCGGCGGCCCGTTCCAGCATGGCGCGTGCCGCGGCGCCGGCCCGGCGCATCGGCATGAAGAAATGCCGAAGGCTGCGCGAACCGTCGGTGTCCTGGTTGCCGTATTTCTCCTCGTGCCCGGGGGCCTGATCGACGCGGACATTCTCCCAGTCCGCACCGAGCTCGTCGGCCACCACCATGGCGATCGACGTGCGGACGCCCTGACCCATTTCCGAGCGATGCGCGGTGATCGTCACGATGCCGTCCTCGTCGATCGCGATGAAGACCTTGGGATCGTCGGTCCACCCATTCGGCATCGCATCGCGTCCGAATTCCGGCTCCTCGTCCTGCGCCCGACCCGGCCCCGGAAGCCCGACGGCGAGGACGAAGGTCGACGCGCCCATGCCGGCCAGAAGGCCGCGGCGGCTGATGTTGATGATCGATGCGCTCTTCATGACTTCATCTCCACGGCCCGCTTGATGGCCGCCCGAATGCGGGGATAGGTGCCGCAACGGCAGAGATTCGCGCTCATCACGCTGTCGATATCCTCGTCGGTGACAGTGTCGTACTCGTCGACGAGTGCTGCGGCCTGCATGATCTGCCCCGCCTGGCAATACCCGCATTGCGATACGTTCAATTCGCGCCAGGCGACCTGGACGGGATGATCGCCGCCTTCCGAGAGACCCTCGATCGTGGTCACCTTCGCCCCCTCGAGCGTGCTCACCGGGGTGACGCAGGCGAAGGACGGATAGCCGTCAATATGCACGGTGCATGCGCCGCAGGCGGAGATGCCGCAGCCGAACTTCGTGCCGGTCATCCCGAGCTCGTCGCGGAGATACCAGAGCAGGGGGGTTTCCTCGTCCCCGTCGAAGCGACGCTCGACCCCGTTGACCACAAGATTCACCATTGGGCTCTCCTCCTCCTGCGCGCCGGTCCGATCCTCCCGTTTCCGAGCGCCTCCGGGGCTTGGCTGATAGCATGATCCGAGCGACCGGCGTTGTCCAGAACGGCGTGTCCAATTGCCCAATCGATCGCACGGCCTGCCGGTCGGCTTCGTTCGGCGGCGGAGAACCCGACGCATGAACTCGTAGATACGTCTTATCGACGTAACAGGTCGGACCGTGCCAGTTGCGATGTCGACACTAGGCCCGCCTGCGGTTCCCGGGGCCGAACTTCGGAACCCAGCGATAATTGTGGCCGCGTCGACGCAGACTCCACGCTCGGGCAACTGGTCCCGAGCGCGAAAGCGGCTAGCGGCAGTACCACCGTGAAGCCCGCTAAATTACGTCCTGTCGAAATCTGCGGCCTCGAAACGGATTACCACCCGGCATGGTGCGCCTTCCTGATTGCCTCGCAAGCTCCGACAATCGTTGACCCACGCAACGGACGCGGCAAGGGTCGGGGCGAACTCGCGTATCCGGGTCGCGACACGCCAAGCGAACCGCTCTCAGCGCGAAACCCGATCGGCCTGCCGGGCCAGGACCGCGGCTCGGCGTCTTGGTATGCTGCTGGCCTGGGAGACGGCACTGTCCACGCGCCCTGCGCGAAGTTGCCCTTCTCCGTCCACGAAAGACACGTGCATCATGCCGCGCAGTTGCCCCGCGTCGATACGGCAGACTTGATCCACCATTGGCCATTGGTGCTAGACTACGGCCCGGCCGAGGGATCCGCGAAGGTCCACCCCGGCGAACGCGCGGAAAGTGACGCTGTCGCCACTGGGCGGTCTGATTTTCGCAGTCTTGTCGACGGTGGACACTCGGCCGTCGATCGTGATCCGCGAAATGCCGCCGTTCTTCCACGCGCCCTTCGCGGCGCTGATACCGTTTACCCTCATCCTGTTCCTGTCGGCTTGGCTGCCCGCGGCTCCGTCGATTCGCTCGGAGGTCATCGAGCGGATCTTTCTTAGACGGCCGCGGACTGGGACAACGCGCCGCGCTGCCGGAACTCCCGCAAGGCCGGCAGGACATGCCCGAGATCGCAAGCCTCGCCGGCGCCGAACGCGAAATAGACCGACCGGTAGAGCGCATAGAGGTCGTCGTAGATTGCCGTCGCGTCTTGGCGCGGCCGGTAGATCCGGTGTGGCGGAGCGAGCCGATCCTGCGCGGTGGCGGGGCCGTCGAAGAGGCCGGCGCTCAGCGCGGCGAAGATGCAGGCGCCCACGCCCGTCGGCGACCGGTCGGGCACATGAACCTCGGTGCCGAGTACATCCGCATAGATCTGGTTCAGGGCCCCGTTCTTTTGCGGGATGCCACCGCCATTCATCACGCGGTCCACCACGACGCCGTGGTCGCGCATCCGCTCGACGATGATCCGCAGATGCATCGCCATCCCCTCGATCGAGGCGTGAAGCTCGTCGGCCGCGCTGTGATGCAGGTCCCAGCCGAGCGTCATCCCGCCCAGATCCGACCGGACGAGGATCGTCCTGTCGCCATTGTCCCAGACCAGCCGCAAGAGGCCCGAGGCGCCCGGACCGCGCGCGTCGAACCCTTGGCAAAGCTTCGCGACATCCGTTCCCGCGCGGGTGGCGATCGCGTCGAAGATGTCGCCGGTGGCCGATTGCCCGGCCTCGACGCCGATCTGGCCGGGAACCACGCTGCCCGGGACGGCGCCGCAGATCCCCGGCACCGGATCGATATCGGGCGCCGCGATCGAGATCACGCAGGTCGAGGTGCCGACGACATTGACCAGATCGCCGGGCCCGCAGCCGCAGGCGATGGCGTCCCAGTGCGAATCGAAGGCGCCGAACGGGATCGGGATGCCCGGACGCAGGCCGAGCCTGCCGGCCCATTCCGCGCCCAGATGGCCCGCGACCTCGCACGATGTTCCGAAGCGGCCGCCGAGCTTCGCGTTGATGCCGTCGAGGAGCGGGTCAACGCGGGAGAGGAACCCCTGATCCGGCAATCCGCCCCATGCCTCGCCCCACATCCACTTGTGCCCCATCGCGCAGATCGAGCGCGGCAGGTCGTCAAGCGTCGCACCGGTCAGCGTCGCGACCAGCATGTCGCAATGCTCGAGCGCGGTCGCGACCCGGCCGCGCTTGCCGGGATTGTGGCGCAGGAAATGCAGCAGCTTTGCATAGCCCCATTCGTGGGAATAGACGCCCCCGCACCACTTGATGGCCTCGAGCCCCTCGGCATGGGCGGCCCTGGTGATTTCGGCTGCCTCGGCATGTGCCGTGTGGTCGCACCAGAGATAGTAATCGTCGAGCGGCCGCAGATCCGCATCCACCATCACGACGCTCGACCCGGTGGTATCTGCGGCGAAGGCGACGATCTCGGTCCCGTCGATCTCGGCGGCCGATATCGCGTCGCGCATCGCGGCGACGAGAGCCGCCATGTGATCGTCGTGGGATTGGCGCGCGGCGAGCGGGTCGGATTCGGAGCGCTTGAGCGGATATTCCCCTATTCCGGTCCCCAAGACCTCGCCGGTCTCGGTGTCCATGATCGTGACCCGAACGCTGAGTGTGCCGAAATCGGCGCCCGCGACATAGCTCATGCTGTCTCTCCCTGGCCGTAGGTCGCGTTGCTGCCGTGCTTGCGCAGGAAATGACGGTCCCGGAGCGCTACGGGCAGATCCCCCAGATCGGGGCGCAGCTGAAGCGAATGCCACGCCATCCGGGCGCATTCCTCCAGGATCTGGGCGTTCTGAACCGCCTCGGCGGGGGTCCGCCCCCAGACGAAGGGCCCGTGGCCCGCGACGAGCGCCGCGGGAATCTCCAGCGGATCGGTCTCGGCGAACGTGTCGACGATCGCCTGCCCGGTGGAGGCGACGTAGCTGTCGGTGATCTCGGTCTCTGTCAGGTGGCGGGTGACCGGCACGGTTCCGCGGAAGTAATCGGCCTGCGTCGTGCCGAAGCAGGGGATCGGCGTCATCGCCTGCGCGAAGATCGTGGCAAAGGTCGAATGGGTATGCACCACGCCACCGATGCCCTCGAAGGCGCGGTAGAGGACCAGATGCGTGTCGAGGTCGGAAGAGGGGCGGTAATGATTGTCGACCACGGCCCCGTCGAGACGCACCGACACCATGTCGTCGGGCGTCATCCGGTCATAGGGCACGCCCGAGGGCTTGATCGCGATCAGGCCCGTGCTCCGGTCGATCCCGCTGGCATTTCCGAAGGTCGACAGGACGAGGCCGAAGCGCACGGTGGCGAGGTTGGCGTCGCAGACGGCGTGCTTGAGATCGGCTTCTGGCATGGGATCCTCGTTTGGGTGTCGGGGACCGCGCGACCCCAAGGGCCGCGCGGTCCGAAGTTTCAGCGTTCGGCCGTCCAGCCCTGATACTCGTCCACGTTCTCGGCCGTGATGAGCTCGGGGGCAATGAGGACGGTCGTCTCTTCGGGCGGATTGCCCTGGAAGACGTCATAGGCGAGCCGCATCGCCTCGGCGGCCATGCCGTAGGGGTCCTGGCTGGCCGAGGCCTTGAGCAGCGACCCTTCGGTCCTGAGCGCCTCTTCGGTATCGGGCGCGCCGTCGACGCCGGTGATGATGATGCCGTCGCGGTCGAGCTGCCGCGCGGCGAGCTGCGCGCCGAGCGCCATCGGATCGTTGGCGCCGAAGACCGCGTCGAGATCGTCGAACCGCGTCAGCAAGCCCTGCATCACCTCGAGGCCGCCGTCTCGCGAGGCCATGCCGTTCTGGTCATCCGACACGACATTGATGCCGTCATTCTCGGCGAAGACGTCAGAGCAGCCCCGGAAGCGGTCGTTCAGCGACGACGAGGACGGCCCCTTGATGATCGCGACGTTGCCCTCGCCGCCGAGCTGGTCGACGATGTACTGGCAGGCGATCGTGCCGGCCGCCACGTTGTCGGTCATCACCGTGACCTCGGCGCCGGGTGCCGACACGTCGAACGCGGCGACGGTCACGCCCGCCTCCTTGGCGCGTTCGACCGCGGGGGCGATGGCGCTGTCGTCCACGGCGTTGAGCATGATGATGTCGACGCCCGAGGCCACGAAGCTGTCGATCTGACTGACCTGCTTGTTGAGATCATAGTCGGCCGAGACCGAGGTGATGTCGACGTCGGGATTGATCTCACGCGCGGCGTCGGTGATGCCTTCGATGGTCGCCACGAAGAACGGGTTGCCGAGCAGTCCGACCGAGATGCCGACGCTTTCGAGCGTCTTATCCTGTGCGGAGGCCGTGGCGACCAATCCGGCGGCCATGGCGGTTCCGAGAGTGAGTGTCTGCAAGATACGCATGAGTTTGTTCCTCCACTTTGCGTTGTAGTTTGGACGGCCCCCGAAAGGCCGTCAGGTGCGTGCGCCACCCTTGATCCGGTAGCGGTCGAGCGCGACGGCGACGATGATGACGAGGCCTTTGATGATGTATTGCCAGATGTCCGACACCCCGGTCAGGATCAGCCCGTTCGACAGGACCGCGATGATCAGCGCGCCGATCAGCGTGCCCCAGATCGACCCGATGCCACCCACGAGGCTGGTCCCGCCCAGGATGACCGCGGCAATCGCATCGAGCTCGTAGGCCTGGCCGAGCTGCAATCCGTTGGCCGCATAGAGCCGCGCGGCCGACATCACGCCCCCGAGCCCCGACATCAGGCCCGAGAAGCCATAGACGAAGAGCAGGACCAGCCAGACCTTGATCCCGGTCAGGCGCGCGGCTTCCTGATTGCCGCCGACGGCATAGATCCAGGTGCCGAGGATCGTCGCCCTGAGGATCGCCCACGAGAGCAGGATCACGCCCAGGGCGATGATCGCGAGCCACGGCACGCCCAGCAGGTCCCCGTTGCCGAGAAACGCGAAGGGCAGGTTCGAGTTGAAGACCGTCGTGTCGGACCCCATCAGCCGCGCGACCCCGCGCACGGCGGTCAGCGATCCCAGCGTGACGATGAAGGGCGGCAGCTTCAGGAACGCGATGAGCACGCCGTTCACCAGCCCGAAGGCCAGCCCCAGGGCCAGGCCCACCGGGATGCCCATCATCCCGTAGCCGTCCAGAAGCGAGACGAACACGGCCCCCACGGCGGAGGCGGCGAGGATCGAGCCCACGCTGAGGTCGATGCCGCCCGTCAGGATCACGAAGGTCATGCCGGCGGCCAGGACGATGTTGATCGATGCCTGCTGCATCACGATCGAGATGTTGTTCACGGTCATGAATTTGCCGCTCAACGCCTCGAAGCCGATCGCGAGAAGGATCAGCACCGGCAGCATGCCGAGCGCCATGAACGTCGTCTTGAGCGCCGCGCGCTTGCCGCCGTCGGACGATGCGGTCGTATCGGTCATAGCTGTGTTTCCTTGGTTTTCCCGGGCTGGGCCCCGGTCGAAAGGGTCATGATCGCCTTTTGCTCGATCGGCTGGTCCGGCGACGCGACGACCTCTCCCGCGATCCGTCCCTCGCGCATGACGAGGCACCGGTCGGAGATTCCGATGATCTCCGGCAGCTCGCTGGAGACGACGACCACGGCCAGCCCTTCGCGGGCCAGTTCGTCGATCAGGCGATAGATCTCGGACTTGGCGCCGACGTCGACGCCCCGCGTGGGCTCGTCGAGCAGAAGCACCCGGGGACGCACCTCGAGCAGGCGGGCGAGCAGGACCTTCTGCTGGTTGCCGCCCGAGAGGGCGCCCGCATTGGTCCGGGCCGAGGATGCGCGGATCCCGAGCGCCCCGATCGCGTCCTTCGCCCGGCGGGCCGCCGCCCTGAAGTTCCGCATGCCCCCGGCACGGGCATCGTCCTGCGCGACGGCCATGCTGATATTGTCCGCGAGCGTCATGTCGAGGAACAGCCCGAGTTCCTTGCGGTCCTCGGTGAGATACGCGATGCCGTGGCCGAGCGCGTCGCCGGGGGATTTCGGGGTGACGTCCTCGCCGTCGAGCCAGACCTGGCCGCTCGTCGCCGTATCGGCGCCGTAGATCAGGCGCAGCAATTCGGTCCGCCCAGAGCCCACGAGCCCGGCGATCCCCAGAACTTCGCCCCGGCCGACCGCGAACGAGCAATCCTTGACCTTGCGCCCGTCGCCGATCCCCTCGACGCGGAGGATCGCCTCGCGGTCGGCGCCGCCCGGGGCATGCTCTTTCTTGTAGAAGCTCGACAGGTCCCGGCCGACCATCATCGAGACCAGACGGTCCGCCTCGATCTCGTCCTTCTCGAGCGTGCCGACATATTCCCCGTCGCGCAGGACCGAACAGCGATCCGACAGACGATAGATCTCGTCCATACGGTGCGAGATGTAGAGGACCGCGATCCCGTCACGCTTGAGCCCCGCGATCACATCGAAGAGCTTTTCGGTCTCGCGCTCCGACAGCGAGGTCGTCGGCTCGTCCATTACGATGATTCGGGCGTCGGTGGACATGGCGCGGGCGATCTCGACCAGCTGCCGCTCCCCCAGCGACAGGCGCGACACGGTGGTTCCCGCGTCGAAGCCCACACCCAGACGCTCGAGGATCGGGCGGGTCCGCGCCAGCATCTCGCGGCGATCGAGCAGCCCGCCCGAATGCGGCTCCGCGCCGAGGAAAACGTTCTGCGCCACCGACAGGTTCGGGGCGAGCGCGAGCTCCTGATAGATGACCGCCACGCCGCGGGCCTTGGACAGCTTCGGATCGCCGAGCGGCATCGGCTCTCCGGCCACGAGCACCTCGCCGCCCGGATCGGGGCGATGTGCACCCGAAAGGACCTTCATCAAGGTCGACTTGCCGGCCCCGTTCTCGCCCATCAGCGAATGGACCTCGCCGCCATAGGCGCTGAGCGACACGTTCTGGAGGGCCCGGATCGAGCCGAAGGTCTTGGAGATGTCGCGCATCTCGAGCAGGGGGGTGGTGTCGGTCACGCGGCAAGCTCCGGTTCGGCGATGGTCAGTTGCACGCCCGCGTCCCGGATCATCGCGCGATGATCCTCGCTCAGCCCCGCATCCGTGACGATCCGCGCCACCCGCCAGAGCGGCAGCGCCACCGAAGGAGGGCGTTCGTCGAACTTGCGGCTGTCGGCCAGCAGGACGACCTCGTTGGCGCGATCGGCGAAATGCTGCACGAACTTCACCAGAAGCGGATGCGACTCGAGGATGCCGTCCGCGCTGACGCCGAGTGCGCCCACAAAGAATTGCTGGGCATAGAGGTCCGGATCGAGGCCGCCGGGCCGATAGAGCAATCCCGGCTCGCGATGCAGATCACCGCCCCCGACCGTGACCTGGCACGTTCCATGCTCGGCGAGATAGGCGGCGAGCGGCATGGAATGGGTATCGACGCGGATGCCGCGATCGGCGATCCGCACGCCGAAATGGAAGCAGGTCGACCCGGCATGGACGATGATCTGGCTGCCTTCGCGGACGAATTCGGCAGCTGCACTCGCGATGGCGCGCTTGGCATCGACCGCGATGTCGCGGTTGTCGACGAAGGGCAGGGCCACCGATCGACGCGGATGGATTCCGTCGAGCGCCGTGACGCCGCCATAGACCTTGCGCGCCTGTCCCGCGGCGACGAGCTTGTCGATATCGCGCCGCACCGTGGCCGACGAGACGCCGATATTCTCCTTAAGCTCGTTGACGGACAAGAACGGACGCTCGCTCAGGGCCTCGAGAACGGCATTCAGGCGGTGTTTTTCCTGCATATCCCCCCTCCGGACGTCGCATGTCTGACCGGATACGTCTTGTATGATCGCAGTCAATCAGCAAGGCAACAGAAATCGGGAAAATTCTGCCTTGCGTGAAAACGACGGATCACATCATGACGTTCTGGGATCATTCATGAAGGTTCTGAGCATATCCGATCATCACACGGAGGGTATTTCAACGGAGGCGCCGTTCCCGCTCGGGCGCGCGGAAACAACAGTCTGAGACGAACCCAAAACGCCCGGGATCTGGCGCGAAAGATCGCCAACTTTGCAAATCCTGATCGAATTCCGGTCATTTACGCGGGCGGCGGACACGGTGATCCCGTGACTGTTTGTCCACCGTTCGAACCGGAGCGACATCCGATGCTTCAGGGGTCCCTTATGCAACTTGGCGCGGCGGTTGCGGGAAGTGCAGGTTCCCTGCTGGGGGGTGGATTGTTAAGACGACCGATCGACATGATGCCGTCGACAACGGCGACACTCCTCGGCCCGTTACGCGCGACGAAAAGAGCTGAGGCTGGTTCGCGATCTTCAACATCGGAGCCAGTGACATCCAGTTGCTGTTCGGGTCTTCTCCTGCGGCGTCAGCAGCTGGGCCGCCCCTGCGGCGCTCATCCTGACGGACGTGATGGTTTCAGCCCTGGTCAATCTTTCGTGCGCCTCCGGAAGAAAAATGAGGCATTCCCTATCACGTTCACGCGTGGCGGCATTGGCACGGGCGGGACAAAACTCCCGGCCGTCCCCAGGGCCATCGTCACGGTCTTCTGGTACGGCGGGAAGTCTATTTCGCCCCGACCGCTGTTGCGCTGTCGATCCGTTGGGTGACCGATCGACTGGTTCAATGTCGTTCCAGTCTCGGCGTTCGATTACCATCACCGGCAATCCCTCGGTCGTGTCCCGCGAAATGGTGTAGCTCGCGACAGGCCTCGCGCTCACCGGCGGGCCGAGCTGGTCAGTCGCGCTGC
>CANLEQ010000052.1 GCA_947489705.1 uncultured Paracoccaceae bacterium
GATGCGCTCACCACGCGAGTTCATCGCAGCTCAAATCGCAACCGCCTGAGTGTCCGGTGAAACAGGGGCAAGACCAGGCGTGAGGTAACTCAAGCCGACAATGAAGCCGAACCCAGCGGCGGCCCACAGGCGGTTAATCTCAAGGGTCGCGAGCAACCATGCGTTTGCGATCGTGATGACGCCAAGACACGCAAGCGAGAGCACCCCTTCCTTTTGTGACCCTCCCAGAGGGGCCTCATAGGCCATGCCCACGACAAGCTGAAACCATAGTTTTCCAGGAAAGCACGGCGAGCTAGTCGATTTGAAGGAATTATGAGATCGCGTTTCGTATCTATTGATGAAAAGGGGAGGAAAGGGGTCAGAACGGTGGGGCCGACGCCTCTGGTGTCAAATACCAGTCGATGCTTGCGGCAAAGAGCAGGAGTTCCGTAAGTCCATGCAGCACCTAGGCCTCGATCAGGTCTCGCCGACGGTAGAATTGGGCGAACGGAAGCCCGCCCAGGAACGACACGGACAGAACCACCCAGTTTCGGAACATCAGGTGCGCGAGCGCAAAGAGCGTCGCATTCAGAACGGTGGCACGGTGGCCCTCCGGCAGGATCGCTGCGTAGCGCCGGAAGAATAGCGTCCGGTAGATGAGCTCCTGAGGCAGGACAGACCGCAGGGGACAGGCCACCAGCAACCCCCAGAAAACGTCCGTTCCTCGCGCCAGAGCCAGAACATTGTCCAGGGTTGGAGCCACTGGATCGCGATCCAGCCCGCGACGAACGTCGCCAGCCCTGCGGCCGCGGTGAGCGGAATGCGCGTTCCGCGCCAGCCGTGTAGAACCGAAGACCACCGGAAGCCGGGTGCGCTGTGCAGCAGGACCAGCCCGAGCCCCAGAAGCGGCAGGATAGAGGGATACAGCTGCCCCGGCGTCGCGATGAAGGCCATCAGTACGGGGGCCGCCACGAAGACCGCTCCCATTTCCAGGGTCAGCCGAAGACTGCTTACCGGCCTCAAGCTTTCCACGACGCAACGGCCTCCTGCGCGAAGTGGCGATAGCGCCGCAGTGGATGGCCGATCACGGCCTTCATCGTGGACGCCGCGCGCGGCGTCGGAACCAATCCCTCCCGCTGGAAGTCGCCCAGCATGCGCGCGAGGTCATGGGCCATCCAGGCGGGCATCCGTTCGCGCAGGCCAGCCTCGAATGCGCCGAGCTCGACCGACACCGGGTCGGTCAGGTCGCCCTGGACCGCCACGATCCTGTCGCGCCCTCGCAGGCGTGCGGGGTCGCGGGTCGGATTGCGACGAGACGGAGACATACTCGCCCACCGCCATCGACATCACTCTGGCCGCGACGCTCGCGATCAGGACCGGCCTTGGCGTGGGATCCGCCGCCGCGACCCCGACGATGAGCGACGAGACGCAGACGATCCCGTCATTCGCACCACGCACAGCGGCACGCAGCCATCCGCTTCGCGTGATGTAATGAGGCTCTTCGGGGGTGAGCGCTGGTCTCGGTCATGCCGGGTGCCTTCGTGCAAGCGGGCTCTACTCGATCGGAGCGCGGGCCGGCTCCATCGCAGACAGATGACGGTCTTCGGCACACGACCGGTCGCTCCGGTCCTCCGACCATACGAAGCGGAGGTTCCGTGCATAGATGAAGAGTCCGAGCGACTGACCCAGGATGAAGACCGGATCGCTGCGATGGATAGCATAGACGAGGAGGCAGAGGCCGCCGCCGATCGAGAAGTACCAGAAAGGTGTCGGCAGAACCGATCGGCGCGCCCGTTCGGAGGCAAGCCATTGCACGATGAATCGACCCGCAAAAAGACATTGGCCGAGAAGGCCGAACGCGAGCCATGCGAAGTCGGGCCAACTGCCCGCGTAGGCGACCGAACTGCTCATCGCACCACATCCGCTTGCCGGGGGGCGATGTCCGATTCGTCGCTCTGCATCGGACGGGTGCGCCTGCCGCGTCCGCGATGGATCAGCCACATGACGCCGAAAAGGTCGACGATACCCGACAGGGCGCGCCCGAAATTGGAATAATGCGACCGCCCCCCTCCCCGCGACCTGTGCCCCACGGTGACGTGCCGAACCGCCAGACCTTCGCGTGCGAAAAGGGCCGGCAGGAACCGGTGCATGTGGTCGAAATAGGGCAGCGAAAGATATTCCTCCTGCCGGAATGCCTTGAGCCCGCAGCCCGTATCGCGGGTTCGGTCGCCGAGGCAGGCGGCCCGCACCTCGTTGGCGAGGCGCGAGGCGAGCCTGCGAGAAAGCGCGTCATGCCGCGCGGTGCGCTCTCCGGCGACGAGGCCGGAACCGCCCTCGGTGAGCGGTCGCACGATGCGGATCAGGTCCGACGGCGGGTTCTGACCGTCCCCGTCGAGCATCGCGACGATCGGCGCCCGGGCCGCCTCGGCCCCGGTACGGATCGCGGCAGATTGTCCAGCGCCGAACTCGTGCATGATCAGCCGCAGCCCGGGGACGGAGGCCATGCGATCTCGCACGACCTCACCCGTGCCATCCGTCGCGCCATCGACGACGACGATGATCTCGAAACGCCCGAGACCCGCCGTGGCCGCGATCTCTTCAATGAGCGCGCCTATGTTCCCGGCCTCGTTGCGGGCGGGGATCACGATCGAAAGGTTCGGAGCGTTGCGAGAAGCTGGGTTCCGGTCGAAAGTTTCGGATCGGCTCACGGCGCCTCCTTTCCATCGAGCCGCTTGCGCCCGTGGATCATCGCACCCATGAGGTTCTCGTGGTGGCGCAGACTTTCGAAGACCACGCCGGCGACGTGGATGGCGGCGAGAACGAGGACGAGAATGGCCGCGGCCTCGTGGGTCTTCTCCATCGCGGTGGAGCCCCAGAACATGTCGGTCGTCTGAAGCCAGCCCGTCAGGATCGTCGCGGCCACCGCGGTCAAAAGCGCGACGATCATCGCGCCGCCCGCGGGGTTATGACCCAGATGCCGGCGTTCCCGGCCATGCGACAGATCGTCGAGATAGCGCGCGACGGCGCGCGGCCCCCGGACGAAGTCGGAGAACCGTGCATGGCGCGAGCCCACGATCCCCCAGACAAGCCGGGCCGCGACGAGCGCCGCGAGGAGATAACCCGCATTCTCGTGCAGCCATTTCGGTCCATCGTCGGTCAGCCAGGCCGCGCCGATCAGCGCGACCTGCGACCAGTGAAAGAGCCGGACGAACGGATCCCAGACCCGAACCAACGGGGCCGTCGCGGCCTCAGTCATCCGAGCCCATCTCCTCGAAGGAGGCGGGGTCGAAGAAGATTTCGACGCGCTGGCCGTCGGCATTCGTGCCGTAGACCTCGTAGCATCCGTCCTCTTCCTTGACGTTGGAGATGGACCAGCCCTTGTCGGTAAGCTCGGACTTCAGCTCTTCCACGGGGCGCCAATCCGCCTTTTCGACGTTGCAGATATCCTCGGCAAGGGCCGGAAGGGCGACGGCGGTCAGAAGGGCGGTGGTGGTGAAAAGGGGGAAACGCATGGACCTGTTCCTTTGATGGACGGTGACGATGGTTCTGTCTCGCCCTCCAAGCTTGCTCGCCGCTTACAATGCGGATTTTCCTCGCGGCTAGGTACGAGGCCGGGATAAGGTCGAAGCATGAGGATACTTCTCGTCGAGGGCGGGGCCGAACTCGGCGCGGCGGTGGCCCGGCATCTGCGTCGGGCCGGCCATGCCATGGACCACGTTGCGACCTGCGACGAGGCGGAAGCCGCGTGGCTGGTGACCGACTACGCCGCGATCTTGCTCGATCTCGGGCTGCCGGACGGATCGGGGCTCGACCTCCTGCGCAAGCGAAGAGGGTTCGGCGATCGCACGCCGGTGGTGATCGGCACCGCCTACGACCAGATCAGCGACCGGATCGCTGGCCTCGATGCCGGTGCCGACGATTACGTGGTGAAGCCATACGATCCCGGCGAGCTCGAGGCGCGGTTGCGGGCCGTGGCGCGACGAGCGGACGGTCTTGCCGGATCCGAGATCGCCATAGGGCCGCTCGTGGTCGACCGGGCGCGTGCGCGAGTGCACCGGGACGGAGTCGAAATCCGCCTGACGTCGCGGGAATGGGCGGTTCTCGATGCGCTAGTCGCGGCGCGCGGGCGCGTTCTCAGCCGCGCGGTGCTTGAGGAACGGCTCTTCGCCTTCGACGACGAGATCGCCGGCAATGCAGTCGAGGTCTATGTCTCGCGCCTGCGCTCGAAGATCGGCCGCGAGGTGATCGAGACGCGGCGAGGCCTGGGCTATAGCGTTTCGTGAGCGCGCATTGGACACTCACCGGACGGCTCGTCCGGCGGGTCCTCGCGATCGTGGTGCTTGGCTGGTCTGTCGCCATGGCGCTCGGCCTCTGGTCGCTCGCCCACGAGATCGACGAATCCCTCGATCAAGGTCTGGAGATCCGCGCGCGATACGCGCTGGACCTGCTCGAGGCCGGCGTCCCGGCCGGGCAGATCCCGATCGGCGAGGGCGACGTGCTCTCGATCGACGATGCCGCTGCGCCCTGGCCCGAGGGGGAGGGCACCTTGCGCGGTAGGGTGTCGTGGCACGTCTTTCGCGCCGAGCGGAATGGCCGCGCCGTGGAGATCGGCCAATCCTCTGCCTTTCGACGCGAGGAATTCTGGGAAAGCGCGGGAGCGTTCATCGTGGTGATGGTTCCGCTCGTCATGATCGTTGCGCTGACCGTGGTCCTGACCGTGCGCGCCGCGCTCGGACCGGCCCGTCGGCTGGCCACGACGATCGCCGCGCGCAACGCGGCGGACTTCACACCACATTCGGCCGGCGGGCTGCCGGATGAGCTGAGGCCTATTGCGCTGTCTGTGAACGATCATCTGGCACGTATCGGCCGGCTCCTTACGGCCGAACGGTCGTTCGCGGCGAATGCCGCCCATGAACTGCGAACCCCGCTCGCCACGGCACGGGCAGAGACGGCCGCGCTCGCGGCCGGACACGGCTCTGTCGAGCGGGTGGATCGCGGGCTCGGGCAGTTGACGCGGATCGTGGATCGCCTGCTGCAACTCGCCCGTGCCGAAGCGAGCGACGCCGCTCGGTCGCAGCCCGTGGATCTCATTTCGCTCGCGCGGCACGTCCTCGCCGAATTTCCTGCCGGCGTCATTCTGGACGACGGGGATGCTTCGCGGCTGATGGTGCGAAGCGATGCCGACCTCGTGGGAATCGCGTTGAGAAATCTCGTGGCCAACGCGCTCGAGCACGGCATCAACGGCGTGCGGGTCCGGATCGGTCCCGAGATGCTTCAGGTCGAGAACCGCGCAGCACCCGGTGTCGTCCTGCACGCGGCGCGGTTCGAGAAAGGCAATGCTTCCAATGGCACCGGCCTCGGATTGACCATCGTGGAAACCATCGCGGAGCAGCTCGATCTGACGCTCGACCGATCCGTCACGCGCGATCGGGTGCGGATTACTCTGTATTTTCCGGCCGACCCGGTGTCCTGAACGTCGTCGTCAGCCTGGCGCAAGCTTTGCGCTGCAGGGGTCCGACGACGAACCGGACAGAGCGCGTGAAATTGAAGACATTCAGCAAGATCAATTCGGCGATCCCCGACGCGATTGCACCGGCGCTCGCCTTCCTCGCCGTCGCGATCGCGGGCGTGCTTCTCAGACCCGCTTTGCCGATCGACGAGACGCGGTACCTCTCCGTCGCCTGGGAGACGTGGCTCAGCGGAGACCTTCTCGTACCGACGAAGAACTTTGCCCTCTACACGCACAAGCCGCCGCTGCTCTTCTGGCTGATCCAGGCGGTATGGGCCGTGACCGGCGTGTCGGAGATTGCGGCGCGCCTCGTCGGGCCGGTCGCCGCGGCGGGAACGATCCTTGCGATCGGAAAGCTCGCAGCTCGGCTCTGGCCTGGCGACAGGGGGGCTTCCGGTCGTGCGGGCTGGGCGCTTGCCGGCAGCGCCGTCTTCGCGCTTTCGGGCCAGCTCACGATGTTCGACGCGCTGCTCGCGCTTTGTACGGTCCTGACCCTGCTCGCCCTCCTCGCCGCGGCGGAGACCGGAGGCCGGGGCTGGTGGATCATGGCGGGGTTCGCGCTCGGGCTCGGGGGGCTCGCCAAGGGGCCGGTCATCATGATCCATGTCCTGCCCGCGATGCTGACGCTTCCCTGGTGGGCGCCCGCATATGGCCATCGCGGTCGGCGCGACCTCCTTCCGGGTCTCGCGCTCGCCCTCTTAGCCGGACTGGGCCTCGTCGCGCTCTGGATCGTTCCGGCAGGCCTCTCTGCCGGGCCCGACTGGTTCGACGCCGTCCTCTGGCGGCAAAGCGCGGGACGCATGACCGATGCCTTCGCCCATGCCCGGCCCTGGTGGTTCTATGTCGCGCTCCTGCCGCTCCTGCTCTTTCCCTGGGTCTTTCTCCCGACCCTCTGGCGGCAGGCCGCCCGCATCCGGTGGTCCAGGCCGGGCCTGCGCCTTGCGCTCGTCTGGACGCTGCCCGCAATGCTTGCCTTCAGCCTCATCAGCGGGAAGCAGCTTCACTATCTCGTTCCGGAGCTCCCCGCCGTCGCGCTCGTGGTGGGCCGCCTGTTTCGCGATGTGCGGCCCCGGCCATCGCTTCTCGCGATACTCGTCGGAGCGGTCGGGGGCCTCTTGCTCGCCGCCGTCTCCGGTCTCGTCTCGTTCGGACGGATCGATGCGATGATGCGTCCATCCGCGGCGGTTATTCTGGTCGGGGCCGGGTTCATCGCCATGGGGATCGGGTCGGCACGATGCCGCGGCGCGGTCGGCACGTCTCTCGCGACGCTCGGTGCGATCCTCGGACTGAACCTGCTCATCGGAACGACCGAAATTGGCGCAGGATACGACCCTGCTCGCGTTGCCGTCCTTCTCGCCGATCAGGAGGAGGCTGGCATCGCCCTATATTCCGACGAGTACCACGCGGAATTCACCTTCGCCGGCCGCCTTGCGGAACCTGTCTCCGAGCTCGCAACGCTCTCCATGGTCACGGAATGGGCCAACACGCATCCCGACGGCGTGATCCTGAGCCGGTTGTATGAACATCCACTTCCATGGCGGGCTGACAAGACAATCGAGTTCCGGGGCCGAAGTTACGGAATATGGCATGCCTCCAAACCAATGGATTAGACGGGCCTTGTTGCGGCACTCACGCCTGGGGCATGATTTCCCGCACCCCTCTGAGGTTATGCAGCGCGAACGATCCCGGCGGTGCCGAGGGCTTTGAAGCGGTTCAGGAGTGCGATGCGGATTTGGATCTCGGCGGCTTGGCTCACCGCCGACCTTGCACGCCTTGCTTGCGGGCTTGCCATTCCCAATCTCCAAGAAATTTGATGCCCGTGCTATCCACGAGCAGGTTGAGCGGGCCCTCGACATGCCGATACGAGATCTGAACGACCAGGGTCTTCTGCGCAGGGTGCTGAAGTCGGGCGCAGACCGGTCCAGCCCTGCCAGTCGCAGCAAGCTGGCTACCATGCCAGCGGTCTGTCCCGATGACATCGTGCTCAAACCGAGGGCGCATCGATGTCGACCAGATTGAATTGAACCTTGATCGAGAGGCAGAACTGGATGGCGGCATCCGAGAAGACGGGTGGACGGCCGGGCCGCCCTTCAGGCGGCACCGGCCAAGCCATCTCCTGGTCCACCCAGATCAGCATCGAGCCGCGCTTGCACAGCGCGTCATTGTAGCTGGAGCAGATCTTACTGCGGTAGCGGGCGGGCGCAAATTGATCAAAAGTCCAAAGATCCACTTCGGGGACTCTGCAGTGCGCGCACGCAATTTCCACGAACGGACGCATTGGGCCGGAGCTTGGAGTGATGCCCTGTCGTACAAGCCTTCTCATTGCCGCGCCACCGCGGGCCGGCTTCGAGCTCAGGTCATCGAGAGATCTGTGCCGATCACCAGTCATGACGCACCAGTCCTTCGTCCAGCTCGGTCCCGTGATAGAAGCCGGCGGTTGGGCCGAGGGGGCCCAGCGTGGCGAGGGTGACGGGGACACGGGCGGCCTCTTCCGGGGTGCGGTCTCCCATTCCGCCGGTCAGGTCGGTCGCGGTCAGACCGGGATCCGCCACGTTCACCTTGATCCCGTCGGGGGCGAGATCCTTGGCGAACTTGGCCGCGTACATGTTGAGCGCGGCCTTCGACGCGCAATAGCCGGCCATCGGCACCGTCCAGTTCTCGCTTCGCATGTCGAGCGTGGCGGAGACCGATCCGAGGCCGCTCGACAACATCACGATCCGCGCGGCCTCCGCACGGCGCAGCAGAGGCAGGAATCCCTGCGTCACGCGCACGGCCCCCAGGGCGTTGACCTCGAACATGGTCGCCATCTGCTCGAGCGGTTCGTCGGCCGTGGGCGGGGTGAACCCGAAATGCATGCCGGCATTGTTCACCAGAACGTCGAGCGCCTCGATCCGGCTCGACAATGCCTCGACGGCCGTCGCCACGCTCTCGTCGCTGGTGACGTCGAGCAGGAGCGGCTCCGCCTCTATGCCGCCGGCGCGCAAGGCGTCCGCGGCCCGGCGCGCGCGCGCGTCGTCACGGCATCCGAGCCATATCCTGTAGCCCCGATCGCCCAGTTGGCGGGCGATGGCGAGGCCGATCCCCTTGTTCGCCCCCGTGACGAGCGCATTCATCTTGTTTGCCATGATCGTATTCCTTTAGTTTCCTGAAGAATGTCTGCGTGACGGCATCACCGCACCGTCGCCGCGATGATGTCCCGCATCGATATGGGGGAACGCCCGAGCACCTTTCCAAGCAGCGGGTCAGTCTCGGCAAAATCCCCTCGACGGGCGGCTCGAAAGCTTCCCAGCAGCATCTCGGCATAGATCGCTGGCATGCCGGATGCGATCTTCGCCATCACCCATTCGTTGTCCGAGACGACGGTGTGGCGCACCTCGCGACCGAGAACCTCTGACGCTATTGCCGCCAGTTCGGCCATCGTCAGTGCCTCGCGAGACGTCAGCGGTGGGGTGATGCCGTCCCAGCCCCCGTCGGAGGCGAGGATCGCCGCATCCGCCTCGGCGAGATCGGCGCGCGCGGTCCAGCTTACCGGACCGTCCTCGGGGACGCGCAGCTCGCCCACCTTCAGCCCGTCGCCGATCATGTGCAGGCAGCTCTCGGCGTAGAAGCCGTGGCGGAGGGCGGTGAAGGGGATGCCGATGGCCTGCAGGTTCCGCTCGGTCGTCCAATGCTGCGCGGCCGGCGCGAAGGGGGAGTCTTCCCGTGCCCCCATATGGCTCGTGTAAAGGATGCGGCGGGCACCCGCCTCGCGCGCTGCGGCAATGGCGGCGCGGTGCAGGCTCAGGGCCTCCTCGCCCAATTTGTCGGCCGAGACGATCAGGATTTGTTTCGCGCCGTCGAAAGCCTCGGCCAAGGCAGCGGGATCGGCGAAATTGCCACGACGGACATCGACCCCCAGATCGGAAAAACCCTCCGCCCGGCCGGGATCGCGTACGCTTGCACGAATGCGCTCGGGCGAAACGCGGATCGACAAATGCTGGACGATCCCGCGGCCGAGATGGCCTGTGGCTCCGGTAACGATGAACATGGGCGTCTCCTTGCATTGGACCGGACCGGCCGGGACCGCCCGGTGTCAGCAAGGGAACATCTACTGTTCTTCGGAGGATTGATTAGCCGTCCATTCTCGAATACCCTGTTCTCAATGAAGAACAGTGTTTCCCACGACGATCTGGCCGTCTTCCTCGCGGTCGTGCGCGAGGGTGGGTTCCGCGCGGCGTCGCGCCGCCTCGGCCTCGCGCCGTCGAAGGTGAGCACCACCATCTCGAGGATCGAAGGCGATCTCGGCGTGCCGCTCCTGATCCGGACCACCCGCAGCGTGCGAACGACCGAGGCGGGTCAGGCTTTGGCGGAGCGCATCGCGCCCCATCTGGCCGGGCTCGATGCGGCGCGTGGCGAGATCGCCGACGCGGCGGGCCGGGTGCGTGGGCGACTGAAACTGAACGTTCCGGGGGCGGTGATGCCCGACATCCTGCCCGGACTGCTCGCAACGCTTCACGCCAGGCACCCCGAGGTCGAGACCGAGATCGTGGTGGAGAACCGGCTTGTCGATATCGTCGCGGCAGGATGCGATGCCGGTATCCGCTACGGCGATTTCATCGCGAAGGATATGGTGTCCATCCCGATCGGTCCGCGGACGCAACAGATCGCCCTCGCGGCGGCACCGGCTTACCTGGAGGCCAACGGGGTCCCGACGGGTCCCGGGGATCTCACCCGGCACGATGCCATCCGCTACCGCTTGCCGGGCGGACCTTTCCTGCCGTGGGCCTTGCGCGACGGCCCCCGGACGATCACCGTCGAGCCCGTCACGCGCCTTACATTGAGCGTGGATGCCCTCGATACCGGACGCGCCTATGCCCGGGCCGGGATCGGCATCATCGGGGCGTTCCGCAACTGGTTGGAGCCTGACTTCGCCGCCGGGTCGCTCGTACCGGTCCTGCCCGATCGATGGTGCGACATGGACGGGCCGCGGCTCTACTATCCCAGCCGCTCAGGTGCCGCTGCGCTCAGGGCGTTCGTCGACGTATGCCGGGACAGTTCCGGTCGGTAGGGAACGCCCGAGAACTGGGCGATGATCGCACCTGCGCGGGAATGACGGCTCGGTTCCGCTTTGCCGACCTTCGCCCTCAGAGAATGCTGCATGATGGACGAATGGCCGATCTCATGAAGCTGCATCGCGGCGCCCGGTCAGCAGGCGGACGGCGCGTAAGGGCCGTTCCATTCGATGCTCCACTTTCAATTCGAAAGGAGGCCCCTCATTTGCCGCGGGCGTTCATGAACACGTGGGTGGACCCGTATCGCTGGCCTGTCGCTGCTGCAGGCTACTGCGCGCGAGCGCACCGATGAGATCGGTGCGGGTGAGGATTCCTACGACCCGGTTTTCGGTCAGGACGGGGACGGCATCGACGGCCCCGTCCGCCATCATCGGCAGGATCGCCCCGAGAGGCGTCTCTGGCGTAGCGCGGGGGCCGGCCACCCCCATGATGTCCGCGGCGCGCGCGGGTCCGGACCGGTCGCGATCGACCAGCCGCCGCAAGGCGGGTCCGAAGCCGCGATCGAGCCGCAGCGCATCCTCGCGAACTCGCTCGATCAGGTGAAGCTGGAAGATGACGCCCAAATATCGCTCCTCCGGTCCCACCACGGGCAGGGCCGTGAACCGGTGGGACCGGAACAGATCGGCGACCTCGGCGAGCGGGGTGTCGGGGGCGACAGTAACGAGGTTGCGCGACATCACGTCGGCGGCGGTTGTGGGTCCGGCGCGATGGGCGGCGGCGCGCAGTTCCGCGGCCCCGATCAGGCGGGCCAGATCCTCCACCCCGAGGTTGAAGGAGTGCCGGTAGCTTTCGAGGATATCGGTGAGCTCGTCCTCGGTCAGTCCCAGCCGCTCCGCGGGCTCGGCATCCCCGGTGCCGTGGCGGTTGGGCGCGTCGAACTGCCGGAACGGATAATGACGACCGGTCAGCCGGCCATAAACGATCGCGACGAGCACGAGCACCGCGGTCCCCAAGCCGACCGGCATGAGGGCGAAGAGAAAGCCCAGTTCCCGCACCGCGTCGGGGCTCAGGGCCGCGGTCATGGCGACGGCCCCGGCGGGGGGGTGGAGCGCGCGGCACAGGATGGTGGCGCTGATCGCAAGGCCCACTGCCAGGGCGATCCGGAGCGTTGGGTCCGCCACCGTAAGGCAGACCGCGACCCCGACGAGACCCGCAACGACATTGCCCACCATGGCGGACCAGGGTTGCGCCAGGGGGCTGTTCGGGACAGCGAACAGAAGCACCGAGCTCGCGCCGAAGGGGGCCACGAGATAGAGGCCGAGTTCCAGATCGACGGTTGGCGAAAGGACGAACAGGCCGGCCAAGCCGAGGCCTAGGAAGGCCCCGATGCCCGCCCTTGCGGCTTCGCGCCACGAGGACCGGGCCACGGCGGGGCCAAATGAACTGAGCTTGAGCACGAGCGGCTACCTTCAAGTCCGGAAGGCGTCCTCTTTCTCAGGTGCTCCGCGGGATGGCAACGGGCGCGCCACCCCGGCACCCAACACAGGATCGGTACGGGTGCCCGTCCACTCTCTCCACGCAATTCGGCCTGTTTGAGGATCGAAGCTGCATTCTGGAGGGCCGGCGCGGCCATGGATCCGGCGATCACGCGCGGAAAACCGGCACGGAGGTCGTCACCATCCGGTACCGCAAGAAGATCGGGCTGTTGCCGGCGCCCGGATGCAGTGCTGCGAGGCGCGGCCATGCGCGGAGGTCGACGCGATCACCTCGACACATCTTGCCGAGGTCGAGAAGAAGGTTGCCGATCTGGAGAAGCTGGCCGGGGAACTGCACCGGATCTCCGCCTCGCGGAACGGTGGGGGCATGATCTCGAACTGCCGCGTTCGACCAACGCCATCAGAGCTCGGTCCGCCAGAAGAGCGTTTTGCCCGAGCTGTCGTCCACGCCGTCTTTGTCGGTGGAGATGCAAGCGGTGCCGTTTTCCATGATCACCAGCCCGTCGACCTTGTCCTGCACGAAGCCGTTAAGTTATTGAAGGTCGAGGATCATGTTTTGCACGACCTCCTTTCCGACTTGCGGGAGTTCACCGCCGAGGGCTGCGGGCTCAAGGCCGTCGAGCGCTACGCGGGTGATCTGTTTCACCCTGGCGTTTCCGCCGAACTGGTTATCGCGCTCGATCACGTAGAGGGCGTCGTCGTGGTAGGTAACCTTCGAGAGACCGACCCCGCCCGGTCTCGCCGCTCTCAAACGCGTAGAGCGCGCCGCTCCATTCACCGGAGTCGGGGTCGTAGGAGAGCAGTTTGGCCATGTCGTCAGGATTGTCGCCCCAAGGGAACTGCACGGCCATCCAGAGGCGACCCTGACCGTCCATCGTGATCCCTTCGAGGCCGTGGCTGTCGCTCTGCTCCAGCAGCTGATCGGGGAGCATGCCCTCTTCCTGGATCGCGCCCACTGCGTCGACCCGGTAGACGGCATGGGGGATGCCGTCCTCCTGGTCGCCCTCATGGGCGATCCAGAAGCCGTCCTCGCCGTCGCAAACGATGCCTTCCACGTCCATCGTCAGCGCGGGTTCGTCGTCGCGTGTGACGTCGATGGCCCCGGTGATCCCCGCGCAGGCTGTTGCGAGGGATGGCCCCGGCGGAGGTCAGCATCGGGTACTGAGCCGCGCTCTCGGTGTACTGGGAGATCATGACATCCGCGCGGGGACCGCCGTCCTCGCCGAGGTCTTCCTCGTTCGCGGAGATCAGCAGGTTGCGCTTGGGCAGAGCGACGTAACCCTCCGGCCCGATGCCCGAGGGCAGGATCCGGCGCAGCACGGCGGGGCCTCCGGATCGGTGACGTCGTAGACGCCAACGGCGCAGGCGCGCTCGGAACCGACGAAGACCAGGGGGTGCCGTCGAAGATGCCGAACCCGATGGACTCGGGCTCCACGCCCTTGTTCTCCGAGCGGCTCTCCGGGTAATGGCCGATCTCGATCAGCGCGTGCTCGAAGCTCATGCCGCTGTCGTAAACCAGCGTGCCGTCCTGGTGTAAGATCGACCAGCCGCGCGATCCGCCGTCCATGTCGCCCTCGTTGGCCATAGCGAAATGATCGTCGTCGATCCAGTTGATCGCGTCGGGTTCGCGCACCACGTCCGACAGGCTCTTTGAAACGTCGACTGCGTCGTCCTAGGTGGCGTCGATACCCTGGAGGTCCACGGAGCCGGCGGAGAAGTCGGAGATGACCTCGCGGGAGACCACGACGATGTGGTTGTTTTCATGCATCGTGATGACGGTTTTGCCCTCGTCGTCGATGTCTACGAACTCGGGCTCTGGGTCCTCGGGGGCGATCTCGGCAAGGCCGATCATCTCGACCCGCTGGACGGTGTCACAGTCCCAGGCTCTCGCCGCCGGTCTGAACCATGGCGAAAGCCGGCGGGCATCTGTCCCACGCGGCCGTTGCCCGCTTCCTCGTCGCGCTCATTTGCGACGGCCATCGCGCCGAAGCTGCCGTCGGGAGAAAGCGCAACGCTCTCGGGCTGGCCGTCGAGATCGCAGCGGCCCAGTTCCTCGCCCGTCTCCATCTCAATGGCCTTTATGAAGCCGGAGGGGGCGGCAAAGCTCTCAGAGGTGTTCACTCCCGCATAGGCGATGCCGCCGGTTACGGCCATTGCGATGGGCTCGCCGCCTTCCATCTCGATGTTGCCCATGGGCTGCGGGTTCGCCGGGTCTGGAATGCCGATCACGCCTAGCGGGCTGTCGGTGTAGATCAGCGTCATGCCGCCCCCTGATGCCGCGATGATCATCGGCAGAGCTGCTGCGGGACCCGTAACGCTGTTTTGCGGTGGTGTTCCGAACACCGGATCGCGTGGCGTTACGTCGTGTTCCGCCACGTGGTGTAGCTGGCGGTGGCCATCGGGTTTCCCGGTAGGGTCGGGTTGCGACAACCAACCTGAACCGAGG
>CANLEQ010000053.1 GCA_947489705.1 uncultured Paracoccaceae bacterium
CGTCCATCTCGTACTACTCCCCTGATCAAGAGAAATAGCGCTACGAACTGTCTCAAGAAACCGTGCCCCAACCCAGTTGAACCTCGCTCAGGATTTTACTGCGTCGTGTCTGCAGGGGGCTGATTCCGCGTAGCTGGGCGCTCGGGGCGCCTCAGGCGCATCGGTCTATGCACCCAAGGTCCGAACGATACGACCGATCCTCACGGCGATCGGCATCGTTTGCCAGCACGATGCCTGCCGGGCATCCCTCTTCAGGACCAGTCGCACGGGGCACATGAGAACTTCGAGCGGTATCGTCCACCCGTCTCGCCCCTGATGGTCGGTCAGGCCCAACGCGCGGCCCCCACCGCGGACCCGGCGTGGTTCGATTCCCACGCGCCGGGGCATTGCGGATAAAGCTGCAGGACGTTCGCGAATATAGGGCTTTCCCTCGGAACTTGTGCAGTTAACAATTGCGTGACTTTCGAAAGGGCAAGCGAATGACAGCAATCGTCGATTTTCTCAATACGGTCCTCTGGGGCTACGTTCTGGTCTACGGTTTGCTGGCTGTGGGTCTCTACTTCACGTGGCGGACGGGATTCCTGCAGTTCCGCCATTTCACCGAGTTCTTCCGGGTGGTTCGATCGTCCCGTGAGACATCTGCGTCGGGCATCTCGCCCTTTCAGGCCCTCACGATCTCGCTGGCAAGCCGTGTCGGCACGGGCAACCTCGCCGGCGTTGCCGTGGCGATCTATCTCGGCGGTCCCGGAGCGGTGTTCTGGATGTGGATGGTCGCGCTGGTGGGCATGGCGACGGCATACGCCGAATCGACCCTGGCGCAGCTCTACAAGGTGCGCAACGCGGACGAGCAATATCGCGGGGGACCCGCCTTCTACATGTCGAAGGGCATCGGCTCCAATGTCATGGGCTACGTCTTCTCGGTCTGCCTCATCCTCAGTTTCGGGCTGATCTTCTCGGCCGTGCAGGCGAACTCGATCTCCGTCGCCATGGAAGAGGCCTTCTCCATCCCCAGGCTCGTCACCGGCCTCGTCATCGGCGGTCTGGCCGGTATCGTTATCTTCGGCGGCATCAAGTCGATCGCGCGCGTCGCGGAAAAGATCGTGCCGGGCATGGCCGGGCTCTATATCCTCGTGGCGCTCGTCATCGTCCTGATCAACATCACCGAGGTTCCGGCGATGCTCGCACTGATCGTCAAGTCGGCCTTCGGGTTCGAGGCGGCGGCGGGCGGCTTTACCGGCGGCTTCATGGCCGCCCTGCTGAACGGGGTAAAGCGCGGTCTCTTCTCGAACGAGGCGGGCATGGGGTCGGCCCCCAACATCGCGGCGGTCGCCGTTCCCGATCCGCACCATCCGTCGAGCCAGGGTCTCGTGCAGGGGCTCGGCGTCTTCATCGACACGCTCGTCATCTGCACCGCGACCGCGCTGATGATCCTGCTGGCGGGCGTGGTGGACCACTCCGAAGGCGCGCCGACCGGCATGGCCCT
The DNA here is from genome assembly GCA_947489705.1 of uncultured Paracoccaceae bacterium. Lineage (GTDB taxonomy): Bacteria > Pseudomonadota > Alphaproteobacteria > Rhodobacterales > Rhodobacteraceae > Palleronia. The sequence goes on from CANLEQ010000053.1 coordinate 1,484, forward strand.
GACGCAGATCGCGCTAGAGCAGCATATCGGCGCGTTCGGGCCCGTCTTCGTCGGTATTGCGATCCTGTTCTTCGCCTTCACCTCGATCATCGGCAACTATTCCTATGCCGAGAACGCAATGGAGTTCCTTGGGATGGGCAAGCGCATTCCTCTCCTCGTCCTGAAGGCGCTCGTCGTGCTGATGGTGATCTGGGGATCGCTGCAGGCGGTGACCACCGTGTTCAACTTCGCCGACGCCTCCATGGCGCTGATGGCCACGGTGAACCTCGTCGCGATCCTGATCCTGTCGAAGACGGTGGCGAAGCTCACGCGGGACTATTTCGCGCAGAGGCGCGCCGGGCAGGAGCCGCTTTTCAAGATCGCGGATTACCCCGAACTCGGCGACGGGGTGGACCATTCGATCTGGGACCGCCATGTCGAAAGGGAAACACAGGGCTGAGTTTCGCGCGAGCAACGGAGGCGTCGGCGCGGCATCCTCTCCCGTGCCGGCCCTTCATGCCCACACAAGTGCTCCGCGACTGAGGGCCGCCCTACCCGGAATGGCATCGCCGTTCCGAAAACTTTCGAATACCGGATACGATAAGACCGTCGCAGACTTCGGTCGCGACGATGGCTCTCCCATCCGCAGGACCTGCGGGCAGTTCTGCCGAACGATCGGGCCGGTGAGAAACGGGTACGTCGCGATCGACGGAAGTTCGTTCAAAGCCGTGAACAGTGAGCCCCGAACGCCATCGGTTCGAGGAGGAGGTCGAACGATCACAACTCCCCGAAGGCCGAGATCACATTGGCAGATAAGCCGGATAGCCGGATCTTGCCGACCGATCCAGATGCCCGCGAGATGGCGACGGCGCAACGGCCTCGTAGGCTACACGCGCAGGACGCCGTCGATGCAAAGACCCATATTTTAGGTACCGACTACATTACCTACCGCAGTTTCGATCCGAGCAATCCGGGGTGGCTAAGGCCGACGCGAGGACGCTTGATCGTGGCGGCCTAACGTCAGGACCCACAGCCAGTAGATTGCCTTAGCCGCAAGAGCGACGGCCGAGAGAAAAACCGTCGGGCAGCAATCGTAGCGCCAGGCCACCGCCGATTTTCGAGCCTGCCGAACCGGATCTCAATCCGGTAAAGCCGTTTGTACCGGCCCTTGTCGCATTTGACGGGCGACCGTCGCGGCTTCCGGCCCCAGGGCGAAAGGAGGACAAGATCCGATACAGTGAATCGGGTCCGCCCTGAACGCCATGTATCCTTTCGTTTTCCGATCCTTCGCCAATGCTCCGGTTGTTCTCGGGCACGGGTCGAGGCTTGTGGACGTCGCCATAGCCCGCCATCGATAGCGTGGATGGCCCCGTCAGTAGCGTTGTGTTGCGCCCGGGTGGGTCGGTGAGGCACGCACCCAAGGGGATCATCAATGGAAACCTCTATCTATTGGCTTCGATCGGGCCGATAACGTCTTTCAGGTTCGCAAAGTAGACGCGAAAGGTGCGATTGTCTGCCGGCATCGGATGCGGCCGTCGCAGGTGCGGGCGCTCTTCTCAGGTTTGGAGCCCTGCCTCGTCGGCGTGGAAGCCTGTGCCGGGGCGGATCGCGAGTTGATCCGCCATCAGGCACAGTGCGGTCCGGATACGAAGTTGTGCGGTCGGATGCGGGATCTGGCGAATGAACGCCGTCGGCTCTTCGCGCTTCTGCACCGTGAAGGCGAGCCATCCGGGATCAATCGCATCCACCGGCTCTACCGCGGGGACGGGCTGCCGGTGCTAACGGAGGGCCCGGCGCCAGGCCTCGGAACACGGACGCCCATCCTCATCGAGGTGCGGGCCAATGCGCGCTGCTGGCTGAAAGTCGTCCATGACCAGTTCGCGAATGGCCGGTTCAGCGGCGCCCAAAGCCCGGCAGGATGATCGGTGACAATGGGACGGAACCGACCGGCGACGTGATCCTCTAGTGGTGGTCCGAGCGTCGGAGCGAATGGCATAGTATCGCGCCGGGCAAACCGACGCGGATCGTTCGCGGCGCGCTCGAACCGATAAAGCCGCACCGCTCGTCGTGCGAGGCTGCAAGGGACGATTATCAGAAAAGCCGCTCAACGAGGCCCATGTTTCAGGCCCTAGCCCCAGCCCACAGCCCGGCGAAGATATGAAAACTTTGACCCGGCCGGCGTAACAGCCTCCCCAATCGCGGAAAGTTCAGGTGCCGAACGCATAATTCGCGTAGACCGTCTTCTTGCGCATGTAACTTTCCAGTCCGTGTTAGCCGTCATCTCCACCGACCAAGGAATTCCCGTATCCGGCATGGAAGCCCTGGATGGCTTCCGGTCCGATCCTGTTCACGTAGATCTCGCCGAACCGGCTCCCTGCACCGCCTGCATGATGCGGTTGTAACAGCGCGTGAAGAGATAAAGTGGACAGCCCGCAATCGCTGTCGTTCGCGATTTCCAGCGCTTGCCCGAAACTCGAGACCTCCGTGACGGGGATCACCGGTTGAAGGTTTCGCCGCGCATGATCTCCATGTCGGGCGTCACGTCCCCGAGGATCGTAGGAAGCAGCCAGTTCCCGCCCTCGACCGGCGCGATATCCGGACGGCCGCCGCGCAGTCACTCCGTGGCGCCGGCGGCGATCGCCGCACCTGTCATGCGCTCGACCTTTTCCAACTCGACCCGAGAGATCATCGGATGTCTCGGACATCGGATCTCCGACCTTGAAGGCACGCGTCGCTTCTCCTTTTGCGGCTTCAGGACGACGGTATTGCCGGCGATCAGGGCGGGGGCCACCTTCCGGCTGACCAGCGCGACATGATAGTTCCACGGGATGATCGCCGCGACGACGCCGACGGGAACGCGCTGGATCTAGTTCTGCTCGCCGGGGATGTCGGAGGGCAGGATCTCGGCCAGCGATGCGTCGCGCGAATTCGGCGTAGTAGACAAAGAATTTGCGTGCCGCGTCCGCCTCGCCGCCCCCCGACGTCCAGTCTCCATCGATTCACATCGTGCTGAAATCGTTCAATATCCTAGTCTTTCGTATCATATTGTGCGAACGGTGATTGCGCGTCCGATCCGACGATCTCCAAAGGCGCTCGCCAGCCGTATTCGTCCGCGAGCGCAAGGCACTCCTCGATCGTGGCGATCGCGCTGAACGTATCGATCGCGCGAAGCGATGCGGCCGCCGCCGAATGGGCGAATTTCAGGCATTCCGCCAGCGGTCGTCCGCGATGCAGCCCGCAGAAGAATCCGGCGGTGAACGCATCGCCCGCGCCGTTGCTTCCGACGACGGCGGTGGCCGGAACCTCCGCGGAGGCCTGGAAAGCGGTTTCGTCGTCGCGTTCGACCGCGATCGCGCCTTGGGGAAAATGCACGACGACCAGTGTCATCGCGCCGATCTCCAAGGCCCGGCGTGCGGCCTTGAGGACCGCATCGTGCGAGGTCGCGCCGCCGCGATTGGTCTCGATGCCGGTGATCGCGCCGATCTCGTGATCGTTGACCACGAGGTAGTCGAGATGGGGCAAACAGGGCAGCACGAGCATGCGCAACTCCTCCTCCCCGATGGTCATCAGCTCGAGATTCGTGCGCAGACCCGCGGCCCGGGCCTTGCGCAGGATGGTCACCCACCCGTTCTCGTCGTCCTGCCACGGCGCGTCGAGCACCGCATGGGTGCCGGGCAGCCCGAGATGCAGCATGAACGCCTCGCTTTCGGCGAAGTCGAAATGATCGGGCGTCAGGCGATCGGCGGATTCGGCCTCGAACAGGTGGGTCCGGCTGCCGGTATCCAGCCCGGTGAACGCCATGACGCGGTGCGTGGTCAGACCCGGCTCTACGTGGAACTGCGCCGTGTCGATGCCGTGGTCCTGCGCGACGCCGCGCAGGAAGTTGCCGTCGTCATCCTCACCGCAGAGGGTGATCGTGGACACGGGAATTTCGGGCGCGAGGCGTCGCAGGCCGACGCCGAAATTGCACGCCGCTCCGCCGCCCTGACGCTGGTTCGACAGGATCCGCGACGCGGTTTCCACGGCAGGCCATTCCGCAAGGCTTAGGTTGTAATCCAGACACCAGGTACCCCCGGTGACGAATCCACGTCGTTCCGGCCCCGTCACGGCATGGCTCCTTTCGGCAGAATGATCATGCCGCGTCCTTCAGGACCGCCTCGGTGATCTCGAGATCGTCTTCCAGGGGACGTGTCGGCGTGATGCCGGCATCGGCAAGGCCGCCGTGGTACTCGCGCACCGCCTGCTCCGAGGTGAGCGCGCCATCCGCCACGGCGCGCATCATCCGCACCATGCTCAGCGGGTCGTCGGCGAGGTTGATCTTGCGTCCGAACAGGGCAAGGCGCGCCCCGTAACGCTCGATCTGCGCGATGAGTTCGAGGCAGTCGCGGGTGGTTCCGGCGCCGCCGCCGAGGATGCCGACGATCACCGACGGATCGTAGGAGGCCAACTCTTCGAGCGCCTTGGGCCCGTTATAGGGGATCTTGAGGAATTCCGGCCGTTCGCTCCTGCCAAGCCCCGCGATCGACCGCAAAAGCGCATCGTTGACGAAGGCGGGAATATCTTCGGCGGCCAGGTCGTTGGCCGCATTCGGATTGAAAACCTCGAAGAAGTAGGGAAGGCCGTTTTCCCGCGCGTCCTTCCGGAACGCCGCGAAGTCGCGAAGGGAGTCGTAGTCGTGATCGAGGTCGTTGTTGAACGTGATCGAGTAGAGCCCAAGTTTCGCCCCGGCGGCCTTCGCCACCGCCAGATCCGCGGTCCGGAACGGTCGCGAGGGTTGGCGGGCATAGGTCGCCCCGCGGAACACCCAGATGTCGGTCGTGTCGTTGGCGCGGATTGCCGGCTTGACCCTGCTGCCCTCGAACACGCCGCGCGCGTTCAGCGCCTCGAGGTTGGAGACCGAGGTCAGCATGATGTCCACGATATCCTGCTCGACGATCGCCTGGATGTTGTCGAGGAACTCGGACCGGGTGCGAAACCGGGCCGATGTGCCATCCTTTGCGCGGTGAGGTCCGGTCGCCTGCAGGGACGGCCCCATGTCGCCGTCCTTGGCGTCGGCGATCATGAAGTCGCCCTTGGCGTAATTGCCCGAACGAATGCGCTCGAGCTTTTCATCCAGTCTGTACATGGTGGTATCCTTTTGGGTCTGGTTCGGGGGGCTCCATCGCCCCGGTCATGATCGCGACCGCGTCAGACATGCTCAGCTCGCTGGGACGCACCTGGGCGATGCGCCGGCCGAGCCGATGAATGTGGACGCGGTCGGCAATCTCGAAGACATTGGGCATGTTGTGGCTGATCAGCACGATCGCGATGCCGCGTTCCCGCACGTCGCGGATCAGGTCCAGGACCTTGCGCGTTTCCTTCACACCGAGCGCTGCGGTCGGCTCGTCGAGGATGATGACCCTCGATCCGAAGGCGCAGGCCCGGGCAACGGCCACGCCCTGACGCTGACCGCCGGAAAGCGTCTCGACGATCTGGTCGATGTTCTGGATCGTCATCAGCCCGAGCTGGCTCAGGTGATCACGGGCTTCCGCACGCATCCGGCGGCGGTCGAGCGTGCGGAAGATCGCGCCCTGCAGTCCCGGCTTGCGATATTCGCGCCCGAGAAACAGGTTGTCGACGATCGTGAGCGCGGGGGCCATGGCCAGCGTCTGGAACACGGTCTCGACACCGGCTTCGCGCGCATCCATCGGGCTTGCGAAGCGCACCGGCTTTCCGTCGAGCCAGATGTTTCCCGAGTCGGGCCGCATGGCCCCGGCGAGCGCCGAGATCATCGACGACTTCCCGGCGCCGTTGTCGCCGATCACGGCCAGGATCTCGCCCGGATAGAGGTCGAAATCGGCCCCGTCCATGGCCACCACCCGGCCGAAGGCCTTGCGCAGGTCGCGCGCGGCGAGGATCGGCAGCTGGCCTTGCGCGTCGCGCGGCAGGTCTGGCGTCATCATGCCGAAATCCTCCGCAGCCACTGGTCGAATCCGACGGCCATGATGATCAGGATGCCGATCGCGAATTCCTGCCAGAGCACGTCGAGCCCGGCGAGTGCAAGACCGTTGCGGAACAGCCCCACGATCAACGCGCCCATCAGCGTCCCCGCGATCGAGCCGCGCCCGCCGAAGAGCGAGGTGCCTCCGATGACCACCGCGGTGATGCTGTCGAGATTGGCGGTCGCCCCGCCGAGCGGGCTGACCGCGCCGATCCGCCCGATCAGGATCCAGCCGGCGACGCCGCAGATCAGTCCGGCCAGCACATAGACCGAGAACAGCACCCGGCGCGTGTTGATCCCCGAAAGGCGCGCCGCGGTCGGATCGTTGCCGACCGCATAGATGTGCCGACCATATGCGGTGCGGTTGAGGATGTACCACAGCAAGAGCGCAAGCCCCAGCATCAGCAGGGAGCCGAGCGTCAGCTGCGCCGCCCCCGCCCTGACGGCCGTCCCCGTCCATTGCAGGATCGGGGCGTCGACGGCGATCTCCTGCTGGCGGATGGTCTGGCCGTTCGACCAGAATTGCAGCACCGAGTTGAAGATGCTCCATGTGCCCAGCGTCACGATGAACGGCGGCAGGCGCAGGAGGGTGATGAAAATGCCGTTGAGCGCGCCGCAGACGCCGCCCGTTGCGATCCCGATCATCAGCGACAATGCCGGCGGCAGCCCGAGTTGCACCGAAAGATGCCCCATCGCGATCGAGCTCAGCACCATGATCGCACCGACCGACAGGTCGATCCCTGCGGTCAGGATGATCAGCGTCTGGGCAAGCGCCAGGACACCGATCACCGTGACCTGCTGAAGGACAAGCGAGAGATTGAACGGATGCAGGAAACGCTCGCCCACGATGAGCGAGAAGGCGAGGACACCGACCACCAGCACCAGCATCGGGATGATCGTCGGATTGCCGTTCAGCACGTTGATCGTGCGCCGGCCGAAACCTGCACGTTCCGAGAAAAGCGGCGACGCGTCGTCAGACGGCATGCGATAGCCTCCGGAAGGGGACGTGACTTGGGAAGGATGTGAGGCTGGGACAGCTCCCGCGCAGCACCGGCCGCGCGGGAACGGGGTGCCCTAGCCCCAGCATTCCTCCAGCGCCTGCTCGCTGGTGATGGATTCGAGACCGTCGACCGGCTGATCCGTCACGAGCTTCACGCCGGTATCCGTGAAATCGAGTCCCTCGGTCGGCTCGGGCGTGGTTCCGTTGCGCGCATGTTCCACGATCGCGCGAACCCCCATCTGCGCCATGTCCAGGGGGAACTGCATCGCGGTCGCCCCGATGACGCCGTCGCGCACGTTCTCCACGCCGGGGCAGCCGCCATCGACAGACGTGATCAGGACCGAGCCGTCATCCTTCCCCGCCGCCTTCAGCGCCTCCCACGCGCCCGCTGCCGTGGGCTCGTTGATTGTATAGACGACATTGATGTCGAAATTCTTCTGCAGCAGCGTTTCCATCGCGTTGCGACCGCCGACCTCGGATCCCTCTCCCATCTCGTGGCCGACGATCCGCGGGTCGTCTTCATCGCCGCGCCGATCGGGGTTCTTCACGTCGATGCCGAAGCCGTCCATGAACCCCTGGTCGCGGGCGACGTCGACCGTCGGCTGGCTTTCATGGGCGTCGATGAAGGCCACCGTCGCGTTCTCCGCCGCGTCCTGGCCGAGAGTCTGGCGCGCCCATTCGCCGATGAGCTGTCCCGCGTGGTAGTTATCGGTCGCGAAGCTCGCATCGGCGGCATCGGTCGGCTCCAGCAGGGTGTCGGCCGCAACCACGAAGAGGCCTGCTTCGCGGGCTTTCTCGATGGTCGGCACGATCGCCTTCGTATCCGAGGCGACGATGATCAGTCCGGCCGCTCCGGCCGAGATCAGGTTCTCGATTGCCTGCACCTGTGTATCGTTGTCGCCGTCGTACTTGCCGGCGAAGGCCTGGAATTGGACCCCGAGCTTTTCTGCCTCGGCCGATGCGCCCTCGCGCATCTTGTAGAAGAACGGGTTGGTATCGGTTTTGGTAATCAGACCGACGAGAATATCTTCCGAATCCTGCGCTTGTGCCGAGCCGATGGATCCGACAAGCATCATCGCGGCAGCGGCAGGCGCTACCAAGTTGCTTTTGACCATTTTTTCCTCCCAGTATGCGTGCTCCACCACGCCGGACGATCTAACGAGCCTCCGTTACTTAAGTCAATTGAAAACGTTTATGCCCTTGCTTTTGTATTATATTGCGCAAAAGTATCCATTTCAGAATATGACCGCCAGGAAGGATCACTTATGTCCAGAGCAGCCGAAGTGACGATCTATAGAATGATCCGATCAGGTCAGGCGAAGACCGCGCGCGGCATCGAGGCGGCGACGGGTCTTTCCCGAGGCACGGTCTCCCAACGGATTGCCGCCTTGCTGGACTCCTCGCTTCTGCGCGAAGGCGCCCCGGCTGCCTCGGATGGCGGTCGGCCTGCACGAAGCTACGAGGTGAATCCGGATTACCGCAACGTGATCGGTGTCGATCTGGGCGAGCATGTCGGGCGCGCCTGCCTTCTGAACCTGCACGGCGACATCCTGGACCAGACCCATTTCGCCCTGGACCTCCGCGCAAACCCCGAGATCACGCTTTGTCGGATCGTGGAGGCCACCGAGACGCTCGCCCGGTCGCCGTCGTGCACGGGTCCGATCGCCGCTCTCGGGCTCGCGGTTCCGGCGCCCGTAGACGTCGCGTCGGGACATGTGGTGAAACCCTCGGTGATGTATGGATGGGAAAACCTGGATATCCGCGGCTGGCTGGGCCGACGAACCGGCCTGACGGTCGTGATCGACAAGGATGTGAACCTGATGTGCCTCGCCGAACATCGGCGCTCCTGGCCGGAATGCGAGAACTTCGCGTTCATCAAGATCGGCACCGGCATCGGGTCCGGCATCATCATCGGTGGGAACCTGCTCCGCGGCGTCTCGGGAACGGCGGGTGATCTGGGTCACATCCAGCACAGGCTGCAACCGCCCCACCTCTGCCGCTGCGGGAAGAAGGGATGCACCGAGGCGCATGCCGGCGGTTGGGCCCTGGCGCGCGACCTCCGTGCCAAGGGCTTCGCATGCGAGGATGCGCGTGACGTCATGCAGCTCTGGTCGAATGGCGAGCCCGAAGCGCTGAAACTCATCCATTTGAGCAGCCGCGTGCTGGGAAAGGTCAGCGCCGATCTCGTCGCCATGATCAATCCGGAAGTTCTGGTGATCGGCGGGCAGCTCGCCGCGGCGGGCGAGGCGATGCTGGCAGGGGTTCGGGAGCTCGTCTACAAGCGCTGTCTTCCGCTTGCGACCCAGAATCTGGACATCAGACTTGCCGAGGATTCGAGGGACCTCGCGGTCTGCGGCGCCGCCTTCTTGGCGCTGGAATCGGTCGCGGAGCTGAACGGAGAGTGAATGTTCGAGGCTACGTGCGGCCGGTTCAAGTCAGCAGCCGTCCCCGCCGGGTCCTCGAGCCCGTATGGCGCAAGGCAATTCGCTGCCCCAACTCTTGTCCCCGTCTCGAGAGGACAGCTGCGCCTGCACTCAACAGGCTCCGGGTTGGCCGTTTCAAATACGCGGACACACGGAAGCGGTTCCCGAACGTTGCCTTCGTCGTGGCACGGCGAGCGCAGCCCCGTAAGCGGTTCGGGGCCTCGCGAAAGCGCGAGCGCCCTGCACGCCGTCGGGGCGGTAAACCGACCCGGCTCACGCGGCGGACCGCCGCGAAAAGTGGCGCAGCATCCCGCTTCACGCCGGGTGGATCACGGCGCAGGGCATTGCGCGCAATTTACCATGATCCTCGGATGCGGGGAAGGCCGGGCGTCGTAGATGCCCGCGTGACCGGCCCCAGCCTCGCTCGCGGGACGATTTCCGATGGATGTGCCAGGAAAAAGCGGCACGCGGATCGAAAATGAGGGGTTTCCGGAATGCGGATATGGCGGTCTCGATTACGGCGAGCGACATGCAGGCAGAACAGGCCAGATGCGGTGGCCGTCCAGCCCCGCATGAACCCTCTGGCGAGGCGTCGGTTGTCGCGGTCGCTGTTTCCTTGATCGCGGGCGTCTTCGATGCGCAGGATGAAACGCGCGTCGGCACAAAACGAAGCATCCGCCCTCGCACGATTATCGCTACGGCCACCGGTATGAACCGCATGCCGGCGGGACAGGAGATGGAATTGGACGGCATTCCTGCATTGTCGCAAGAGATCCGGCGTTTCAACGCATTGAGGAGTGCTGCGCTGCGCGGCCGTCTCGCCTCTCGGAACGGCGCGGCCGCGTGTCGATGACGCGGACTGCCGCCCTGAGACTGGCGGATCTGACCGTCGGCTACGACGCGGGCCCGGTGCTGAGCGGTGTCAATCTCGAAGTCGAAGCCAGCTCGGTCTGCGTCCTTCTCGGCGTCAACGGCGCCGGCAAGACCACGATGATCCGCGCGATCCTGGGGCGTGTGCGGCCCACGCGCGGTCGGGTGATACTGGGCTCGGGCGGGGTCGGGCTGGTCCCGCAGGAGATTGCGCTGTTTCCCCGCCTGACCGTGACCGAGAACCTGGCCGTCTTCGCCAGACTGGCGGGCGTGCCGCGCAAGGAGGTCTCGCGACGCGTCTCCGAAGTGCTCGAAACCACGGGCCTCGGTCCGCGACGCCGGCAGGTCGTATCCACGCTTTCCGGCGGATGGCAGCGTCGGGCGAATGTCGCGGCGGCGATCCTCCACCGCCCCGCACTGCTCATCCTCGACGAGCCGACGGCGGGAATCGATCGCGCGGCGCAGGCGATGCTGCACGATCTGATCCGCCGGATGGTGGCCGAGGGCATGGGCGTTCTGCTGACGACCCATGATTTCGCCGAAGCGGAGGCACTGGCGAGCCATCTCGCCATCCTCGCGGGGGGGCATATCGCCATGCAAGGCGCGGTGCCCGATCTCATCTCGACGCATTTCGGCGGGTCGATGCTCTTGACCCTCACGCCCGGGGCGCAGATGGACGAAGGGCAAAGGCGGGGATTGGGCGAGATCGGATTCACGGGCACACCGAACGCGCCGACCCTCCTGATTGCCAGCGAGAACGCCGGGCTGGAGGCGGTGGCGCGCGCGCGCGGCCACGGCGTCACCCCGCGCCGCATCACCCTGGAACGGCCGGGGATCGCCGCGCTTTACGCTCGGGCGGTCGCGGCGTGACGTGGATGCTGGTCCGGGTGATGGCGCTGACGCTTCTGCGCGACCGCGGGGCGCTCTTCCTCATGCTGGTGTTGCCGGGGACGATCTATCTGCTGTTCGCAGCGATCTTTTCGTCCACCAGCGCCGGACAGGTCGAATTGCGGTTGGGCCTCGCCTCCCAGCCGCCGGCGCCCAAGGTGGAGGCCGCGATGGCCGCCGCGCTGACGGGGGACATCCGCCGGTTCGACGACGTGGAGGCCCTGCGCATGGCCGTGACCGAAGGCAGTCTGGATGCCGGCCTCGTTCTGCGCGGCGCGCTGACCGATACGACCGCGCCGCCCTTTGCCATCCTCGTCGACCCGGGCAAGGGCATGGCGGCCGCTGTGCTCGAAGGTCAGGTGCGAAGGGCGCTTGCGAGCGCCGCGCCCGAGGCGATGCTGGCCCGGCAGGTGAACGCGTTGAGCGCGATCATCGGACCGCTCAGCCCGGCGCAGCAGATCCGGCTCGACGCGTCAGGCGACATGACGGGGCGCGGTAGCGAAGGCCTTACCGTCACCCAGCCGGTGGGCGGGGAGGGTCGAACGGATCGGGCCGTCATCTATTACGCCGGCGCCATCGCGGGAATGTTCCTGCTCTTCTCGGCCACGTCGAGCGCGGTCAGCCTCATCGACGAGCGGAACTCGGGCATTCTCGACCGGTTCGCCGCCGGTCCGGGCGGCATCGACGTCGTGGTTCTGGGCAAGGCGCTGTTCCTGACCGCGCAAGGCAGCGTTCAGGCCACCATCGTGTTCGCGGCGGCAAGCCTGATCCACGGGGTGCCCGTGCTGGCGCATCCGTTGCAATGGGGCGCCGTGACGCTTCTCCTGGCGGCGGCGGCGGCGGGGTTCAGCCTGGCGGTTGCCGCTGCCTGCACCACGCGCGCGCAAGCGCAGACCCTCGCGACCTTCGTCGTCCTGGTCGCATCGGCGATCGGAGGGTCGATGGTGCCGCGCTTCCTCATGCCCGGGTGGTTGCGCGATCTCGGCTCGGTCACACCCAACGCGTGGGCCATCGACCTCTACCACGGCCTCTTGACCCACGACGAGCCGATCTGGTCGCAACCCGTCCCGCTCGCCGCGCTGGCAGCACTGGCGCTTGGGGGTACGATGACGGCGCTGGTCCTGTCGCGTCGGCGGATGCTGCTGTAAGATACGGCGTACCACCGGCGTCGGGCTTTGTGCGCCCCCTGGCTGGTCTTGCCCCTGTTTCACCGGACACTCAGGCGGTTGCGATTTGAGCTGCGATGAACTCGCGTGGTGAGCGCATC
>CANLEQ010000054.1 GCA_947489705.1 uncultured Paracoccaceae bacterium
GACGAATGCGCCCGGGGTGGTGCGGGCCGGAACGCGATCCGTCCGAGAGACGGACCGCACGCCGAGCCACGCGGCGTCGTCGCGGGCGGAACGGAAGACGGCCACGTCGGGCGTGGTGGCTGCAAAGGCCGAGGACGCGATGGGGCCGAGCCCGGGAATGGTGGCCAGCCGTCGCGCCAGGGGGTCCGCCTTTTGAGCGGCGGTGATGCGTGACGTCGCCGTCTCGATCCGCTCCTCCAGATCGCGCAGCTGACCGACGAGCAGGTCGAGCGCCGGGCGCCGGGCGCGCCACCTCGCGCCCGTCACATGCAGCCTCGAGCAGCCGGTCCGGATTATGGATGCCCTTCGCGACCACGCTTGGCGAAGGGTGCGGGCTTGCCCGCACGAAACGCTCCGGGGGAGCGGTTCGACCGAGCCGAGGCCCGCAGGGCCCGAACTCCGACGGGTGCGCGCGGATCGCGTTCACCGTCTGGGTCCGCTGGCGCACGAGGAAATCCCGCGCCTTGTGGTCCAGAAGCCCCGCCTGACGGTCGGCCGACTTCACGGGGACAAAACGCATCGTCGGGCGCGTGACGGCCTCGCAAATCGCTTCGGCGTCGTTCCGGGGCTCGCGCGGCGCCACTGGCGCCACGGTCCCCTCCACCGTCGGTCTTTCCGCGCTTCACATACGCCTTCACGTAGGCCGTTCACCGCGCTTTCGCGGCCGCACCGCGGCCACGGTCGCGGTTCACCATCAACCGGACCTCGTGGCCAAGCGCGCCGAGCGCCCGCGCCCAGTGATGGGCGCCCGAGCAGGCCTCCATACCCAAAACACACGGGCCGAGCCGCTCGAAGAACCCGAGCGCCTGCGAGCGCCGCAACTGCCGGCGGACGACGATCCGCCCCTCCGCATCGACGCCGTGAACCTGAAAGACGTTCCTAACCAGATCAAGGCCGATGGTGATAGGCTGGTCCATGGATGGCTCGCTTCGGTGGAATGCATCGCAGCTCCCACCCTGGCACATCGCGATGCCGCGGGCGGGGCCATCCACACCATCAATGGCGGACAATGGGCAACTCCGAGCGAACATGGCCAGGCACGCCCCGTAGGATGAACAGGTTGGTCAGGACATTCGATCACCGCGGTCGAATTGAGCTTCCGATCAACCCTGAGGGAAAGGCACTCCCTGGTGAACTCGTCGATCACATTCAGCATTCTGAACTTCCTTTCGTCATGGGTCCGGCTCTCGACGAAGTCGTAGGACCAGACGTGGTTCGGGCGCTGCGGCCGCAGACGGATGCATGACCCGTCATTGAGCCAAAGCCGGCCCTCGGCGGGCTGAAGGACTGGCGGCGCATTGCAACCAGATACGACCGGTGCCCCAAAGCTTTCTTTTCTGCCATCGCTCTCGCCGCTACCGTAATCTACTGGCTACGAGCCCTGACCCTAGTCGGTTCAGCGATAGACCATATCAATGGAAGCGAGGGCACCGAGCTCAAAATCCTCGATGAAGTCCACGTGGTCCTGCTTCAGCCGGTCGGCCGTCTCCACGGTGAACCTTAGCAGGTCCTCGACGAAAAGCTCGCGCGGCTGGCAGGCGGCAACGATCGAAGGTTCCACGTCGTAGTCCACCTGGCCCAGATCGTCCGACAGGGCATAGGCCTGCGCCAGCGCCTGAGCGCAGACATGGGCATAGGCGCGCCAGGTCTTCTTCGACAGCTTGTCCAGGTCGATATCGTCGCGAAATGGGGCGCGCTCGCGGCTCATATGGCTCTCACCCTCGATCTCCACCGCGCCGAAGAAGACGTCGCCATGGGCAAGCTGCACCTGCTGGCCATGGGCGATGCGCTCGCCCTTCTCGCCGGCGTGGAACTCCGGGGGCGGCACCAGTCTCTCCAGCGGCGAGCGGCGAGCGGCGAGCCTTCTTGAACTCGGACATCGCCCGGTGCCAGCACGATGGGCATATGCGCGACCTCGCCTCCCATATCCCGGTAGAACAGCAGCTGGGTGCCGCGGAAAGTCGGAGGCCTTGAGCACAGGCTGTACGATCGTCTCTCTCCGCCTGGTCTCGGTCTCGGTCTCGGATTTGCGGGAAGGCGTCTCGGTCCTGGCGTTGCCGTTTGCCCCAGCCATGGGGCGCGTCTTTCGCGGCGCGCCTCTGACGCGCCCATGTAACAGGTTCAGCCACCTGAAAAGTGGCAGTGCGTCGTGGACGATGGAATCGTTGTCCGCCAGAGGGCCTGCGCCATGAAGATTGCGGCAGCTTTCGAATTGCTGCCGCACTGGGATCGATTTTATCCTGTCGGGCCGGGTCGCGTTCCCGGATCAGTACCGCCGTCCATAAACCCCGGCCCCGGCGGCTGCTCCGAGCCCAAGGGCCGAGGCGATAAAGAGCCACAGCGCCGCAGAGGAAACTGCATCCTGCACTTCGTTCACTGCTGCGACGAGTTGCTCCTGGAGGTCGGAGGCCGTCTGACGAAGGGTCGCGACCGCCTCGTTGAACCGGGTCTGAATGGCCTCGGCGATCTGCTGCGCCTGACTGTCCGAGATGTCCAGCCGGGACTGGAGCGTGTTCGTAGCCTCGGTGAAGTCTTCCTCGCTGAGAACAGCGTTCTCCCCCTCAAGCAGACGGTCCAGCGCTCCACTGACTTCTTCGGCAAAGGTTGCGGGCTGCGCGGCGATGTCGGTCAATGTCGTAGACAGGATCGACCGTGCTCGGGCCATTTCCTGCTGGCTGATCACGTTGCGGAACGCCTCACGGGCCTCATTGCGCAGCTGCGAGGGGGTGATGTCCGCATTCTGCAAGGCTTGCCGCAACTGCGGCGGCAGGTCGGTCATCGAGATAGAGCCGGCGATCTCGGAGATGTCAGGCAGCGAGAGGTTGTTCGGCGTGATCGCCTGCGCGGCATTCGCAGTGGTCCGGGCCGTCTGCGTAACAAGGCTCGTGGACGAGCTTATTGCCGAGGTGCCGGTGTTCCATCCGCCGAACGCCACGACCAGCGTGGTCAGCGCCCAGACGGCGGCCCCGGCCAGGGCGGCGGCGATCGTGTCGCGAGGCACGATGAAACGCGCGGCGGCAAACCCGCCGGCGGCGAGCGAGATCAGTTGCGTGATGACGATGTAGAGTGCGGCCCCGAACCCGAGACCCTGGCCCACCGCTTCGAGACTGGCGACGCCGATGGCGAGGCCGAGCAGGGTGAACATGACCATGAGGCCCAGGGCAACGATGGTACCGACGATGACGGCAGAGAGCGTCGACCGGCGCATGCCCGATCCGCTGGAATTGAGAGTGGTGTCGGACATGAGAGACCTCTTGACAGGTTGAACTGCACGGGGATGTGGCCCCGTGCAGCTTTGGTGTCTCCGAACTGGAGATTGTTACTGGCTGTCGGACGAAGTTTCGTCGGAGCCCGAGGCGCTACCGGCGTCGCCCGGGTTCGCTTCGCCGCTCTGAGAGTCGCCCGGCATCGGCTCGCCATCCGGTCCGTAGATGACCACCTCGACATCGGCGGCGAGTTCCTGGCGAAGGCTCTGGACGGCTTGCTGCTGAAGTTGCTGCTCGATCTGCGGGCGGACTTGCTCGAGCGGCGGCAATTCCTGCTCCGACTGTTCTGCGACCTGATCGTAGGCCTGCTGCACCGCCTCATCGGTGACACGGGAGGCGAGTTCGCGCTGGAGGTAGACTTGCACCATCGCATCCTCGCGGGCGACGTTTGCGGCCTCGTCGACCATCGTCTGGACCTGGGTATCCTCGCCGAGATTCTGTGCCTCGGCCTCCTGAAGCAGGAGTTCCCGCAGCACGACCTGCTGCAACGCCATGGAGACCACCATTTGCGGCGGCTGCTCGCGCATCCGGGGCGGGAGGCTGTCAATGAACGCGACCAGATCGGCGCCGGTGATCTCGGTGTCACCCACCGACGCGACCGGCTGATCCGAATTCATGGATTGGGTGACGCCGGATTGGTTCTGGCTCTCACTGGATGCAGTGGCGCTGTTGTCCTGGGCTGCCACTGGCGAGGCGGCGAGCGCGGCGATCAACGCGATACTTGCGGTGGTGCGGCGCATGTGTGTCTCAAAAATCATGGGGCTTCTCCTCTAGGGCCCGGTCAGCCTGCGAGAGACCGACCGGGCGCTGGTGTGGAAAAAAGGGGTCGATCCGCTCGATCAGAGGGAATCGCCAACGACCGAGTCGTAATCGAAGGGCTCGTAATCCGTGACAGCATCCTCGTCGTAGCGAAGGTTGTAGTCGTAGCCGTACGGATCGTAGCCGTAATCGGTGCCGTAATACGGATAGGCGTAAAGACCATCCGTTCCGCCATAGGCCACATCGGGGCTGACGACGACCGACTGGAGCGCGCCGGTCTGGTCGAAAATCAGATCGGTAACGTAGCCGTAGCCGGTACCGTTATCGAGCGTGACGTAGTCATCGAGGACGTCACTGGCGCGATAGTTTTCGCCCTCGGTGGCCATCGTCATGTCGTCGGCGAACAAGGAGAAGTCGTTCATCTCGTCCTCGTCCATCGGCACCATGATGCCCTCTTCCTCAGGCGTGAGATCGACGTTGTCCCATGGCACGGCGATTGCACGGTCCGCCAGATCGAACCAGTTGTCCGTCTCGATGACCACATGGCTGACATTTCCGTCGGGCGTCATGACGAGGTTCTGCACGTAGCCTACCATGTCGCCGTCTTCACCGTAGACGTCGGCCTCGCGCATGTTGTCTGCCGACCACGCACCTTCGATCTGGGTGGCGTCGTAATCGGTCAGGGGCGTGATTTCCTGCGCAATTGCGGGCAGGGCGGTCGTCGCCGCGAGAAGCGCGGCGAAGCTGAGTTTGGTCGGGGTCATTCTTGATCCTCTCCATGGATGAAATGGCGGTTGCACCGCCGATGAAGCCCAACTGGCAGCCCAAACTTAGTTGAACCTTAGTGCGCCGGGAGCGGGCCGAATTTTTCGGTGAGGGTTTCGGCCGACACGGTGAACCGGCGCGCGCGGCCCCGCGTTCCGGCAGTACGAGCGGAGGGTCATTGAGATGCGCGTACTGCTGGTGGAAGACGATCCCGTCTTGGGCGACGGGCTTCGGGCAGGTCTGGAGCTTGAGGGATTGAAAGTCGATTGGCTAACCGGGGCCGAAGATGCCATTGCGGCGATTGATGCCGGAACCTTCGACGCGGCAATCCTCGATCTTGGTTTGCCGGACGGATCGGGCCACGATGTCCTCGCGGCGTGGCGGCGGGAGGGTCACAATGTCCCCGTCCTGATCCTGACGGCGCATGATACCAAGGCGAACTGCCTCGAGACGCTGAACGGTGGAGCGGACGACTACGTGGTCAAGCCAGTGGATCTCGACGAACTCGTGGCCCGTCTGACGGCCTTGAAGCGCCGCGCAGCGGGGCAGGCGAACAATCGCATCGTGGTGGGACAGCTGACGCTCGATCTGACCGCGCGGACGGGTATCCTCGCGGAACGTCCGCTCGACCTGTCGAGCCACGAGTTCATCGTCCTCGAGGCTCTGGCGGATCGAAGAGCGCAGCCCGTCTCCCGCGCGACCCTGGAGGAGCGCCTTTACGGGTGGGATGAGGGGCCCGAGAGCAACGCGCTCGAGGTTCTGATCCACAAGATAAGGAGCAAGATCGGCCGCGACCGGATCCAGACCGTGCGCGGTGTCGGCTGGCGCCTGTCGGCGTGATCCGTCGGCTGAGCCTTCATGCCCGGCTTCTGGTTCTGCTTGCCCTGCTGCTTTCACTCCTGTGGGGCGGGCTTGAGATCGCCGCGCGACGGTCTGCGGAGGAGCAAGCCAACCTAGAACTGAGACAGGAACTCCAGGCCACCACGGATCTGCTGTCAGCCGTCTCCGTTCCGAAGGGCCTCGGCACCGAAGACAGACGTGCGCTTTTCAAAGAGATCCAGCTTCGCCGTCCTGCACCCATCGGCCAGGCCGCCTACGAACTCGTCGATGAAGACGGGGTGGCCTTGCGATCCATGCCCTTCCCGGACTTTTCCGAGCTGCCGCCGCCCGGCATTGCCACCGTGCAAGGCGAAGGCGACTTGTGGTACGTTCTGACCTTCGTCGATGTGACGACCGGAGAAACGCGGCGCGCGGCTTTGTCCGATACGTCCCGAGACCGGCGGGCGCACGACATCCTGGGGAATTTGACCGCCCCCTGGGCTATCGGTCTACCGCTTTTCGCCATTGCGGTCCTGATCTCCGTCTGGGTTGGCCTTCGACCCCTGCGTCGGATCGAGCAGCGCATGGCGCTGATCCCTCCGCACGATCCGGAGCCGCTGGGACTCGACCCCGACCGGATGCCCCGGGAGATCGGGGTCCTGGCCAGGTCCTTCGACCGCTTGGCCGAACGCCTCGCCGGGGTCATGTCGGACCAGCGCATCTTCGCCTCCGCGGCGAGCCACGAATTGCGCACGCCCCTCGCCGGGGCCCTTAGCCAGCTGGACGTGCTGCGGCGAGCACCTGATCGGACATTTGCTATGGAGCGGCTGGGAAAGGCGCTCTCCCATATGGACCGACTGATCACGCAACTGCTGTTCCTGGTGCGCAGCGACACGGTGGCGGCTTCGGATCGTCCGGAAACAGTGGATCTCGGGGCACTGGCCAATTCCGTCGGGGATGAACTGGGTTTGGGATCCCGGTTCAGGGTTTGCGGAACGGCTACCGTGACGGGCTATCCCGACCTTCTGCGATCCCTCGCGCGCAATCTGCTTCGCAATGCCGACCAGGCTTCCGAAGGAAAGACAATCGTCGTCGAGGTCAAAGAGAGGCCAGATGCCGCCGTCCTCTCCGTCCTCGACAGCGGGGCAGGCATACCGGAAGCTGACCGGAGCCGTCTTCTCGAGCCGTTCCAAAGGGGCGGCGATCGGCGCAGTGGAGGCGCGGGTCTGGGTCTCACGGTGGCTCAACGGATTGCGGAGCTGCATGGAGGCCGCATCGAGATCGGGGGCCGACCGGACGGCGGAGCGATCGTATCGGCAGTGATTTCTGGTGTCGCGGAAGGTCTCGGCACAACGTAGCCCGGCCGTCGTCACGAGCGCGAAACGAGAGCCTCTTGGCCCCGCAGTGCAATCCGTGAGGCACCGGCGCATGCGGCGTAGCGTAGCGCGGCCATCAAGGGCTTACCCTCGCGCCGTCGCCAACATAGGTAATCTGGTCGAACGGCACATGGCGGTCGTGTCCGTCGACGATGGAGGCCGAAGTGCCGGACGAGTTCGCCTCGGCCACCGAAAGCCCCTCGGCATGGGCGCGGATGTAGAGAGCCTTCTGCGCGTGGGTGATCGTCCGCCGCACCGAGACCGCGCGGCCGTCCTCGAAGTGGAAGGCACCGGCGTGGATCGTGCCGGAGGGGCCTGTGACCGCTGTCGGCTCGATGAGCTCAAAACCCTGCCGAAAGGATGACGAATTCACAATCGATTCCGGCCGCGACGGCGTCCACCTCGGCCCGCACCCGCTCGGGCATGTCGAGGACGCCCGGGTAGAGCGCTGTCCGCTCGGCTGCGCAGCCGAAGACCTCCGCCGTCAGGGATGGCGACAGCCCGGGCGGCGTCGAGACGCGCGCGGGCCTTCTTCTGCGTCGGGTCCAGGCCGTCGCCCAGAGGTGTGCGGAACAGGTCCTCCGGTTCCTGACGCTCGAGACCAAGCTCTGAGCGGACCGCGTTCCAGCTGTCCGAGGCGCGCGTCAGGTCGAAGTCGAAGATGAAGGAGACGCGCGGGATAGGGGATGTGTGGATGACATTGGGTGTCTCCGGGGTCAATCGGAAGCCGGGACCGCGCGCATCGCGGTCGCGATGATGGCGCGGGCGCGGTCGAGATCCCCCGGGTGCGGCTCGGGGGACGGCACCTCGGCAGGCCGGTGGCAAAGCGTCACTTCGACCGGGTAATGGTCCGAGCCGAAGCCGGGCAGGACCTCCATGTCGGTCACGGCGACGCCCTGTGTGTGCAGGACTTGGTCGAGTGGCCACGCCATCCACCATGAATGGGCGTCATAGGTAGGCTGGAAACCGAAAACCCGGCGCGGATCGATGAGGCCACCGATGCGCTGCATCCGTTCGACGGTCCGCTCCCACGGAACTGCGTTCAGGTCTCCGGCTAGTACCATTGGACGGTCGACGCTCGCCGCTTTGAAACCTGCCCACATGAGCACCGCATCCCGGCCGACCGAAGACTGGCCGGGATGCGGCGGACGGGGATGGATACCCAGGAAGCGAACCTCGTCTCCCTCCGGCAGGGTGATCGTTGACAGGATCGCCGGCGTGTTCTGCCCCACCGGAACCACCACTTCCGTGCTAGCCAAGGGCAGCCGGGACATCAGGTGGATGCCGAAATAGCTACCTGTGATGCGCGCGACGGAGTGAGGCATCTCGTCGGAGAGCTCCGCAAGCTGCCGGTCCCACCATTCTGTCGTCTCGAGCGCGAGCAGGAGGTCCGGATCACGCTCGCGGACGATCTCCAGAAGCTCCGCGGCATGATAGTTCTCGAGCTTCACGTTTGCGACCATCACCGAAAACTCCCGCTCGGGTGCGCAGGCCGTGGCGTCGCCAGTCGCCTCCGGCAGGTAGGGAGCGAGCTTCACGGCATTGTAGGCCAGCGCCGCGAGGAGCAGCCCAGCGAGCGCCGTGCGGAAGCGATCCGGCAGCCGTCCGGCGAGAGCGAGAACGAGCAGCACGACGCCAATGGCGATCGCGTATTGCAAGCGCGGGAAATCGGTCATCCGCACCCACCACATGTTCGTGGGCCAGAGCGCCAGAAACGTCGCGAGACCGAGGCCGGCCGTCGCGCCGCAAAGAATTAGAAATAGTAGGATTCGCATGACACCGAAAACTAGTGCGCGCGCCGAGATAGGTAAGGCTGGCATCGCAGCATGTTGCCGATCCGCGCAACAGGTCTGCAGACGAGATCGCGAACATCCAAGGCCCGAGGCGACCGAGTATGGGGAAAAAGGTGAAGCGGACATTCAAGCCGGGTGCAGCATGTGGCGAAACGGGCTCCGAGCCCGCCTTCGCTGCGCGCTGAACGAACGTCCGCTCCCGCTTAGCGTAGGATTTCACACTCTCCCGCAACCGACCCGAGCTGGCGGACAGCGGCGTGACAGCGAACGTCGTCATCCCGGGCCTGCCCCGCACCGAGAGCGTGCTGACGGCGCTCGGCACCGGGGAGACGAACCCTGACGCGATCGAGCGCGCCTACCTGCGCGACAAATCCGGCTACAATCTGATCGACCGGCTCGCCACCCCCGAGGAGGTTGCCAATCTCTGCATCTACCTCGCCTCGCCACTGTCGAGCGCGACCACCGGGGCCGCGCTCAGGGTCGAGGGCGGCATCGTCGATGGCATCACGTGACAGGCGCGGGCGGCAGGTCGAGCTCCCGGTCCCACGGCGGGTCCGCGCCGAACCGCTCGACGAGGAAGTCCACAAAGGCGCGCACCTTCGCAGGGGGGCGGCGCGTGGCGGGGTAGATGGCGTAGACGCCCGGCATCTCCGCCGGCGGATGGTCGAGCGGGACGATCTCGAGCCGGCCCGCGCGGATGTGCTCGCCCACGAGGAAGGTCGGCTCGTAAATCAGGCCCTGGCCCGCCAGGGCGACGGCCACCAGCACATCGCCGTTGCCAGCCTGCAGGTTGCCCGTGACGGGGGCCGTGATCTTTCCGGTCCGACCGAAACGCCACCGTCCCGGTCCGATATCGTGCGAGAGCGTGTAGCTCAGGCAGTTATGCGCACTGAGCTCGGCGACCGTCCGCGGCGTGCCATGGCGGTCGAGGTAATCCGGCGCAGCGGTGACAACGGTGCGGCAGGGGGCGAGCTTGCGGGCGATGGTGGTGTCGTCAGGGTTGTACCCGATCCGCACCGCCACGTCCCAACCCTCGGTCACGAGGTCCACCTTGCGGTCCTCGATCCCGAGATCGACGCTCAGCCGGGGGTGAAGGCCGGTAAAGTCCGGCAGGAAAGGCGCGATCTGGTGGATGCCGAACGAGACCGGCAGGGCCACGCGCAACTGGCCGGCGACCTCTACCCGCTCGGCCACCGCCTCGGCCTCGGCTTCGGCGATGTCGGAAAGAACGCGCTCGACCTGATCGACATAGCGCCGCCCGGCATCGGTCAGCGTCACCCGCCGCGTGGTACGATGGACGAGCTTCACCCCCAGCCGATCCTCGAGCGCGTTGACGTGCTTCGTCGCCATGGTGGGCGAGATGCCCACGGTTCGA
The DNA here is from genome assembly GCA_947489705.1 of uncultured Paracoccaceae bacterium. Lineage (GTDB taxonomy): Bacteria > Pseudomonadota > Alphaproteobacteria > Rhodobacterales > Rhodobacteraceae > Palleronia. The sequence continues at coordinate 10,193 of CANLEQ010000054.1, forward strand.
GCTGCGCCCGAGAGGCTGCCCTGGCGGGCCACCTCGGCAAAGACTTCCATTCCGGTCAGACGGTCGAGCATCTCGCACTCCGGGTTCAGGGTGTCTTTCTCGATTACCATATTATCATGCCGCGGCGCGAGGTGCATATCGGTTTCAACAACAACAGGAGAGACCGATGATCGACACCCGCACCGCCCCCTACGCCGCCCTGACGCTCCGCGTGAGCCTCGGCATCCTCTTTCTCGCCCATGCCGGGCTGAAGGTCTTCGTCTTCACCCCCGCGGGCGCCGCCGGTTTCTTCGAAAGCCTCGGCCTGCCCGGCGCGCTCGCCTACCTCACCATCCTTGCCGAGATCCTGGGCGGGATCGCCCTGATCGCGGGCGTCTACACCCGTATCGTGGCCGTCGCGCTGATTCCGATCCTGCTGGGCGCGATCTTCACGGTCCACGGAGCGGCCGGCTTTTTCTTCGACAACGAGGGCGGCGGCTGGGAATACCCCGCCTTCTGGATCGTCGCGCTGATCGTACAGTCGCTTCTGGGCGACGGAGCCCACGCCCTGCGCCCAACGACCCGCATCACCCGCTGACCGGAAAGGACAGATTATGAGCCTCGCCATGACGACCAACGACGCGCCCGCCGGGATCACCTCGGCCGGCGCCCCCCTCCGGATCGGGTCCGTCGCGCTCACCGTGCGCGATCTCGATGCCATGACCCGGTTCTACCGCGACACGATCGGCCTGTCGGTGATTGCGACCGTGCCTTCGCTCACCCGCCTCGGCGTCGGGAAAGACGTCCTGATCGAGTTGCGCCACGACCCCGACGCACAGCTTGCCGACCGCCACGAGGCAGGTCTCTTCCACGTCGCCTTCCTTTTGCCTGACCGCGCTGGACTGGTGCATTGGCTACGGCACGCCGCCGGGACGGGCATCCGGCTCCAGGGCGCGTCGGACCACCTCGTCAGCGAGGCGCTCTACCTGTCGGACCCGGAGGGCAACGGCATCGAGATCTACCACGACCGGGCGAGCGAGACATGGACGTGGCGGAACGGCGAGGTCGCGATGGCGACCCGAAGGCTCGACCTCGACGCCCTCGTGGCCGATACCCCGGCGCGACATTGGACCGGCATGGCTGCAGGCACCTCCATCGGACACGTCCACCTGCAGGTCGGAGACCGGGCGGCGGCGGACGCGTTCTACGCCGATCTGCTCGGGCTCGACATCGTAAGCCGGATGTCTGAGGCCAGCTTCTACTCCAGTGGCGGCTACCACCATCACATCGCGGCCAACACCTGGAACAGCGCCGGCGCGGGGCCGCGACCCGAAGGGACGACCGGCTTGGCCTCGTTCGAGCTCGTTGCCGCCGATCCCGCCATTCGCTCGGCAATCCTCCAGCGGACGGGCTCGGAGACGGCGGCCGAAACCGGCGAGCCGACCACATTCATCGACCCGTGGGGCACGCGCCTGCACCTGCGCACCGACTGACGCGGTCCCCGACACTCAAGGTCAAGGAGAACACCCATGTTCGAGACGACAGCATATGCCGAGACATCCAGTGCCAGCCGCTATCTCCAGCAGCTCTGCAAGCACTGGGCCCACAAGTTCGAGGTCGCGTTCGACCCGAAGCATGGCACCATCGATTTCGGCGGCGGCGAGCGCGCCGAGCTGACGGCGGACGAGGCCGGCCTTCGCGCCCGGGTCATGGCCGAGACGCCCGAGGCGACGCGCAAGCTCGCCCAAGTGGTCGAGAACCACCTGATCCGCTTCGCCTTCCGCGAGGCCATCGCCTTCGCGTGGACGCCGCCCGCCGAGACGGCGCCGACTGGCGCCGGCGATGGCGAGGCGCAGTAGCCTGCCCGCCCGGCCGACATTTCGAACGACAGAGAAAGAAGACATCATGTTCCCCGACGACTTTCCCATCGCCGCCCGCTGGCCCGCGCAGAACCCCGACGTGATCCAGCTCTACTCCTACCCGACGCCCAACGGCGTGAAGGTCTCGACCATGCTCGAGGAGACCGGGCTCGCCTACGAGCCGCATTTCGTCTCGCTCTCGGACGAGGACGTGCGCAGCCCCGAATTCCTCTCGGTCTCGCCCAACAACAAGATCCCCGCCATCGTCGACCGCAATGGCCCCGAGGGCCCCGTCGGCATCTTCGAGAGCGGCGCCATCCTCATCCACCTCGCCGAGAAGTCCGGCAAGTTCTTGCCCTCGGGCAACGCCCGCCTGCAGGTGCTGCAATGGCTGATGTGGCAGATGGGCGGCCTTGGGCCGATGCTGGGCCAGTTAGGCTTCTTCCACGCCTTCAAGGGCAAGGAGATCGAGGACCCGCGCCCCAAGGAGCGCTACGTGAACGAGGCCAGTCGGCTCCTCGGCGTGCTCGACAAACAGCTCGAGGGCCGGGACTGGGTCGCAGGCGATTACTCGATCGCCGACATGGCGATCGTGCCCTGGCTCGAGACCATCCACCGCTTCTACGACGCCGGCGAGACCGTCGGGTGGGACAACTTCTCCAACCTCGAACCCTACCGCCAGCGGTTCCTGGCGCGCCCCGCGGTCGCGAAGGCGTGGGATATCCCGCGCGTCGCGGAGTGAAGCCTGCCAACAACGCCAAAAGCGAGCCGGCGGTCGAAATGCCGCCGGCAAACACCGAACAGAATGCAAGGATTCGTATCATGAAGATCGATCTGAGCGGAAAGCGCGCAATCGTCACCGGCTCCACCGCCGGTATCGGCCTTGCCGTCGCCAAGGCGTTGGCCGCCGTCGGCGCGGAGGTCAAGGTGACCGGGCGCAGACAGAAAACCGTCGACTTCGCAATGACGTTGATCCGGGACGGCGTGGAGGGCGCCGCCGCGTCGTGACCTACCACTGAACTTTCATCCAGCCGCGACCGGGGTCCAGTTGTGTTGATCCGATCCCCAACGTTGGACCGCCCGAAGGCAGAGTTTTCCGGCTTCGATTAGGGTGACAGG
>CANLEQ010000055.1 GCA_947489705.1 uncultured Paracoccaceae bacterium
CGCCCGCAGATCTTCCGAACGACCCTGCCATTTTGAAGGCGATGATCGCCGCGTTGCAGGCTGATAACGCGAAGATGTCCGCAACCCTGCGCGCCCACGACCTGCTTGTGCAGGCGTTGCGCGTCAGGATCGCCAAGCTGAAGAAACAGAAGTTCGGCGCCAGCTCCGAGAAGATCGAGCGCGAGATCGAACAGCTTGAACTGGCGCTCGAAGACCTGATGATCGCCAAGGCCGAGGCGAACGACGCGCCGCGTGAGGAAGACGAGGCCCTGGAGCATGGCCCGCTGTCGGATCAAGAGATCGAGGCCGCGCCGGAGAAGAAGCAGCGCCGCCGCCCCCGCGTCTCGGAGGACACGCCGCGCGAGCGCCGGGAACTCGATCCCGGAGACGCCTGTCCCGATTGCGGCGTCGATCTGCGCGTGGTCGGCGAGGACGTCAGCGAACTGCTCGACATGATCGCGGCCCAGATCAAGGTGATCGAGATCGCCAGGGTGAAGAAGTCCTGCCGCCGCTGCGAGCGCATGGTGCAGGAACCCGCCCCCAGCCGCCCGATCCCGCGCAGCATGGCAGGGCCCAGCCTGCTGGCCTTCATCCTCGTCTCCAAGTTCGACGATCACATCCCGCTCTATCGCCTGAACGAGATCTTTGCCCGGATGGGCGCCGATGTTCCGGATTCCACGATGGTCGATTGGTGCGGCGGTGCGATGAAGGCCCTGAGCCCGCTCATCGAAAAGATCGAGTTCGACGTGATGTCGAGTTCGATCCTGCACGCCGATGATACGCCTATCCGTGTGCTCGACCGGTCCCGCAAGGACAAGGGCCTTGGAAAGGGTGTGAAGCAGGGCCGGATCTGGGCCTATGTCCGGGATCAAAGGCCGTGGGCCGGTGCGGCGCCCCCGGGCGTCGTCTACTACTTCTCTCCGGATCGAAAGGGCGAGCATCCACGTGGCCATCTCGCGAAGTCGGGCGGCATTCTGCAGGCCGATGCCTATGCCGGCTTCAAAGAGCTGTATGAGACGCGCGCGGATGGTACGCCGCAGTTCCGCGAGGCCGCCTGCTGGGCACACCTGCGGCGCGACTTCCATGACGTGTGGGCGGCCGACAAGTCCCAGATCGCCTGCGAAGCCCTCGACCGTATTGGCAAGCTCTACGACATCGAGCGTAAGATCGCCGGACAGCCTGCCGAGGTACGGCTTGCCGCCCGAAAGAAATACAGCACTGACAAGGTCGCCGCCTTCAAGGTCTGGGCCGAGCAGCAGCTAACCCGGATCCCGGGCAAGAGCGATCTCGCCAAGGTCTTCCGTTATGCTCTCAACCGCTGGACCTCCTTCATCCTCTTTCTCGAGGACGGCCGCGTTGCCATCGACACGGATGATGTTGAGAAGCCCCTTTTTCCAACTTTTTCAGGTTGGCTTTGGTTTGGGCGGTTTGTCCCGCCAAGCTTCGACCATGCGGGCGTAGGAAGCCTCTGCGTTGGCGACCAGCTCCATCTCGCGATGTCGGATCTCCTTGATCCAATAATCCCGCCCAGGTCCCGGCTTGTTGCCGTGCTGCTTGCTCGCTCCGGCGCGCAGTTCGAGTTTGCGCATCTTCATTGCCACGAAGGCCGGCCGCGCCCAGCGATACGGCTCCTCCTTCGCGAGGAGCGTCCAGATCAGCGTCGCGATCTTGCGCGCAGTGGCGACGGCCGCGACGTTCGCGCCCTTGCGGTCCTTGATACGCAGGAAGAACGATCGCAACGGACCCGGCACGCTCGCCGCAGACCAGGCCGCCTCCACCAACATCGTCCGCGCCGTCGCGTTGCCTTGCTTGGTAATGCGGCCGTGGATCGCACCGCGGTCGCCCGACTGCCGGACGCGCGGCGTCAGGCCGAAGTAGCTGGCAAGCTTCTCTGGCGAGGCGAACCGACCGATGTCGCCGATGGAAGCCACCACCGCGGTGGCGATCACCGAACTGATCCCGGCCACGCTCATCAGCTTTCGCATGCGCGGATCGTCGAGCGAGAAGCGGATCAGCGCCGTCTCCAGCGTCGCGAGGCGGCCATTCAGCCAGTCCAGCTCGTCGAGGTGGCGGGCGAGCAGATCGCGCTCGGTCTTGGGCAGCGGCGCTTTCGCCAGCCAACGTCGCCCGCCTTTGCCGAAGAGGTGGCCTTCGTACTTCGGGATCAGGTTCGCATGCAGCACAGCATGCACGCGGCTCTTCGCCCGGCGGATCGATCGCACCACCGCCACGCGCTCGGAGACGAGCCGCCGCAGGGCAAGCGTATCGTCATCCGCCGCCCAGACCTCGGGCAAGAAGCCCGCGGCATGCAGCTGTGCGAGTATCGCGGCATCGACCTTGTCGGTCTTCACCCGCGCATGCGCAATCGCCTTCACCTGCATTGGGTTGGCGATCACCACCCTCGCGACGAACGGGGTCAGAAGCCGCACGATGGCAGCCGTGTTCCCCGTTGCTTCCAGCACGACCTCGTCGTCCGCTCGAAGGTCCTTGCCGAACGCCACGACCGTATCGTGCTCCAGTTCGAGCCTGAAGCTTTTGGCGGTGATACCATCCTCGTGGATCGCGACCTGCGCGAAGCTTCGATGGACATCCATTCCGATAGATCTCATGCCTTGCTCTCCCAGTCATTGTCAGGGGAGTGCGCGGGCTATGCGACATCTACGGATACGCGCTCTCAGCGCAAACGGGCAGGTCGCAGGGGCGGCCAGATAACAACGCGAGCTCGCAGCTCATAGTCAAAACGGCCTGCCCGCTTCTTCGCACTCCAGCGCCCCTGTCCCGATATCCAAGCCTACCACGACATATGGAAGACCAGACCTCGAAATCGGAGCGCCGCGAACAGCATGCCCGATAACAATGCCGCGGAGCGCTCCATGCGCCCAGTGGGTGTCGGAAGGAAGAACTGGCTATTTGCCGGATCGGACACGGGCGGTGAAACCCTGGCGCGGGCGATGACCCTCATCGAGAGCGCGAAGATGAACGCGCTCGATCCCCAAGCCTACCTCGCCGACATCCTCGACCGCATCCACGATCACAAGAACAACCGCCTCGACGAGTTGCTGCCCTGGAACTGGACGCCAAAAGCCGCCGGAACCACGCAGAGCGAAGCTGCCTGAAATTACAAGGCGGTCAGAACCGGGCGCTTACGGTCAGTTCGCCCATTGCCGCGGCGAGAAGCGTGGCCCCCAACGCACCGATCGCACTACGGGGTCAAAATTTCGTGCCTGTTCACAGCCTGCTGGCGGAATTCAGTTCCGAACCCGGCGGGCACATTCCGGGAAGCATCATCCTTCTTCTTCGCCGCGGCGAAAGGCAGGGTTGCATATCGGTGGGAAGCGTACAGTCGGAAGTTGCCTCGTCCGCCGCGCCATAGGCATTGCACGGTCGCCCCCCTACCCTCGCCCCAGGATCTGCGCGACGGGCTCGATGGCCCAGGCGCGATAGGTGGCGCGGGGGGTGATCTTGACGAGGAGCTGGTGCGTCACGGCCTGGTCGATGAGCTTCTGCGCGCCGCGCGGCGTGACCTTCAGATGACGGGTGACGCTGGCGCCGTTCAGGATCGGGCGCAGCAGCGCCAGGTCGATCAGGTCGGGCAGCCGCGCTGCGCCATGCGCCGCCGCCTTGACCGCACGCGCGTGATCGAGCCAGCGGCGCAACATCGGCAGCGCCCCGAGCCCGCTTTGAAACGTGCGCGAGAGCCCCGACAGCAGGTCGGCCACCCGTTCCGGCCGCGTGACCGACCAGAGGCGGAACCCGTTCTCGGTCAGCGCCAGCGCCGGCTGCACCACCCAGGCGCCGCGCGGCGCCGCGATCAGGTCGTGGGGCGCCCCCTCGCCCAGCATGAAGCGGCCCGAGCCGCGCAGGGCGTGATCGGCCGCCACGAAGGCCAGACGCTCCGCCGAGGGCGCCCTGCCCTCGCTCGCCCGGTTGACGAGGCGTGCGACGGCCAGCGCGCCGAGGATCGGGCTCTGGGCGCTGCGCAGCGCATCGCGGATCGCCGTGTGGTCCTCGGCCCCGAACGGCGCACCCCCCTCCCCTACCGACAGCGCCCAGAGCCGCGACAGAACGCCGTCGGGCTCGGCCTCTAGGGGACCGGGCGAATGCAGGACGCGCAGCAGCGATGCCGCGGCCAGCGCCGAGCGGTCGCGATCGGGATCGCCCAGGCCGTCTCGGAAATTGCGGCACAGGACATCCGTGGGCGTCACCGGAAGATCCTCGAGCCAGGCCGAGGCGCAGGCCTCCCGCACTCCCGCCTGCCCCCGCCAGAGCGCCGCGAGATCGGCATCGGCCCGCAACGCCCCCTCCAGCCGAGCGGCAAGGATCTCGATCCGAAAGACCGCGCCGAGATCCGGAGCGTCCTGGGGGGTCGGTGGCAGGGTTCGAAACCTCGAGAGATCATGAAAGGAGCGCATTCAGCCGCACCATAGGACGTATGGACGAACGATAACAGGCATTCCGTACCGTCACGGAGCGAAAGGTCGGACGACGCCGGCGACCGTCAACGCGGCACCACGCCCCGCCGCCACCCCGGAAGTGGGAGAGACGCCCGCATCGAGGAAAACAGGGACATCCGCCACCCGGACGTACCAGCTTACAAAATTGCACCCCTTGCAAAACGACCGTTTTCAAGTAGCTCACGAAACTATAAAACCCTCCCGAACGGAGGCACCCAATGCGCATCATCGGCTATGCCCGCGTCTCGACCGTGGGACAGACGCTCGAAGGACAGGTCGCGGCCCTGCACGCCGCCGGAGCGGACGCGGTCGTCGAGGAGACCGGGTCCGGCGGCAACCGTCAACGGCCGGCGCTGGCGAAGCTTCTCAAGGGGATGGGCCGTGGCGACGTGCTGCTGGTTGTGCGGATCGACCGGCTGGCGCGCAGCGTCGCCCATCTGCTCGAGGTGATCGAAACGCTCGAGGGTCACGGGGCCGGCCTTCGCTCGCTCGGCGATCCGGTCGACACCACCACGCCGCAGGGCAAGTTCACGCTTCAGATCCTGGGGGCCGTGGCCGAACTCGAACGCGCGCTGATCCGTGAGCGGACGCTGGCGGGGCTGGAGACGGCACGCGCGGCCGGCCGGACCGGCGGCAACCCGAAGCTCAAAGCCCGCGATCCCGCCGCCCTCAGGGCCCTCTCACGCGCGCGGGACGATCGCTTCTTCGAAGAGATCAATGCGACCGCGACGGAATGGGTGCCCGTCATCCGCGAAATGCGGCCACAATCCTCCTGGGCGGCGGTGGCGCGCGCGATCAACCGCGCCGCCGCTGCCCGGCCCTGGAGCCCCGACAGGCTGAACCGCGCCGCGAAGCGCTTCGTCGCCGACGGATTTCTCGATGACGCGATCCTGGCCCCCGCGCCCAAGGCGCAGCCCTCCGACCGGCTCTGTGCGATCATCGCGGGCATGATCAATGCCGATCCGGGCATCACCCTCAAACGCATCGGCGCCACATTGGAGCGGATGCGCGAGCGGACCCCGTCGGGCGGTACCGCATGGCCCCTGTCTTCGGTCAAGATGCTGAAGGATCGGGCAAGGCGCCTCGGCATGATCGAGGTCTAGGCGGTCGGGTCGATGCCTCCCGCCCCCGCAGGTCGAAAGTACGAGACGTTACGCGTCACCGCCACCGCATCCCTTGCAAGGGCTTGCGCCGCGATCATCAGATCCGCCCCGGTATGGACGAGCTGCGCCGAGAGCCGGCCCTAGCGCACCGCGTCGTCGGCGGTGAAATCGATCAGCCTGTCGTTCCATTTTCGGGTCTGGATATGCCGCAGCGCTCCGGATGCACTGCAGCAATTATTGGCGGGACATCCCGTGGTATCTCTTCCGCGTCGGCTCCTTGTGGTTGGTTGGCGGTTACGTAACGGTACCTTCCCCTTCCCTAGGGTATCAGCGTATGAGGCCGAAGGTTCTTGGGTGGTGTCGAAAGATCTTGTCAGCAGGTTCACAGCTGTGAACTAGGAGGCTGTTGCCAGAAATTCACAGCTGTGAACTGGTATTTTGATCATTGCATGGCAACAGTGTTTAGTGGCTGGCCTGTATCATTAGCGTCGCATATTCTTGTAAGCGTGGCGAGCATCGCGACAGGGCTGAAATGCCCAGTGGCGGCCTTTCGAGCAAGATGGCGCAGATAGGCCCCTGGCGATCTGATTTTGGAATGACGTTCAAGCATCGCTGCAACTGTTACCGAGGCGGCAGTGTGACCCATGGAAGCCACGCATTCATTCCACGCTGAGTTGGTGATCCCGATCATTGGGCGTATCAGCTCAACGGACCGTAAAAATCCTGGCCAGTCATGGATGCGCTCGGGCATGAAAGTTTGAAGTTCACTGCATATTGATAAAACATACGAGAGGGGTACCGAGGCAACCTCTCCCGCTGCGACGTTCTGATCTTCTTTTTGTAATGTGACCCTCTCCGGGTTTTCGTCTTTGTTCCTAAAGTTATTTGAATCAAAGTTATCTTTCTCTGATTTCTGATGGTGCTGCTCATCCTCGCTGGCATTGATGCTCAGATTTTCCGTTTCGGCGTCGAGGGCAGCCACCGCAAACTCGAGAGCAGTTTTCAGATCGGAGGCGATACGGTCCAGATCTTTCAGGTCGTTCCGGCGCCGCAGCTCCCGGGCGGCGAGGCGTGCGTGATCATCGAGCTCGGTCCAGTTCGCCGCCATGGGGGCAGTACGGGTTCCGAACTCGGTAAGTGCAGCAAGATCGCGGCGCATCAGGCTTACCTGCCGGCGACGGCTTTCAAGGGCTTCTCGCACGGCGGTCTCGGCAGCGGCCGCACGATGGATTTCGTGGTGACGGTGGAGGAGGGGAGCAAGGTCGAAGCCGAAGGCCTCGCATCCTGCACGGTACCTGCGGACGAAGCGCTTGCCGTTGGGACTGTCGCGGCGCAGGATCAGGCCGCTGTCGAGAAGGGCGGCCAGATGCCTACGCATCGTCGAGCAGGCCATACCGTTCAGACGCTCGCAGATCGCCCGATTGGACGGAAATACGATCAAGTCCCCGCCTTCCAGCATACTGCCGGGATAAAAACTCAAAAGCGCCTGAAGGACCGTGAGGGCACGGTCGCCGAGGCCGAAGGCCCGGCGCGCCGTGGTCAGGTCGCGAAGCACCTGCCATTTGTCCACGCCGGCTTCGGGAGAGGGCGCATGGGCATCGCGATGGCGGGTCATTTGGACAGCCGTCACCGGCCGCCGGAACGACGTTATGGGATTGTAGGTCATGAAATGTCACGAGGGAAAGAAAATACTGGCCCGCAAACCACTCAGGACTTGCGAGAGAGCGCGCCCGGGCCTAACTTGAAGCTGCGACACGTCAAGTGAGGGTCTCGTGGGGCGAAAGTCTTGCGGGACCTTTTTCCTTGCCTGTTTCGTGCCTCCTGCTTGTTTACCTTGATTGCTCAGTCTTCCGCGCGGGCTTTCCATTGCGCGTGAAGGTCATCAATGATCGTTCGGGCGTCGCGCTCCAGCCAGTCGGCGAAGGGGCCGCGAGGAATGTCGAGGCGCAAGCCGTCGTCCGATCGTCGGATCGTGGCGGATCCGCCGGAGGCGAGGGCGACACGGTTCGGTCGTCGTGTAGCGCGCCGGGTACCGGGTGGCGTTGCGCGGGGCAGGGCGCGCGTCACTGCGTCGAAGGCACGCACGCTCGGGTCTTCACCGGTAAGCGTTTCGTCGAGAACCTCGGGGCGGTCGGCCTCGCCATGTGCACGACAGGCAAGGTCTATCAGGGGTTGGCGATCGAGATCGTGATCAGTGATCGCGGTTGCCAGCGCCTCCCACCGTGGCCGGCCGATGCCTGGAGCGGGGCCGATCGCCTCTGCCAGGTCCCGGCCGACATTCTCGACGATGCGAAGGGCCATCGAGATAGAGGATTTCGTGACCGTCAAGATTTCGGCCACGTGGCCCTGATTGCCGAAGCCCTTGTCTATGAGTTCGCGGGCGAAGAGCGCACGCTCGATGAAGGTCAGATCACGCCGCGCCATGTTCTCGGAGATCTGCGCGCGGGTAGCGGTATCCTCGTCGACATTGGCGATGATCGCTCGGACCGTCCGGACCTTGTCGGAGGTCTGGATCGCCATCAATCGCCGCAGCCCGTAGACGAGCAAATAGCGGTCGTTCTGTTCGGGATGGCGGCGCACCAGAATGGGCACGGTCTGGCCGTTGGTTTCGATCGCGTATCGCAGCGCATCGAGATCGCCGGGCTCCAGCCGGTCCCTGAGGCGCCGGTTCTCGATGCTGAACGGATCGAGATCCCAGACATTGTGCCCGTCGACCGCATCGCGCGCGGCCCGGAGTGCGCGATTGCCTGTGATTTGCGACGGGGCAGGGGAGGCGGATTTGTTCCCCGCCGACGCCAGATCGTCGAGCATCGACATGCGCTTTTTTCTGCTTTCGCTCATGGGCGCCCCCAAGACCTTTGAATTAGTTGGGAAATTTCGTCATTGACCGCGTTGAGGCTTTCCATCGCGCGGTCATAGGTCGATCGGGTGAACGCACTGCGCTCGACCTCGTAGAGGGTCTGCTTGGTCAGCCCCGCATCCGAAATGGCGGTCGATTTGAGCATCGGCGCATTCAGTACCTGGTCGCCATACATCGTGCGCAAGAACGCCACGACGCGGTTCTGCGGCGCATCCGTCGGCTCATAGCGTGTGAGCAGGTAACGCATCCAGTCATGGCTCATATCCGCGCCGGATTCCGCGATGACATCCATGAGGTCGGCGGTCATCCTGAGAAACTGGCTCATCGACATCACGTCGAGCATCTCGGGATGGATCGTCACTAGCACGCCCGTGGCGGCCGAAAGCGCCGACATGGTGAGAAATCCCAGCTGCGGCGGACAGTCGATGACGATGACGTCATAATCGTCCTCGACCTGCGCGAGCGCCTCGCGCACACGAAAGAAGAAGAGCCCGGCCCCGCCGCGCGACAGCGCCCGGGGCGTCTCGTGCTCGAATTCCATAAGCTCGAGGTTGCCGGGTACGAGGTCGAGATTCGGGATATAGGTCGGTCGGATCACGTCGCGGATGGCACGCGGGTCCTCGTAACGGATCGCGTCATAGAGCGTGCCCCCGTCGGTGAGGTCGAATTCCGGCTGCACGCCGTGAAGCGCGGTGAAGGACGCCTGCGGGTCGAGGTCGATGCCGAGGACGCGGTAGCCACGCAAGGCAAGCCGCTGCGCGAGATGCGCGGCGGTCGTCGTCTTGCCCGATCCGCCCTTGAAGTTCATCACGCCGAGGACCTGCATGTGGTCGCCTGCCCGCCGACCTGGCAGGTAATCGCCGGGACGCCGCGCGGTCTTTTCCAGAAGGACACGCAGTTCCTGAATGTCGTGGGCCGAATAGAGCCGGCGACTGCCCGGCGTCAGCTCGGGGGAGGGACCGCGGCCCTCGAGATGCAGCTTGCGCAGGTAGCTGTCGTTTATGCCAAGGAGGGCCGCGGCCTCGCCCGAGGTGAACTTTCGCATGGCCTTGGCGGCGTCGGGGGGGAACAGACTCTCGCGCTGCGCATGGAGTTGCGCGGCAAGTCGTTCCGCATGATCGCGGATTTCACCGTTGAGATCGCTCGACGCGACGTTCTTGTTCATACTGCCCTCTCACCACTCGAGGTCCGCGTCATCGATCTCTGTGGTCGTGTTCACGGAACTGGGCGTTTTATCGCCCGTTTCCGTGACTATTGGCCAGCGAGGGAGATTCGTGCAAGGGGAAATCTGCCTCGCGGCCGGATGGGCCCTTGGACGGAGGCGTCGCGCGTCGGCAAATCCAATACGCCGCGATCCTGACGCACGTCATCGGTTCGGCCGCGTTTCTTGGTTAACCGCTTCTATACACATGTCCCGTATGAAGCGCGGGCTTCGCCCTTGCGGCGGACGAGAATCTTTTGCGGCGCCTGGAAAAGAAAATGTTTCGAAGCCTCCTTGCCATCAGTGCTCTTCTCCTGGGCTCTGCGATCCTGCTTTTCGCCGGCGGACTGAACGGTATGATTCTTCCCGTAAGGGGCGGAATGGAGGGGTTCAGTTCGATCTCTCTCGGGTTGCTCGGAACGGGCTGGGCGGTCGGGTACGTCTCGGGATGCATCCTGACGCCGCGGCTCGTCGCCGGGGCAGGGCATATCAGGGCCTTCACGCTCATGTCGGGCGTGGCGGGCATTGCCGTCCTTCTGTCGCTGCTCTTGATCCATCCGGCCACGTGGATCGTCCTTCGCGCGTTGTCTGGCTTCTGTTTTGCCGGGGCGGCGATGATCGTGGAGAGTTGGCTGAACGAGAGGACCGAAGATCGGCTGCGCGGCAAAGTGTTCGGCGTCTACACGATGGTCGGGCTGGTCGCGACGACGACCGGGCAGATGGCCCTGACGATTGCGCCGGTTGACGGACATATCCTCTTCGTGGTGGCAGGGACCTTCTACTGCCTGTCGCTCGTTCCCGTAGCCTTGACGACATCCGGCGCGCCGCAACCGCTGGTGGTCGTGAAGCTCGACGTGGCCGCCCTTTGGCGGAATTCCCCCGTCGCGGTCTTCGCCGCCTTCATGCTCGGGATCTCCAACGCCTCCTTCTTCACGCTGCACGTCGTCTACGCCGATAAGGTGGGGCTCGGGATTACGGCCGTCGCGCTCTTTGCCTCCGTTCCCGTGATGGCCGGGGCACTGTCGCAGATACCGGTGGGCATTCTCTCGGACCGGATGGACCGGCGGATCGTGCTCCTCGGTCTTTGCCTCATGGCTATCGTCGCGGACGCGATCTTCATCTTCTTCACGCCGGAGGGCCAAGCGACCAACCTGTTCGTCGTCGCCCTTTTCGGCGCGACCTCGCTCGCGATCTACCCCGTCGTCATGGCCCATGCCAACGACCACGCAACACCCGGCGCATTCATCCAGACCTCGGGCGGCATCCTGATGGTCTTCGGTGTGGGATCGGTCATCGGCCCCCTCCTGGGGGGAGCCCTCATGAACGCGCTCGGTCCTCAGGCGCTCTTCTATACGACGATCGTCGCCCACAGTCTCACGGCGGCATTCGCGCTCGTTCGTATCACCACTTCGTTCGCGGTGCCGCAAGACCAGAAGGGTACGTTCCATCTGAGCCAACCGGGGCGGATCAGCACGCCCGAGGCGGCTGCCCTCGCCGAAGAGAGCGACGCGGCGCCCGACCATGACGAGGATAGAGCGCAATACGCTCACCGCCTGGAAGCTGCGTAGAAGCAAAGCGGGACCTCGACCACCAACGCGCGCGTTCGCCGCATCGACGACATTGTACCCGTTGGGGACCATGTCTGGCAAAAGTCGAGGCCCTACTCTGCGGTCCTGCCGTAACCCATTGCCCACGAGGCAGACGTCGTATTGGAACGGGACGCAGCTTCCCAACTGAATACGATGATGGACGCCGACGCGATCTTCGTCTCCTCGACTTCCTTTCTCCTGATGAATGATGTCAGACCGCCTTTGCGCATCACTGGCGTTGCGTGATCGCGCATCCTCTCAATCCGCCCATATCCTGCCCCTCGTCGAAGGGTCGGGCAATTCCCGAACGGATGTAGATGCGCTCGACTGGGCGATGGCGTTCAATACTTCGCCAGGCAACAAGCCGATACGCCGCGGCGTGGAGATCCGGGAGCACATTGTCGGTGACTTTGGTTCCGCGCTCCGGCGCAAAGGGGTGTTGCTGGTTGACGAGCGGGGTGCCTCCGTCGCCGATATCGGCGCGGGCTCGGTTGCAGCATTTCTTTCGGACCGCCCGAAACGGACCGGACTGTTGAAAATGGCCCACGAGCGCCGAAGCTGCCGTTCAAATAACACTTAGCAAGCGGCCGGCTTCGAGCCCTTTCGGACCAGCCTTGGCTTCACGGGATCGGATATGCGCCAGACCTCCGATCAGATTTCCTTCTGGTTCACGCGCTTCGACAGCTCGGCCGCGCTCTCCTTCCGCTCGCTGTAGCGGTCCAGCAGGTAGGCCTTGTCGTCGCGGGTGAGGATCGTGAACTTCATCAGCTCTTCCATGACATCCACCACGCGGTCGTAGAACGGCGACGGCTTCATGCGTCCTGCCTCGTCGAACTCCAGGAAAGCCTTCGGGGTCGAGGACTGGTTCGGAATGGTCAGCAGGCGCATCCATCGGCCGAGGATGCGCAGCTGGTTCACCGCGTTGAAGCTCTGCGAGCCGCCACTGACCTGCATGAGGGCCAGAGTCTTGCCCTGGGTGGGTCGCACACCGCCGAGGGACAGCGGTATCCAGTCGATCTGCGTCTTCATGATCCCGGTCATCGAGCCGTGCCGCTCGGGCGAACACCAGACCATGCCCTCGGACCAGGTGACGAGATCGCGCAGCTCCTGCACCTTCGGATGGTCCGCATCCGCGTCGTCGGGCAAGGGCAGGCCCGAGGGGCTGTAAGTTCGCGTCTCCGCTCCGAACCGCGTCAGGATACGGGCAGCTTCTTCCGTCATCAGCCGGCTGAACGACCGCTGCCGAAGAGAGCCGTAGAGCAGCAGGATCCGTGGGGCGTGGCTCGCTCGGTCAACCGGCAGCAAGAGATTCGTGTTCATCGGTCGAAAATGGCGGTCGTCGAGGTTCGGTGTGTCAGACAAGTCGCGTTCCTTCAGCGTCAATCACGGGCGTGCCATCCTCTTTCGCCAAAGGGCCGGGCGGCAGAGTGTTGAGAAGATCGAGCACGTCCTCGCTCGGACGGCAGAGGCGCACGCCCTTGGGCGAGCAGACGATGGGGCGGTCGACCAGGATCGGATGGTCGAGCATCGCGGCGAGGATTGCCTCGTCGCTGACAGACGGGTCGAGCAGGCCCAGATCCTTCGCCGGGGATTTGGTCGTCCGCAGGGCGGTTCGGGGCGTCAGATCGTAACCGCCCGGTTGGGACCGCCTTCTTGAGCTGATCTGCAGATCTTAACCTCCGTCGTTATTGGCGTCGTTAGC
>CANLEQ010000056.1 GCA_947489705.1 uncultured Paracoccaceae bacterium
CGAGATCGTCCGCATCGCATAACATCAGCGGGGTAAGGGGCAGTCACCCCTCAAGCGCGAATTGCGCAACAACGCCCTGCCACGGGGCCGGGTTTTGCTCCGCCGTTGACAGGGCCGTTGGTATAAGACGGGGTGCTTCTGAACACTGGTCGGTGCGACGGCTCGTCCTCGGTGGTGGAAAGAGGCGCGGCATCTACTTGTCGCGCCGAAAGCCGGGTTCGGGTCAGCAATGCGACCGAAGGCAGGCCGTGCGATCCGGCTCGGTGCGGAGCGGATCGACGGCCCTACGGCGATCGCCCAACCTCGTCGGCCTTGATCGCGCCGCGTTCGCCCAAGGGACGATCGCGACCGGTTGTGGTGTCCCTTTCGGTCTGATGCTCCATCTCGGAATTGATCTCGGCCCCGAGGAGAACGATGTAGCCCGACAGCCAGAGCCACGTGAGCAAAATGATGACGCCGCCCAGGGCCCCGTAGGATTCGCTGTAGCTGCCGAAATTCCGGACATAGACCGAGAAAGCGACGGAGCCCGCCAGCCACAGGATCGTGGCGACGACCGCGCCCCAGCTGACCCACCGCCATTCGGGGTCCTCGCGCGACGGGGCGAAGCGATAGAGAACGGACAATCCGAGCATCGTCAGGATCGCGAGAAGCGGCCAGCGTCCCCACTCGACCAGCGTGACGATCCCGTCCGGCAGACCGAGATTTCCAAGAAGCGCCGGTACGACCACGGTGAAGGCCAGCGCTATCAGAAGCCCGAGAACGAGGAAAAGTGTCAACGCGAACGAGACCGCGTAGAGCTTGACGAAGCCTCGTTTCTCCTCTTCGTCATAGGCGATGTTCATGCCCTCGATCAAGGTCAGCATGCCCTTTGACGCGCCGTAGAGCGAGATGAGGAATCCCGCGATCGCGGCAAGCCCGAGCCCGGTTCCCGAGTTCGACGCCACGGATCGGGCCTGTTCCTGCAAGATGGAGGCGGCATCTTCCGGCAGCACGGACGCCACGCTCGAAAGTTGCTCCTCGATCGTCGTGGGGTCCATCACGAGACCTGCGATCGACATCAAAGTGGCGATTGCGGGAAAAAGGGCGAGAAGGCCGAAAAAGGCAACGCCCGCAGAGACGACGGAGACGTGATCGGCGGTAAGTTCGTCCTTCACCCTCCACGCGATATCGCGCCACCCCTTCGCGGGGATGTCGCGCGGCGTTTGGGCATGGCGCCCGCGCGCTGTTTTCCTGCTCATGATGGGCTGACCTTTGGACCTGTTCACAGTCCGGTGAACAATCGGGCCGCTCGACGGTTCCGGATCCCATGGCAAGTTACCAATGCCCGCTCATCGGCGGCGGTCTCCTTCTGTGCGTTCTCATCGACTTCCTGACCACAGCGATGAGGCTGAGCGGCCTCGGACCCATAAGCGCGCGCGTCGCACGTTTCCTTTGGCGGCTGGCCCGCCGCACAACACGGCTTCCAGAAGCAAGGTTCGGCGTCTCGGTTCGTGGTATAATCGGTCCGACGATGCTTTGCGCACTCGGAGCGACCTGAATTCTGTTGCACCTCCTGGCCTGCACTCTCTTCAATTTTGCCGAATGTCTCGCTGGTCTCGTCCGAGACGGGCAGCCCGGCCGCGTTCGCCCAGACATTTGCCTTCGCGGGATCGGCCCCCTCGACGCTTGGGGCCTCGACAGTACAGCCTGTCAGCGGCGGATGGGACATTCAGTCGATGATCGCCGCGCTGAACGGCATGGTCGTGCTCGCCCCTTCGGTGAGCTTCGTTCCGAAGATCACAGGCAAGACGACATCTGCACGCGGCTGGACCGTGCGATACAATGCACTGCCGGGAACCGGTGGTAGTGCGAGCCGTGAGGAACCAAGCCGTCTTGGTCCCGATCTTTGCGACATCGCGGTTGCTCTCACCGCATCTCCATTGACAGGAGTTTTCCTTCCCGATGATCCGAAGATGGATTTCGCGGGCGCGATCCGGAACGCGATCGGAGACATCGACCGGCGTGAGGCAGGGTGCTCACGTTCGGTGCGCAGTGAACCGGGGTTAGGCCAACTGGTTTCCGGAACCGAACCGCTCCGCCAACATGGCCCGAGAAACTCGGGCGATACCGACTGGGAAGCTGCGACGGCATGGGCGGAGACGCATACCATTCCTTCGTAATCGTCAAAGCCGAGACCTCGAGAGGCAGGTCGCCCGGAGCAAACACACCTTTGAGCCTCGCGAATGGAATCTTGCCGAAATACGCTCGCGCCGATTTTTCGTCCTGTGGGATGCGTTCAAATTCGCGGGCAGGCCCGATCCTCCACGCGGCCGTTTGCAGAAAATACGTCAAAGCTTCGCACAGGTCCGTTAGCCTAGGCTACTCCCTCGGCGCGTCCCGCGCGAGAAGATCGCCGGTTTCCTGCCGCTCGGCCGCGACCAGCGGGATCAAGGCCTTCTCCTCTGACTGAGCGACCTTGCCTGCGTGGGGTTCTGGCGGGGCCTTCGAAGGCGGGGGACGCTTTTCCTCGCGGCGTGGTCGCGACACCATGTCGGGACTGTTGCCCATCCCCTCGAGGCGGATGCGGTAGGTCGTATCCGGAATGGCGACGCCCGCCGCTTCGATCGCATCCTTGACCAGCCGGATGGCATCGCCACGGGCCGTGACGAACCCGGTCTCGTTCTGGTCGATCCAGCCCGTGACCCGCAGGATCGCACCCGCCTCGGTGATGTTCTCGATCCAGACCAACTCCTCGGGGTCGTCGAGAACGAAGGCCTGAGCCTCCAACGCCGACTGTGCCAACATCCGCGTCGCCTCGAGATCCGCATCCGGGTCGATGCCGATGTCGAAACTGAACCGCCGGGCGGGGTTCTGGGTGAAGTTCACGATCCGGCCCTTGAAGACCGTGGCGTTCGGGATGCGGACATGGTTGCCGTCGAGCGAGAGCAGGATCGTCGCGCGCGAGGTCAGCCGGATCACGCGGCCGACATCGCCCTCGATCTCGACGAGGTCGTTCGGTCTGAATGGCTGTCGCAGGCTCAGCATGATCGAGGCGACGAAGTTCTCGACCGTATCGCGAACCGCGAAACCGATCGCCAGCCCCACGATGCCGGCCGCGCCGAGGATCGTCCCGAGGAGTGCGGCCGCTCCCAGCAGATCGAGCGCGACGACGATCCCGACGATGCCGCAGGCGACGCGGAACGCCTGGCGGTATATTCCCGCGATGAAGGCGTTTGGCGCGAGCCGGTCCCAGAAGCGCATGCGCGCCAGCATGACGCCGAGAATGACGATTACGGCGAACGCGGCCGCCGCAAGGAAGAAAAGCGGAAGGCGCGCGACGAGTTGATCGATGCGCGCGCGGAAGCGTTCGAATGCCGGATTGATCTGCTGCGCGATGTCGTCGGACGCAGCCACAGCATCGTTCACCGCCACGACACCTTCCAGACGCTCGGCGATGCCGGCCACATTCTGGCTGACCGCCGGATCCGCTATATCGCCCGAGAGAGTGACCACGCCAGCATTCACGGAAACAGTGATCTCGTCGTGTTCGAGCGCGCTGACAATCGCGCGGAGACGGCTGGCGATCGCCTCATCGGTTGGTCCGTTTGCGACCGAAAGAACGCGCGGGCCTTGGGGTGTTGCCCCGTTATCCTGCGCGGAGGCTTGTGTTGCGATAGTAGCTGCCAGACAGACAACGAGAACAATACGGTAGGTCATCAGACATCGTTAGGGGAATGACGGAGGTTCATCCATGGAATTCCTTGAACGACCGCTTTTAGAAGGCTGTTTGACAGCAAGGGATTGGGGAAGAACGACCGGTGTGGGCCGACCATGAAGGTCAGCCCATTTTTCAGGATTTCGAGCGCGTCAGTCAGGAAACTCGAAGCAACTGGATGCGATCCTACCTTCCTCCACACGAGCGGGTGCCGCAATAGCGGCTCATCACCGAACGAGGCTGCGGCCGCCGATCGCGAGTACGTTATAGCGCGTTCCTTCGACCTCGATGGTGCGCAGCTCTTCAAGGCTCACGCGGACGAGGCCTTCGTTGGGATCGGTGAGCACCAGCGCATCGCCGGCGACCGCAAGACGCGGGCGGGGATCACGGCAGTGGCCGTTCAGGGAATAGGGCGCGGTCACCGATGCCTGCGGCGTGCGCTCGAGGCTGAGGATGTCGACCCGGTGCAGCGTGCCGTCCTCGGTCAGGACGTATGCGTATTACGGCCTGGCCGGGCCTAGGACGACGTCGACATGGCGGGACGGGAACTCCACGCGGTCGAAATAGGGTCCGGTCTCGGGATCGATCACCACGAGGTCGTTGTCGCCATAGTCGCCTCCGAAGATCCGCATGGCTGAACCGCCTCGAATCGTGCCGGTCTTGTTCTCGGTAAAGTCGTCCGGGCAAGGCAGAAGACGCAGCGACAGCGCGTCGCCGTCCTGGTGCATGATCGCGCTGCCTTCGTCGCATCCGGCCAGCATCACGCTGCCCGAGAAGGCTTCGCCGTGCAGGTCTGCATGTCGCTGGCTGGCGAGCCGTCTGCATCGAAGAGTTGCAGGCCGGCGCGGCCGGGTAGTGCATCGCCCTCGGTTTCCACGTCCGAGGCGGCCGAACTCACGAGGACACCCTGGTGCGGCACCGAGACGCCGTGATGCGCGCGCCCCTGCTCGAACCGCCCGCCTTCGAAGTCGCCCGCGAGGATCTCGCCCTCCGTCAGGAAGAGTGCATAGCCGCCCCGGTCGAAGTTGATCGCGCTGGTGCCACGGTGGGTGACGACGTGGAACGGGCGGGGACCGGTCAGTTCGCCGTCGATCCTGGCAGGGTCGGAGATCTCGATATCCGCATGATCTCCGTGGCTTTCGAGCGCGATGCCGCTCCGCAGGAAGGCCACCCGGTCGTCATCGGACTGCACGGCCTCGCCCGAGCCGGTCGCATAGAGGCGCGCCGCGCCGCCGACATCGAAGCTCCAGCGCGTGTCCGGTGCGCCGAGGTCGAGCGCGGTGATCTGCCCAGTGCCGTGGTCGGCCACGAAGAGGCGCCAGAGTGTCGCGCTGTCCTCCTGCGCCGAGGCGGCGGTGCCGGTGAAGGCCGCGCCTGAGGCTAGCGCGGCGAGACTTTCTTTGTCCGGTTGCTGCCGATTGCGGGCCGAAGGGGGTTGGCGGTCGGCAGACTTGCCGTTAATAGTTATAGTATAACATTTCTATAAGGAGACACGCCGATGCAGGCAGATCCCCGCCTTCCCGTCACCGTCCTTTCCGGGTTTCTCGGTGCCGGAAAAACGACTTTGTTGAACCGCGTCCTGAACAATCGCGAGGACCGCCGCGTCGCGGTCATCGTGAACGACATGTCCGAGGTGAATATCGACGCCGACCTCGTAAGAGACGGGGGTGCCAATCTCAGCCAGACGGACGAGACGCTCGTGGAGATGAGCAATGGCTGCATCTGCTGCACCCTGCGCGACGATCTTCTTCAAGAGGTCCGCAGGCTCGCCGCAGAGGGCCGCTTCGACTACCTGCTGATCGAGTCGACCGGCATCTCCGAACCGCTGCCCGTCGCCGCGACGTTCGACTTCCGCGACGAGTTCGGCGACAGCCTCGCGGATGTGTCGCGCCTCGACACCATGGTCACGGTCGTCGATGCGGTGAACCTGCTGAACGACTTCTCCAGCCACGACTTTCTACGCGATCGCGGCGAGACGATGGGCGAGGAGGACGAGCGGACCCTCGTGCACCTTCTGACGGACCAGATCGAGTTCGCCGACGTGGTGGTGCTGAACAAGGTCTCGGATGCGGGCCCCGAGCGGACAGACGCCGCGCGCAAGATCATCCGCAGCCTCAATGCCGATGCGCGGATCATCGAGACCGATCATTCGAACGTCCCCGCGGGCGCCATTCTTGATACCGGACTCTTCGATTTCGAGAAAGCGCACGAGCATCCGATGTGGGCCAAGGAGCTTTATGGCTTTGCCGACCACGTGCCGGAAACCGAGGAATACGGCGTCGCCTCATTCGTCTATCGCGCGCGGCAGCCGTTCCATCCCGAGAAGGTGCTCGAGGTCCTCGACGGCGACCTGCCGGGGGTGATCCGCGCCAAGGGGCATTTCTGGATCGCGACGCGGCCCGAATGGGTGGCCGAGTTCTCGCTCGCCGGCTCGCTCTCGTCGATCGCGCCGCTCGGGCAATGGTGGGCGTCGGTGCCCGAGGCGCGCCGCCCCGACCACGACAGCGTGCGGACCTATCTGACGCAGCACTGGCAGGAGCCTTGGGGCGACCGCCGGCAGGAACTTGTCTTCATCGGCGCGGGCATCGACTGGCCGGCGCTGAAGGCGCGGCTCGACACGGCATTGGTCCCCGAGGAACTCGCC
Source organism: uncultured Paracoccaceae bacterium (assembly GCA_947489705.1). Classification (GTDB taxonomy): domain Bacteria; phylum Pseudomonadota; class Alphaproteobacteria; order Rhodobacterales; family Rhodobacteraceae; genus Palleronia. The sequence continues at coordinate 6,339 of CANLEQ010000056.1, forward strand.
GCGGGACCGGACGCATTGCCGAACCTTCCCGATCCGTTCCCGGCATGGCGGAGGGCAGCGGCGTGACGGTTCAGTCTACGATTGACCTACCCGCGGTCGGGGGCGTCCTGAGGGTCCAGCAGTCCAACGGTCTGTGGGAGATCCGGTCGCAAGATGTCGGCGGGGTGATCTGGCAGAGAAGCCCACTCCCCTCGTTCCAGGCCTGGATCGACGGACTGGACCCTGAACGTCTGCCGCAAGTTCGGGGTGTGCTTCGCCCCGACGCGGTGAGAGAAGCGGCTTTGGCGGCCTGCGAAAGCGCCGGAACCCCGGACGGGCCGGAACGCCGGTCCCTGATCGACGATATTGCGACACTTGCCGACATCTTCTCGGATGTCACGGGCGCGACCTACCTGCGCCTGCGCTTGGACGTGGTGGATACGAATGCCTGCCGCCGCTTCCATGTCGACCGTCTCACCGCGCGTCTCATCTGTACCTATCGCGGCACTGCCACACAGTATGGGACAGCCCGCGAGGGCGATCCCGGGACGATCCGCACGGTTCCGACAGGATCCCCCTTCGTCATGCGCGGCACGCTCTGGCCCGCCCGACCCGATCCGGGCCTCGTACATCGCTCTCCGCCGATCGAGGGCAGCGGCGAGACGCGCCTGATCCTCGTCCTTGATCCGGTCGAAGATCCCGGCGAGGCCCCCTGATCGGGAAAACAGTCGAGATCCTCGCACCAATTGCCCGAAGGAGGGGGTGAACGGCATGAACCCGACCAGCTGACTTCCTCGCCATAGTCAACGTGAGTTGCGGGAACACAGCAAGTGTCGCCCGCCTTCTCACATCGGAAAGCTCAGCTTTGCCAGGCGTCCGCCATCGACGGGATAGACCTGTCCCGTGACGAACGAAGCCTGGTCGGATGCGAGGAAACCGACCATTGCCGCAACCTCTTCGGGGCGGCCAGATCGCCCGAGCGGATGAATGCTGGCAATGCCGTCGCGGAACGCGTCGGGATCCGGCAGGCTCTCGACGAGATCCGCGTTGAGGTCGGTATCGATCCATCCCGGTGCGACCGCGTTGCACCTGATCCCGTCGGGGCCGTGATCGACGGCGATGGCCCTCGTCATGCCGTGGAGCCCCGCCTTGGCCGCGCAATAGGCGGCGTGACCCCGGTTTGCGGCAAGCCCCTCGAGCGATCCTATATTGACGATACTTCCGCCTCTGACCTTGAGATGGGGCAGCGATGCGCGGATCGTGAGGAAAGGCGCGGTCAGGTTCAGCGCCAGGCTCTTCTGCCAATCCTCGATCTGCATCTCCTCGGCGGTGGCTTCCTGCATCATGCCGGCATTGTTGACGAGAATGTCGAGCCGCTCGGCACGGGCTATCAAAGTGCCGACAACCTCCGACGGTGAGGCGGGGTCGGTGAAGTCCGCACGGATCGTCTCGAACTCCGGAGAATCGCCGCGCTGAGCGGTGATCACCCTCGCCCCCTCCTGCGCAAGGCGGCGTGCGATCGCGAGTCCGATCCCCGACCGTCCGCCTGTCACGAGGGCCACCTTGCCCATCAAACACGACATATGAAATCTCCCTTACTCGGTCTCTCCCCGAACCCGGCTTTCGAAGCCGGGGAGAGCTTTGGCGTCATTCCGCAGGCTGCGCGATGTCGGCCCGATGTGGAACCGCCTCGTTCTGATGCAACGTCTTGAGGAGGGCGATCGCGATCGCCACGAGGACGAATGTGAATGGCAATCCGGTGGTCAAAGACGCGGTCTGCAAGGCACTCAGGCCGCCGACGAGCAGAAGGATTGCAGCCACCGCCCCTTCGGAAACCGCCCAGAACACCCTTTGTACGACCGGCGGGTTCGGATCGCCGCCCGACGTGATCATGTCGATCACGAACGACGCGCTGTCGGAGGACGTCACGAAGAAGAGCGTGATGACTACCAGGGCGAGACAGGACGAGAGCATCGTCAGCGGCAGTTGGTCGAGCAGGACGAACAGGCTGGTGCTCGCGTTTTCCTGCACGGCCGCGACCATGTCGGCGGTGCCGTTGGTCTGGAATTCGAGCGCCGCGTTGCCGAAGCCGGTGAACCAGATGATCGTGATCACCGTGGGCACGAGCATGGTGCCGGCGACGAATTCGCGGATCGTTCGACCGCGCGAGATGCGGGCGATGAACATGCCTGCAAACGGCGACCACGAGACCCACCAACCCCAGTAGAAGAGCGTCCAGCTCGCCTGCCAATCGCCGTCGTTATAGGCCTCCGAGAAGAAGGTCGTGCCAACCAGTTCCTGCAGATAGGTGCCGAAGTTCTGCGGCAGCGCATCCATCACAGCGAGCGTGGGACCGACGAGGATGACGAAGGCCATCAGCGCCAGCGCGAGGCCCGAATTTGCCAGGCTGAGCCGCCGGATGCCCTTGTCGAGACCGGCGACGACGGACAGCGTCGCCATGCCCGTGATGACGGCGATGACGAGCATCTGGACCGGAGTTGTATTCTCGATCCCCGCCACGGCGTTCAGCCCGGATGCGATCTGGCTTGCGCCGAGCCCGAGGGACGTCGCCAACCCGAAGAGCGTGCCGAAGACGGCCAGGATATCCACCGCCTTGCCGATGGGCCCGTAGATGCGCTTGCCGATAAGGGGATAGAGCGTGGAGCTGACGGTCAGCGGCAGGTCACGGCGAAACGCTCCGTAGGCCAGGGCCAGTCCCATCACGATGTAGATCGCCCAGGGGTGGAAGCCCCAGTGATAGATGGTGAAGAGCAGTGCGTCCTCGGCCGCGGCCTGGCTCAGGGGCTCGGCGACGGGGGGCGTCGCGTAATGCAGGAGCGGCTCGGCCACGCCGTAGAAGACCAGCCCGATCCCGAGGCCGGCGCCGTAAAGCATGGAGAGCCACGCGATCGTGCCGTATTCGGGCCGATCGCTGTCCTTGCCCAGACGCACGCTGCCGAACCGGCTCAGCATCAGGTAGATCGCCAGCGCCGGGAATACGCCGACGACAAGGATGTAGAGCCAGCCGAAGCGGCTGACGATCCCGGACTGAATCGCGCTCGCGACGCTGCTCAGGGTTTCCGTGGCGAACGTGCCCGCGAGGACGAAGGCGACCATCAATGCGGCCGAGGTATAGAAGACCGCCGGATCGACGGATAGCTTCCTAGACGTCATTATTGCCCCCTTTCTTCCGGTCGCGCTCTCCCGGTTCGAACTGGCCATACATCATCCCGAAACCGTGGTTGATTTCGCGGCACTGTCTCAGGACGGCCTCTTTCAGCCGTGCGAGGACGGTCATCTTCGTTCTCCTTTGATTGAGTTTGGGGCCGACCGATCGGGACTGCCCGTCCCGCAGCAGGTAGTCCGACGATGCCCATCGCGCGACGGCTCGACTTTGATAGATGCGATCAATAGGTTTGATGGGTTATGGCGGAACAGACATTCGACCTGGGACAGTTGCGCGCGCTTCTCGAAGTGATCGATACCGGCGGGTTCACCGCCGCGGCCCGGCGCTCGGGAGGTTTGCAGTCCACGATCAGCATGAAGATCCGGCGGCTCGAGGCAGCGGCCGGCCAGCCCCTGCTTGCGCGCCTGGGGCGGACTGTCGTTCCGACACCGGCGGGACAGGATCTTGCCGACCATGCCCGCGAAATGCTGCGGATCAACGACCGCGCCTGGGGCAGTCTGTCGAGCGACCGGCTTCGCGGGAGAGTTCGTCTCGGCATTCCCGACGATTACGCGGAAGGCATCGCCGATACGATCCGCGCCTTTCGGCTCGAGCATCCCGAGGTCATGCTCGACATTTCCTGCGACTTCTCTGTGCATCTTCTGGAAAAGCTCAAGGACGGTCGGATCGACCTTGCTGTGGTCACGCGGATGCCGAGCGTGCCGGGCGGGGAAGTGATCAGGCGCGAGCCGATGGTCTGGGTCTCGGCTCCGGATTTCCGGCCGGACGAAGAGAGAGCCTTGCCGCTATCGGTTTACCCTGAGGAAGTCTGCGTTCTCCGAACCTCGATGACGCAAGCTCTGAGCGCCGCCGGTATCCCGTGGCGCGTCGCCTATACCAGCATGAGCATGACCGGGCAGACCGCGATGGTCGGAGCAGGCCTGGCCGTCACTGCGCTTACCCAAAGCATTCTGCATCAGGCGAGGGGCCTGATCGGGCCTGCGACGCTTTCCGTGCTCCCCCCGCTGCCCGATATCGAGATCGCCCTTCATCGAAGGTCCGGGCGGCCGACGGACGCGGCACGCATCCTCGGCGACATGCTCAGCGCGCGTTTTCTGTCACGAGTCGTGGTCTAGCCCCCTAGAACGGGTAACGGCAATTGCCGTCAAAATCCTGTCGGTTCGCCATCCTCGGGAACCCGGAGGCAATGCGCGAAGTCGTTGGCTTCGGCGAAGGCGCGTAACTTTTCCCGGGTAAGGGTGCAATGGTTGATCGCTTCCATATGCGAGGCGATGAGTCGAGACTGAGGTGCGGCCTTGTGAACCTCCAGGACATCGTCGGTTCCCATGATGATCCCGCCGTCGATCCCCTCGATCATGGCGTAGCCCGCGTTCAGGATCACCACGTCGGGGCAATGCCTTGCGACGGCGGAAGCCACCTCGTCGTTCCAGACCGTGTCGCCGGCAAGATAGACGATCTTCTCATCCGGGTGGCTGAAGACGACCCCGCAAACGTCGCCCAGGACGTCGCCGATCGCTTCGTAATGCGTTTCGGTGCCGTGACGTCCCCCTGTCTTTAGAAGTCGTACGCCATCGAACTCGGAAGACTCGGTCAGCGCGCGGACGTCGGTGAAGCCCTGGTGGCGGATAACCTCTGCGTCTGCGTCGTTCTGGGTGAAAATTGGTTTATCCCTCGGGAGGGCATCACGCGCCGCCTGGTCCCAGTGGTCTTCATGCAGGTGGGTGACGATCACCGCGTCGACGTCGACGATTTCCGAGATCGGCACTGGCAGAGGAACCATAGGATTGCGCTGGTTGCTGTTCACCGTGCCAGGGAAGCCCGGCAAAGCGTGCCGATCAGCCAGCATCGGATCGACGAGAAAGCGAACACCCCCGTAATCGACCAATAGGGTCGCGTTGCGAATCTGTGTGACGGTCGCTGATGTGCGGGTCATGCGTTTATTTCCTCCGGAAAAAATCAGCGTGCAAGGAAGTCGTCGGTTGAGATGACCTCTCCGTAGAAGAAGGCGAGCGCTGCCATCTGAGCCGCATGAACCTTGTCAGCGGGGACAAGCGTGCCCTCGAACTCCAACTCACGAGTGGCGCAAGCGTCGTGGACGGTCACGGTCCTGTATCCGAGATCATTTGCGGCCCGGACCGTCGCATCGACGCACATGTGGCTCATGGCCCCAACGACGACGCATTCCTCGATATCCTTCCCTTCGAGCAGGGATTTGAGGTCGGTCTCGCGGAAGGCATTGGGAAAGCTTTTGGTGATCACCGGCTCGTCCGCGCGTGGTGTGACGGCCGCGTTGATCTCGACGCCATCCGAGCCGGGCACGAAGAATGGAGCTCCGGGCATCTCATGCCGCACGTTGACAACAAGGTCCCCTGCCTCGCGGCCATAGGCGATGACGCGGGTTGCGTTCGCTGCCGCGGCATCGATGCCGTGCAACGGCAATTTGCCGGTTGGCCAGTATTCGTTTTGCAGATCGATGACGATGATGGCGCGCTTCGACATTGGGGTGCCTTCCGGAATTTGCGTTTCTTGAACCCATCTGGCCTGCACCCGGTTTGTCTACCATCGGCACAATCGACAGAATCCGAGGCGAATACGACATATGACCGAAACGAGGATCGGTATTGTTCATTACCCGGGTGCGCAGCTTTCTGCGGCGATGGGGCTTGCGGACCTCTTCAAGATTGCCGGAGGGATCGCGGAGGGTACTGGTGATCCGAGGCTTCGTCTTGAGGTGTTGAACATCGAACCCTCCCTTGATGGCTCGCTGAGCCCGGCCGAAGTCATGGATTTCTGCCATGTCCTCATCCTCCCGCCGTCCCTTGAAGCGCCTGTTTCGTATGACGTCGCTGCCCCGCTCGCGAGCTGTCTCCGCGAGCACCACGCCGCGGGAGCGACGCTCGCCTCCATCTGTGGCGGTGCATTCCTTCTTGCGGAGACCGGGCTGTTGAACGGGCGCGCGGCAACCACGCACTGGATTTATGCCGACGCCTTTCGGGAGCGATTTCCGGAAGTGGATCTCGACACCGATCGGCTGATCATCGATGGCGGCGACATTCTGTCGGCTGGTGGATTGATGTCCTGGACCGATCTCGGACTGAAGTTGGTAGACCGCTACCTCGGGCCCGTTGGGTTGGGGCACGGTTTCTTGAGACAGTTCGTAGCGCTATTTCTCTTGATCAGGGGAGTAGTACGAGATGGACGAC
>CANLEQ010000057.1 GCA_947489705.1 uncultured Paracoccaceae bacterium
ACCGATGCCCCAAGGTGTTCCTCTCAGCCATCGCCCTCGCAGCTCTCGTCATTTACTGGTTATGAATCCTGACCCTAATAGATTTATCGATCGTCAATCTTCATCGCCTATCGGCTGCGGCGAACAGCCGAGGGGTCCGCCATTGAAGAACGTCGTCGATCCCCGGGGATGGTGCCGCATCGTCGCTCTGCCGGGCCTGCGCCTCGCCGCATTCGTGATTGCCGGGGCCGCGTTCGGTGCTGCGAACCCGTCCGACCACGAGGGTCCCGACCCCGTTCTCGCGGTGCAGGTCCCGCAGGGTATCGAGACCCGGTCGACGGCAATCCTCTTTGCCGGCACGGCGGGGTGGAGCTCGGAGCATGCGGCGCGCGCGGAGTTCCTGGCGCGGTCGCACAGCCTTGTCGTGGGGGTGGACGGCGCTCGGCTTCTCGACGCGGTCGGGGCGGATTGCGCCGGTATCGGCACCGGCCTTGCCGATCTGGTCCACGCGATCCAGGCCGATGCCGGCGTCTCCGCCCGGGCGCCCGTCCTCGTCGCGATCGACGACGCGGCGGACCTCGCGCTGGCCGCGGCGCGGAGCGCGCCCTCGCGGTTCAAGGGTCTGGTGACGGAGGGCTACGCGCCATCGCGCGGCCAATGTGCCCTCGATGATCTCGGAGCGCTCGGCGGCAAGGCGCCGGTCAGGTGGCTCGATCTCGTCGGGCCGGGCGCGACCTCTCGGGTCGAGATCCTCTCGGGCGCGCGGGGCGTATCGACGGCGGCGGACCCGCGGAAGACTTTCTACCGGAGCTACTTCTCGCTTGCCGGGACCGACGCGGCCTTCGACACCGACACCGTGCCTCTGGCCACGGATCTCTCCGACATACCGATCACCATGCACGACGCCCGAGCATCGGCGCCGGGCGATACATATGCGATCTTCCTCTCGGGGGACGGAGGCTGGGCCCATTTCGACGAGGAGATCGCCGATCGCCTGGCCGAGGCGGGCGTTCCGGTCATAGGCATCTCCTCCCTGCGGTACCTGTGGCGCGAACGCCGCCCCGAAGAGATCGCGGCGGACCTGACCCTGCTCGACGACCATTTCGCGGAGGTGCTCGGACGGAAACGGCTGTTGATCGTGGGCTTCTCCTTCGGTGCCAACGTGTTGCCCTTCGCCCTTGCCCATGTCCCCAAGGACCTGCGGTCCCGCATCGCGGGGACCGGGCTGATCTCGCCCGAGCGGCGTACCGGGTTCGAGATCGTCTTCGGCGGCTGGCTCGGACGCGAGAGCGGGGCGCGCGATGTCGGGGCCGCCATCGGCGATCTGGTCGAGCGGGGCGGGTCGGGGCCGGTCTCCTGCCTCTACGGGCGGACGGATCGCGCCAGCGTGTGCCCGGATCTCGAGATCGAGGGTCTCGACCGGATCGCCTTCGAGGGCGGCCACCATCTCGGCAAGTCCTACGACCGGATCGTGCGGCATCTGCTCGACATGGCCGGCGCCGGACCGGAAGCCGCGTCCATGGCGAACGGGGAGTAGAGGTCATGTCGTCTTCCTCTGTCACGTCCGGCCCCGCCGTCCTCGGCCGAGGCATGCTCCTCCGGGCCGCGGGGGCGATCCTGGTCGGTCTCGCCTGCCTCGCCCTCGTGCGCGACCGGTTCGCCGACCTGACCCTTCCCGACCTCGCGGATGCCGCCGCCTCGATCGGTCCCGCGAGCCTGGCCCTCGCGCTCGGCCTCGGCGTGGTCAGCCATCTGGCGCTGTCGGGATACGACATGCTGGCCCTGTCGCGGCTGCGTCGCTACGTGCCCTGGCGGCGCGCTTTGGCGGGCGGCTTCGCCGGGACGGTGATCGCGCAGGTCCTGGGCTTCGGCCTCGTCACGGGGAGCCTCGCCCGGGGACGCATCTATCGCGCCAACGGGCTCCGGGCGGTGGAGATCGCCACGCTGTCGGGCCTCGTGACGGCGGGGTTCTTCGCCGGGGTCGGGGTGAGCCTCGTCCTGCTTCTCTGCCTCGATCCGTCTCCGGCGGCGCGGGCCTTCGGTGCGGATGCGGGCTTCGTACGCCTGGCCGCCCTGGTCGTGCTCGTGTTGATCGGCGCCACGATCGCCGGCAGCCGTCGGATGCCCGAGCGGCTGCGCATCCTCTCGATCGAGGTGCGGCGTCCGGATGCGGCCTGGCTCTGCAAGGCGACGGGCCTGGCCCTGGCGGATACGGTTCCCGCCGCCCTCTGTCTCGCCGTCCTGCTGCCGGGAGAGATGCTCCCCTCGATCCCGAGCTTCGTCGCGATCTACCTGATGGCGCTGACCCTCGGTCATGTCGCCAACCTTCCCGGCGGGGTCGGACCCTTCGAGGCGATCCTGCTTCTCGCTCTGCCCGATGTCCCTATCGAGGTGATGACGGTCGCGATCCTCACCTACCGGGCCATCTATTACGGTCCGCCGCTCCTTCTCGCGGTCGTCCTTCTGCTGCGCGCCCGGAAGACGCCCGGGGCCGAACTCCTGTCACCCGACGCCGTCGTCGATCGCGTGCAATGGACACGCGACGAAGCGGATCAGGCCGAGGCCGCCCTGGTCGAGCTCGGGGACAAGCACGTCTATGCGCCGGCGGATTGCCAAGCCTTCGCCATGTACGGGATCGGCGAGGGCAGCTGGCTGATGCTGGGCGATCCGATCGGACCCGTCGAGGAGTGGTCGAAGGTGATCCGGGGGCTGAACGAGGAGGCGCGGGCAGCCGGAGCCCGGCTCGCCGGTTACAAGACGACCGAACGGTCCCGCGAGATCTGGATCGCGGCGGGCTTCCGCGTCCAGAGCTTGGGCGAGGAAGGGGTGCTGGACGTCGGGGGCTTCGACATCGCGGGTCGCGAGCGTCGCGAACTGCGCCGGAAATGCCGCGCGGCCGAGAAGGCGGGCGTGACGGTAGAGGTGTTCGAACCGGGCTCTGCCCCGCTCGGGGAGATGGCCGGGGTCGCGGCCGCATGGTGCGACGCGAAGGACGGCCCCGAGCTGAGCTTTTCGATGGGACACTGGGACCCGCAGTTCAATTCACGGCACGTCGCCGTCGTGGCGAGGCTGCAGGGGCGGGTCATCGCCTTCATCACCCTCTGGACGTCCGGGGACGGGACGGAGTGGATGCTGGACCTGATGCGGAACGCGCCCGGAGCCCCGAGCGGAACCATGCATCGCCTCGTCGCCGCCGCCATCGACGCCGCCAGGGAGCGTGGCGCGGAACGTTTCAACCTCTGCGCGGCACCGCTGTCCGGTCTTAATCGGGAGGGGGAAACAAGCTTGGTTTCGCGGATCGGACACCATTTCTACGAAAAGTACGAGGCACGCCACGGCCTCCAGGGTTTGCGCCGTTTCAAGGAGATGTACCGGCCCCGCTGGTCGATGCGCAGCGTTGCCGCCGAAGGGCCGGTCGCGATGGTCGAGGCATTGTGGACCGCCCATCTGCTGGTCTCACGGAAGTCGTCGCACGACATCAAGGGCTTCGACCGGGTGATCGCGTTCCCCGCGCCGACACGCCCCCTCGTGGTACCCGTCGAACCCAACGTAACGTCCGCTGCGGCCCTCGCAGCCTAACCGGGGAACCTCACAGCGCCATGCATGGGAGAGACACTTGTGGCGGCGCTAAAACCTTGACGCCGATTGAACGCTCGCTGAACCGAATTACGGTCGTTGTCTTTGGTTCACGCGCTTCAAGCTGGCTTCCGCGCTCCGAGTGGCGATCGATTAGCGCGGCGAAGTGTTCGTGCGTCATGAGGGTTAATCCCATCAGCTCCTCCTTCACAGCTACGGTGCAACCGAGGTGTAGCGAGGACGCGCTTAACTGGCGGTGTCGATCGCGTCTTTTGCCTGCGGGATCGACAACAGGTTTGGGATCGTAATTCTCCGCGTCGATGAGCTATGTGTTTAGTCCTGGGGTGGCGTGGTTTACACGAGAACCGCCGAAGCGGCCGATTAGCCAAATTGCAGCATTCGGTAGAATGGGCTCGTGGACTAAGCCGCTCTCGCGGCAGGGCGCGAGGTCCGCACGTTTGACACTGATCTGAACGCCGCGCTTCTCCGGGTGGGCTCTCCGGCCTGACGATTGGGACCTTCACAATCGCCGGATCGGAGGTTCCCATGACACAGGAGAAGATGAGCCCGCTGCGTGCGCGGATGATCGAGGACATGCGCATTCGCGGGATGGGCGACAAAGCCCAGCAAGCCCATATCCGGGCGATCAAGGATTTCGCCGGGTTTCTGGGGCACTCGCCGGACACGGCGACGCCGGAGGAGCTTCGCGCCTACCAGCTTCACATGACGGACACCGAGGTCACGCCCTCGGTCTACAACACGCGCATCACTGCGTTGCGCTTCTTCTTCGGAATGACCTGCGGGCGCGAAGAGATGAAGCGGTACATTCAGTTCCGCACCGAGCCGCGCAAATTACCCGCGGTGCTCAGCGCCGAGGAAGTCTCCGAACTTCTGGCCGTCGCGCCTGGTCCGGGGCTCAAGTATCGCGCCGCCCTCAGCATATCCTATGGCGCGGGTCTTCGGGCCTCCGAGGTCTGTAATCTCACGGTCAGCGATATCAACAGCGACCGGATGCTGATCCACGTCGTGCAGGGCAAGGGGCGGAAGGACCGCAAGGTAATGCTGTCGTCCGGGCTGCTCGATCTTTTGCGTGCGTATTGGCGTGAAGCCCGCCCCGAGGGCTGGCTCTTCCCCGGCAAGCCGAAGATCAACCCGATCTCCCCACGCCAGTTGAACCGAGCTTTCACCTCGGCCAAGCGCATGGCCGGGATCAACAGACCTGCGACGCTGCACACGCTGCGGCACAGCTTCGCGACCCATCTGCTCGAGGGGGGTACGGATGTACGGGTGATCCAGGTGCTGCTCGGCAACGCCAAGCTGACGACGACGGCCAGATACACGCAGGTCGCCACCAAGATGATCCGGGACACGACCAGCCCGTTCGAGGCCTTGAAGCAATTGAAGTTGCCGACCCGCGAGGACCGACCGGGATAAGGCGCGGACCTTGCCCCGCGCAAAACTGGAGATCGCTGACATCTTCCGTGCCCATGGCCCCGAATGGCGGCAGGCCAATGCCGGGCATGTCAGCCTGAACCAGCTCAAGGCGATGGCGGCGATAGAAGCCTGCCGAACGGAAGCGCTCGGCGGGCATGTCGCCTCCTGCACAAAGTGCGGACACCAGCACATCGCCTATAACTCATGCAAGAACCGGCACTGCCCGAGGTGTCAGGGGCCCGCGGCGCGTGACTGGATGGCGGCGCGCGCCGAAGACCTGCTGCCGGTGGAGTACTTCCACGTCGTCTTCACCCTGCCGGCCGAGATCGCGCGGATCGCCTTCTGGAACAAGCGGGCGGTCTACGGGCTGCTGTTCCGCGCCTCGGCCGAGACCGTCGCTACCATCGTTGCCGATCCGCGCCGTCTCGGTGTCCGGGTAGGCATGACAAGCGTGCTCCACACCTGGGGCTCGGCGCTCACTCACCATCCCCACATCCACATGATCGTCCCGGGCGGAGGTCTGTCGCCCGACGGCGAGAGGTGGATATCCTGCCGCCGGGGCTTCTCTTTTAGGGCGGCTTCAGTCAAGTGCGGCGCTGAGCAGGTAACCACTGTGTTCGAGCCGCCTGCCGCACGTCTCTAACCAATCATTGGGCTATAGCGGCTTGCGCCGGCAGGCAATCAATGCGCCCGCTCGATCTCCTGCTATTCGACGCCGTTGTGCGCAATTTTAGGAAAACCTTAACGATCCCTGTGATCGATGGCGTGGAGGGGTTACCGGTACGAGGGCGTGTTGCTGTATTTCTGGTTGTACATTTCGACGGCGAAGGTTCCTCCGCGCTCCGCGGATGACGCGCTGATCTATCTCCAGGCCCGCAACCGCAACGCCGCCCATCAGATCTCCGGCTACCTGCACCGGGAGAACGGATACTACGTGCAGTATATCGAGGGGCCGAAGATTGCGCTGGACCGGCTGAAGCGGCTCATCCGCCGGGACTGGCGCCACGAAAACGTCCGCGCGCTGGCCGAGGGCCGGGTTCAGGCCCGACGGTTCTCGGGGTGGGACATGGCCTTCACCAATGAGGAGACCTCTTCCTTCCGGGCCTACCGGACGGTGTTCGGCGGCGAGCCGGATATCAGCAAGGCCTCAGCGAAAGAGATCCTCGAGTTCATGGACGAGACGGCCCTGAGCGGTAAGGCCCGCTCGGTGGCCGATGTGGCCTGAACCTTAGGCGATCCCGTCCCCGTGCGCCCGACAGGATGCCCCAGGGACGAGGCCTGACTCTCACCGCATGGTCAGCTCCGCGAGGAGATCGAGGGCTGCGCGGCTCGCATGCGCCTTGCTGAGGACGGGGGCGGCCGTCGCCTTCGCGGTCGGGAACGCGTGGCAGTCCCTGGCCGAGTAGAACAGGAACGGTACGCCTGCCTGACCAAGCCGCGTGGCGACGGGGAAACTGTCTCCGTCGAGCAGCTCGATGTCGAGGATGGCCGCGTCGGGCATCCGGCGGTCGAGCGCGGCGAGGCTCGCGCGCGCGCTGCGACAGGGGCCCAGGATGCTCGCCCCCTCGTCTTCGAGCAGCAGGCACAGGTCGGTCGAGACGAGGGGATCGTCCTCGACCACGAGGATGCTGCGTCCGGAAAACCTCATGCGCCGGTCTCCTCTTCCTCTGCTCCCGCTGCGGGCCCGGTTCCGAGCGGGGCGGAGAACCGCACCGTGAGCCCCTCTGGATCCCAGGACCGTTCCAGGTCCCCTGCCAGGCTGCGCGTCAACTGGTCGATCATCCGGGTTCCCGATCCCTGCCGCGCGGGCGGCCCGGGGATGGCCGGACCGCCCCTCTCGCGCCAGTCCAGTTCCAGGGCAGGCCAGGATCCGGTGTCCTCCCCTTCCGAGGTCCAGCGCCATGCGACGCGCACGCGCCCCTCCGGAGTGGACAAGGCTCCATGCTTGGCGGAATTGGTCGCCAGTTCGTGCAGCAGGAGTGCGACCGCGCTTGCTTCGCCCTGCCGCAGGCGAAGCTCCGGCCCCTCGATCTCCACATGATCCCGGTCGTCCCGGAAGGGGGCCAGCACCGCCTTGCAGAGGGGCGCGAGGGCCACCCCGCTCTCGGCCGTCGCGGCCCCGAGCGTCAGGGAGTGGGACCGGGCCAGGGCCCCAATGCGATCCTCCACGAGCGTGGCCAGTGTCCCCGCGTCCGGGGCCCGGCGGGCGGACATGTTGACGATGGCGGGGATGACGGTGAAGAGGTTCTTGATCCGGTGGTCGATCTCGTGGCGCAGGATCTCGGACTTCTTCAATTCTTCCCGCAGGTCGTCTTCCGCCTTCTTCCGGCGGCTGATGTCGATGACGACGCCCGAGAAACGGGTCGGCCGGCCCTGGTCGTCGATCAGGCAGCGGCCCCGACCCAGGAGCCAACGGTGCTTGTCCGATCCCTGGACCCCGTATTCGTGCTCGAAAGGCTCGCCGCTTTGCACTGCATGGTCCACGGCCGCGCGCAGACCATCGACATCGGCGGTGTCCACATGCTCGTAGAAAGCCTCCACTGGAAGCCCTTGGGCCGCTGCCGGCGGATCCAGGCCAAAGGCCCGGGCGAAGCCTTCGTTCACGGCCAGCCGGTCCGCCTGCACATCCCAGTCGAAGGTGCCGATGGCCCGGGCCGCCTGCAGGGCATAGCTCAGGCTCTCATGTTCGCGGACCTGCGCCATACGGGCATCGACCACGCTGGTAACGTCGTACTGGGAGCCGAAGAAGTACTGCACCTCCCCGTTCTCGTCGTAGATCGGTCCGACATGGAGGGCGTTCCAGAAAGGCATGCCATCCTTACGGTAATTCAGCAGTTCGAACTGGCCCGGGCGTTGGGCTTCGACAGCCCGGGCGATGTCCGTGACCCGTTCCCGGTCGCTGGCAGGACCCTGGAGGAACCGGCAGTTCCGCCCCAGGACCTCCTCCTCGGAATACCCCGTGAGGGTCAGGAAGGCCGCGTTGCAGGCAACGATCGGATTGTCTTGTTGCCGGGGGTCTGTGAGAACGATGGCCGACCTGGCCCGGGCGAAGAGTTGCGCCAATGTGTCATCCGCGAGCGCCTCGTCGCTGAGGGTGCTGGACAGGTCGGAGGGGGCACTCATCACGATCACCTGGGACTGGGGGGCGACGCGCGCCCAAGGGCTGATGACCGCGCCGGATAATTGATCCTTTCTGAAGGATGGTTGCCAGGAAATGAACACGGCGTCCCGGGGCCGGAAAGCGACCGCGCCAGCCAAGAGAGCCCGAACCGCGCCTGATGAGAAAAGCCTGACGAATGGCCGGCCCGCAGCTCGACCGCGGTCAGGGGCCGTAGCCGATACTTCCGCTCGCGCCGGGGCTCGAGTGACCGTAAGTGGGGTCCGGAGCCCTAATGCGAACGAGATCGCCCCGAACGATTTTTGCGAAGCCCCCGCAGGTGTCGCGCTTCTCTCCGAAGTTGGCCCGTCGTCTGCATCGGCAGCGGCCACTCCATTATCGGGTCGGCAGGATGGGCATCCCAATCTTCTTTGCGAACTGCACCATGCGGTGGTCCATGGCCCCCACGGGATTGCCCGCCCTCCGTCCCTGCGCGGGACCTCTATCCGCGCAAAAAGGCGCGGGTTCGGTTCGCCGGAATCAGGCGGTATGCCCCTCCCAGCGATAGTCGTTGCCGTCCACCCACATGCGATGGAGGACGATGGCCAAGCGCCTGGCGACAGCCACGGTTGCCTTGGCAAACCCGCGGCGCTTGGCCAGACTCTGACCCCAGGCCTTCAGCGGTGACATCCTGCGTCCGAACCGCAGGAGGACGCCGGCCGCCTCGACCAGGGCCCATCGCACGGTCGGGTCCCCGCATCTGGAGATCCCCTTGTCGCGGTCGATTTCGCCGGACTGATATCTGGCAGGCGTCAGCCCGAAATGCGCCGGCACCGACCGGGACTTGCGGAACCTCGCCGGTTCATCGACGCCAGCGCGGAAGGTCATAGCCACGACCGGCCCGACCCCGGGTGCGGTCATAAGGCGGCGGCAGGTACTATCCTCAGTCGCCATGCGTTCCATCTCCTTGTGCAGGCGCTGGTACTGTTCATGCAGGACGCGGCGCACCTGCAGGAGCGGCACGATGGTCGCGGTCAGATGGGGGGTGGTTTTCAGCAGATCGCGGATACGCCGTTCGAAATGTATTCGCGTCACGTGGCCCACCTTCAAGCCGAAGTTACGCAGAAGTCCCCGGAGATTGTTCTCCGTGTCGATGATCTTCGCCTGGAGGAACTTGCGCGCCGTCAGGAGCGCCCTGATTTCCTGGCTGCGTTGCGTCTTCACATAGACCGGCTTGAACAGGCCCACCCGCATCATCTGCGCGATGCCACGCGCGTCGTTCCGATCGGTCTTGTTGATCTGCGCCGACAGAGCGGCTTTCATGTGCCGCGTCTCGACGCAGGTCGCTGGAAAGCCGGCTTCGGCCAGCCCCGCATACAGCCACTGCGACAGCGGGCCCGCTTCGAGGCCGACACGCTTCCAGGTCCCGGCGACTGTACAAAGGGCGTCTGCGATAGCGCCCGGTTCGCTGTCGACCTTCACTTCCTTCTGCACATTCCCCTGAGCATCCATTACGCAGATGCTCGTCTTGCGGACGGACACGTCCAGACCGGCGTACAGTTCCATGGGACACCTCCAAATCGGTTGATGGCGGTAGTCTGATACAAGCCGGAGCCGCTGGCACCGGCCTCGGGACGGCGTCCGCCCTAAGATCCGATCTTCTTTCTGCCCGTCCGAATCCTGTCGCGGCTGTTCCGGCGCCTGTTCCTCGAGGGGCTGATGGCGCTGCACCACGCCGGGCAGCTTGCCTGTTTCGGCGAGCTGAGGGACCTGGCAGATACGAAGGTCTTCGCCAGATATCTCGCGCCGCTCCGCAAAACCGAATGGGTGGTCTACGCCAAGCCTCCGTTCGGCGGACCCGAGGCGGTGTTGGCCTATCTCGGCCGCTACACCCACCGCGTGGCAATTTCGAACCACCGTCTCGTCAGCGCCGATGCCGAGACCGTCGCGTTCCGCTGGAAGGATTACAGGATCAAACGCGGGGATCGGATGAAGGTCATGCGGCTGGCCACGGGCAAGTTCATCCGCCGCTTCCTGATCCATGTCCTCCCGTCCGGCTTCCACCGCATCCGCCACTATGGCCTGCTCGCCCCTGGCGCCTGCAAGCGCAATGTCGAGGCGATCCGCCGTCTGCTCGCCGCCGAGGCGCCGGCCGCGACCGAAGCGTCGACTGCCGATCAGGCCCCATCGCTCACTCTCAAGGAGCCGTGCCCTGAGTGCGGCGGGGCAATGCGGATCGTCGAGACCTTCCGGCGTGGCGAACGCCCCGTGACCCGCGCTCCGCCCCGAAAGGCCGCTGCATGATGACAGGGCCAGCCATACCGCTGACCCCGATCCGGATCACTCCCTCGATCCGGAAACAAGGACGCCGTGCGCCGGTCGTTCCCTAAGCCCGAAACGCTGCCACCGCAGCCTCGCCGCACACCCTCCGCCAAGTACCGATACCCCCTGCGGAACGCAGAAAAGCTGTCCGAAACTGGATGGAAACCCGGCGCTCGCCCCACACCGCCAACGACGCTGTGCCGCTTTCTCCATAGGGTACCGCCAGACCCCCGCGGCTTCCTCCCTGAGAGATTTTCCAACGCGGGCCGCCGTCGGTCCAGCCATCAACCTTACACTCCGGCCCGCATCGGAAAATCTTCATCCTTCCTGCCATTCGCCGCTGCTTGGCCGAACGTCCGCTACCATGCAGCAGGAGAGAAGTGACCTAGATCGCGCTCGGGTATCGGATGCGTTCTACACGCAGACGCAAGTGCAGTCGGCGAGGCAAATTTGGTTGGCAAACGAGGCAACCTGACTGCCTCGCACCTTCCGTAAGTAGCTGATTTCGTTATGGGCGAAGGGAAGGTTTGCCTGGCAATCGACACAAATTGTGGATTGCCACGATAGTCTTCCTCGTCGGTCACTATCCTTCCTCAAACGGAGGATCGAGCGAGTGCCAGGCGGTGGCGAGCAGAGATGAAGCGGCTGCTTCGCATCTTCGTCATCGACGCTGTAATTCTTGCAATTCTGGCGATGAGCGCAGGGCGTGATGGTCGCGCTTGCCATCAGTTAGTAAGACGCCGATCAACCGTTCTCTAACATTGGCCGCGATGATCGTCGCAGTGACGTGACCCCCGTCGCTCATCCGTCTGCCACCGGAATTATGGTTTGAGATTTGCGCATCTGTGCGACTTGGGCAATGGCCATCGGGGCGGAGCCATCCATCGAGTGGAGCGTCGCTGGCCATTGCGGTTTCAGGGAGGCCGCGTAGGCGGCCGGGGTCATGTATCCGAGCGAGGAGTGCGGCCGCGCGGTGTTGAAGTCGATGCGCCATGCGGCGATCACCGCGCGGACATGGGTCATCGAGAAGAACAGGTGCTCGTTGAGGCACTCGTCCCGCATCCGGCCCTGAAAGCTCTCGGCCACGGCGTTCTGGGTTGGCTTTCTGGGCGCGATGTAGCGCCAGTCAAGCTTCAGTTCCTGCGTGAAGCCGAGCACGGCCGTCGATGTGAATTCCGTGCCGTTGTCGCTGACGATCGCGCCGGGCCGACCGCACCGATCAATGATGGCCCGCATCTCGCGCACCACGCGCTTGCCGGAGATCGAGGTATCCGGAATGGCGGCCAGGCATTCTTTCGTCACGTCGTCGATCACGTTCAGAACCCGGAACCGTCGGCCGTTGGCGAGTTGGTCGTGAACGAAATCCACCGACCAGCGACTGTTCGGCACGGTCGCCAGCGGGATCGGCGTTCGCGCCAGCGCGATCCGCCGGCGGGACTTGCGTCGCCGAACCGTGAGCCCTTCCTCGCGGTAGAGACGCTGCGTCTTCTTGCGGTTCACGATGTGACCTTCCTGGCGCAGGAGGGCGTGCAGGCGGCGGTATCCAAACCGGCGCCGTTGATCGGCAACTCCCGCAACCGCGCCCGCAGGTCAGTGTCATCGGGCCGGCTGCTTCGATAGCGGATCGAACTCCGATCTGCTGCGATCATGGCGCACGCCCGCCGTTCGCTCACCTCGAGGCTCGTCCTCAGATGCGCGACCGCATCCCGCTTTGCGGCGGGCGCTACCACTTTTTTGACAGCAGGTCCTTCAATCCCGCATTGTCGAGCATTGCATCGGCATAGAGCCGTTTGAACTTGGCGTTCTCATCTTCAAGCGACTTCAGCCGCCGGGCATCCGACACGTCCATTCCGCCATACTTGGCCTTCCAAGCGTAGAACGTCGCTGAAGACATCCCGTGCCTGCGGCACAGATCCGCGACGGTCGCCCCCGCGTCGTTCTCCCGCAAGATGCCGATGATCTGCTCTTCGCTGAACCTGCTTCGCTTCATATCCAGTTCCTTTGCTACTGATCTGATCCCCGCAAACTGGACCGTTTGAAGCTGGAGTGTTCCGCTACGATTTCCCGGCTGGGAGAGGAACGG
>CANLEQ010000058.1 GCA_947489705.1 uncultured Paracoccaceae bacterium
GCATCACCAGCCTGTCACCCTAATCGAAGCCGGAAAACTCTGCCTTCGGGCGGTCCAACGTTGGGGATCGGATCAACTGGCATGAAAGCCTACTTCTGGATGGACCACTTTTCAGGGGGCAGGCCAATGGCGACCTTACGACGGAAGTGTTGCCGGACGGAAGAGCGCGCTTCGGGCGCGGCAATTGCGAGCAGGTCTGCTCTTAATCCAATCTTATGGGCCGCGGGTGTAGGCAATCCCCTTCGCTGCCGAGACCGTATGGGCCATCGCCATGATCAGGGTTGTTCGAAGTTCGAGATTGGACCCGGCCGTCATCGCCGGCTCCTTGCTGACGAACATCCTTGCGCTGGCATTGCCCCTCGCGCTGCTGCACGTGTTCGACAGGGTGGTTCCCTATCGCGGGTTCGAGACCCTGGGAATTCTCGCCGCGGGTCTCGTGGCGGTCACTGCGCTCGACTTCGCGGTCCGCATGGCACGCTTTCATATCGTTTCGGGTTCGACGACGCGGTTCGCGCTTTCGGCGCACTGGCAGGCTTGCCGGCGTATCCTGCATCCCGGGATCGACACCGGGTTCCTCGGCAGCCACAGGCTCTTCGACCGGTTCGAGGCCATCGCGCGGGTTCGCAAGCATTACGGCGGTGAGGTCGCGATCGCGCTCTACGACGTCCCGTTCGTCCTTCTCTTCATCGGCGTCATCATCCTCATCTCGCCCGTCATGGGGCTCGGGGCCGCGCTGCTGTCGCTCGCCTCTCTCGCGATCGTCGTGCATCACCGCCGCAGGATCATCAGCCTGGGACAGGAGCGGATCGACCGAAGCGGACGTCGCAACGCCTTCCTCGCCGAGACGCTCGGCCGGATCGAGATGATCAAGGCGCTCGGGATCGAACCCGATTTCGAACGCCGCTACGAAAAGCTGATGGCGGTCAACGCCGCGCAGACATGCGAATTCTCCGAGCGCGTCAGTTTCACCCAAGGTCTCGCCGGTGCGATCTCGCTGGTCTCGCCGGTGATCATGGCATGCCTAGGATCGTTCCTCGTGATCGATGGGGTCATGACGATGGGGGGGCTTGCCGCCGCGATCCTGCTGACAAACCGGATCATCCAGCCCGTTCTGAGGATCGAGGCACTGATCGCGGGGGAGCGCAACGTGCGCTCCCACGTCGAAGACGTCGCGCAAATGCTGACGGCGCCACTCCTCCATGCCGGCGACATACCGGTAGACCGCATCGAAACGCTCGAGCTTCGGGATGTCTGCTGGTCCGCCGCTCCGGGTGGGACGCCGCTTTTGTCGCATGTCGATCTCTCGCTGAGACGCGGGGACGCGATCGCCTTGGACGGCCATGACGAGGCGGGCTGCGACAAGCTGATCGCGGTTCTCGGCGGTCACCTGCCCGCCACCGCCGGGTCGGTGCGGGTCGACGATACCGCGATCCTCGACTGCGACCCGATCGCGCTCTCGCGCCGCATCGCGCATCTCAGTGCCGGGCATGTCCTGCTCGAGGGAACGCTGCTGGAGAACATGACCCGCTTCGACCCCGAGCGATATTCCGAGGAAGCGTTCGACCTCGCCCGTCGGATCGGAATCGACAGGTTCGTCTCCGGCTTGCCGGACGGGTTTTCCACGCGGGTCTCCTCGCAGAACGCGGCGGGTTTGCCGAAGGCGGTCCATCATTGCGTGCTGGCGATCGGTGCGCTGGTCACGAAACCAGATATCATCCTCTTCGACGAAACCTCGTTCGGCCTCGATCGCCGGCTGAAAGCCGCGCTCTGGCGGGTTCTGGCGGACATGCGTCCCGAGGTGATCCTCGTCGTCGTGACTTATCAGCCAGCGGTACAGGCGCTTGCGGACCGCCACTACCGCCTCGAGAACGGGCGGCTGAAGGAGCAAGCGCACCCGGACGCGCCCGCCCGGCGCGCGACGCGGAACACGGATCTGCGTCCGGTGGGTGCGTGATGGGTGCGCAAGCTCGTACTCTTTGCATCGAGGCCGCCGATGCGGCGCCCGCAGCGCCGCTCTCTTTCCGCGACGTCGCCGAAGCAGATCGCGCGCGGGCGGAGTTTGGCTACGACGCGCTCCTCGACGGCATCCAGAACGGCCGGTTCTGCGGCATTCCCGTCACCGGGCCCGGGCCGCAGGTACTTATTGAGGTGCTGCGCCGTCGGCTCTGGCCGGTCAGCGCGCGCGACATCGCGGGCGCGACGCCGCATTTCCCGAACGTCTTCGGTCTCGCGGAGATCCGCGCGACCCTGCGCAATCTCGGGCTCGGGACACGGAAGGTGCGGCATCGCGGAGACGATCTGGCCGCGCTTCCGCCCGGAACGATGGTGATCGACGGGGCGCGCGTCCTCTTCGTCGATACCCCGGCATACGCCGCCCCGGTGCTGAGGGATTGCGCGGGGGGACAAAGCATCGCGATCCGCAGAGGCCGCATCTACGATTGTCTCCTCGTGGAGGATCGCCGTGATGCCAAGGCGGATCAGCGCGAACCCCTGCGCCGGGAGATCGCGACGCGGTTCCGGCCGGAGTTGAGGCTGCTCGTCCTTCTGACGACGCTATCCAGCTCGCTCGTCATCGCCGCTTCCATGTCGGTCGCGTTCGTCTTTGAGGCGGTCCTCCCGAGCGAGGCCATGGACACGCTCGCCGCAATCTGCATCGGGCTGGTCGGGCTCATGGCGATCGACATCCGATTGCGCCGGATCCGGGCACGGGTGGCGGCGCGCGTTTCGGGGCGGCTCGACTACATCGTCAGCTCGAGGCTCTACCGCAAGCTGCTGCGTTTGCCGCTCGCGATGTTGCTGGCCTCACCCAACAGCGAGCAGCTCGACCGGCTGAAGCAGTTCGAGGCGGTGCGTGACTTTGCCGCCGGGCCCGGCATGATGGTCCTGCTCGATCTGCCCTTCGTTGCCGCGTTGATCCTGGCGATCCTCATCGTCAACGTCTATCTCGGCCTCGTCGTGTTCGCGACGCTCGGGGTGCTCGCGGCGATCGCGGCATTGGCCATTCCCCGCATAAGGGATCTCGTCACGCGGCACGGCGCATCACGCAGGACCTATCAGCGGCTTCTGGGCGAAACCCTGAACCACGCGGGCCAGATCGCGCGCCGTGGGCTCGGGCCCGCCTTCGCCGCACGGCTTCAGCCGGCCTTCCGGGACGAGATCGAGGCTCAGGCCGCTCTCGACCGTTCCGTCGCCACCCTCGGGGCCGGTCTCTCGATCGTCATGACGCTGAGCGTGGCGTCGATCGCCTTCGTGGGCGCGTGGCAGGTCATCGAAGGCAATCTCTCGGGCGGGGCGCTTGTCGCCTGCATCATCCTCGGATCGCGTCTTTTCGGACCGGTGCAACAGGCGCTCTTCGTCCTTATGCGCGCCGATGGCCTGCTCAGAACCTTCCGCCAGATCGACGCGATGATGGCGCTTCCGTCCGAACAAGCGGCGGACATGCGTCCGGACGAACGCCGCGCCGATCCCGCGCACCTTCCGGTGACGTTCGAAAACCTGGTCATGCGCTATCCGGGGGCCAGCGAGCCCGCGCTCAAGGCCCTCGACGTCGAGATCCCGGCGGGTCGGCTGACCTGCATCGGCGGGCCCTCGGGCGCGGGCAAGACGTCGCTCTTGCGCGCGATCGTCGGCAATCATCCGATCCAGTCGGGCCGCGTCCTGCTCGGTCCGATCAACCTCGCACAATGGACCGGGCACAAGAAGGCCGAACTCATCGGATATGTCGGCCACGATGCGTTCCTGATCCACGGTACCGTCGCGCAGAATTTGCGCCTGACCGCCCCGTCCGCAACAATGGCGGATCTCGAAGTGGTGACGGACGAGCTCGGTCTTCTCGACAGGATCCGCAAATTGCCAAAAGGGTTCGATACGGTTCTCGACAAGGCCACCGAGGCATCGATGACCCCGACGTTCCGCGCCCAGATATGCATTGCCAGGATTCTGCTGGGCCGGCCGGGGATACTGCTTCTGGACGAGATCGAAGCCAATCTTTCGCCCGACGATGAACGGCGCCTGATCGCCGCGATCGAAAGGCGGCTGGATCGGATGTCGTGCATTCTCGTCACGCATCGCCAATCCATCATGACACGGGCCGACCGCCTATTGGTGCTGCAGAACGGTCGGGTCGCGTTCTTCGGAACGCCGTCGGCCAACGAACGAAGGAAGCCCTGATGCGCCTCTCCGCTACGCCCTATGCCGATTCCGGCGATGCCACGCTTACGGCAAGCCCCTTCCTGCCGGAATACCACGATACGCGATACGCCCGCGCGCTCATCTGGACGATCGGCGTCGCGCTTGCGGGTTTCGTCGCATGGGCTGCGAACACGCCCGTCTACGAGATGGTCTCGGGACAGGGCATGATCCGCCCCGAAGGCCTTTCGCAACGGCTCGAACATCCCGAAGGCGGCGTCGTCACGCGCATCGCCGTCGCCGAAGGGGACATCGTGACGCCGGGAGATACGCTCGTCGTGCTCGACGATGCAGACCTGCTTTCCGATCGGCGCAAGCTCGCGGCGCAGGCGGCGCGGCTCGAACAGGATATCGCACGCTACGACACCCTTCTGTCGGTCGATCCCGCGGCCGTCGATGCGGACAGCTCGGTGCTCGGGGCGGATCCCACGCTGGTCGAGGATCTGGCCTTCCGGACCGCCCAGATCGACGTCGTCCGGCGCGAGCGTGCCGTCGCCGAGGCGGGCATCTCGACGATCGAGACCAAAGCAAGCGCGCTCGGCGACGAGATCGAGATCCTCGTCGCCCGGCGGGAGCGCTATGCCGCGATCGAGACCGGTGCCGCGCTGAGCCGACGGCAGGTCGAGGATCTCGACCGCGAACTGCTCAAGCTCCGCGCCAGCCTTCGCGCGCTCACCGGCGATCGCGCCGTCGCCGAAGCGGAGATCGCACGCGCCCGTGCGAAGGAGGCGGAACTCGTCGGTGCCTATCGCTTCGATGCCGCGCGCAAGGGCGGCGAGGCGCGCGAGGCGCTCGCATCCGCGCGCGAAACGATCCGGCAGATCGACGACCGCCTCTCCCGGTCGGTTCTGCGCGCGCCCATCGCCGGCATCGTCAACACGCTCGAGATCCAGGGGACGGGCGAGGTCGTCGGTGCGGGCGAAATCGTGGCCGATATCGTGCCGCTCGGCGGTCGTGCCTTTGCGGAGATCGAAATCCCGGCCGAGCGGATCGGCGGTATCGAAGTTGGCGACACGGCCAGTCTCAAGGTATTGACCTACGATTTCACGCGATACGGGGATATCGAGGCGCGGGTCGAGCGCATCTCGCCGTCGAGTTTCGAGATCGAGGGGGGGCGCCAGGTCTTTCGTGCCAAGCTGTCCTTCGACCTTCAGGGTCTTTCTGCGAATGACCGCCACGAAAGCGACACATTCCTGCCCATTACGCCCGGCATGACGGTGACGGCGAATATCAAATCGGAACGGCGGACGATTCTGTCCTATCTCCTCAAGCCCCTGCGGGTCATTTCCGACCGGGCCATGACGGAACAATAGGTCTGAAGGGTCGAAAAGCCGTTGCCGGGGACAGGCAGGATCATGCGTGACGTTTCCAAATCCACACCCGGCCGTTCCGGCGCGCCCGATGAAAGCGGCGCACGCGGTCTCTTGGCCGATCCGGCCCGGTCCGCGGTTCGCGCGGAGGTCGATCCCGCTCCTGCCTCGGCCCCGATCAGCGTCTCCCTGGCAGGGGGCGCGGTCTCCTGGAGCGTTCTCGGAAGCGTCGGCGAGGCGGCGCAGCAAAGCCTGTTCTCGCGCGATAGTTCTCAAGAGCAAATGTTCAAAGGGGCCTATTCTGCGGTCTCTCCGGCGCGATCCGCAGCGATCCCGGCGTCGTCGGAAGATCTGACGACAAACCCAGCCGATCATTCCAGCGGCCGCATATTCTCCACGGATCCCGATCTGCCAGCGGCATTCGCGCCCGCAGAAGCGGGCATTCCCCCCGCATTCGCAACTGCTGCCGGTCCGTTCACCCCTTCTGTCGAGCCTAGGGAAAGTCCGGTGGGCGGGGATGTGCCGGACGTGATCGAACCGGCGCCCGCGTCTTTCGCGGCAGAGGGACCGCCGGACGCCACAGGGGCCGAACCGGTACGAACGGACGACCCCGCGCCATCAGAGCTCGTCACGTCGCCCGATCCCGACACGGCCGAACCCGCCACTCCCGATCCTGTCGTTGCGCCCGAGACGGATACGCCGGCCCCCGGCGAACCGGCGATCCCCTCCAAGCCGGAAGGGAGCGATGATCCGGGACCGGAAGGACCCGCCCCGTCGGAGCCCGATACCCCCGTCGACCCCGACCCGTCCGAGCCGGCTCCGGCAGATCCCGCGCCATCTGAAACGGAGGTCGGCGGATCCCCTGTTCCGACAGTGCCTGAAACCGGGTCGGAGGGCGGCACCGTGGATGAGCCCGACGTCGAACCCGTTGCCGAAAGGAATCCGGAGCCTCCTCTGCCTGCCGACGAACCGCCTTCACCGGGGTCGCCTTCGATTCCACCGGGCGGAGATCTGGCGGAACCCGCTCCCGCGGATACGCCCGAGCGCGACCCGGCAATCCCTCCCGACGCCGCCGAGCCGGAAAACAGCCCCGTCTCGGCGCAATCGGATGTCGACCCGACCGCCGATACCGTCCCGGAAGACGCGATGCCAGGAACATCCGTGGGCATTATTGCGGAAGCGACAGATCCGGATCCCGGGGATCGTGTCACCTATACCCTCGCCGACGATGCCGGCGGGCGTTACGCTATCGATCCCGAAAGCGGTGAGATACGTGTGGCGGATCCCTCGGATTTCGAAACCGCGGCCGCGCACGAAATCGTCGTTACCGCAACTTCGACGGATGGATCGACGACGTCGCAAGCCTACAGCATCAGCGTCGGCGACGTGGCCGAGCATGTCACCCTTGCGGATGGGGGCGTCCGGTTCGACGACAGGGGTGTCGCCGAATTGTCGATCACCGGCGGCGACGGCGACGATACGATCTTCGGTCATGCCAGCGACGGCAGCATTATTGCCGGCGGATCCGGCGACGACCGGATCGAGGGCGGCGCGGGCAGCGACACCGCGGTCTACGAAGGCGCGCGCGCCAATTACGAAGTCCTGCGGGGCCCGGAGGGATCCGTGGTCGTGCGGGATCTTCGCGACGCAGCGCAGGAGGGAACCGACACCCTCGCATCGATCGAGATCCTGCGCTTTGCCGATGAAACCGTGTCGACGGAGCGCGCGCTCAACCGCCCGCCCGGCGAGATCGCCTTCGTCGCCGCCCCCGTCGAAGAGAACGCCGCCGGTGCGGTTGTGGGCCAGCTCTCGGCCGTTGATCCGGACCAGAACGACAGTCTTCGGTGGTCGATCGACGACCCGCGCTTCGTCATCGACGCGGCCGGACTGCTTCGCCTCGCCGATGGACAGCATCTCGATTTCGAGGAAGGTCCCGTGGCGGTAACCGCAACCGCGAGCGACGCGTTCGGCGCCGAAACGACCCGCATCCTTTACATATCGCCTGAGGATGTCGTCGAAACGCTCCGTCTCGGAGATGAGGGAATGACCTTCGATGATACCGGCGTTTCCGAGACCGAAATCTTCGGGGGAGGGGGCGCGGACCACATCACCACCCACGCCGATGGTGGCACCGTCAGGGGCGGCGCGAGCGACGATACCCTGATCGGTCGTGGCGGCGGCGATCTGCTCGACGGCGGTGACGGTGACGATTCCATCGACGGCGGAGGCGGGAGCGACACGCTAATCGGCGGCGCAGGCAGCGACACACTGGCCGGCGGTGGGGGGGCGGATACCCTCGTGGGGGGCGATGGCCACGACAGTCTGTGGGGCGGCACGGGCGACGACTTGATCGAGGGTGGCGCAAGTGCGGACCGGCTCGACGGAGATGTCGGGAACGACACCCTCGACGGCGGGGCGGGAGACGACACGCTGATCGGCTGGATCGGGGATGACCTGCTCGACGGCGGCGACGGTGACGATGTCGTGGATGGCGGCCTCGCGGACGACACCCTGCGCGGGGGCGGCGGCAGCGATACGATCTATGGCTGGCTGGGGGCGGACTCGATCGACGGGGGCGCGGACGACGACTTCATTGATGCCGGCGCGGGTGGCGCTTTCGCCGATCTCGACGGCGACGATACGGTTCGCGGCGGGGCGGGCGACGACACGATCGTCGGCGGCCATGGCAGGGACAGCCTGCATGGCGGATCCGGCCACGACCTGATCGAAGGCGGCGAGGGGTCCGATACGCTGGACGGGGATTCCGGCAACGATACGTTGCGAGGTGGTGCCGGCGACGACACGCTGATCGGATGGACCGGCAACGACAGCCTCGATGGGGGCGACGGCGCCGATCGTTTGGATGGCGGCAACGGCGACGATTTCGCCGCGGGCGGCGGCGGCGACGACACGATCCTGGGCTGGCTCGGGGCGGATTCGCTCGCGGGGGGCGACGGGAACGACTATATAAATGCGGGATCGAGCGGCGCGTTCGAACATCTCGATGACGGCGATACCGTCGATGGCGGGGCCGGGAACGACACGATCAAGGGCGGCTATGGGGACGACGTTCTGCTGGGCGGTGACGGCGACGATTTCATCTCCGGCGACGACGGCAACGACCGCCTCCTTGGCGGGGCGGGGGCCGATACCATCCTTGGCGGGGCGGGCGATGATAATATCGATGGCGGCGACGGCGCGGATGTCTTCCGGATGGGGACCGCGATCGAGAACGACACCGTCATCGGTGGCAGCGGCGCGGAGGACGTGGATACGCTCGACCTTACCTCGATGAACGGGTCTGCCACGGTAACGTACGGCGATGCCGGGAGGGGAACGGCGACCGATGGCGGGGCGACGATGACCTTCGACGAGATCGAGCGCCTCTTGCTGGGCGATCACGACGACCACCTCGACGCATCGGCCGACACCTCGGGCGTTACGGCCCGGGGAGGCGCGGGCGCCGACGTTATGATCGGCGGATTGGGAGACGACGTCTTCGATGGCGGTTCCGGATCGGACCAGTTCCAGGTTCACGCCGGCCAGGGATCCGATCACGTGCGCGGCGGCGCGGGATGGACGGATCTCGTCGAGATCACGGGAGGGTCGGGCCCGGTTCACGTAGCAGACAACGCGATTTACGGCAGCGGCTGGAGCGTTCTCGTCGAAGACGGACACACGATCACCGGTACAGACGACGCAAGCGCGATCCTGTCGCCGGATGCCGCGGGCGTTCTCACCTTCGATGACGGGGGAAGCGTCAGTTTCGAGGGTCTTGAACAGATAAACTGGTAGAGCGTCCCTTTCATTAGTTCGTTGCATTGGTGACCGCAGGTGCCGTTTCACCCAAGGGCGTTCACGCGCGTCGCGCGTCGGGGTCAAACCGGTTTCGGACAGTGGAGACCTGCTGACCCAAGCCCCGGATCGTTTTCTGTTCGAGCTACGGTCCGCTTCGGCCGCGGGAGGGGGAATGCGGCGCTCCACACTGGTTCCTGATGAGCCAAAGCAGCGGGGCCCTGACCTGGAGATCGGCGCGCTCGCGGATGGCCAGGGTTTATGGGGCGGTAGACAATGCTGGAAGCTTTGAATGTCCGAGGCTTGTCGCTTTCGCCTTTGTCCGTGACTGCCTCTCGCTGGTCTGCGCGTTGTTGGAATGAAATGTATTGATAATACCGAACGTGCCAAGATCGGCGCGCATTGCAACTTACGGCACGGAACGAGCGACATCAGACAAAGTCAGCAAAGTGTTTCGCATCGCCCCGCCGCGGGGGCATCAAGCCCCCACGCCGCGACTGTCATCGCCATTGCCAGCCTTGGGCGGGCCACGAAGCTCGGAGTTACACCTCTTCGAGCACACCACACGCCACGCGGTCGCCGGAATCACCGGACGGCTGGCTCATGTAGTCATCGGGGCCGCTGTGAACGATGAAGGCGGCGCCATCCTCGTCGAGCAGGTGATCCGCGATGTCGATACGATCGTTGAAGATCTCGACATTGGTATTTCCGTCGCTGCCCACGACAATGTTGGGCATGTCACCGGGGTGAGGGCCACCCTCGACCATGACACCGTGATCGGCGTCACCGGCGATATGGCCGCCAGCGCTCGTGAAATCGTCGGCCGAGCAGTCGCCGGTTTCATGGAAATGGATGCCGTGCGCTCCTTCGGACAAGCCGGAGAGGGCGACGATGATCAGAGCCTGCCCCGATGCCGTCTCGTTGATCGTCACGGTTCCGACTGAATCGCCGTCCCGGTTCATAACTTCAGCGCGAACCTCCATGTTGACATGCTGTTCGGCTATCGCCGGCAGGGTCAGCGCGGGTATGCAGGATGCGGCGAGAAGTAGACGTTTCATACTCAGGTCTCCCGATTTGTTACAAGGTTCGAACGAGGGGGGAGACGCACGGGTTCCGCTTGCTCATGCGCGGTGAGGGGCGTTATCACAATGGGGTTGAACAGCTGACCTCTACAGGTAGTGTCAAGCAGCATTTATAGCTTTGATATCAACCACGTTCGCGTTTAAGAAGCTCTTGCGCACTGTTTTCCGTACAGTGTGAGCGCGACCCCGTAGCTCAACTGGATAGAGCAATTGACTTCTAATCAATAGGCTGAGGGTTCGAGTCCTTCCGGGGTCGCCAGATATTCGCGCTTGCTGCCAATCGGGCAGAAGCATGATGTTACTGCGTTATTTGAGCTTGAAGTACGCTTCCCCCACTTGCTGTCTGACGAGCAGCAGCAAGTTCAGCGAGGAGTTCAAGAGAGACGCTGTCGCGCAGATCACCGAGCGGGGCGATCCGGTCAGGGAGGTATCAAAGCGCCTCGGGGTCAGCCCGTTTCGCTCTACGCCTGGGAGAAGAAGCCTGCGAAGGCGTCATCGAGAGAGGCCGAGAAAGACACCGAGATCCGGCGGCTGAAGAAGGATCTGGCGCGGGTCTCTGACGAGCGCGACATCCCAAAAAGGGTTAGGCTTGTCCGCAATTGGTCCGAGGACGATGCCGAGCGCGTATTTCGCCAGGGGTGAGGCATGCGCCCGCCACCGGGCCGAGGGCCATGCCGAACGAGTGAGATACGCGTTCGTGGCCGAGCATCGCGGGCAGTTCTGCGTCCGGGCGATGTGCCGGTGTCTGCGCATCCAGCCGGGCGGACTCGCAGCGTGGGTGAAGTCGCCGCTCAGCAAGCGTGCTCGGGAAGACGCCCGCCAGACCGAACTGCTGAAGGAGGCTTGGGTCGAAAGCGACAAGGTCTATGGGCACCGCAAACTGCACGACGATCTTCTCGCGCAAGGCGAGAGCATCTGCCTGAACCGCGTCGCGCGCCTGATCAGGCTGGCCGGGATCACGGCACGGATCGGCTACAAGCGCCGCCCGGGCAAGTATGGTGGCAAACCCTCGATCGTGGTCGACAACACCCTGGATCGGCAATTCGACGTGGCAGCGCCGGACAGGGTCTGGGGTTGCCCAGTGTGGCGCCATTGGTTCGAGCCCGATGGGCGACGACATAACCTACATCCGCACCCGGGAAGGCTTGGCCTACCTGGCGGTAGTCATCGACCTGTTCTCTCGGCGCGTGATCGGATGGTCCATGCAGTCGCGCCAGACGACTGACGTGGTGCTCCAGGCTCTGCTCATGGCCACATGGCGGAGGAAGCCGAAGGCCAAGGTGCTGATCCACTCCGATCAGGGAAGTCAGTTCACCAGCATGGACTGGGCCGCGTTCCTGAAAGCCCACGACCTCGAGCATTCCATGAGCCGTCGAGGCAACTGCCATGATAACGCCGTCGCCGAAAGCTTCTTCAACCTGCTCAAGCGCGAGAGGATCAGGCGTCGCACCTACCGCACCCGAGAGGAAG
Organism: uncultured Paracoccaceae bacterium; assembly: GCA_947489705.1. Taxonomy (GTDB): domain Bacteria; phylum Pseudomonadota; class Alphaproteobacteria; order Rhodobacterales; family Rhodobacteraceae; genus Palleronia. The sequence continues at coordinate 11,846 of CANLEQ010000058.1, forward strand.
CCAGGCGAGACGTGTTCGACTACATCGAGATGTTCTACAACCCGAAGCGCAAGCACGCGCGGAACGGAATGCCGTCGCTCCTCGAGTTCGAGCGGCGGCAGAAACTGCGGCACGAGGGCGTCTAGCAAACGCGGGGCTATTCACGGAACTTGATGCCTGTTTTATCAATCAGCAGGTTCAGCGGTTGTCCGGAGGCGCGATAAGGGATCTGCACCGCGATCCGCGCCTGGCGCCGGCAAAACTTGGAGAAGGGTGGAACCGGCCAGTCGAAGCCTGCACATCCGGATCGGGCTCTCGCTCAGTCCGACCATCCGGCGAAGCGGAAGACCGAAGAGCACCTTCAGCGTCAGGCAGGTCTGGATCGCAGCATCCGATAAGGTCTTGGGCTGGCCCTGCTTGCCGGACTTCTCTGCATGCCAGATCATGTCGGGATCAAACCAGATCGACAACGAGCCCCGCTTGCGCGGCGCGGCATAGCAGGATGACCAGTTCGTCGTGCGGTAGCGGATTGGAGAAGGCTCGGGCATGCGCCTGAACTAACCGTCAGGACTGTACCGCGGCACGGTAATGAGACAGCGCGCTGCGCTGGTCACGCCGCCATCATGTTCCCCGTGGCGGCTTCGGTTTCAAGAAGG
>CANLEQ010000059.1 GCA_947489705.1 uncultured Paracoccaceae bacterium
TCTGCAAAATCTGGACATCAGAGCCGGACAGATTCATCATCGATCCGATCCACCAAATGCCGGGACTGAACACCTAGAGGGAGTTTTCGAGGATCCAACGCCTGTCGTGTTGTCTTTCGAAGCCGGGTCGCTCGACGTCGTTGCCGGAGGCCTCGGCGGCGAACTCGCGGGAACCACCGCCGGGGCGGCTGGTGGCAAGGTCTTGTCGTTACCACGAGTGTTGTCCGACTTGGTACTGCCGGTGGAACGTGACGGCACGTCTTGTGTTCCTGCCGGCGTCGTTCGCACCGGCGAAGTGGGCTCGCTCGACGCCGTTTTCCCGGGCTTCGGCAGGTCAGGGTCGGTTGGTGGCATTTCCAATGGGGTCACTCCGGCTTCGGGCGACGTATACGAACCCGTCCTCGTGGTCCTGGAACTCGTATCATCGTGGTCCCTGGATCCAACGCGCGCGCGGCCCTCGACATCGTCCCGCTCATCGGATCGGGGGAGCTTTTCCTGCTGCAAGGAGTGTTGATCAGACACGCGCGATCCAAACACGATCCAAGCCATCCCGATTGCGACGAGACCGACCGCCAGTGGCTTTTCCCTGAGGATATTGCCCACCGTCTGACCGTGCTCACTACGGTGGTCACGGAGATACCTGCCGGCGTAGTTCCAAGCGCCCTCGAGAGTCATGCGATCGAAGATTTCGTCGATTGTACTGCTGAGCTCGGAGCGTTTGTGTTCAAGATCACGTTCTATTTCGCGGGCAGACCTATCAGCCATGGGTAACTTCCTCCGTCAGGTGGATATCGCGCTGCACATTCTTCACGGTGCGTGTCGGCGCCAGGCTGACAGCCGTGAGGTTGTTCTTACCTTTCATGACCATAACAGCACCGATTACCAGGAACGCAACGCCGACTATCAGAGCCGCCCATCCGGCCCCGAGACCGAGTTCCGCAACGGCTGTTACCAACGCGGCCGCTAGAACATTCAGAGCAACGAGGAAGAGAACGACAGCAGTTATGAGGAGACCGATCGCGATCGCAGCCTTCTTGAGGTTCTCTTGAACTTCGGCGCGTGCAAGATTGAGTTCGCCGCGGAAAAGTTCGGTGACTTGCGTGAACGCGTCACTCACCAGATCAAGCGGACCGGCATGCGCTCCCCGCCTGTGCGTGGTTTCCATTGACATTGATACCTCCTTTATTCGATCGAAGGTTAACCGCTCTGCCTATCGTATGTTCCGTTATCGCGGCTAGCGGAACCAGGTTGGCCAATGCCTCAGAAAGACCCTGTTCGCTTTGGAATTGGGGACAGGAGGTGGCGATCTTTTCCGAGCGGAAAGGACGCCGTACAACGCAGCGAAGATCGTGTTCCCTTTCCCGGTCCCACGGGCGGGGGTATCCGCTCGCCGGAGGGGAAAATTCCTGAGCCGGCGAATGACGAAGACGCTGACGAAGACCCAGCTCATCCCCGCTATAACCGCGAAAATAGGTCGTAATTTTCCCAGAACCGCTGTTTGATAATTGACTGAACGCGAGCTGCATTGTCGATTTCTGAACCTTATCTATCGGGAAATTGGCGACGCTGAGGAATGCTGTCCTGATGCCGCGAGCAATGGAACGGGAGCAAACGGGTGCATGGACTGAGGAAGATCGTCTTGATCCATGATTTGAAGAACGAATAACCTCGGGTCCTGTGGACGCCTTCTTCGGGCAAGCGTCTCGCGGCCGAAGGCATGCGGTCATGACCGAGCTTCTCGACAGGATCCGTAGCGCGCTGATCGGGCTGAAGATGCCCCGCGCCATGGAAGCCCTAGACCATACCTGGCTGACCCCGACCTTCGCTCATAGCGCAGCGAACGCCCGGTCTGTCCCGCATAGTGTGAGTTCGAGCGCGGCGCAGTGAATGTCTACTGTGGCTTCTACCTCTTCGGCCATTTGTATTCGCCGGTGAGAAGGATGTGTGCCCAGCCGAGGGGCGAGGTGTGCGCCAGAAGATCGGGCGGGACCGGGAGCTTCGCACACTGGCGCTGCGCAACGGCCTCGCCCAGGCGAGCCGTGTTCCAGTGGATGACGATCGCGGCGAGGAGGTTGAGCGCGGCCATCCGAAAATGTTGGCCCTCGGTCGTCCTGTCGCGGATTTCGCCCTGTCGGCCGATCCGCAACGCGTTCTTCAACGCGTGGTGCGCCTCGCCCTTGTTGAGGCCGATCTGGACACGGCGCTGCATGTCGGTGTTCAGGACCCATTCGATCATGAACAGCGTCCGCTCGACGCGGCCGACCTCGCGCAGGGCGACGGCAAGGTCGTTCTGGCGGGGATAGGACGCCAGCTTGCGCAGGATCTGGCTGGGCGCGACGGTCCCGGCCGTCATGGTCGCCGCGATCCGCAGAATGTCGGGCCAGTTGGATGCGATCAGGTTCTCCCGGATCGTGCCGCCTGCCAGACCGCGCAAGTTCAGCGGCACGGCCTTCGGCTCGAAGACGTAGAGGCGCTTGGAGGGCAGATCGCGGATGCGCGGGATGAAGTGGTGGCCGAGGATCGAGGTGACGGCGAAGACGTGATCGGTGAAGCCACCGGTATCGGCGTATTGCTCCCTGATCCGCTTGCCGATCTCGTTGTTCAGCAGCCCGTCGAGGATATAGGGTGCTTCGCTGACCGTGGCCGGGATGGTCTGCGACGCGAAGGGCGCGAACTGGTCGGAAACGTGCGTGTAGGATTTCAGACCCGGCTCGCGCCCGTATTTCGCGTTGATCAGGTTCATCGCCTCGCCCTGCCGGGTGGTGGGGTAGAACTGTCCGTCGCTGGAGGCTGTCGTGCCCATGCCCCAGAAGCGGGCCATCGGGAGAGCGGCCTGCGCTTCGACGACGCTCGCCAACGCGCGGGCATAGGCATCGCTTTCCACGTGCCAGCGCGAAATTCTCATCAGTTCCCAGAATCCGTGGGAATTGCTGGCCTCGGCCATCTTGCTCAGACCGAGGTTGAGCCCTTCGGCCAGGAGCACGTTCATCAGGCCGATCCGGTCCTTCGGCGGAGCGCCAGTCCTGAGATGCGTGAACGCCTCGGTGAACCCGGTCGCGCGGTCCACCTCCAGCATGATGTCGGTGATCCTCGTCTCCGGTATGCGGCGGTAGAGATCGGACAGCAGGTCATCGGCCCCCTGCGGCGGTGCTGTCGGCAGCCGGCTCAGATGAAGCACGCCGTTCTCGATCGAACCACCGGGGATCGCGCCCGCTTTCGCGGCCTTGGACAGCTTTTCGAGACCGAGCTCCATTCGCGCATGGCGATCGGCCAGCCAGTCCTCGGGATCGAAGGGGACGGCGAGCCGCGCGTTCGCCTCTGCGGCCTGCGCAGGCACCAACACCTGTTTCAGGTCGCCGTAGCGCCGGGAGCGTTCCAGCCAGATATCGCCCGAGCGGAAGGCGTCGCGCAAATGGAACATGACTGCGACTTCCCAGAGACGGCCGTCCACGGCGGATTGGGTTTTCAGGTGCCGGTGCCACTTCGATGTGCGCCGCAGAAAATCCGTCGGCGGGTTGTGAGCCCGATCGAACCGGATCAGCTCGGCCGCGTCCAGAAGGGGTTTGGCCACGTCCGCCCCGTCGATTTCAAGAAGCCGCAGCATCCGGGGGGCGTATCGACGAAACCGCTTATGCCCCTGCACGACATGGGCAATCGGGTCCGACGACAGCGTATCCGTCAATCGGGCCGCGACGGCGACGAGAGCCTGCAAATCCGTCCATCCCGGACTTGACGAGATGGCGTCCTCAAGAGACGCGTCGTCGTTCTTCGCTTCGAGAAGGGCCGTTCCCATGTCGCGGAACGAGCGCAAGGTCTTCTGGACCGCCGGTTGCGCTCCGTCCATGCGGTCATCGCACAGCCGGGCGGCCTCTCGCCAGGTCCTGCCGACGATCCGGTCATGTGTCTCGACCACGGCATCGGCGATCGCGCGTCGCCATTCCGACACGCAGACGGCAAGGATGGCGTTGCGGCGGTCGTTTGGCAGATCGCGCATTCCATCCGCGAAGTAACGTTCGCCCTGTCGGCGCAGACGCGTGATGCGATGATCCGGAACGCCGTGGAACACATCCGGCGAAACGTCGATTTTGCGAAGGTAATCGAGCCGATCGAGCAGCCGGCGTGCAGCGGCCGAATTGTTCCCGACCTCGAACTTGCGCAGCCAGACGAACCGGGTCAGCCGATCCTCGACCATCTCGGACAGAAGATCATCGAGGATCGCGCATTCGTCATCGCTCAAGCGATCCGCAATCCTCGTCTCGATCCGTTTCTCAGCGGCGACGAGCGCGTCGGCGCTGAGGCGCTCGATGGTGGATATGGCGGGAAGGATGGTCAGGGTTCTCCGGCATTCCTCGACGAGGCGGCGGGCGATGTCCTCGTTGGAAACGGCGTGCTCGGCCTGACCGTCGAGCCAGAGCTTCAGGTCGCGGGCACCGCGGCCGGAGAAGGTCCTGTAGCCGTAGAGCTGACGCAGGCTGGCCATGTGCTCGTGCCGCGTTTCTTCGCGGGCGGCATAGGTGTCGAGGTCGGCGTCCTTGAGGCCAAGTTGCGCGGCAAGAAAGTCGGTGATCTCGACTGGGATGACCTCACCCGGCAGCAGAGCGCGTCCGGGATAGCGCAGCGCGCAAAGCTGTAAGGCGAAGCCGAGCCGGTTTCTCGGACGCCTGCGCTGGCCGATATGATCGAGGTCTTCATCCGAGAGCGTATAGTGCTTGAGCAGCCGCGGTTCGTCCGCGGGAAGGCCGAACAGGACCTCCCGTTGCTTCGGCGTCAGGATGGTCCGGTGGGCCATGTTTCTTTTGCCTTCGATTACTCCATTGCGTATCTTTGATTTCGATATGGGTTAAGGAAAAGCATCAATGGCCAGGAGCGTCGATCTTCGCCGACTGTCTCAAACGATCGTTTGCGAAACATGCTGATCGGCTACGCGCGGGTCTCGAAGGCCGACGGAAGTCAATCGCTCGACCTGCAGCGGGACGCCCTGATCTCTGCTGGCGTCGGCGAAGACCAGATCTACTCGGATCGGGCGTCCGGAAAGAAAGACGAACGGCCAGGACTGGAAGCGTGCCTGAAGGCCCTCCGGAACGGCGACGTGCTGGTCGTCTGGAAGCTCGACCGGATGGGGCGCAGCCTACATCACTTGGTGAAGACGGTCGCGGGCCTCTCCGAGCGCGGCGTCGGCCTGAAGGTGCTGACCGGACAAGGTGCCCAGATCGACACGACCACCGCCCACGGACGGCTGTCCTTCGGCATCTTCGCGTCCCTCGCCGAGTTCGAAAGCGAGCTGATCCGAGAACGGACCGTGGCCGGTCTCGCCGCCGCCCGCGCCCGGGGGCGGAAAGGAGGCCGGAAGTTCGCGTTGACCAAGGCCCAGGTGCGCATGGCGCAGGCCGCGATGGCCAACCGCGACACCTCCGTCTCCGAGCTATGCAAAGAACTGAAGATCAGGCCGGTGACGCTCTACCGGTATGTCGATCCAGAGGGAAACTTGCGCGAGAATGGGAAACGGTTGCTCGGCGCATGACGCCCGAAGGTCTTGAGGGAGAAACGGACGCCATGGATCTCGACGAAGACAAGATCGACGCGGCCGTGTTGGCGCTCCTGCGCCTGACCCTTCACGACGGCCGGCGCGCCTGGAAGGGGTTCGACTGGGACAGCATGGACCGGTTGCACCGGAAAGGATGGATCACTGACCCGGTGGGAAAGGCAAAATCGGTCGCCTTCACTGACGAGGGGCTGGAGCGATCCGAGCAGGTTCTGCAGCGGTTGTTCGGCAAGGGGGCCGAACCGAAGGAGTGAGCGAACCCAAGGCGAGCCGTATCGGCCTTAGCGTAGGATTTCACACTCTCCCGCAAACGACCCGTACCTGGCTCGCCAGGGTGCGCAGAACAGGAAGAGCCGGTTCAACGAGGCTGCCGTTGGCCTCTACCAGAATCGTCCCGTTCTCGAGCTGCTTGACGCTGTGCTTCTCGTACATGGCATGAGCCGTGACGCTCAGATCGGAGAGGTTCCGCGATGCCAGACGGGCATTTGGGTAGTAGAGGATTTTGTCACCCGACAGCCGCATTGTTTCGCGTGCTTGGACGGCTGGGCAATCAAGCAGCTCCTCGATCGACGCTTCGTTCTCCTCAACGAGAATACGCAAGATGATGACTCGGTCGACCTGATCGAAAGTGGCGTGGTTGAACGTCACATGGGTGGAGGTGGTGATCGTCTTCACCGAAACGCGCTCTCCCTCCGCGCTGACGACGTCGTAGCCCCTCTGGTTCGTCGCCAACGCCATCTGTCCGCGCGTGACCATCGCAGCGTAGAGTTCGCCGATCCGTCCCGTCAGATGTGGTAGACTGGAGGGAGACACGCCCCAACTGAGTTCGCGTTCGAACCAAGACAGCGCTTCGCCCAGCGAACGGATGATCTGAACCTGCGAAAGTGTCATTGGGGGAACATTTAATCGTTACACAGGCATTGGACGGCGAAGACAAGAATGCGATTCACGCCGTCCGCCCCGCCCGCTCCTGATTGAGCGCGAAGAGCTTGGTGAGGATCACGTCGTCGTCCATGCCAGCCTCCCATTCGGCGTCCCAGCCGTAAGCAACGGCTACAGCTGCATTGAGGCGGGCGTGGAGGCCGCCGAGCCAAGCAGGGCGAGCGTTGTAGAGGTTGGTGAGCGTGCGCTTCTTCAGCTCCTTCGCGGCCGCCTCGTCCTTTGGAATCCGGCGGTCGGGATAGCTCTCGACTACTTCGGGCACCCGGTCTACCAGATCGGGTGGGTTCAGCCATGCCTCGCGCTTCTCGTCCAGCTCCCGCGCTGCCGCTGCGACGGCTTGGGCGCGCGGATCGTCAGCATAATCGGCGGCGGGAATGTCGGGGGTCAGGCCCTCGGGGAAGGGGAAAGTCTCGAAAGTGGTAGAGGGCGTGTAGCGAGGCCGATCCTCTAGTGAGGTGCCCATACGAAGCGACCAGATTTCGTGGAATCGAGAGTGCAGGATGCCAAAGGTCATATCGTCGTCGCGAAGCGTAACCATGAGTTGCGCATCCGGTAGAACGCCTTTCGGGACGAATACGAAAACCCGATGCTTTGATACGGCAGGCGTGGCAATGCAGCGCGTGAGATATGGTAAAGCGTTCCGCATTGCCGGACGAAAGCCGCCGTGGAGCCACCAGTTCGCGACAAGAACCGGGTTACGGTTCTTGTCGCGAAACGGTTTCACCCGTTGCTTGACGATTTCGAAAGGTCGCTCGAAGAACGACGCTTCTACTTCTGTCATCTCCATGCCGAAATCGATGATCCAGCGATCGGCCGACCGCCGCATGACATCCGTGCCGTTCCATAGTGGTGTAACTACGTCCTTGTTTTGACGTCCGTTGGGATTTGTAGGGAGGCGCAGAAGATCTCGAGCTTCGTCGCCATCGATGTCAAAAGATCCGATTTTCTTAGAGCCATGAACGCAAACACCCCGATTTTCAGGTAGCTTCTTGGCCAGCGATAAATCCACCTTCGTAGCAGTGAGATTGGAGTTGATCCGAAGGACTGGTTCACCATCGAGATGCGGGACTTCTGCCTCACGTAGCTCGCCATAAACGATCATTGACACGCGCACTGCTGCTCCTGCCAATGTCCAAGGTTCATCGCCCCTTGCGGAAATGAAGCCTGGGCTAGCGGCGATCCGATCGAGAACACGCCGATTCATGCCGCCTCTTACGGAGTTGGTTGTTACGAGCCCAACTCGTTTAGCCTTCTTATTTTCTAGCAACTGCGCGCCCATGGCGACCCAGTAGAGGACGAAGTCCGCGCCAGCAGGAACATCACCTTTATAAGCTTCGCGCAGCGCGGTGACATAATCGTCCCCAAGTTCACCACGCATGATCCGGTCGCCTAAAAATGGCGGATTGCCGATCACCGCGTCGACATTAGGCCATTCGGCTCGGGTACCGTCCTTGGCCAGCACCGCGTCTCGGCACTCGATGTTGGTCAATGGTTTCAAGATCGGGTTTTGCGCGGCATCGAAACCATTGCGGCGCATCCATTGGATTTCGCCGATCCAAACCGAGACGCGCGCCAGTTCGGCGGCGAAGGGATTGATCTCGATCCCAAGGACGCATTCGGGGCCGATCTGGGGAAAGCCGCGCGGCAGGCCGAGGGCCTCTCCTTCGAGGTTTACCCGATGCTCAATGTCTTTGATGGCAAGGAGAGCGAGATAGAGGAAGTTTCCGGACCCGCAGGCGGGGTCAAGGGCCCGGTAGGCCGCCAGACGCTCTAGGAAGCCCCTGTGAAGCACCTCTGCTTCATTCAGGGCCTTGGTGCGGGCAGCGAGCTCCTTGCCCCTCAGAAGCCGCTCTGCGGTCTCCTGAGGGGCCTTGGACAGCCGAGCCTCGATCTGCCCGCGAACCGTCGCCCATTCTGCCAGCAGCGGCTCGACCACGACCGGATTCACGATCTGCATGATCTTGTCGCGATCGGTGTAATGCGCGCCGAGCTGGGATCGCTTGGCGGGGTCCAGACCGCGCTCGAACAACGTGCCGAGGATCGAGGGGTCGATGTCCGACCAGTCGAGCCTCGCGGCCTCCAGCAGGTCGACCACGTCCGTCCGGTCCAGCGCCAGCGTCCTGTCGTTATCGAACAATCCACCGTTGAACCAGGCGACTTTCTCGAAGCCGATCCTGCCGCCCGAACGCATCGCGCCGAACAGATCACGGGCGAGGCTTTCGAACTCGGAAGGTTGCGCTTGGCAATGCTCCAGCATCCGGCGAAACATATGATTGGGCAGCAGGCGCACGTCCTCCGCGAACATGCAGAACACCAGCCGGTTCACGAAATGCGCGACGGTCTGGGCGTCGTGGCCGCGTTCGCGGAGGCGTTGAGCGAGCGCGGCAAATTTCGCCGCCGCCTGCTCGGTCAGGAGCTGACGAGTCTTGCGTGGGCGCAGCAGCTCCGGCTCCAGAAAGGCTGACCGAAGCAGGTCGCGGGTCGCGCCGTCCGCCAGATCCTCAAGCTGGAACTCATGGACCTTCTGAACGGTGTTCGTCCAGTTCGTGTGGATGCGGAAGCGCGCCATGTCCGATACGATCAGCAACGGCGGGTTTTCCAACGCGACGGCGTATTGTTGAAGTTGAGTGAAGGCGCGATCGAGGTCCTTCTTCGGCCCCTTGTATTCCCAAGCAAAGCATCCGCGCCGCCAGACGTCCGCCCAGCCCTCGCCGCCCGCCGTCTTGCTCGCGCCCTTCTCGAAGGCGAACCATTCGCCCTTGGGGTCGGCCGAGATCGGGTCGGGCACCTCCAGAAGGGCGCACAGATCGTTGAAATGGGACTGCGAGGCGGAGCGTTCCTTCTGCTCGACGCCGTTCCATTTGGCGATGAACTCGTGCGGCGTCATAGCGCGGTGCTTTCGGCCATAGGAATGGTCCCTTGAAGAACATCGACCGACGGCCCTTTGGCCAGCCACGGAACCATATCTACAACTACCCAGGATATCTGGCTTGCTTCCCGCAAAGGTGTCACCGATTCCTCCGGGCGAACTTTAAGTTGCTCATAACCCAGGTTCATCCGCGGTAGACTTCGCGACGGTGGCCGATCCTGACGACCAGAATGCGGACGTGGTCATCCTCGATATTTGCGATGATCCGGTAATCACCGACGCGGTAGCGCCAGAGATCCGCCGTGCCCTTCAGTGCCTGGCCCAGAAGTCGGGGATCATCCAGCGGCTGAAGCCTCTCTCGGAGAAACTTCGTGATCCGCTTCGCTTCAGGTGCTCCGAGTTTCGAGAGTTGCTTCCTCGCCGTATCCGACAGATCAATCTGCCAGGCCAAGATCGCGCTCTATCTCGTCCAGAGAATGGGTTTGTTCCTGACCACTGCGGACCCGCTCCATTACCTGTTCAGCCAGGTAGATGTCCTCGAGATCATCCAGGTGCTCTTCTACCGCTTCGCGGATGTAGTAGGTCGCAGTCCTTCCCGTTCGTGACGACAGAGCCTTGAGACGGGCAAAAGTTTCATCGGGCAGTCGCACGGCGGCTTGCTTGGTCATCGGAGGTCTCCTTAGGGATACATGTATACCAAAACTGTCGAAAATTCAAGCACCACATGGACCAGTTCCGGTTGCCAACAGCTCCGAACTACGGCTCGTAAAAGGCGCCGCTCATCATCACGGTGAACGGCTGCAAGCGCGAAGACTATTTAGAACGACGGCGCAAAAAGGATGTGACCTTTTCCAAGGGCAACTGCACGTCCGCAAGAGCAGTCTCGATCTGTTGCCATGGCAGGACCCTGCGGAGGGCGCCACATCGACTGGCATTCTTGCGCGGAGCGGCCCTGACTGCGTCAGCGGCTCCTGTGATCTGCTCGTCCGGAAGATCGAGAGCTTCTGCCAGCCAAAGCAGCATCGGAGCGCATTGAATATGGTTGTAGACATACTCAGCCGAACGCTGCTGACCGACCACTCGTCCGTACGCGCCAGGACCATCATATTCAGCAAGCCATCCCAGCCAGTGTTCCTTTTGGCTGGAGTACCAGGCGCCGTAACCGACCCCTTCTGCCAGATCTGCCTCAAGCTCCTTGTGCCGGGGCAAGTCGGCATCCAGCAGCTTGATCTTGCGCCGCAAAATGCGGGGGTTCATTGGCGACGTCACAAGAAAAGTTCCTCTGTGGGCACCATTCGGGCACGCAGCGAAGGATACGTTGCCGACTTTCGTCTTGTATAGTCTGGACCGTAGAAGAGAGAATACCCCGAGAGCAATGACGTGCGGCGAAACAGCATGATAGTCCAGCACTGGCGTGCGCTGACCGGGAACGTACACCCCGACGACGAGCCGTTCTTTGCGTCTGCCCTGCACAGCTTCAATCTTGACTGGCCGCCGCCCGCATACATCGGGGACGTGAACAGCGCGCCATTTGTCCTGCTGATGATGAACGGCGGTTACCATCCGCAGATGACACCGGAAGAGTTCCCGGAGCCGGCATCGGTCGAGCGATACCTCGACATGCTTCACAACCCGCGTGCAGTGAACCCCTCCTCGGTGTCGGCATATTACAGGGCGAGCAATTACGAGCAGTACATCGCGAGCGGGCGGCTGGCGCTGGTGAACGCTGTCGCCTACCGCTCCGGCAAGCTGTCGGATGAAAAATCGAACTGCAGGTTGGCAAAACGGCTCCCCAGCACGCTGAAGCATCAGCAGTGGCTGCGGCAAGAGCTCATACCTCAGGCCTTGGCAGGAAAGAGGGTGATCATCGCCCACCGCAACAGCATGTGGAAGCTGCGGCAGCAGGAACATCAGCACCCGAACATCATCTTTACCAGGTCTGGCGCGTCACCTCATCTACCGAAAACCGTACTCGCCATACTAGACCGTGGGACCTACGTGTTCAGTCCCGGCATTTGGTGGATCGGATCGATGATGAATCTGTCCGGCTCTGATGTCCAGATTTTGCAGATGTA
>CANLEQ010000060.1 GCA_947489705.1 uncultured Paracoccaceae bacterium
CTGGACGCCAAAAGCCGCCGGAACCACGCAGAGCGAAGCTGCCTGAAATTACAAGGCGGTCAGAACCGGGCGCTTACGCTCATTCAACCTATCTGCTTGTTGATGTTGGTTTCGGGGTGTGATTCTCTTTTTCCAGCACCATCGCACAGGGAAACGTTAAAGATAGAACCGACAATTCAAAACTCGCAGCTTACGGATCGCCTGCTGACGATCTTCCGGGACGAAGGGATTGCCCCATGCAGTGGGATGCTGACCCGTCACAAAGATTTACCCCCGTGTTGGACACCGGGATGGCCAGGGTACCTTACCAAGGTCGATCGGAACGCAGCAGCTATCGAAGTTGGTGACTTCCCCGTCTATTCAAGCGGCATTCTGGGCCAAAAGGCAAGATTTAGGCGCGTATCCGATGACACCTTGGAGATTACTGTTAAAGATAACAGAAAGATAGGTATTGGCGTATATCTCGTAGGTATCCCGAACGACGTTATAGCTCGCGATTTAGTAGAGATCATCCAAGAACACTTGTAACTTCATGCTGAATATCGCGCTTTTAGCAATCGAATCACTCGCAAAAACTTGTTTTTGAGTGGGGTAAAACCCCCTCAATTTCTACTGCCGGAAACCGTGTGCCAAACCCACGCGTATTGAATGGTCCGGCGGTCTTGGAAAAGCAGACATTCCTACAGGGCGAAAACTTGGGAAATTGGGCTCGATGCGGACCTTCGCCGCGCGGTGCCCGGACGGCCGAAGCGCGGGACAATCCGGCCGTTTACTTCAAACGCCTACTTAGCGCTAGCAACGAGTATTCAAGCCTGGATCCCCTTTCAGTCAAGCAGCTCAAGCTTCCATACGGGCGAGCTTTTTAGTATCGCCAATCAATGGGCTATGAGGTTACTGATCCCCCCATCCTCTATCTTTAGTCTTCTCTATATTTCGGCACGTTATATTCCAAAAGAATACCTCCTTGAAGTATATATAGTGTAGATGATCATAGAAGTTAAACCCTAGGGTTTCAGCACCTTCACAGATGCGTCTTAAGTAAGACGAACCATGTACTTCATAAAGTCCGAAGGGTATATCGGCACCCCATCCATACGGGAAATTCTCTTCGGTTATAAATTGCTCGTCAACATATAAAACTGAGGAAACATGGTGGAAGATGATTCGGCTTTTACCAAAATCCCAAACGAGGAGACCAGCTTCACCTCCCCCGACAGTTGTTGCAGTCCCAGCTTCAATCAACTCAAGCCGATCATAGCTTTCAAATCCTTGTCCTACGATTATAGCTGACATACTCGTTGGAACCTCACTCGGTCGATCTCGAGGTATTTCGTTGGATAGCTTCTGTTACTCGGCTTCTTACAATTCTAGCCCGACTAATACTATGAAAAATTCATTATGTTTAGTAGTCTGGGCTCTCCTCGGGCTTTCGCTGCGACGCCCACGAATGGCGGCTCTGGCATGTGACTATGCCGCCTTGTCGCGCGGTCAACCCTCTCGGATCAAAGCGTTACGCTGTCCGCGCGGCATAATCCAAAACGCGGCATTATGGGTCTTATGCCGATGTCGGCATAATGGACATTGGACGAAAACAAGGGACCGGCTCGATCGCAGCTTCGGTGCCTCCAGCTTCGGTAACGAGGCGTATTCGAAGGAGGAGCTTTGTGTGGAGCTGGCAGCGGTGATCGGGGGTCAGCGCCTTGGGTTTGCCGCCGACCATATCGAGAACCACGCGGCCTATATCGGCTCCTGGCTGAAGGTGCTGAAGTCGGATTCGCGCTTCCTGTTCACCGCGGCTGCCCACGCACAGCGGATCGTGGACTATCTCGTGGCGGCATCGGAAGCGGGCGTGAAAACGGAGGAGATCATCCATGAGGCAGCGTGATCCGGTCGGGGGACACAACGAGCGGATCAAGCTGCTCGGGACCAGCATAAACGCCATCGGTCTGGCCTTCATCGCCCTTGGTGTCGTGCGTCCGCTCGTCGACGCGACCGTCAGTCTGGACGTGGACAGCCTGATCTATTTCGTGGGCGCACTAGCCCTGCACGGCCTCGCCCATTACATCGTCAGTCAGGTGGAGATCGACAAATGACTGTGGAAACCATCATCATCGTCGGTGGCGGCCTGGCCCTCGGGCTCGCTGGTGCAATCTATGCCCGGTGGTCGCGCGCCCAGCTCGAACGGGACAATCGCGGTCGTCCCGCCGAGTAGCCACTCAGCCGCACCGTCCGACGCAGACGCGAAGCCCCCGCATCGAAAGATGGAGGGGGCTTTTTTCGTTCGGATTTGGACTGAACGGAAAGGATGGTCCCCATGTCAGACCGCACCCGACATATCGTCGCCTTCTACGAGACCTGTCGCGCCTATGGCGGGCCGGAAGAAGGTGGCTGGTGGTACGATTGCGGCGAGCTGCGCCGCGTCCTGCGGATCGTGCCGACCGAGGATGCCGCCTACGACCTGGCTGCCCGCGCCAACCGGCTGATGGATCGCCTCCAGCGGGGCAAGCGCGATGTCAGCTCGGTCACCTATTCGGGCGGGCGGTACGCGGCCTGCGTGTTCGAAGACATCGCGCCCCGCGCCTTCCCCGAAACCCGGCCGCATTACGAGTGACGCCCGATCGCGAGGCTGGCATAGACGGGTGCCGCCCTCGCGACCGACCTCCTCCGCACAGGACAATGCCCATTAAATCCGCAGCCATCCTCAGCCCTTTACTCAACCGGATCATCCGCGGCGAACTGATCGAACGCCACGACGACGGCACGACCACGATCCGCTTTGCCGGAAGCCTCGTGTGCCGTGGCCGGGAAATCACCATCGCCGAGATGATGGAAACCGCCGTCTCCTGACCAACCGCTATCGTCAGCCCTGCCGCCGCCCTGAGAGAACAGAGGCGGCTTCTTTTCGTGTGGACTCAAACCCACCGAAAGGAGCCGGTCATGGCCGACAAGACCCTCGTCCACACCAAGCGCATATCGCCGAAGGAAATCCGCGAGCTCGATGTCCACTACGACAAGGGCGGGATGAACTACTTCGACTACAGCACGAAACCCAAGGGGATCTTCTTCCGCTCGACTATCTACAAGCATGAAGAGGGCTCGATCTGGAAGACGCTGAAGATCGGTCTCGGCAAGAGCAAGCCCGGCGTCGGATACATCTGCGTCGTCCCGCTCGAGCGATACCGGCCGAAAGCGTTGAAGGAGGTTCGTGCCCGCGTCGAGGCCCATGCGAAACGCATCCATGCCCTCTGCGACGTGGGCGACGCCGAAGCCCTGGCGGAGCTGAAGGCGATCCTGACCGGCGAGACGGTGCCGCAGGCAGCGGGAGCCTCGGCATGAATGCCTGGATTCTGCGCGCGCTTCGCGCCGAAACCCGTGCCTGGTGGTATCACAAGGCGCTGCGCGAGCGCGGCGAGACGAAAGAAGCCGGAGAGCGCGAGCGCGCTTCGATCCGGTCGAACCTCGATACGCTGCGAAAGACGCTGGGGACGACCGGGGCCTATGTCTAGACGGGGATCGGCGGCACGTCGATCCATTATGGTCACGGTTGCACCCTTACGGACTACAGCAGCATCGAGCGGTTCGCTCTGGCCCGCGTTCTCGTCGGGATCGGCATACCTCTGATCGACACGCGGCCGGTGTCGCAGAAGTACCGTCTCATGAGCTTGCCGCTCGTCGCAGTTGGCCGCGATCCCGATCCGGAGCCCTGGTCAAGCATGAGCTACGCGCCGCTCGGCACCTGCGCGGCTCGCGCCCAGGCACTTGGTGCCGTGGTCGCGAACCTTCCCCGCGCCGAGGATCGCCCTGCCGCTTGACCTCCGGCACTCAGTTGAAGGCGTCGCTCCACGAAAGGGTAAAGGCGACGCCTTTCCTTCGTGTTTTGGATACCGAAGGAGAGAGACCATGACCGACACCGCCGAATACGTCGCCGATGCCACGAAGGTGGCCGAACAGAACGACGCCTTCCGCCGCAATGCGTGCCTCGCCATTCCCTACGCGCCGGGCGATCCGGTCCTGATGGGCCAGCTCGTCGCGACCCGTGCGATCCACGCGAGGGGAGGCCCCTTCGTCCAGGCGTGTCTTGCAGCCATCGGGCGGGTGACGGACTTCCCGGCCGACAACGATCCCGACGGATTCCACGATTTCGGGGCGGTCGAGGTCGAGGGCACGACCGTCTGGTTCAAGCTGGACCTCTTCGATGGGTCCGATCTGATCTACGGCTCCGAGGCCCCGGACAATCCGGCCCGGACCTACCGTGTGCTGACGATCCTGCTGCCCGGTGACTGGTAGGCCGGCGCATCCCTCCAACCGTCCCGCCCGACTGCAAGGCCCCCGCCTCGAAAGAGGGAGGGGGCTTTTTTTCGTGTGCGGCCATGAGGCCGGGGAAAGACAGACAGGAGATCATCCCATGACCACGACGCCCGAGCTCAACGACACCGAGATCGCCATCAAGGACCTGGTGCTGCACGATCTGAACGCCCGCGCGGGCTCGCCCGGGACCTACGAGGCCGACGACATCCCGGTCCTCGCCGCGTCGATCGCCACGCTGGGGCTCCTGAACCCGCTCATCGTCCAGAAGACCGGCAAGGTGTGGGGCGTCATTGCCGGCGGCCGCCGCCGTGCAGCACTCGTGCATCTGGTGAACGATCCGGACGCGAAGGGCTGGACGATGCGGACCAAGGTGCGGTGCCGCGCCCTGCCCGACGACACGGCTGCTGCCACCGCCATCACCGTGGCCGAGAACGTGACGCAGAAGGCGATGGACCCGCTCGACGAGTTCGAGGCGTTCGCGCGGATGATGGAGACGGGCGGCCACGATCCCGACGGCATCGCCAAGATGTTCGGCGTCGAACGCCGCCGCGTGGTCGATCGGCTGCGCTTCGGTCGCGTCCACCCCGACATCCGCGCTGCGGCCCGCGTCCGGGACATCACGCTCGACGCGATGAAGGCGTTTGCCGAGCATCCCGATCAGGGCGTCCAGAAGGATGTCTTCGACGCCATGCAGGGCAGCTACATGCAGGCGTGGACGATCCGCGACAAGCTCAGGAACCGCGGCGTGAAGATGGGCGACGCGATCGCCCGGCTCGTGGCCGACGATTACCGCGCGGCGGATGGCGACATCGTGGCCGATCTCATCGAGGAGGACTCGATCCTGACCGACGAGACGCTGGTCGAACGGCTCCTGATGGAGAAGCTTCAGGCCCATGCCGAGGCCGAGCGGGAACGCCTCGGCTTCGCCTGGGCGCAGGCCGTGCGCGACGTGGACTACAAAGTGCTCCAGGAGTTCGGACGGGTCTATCCCGGTGCGGTCGATCCCACCGGCGAGGCGGCCGAGCGGTGCGAGGCCATCGCCAACCGTCTCGCGGAACTCGACGAGGCCCGAGATTCAGAGGACTGCCCGGACATCGACGCACTGGAGGACGAGTACGAGAAACTCACGGACGAGTACGAGACCCTGACGACGGGCTGGGCCGAGGCCGATCTCGGCCGTGCCGGCGTTCTGGCCTATTGGGATCGCGGCGAGATCGCGACGACGGAGGGACTTATCCGTCCGGAAGACCGGGAGGATCGCAAGCCCGTGACAGCCTCCGGCGATGGCGGTGCCGCGCCCACCGGCGATGCGGGTGACGACGACGCGGGTGGGAACGACGCGCTGGTGCTGTCGGACTCGCTCAAGACCGATCTCAGGACCGAGCAGGCCGCCGTGATCGGCACCGCGCTGGCCTCCGACCCGGACCTCGCGCACGACCTGCTTCTCTTCAAGACGATTGCCGACCTCCTCGGCCGTGCTGGCACCGTCAGCTACAGCTTCGGCGTGACCGCGAGCATCGCGGATCGTCCGCACGGCAAGCCCGACGAAGTGGACGGACAGGCCGCCGCGACACTGGCGGAATTGTTCGAGGGTCTCGACCTGACATGGTGGGCGGACAGCAAGTCCATGCCGGAGCGGTTCGAGGCGTTTCGCACCGTCGATCCGGGGATGAAATCCCGCATTGTCGCGGTGGCACTGGCCGACGCGGTGAAGCCCACCGGCTTCGGGTACAGCGAAGGGCTGATGGCGCATGTCGCCAGCCAGCTTGTGCCGGACCTGCGCGCGGTCTGGCGGCCGACCGGCGGTGCGTTCTTCGGACGCCTGAAGAAGAGCGTTCTTCTCGGGATCATCGCCCGCGATCTGCACCAGCCCGAGGAAGCGGCGCGGCTTGCTTCGGAGAAGAAGACGGCGATCGTCGACTTCCTAGAACGCCTGTTCGCCGCGCCCTTCGCCACGCTCACGCCCGAGCAGCGCGAGGCGGTGGAGACGTGGTGCCCGCCCGGTATGGAGATCGAGACCAAGCGCGCGCCCTACGAGGCGTTCGGCGAGGGCAAGCTGCGTGGCATGGAGACCGACGAGGCGGACCCGGAGGACGCGACCGAGGGCGAAGACGAGGCCGATGACGGCTGGACCGAGGAGGTGCCGTTCGAGGAAGCGGACCCGGAGGATACCGAAAGCGCCCGCGAGTGGGCTGAAACCGAGCAAGCCTGATCCAGCCTGCCGCATGACCGAGCCGCCCCGCCCCAAAAGGGAAGGGGCGGCTTCTTTTCGTGGGGAACCTTGATCCCGCGAAAGGACCGATCCCCATGAACCGCCCGACCATCGACCAACTCCTCCCCCTCCTCACCCGCGATCTGCAAACCGGCTGCCTGACGACCTCGAGCCTCGCCGCACAGCTCACGGAGATTGTCGGCGGCACCGACGCGGAAGGCGCATGGACCTGGCGGCAAGCCTACGACCTCGTGCAATCCGCCGCGATCCTCGCAGATCGGGACATGCCCCTTGCGGCCGACCCGAGCGAGCGTCTCGCCATGCTCACCGCCGGCGCAGGCGCACGGCCGACCGAGACGCGGCGCTCGGAAGCGCAGATCAGGCTCCAGCAATTCTCGACGCCCCTGCCCTATGCCCATGTCGCGGCATTCGCCGCCGCGATCCGGCCCGGCGACGTGGCGCTGGAGCCTTCGGCGGGGACCGGGGCGCTGGCGCACATGGCCGCGCGCGCCGGGGCGAAGCTGGTTCTGAACGAGATCGACCCCTTCCGCGCCATGCTTCTGCAGGCGGTGTTCGATGCTCCTTTCAGCCAGCACGACGGCGAACACATCGACGACCTGCTGGACCGCAGGCATGTCGCGGACGTGGTGGTGATGAACCCGCCCTTCTCGTCGTCGGTCTCCCGCGAGGCGGACCCGACCATCGCGCTCCGCCACGTCGTCTCGGCCGCAAAACGCCTCGCCCCCGGCGGGCGGCTGGTGGCGATCCTGCCGATGGCGGCCTGCGCGGAGCGCCAGCCCGCGCTCTGGCGTCGCCTGACGGCGATCGTCACCCCGCGCCTGCATCTCGGCCTGCCCGGCATCGTCTACCGCAAGATGGGCACGAACGTGGAGACAGCCCTGCTCGTGGCCGATGTGACGGAGGAGCGCGGCGCGGGTGATCTCACGATTCCGCTGCGCTCTATGGGGCTTTCCGCCGCGCTGGACGTGATCCGTGGCGAATTGCCGGAGCGCCCGGCCCGGCCTGACCGCGCGCCCGCTGTCTCCGCTCCGGCGATCCGGCCCGCGATCCGTTCCACACGCCCCGCGCCGTCCGCTCCGGTCGCGTCCCGCGCGGCCGCACGCACGCCGTCCGTCGCCCCCGTCGCCTATGTCGAGCGGACCACGCCCGGCCAGAACGCCGCCGTGTCGGAGATCTACGCGGCCTATGCGCCCCAGCGTATCGAGATCACGGGCGCGGTGCCGCATCCGACGCCGCTCGTCGAAAGCGTCGCAATGGCCGCCGTTCTGCCCCCGATGCCCACGGCACGGCCGGTCCTCCCGCCGCAGCTCGTCACCAGCGGGGAGCTGTCCGAGGCGCAGCTCGAGGCGATCATCATGGCGAACGACGCCCATGAGCGCGATCTGCCGGGCCGGTTCGTCGTCAACGACGAGTGGACGGAGTTGCAGCCCGCCGCCGAGGGCGAGGGCGTGGCCTTGCGCCAGGGATTCTTCATTGGGGATGGGACTGGTGTCGGGAAAGGCCGCTTGGCGTCGGCGGTAATCATGTCTAGCTGGCTGAGCGGCCGCACTCGCTCCGTATGGCTGTCGAAGTCCAAGACGCTGATCGAGGACGCGATCCGCGACTGGACCGATCTCGGCGGCTCGCCCACCGACATCCACTCGATCGACCGCTGGTCCCCGGACGAGGCGATCACGCTCGGACGCGGCATCGTGTTCCTGACATACGCGACGCTGCGCTCTGTCGGAAAGACCGGCCGCACCCGCCTGGAGCAGCTCGTGGAATGGGCGGGCGCGGAGTTCGAGGGCGTCATCGCCTTCGACGAGGCCCACGCCATGCAGAACGCGGCCGGATCGAGCGAAGGTCGCGGCACCGCGCCGTCGCAGCAGGGCATCGCCGGCCTGCGGCTCCAGATCGCCCTGCCCCGCGCCCGCGTTCTCTACATCTCGGCGACCGGGGCCACCAACGTCTCGAACCTCGCCTATGCCGTGCGGCTCGGCCTCTGGGGTCCGGGCGACGCCTACCCGTTCACGACGCGCGAGGATTTCGTGGCGGCGATGGAGGCCGGTGGCGTGGCGGCGATGGAAGTGGTCGCCCGCGACCTGAAGGCACTCGGCCTCTACACGGCCCGCGCCCTGTCGTTCAAAGGCGTTGAGTACGACATTCTCGAACACCGGCTGTCGGACGATGAGCGCCGCGTCTACGACGCCTTCGCCGCGGCCTTCCGGGTCATCCATCAGAACCTGCGGGCGGCGCTGGAAGCGACCGGCATCGTGGACGCGGAATCCGGCACGACCGCCTCCGCCGCGAAGGCATCGGCCCTGTCTCGCTTCGAGAGCATGAAGCAGCGGTTCTTTGGCCACGTCCTGAACGGCTTCAAGGCGAAGAGCATCATCGCCGCGATCGAGGCGGACCTTGCCGATGGCTGGGCTCCTGTCGTGCAGATCGTCTCCACGGGGGAAAGCCATCTCGACCGCGCTATCGAGGGGTTGGAAGCGGGCGACGATCTGACCGAGGCGCACCTGACGCCGAAAGAGGTCGTGGTCCACTGGCTCGACACCGCGTTCCCGATCGAGGCGCAACAGCTCGTCGAGATCGAGGGCACCATCGTCAGCCAGCCGCTTCTCGATGCCGACGGCAACCGCGTCATCTCGCGCGAAGCCGAGGCGCTGCGCGATGCAGCATTGATGGAACTCTACACCATCGCGCCGATCCCGTCGGTCCTCGACCAGCTCGTCTGGCACTTCGGCGAGGAGCGCCTGGCGGAAGTCACGGGCCGCTCCAAGCGCACGATCCGCACCGGCAGCGGCAACCTGAAGGTCGTGCCGCGCTCGGGCTCCGCCAACACGGCCGAGTCCGCCGCGTTCATGTCCGGCACCAAGGACGTGCTGCTCTTCAGCGATGCGGGCGGCACCGGGCGCTCCTACCACGCGGCCCTCAAGGCGGCGAACCAGCGCCGGCGGCGGCACTACCTCGTCGAGCCCGGCTGGCGGGCGGATGCGGCGATCCAGGGGCTCGGCCGGACGCACCGGTCTGCGCAAGCCTGCGCGCCGTGGTTCCGCGTCGTGACCTCGGACGTTCACGGCGAGAAGCGGTTCACCAGCACGATCGCGCGGCGTCTCGACACGCTCGGCGCGCTCACGCGCGGCCAGCGCCAGACCGGATCGCAGAATATGTTCCGCGCGTCCGACAACCTCGAAAGCCCGATCGCCCGCCGCGCGCTCGTCTCGCACTACAAGGAGCTGGTCTCCGACGCCTGCGAGGCGATGACCTACGAGACGTTCGAGGACTGGACCGCGCTGAAGCTCATCGGCGGCGATGGCGTTCTGCTGGACGATCTGCCGCCGATCCAGCGGTATCTGAACCGCCTTCTGGCACTGCCAATCCAGATGCAGAACGACCTCTTCGGCGCGTTCACCCGCCGGATCGAGGCGCAGACCGAGGCGGCCCGTATTGCCGGAACGCTCGACATCGGCATCGAGACGCTCCGGGCCGACCGGATCGTGGTGACGGGCGAGGAGGACATCTGGACCTGCCCCAAGAGCGGGTCGGTGACGCGCACCGTGACGCTGGAGGCGGAAACGGCGGTCTACATTTCAGAGGGCGAGGCCGTCCTGTCCGATCACGGGCGCTACGATCGCCCGATGAAGAACGCCGCGTCGGGCAAGGTTGCCCTGATCTCGAAGCGCCCCTCGCAAATCTACGATGACGAGGCGTTCGCGGAGGTCCGCGAGATGCGGCGTCCCGGTGGCAAGACCACCGTGACGGAGGAAGCATTCGCCTCGTCGCACTGGGAACCCTGCGACCCGACCACGTTCGTCGCTCTCTGGGATGCCGAGGCCGACGCGCTGCCGAAGGTTCGATCCGAGACCATTGTCCTGCTGACCGGCCTTCTCCTGCCGATCTGGAAGACGATCCCGTCGAACAGCCAGCGCATCTGGCGCGTGAAGCCGGAAGACGGCATCTCTCGCATCGGCCGTGCCATCTCCCCCGACGAGGCGCTGGTCCTCAAGGGTCGCTTCAGGGGCGACGGGGCAGCCGCGCCCGACGAGATGATCGCGGCCGCGATGACGGGAAATGCCAAGGTGGACATCGGGCGCGGCCTGACCCTGCGCGCCCGCCGCGTGGCCGGGGCGAAGCGGATGGAACTGGAAGGGTGGCAGCCCGCCCAGGTCGCGGCGCTGAAGGCGGCCGGGTGCTTCTCCGAAATCATCGCCCATCAGCTCCGGGTGTTCGTCCCGTTGGGCGAGGGCGCGAAGGAGGTCATCGCCCGGATCGGCGGGGGGCACGCAGAAGCGAGCACGGGGTGAGGTAGCAAGCGTAGGCGCAGGAAAGATCAGAAGGGGCTTCGCCGTTGGGCGAAGCCATGATTCAATCGAGGGTAGATTTCGATTCACAGAGACCTTCGGGTTTCCACATTCGAGAGAACTTTATGAGATCACGAATTATTTGCGGTTTGGCTTTTGGAGCTTTCGGTTTCTGGTTCGGTTCCGGATCAGGGGTCGTTGGAGGTGGGTTCGGTGCACAAGCAGGCTGGTGGATTTTCACCATGATCGGTGCGGTTTTCGGATTCTTTGCCGGACCAGATCTGAAAGCTTGGGCCTTAAAACTGATCGGACGTCGCTAGGATCGAGGCGTAGGCGCGGGAGAGAGAAAAGCATCTGTCTTGACGCGCAAGGTATAAAGGTGCGCGATGAGCCCGACCGGACCGGAGACCTCCAACTATCGGAGGTCCGGTCGGGCGGCGTTGACGCTAGGAATTCCCCTTCCCGACCTAC
>CANLEQ010000061.1 GCA_947489705.1 uncultured Paracoccaceae bacterium
CCGTTCCTCTCCCAGCCGGGAAATCGTAGCGGAACACTCCAGCTTCAAACGGTCCAGTTTGCGGGGATCAGATCACTCAAACCATGATTCCGGTGGCAAACGGATGAGCGACGGGGGTCACGTCATAATCCACAAAGGAGGATGGTCATCGTGTCTGAGCCGAAAAAACTAATCTGCCGGCGATCCAGAGTTGGGGGCGGCGCAGGTGCTAGGTGTTTGATCCCACGGTTTGATGGTGTGATCCTTTCTCAGGCTTGGAACGAAGGATTATGGGACAGGTTCGTTACGCCAGCGCCACGACCAAGCACGCCTCCAGTGCTGCAATATAGCAATCGCAAGCTTCGCTTGCGCAGTTGAGCGAAGAGCTGGGCATCAACCCGAAAACGGTCGGGGCTGTTGAAAAAGTCCCATGAGCGTCGAAGCGGTCGTTCGGACAGCGCGCGGCGAACGGCTGGAAGGAGCCCACAATGACCGTGGCGATCTTGGGTAAGTTCGCAGCTGCAGAATAAAAGCGCGCGTCACTCCCGGCCCTTTCCGGCCGGTCGCAACGATCATGAGGAGACGGACGCCGCCGCTGTCAGGACAGCCGAAGTCTCGCCGCTCGGCTTCATGTTCCCTACTGACAAAGTGCGCAGGAATCGGGCCTTGCGCCCAGTGTAAGACGCCGTGGCGCAAGGGCTCCGCACGAAACCGCTATGCTCTCATTGTCGGCCTTGCCGACTTTCGGTCAGCTGCCGACGGCTTCCTCCTCGCTGCGTTCCCGGTAGAAGAACATGTAGTAAAACACCGGCGCCGCAATGAGCGTCAGGATCGAGGCAAAGCCGAGACCGCCCATGATGGTCACCGCCATCGACGAGAAGAACGCATCCCACAGTAGCGGGATCATCCCCAGAATCGTTGTGGCGGCGGCAAGGATCACCGGACGGACCCGGCTGCTGGAGGCTCTGACGATGGCGTCCTCCATCCTGCCTCCCTCGCCGCGCACGATGTCGATTTCCTCGACTAGGACAATGCCGTTCTTGATCAGCATCCCCGACAAGCTCAGCAGGCCCAGCAGCGCAGTGAAGGAGAACGGCATGCCCGTCGCCAGCAACGCGATGGCCGCGCCGTTAATCGCCATAGGTACCAGCAGCCAGATCAGCAGCGGCTGCCGCAGCTTGCCGAACAGCAGGATCGAGGTGACGATCATCGCCAGAAGTGAGACCGGCAGCACCTTTCCCAGGTTGCCCTGCGCCTCTTGCTGGCTTTCGTATTCGCCACCCCATTCGAAGCGGTAGCCGGGCGGAAGCTCCATCGCCTCAAGCGGTGGCTTCACCTGCTCGAGTACATTGGCGGCGTTGGCGCCGGTGGTCACGCCAGACTGCACGGTGATCGTCAGCACCCGGTCGCGCCGCTCGACCACCGAGTTCTCGACCTGCGGCGCAAAGCCATCGACCACCTGCGAAATCGGCACGTAGGCGTTGTAGGGGTCGGAATAGACGATCCCGTCCAGCAGCGCTTCACTGCGGTCGCCATACCGGACCTTGCTGCGCAGGATCAGCGGGATCTGACGCGAGCCTTCCTGGTAAAGGCCAGCGTCGAGCCCTTCGCTGCCCATCAGCAGCACTTCGGATACATCCTCGCGGGTGATCCCCGCCGCCTGTGCCCGTTCCGAGGCATAGAGCGGGCGCATCACCATCTCCTGCTCGAACCAGTTCGTGCGGATATTGCGCAGGTCCTGTCCGTGGGTCTGCATGATCTCTATCGCCTCGCCGGCCAATTCGCGCAGCACCACCGGGTCCGGCCCGGAAAACCGCGCCTGGATCGGGGTGCCACCGCCGGGCCCGAAGACCAGCTGCTCGGTGCGGAATTCGCCGCCGGGCAGGGCCCCGGCTCCGAAATCGTCCAGCGCGTTGCGCAGCGGTACGATATCCTCGAGCGATCGTGCCCGGATGATTAATTGCCCATAAGAGGGGGCCGGATCCTCGGACTGGTAGGTCAGCATGAAGCGCGAGGCACCGCCACCCACGAAAGTCGCGGTCGAGACGACCTCGGGGCGCTCGGCCAGCCACTCCTCGACCAGCGCTAGATCGGCGGCGGTGGACTCGAGATCGGTGCCCTGCGGCTTCTTGTAGTGGACGAAGAATATCGGCGTGTTGGAGTTGGGGAAGAACTGCTGCTTCACCTGTCCAAAGCCGATGACGCACATCACGGTGGTCGCCACCAACCCGGCCACCACCAGCCAGCGAAAGCGCAGCGCGCCGCGCAGCAGCGACTGGTAGGTGCCCAGCATCCGCCCGACGGCGGGCTCGGGCGCATCGGCATTGCCCTGCTTGAACAGGTAGTGCCCCAGAAGCGGCGTGACGGTGACAGCCAGCAGCCAGGATAACAGCAGCGAGATGCCCACCACCGCAAAAAGCGAAAACAGGAATTCCCCGGTTGAATCGGGGCTGAGCCCGATGCCCGAAAAGGCGAGGATGCCGATGATCGTGGCCCCCAGCAGCGGCACCTGCGTCTTGCGGGCGACCTCTTCGGCCGCATCGCGGGACGAGGTGCCCCGCGCCATGTCCACCTGCATGCCGTCCGCCACCACGATGGCGTTGTCGACCAGCATGCCCATGGCGATGATCAGCGCGCCAAGGCTGATGCGCTGCATGTTGATGTCGAAGATCGCCATGAAGAACAGCGTACCGACCACCGTCAGCAGCAGCGTGGTGCCCACCACCACGGCGGACCGCCAGCCCATGAAGAGACCCAGCACCACGACCACGATGCCCACCGACAGTGCGAGGCTGACGAGAAAATCGTTCGACGCTTCGTCCACGACCACGTGCTGCTGATAGATCGGTTGAAGTTCGACCCCGTAGGGCAGGTCCTCGAAGATCTGCGCCAGGCGGAGATCGACGCGGTCGCCCACATCCACCACGTTTTCCGTCGTGAGAGCCGAGACACCGACGGTGAAGGCTTCTTGCCCGCTCAGTCGGATGAGTTTACTGGGCGCGCTCACCCTTTCGCGACTCACGGTTGCGAAATCCTGCAGCGAGACCGCCTCGCCGCCGAGGCCGATGGTCAAAGTGCTGATGTTCTCGACCGTTCCTGCTCCTGCCGGCGGCGCGATCGCCATGCGCTGGCCGCCTTGCGAGACCGACCCGGAGGCGTTCACGGCATCCGCCGTGGAGACGGCCCCACTGACCGCAGAGAGCGGAACGCCAAGGCTGTCCAAAATCGAGGGGTAGGGTTCGACATAGATCGCCTCTTGCGGCAGCCCGTCCACAACGACGTCCGCGACGCCCTCGACCACCAGCAACTCGCGGCGGATGTGAGTGGCGAAGTCATGAATTTCGGCATCGCTATAGCCGGGCGCGGTCACCGCGTAGAAGAGGCCGTAGACATCGCCGAAAGCATCGTTGACGAAGGGCGCGCTGGCGTTCTGAGGCAGGTCGCCGCGCGCGCCGTTCACCCGGTTGCGCAGGGTCTCCCAGATCTGCGGCAACTCGTTCGGCCCGTAGGTCGACCGCACGTCGACGGTGATCCGGCTCATGCCGCGGGTGTTCACCGATGAGATGCTGTCAAGCTCTCCCATCTGCTGGATAGCGGATTCCAGGGGCTCGGAAACCTCTCGGGCGACCTGCTCGGCCGAGGCGCCGGGATACTGGGTGATGACCACGGCGCTTTTGATCGAGAAGGCGGGGTCTTCCAGCCGTCCGACGGTGGCAAAGCCCCACAGGCCACCCAGCATGCAGCCCAGCATTAGGACCCAGGTGATCAGCGATTTGTCGATCGAGGCACGCGCGATGGAAAACATGGTCACTCCCCGAGACCGGCAAAGCGTCGGACGCTCTGACCGTCTTCGACCAGCGCGGCCCCGGCGGCGACGATCTCGACCCCCTCCTCGACACCGTCGACAAGCGCGATGCGCCCGTCGTCCCTTCGCCGAATTTCTACCGGACGCAGGGCCACCGTCCCGCTGTCTACGTCCTCCCCGGAGGCCGAGAAGACGAGCACATGTGGTTCGCCGTCGGCGCCGTAGACCAGAGATTCATGCGGCAGCAGGATCGTTCTTGCGATCTCGGACTCGCGCCGGATGATCACCATGGACGAGGTGCCGGGAAGGATACCGGCATCCGCCCCTTCCTCCAGCCGCAGGGTCAGGCGAAAGGTCTGACCCGTATCGGCACTTTCGGCTTCGTATTCCCAGATCGACAAGGGGAAGGTCTGGTCGCGCCCGGGAAAGGTGGCCGTGAAGGATACGTTGCCGTCCCCGGTGTCGCCGGCCAGCACCTCGGGCACGTTGATGTCGATCAGCGTCTCGGACATGTCATGCAGTCGTACGACGGGCTCGCCGGCCTGAACCGTGGTGAAGGGTGCGACGAGGCGGCTGGCCACCAGCGCGTCGAAGGGGGACTCGAGCGTGGCATCGTCCAAGTTGGCCTCGGCTTCTTCCACTGCTAGGCGCGACAGCTCCAGCTGGGTGTTTGCCGCCTCGACTTCAGTGCGCGGCACGGCATTGCCAGACAGTCGCGCCAGCCGCGCCTGGTTCTGCTCTTCCTGCGCGAAGGTGGCCTGTGCCTGCCTGATCGCGCGCTCGAACTTGGCCCGATCGAGCGCGGCCACCGTGTCGCCCTCGGCAGTGACACCGCCCTCCATCGCCGGGAAATCGACGATTTGGCCCGCGACCTGAAAGGCAAGATCCACGGTCTGCCGAGCTCGCACCCGGCCCGGAAGGCTGCGCTGTTCGACGGATCTCTGCGGCACCAGTTCCACCAGCTTCACGGGTCGGACCGACTTCTGCGCAAGACCGGGACCGGCCAGCAGCAGCATCGACACAAGGGTGATACAGTGCAGGATACCCTTGCATCGGGCACTGGATGAGAAATCGCACATGACTTACCTCCGGTGGGGTCCGTCCGTTCACTAGCAATTTGCCTTTGCAATTCCGACGGGCGGCTTTGGCTGTAAATGAAACTGTTAAGTGAAGTTTATGAAGGGGAAAGTGGTGGAAGGCAGTCCGAAGTCGGATGACAATCCTGTGAGGAAGCCCCCGCGGCCCGGACGGCCCAGCCTCGAGGAAGCCGAGCGCATAGGCCTGGCCGTGCTGAAAGAGGCCCATTCGCTTTTCGTCGCCAACGGCTATGACCGCACCTCCATGGACGAGATCGCGGCACGGTCCGGCGTATCGAAGCGGACGATCTACAGCCGTTACGGCTCCAAGGCGGACCTGTTTTCTCTGGTTGCGCAGCAGCTTGGCGATACGACCATGTCGGCGCTGGAGGCTGCCGAGATCCCACGGGGCACACCGTTCGAGGTGATGTATGCGCTCGCCGGGCAGCTGAGGGCCTTCGCCAGCGACAAGGACATCGTCGCGATGGAGCGCATGACGCTGGACATGGCGCGGTCGTTTCCGGAGCTGTGGGATTTGCGCCGCTTGCAGTCGCGGCGCACGGTCGACGTCGTGGTGCGCCGCCTCGTCCATCTCCGACCTGACGCGGACGCGACCCCGCAAGAACTGGAGCGGGACGCGTTGGTCTTCCTGTCGATGACCGTCATTCCGACCCTTCACAGATCCATGATGAGCCGCAACGCAGAGCTGGCCGACGCTGATGCCTTTCTGGACCGCGCCGTGGAAATTTTCCTCAAAGGCTTCCTGCAGGAGCGGCCTTTTTGGCTGGGCGCAAGCGGCAGCTAAGGACCGGGTCTGCCAGTTGCCCACCGCTCGGCGCGGGTCCGTTCTATGCTCTCCTCCGTCGGCCAGCATGCCGAGAGTGCTGCGGGCCGGGCCGAGCGGCTGCTTCGAGGAAGGCCGTAGTGCAGCGGCGCAGGATCTTAAAAGACTGGACTGGGGAGCGGTCTCGGCGAACCCCAGCTTTGCAGTGCCTGCTTAACCGGACGGAAACTGCGCATTCCTGCCGCTCGCGAACAACGCATTTGGTAGTTTGGGCTCGAAGCGGCCATGCGGCGGCGCAGCGCATTGCTTGGCTTCGACACAGTCTAAATGTCCGATCCTACCGAGCTGGCCCAACCAGATTGCTTGTGCAGCGCACCTCCACTCCCCGCCTTCGGCACGCAAGCACCTGGCGCGTTCACCAGACCGGCCTGTACTGATCCGCCATCCCCGGCAAGGTCACGGCCGGCTGCGGTGACGACCGTGGCAGAAAGACTTCGCTCTTTGGGCCCA
The DNA here is from genome assembly GCA_947489705.1 of uncultured Paracoccaceae bacterium. GTDB lineage: Bacteria > Pseudomonadota > Alphaproteobacteria > Rhodobacterales > Rhodobacteraceae > Palleronia. Next base: position 6,155 of record CANLEQ010000061.1, read on the forward strand.
CGACCGGTTCAGCCGCCAACTGGACTGGCCTGAGCGGCTGGCCCGTTGCTGCAGCCACGCTTGAAGCCATTGTCACAATGCCCCTTGAGCCTTTGGGTATCCTCCTCGGTCCAGTTTACCGGGGCGCTGACCTCGACCCATGGAGCGATGTAATCCTGCGCGTAATAGGCATGTCCGTGACCAGACGGCGCGCTAAAGGCCAGCGCCATGTCGACAGCAAGTTGGAACTGGGTGACGACTGGCATGAACCTGATATGCGCCGAGGCGTCCGGCGCTGGCGGATCCAGCATCCACGGGGGCGCGCGCCAGAGCGAGCGCGGATCGTAGAACACGATCGGATCGCTCGAATACTGCAGGAAGACGATACGGATATCGCCCCACGCCGCCCCCTCGGACGCATCCACGAAATGATTGGCGTAGCGTATGAAGGAGCCGTCGCCGATCCGTGGCAGAACCCACGGGCTGCCATTCGCGCGGGCGTTCTGCACGTATTGCCAGAAAGCCGAGGTAAAGGGCGGCCCAACCCAGAGGGCGCCATCGATCGGGTCGTTGACCAGCCGGAACAGGTTGGTGGCGTACATCGACGACCAGGCCCCAAGGCTGAGCCCATGGACATAGAGCCGCGGGCGGCTTTGCCGGGGCAGACCCTGCCAGTGGTCATGGACCGTCTCCAACAGCGCGGTGGCCTGCTCCAGCCCCGTATCCGTTTCCAGGATCAGGGCCAGAGGCGACTGCAGGTAGGAGTACTGCACGGCCACCGTAGCGATGTCTCCGTTGTGCATGTATTCTAGTGGGTCATGGCTGCCGGGATCAAGCCAGCCGGTCCCGGTCGGACTGGCAACAACCAGAACTTCGCGCTCGAATGCACCAAGACGGATCAGCTCGGCGAGGGCGAGTTCAGCGCGATCTTCGGCCGTTTCCGCGTTGGCCCGCCCTACATATACACGAATCGGGTCCAGCGCTGGCCGTCCGGTGAATGCTGATATGGCTGCGGCATCGGGCCCTTTGGTCACGAAGTTGCGTCCGGGCGTTCCAAGACCGTCCCAGCCGATCAGGGACGCCGAGCCACCCGGCTTGTCCGGATCACCCGGGGGCGGCGGCGCGTTGTCGAAAAGCTCCTGTGCGGCTTCGTAGCTGGCATCGAGACTGGTCACGACCCGGTCGTACACCCCGTCGCGATTGATGACGAAGAGGACCACCGCCACCAGGACAAGCGCAAGAACGTTGGCGCGCCGTTCGGGCATAACCCGCACCAGTCGGTTGCGGGCCAGTCGAAACCACCATGCCAGAAGGCTGCCGATCGCGAAGCACAGAGCGAAGACCACCACGGCGGTCAGCAGCAACGACACGAGTGACAGGCTGTCGGCAAGCGGTATTCCCATCTTGGCGCGCAGGTCGTTCTGCCAGTTGAGGCTGGAGCCGAGAGTCCAAAAGAATTGCGCCGTGACGGCGATGGCGAGCAGGGTGACCAGCCAGCGCTTTGGACGGCCGCCGACCTCGGGCATTTCCCCGATGCGCCAGACGTGCGACACGAACCACCAGCCGAGGTATCCTAGAGCCATGACCAGCCCTCCGAGGGCGCCTTGCACCAGCGGGCCGCGTGGAATGAGCGACGGTGTGAGCGAGGCCGAGAAGAAGGTCAGGCCGAGCATGAGCCCTGTCACCGATACCCGGTTCAGCCCGCGCATGCCGTTCTCCCATTCTCTCCATCCAAAACCGCAGCAGACCGACCATCGCCTCTGTGCTCTCTGAACGCTTGGACCGGCAACTCCGCCGCGGTCAGTTGCATCACACCCCACCGCAGCGAGCAAGCGGTCTGCCGTAGGATCCACTGAGCCAGACATGAATTGCCGCTATCGCGCATCCCGGTCGGTCACGCGACGCTCAGTCAAAGACCGCTCACCGCCCTTCCTCCCGATCGGGTTCGCAGTTGCAACGTAGAATGAGCACGCGCGGCGAACGGCAGAAAGGTCCCGCTCCGCCGACGCTCGCGGCCGCCGCAGCGAATGTCCGTTACTTTTCGAAAATCGAGACCCAGATCGAAAGACGTCGTAATCTCCGCGAATACAACGTGGGAGGTTGCCATGATTGGAGCTGGAAGGAACGGACGGACCGGGCCTGGATCGCGTAAACTCAACTCAGTCCTGCCGCCGGATCATCTGTTGCGTCGGGTCGATCGCATGCTCGATCTGAACGGGCTCCGCGAAGGGCTTGCTGACCGTTACAGTTCACGGGGGCGGCCCTCCGTCGACCCGGAACTGTTGATCCGCATGGTTCTTGTCGGTCGCATCTACGGGATCACGTCGGAGCGCCGGCTATGCGAGGAAGTGCGGTACAATCTCGCGTACCGCTGGTTTTGCCGGCTCGCCCCGGGAGCATCCGTCCCGCATCATTCGACCCTCAGCAAGAACCGGCACGGTCGCTTCCGCGAGGCAGGTGTTTTCCGGACATTGTTCGAGGCGACCGTGCAACGCTGCATCGCGGCTGGACTGGTTGGAGGCCGGGATGCGGCGATCGACGCTTCTTTCGTCGCGGCTGACGCGAGCTGGCAACGCAAGATGCGGCTTGCCGATCTTTTGGACGTCATGGACATGTCGTCGCTGACGCGCCCTATACGGGAATGGGTCGCGGACCAGGCGGTGAAACCGATGTCGGAGGCGGGACCGCCTCGCGGCGCACCGGCTGCCTTGTCCCGGACCGATCCCGCCTCCGCCTGGTCAGCTCGGACCGTGCGCGGACGGTTCGGATATGCGCTCAATCTGCTGGTCGATACACCTTCCGGCGTGACCGTCGACGTGATGGCTACCCCCGCACGCTTTGCCTCGGAAGTGGATGCCGGTCGCGACATGATGGTGCGGTCCGCGGAAAGGTTCGGCTACCGGCCAAGACGCGTAGCCGCCGACACGGCTTACGGCAGCGGCGCTTTCCTGTCCTTTGTTCGGGGACAAGGCGCAGTACCCCACATCCCTGTGCTCGAACGGCAGAGGCAAACCGGCGGCATGTTCACGCGCGATGAATTTCGGTACGATCGCACCGCAGATCGCTACGTTTGCCCCGCGGGCAAAGTCCTGTCGTTCAAGGTGCATGATAGAGCCATCGGAATACGGCGCTACAGGGCAAGTTCCGTTGATTGCGGCCCGTGTGCCTTGCGAGCAAAGTGTACACGTTCAAAATTTCGAGCTGTCGTGCGCCTGGATGACGAGGATACGCGCGAGCTGGTGCGCGCGGAAACGAGAACTGGCCTCTATCAAAGGTCGATGCGATTGAGACGTGGGGTCGAACGCCTTTTTGCCGATGCCAAGTCCCGCCACGGGCTTGCAAGACTTCATCTGCGCGGCCTGCGAGGTGCCGAGGAGGAATTCCTGACCGGCGCGACGGTCCTCAACCTTCTTCTGCTTGCCCGACGACCGGGGCATCGCGTGCGCGCGCGTCGATCTCCGCCTGCCCCGGTTCGGATCAGCCCAATGTCCTCGATCAGTCGAGGTGAATACGCATCTACTTGATGTCCGTAAGGGGATCGCTCAGCGGACGCTCGGAGGGTGGGCGGCTTCGACTGCTGGATGACCTGTAAACGTGGGGTTGGGCGCTGTCTCACATAGATGGTACGATGATGGTATCATTGATGGGGCCTTGTACGTTACACAAAGCGGGACCGAGGCTCGTTCGGACACCATCTCAGAGGACCCCCCATGACCCGGATCGGCTACGCCAGGTGTTCGACCGACAAGCAAGATCTTGAGGCACAGCGGACGGCCCTGGTCGATCTAGGAGTCGCGGAGGATCGCATCTACACCGATCGCGGCCTCACCGGGACGAACAGGGAGCGGCCGGGACTGGCCCAGGCCCTGGCGGCGGTGCGGGAGGGCGACACGTTTGTCGTGCCGAAGCTCGACCGCCTGGCGCGCTCCGTTCCCGACGCCCGCGCCATAGCGGCCGAGCTCGAGGCGCGCGACGTGAAGCTCGCCCTCGGGGCCAGCGTCCACGACCCGAGCGACCCGATGGGAAAGATGTTCTTCAATATCCTTGCCACCTTCGCCGAGTTCGAGGCCGACCTGATCCGGATGCGAACGCGCGAAGGCATGGCCGTCGCCCGGGCCAAGGGAAAGCTGAAGGGCAAGAAGCCGAAGCTGTCGGACCGGCGCCAGGCGGAGCTGCGCCGCATGTACGACGCGGGCGACCACTCGATCAGCGACCTCGCCGAGGTGTTCGACGTCTCGCGCCCGACCGTCTACCGGGTTCTCCAGCGCGTGCCCGGCCAGAGTGCTGGCAAGGACATCAAAGCCCAATAGCCGTCGTTCGCGGCGCGACGCCGGAAAGTCGCGAATGCGGGACGAAGCCGACCTTCACAGGCACACTGCCAATAACGCCTACCTGCGCATTTCCAAACTTCATGTAGCACGTCAAGCATTTCCGTAGTACGCTTCGTGAAAGGCCACTGCCGAGGCAAGGGCGGACAGGCGAAGCCAGTTTCCAAGAGCATCGTTGGCCGTCAACCACTCACCAACTGTTTTTGGAACCCGTGAAACGTCCGGCCCACCGGCTTGAAAAATAGTTGCTGTTGAAATATGCGGGTCCGATTTCTTGAACTGGCCCCCTTTTCGACCGGACACTCGAGCATGACCATGGAGGCTTAGGGATATCCCTAAGCACGTGCTTA
>CANLEQ010000062.1 GCA_947489705.1 uncultured Paracoccaceae bacterium
GATCGCTCATGTAATCGCTCCGTTTTCAGAGGCGTGAATCACGCAGCGCAACTGAGATCAATGCATCCTGACCGTAAGCTCACTGAGGCCGATAGGGCCAACCTCACCGGCTGCGCCGAGGATATCCTGCTCACCCGCGAGGCGCATTTCCCCGCCACTATCGCCGATCTCTACGACCCCGAAAAGATGCCCGACGACCTCCGCGCCGCCCATGACCGCAACGACGAGACCCTCGAACGCATCTACATCGGCCGGCGCTTCCGCAACGACACGGAACGCCTCGAAAAGCTCTTCGACATGTATACCAAAATGACCTCGAAGAAGGAGAAGGCGTAGTGATCGAGGCAATTTTCGGCCTTGCGGGGGTCCTTGTGGGCAGCTTCATCACGGTCTTCAAGGACATGTGGACATATCGACGAGATCGCTGGAAAGAGGGCTCGTATTCGGCAATTCGCCTGATTAGTATTCTCGAAGTTTACGCGGACCGATGCATCGACGTTGTCCAAGATGACGGGACGATCTACGGCCAGCCTGCCGGAAGGTGGGATGACGGCCAAGAGTATGCAGAGGCACAGGAAAAAACACCTGATCCGCTCGATTATCCCGACGACATCGGGTGGCGAAGTCTTGATGAAGACCTGGTGCACCGGGCGGTCGCCCTGCCAAACAAGGCGAGGCGGACCAACCGCTATATCGGCGCGTCGTTCGAATTCGCCTCACTTCCCTACTACGAGGACTATTTCGATGCGCGTCAAGAAGGCTACGCTCGGCTTGGAGCCGAGGCACTCGAAATTGTCGTGGAGCTGCGACGGCGATTCAGGATCTCAGCCAACAGTGGAATACACATGGCGACAGAATGGGACCCGGCTTCTTTTCTCCAAGAGAGGATCAAGAAGTTCGACACCGAGAGGGCCGAACTCGAAGCCAGGCGAGTCGAAAGAGCCAAGGAGGCGGCCACGTGATATCACCACGCGAGGCCATCGACCGAGGCCAGGTCTGGCTGCGGCCGTTCGGTCATTTCGCTCCGGATGAGCAAGGCTACATGGGGTTTCCATCCGAGGACATACGGGACCGGTTCCTCGATGAGATCGAGGACGGCGCCCTCGTTATAGTCTGGATCAGGCAGCAAGATGGACATCCAGATTGGAAAGGGCGTTTCCGTGGAATCCTCCGTGTCGAGAGAAAGCCAGTTCTTGCGACAGACTACAGCACAGCCGACGGTGAACGGCAGCGCCGTGCCAATGACAGCGAATACCGCTACGCTGTGCCGGTGGTTCAGGCTTGGGAAGCCGATTCATCGCGGTGCGCCATGATGAGCGGTATCATTCCCAGTCTTTGGCCGAGATTCACTCGTATAATCGGAAGGGAGTCCCGCAGAATGCCTGTCGCCGAAATTCCAAACATCCTACCTCGGCGCATCCGTGAGGTGAGCGTTTATGGTCAGCCTCCAGTCTCCTCGGGTCCATTCGATACCGTGAAGAATTTATTCTCATGAGCGCCCGCATCTACACGCCTGGCGGCGATGCCAAGGTGATCGCCGAGATCGCCCGCTCGCGGTTTGGCGGCTACCTGCGGATGTTCGAACATCATGGATGGCCTGAGCGTGGCTCCGACATGATGCGCAAAGTTCAGACACGAGTGAAGGAGACCTATGGCAGCGTCCGTGCCTTCGAGGAGAAGCACGGAGGAACATCGTGACGGAGCTGTATCGTATTGAAGGGCCGCGGTTGGTTCGCGCGCAGAAGACAGCTCTGGAGCAGGAGAACCTTGTCCAGGGTTGGGTCGCAGACGATCTGAGAATGCTGGGCATTGACGCCCTGTTGCTTGGCAAGGAAGTGAAGACAGATCATGGTGGCCGCATCGACATCTTGGCAATGGATGGCGATGGCGGGCTAATCATCATCGAGCTGAAAAGAGACCGCACGCCCAGGGAACTGGTCGCGCAGGTGCTCGACTACGCCTCGTGGGTCCGAAGGCTCGAGAACGCCGACGTGTACGACATCGCGCAGAAATACGGAGGCCGGACGATCGAAGAGGCTTTCTTGGAACGATTCGGCCGCGCTTTGCCCGACACCCTGAACGCGTCGCATCAGATGATTGTTGTCGCCAGCGAGTTCGACGACGCGACGAAACGCATTATCGAATACCTCTCGGATGAATACGATGTCGGTATCAACGCGGTGTTCTTCGACGTCTTCGAGGATGCGGGCACGCGATATCTGACCACCGATACACTGCTGGATCAGGAGACGGTGGCAGATAGGGCGGTGAAGCGGTCCCGCGGGCCGTGGACCGGTTTCTACTACGTAACCGGAGGCACCGAAGACTCGCGGCCATGGGAGGATCTGCGCCAGCATGGCTTTTTCACTGCCAGCGGAGGCAAATGGTATACCGACGCCCTCACTCGGCTCAAGACGGGCGACAAGATCTTCTATTACCAGGTCAACAACGGGTATCTCGGCTACGGGGTTGTGACGACACCACGACAACGAGCGCTCGACTTCCATCTCAACGATGGCCGGAAGCTTGTCGACGCTCTGCCTGACCGCCAATACCTCGAGGAATATCCCGATGACCCTGAAAAGGCATCGCATGTGGTCGGCGTTGATTGGATCACGACTTTCGACCGCACGGAGGCGAAATCTTTCCCCGGAATCTTTGCCAACCAGAACCCTGTCTGCAAACTGTACAAGCAGGACACTGCGGACTTCTTGCGAGACCAGTTCGGTGTAGAGGGCGAAAGAGAAGAGGCGTTATGACCGACCACGTGAAGACCGCCCCCTCCGTCTCTGTCCGGTATGCCGCGACTGGCGCCTCGAAGTCCTCCAACGAACTCGGCATGCGGGCCATGCAAGAACGCGCCTACCAGATGCGGGGCGAGCAGTATCTTTTGATTAAGTCGCCACCGGCGTCGGGCAAGTCACGTGCCCTCATGTTCGTTGCCCTCGACAAGCTGGAGAACCAGGGGCTGCGGCAGGCGATCATCGTGGTGCCGGAGCGCTCCATCGGGGCTTCGTTCAAGGACACGCCGCTGTCGCGCCATGGCTTCTGGACTGACTGGACCGTGGCGCCACAGTGGAACCTATGTAACGCCCCGGGCGCCGATGACCCGAAAGTCGCCAAGGGCAAGGTCGCGGCCGTGCGCGCCTTCCTCGAGAGTGACGACGGCGTGCTCGTCTGCACCCACGCCACCTTCCGCTTCGCGGTGGACGACATGGGCGTGGAGGCCTTCGACGAACGCCTGATTGCGGTAGACGAATTCCATCATGTGAGTGCCAACCCGGACAACAAGCTCGGCGCGCACCTCCGGGCCTTCATGGAGCGGGACCGCGTCCACATTGTCGCGATGACCGGCAGCTACTTCCGGGGCGATGCGGAAGCAGTTCTGATGCCAGAAGACGAGGCGCGGTTCGAGACCGTGACCTACACCTACTACGAGCAGCTGAATGGCTACGATTACTTGAAGTCCCTCGATATCGGCTACTACTTTTATTCGGGCCGTTACATAGACGCGATCTCGGAGGTTCTGGACCCGGACCGCAAGACGATCGTCCATATTCCGAACGTCAACGCTCGGGAGAGCCTCGGCGACAAGGTGCGCGAAGCCGAGGACGTCATGCAGTCGCTCGGCACGTGGAAGGGCACAGACCCCGCAACCGGTTTCCAGCTTGTAGAGCTTCCCAACGGCAGGGTGCTGAAGGTGGCGGATCTCGTCGACGACGATGGGACGCGCCGGGACCGGGTGATCGGTTCGCTGAAAGATCCTGCCCATGCTGACGACCGTGATCATGTGGACATCATCATCGCGCTCGGGATGGCCAAGGAAGGATTCGATTGGATCTGGTGCGAACACGCGCTCACGGTGGGCTATCGCTCGTCGCTGACCGAGATCGTTCAGATCATCGGCCGCGCCACACGAGACGCCCCTGGCAAGACCAGCGCTCAGTTCACGAACCTCATCACCGAGCCCGACGCGTCGGAAGAGACGGTGAACGAGGCCGTCAACGACACGCTGAAGGCCATTGCCGCGAGCCTTCTCATGGAACAGGTGCTGGCTCCCAAATTCACCTTCACCCCAAAGGCCTCGGGCAAGAAGGACGGGTTCGACTACGGGGACGGCGGTTACCAAGACGGCAAGACCAACGTCGGCTTCAATGAAGCGACCGGCCAATTCCACATGGAGATCTCCGGTCTCGTTCCGCCAAAGAGCGAAGAGGCCAAACGCATCTGCGAACGGGACATCAACGAGGTCCTCGCGGCCTTCGTCCAAGATAGGCAGACAGTCGAGCGTGGCGTTTTCGACGAAGAAGCCCCGGCGGAAGATCTCACTCAGCTGAAGATGGGTCGCATCGTCGCCGACAGGTACCCCGATCTGTCGGACGAGGATCGAGAGGCCGTGCGCCAACATGCTGTCGCAGCGATCGCGATGACGCAGCAAGGAAAGAAGAACGCTCCCGCCCATGAGCCCGGAGACGACCCGAAGGCGAACACCGCGTTCATCGACGGTGTAAGGCAATATGTGACGGATGTGAAAGAACTCGAGATCGACCTCATTGACCGGATCAATCCGTTCCAGACCGCCCGCGCCATCCTTGCGAAGTCCATGGACGAGGGCACTCTAAAAGAGGTCGCCGCCATCATCGCGAAGAAGCGCATCAAGCTGACCTACGAAGAAGCACGGATGCTCGCCGAGCGCGCCGTGCGCTTCAAGCAGGAGCGCGGCCGCCTCCCATCCATCACTTCGACGGATGCGTGGGAGCGTCAGATGGCCGAGGGTGTAGCTTTCCTCCAGCGCAAGGCGGCGGCAAATGGCTGAACGATCTGATCTCGACATTCTCGCAGACCTTGGCGTCGATCCGATCGAGAAAAAGACGATCGGGACCAACCCGCGTGAAGCGCGGATCATAGCTGGGTTCGAGGACATTCAAAAATTTGTCGAAGAGCACGGGCGTCCGCCGCAACACGGTACAGACCGAGATATCTTCGAACGCCTCTATGCGGTGCGTCTCGACCGGCTTCGTGATCAGGCCGCTTGTCATGCGCTTCTCGCCGAGATGGATACCCAAGGCCTCCTCTCTTCTGCTCAAGACGAGCACGCCGGACAGGCCGACGCGTCGGAGCTCGACGATGAAGATCTCCTCGCATCCCTTGGCGTCAGTTCCGCTAAGGGGTCAGGTCTCACGGACCTGAAACACGTGCGGTCGCATGCCGAAAGGCGCGCTGCTCTCGAAGACATCGCGAGCCGTCAGCCATGTCAGGATTTCGAACAGTTCGAGCCCCTTTTCGAAGCAGTCAAAAACGACATCTCCGACGGTGCGCGCCAGACGCTGAAGTTCGAGCGCAAGTCCGAGATCGAACCGGGTCGCTTTTTCATCGTGGACGGCATGACGGCCTATGTCGCCCATGCCGGCGATTTCTTCACAAACGAGTCCGGCAATCGCGATAGTCGCCTTCGGGTCATTTTCGACAATGGGACAGAGAGCAATCTTCTCGCCCGGTCGCTTCAGAAGGCGCTGACCCAAGACCCATCAGGGCGGCGGATCACAGATCCAGATGCCGGTCCCTTGTTCAACAATGCCGTCGAGGGCGGTGGTGCCGAGACGGGCACCATTTATGTTCTCCGTAGCCTCTCCGAACATCCCACCGTCGCCGCGAACAGGGAGGTGATCCACAAGATCGGCGTGACCGGCGGTCAGGTGGAGCGGCGGTTCGCCAACGCCGAGAAAGAGGCGACTTTCCTCATGGCCGATGTCGAGGTCGTTGCAAAGTTCGAGCTCATCGACATCAACCGCGTTGCTCTGGAAAATCTTTTGCATCGGTTCTTTGCGCCCGGGCGTCTCGATATCACGATCCAGGACCGCTTTGGGACGCCGGTCCACCCGCGCGAGTGGTTCATCGTTCCCTTGGATGCCGTTCACGAGGCAGTCAGGCTACTCCAAGAAAAGGCGCTGCATCTGTATGAGTATCGTCCCAAACAAGGGATGATCATGCGGCGCCCATGAGCCCTAAGATTGACCTGGGTCAATCAAAGGGCAGATCGCCAGAGAACGGATCACCACTCTCGGGCGGCGGCATCTCTTCCTGAGCCGGAAAGCGATCAACAGGAAGCCCCAGAAAGCTCCGCTCGGAGTCGCTCGTGATTTGATCATGAACTCGCCTCAGACTTTCCGCCTTCTCTCGCTGGGGTAGAGTTTCCAGCATTGCGAGGAAGGCCTTGCCGTAGACGAAGATGCGCCGGTTCGTGTCCTTCTTTTCTTGTTTCGTCTCTTTGGCCTTCAAGTCCCTCAGCCGTTGGCGCTTCTGCTCCATCATTCTTTCCAGATGAGCAATCTCGTCCCTGATCTTTGACATGACCGATTTCCTTTGTAGTTGCTGTCTCGATCCGGAAAATGGGTCCTCTATTCGAACAGCGCTCATCACCGACCAGGAAATAGCCAAATTTCCTCCCGGCGGGTTTACCCGCCGGTCCCTGAGCCGAAGGCGAAGGGCGCGATTACGCAAACCGGGGGTTTGCCGCGCGCCTGCGGCGGGCTTTTGAGCGGGGTCTGAAGGCGGGCTCCACTTCCCCTTCATGAAACCACACAAGGCCTGCAACTTCTCCATCCGGCCCGTCTCCCGTGGAGACGGTCGCTCTGCCGTCGCGGCCGCCGCCTACCGGGCCGGCACACGCCTCTACGACGAGCGGACTGGTCGCGTCCGGAACTACCGTTCCAAGCGCGACGTCATGTCCGTCGAGATGGTCGGCTGGGACGACACCCCGGAGGCCATGTGGAACCTCGTCGAGAAGTGCGAAACGCGCATAAACGCTCGTGTCGCCCGCGATTTCGTTATCTCACTTCCCGCCGAGCTACCGCACGACGCTCAGGTGAAGCTCGCACGTGGCTACGCCCTGTGGCTGAGAGACCGCTACGGCACACCGTCAATGATGGCGATCCACTCACCCGTCGGCCATGCTGCGGACCCATGTCGAGACTCGGACGAGGAGATTCTCGAGGGCTTGCGCCCGCAGTTCCGGAAAGCGCGCCAGCCGAAAGGCGATCCGCGCAACCATCATGTGCACATCCTAACGCCCACCCGCTCATGGGATGCGGAGACAAAACGGTTCGGCAAGAAGGTCCGCCAGATCGACGACAAGAAGGAGGGACCCATAGAAGTCCGCGCCTGTCGGGAGGAATGGCAAAAACGCGTGAACTCGATGCTCGAGAAGCACGGCGTCGCGGAACGCGTGGATCTGCGATCCTACGCCGACATGGTTTCCGGCGGCGATGCGCCTGAGGGGCTCGTGCCTCAACCCAAGCGCGGGCCCTCCAGCACCGCGCGATCGCGTCGTCTTGCTCGCGAAACAGGCGGAGACACTTCATTGGGCGGCGTTCGCCAGAAGGAAATACGGGAAACCAATGAGGGGCTGTGGGAGAACTGGCTGCTTCTTCAGCATCTTCGCCGACAGCAGGCCCGCGACGACGGGACGTCCGAAAAAATTGCGGCGGCCCGCGAAGCTGAGCGACGCCGGCAGGCAGATGCCGACCGCGCGGCGATTATGAACGCCTCGACGGTCGAACATACAGCCGCTGCCATCGAGGACTCGCAATCTTTCGATTTGGCTCCGAACGCCGATCCTTGGCGCAGTGCCATCCTGGATGCGCAAGACGATCAGCCCGAGGCTGCCGAACCCAACGACGAGTTCAACATGGAGATCGATCCAGAGACGTACGATAACCCCGACACCAAAGAGGCGCCGAGGTTCGAAATACGGGTTCGCGAGCGTGTTCGTCAGCGTGTCCGCCAGCGGGGCTGAAACCGCCACTCCTCGGCGAAGCGATTCCGACATGGTTCGATGAAATGGTCAACGCAGGGAAACCTGCTCTTCCCGTCGAAGGAGAACAGTCTGGTCTTCTTCACAATAGCCGGGGAAGTCCGAATAGCTCATTGCCAAGAGGCGTTCCTTGTTTCGGTCATACCACTTCGCCGTTGCAGCACGCTCGGCGCCGATTTGGGCGCGCGCGGCCTCACGTTCCTCCCGTCCCGTGGAGGCTGCGAACAGCCTCTGATGGTTCGACTCGGACTGGCGCGCCTCGATCTCGATGCGCGCAACCTCTTTGAACAACGCCATCTCGATCTCAGCGCCGTTGAAAATGCGACCGGAGGACCAGCGTGCTCCCGTTCGAGTCGCCGCGAGAGTCTCAAGGTCGTGATCGCTCAATTCTACGAGCTCTCGAAGCCCCCTGTCATGCCGTATGCGGGCCTCTCGGGCGATCAGGAATTTCACGAGATCTTGCAGCAGAATGTCGCCGCAAGAGAAATGCGCGAAAATGGCGACCGAACTGTCAAACTCGTCGGTGCCAGGGTTAGTTTTCGCCGATGATTTTCGCGCTGTAACGGACGCGAACTTACCGTTCTTGAAGAAGTTCACCCGAACGCGGATCTTCTGCGTCGGGGTTTCGGACTGAAACGACTCGATCTTGCGCACGTCCGCGATCGTCATGTGATCAAAGCTCCGAGCGATGTCGCGTGCCGTGCGATGCGCGCAGGATTTCAGCTTCGTATCGATGGGCGCGGGTAGAAGCAGCATCTCGTCCTCCTGTGTTGGGTCGAGCAGAAAATGTGTTCGGCACGCGTTGGACGGAAATCGATGATGTCAAATTTTGGTGGTCCGACGCGGTCCGACCGTGGCTCGGAAGGAAGGAGCATTGGAGCGCCGCCAAGCGTAGGCCGCCATGCGGTGCGTCCTTCCGTTTCGTCTCTTCTGTGTGAGAGCCGAAACGGAAGGACGCACCGCATGAAGTGAATGAGACGACCATCGGGGGATCGAACGCTGCTTGACCCGGGCCCGACCCGGAAACCCCAAGGGAGACCTTCCCATGTTCGATTTTTCTCCACCACCTGCGCAGTACGGCCTCGCGTCCTCGAACGCCTTCGACGAGCTTCGAGGCTTCGTCGAGGAGCATCGCGAGGCCTCTTCGCCGCGGCCGAGTTACTCGGCGCGACACCTGGTCTGAGCCTTGCTCAGGCGGCAATGGATGGCCTGGCCGGACCGCAGCCGCCGACGCACCGCACAATGCGCGCGTTCAGCGAACTGCTCAATCTGCTCATGCTCGAGCACGTTCACGAACCGTGGCGGATCGAAGCTGCCCGGTTCGCGCAGATAGATCCGGCAAGCCCTGTCGTCGAAGAGATCTGCCTGCTGGCAGACGGCCTCGAAGAGGCTCTGGTGTCCTACCGGGAGGCGGTCGCGACCGAGACGTTGCTCGATACGGGGAGGGCCGCCGCATGATGCCGAGTCCTCTCAGGACCTTCCCCCCGCTCGTCGATCTCATCGCAGATACGGAGATGACCGAAGACCTCGTTTCGCGGATAGCAGCCATCGCTCTGATGCAGGCCCATATCGTAGCGATCCAGATCCAAGACGTGGCAATCCCACACCTTCCGCCCGAACGGCGAGCTGTCGCCCGGAATTTTGTCCATCGGCTCGATCGTCGGCAGCTTTTCTCGAACAGCGTCCTGGACGATCTCGACGCCTTCCGGACTACGCTCCGGGACCGGGTTGATGCGGGCACCTCCACAGCCTGGCACGGCGACGTCGATCACGTACGCGGCGGATACGAGGTCCTTCAGATCGATCCGGCCGCGCAAAAGCTCGGCCCCGTGGTCGGAGAACTCGATCTCCTGTCGGACCTCGTCCTCGCGACCATCTCTGCGGCAGGCGCGATGCGGGAGGTTGGAAACCTGATCCACCGATGAAGATCCGCGGTGCCCCACGGGGGGGGGGTGCCGCGTCTTGAGGGTCGCGAGACCCCAGCTCATGGCTGGATCACCGTGGGCCGGCGTGTCGACACCCATCTCCTTGCTGCTGCATCAGTCGACACGCCTCTTGACCGGATGTCATCCCGAACGGAGCAGCGCGCGCCGTCCTACGTGTCGGGCCTGAACGAGGCTGGCGCGCGGCGTATCAGCGGCGCGTCAGCTTCTTGGGGACGTGGACGAACCTCGCGCGGCAACCGCCTGATCCGAAGCGTCCCTCAACGTCCGTTGAAGGCGATGATGTTGCCCGCGGCAGCATTTCTTGGTAGTGTCCCGAGAGATGGTGTAGGAACTGGCGTCCACCTGCTTCTTCATAGCCGGTGTTGCTCGTTCACTGAGCG
>CANLEQ010000063.1 GCA_947489705.1 uncultured Paracoccaceae bacterium
ACCCCGAAAGAGGTTTTCTTTCGGGGTGGTGCAGTAGGCTGTCGGGCCGTGTCGGGGTCAAGGAAAATAGACGGTTTCCACGCCTGCGGCGCGGAGCCTCCGCGATTTTCCTTGACCCCGCCCCTGCCCTTGAAGGCTCAACTTGCCAGACCTCGCGAATGTGGCAGACTGGTTCAAATGACTGGTCTAATACCAGTCCAAAAAACCGACACTGACCACGAGGATAAGAGCATGAAACCACTA
The DNA here is from genome assembly GCA_947489705.1 of uncultured Paracoccaceae bacterium. Taxonomy (GTDB): domain Bacteria; phylum Pseudomonadota; class Alphaproteobacteria; order Rhodobacterales; family Rhodobacteraceae; genus Palleronia. Next base: position 244 of record CANLEQ010000063.1, read on the forward strand.
TCGGCCAACGCCGCCGCCAAGATGGCGGGCAAAGCAAAGGGAACCATCTTAAAAGACCTAGATAACGGCACTTTGAGTGGAACCAAGAACGACAAGGGGCAATGGGAAATTGCCCCTTCTGAGCTGGCCCGCGTCTATGACTTTGAACCGCCTGACCAGTCAGGAAACCAGTCCACAAGACCGCCAATGACCGCCCCGACTGACCATGAAAACCGCCTTGAAATCGAGCGGTTGCGGGCCGCTCTTGAAGGGGCGGAAGCGCGGCTTGGGGACATGCGCGAGACGGTGGCCGATCTGCGAACGCGGCTCGATGAGGAAAGGGCCGACAGGCGGGCCGCACAAGCGCGCCTAGAGGACTTGAGGGACAAGGCAGAGGGCCAAGGGCCTGCCGCGCCTGTGGCGGCCCCTGTGGCCGCTCCTGACGCTGGCTCGCCCCCCATAGCGACGGCCTCCTTTGTCGAGTCCATGTCCGCGCCTGTGACCGTCACGGCATGGGGGGATGGCATTGAGCCGCCGCCCGCTCCTGCGACCGTGCCAAATGCAGAAAAACGCGGCTCGTGGTTCGGCCGTATCACGCAACGGATAAAAGGATGAAGCAATGAGCCTGAAACCGTTCACGGCATGGGACGACGACATGCCCAAGCCTGAAACGCGCCCCGATTTACCGCCCCATGCGGTCACGGCATTGCGGCAGTTCTACGCAATGCACACGGACTTGGAGGGTGAAGGCTGGGTTTGGGAAGCTCCCAACTCGGACGATCCCGAACAAGACCTAAGCGCGGAGGAATGGAAGAAAATTGCAGGGGAAAGACAACGCTACCTTACCCACTGTAACCATCAGCTCCGCGATCTTCTGGAAAGCCTCAAATTGCTTCGGCCGCGTGTCGATCTGGATCGCCTGCGGGAAGGGTATCTCTCGGCCCTCTCCGACCGCCTCCGTTGTGCCTTGACTGGCGACGGGGCAGGGGCCGACGAAGCGGGCGACCGTCTCGAACTTTATGCAGGGGCGTATGATCGCGAAGCGGCAGCACTTGGCGCGCCTGATCTGCAAACGGCGATCCGTCAGGATGGCCCCGACGATTGCGAGGAAATCCCGTTTTGAAAATCTTCGATGATGGGAAGCCCTGCCCATATTGCGGGCGGCCTACTAGAATTTCACATTGGCAGTTCGCAAAGGGAAAATCGCCGTTTGGTATAATCGACCGTGCATGGCTGCATACCTGTTACTCGTGCGAATTTACGGCTTATTTGACGGGCGATAAGGAAAAAGATTTGAAAAGGAAGAACGTATTCGGGCCAACCCCTCCAAGGGGTGCGCCCCGTTGAAATCGATAAGCTGTCCTTTCTGTGACGGGAAAGGCTCCCATGCCGATAATGCGGTCGGGCGCATGATGGCGGGGGAGTTCTTCGGAATTTATCCCATGCCTGCGCCTCAAGGGCGCATTCCGTGCTATCAATGCCTCGGGCATGGAACGATGGGGCCAAAGCTTCGCACGGCTCATGGGTGGCGGCTTAGTACGCCTCTTGAGGGCTAGGGGCTTCGTCCTTGCCGCCCGCGTCGATCTTCTTCCAGTCGATCAAGCGACACTCTATGGCTTCGCCGTTGGTCGGGCAGGCGTCCAGCTTCACGCGGAAGCCTTTCCCGTCCTTGTGCAGCCATGCCGCGCCAATCTCGATCCATCGGCCCTGATCGCTGCCCGCCTTGTCCTTCACCACATAGGCGCGATGGGTGGGACGGTTTCCCGTCAATTTCTGCTGTTGCTCCGTCATTGAAAAATCCTTTCTGTGCAATGTCTTAAATCGTCGCGTGTTCGCTCCGATCTGCAAAGCCTTTTTTGAAACCGTGGGTTTTCGTGGTTTGGGATGGAGCGGGGGGCCTCGGTTTAGTGCCTGTTCCTTCGGAGCCGCCTTCGCTGACACCGAAAAGAGGCGGGCGGGGTTCTGGCGCAAGGGCGCGAAGCGGGAGCGGAGCCACGCGCAGGGGTTTGCCCCGAGCATGGCGAGCACCCACCCCTTGCGGCAGGTTCTCGGCCGTCTCAGGTGTCATGCAGCGAAGGGGGAACCGATGGCGGCTGGCACGTCGCCCCTGTTCCTTTGGTGAGCCTGAGAGAACCTAGCCCCGCGCAGCCTGTAAGGCTGCATATCGGGGCAGAGTAGCCCGCTTACGGGCTTCTTTTCGGGCAAGGCCGAAGGCCGCAACCCTAGTGTTAACAATGTTAACTAACGTAGTGAGTTACGCGCGGTGCAACCTGTTGCCCTGCTTGGCTTAAAGCTGTGTATGGGTTCCGAAAGTAACGAATTTCGGTTCCGATAGTAACGAACTTTGGTTCCGAAACTAACGAACGGGTTGCCCATAGATCGCGGTTCCCGATGTAACGAATTCGGTTCCTGATGGTGCGAACTTGAAGGCGGTTCCCGATGTAACGAAAAAGCGGTTCCCGATGTAACGAAAATCAGGTAGGCTTGATTCATGGCCCTGCTTCCTGTTCGTCACCCTCAAGCTGATTTCTTCGTCCTCGACGTCTCCGACGTGGTGCCGAAGGACGATACAGCCTCGATGGAACACCCGCTGTTTAGTCTCGCGACGAAGCCCGATATGCGTGTGCTGCATTATCAGGCGGCGGGCCACTCGCTAGAAATTCGGCCATCCTTCAAAGGTCTGCCAACGATCTTCGACAAGGATATTTTGATCTTCTGTGTAAGCCAGCTTATGCACCGTCAAAATCAGGGCAAGCCTGTTGGAAAGCGCCTGCGTTTTTCTGCGCGCGAGCTGATGGTTGCTACAAACCGAAAGACTGGCGGCGTAGAATATAAACGCCTTGAGGCGGCTTTCAGCAGGTTGCAAGGAACGCAATTCCGCACAACTGTTAGAACAGGTGGAAAAGTCGAAACGAAATTCTTCAGCCTTATTGATGAAGGCGGATTCGTGATGAAAGAGGATTTTTCGCGACTTGATTATTGCGAAGTCGTGCTATCAGATTGGTTTATGAGGGCCATCGAAGCCGCCGAAGTCGTCACGATATCGAACGACTACTTCCGCCTTCGTCGCCCTCTGGAACGCCGCCTGTATGAGATAGCGCGGAAGTTCTGCGGCAACTCAAAAAAGTGGCAGATTGGCCTAGAGAAGCTACAGGCCAAGACGGGCAGCAATGCACCTCTCAAGCGGTTTCGGCATAACCTGCGTGAGATCATCCGCGACGATGAAACCCCGTTCTATCGGTTTGAGCTGGACGACTCCGATATGGTGACGGTACGGCCTCGTGTGGCCAAAACGGCACTAGAGGCGGGCATCGTTCTGCCTGAATGGGCAGAAGAAAAAGCCCGCGACATTGCGCGGGATAAGGGCCTTGATTACTACGCCATGCGGCAAGACTGGTTTAACTTCGCGAAAAGCGAAGCGGCGCGCGGCAATCCAGCTAAAAACACGGGCGCGGCTTTTGTAAAGTATGCCCAGAAGCGACAATCTTCACGGTAGGAAGGCGATGACGCTAAGGGTACAGCTTACCTCTAGCTATAGCGAACCTACGCAGTTCCTGAGATTTTGTTTTTCTCTCGCTGCGACTTAGTCCGTTGAAATCGGCGTGGGAATGACATGGATTGTTATCAAGGGGGCTTTCATGGCATTCAATAGGATGCGGCTCGTCGGCACATTCTTCTGGTGTGACGCCAAATACAGCTTCCGACTTAAGTGCTAGAGACGTGAAATTCTCGTGCGCCTGTTGCGCTGTAGTCAACGCAGAGCGGTCCAGTGATAACTTGCCCTCGTCCCTTCTGGTCGGCTCGAAAGCTTGCCTGCTGGGAGCATTGTCTTGCATCCAGCTTGGATTGACTTGACGGAATTGAACTTCGTTTGGATCATCAATTTTCGTCATTAAACACAACCGCTGTCATTTTATCGAATGCTTCGAAGAATTCGTCTGAGAACCCTTCAAAGTTTTGTACCTCGAATACTTCGCCATCTTCTGAGCTTGCATCAATCTCTAGGGTGCCATCTGGGAGTATTTCGACAGCGAAGCTCCATCCACCTTTGTCAAACTCGACTGAAATCCCACCATCTTCGGTAGGGTATATTTTGAATAGGCGCGCGAGATCGGCCCTCATAAAAACCAGCTGGGTTGCTCGCATTCCAGCCAAATGGACTAGTTGCTCACCACTGTCGTTACCCAACCATCCACGCTCTACTTTTGCAAGAGCCTGTAGCCTACTTACACAATTCATGACGTCGTCATCATATGGCCTAATTAGATCGACCGAATGAACCGCGTCAACAGACTGAAATATATCATTTGCGTCTAGCTCAATGGATATCGAGAACTCAACTAGATTGTTTATGCTTCCAGAAAACTGCTCTGCGGGCATTGCTGTGCCTTCTAATGGAAGCCACATTTCCCCGTATTGTTCAGTATTTACCTGAACAGTGTTTCTAGTAACATCCAGTCCCGTTAGAACGCCTACGTTCTCAAACTCAGTAGTGTATGTTTCTCGAACACGAGTTAACAACCTTTTACGCCGAAATGCATCTAGACGAATTACGTTACCATCGGCTCCAGTCGTACCACTAAACTCAATGCGTTCGTCTTCTTGAATACTTGCGCCAAATTTCGATAGAGCCCGTATTGCATCTAGCGGCAAAGCTGACGGGAACCTGTCTCTTTCTGCATCATCATATATTTTGGCAATTTGCTCGAAGGCTCTGTGAACCACTTCTGACATTCCCGCGCCAATGTTAGGCAGGTTTTGCTGCGCAACATCATCATCAAGTGCAATGATTGGAACGGCACTTCCATCTTCGACGTCGATTAATGAGAAGGATATTGCCTTATCAAATCCCTGCGGAACCCTTTTTCGGTCAGGGTTATTTTGCCGAAACTCGTGCTTCGCGAGTGCAGCAACGAGGTCGCGCAATGCAGGCAGATCGGTAAGCACGTCTAATGGAAGCCGTGCTCCGTCGAAGCGACGACCAACATACTTCAAAGAGAGCTTTGTATCATCATCGACTGACATGATCTGGTTTTGTGCCTTAAATCTCTGAAGAGCAACTAAGAAGATGGCGGTCCTCAGCACCGCGTTGCAGCTCGGCACCCGCAGAACTTAGACCCGCCATCAGGGATTGAAAGTTTGTGTTGGCGGTTTGAACGGCCGCTCGTCCTCGTCGTCCTCTCGTCCGCCACGGCCGAAGCTCAAGCCCTGCTGCTGCAAGCCCTGACGGGCGAAACCGAACACGGGGCGATTTTCACGCTCTGCGATCTCGCCCTTGGACACGTCGCGGCCCTGATCTTCAATGATCCGCTTGGATTTCTCTAGCAGCTCTCCGGCAAGGTCGAACTCATCGCCGGCACGTTCTCCGCTCCGCTTCATCCGGCGGGCATCCTTGAGGGTCTGGAACGCCTCGCGCACGGGGTCAGTGTAGCGATCCCATGTCTCGGCAATCGCGCCCTCGTGCCGCTCCTTGGCCTCTGCGCGCCGTTCGGTGGTGTCCTGACGGATCGCGCGGATTTCCTCGCGCACGGCTGCTTTTTGCAGGTCGGCAAGCTCTTTGCGCTCGGCCTCGTGGGTCTTGTCCAGCTTCTTGAAGTCCAGCTCGCCGCGGGCAACGAAACGGAACATGGCCTTCACGCTGCTGCGGGCCTCGTCCGTGAATAGCTGCTTGCGAAGCGATGCGACACGGTCTTGCGGGTCGCGGGTCATGAAGCCGAAGGCATGGGCAAGATGCCCCCGCGCTCCGTCTTGCTGCTTGTCAATGTTCCGATGCTCGAGAAGGTAGCGAAGGCGGCGCACGGGGCTTTTCTCAAGCTCGGTTGCGGCCTTCATTTCCTCGCGCTGCCGCTTGAACAGGTCGCGCCAGTCGTCGCGGTATGCGTCCTTGATCGCCGCCCTGGCATCGTTCACCTGGTCGCGCTCTCGCTCGCGGATCGTGGCCAAGGTTTCGTGATACTCGCCGCCTAATGCCTTCATGTCGGCGCGCTGCGCGTCCGTGAGGGCCTTTAGGGCTTCCTCGGCCCCTCTGACCGTGTAAACGGGTTCTTTGCCCTCCTGCGGCCTCTCTGTGGCTTTCTCGCGGGCTTCGTCCCTCGCCCTTTCCGCGATCCGCTCTTTGGCCTCCTGAACGGTCGGCAGCTCGCGGATCTGATCGAGCCGCAACGTGTCGCGGATCTCCTTGGCCTTTGCGCCCTCGATCTGGCGCGTGAGGCTGTGAACCTCGCCCGCCCTGTCCACCAGCACGAACCCGCGCTTGTCGCCCTGTGCCAGCTCGAAGCCGCATTCCTGAAGGGCGGTTCTGAAGGCGGTCGCGCTGTCGCTCTGGCGATAGGCTTCCGTGACCTCTGCGCGTCTCTCTGCGGGGCTTAGGCCGCTACGCTGTTCCTGCCCTCGCTCGGCCAAGGAAACCGCCTTGAAGCGGTCTTTGAAGCGGTCTGTTCCCCTGTCCTCGCCCAGCCATTTCGGCATGTCATGGCCGAAGTCGCGAACCAGTTCTCGCGCGGTTTCCCTCAGTTTTTGGCGGTCAAACTCCATATGACGGGCCTGCATCCGCTCTAGGTCGATGCGTGACCATGCGACGTGGCAATGTTCGCGCCCGTCCTTGACGTGGAACACCACGGCGCGGGGCTGATCTTCTAGCCCTAGCTTCTGTTCCAGTCGCTCGATCGCGCGGCTGTAATCGTCGCGGCTCATGGGTTGGCTGGGATTGATCGACAGGCTGTAAATCGGCTTGGTGCAGTTCGTCCCTGCGGCCACGCCCTCAATCTCCGCGAAAGCCCCTGCAAGGTCGTTCGATGCAAAGCCGCGAAGCTCGGCCAGCTCGACGCGTTCGTTGCCGATTTTCGGGGGCTGAAAGCTCGCCTCGGGGTCGATCTCGTGGCGGTCGTTCATCAGATGGCGGGCCAGCTCCTGACCGCCCGCGCGAATATTGCCTTTGAGGATCACCCCTTGCGCCCCAAGGCGGCAAGGCAAGCGTCCCGCATGGCGCGAACGTCGTCCAGTGCGGCGGCTAGGCTGTTCGATCCAATGGCCTGCCCCGTGTGCAGGCGGTGCGCGATCTGGTTGAGGTTCGATCCGACCTTGCCCAGCTCGCCCAGCAGGCGGGCAACCTCCTGACGTTCGACGGCGGGACGGCGGCGGGCGCGGGGGGCTGGCGCGGATAGCAGGACGGATCGGGCATAGCTGGCAGGGGTCAGCTCGGCGCGCTCGGCTTGGCGTTCGATCTCGGCCAGCTCGTCGGCGGTCACACGGATTTGCAGCAGCTTGCCGCGCTGCCGTGTCTCCGTCCCTGATCTGCTCGCCGTGGTGTCTGTCATCGTGCCTCTTTTGGGGGATCAAACGGGGGGGTTCCTAACCCCCCCTTTGCAAGATCGCGGTATTACCGCGAACATCTTGCCTTCAAACTCAATCATTAACATAATAAGACAAGTTATAGTTTCGCGCAAGTTTATTGCGGCTCTTATTGGATGACCGAAAGATCGTTCTTTATCTCTCCTAACCAACGGAGGTGATGAAGATGGGGACTAACGAACACGGTTCGGCCCGCTGGATGGACAAGGCCGAAATCATCGCGGCGGGCCTGACGAAGGGCGAAATTGCCCTCGGATCAATCCAGCTCCCCGACTGGCAAACGGTGCGCTATAGCGGGGAACAACACCTCGTCACCATCGCCCCGAACCGCACGGGCAAGGGGACGTGCGCGATCATCCCCGCCCTGCTCGACTACACGGGCGGCGTGTTCGTGATCGACCCCAAGGGCGAGAACGCGATTGTCACGGCCCACGAACGGCGGTCAGGGTTCGAACAATCCGTCCAACTCCTCGACCCGTGGGGGATCGCGGTTCCTCGGCTCAATGAGGAATGCGGCTTCGACGGTTCCGACCCTGCCCGCCCCCCGTTCGAGCGCGCGGCCTTCAATCCGCTTGACGCGCTCAAGCCTGAATCTCCCGACCTGACCGACGACGCTATGATGATCGCAAGCGCGCTCGTCATGGATGAAGCGGGCGCGGAATCGCACTGGTCAACCGAAGCCAAGGCGGCGGTGCAGGGCTTCATTCTGCATGTGGTCACGTCGCCCGATGAGGACGGGCAACGCCATCTGCCCCGCGTCCGCGATATTCTCTCGCTACCACCGATGGAGCTGCTCGTCCTAATTGGCCGCATGGCTGCGAGCGACGTTCCAGCCGTGCGGGGCGCAGCCAACAGGCTCATGCAGAAGTCCGAAAAAGAGCTTCAAAATGTCATGTCCACGGCGAGTGCGAACACGCACTTCCTCGACAGTCCCGCCCTGCGGGAAAGCCTGACGCGTTCGACATTCGACTTTGCCGACCTAAAGAACGACTTCTTCAAGGGCGAAAAGATTCTCTCCGTTTATCTGATCTTGCCTGCGGATCGCCTGACCACACACGGCCGTTGGTTGCGCCTGCTCGTCTCAGTTGCCCTCACGGCCATTGCACGGCGCAAGGGTAAGCCGCCTAAGTCCGCGCTGTTCATCCTCGACGAGTTCGCCGCGCTCGGCCGCCTCAAGATGGTGGAAGATGCCTTTGGCCTCATGGCAGGGTTTGGATTGCGGCTGTGGGCAATCCTGCAAGACCTAAGCCAGCTTCAAGACCTCTACCCGAAACGGTGGCAGACCTTTCTCGCCAATGCTGGGGTGGTGCAGGTGTTCGGCGCAAATGACATGCAAACCGCCCGCTATGTCTCCGACATGCTGGGGCGGGCAACGCACGAAGTTGTCTCCGAAGAATCGGAGCATTGGCGCAAAGGCGGCTTATTCAGGAAACCAATTCCCGACGCGCGAACGGTAGGGGATCGGACATTCGCCCGCGAATTACTTCAGCCCGACGAAGTGATGAAGCTCGATAGTAGCACTGCCCTTGTGATGTTGGCGGGAATGCGACCGATGTGTCTCGAAAAAATCCCTTACTACGAGAACGCCTCATATTGGAGCTGGGATAGCGAGGCCGAGGGACTAGGATTTTTCCCGCTCTACACGTCCCATCCTGATCAAAGGCCGTTCAACCCTAGCGACGAAGGAACCGTCGATTCACTGCGAGAAGTGGACGACTGGACGCGCGAACGGTTTCGGAAGCTGTTTGACGATGACGGCGGCAAGAAACTGAAGTGCAAGAAGTGGTTCGGAATTTTTTGAACCCGCCTCGCGGCGGAAAATACAGGAGACGTAGCTTAGTGGCTGGTAAACTTTGGAAGTTTGAGTGTCCGCGATGCTCAACCACGAACACTTATCAAGATCGGTCATGCGAGAACTGCGGCGGTCCTCTGCGCGCGAACCTGCAGAAGGGTGCAGACCGTCGCGTAACCTCCGTGTCCTTAGATTGTGAAAGATGCGGTCGCGACAATCTCACCGCTAAGTCATGCCATTCATGCGGGGCTCATGCGGGCGATACGATACAAGTCCAATCTATGTTCGGTGGTTGGTCCCGAGCAAAGCGATAGCTAGGCGATGCGAGGGGCGTTCCCCCCCTCGCGCTCCCCTCCGCTCGCCGCATGGCAGACCCCGAAAGAGGTTTTCTTTCGGGGTGGTGCAGTAGGCTGTCGGGCCGTGTCGGGGTCAAGGAAAATAGACGGTTT
>CANLEQ010000064.1 GCA_947489705.1 uncultured Paracoccaceae bacterium
CGACGGTGTCGCCGCGACCGACGCCAAGAACCGCGCCGCCTGATCAAAGCGCGTCACCCATATTCAGGCATAGCTCGGTCGGCATTCCACTTTCGATCACGGAGTAGCGTCCTCGCATGGCGCGCGTCACCATCTCCAAGCCCCGGCGATAGTCGAATACGAAAACGCGCGTGTCAGTACGGCGTGCCTGAGCCATCAGAAAGGACGCGAGGACGGTTTTCCCAGAACCGGTGTCACCCAGGATCAGGGTGTGACCCGCCGGCGGCTCGCCTTCAGCCGAGCCTCGCCGGTGAAAGCTGAACCGATATGATGATCCTCCTGCGGTGGGGAAGACAGCGATCGGCGTCTCCCAGGGTACATCCTTACCGGCTTTGCCAAGTGGGGTCCGGTGCAATGAAGCGTAATCCGCGAAATGGACGTTGGTGATAACATTCATCCTCGAACGGGTCGCCAGGTTGCCGGGAAACTGCGCGAAGTAATGTGCCTTCTTCACGAAGTTGTCTTTCACCAGACGGGCCCCACAGTTGGTCGCCACTCCTTCGAGTTCCGACACAAGCTCCCGGACTTTCACCTCGTCCTTATCAAGCAGGGCAATGCTCAGTTGGTGGTTTCCCAGCGAAACGTCTTGGACCAACACACGCTCATGGAGGGCGGCAAGCTGTTCACCAGCTTGCGCCCTAACGTCAGCCGTGGAGTTCATGATCCGACGCTTGCGCTGGATCATGTCGGCGGCCGCATTGTTGCTGATCGGTGTAAAGCTTTGGGTGATGACATAATCGCATGGCATCGCGAAGTCATCGAAGATGGTCACCCAGGACTGAGGCGGGTACGTCTTAAGCACCCGAATTTGCCCATAGCGTTCACCTAGTGGACCATCTTCAAGTCGGAAGCCACCTGCCGTGAAGGTCACGCGATCCGACAGAATATCATCGGCAATGACGTTCAAAGCGCCACTCGGATAGATAGGACGTTCGTCGCCCGTTTGGACCGAGCCGAGAAAGCCCAGAAGATCACCCGAGGATGCCGTCAGGATTCGGGTCGCCTTCGTGCCGATGGCTGACCGCATGAAACGGCACACTTCCTCCAGCATCTCGATGTCGCGGGCGTCACTGGCACCGTCGATCAAGTTGCTTGCACGCTGGAACAAGCCAGCGGTCTTTTTCAATCGCCCGGTCCGGACGATTGAAATTGTCAGAATGCTATCCCGAAGCTCACGATCTCTTAGACCCTTATTCCAACGTTCGTCGATCGCGGTGGAGAAATCACTCCCCTTCAACGGTTCGAGTTCTGTCGTCAGGTCGACTTTGCGACTCACCTTGTGGGTGTAGACCGTGAAGTTCGGACCCATCTGTGCCACAACGCCCGCGAAAGCCTTCTTCATGCTATCGAGTTCATTGTCCGAAGTCGTGGCGGCGTTCAGACCCTCAACGCGAATACAAGTCATGAACGAGTTGTCGCGAAGTCGAACAGTCTTGTCGTCCACAAGCGTCACATATGGAACATGCATGAAGCCGTTCCGAAGAATATCACGTTGCGAAACAATGCTGGCGGCAACAGCCGACACATTAAGCGCCATAGCTGTCACCCCCAAACATTTTCCGCGTGCGCGTGCCGGGGACGGCACGCGATCCGGTCAGAAAAACGTCGATGACTTTCTCATCTTTCTCAGCGGCCCAGCGGCAGAGCCCGTAGACCAGGATGCACCAGACCGCAGTATAGACGCTCACTGACCAGATCAGCGGTAGAACGGTCCCCCCCATGAAGGGCAACGCAAATCCGTACGGCAAGCCGAACAACTTGGATGATTGCGTTAGTGCGATATAGAAGGGGGTCCGTTCTTGCATTTTACACCGCCCAGATCGACTGAACGACGGTCGGGATCACGCCGATGACGACGATAATCAGAAGCAGCGTGAATACACGCGCCCAATCCATGAAGTTGAACGCGCCACCGAGCAGGACAAACACCGCCACGATGGTCATAACGGTACGCCCTGTCACACCGGTCAGAGCTTCCAGGATGCTGTTCAGCAGGCTATCGACCGCACTCAGGTCGATATCCTGCGCCAGTGCAGGGTGCGCCCAAAGGAGGGCTGTGAACACCCCGAACATAATAAACTGTTTTTTCATGTGTCGCTCCTAGTTTGACGAAATCTGGTTGAATACGGACATGACTTTCCGAACATGTCCCTGCGTCTCTCGGTATGGCGGAATACCGTCATAACGAGCGACTGCCTCTGGGCCCGCGTTGTATGCGGCGAGCGCCAACTCTCCCGAACCGAAGCGTTTCAGCATCGCGAGAAGATACCGCGCAGAACCATCAAGGTTCTCGTGCATGTCATGCGGGTTGACCCCAAGCTGACGTGCTGTTTCAGGCATCAACTGCCCGAGGCCGATTGCGCCAACGTGAGATCGCGCGTTCGGATTAAAAGCGCTCTCTATCTGGATATTGGAGCGGAAAAGCGTCACCCAATCCGTTGCCGACAATCCAGCATGCGCAACCGCGCGATCACTCGCATAGCGGAAGCCAGCATTGTGGATAGCGTCAAGGATTTCGGCGCGGGGTACTATGACCCGGTGAGGGCGAGCGTGAGAGCCACTTGTGGAAACCGTCACTTTCGGCTGGATTGGCTCAGAGCCGAAAGCCACGAGACTATTTCCGAGTTCGTATTCTACGAATCCGTTTTCGCCGACAACGAGAACGTCCGCACGAGCGGAGCCAGCAGAAACGATAATTGCTAGTAAAAGTCCGGTGGCGCTAGTCGGTACTGTCCTTCGTCGCTGACTCAGGCGGCAGCGAGAAGACGGTTCTTCCCCCTCGGACGAACGGAATGTCCATATGCTCAAAGCCCACTTTTTGGAAGAATGAGCAAAGACCGTTAATGGTTTTGAACGCCCTGAATTTGATCTGTTCGGGTTCAGCGACGCCTCTCCGCACGTTAACGGAAAGGACTTTCCCAAAAGTCCGGTCGCTACTGACCACACGAATGATCCATTCGCCGTACCAGACTGACCCCTTGATGTAGGTCTCCCCCAGACAGACGATCTCGGCTTGGAAGCCGCTGGCAACCAACATCCGGAATTCTGCTTCCGTAACCACATTCGGCGCTTCTTTTTCTAGGTCCTTATCCACGCCTGTGGTCCTTCTCGACGAAGGGTCAGGCCACCCGTCAGGGTTGCCATGACCGTACAATACTATAGTGACGCACCACAACCTACATTGTTGAGCATCGTGGTACTTTTCTCTCTCGGAACATCCTTAGGGGTCAGAACTCGTGATTCAAAGAGACTACAGGACCAGAACATGCGCCGTGTCCTGACTACATCGGCTGTCTTTGTGCTGTTCGTGATCGAGGAAACACCGCATGCCTTCGCGCAGGGCTGCTTCCCGCCCGTTCGGCCGATCGTTCCCACCAACGCGAACGACGCGCGGGAATTTTCCAACATTATCAAGGAAGACTTCGAAGCGTACCTGTCGGAGGTCCCCAGGTACTTCTCGTGCCTAGACGCCGAACGCGCTCGTGCATTTGCCGAAGCACAACAGGTCGCGATAGACTACGGTGCGTTCTTAGACATTCTGGGCCGCTAGGCGGGACACGCGACCGGCGCCGCACGGCCACTCAAGTCACTCACGGCTTGCTGCTATCGAAGAGGTCGAGGATCTGATCGGTTGCCTCCTCACGAATTTCCGGCACCTCAGATAGCAGGTCATGGTGACCTTCCGGGACCGAGACGTAGTTGCCGTTTGGCCAATGCCCCATGCGGTTACGGATCGCTTCCCTGTCCACATCCCCGTCAGCCTCTCCGCACATAGCTAAACACGGGGTAGCAGGGGAAGGCATCGAAGAGAGCGCGCGACACTCTTTCAAAGCCTCGTTGAGCCATCCGAAGCTAACTCCACCGATAGTTAGCTCGGGATGAGCCTTCGCCTGAGACTGCCAGTAGGCATACTCATCGGCGTTCCCTGTCATAGTGTTCTCTTCGAAGGGGGTTCTCAGGAAATAAGCTTGTCCATCTTGTCCAGGCACAAACCGTTCTCCGAACCCGCTAAGCCGTGCCGACTTAGACAACAGGCTCGCTATGGGGCGAACAGCTGCCGGCAATGTGATGCCCCACATCGGCGCAACGAAAACCGTGGCACTCATTTCTATCCCACGGATCAGGCCGCGTAGAGCAATAGCAGCTCCCATAGAGTTGCCGATCAGCATCCAAGGCCGCGGCAGATCAAGATCACAGGCCGCCTGCATCATTGCATCGAGATCGTGTTGGTAGTCAGTAAACCTCCCAACGTGGCAAACTTTCCGATCCTCAGCCAGTCTATCCGACAAGCCGTGACCACGCCAATCAATCACATAAGTGCCGAGACCCGCAACGCGGAGTCGTTTAGCCAAATGCCCGTAGCGCTCGATGTACCCGGACCGTCCAGGCGCTACGAACACAGTCCCTTTTACTTGCGAATTCGAGCTGGGGATTGGCCAGTGAGCAAGCCGAAGCCTCACGCCGTCGTCAGCTCGAACCCAGAAGGCGCGACCTCCTTCCGGCCCTTCTGCAATCTCTGTAAAGAACGGTGCTTCTTCCATGCTATTCACTTCCAAGACGGATGCGAGGCCTCGTCAGCCACCAGACCGAGAAGGCCAGACAGCCGATAAGTGCCAGTGTGAAGCCCTGAACCTGTCCTATGGACAGAAGGCTGGCGGCGAGAACAACTTGACAGAAAAGAAACGTCTTCCAAGAAACATACCCAAGCTGGGAATGTGGTGGTCTGTCATCATCTTGATCCGATTGACAAAGCGCCACTTGACCTCGGCCGACCCGCGTAGCGCAAACGAAGAGTGCGAAACTGGCAACCGCTACCATCAGAAATGTCGTGAAGTGTGAGACAGACGTATTGGGAAGGCTCCCATTCGCTTCGTCAGACAGCCATAGGGCTGCGGTGAAGTCACGGAACAGCCATAAGACGATATTAGGCGCATCCGACGACAAATAAGCAGCCTGTAGCTTGATCGTAATAGCGGCCCACCCGATCAAGAGCGCAGCATCGAACGCAGCAAGCGCGATATACGAACCCTCCTGAATCGCGATCTTTCGGTCGATTTGAACGCCCTTAGCGTTCCTTGCTAGCATCTCATAATCTCCAGCCAAGATGAAGAGAAACATGAGACCCGTCAGAAACATGAAAACGTAAAGGGCCGAATAGAGGTAACCGAACATAGAAGTAAGTGCCGATGCAAATGGCCCAATAAATTCCGGTCGAACAAGCGTCAGTAGGTTTCTATCAATTTGGTATATCCCGGCTTCACCATCCGCGTACAGCCGAAGGCATATCCCGGCCCATTGCGCAAAGAAGACACCTCCTACACACAGCACGAGGATCATCCAGAATGGAAAGGAAGTTCCATCCAACCGTGCATCCCATGCCAAGGTATCTTTCGCGGTACAATTTTCTGAAGAAGCATTCTCTAAAAGCCGACAGCGGCCGTAGTATCGCCAGTGCGCGAGTATGTCGCTTAAACGCATGACAAACAGCGGCAGGATTAGTGCGGGCAGAAGCGTCCAGGTCGGGGCCCATATGAACCCGACCTCCTTCGAAAGAACGGGCGTAACACTGTAGCTCACCGATAATAAGCTCAGGATGCCGTTCAACAGCCCATTCACAGCGTAGGCAGCCCAAATCAGAATTGACAGCTTGAGTGCGTCATCGCCACTGAACAGAGACTCCCACGACCTCGCCAAACTAGGTTTTCTGGCCAGCTCCACATCCGACCACTTCTCGTCAGGAACGGGAACGCGGTCTTCGGAAGAGCTTTCGGTCGTGCCATTCCGCTGTTCAGCTCTTGTGCGTTCCCGCGCCCGCATCAGAGCCACCTGCCAAGATCGCGTCCGGCTGGGATCACCACCCCCGAAAACTAACGCAAGTCGGCTTAAATTGGGAACGCTCACGCCACCTCGACCATGAGGTGCGAGCCAACGCTGGACAGTGCGCAAGTCGATCGTGCCACCACGCGATTCATTTTGCTTGATCGCGGTCGTGAGCGCTTCAGCCGTCCAGGGCTGTACCGGTTCACCATTCCGCGGCAGTTGCCGTCCGACACCAGAAGCGATCGCTACCTGAAGTAGAGACTTGAAGTCATGATCGGTGGCGGGAGGATCGATGTAGTATTTTCCGTTAGCCATCAACCAGTTCCAATAACAGTCCGAGGTGTACTTCTGTGTCGATGTGAGGTTGCTTTGTAACATAGCACTGCATGAACCCTCACCCCCCTCACGGTTAATATTTTCTTAATTTTGTGGATCTGTTTTTCCTTTCATGCCAGTCGGTTACCGTTGCCGATGTCGTATCATGTCGTTGGCTGTTTCGTTCCGTGTCGTTCGTGTCGCCGTGTCACTAGCCAACGTCGAATCCGTGTGTCTATTTCGGTTCCATTGATTGTGCATGTCGCTACGAAAACCGAAGGACTGGAAGCAGACCGATAAGTGACATGTCATCAGTTTATCGGCGGTCTTGGTTCGCCGCGGCATCATGCTCGATCAATGGAAACTTTCATCGTTAGAAACCGCCAGACCTATTACTGTTTTGCGACTCCCAGGGTACCGTATGATGACAACGCCAGATAACAGCCCACAGCTTTCCGCCAATAAACCTGAGAACCGGTCTTCCAAAAAGAGACACGCACGCGCAATCAAACGCGTCTTAGACAGTAAGAGCCGTGAAATCGTCGGGTGGCTCTATGAGTGGAACACGGGTCAGATCGCGGTCATGTGGAAAGACCAACCGTGCGAGGACGTGATCTACGTTTGAAACATACTGGTATCGACTGAAGCCTCAATGTCTTTCTATTCGCTCAGTATGCGTGCGACAGTCTTTCGGTCGATACCTATCTCCGATGCTATTGATCTTTGGCTTCGTCCAGCCGCTGCGAGTTCACGAACCTTACGGCCATATTTGCGCATTACTGGCGCGTCGCCTTTCTTCCTACCTAGCACCTTCCCGTTTTGCTTCGCGCGCGCCAAACCAGATCGAACACGCTCTTTAAGCAAGTCTGCCTCGAATTGCGATATTCCCGCCAGCAGCGTTGCGACCATACGTCCGTTGGCCGTCTTGAAATCTACGTCGAAGCCATTCAGTGCTCTAAGCGACACCCCGCGACCTTCAAGTTCATCTAAGGTCGAAAGCAGGTCCGGCGTCGAACGGCCCCACCTAGAAATCTCCGTCACTAGGATCGCATCTATATCTCGGCGCTGCGCTAGCGCGAGGATCTTCCGACGTTCGGGGCGAGCATCGTTCCGGCCACTTGCAGTTTCTTGGAAAACGCCCACCACCTCGAACCCCATCCGATCCGCAAAATCGCTTAAGTCAGACACCTGGCGGCTTGTGTCCTGTCCGGCCGTCGAGACGCGCGCGCAGATGGCAACTTTTGGCCCCTTTGAACCCTGCCGTTCCGGGGCCTTCACCGTGCTTGATTTTTCAGTCACTTACGACCCTCCAAGGTTGGCCCTACTAGACATATGTCCAGAAGGGCCATCGGACCAATTCGGTGGGTTCGAGACCAGTCAACTCGTGATTGTCAAACCTCTTCACCTAGCGTACAAGACTATAGTATTGCGCAAAAGCGAGGGGCCAGGATGCTCAATTTCGTCGGATCGAGTGCGACCGCAGCGGCTCTGGCTTTCGCCAGCTCACCCTTCGGCGCAGCCCCTGCTGCCGCTTACCCAATCGACTGCGCGATCCTGATCTGCTTGTCGGGCGGGTTTCCTCCGTCCGTTCCATGCGAGCGCGCTCGTGCCGAGTTCATTCGCCGCATCACGCCTTGGCCCATCGAACCCCCGCTGCAAATCTGGCGCTGTCCGATGGGCATCTCCTACGAAGCCGATCCTTCGCAGACCAACGTGCAACGGTTTTTTGAGATAGCGATGGGACGCGACGTACCAGGGCAATCGTACCCGCAAGAACATCCACCGGCCGTCGATGCAGTCCCGCAACCAGCTGTCATGCGCTTGAGCGGAGGTTCCGCCGAACGGCTGCCCGAGTCGCTGATGCTACAGCTGGTGCAAGACTACAGTGACGACAACGGCTCGGCGGACATCGACATCAGCGGTGACGCCTTCAGTTTCGTTCGCTCTATCCGGGTCTACCACGTTCAAGCCAGTCAGCGTGAAATAGGTGACACTGATCCGCGGTGCTACCGATCCAGCGACGTGCGGGTCGGTACGTACGGCGTCCAAGGGGACTTCGGGTGGACGGATTCCAGCGTAAGTGCTCTGCCCGCCGCTCACGTCGGACTAGAGCGATACGGCCAGAACTGCCCTTCCACATCCAGCCGTTCCGTCTTCATGGAGTGGCGCGACTATGCGGGCCAGTACGGTTACGAGCAGGTGAACTACTAAGCCTAGCGCGCGGCGATCCGCCACACACAATAATCGCGGCACCGAACAACCCAAGCTAAGGGTGTTAACGACCGCGCAACGGAATCAAGAAACGGAGCAGACGCAAACCCTAAAAAGCAAAACCCCCGCGAGGCGGAAACCTGCGGGGGGGCTAGAACCGGGACGCCAATCCCAGAACGACCAACACTTGCAGGTCTTATTCTAACCCCTCCCAACATGGCGAGCAACCAAAAAAACGCACCTGTGCGAACCCCAAAACTTTGCTCGCTCACCGCCTCGCTTCATCGAGCGTGGACAAGACCAGTGACGAGACGACAACCTAAACTTCCGACCCCATCGACCGCGCAGTTTCACGACTACATCACCAGGCACGCGAAGCCACTGCTGTACCGGCAGCACTCGCGCCCAGTCGCGAACCAGCTCATGTTGGTCCTCTACTATCTCGAACATCAGAGGTATGATTTTTCCAAGGACCGCGCCTATCAGACGCGGCCTATCTGCATCCATGAGCTGGCAGAGCACTTCGAAGTCACGGATCGGAGCGTCCAGCGGTGGCTCGCGATGCTGGAAGCACTCGCGATCATCCGACGCGAGTATCGCAAGGATCCGGACAGCCGGTTCAGGAACAAGTTCAATCGGATTGCCCTCGGCGGGTTCAAAGCATGGTTCGCCAGGACACTCGAAGCCGCCAAGCAGGCTATGAGCGACACAGCGCGTCACCCTCCTAAGAAAGCTATCTTCGATAGCAGTTTTAGCACAGAAAAAAAGAGAAACGCGCGAAAGTTGGTGATGCCCTGAGGGGCGGCATATCAAGGCGGTGTTCAGACGCCGTCAATTCTCAGCC
>CANLEQ010000065.1 GCA_947489705.1 uncultured Paracoccaceae bacterium
GGCTGAGAATTGACGGCGTCTGAACACCGCCTTGATATGCCGCCCCTCAGGGCATCACCAACTTTCGCGCGTTTCTCGTGTGCTGTTGATCGAGGTGATTTTGCCTCGATTAGCAGAGGATTTTTCCCATGAATGTTCAGCATTCCACACCGATGGCGCCGCTTCGCGCGCGCATGATTGCGGACATGACTGCGCGCACTCTTGGCCCTGCATCCCAGACCAGCCACCTGCGCGCCTGCAAGCGGTTTGCGGCCTGGCTCGGGCGGTCACCGGAGACGGCGACGCCGGATGATGTGAGAGACTTTCAGCAGCATCTTGTCGAAACGGGCACCAGCATCTGCACGCGCAACCAGACCATGACTGGCGTCAAATTTCTGTTCCGCGTGACGCTTCGGCGGCATGATCTTGTGGCGGAGGTTTTCAGTCTCAGGGAGCCGGTAAAAATACCGCTGGTGCTGAGCCGCGACGAGGTCAAACGCATCCTGCTCATGGCACCGAGCCTGAAGACGCGGGTGATGCTGTCGCTGGCCTATGGCTGCGGCATGCGTGCGGGCGAGGTTGTCCGGCTGCGGGTCGGCGACATTGACGGGGAACAGAAGATCATCCGCATCGTGCAATCCAAGGGTCGCAAGGATCGGAATGTGATGCTGCCCGCTGACATTCTGGGCCTGCTGCGGGACTGGTGGGCGGAACGTCCCACCAGTCAGGACACAAACGGGGCCGGGCCTGAGAGGGTCATTTTCCCCGGCTATTGCGGCAAGCACCTATCTCCCCGTCAGATTTCACGGCTGTTCAAACAAGCAGCGCGGGCGGCAGGCATCACCAAGCCGGTCACGCTGCATACGTTGCGCCATTCCTTTGCGACCCATCTTCTGGAGCGCGGTGTGGACATCCGGGTCATACAGGCGCTGCTCGGGCATACCAAACTGACCACGACGGCGCGCTATGCCAGTGTCGCCACCGGCATGATCTCGGCGGTCGAGAGCCCGCTGGACGATCTGACCTCGGCGAAGCGCAAGAAGGATAGGAAAGGCGCGTCGTAAGCCGCCTTGCCACAGTCACGGCTGGAGGTTGCGGATGTCTTCCGCACCCATGGCGCTGCCTGGCGGGCGGCCAATGCAGACCATGTCAGCCTCGATCAGTTGAAGGTTGTAAGCGCCATCGTGCGCTGCCGCACGGCGGTGCTCGGCGGTCATGTCGCGCGGTGCGAAGACTGCGCGCATGAACACATCTCCTACAACTCCTGCCGCAACAGGCACTGCCCCAAATGCCAGGCGGGTGCGGCAAAGGCTTGGCTGGCGGCACGTGAGGCCGAACTGCTGCCCGTGCGATATTTCCATCTGGTCTTCACGTTGCCAAAGCCGATCGCCGACATCGCCCATCAGAACAAGCGGGAGCTCTACAATTTGCTGATGCGGGCGAGCGCGGACACGGTGATCAAGATCGCCGCCGATCCCAAACACCTTGGCGCGCGCGTCGGCGTCACATCCGTGCTTCACACTTGGGGCTCGGCGATGACGCACCATCCGCATGTCCACATGATCGTGCCGGGAGGCGGCCTGTCTGCGGACGGCACCGGGTGGATCGCCTGCCGCAGGAATTTCTTCCTTTCCGTCCGGGTTCTGTCCTGCCTCTACCGCCGCCTCATCCTGGACGGGCTGGCCCGTCTGCACAAAGTCGGCAAGCTGCACTTCTTCGCCGACCATGCAAGGCTTGTTGATCGTGCGGCCTTCGACGCTTTCCTGCAACCGCTGCGCAGGATCGACTGGGTCGTGTATGCCAAAGAGCCTTTCGCCGGCCCCAGGGCCGTGCTGGCATATCTGTCGCGATACACCCACCGTGTCGCGATCTCCAACAGCCGCCTGATCCGCATGGACGACCAAGGCATCACCTTCCGCGTCAAGGATTACCGCCTCAACGGCCCCGGCCGGCACAAGACCATGACCCTCAGGACCGACGAGTTCATCCGCCGGTTCCTGATCCATGTCCTGCCAAAGGGCCAGCACCGCATCCGCCACTACGGCTTCTTCGGAAATGCCAACCGTGCCGCCAATATCGCCAGGATCAGGGAGCTTCTCGGGGCCGAAACACCCGTTCGTGGTAAGGCTCGCGATGACACGATCGAAGGAAGCGATGCGCACCGCCGCGTCCTCGCATTTCCATGCCCATGTTGCGGCGGACAGTTGATCATCGTCGAGACAATCGCCCCGGAACAACACCCAAGAGCACCGCCAGGAACAGCGAGGGCCGCTGCATGACACGCGCGCCAAAGACCGGAATCTCAATCTCAACCGCTCGCGAAACCGCTTGCGACCAGACTGACATGCGCGCAACCCAGATGGTGGTAGCGCGAAAGGTGTCGATGTCTGCGGGATATAACGCATGTTGATCAAAGCTCGCAAAACCCACGCTGAGTCTGCCTGCAAGCGTAAAGTCGCCCCTACCTTCCCGGCAGGAACCAAGGCGATCAAGCGGTTCAAATCCCCATAGACCCGGTCGGTCCGCCCAATCCCAACCCCGCGATTTCCCGCTTGAGCGCTTCTCGGACGCCAGGCGAAGCCGTCCGTTACTCAAACGTCGCGCGTGGCGTCCGAGAAACCTGCATCGAAGCGGTCCTTCGCTGCACCATGTGCGAACGACCGCTTTCTCACGCACACATGGCAATCTGGGTCAGCGATATGGCGGAAAGGTCAGTTTTGCCTGACGTCTGACACCCCTTCCTTATTCTGCTGCCATGTCGTTCGAAGATGGTTCATTCACGTCGAACTCTAGCTGTAGCGGTTGCCTCGCCGCCTTCTTGGACCGAGCGCGTTTGACGATCGGTTGCCCTGGTGCCGCAGCCGCTCGATTTGTCTCTTGCTTCCGTGCTTCTTTAGCTGCCGGCAACGCCTGCACGTCGTCATTGAGATCGAAGCTGGCTTCGACGGCGCTTTTCAGCTTGGCCAGATCGTCGGTTGTTCGGGTATCCTGCGCGGCGGCGGGCGCTGGCTCTGCCGGCTGAATATCGGCGATGACCTTTGCGGTAGCCGGTTCATCGTCCTGCTGCCGGATGATCGTCTGCCCGTTCTTGTTCTTCTCGATCGGGCGTTCGTCGGTTTCCGGGATCAGACGCCGCTCCTGGGCATTCAACAGGGCCTCGATCTGCTGTTCGTTCCGCAGACGCCGCGCCTTCTCCAATGGTTCGTTGATCTCGTTCCAGTCGGCTGCCGTGTCTTGGGCCAAGATCTTGGTGAAGGTCGGATCCTCGTAGTGCTTGATCGCTTTCACATAGAGCGGCTGCCGCCCCTTCGCGATGATGATGGCAACGTCGTCGGGCAACTGCCGAGCGTCGTTGGGCGTCAGCAGGGGCCGTTCTTCCGTCTTCTCCGTGATCGTCGTCTTCTCGCCAAGGCCGCTGCGCCGGGATTTCGTGATCGTTCGCTTTGTCGTGGTGCCACATGCGTTGGAAAGATCGTCGATGGTGATCTCTTCCGATGGCGTCATGTAGAGCTTCAGGCCCGCACCACCTTGGATCGAGTGTCGCTCTTCCTTGTCGTAGATCGCGTCGAGCTTCGGGATGGTCTGTGTGATGATCGCGATGCGACCGCCGTAGCCGCGGATAAGGGTCATGGCATTCGCGACCTTCGACATTTTCCCGAGAAGGTGGAACTCGTCCAGAATGATCATGAACTCGTGCGGTTCGTCTTTGCCCGGTTGGGCGGCCTGCATTGTTGAAACAAGTTCGTTGAAGAACAGCCGCACCAGGCCAGCCATAGGTTCGAGGTCGCCTTCGCTCACCACGAAGTAGATCGACGTTTTCTCACGGCGCAGATTGGAAAAGGAGAAGTCGCTCGCGGCCGTCATGGCGCAGATGTGCGGGTTTGACCAAAGGTCGAAGCCGGCGTTGTTCATCACCGACATGTATGACGAGAGAGTTTTGGTTTCGAGTTTGGCCAGTGCGCTTAGTTCACGCGCGAGTGCCGGGTGCTTGGCTGTACGTGCGAGGTCGGCGACGTGCTTCTGGATGTTGCCGTTGCCGGATGACAAGACCTTGTAGATGCCGCCCAAGGTGAAGTCGTTCTGCTCGTGGGCAACGCAACCGGCGACTGTGAACAACTGGATCGCCCCCTTCAGCCACTCACCTGCCCCATCGGCCTGTAGGAAGAGCGTAGCGATCTTGCGCAACTCGTAGCTGATCTGGGAATACGACTCCAACTTGCCGATGCGCTCGAGCGGGTTGTAGCGGTGAGAGTTCTCCCCGAACTGCACCGGCGCAAACTTGAAGACCTTGTTCCCCATCTTTGCGCGCCGGCGCGCTGTGGTCGCGTAGTTCTCTCCTTTGACGTCGAGAACGATCGTCGAGCCTTCGAAGGTGAGAAGGTTCGGGTAGACGAACCCGACGCCCTTACCAGCTCCGGTCGGTGCGACGACAAGACAGTTGGTATAGCCGTTGACTTGGGTGGTGACATACTCGCCCCTGCGACCTGGCTTGGTCGTCTTGGCCAGCACGAAGCCCTTGCCGGGTGTCCCCAAGAATTTGCCACGCTTCATCTGGCGACGTGTCTGCCAAGAAGAAGTGCCTTCGTTGGTCAGTTTTTCACTGGCGGAGTGGGCGCCCAGAGCGAACCCAGCCAAGCCCAGAAGCAGAAAGATGAGCCAAAGCTGGGTAAACAGGTTGTCGTTCGACCCTCGGAGGTCGATGAGCGTTTTCGGAAAGTCCAGATACCCCACGCTCCAAGGCAGTTGGTAATTGACCCAGAGCGTTGCGAAGATGTAGGCGATGATCAGGCCGCCGAGGCCGAAGAAAGCCCCGGCTGAAAGTTGTCTCGGCATCGTCTTACCTCTCATGCTCGCGGTCACGGTCTAGACCGAAGTGCTCGGTCAGGTACTGCTGGTGATCCTTGATCGCCTGTTCGGCGTCCCTGTCAAAGTCAGAGCCGTTGGCCCGTTCGTGGTTGGCGACTTCAGACACGAGCTGCCGCGCAAAAACCGGGTCGGTCGTAATGTGCTCGATGGCGTTCAAGTCGCCATTGCGGAACCGCTCGTACTGCGCGTCCGTCGTGTTCTCCTGAACAAGGCGAACGATCTCTTGATGGTCATGCGCGTCGGCTGCAAGTTCGTAGTTGTCGCCGCTCCTCTCGGCCCAACGGTCGAAGGACGCATCTACCCCAAACGCTGTCGGGCGCTCCCGCTCGTCTTGCATCGTTGCATAGAGATCAGCGTAGTGCCGGCTCATGTCGTCCGCGACGTGATGCGGCATCGTCGGATACCGTTCGGTGAAGTCTGCACCAATCGCGTTCAGCATCGTTGCTCGATCCTCGGACGCAAGGTTGCGGTCCTGGATGTACGCCTCGATCTGCTCGGCGGCCCCGCGATCGGCGATGACCATTTGGCCTTCGTCGTCACGTCCGATGGCCGTCTGCATGAGATTGGCTGCTTCGGCGTGGTCGTGCAAGAATTGCTGGTGGTCTGCGTTGTAACGCTCGGTGACGTCATTGACGATGGTCGCACTGTTCTCGGCAATCCACTGATCCGGCGCACCGCCCTCTTTGTAGTGCTGGATGATGTCTTGCACGTCCACCGCCTGCCGGTCGGCAACATAGCTGTAAGTGTCCGGGCGCGGCGGCTCGTAGTGATATTCGTCGTCAAGGTGGGGGACAGTCCGCAGGACGCCGGACGCTACCAGTTCTTCGCGCATGATCTGGTGCGCGTTGGTCAGCTCGTCACGAATAGTCGCCATGTCGGCCGGGTTGGTATGATCCATGCCGTCGCGCTCTGCGAGCCGCTTGGCATCGTCCATCAACCAGCGTTGTTCGAGGTACTGGCTTGTGGCTGGGTTCTCGAGTCGGCTGGTGACGGCCTCCGCGTCCAACCCGTACTCGTTCGCTACGCGCTGGATGGTGGCCTGGGCCTCCGGTCCGCGCAGCTCGGCCGCGTTCTCACCGGGCTTGTGCTGATAGATCGAATTGCTCTGTGCAGGCTGGTGAAGCGCGCGGGCGTAAGAGGCATTTGGGTTGAGCTGGGTGAAATCGGCCATGATCTCGCTCATGCGAAGTTCTGCCGGAACCCGCGCGGCTGGATCCTTGCTCTCCAGCATGGTCTCGGTGCGCCGGATGCTTTCGTTCAGGACCGTGGAATACTCGTCGAAACGGGCGTTCTCTTCTTCGCTAAGTGCCGGCATCTTGTAGTCTCCTGCGTAGGTTTCGATTAGGCTCGCCATATCCGCATAGGCTCGTTCCAGCCTCGGACAGTCCGCGTTGGCGGCGATGACAGCCATAGCTTCATAGCCGATTCTGGAAAAAGAGACCTGCTCCTTGGCATATTGCAGGTCCTGCCCGGTACGTTCGCGCTGCACCGGCGCCCGGCCCTCGCGCTGAGCGACCCGCTGCTCTTCGTAGGACGGCTGGCGCTGAAGAACGCCACGCTCAAACCGCGAAGTGGGATCAAGATAGATGCCTCTCCGCTCGGCATGTGCGGCCATCGCTTCGCGGAAGCCTTCGTAGCTATGCTCCGAGCCGCTGCGCATCTGGAAGAGCTCGTTGTTGTCGGCACGCCGGTTGACGACGATGTGCGCGTGGGGGTGGCTATCGACATCGTCATGGATGGCCGCGATATACTTGAACCGGGCGTCTCCGCTCTCGAACATTTCGGCGCAGACTCCCTTGGTGATCTCCGTCACATCCTCGATGGAGGTGCCGCGCGGGTAGCTTAAGATCATGTGCGAAGTCTGGCCGTTCCTCGTGCCGTTCCACCAGTCCTGGGACCACTCCAACGTCAGGCTGTTCAACTGCTGATTGGTTGCAATCTCCTGCGGCCCGATCCGTCCGCTCGGGTCGATCACCCTCGCCGCTTTGTCGTCCCGGAGAATGTAGTTGAGCTGGCCGCGCAAGCCGCCCCGACTTGTCGTACCGCCCTGCTTTATCAACTTGAAAACAGCGTGCCCGTGCTTCGCGCCGACCCGGCTCATACGGCTCGACGAGTGATGCCGACCGCTGGCGCGCCTGGTCGAAGAACTGCCTGACCGCCCTTTGCGGCCTACGGCGCTGCTGCCGTTCCGCTTCCGCTCGTCATCGAACAAGCGGCCCATCACGCGATCAATGGAGGAATGGCCCCTACTCATCGAAGTCGCCTTCAACGGCGCTCACGGTCTCGCGCAGCCGGTCCGATTTGACCTGCGCGTTGTGGAGCATCGCGCCGATGACACCGCGGATCCGCTGCACTTCGTCGTTGGCTCGCCGTAGTTCCTCGATCTGTGCGGCGGTAGGGTCAGCTCTGCCAGTCTTCCGAACGGATGCGGACAATGCGCGGGCGATCTGGTTGAAGTTGCCGCCTAGCCTCGAAAGGTGCTGGCTTGCTCCCGCGAGTAAAGCCTCTTCTTCCGGGGAGGGCTCGTAGTAGCCGCCGCTTCGACGCACCAGGTCGCGGATCAGGGCTGACCGCGAAGGCGCAACGCCCCGCATCACGAGACCATCCAGCGCCTCGCACTCCCCCTGGGTGACCTTTGCAGTTACCGTCATATACGCGGCCCGGTTCCCCTTTCTCGATCCCTGACCATTGCGAATGCGATGAACCGTCGAAGGCGCGCAGCCGACCTCCTCCGCGATCTTCGCGGCCGAAACGCCCTGCGAGAGCAGGGTCTTTATGCGATCCCGTCGGGTCGAGTTGGTCAACACACGGCTCCAAAATGCAATTTTGGTATACAGCACACATATCCTGCAACTCGGACACTAGACAGAGGGCCCCTCTTTAGCAACGTTCTCCGCGGCCAGCGGAGAAAAAAGGGGCGGGGCAACTCGGTGCGTCTAGTGTCTGGCAATTTCGGCCCGCAGACCGGAGGTCGGAGGGCGTGGTATTGAAAAGCGGTTTGCCCCTGGCGGCCCTCGATACCCCTTGAGAGCGCCAGAGTCGGCCGTACAGCGCGACAAACGCGCGGCCGGTTGTGGAGAGGCCGCTGGCGCCCGAACGAGCCCCTCCGGCGCGATTTTCATTAGCGGCCCCCGCCGATGACGCAACATCCGGCTCATCCCGACGGTCGGTTACGTTCGACCGACGGTCAAGTTAGACAGTCGGATCAGTGCCACTTAACCGACTGTTGCGACTGTGCCACTTGTCGGCTAGGTCGAACCCATCGCACAGCACCCGTTGTTGAATAGCACCCGCAACCGGACATATCGCACGGTAGGTTCAGCGCGATGAGTGCGATAATCGGTAATATTCGATAGGTTGCATGGACCGCGCTTGTTCAACCAGTCGAGCAAGCGCTACTGATATGAGGGGCAGACATGGCGTTCGATGTGATCTCAATGGTGAACGCCAAGGGCGGACCTGGGAAAACGACGGTCGCGCAAATCCTGATTAGCGCGGCCCTCGCATCGAAGCGGCAGGTCGTCTTCTTCGATGGCGATCCTACCGCCAATCTGATGGAGTGGATGGAGGCCGCTATTGAGGCCGGCAACTGGACAGACAACTGCCAAGGGTATCGCGTCACGACCGTCCAAGAGATCATCGACGCCTTGAATGATCTGTTGGACAAAGATTTCGACGGTCTGGTCTTTGTAGACACGCCGGGTGTCGGTGACATCTCGACACTCACCATGATCAGCAACAGCGATTTCGTGGTGATACCGACGAGCCTCGGAACGGCGTCAGTCCGCACCACGCTCGCGACGGCCAAAGCGATCGGGGAATACGTGGACACGTTGCCTGATGATCGTCGGCCGGTCGTCAAGATCGTGCGGAACAACCTGCCTCGCCAAATGACCAAGGCGCATTGGGCAGTTTATGACAAGCTAAGCGACCACCCGTACTGCGCAAAAGCCGGTATCTCTAACCATTCAGTAGTCGAAACATGGGACGAGCTATGGTTGGAAATGGGTGATGCGGCTTGAGAAGGCGGCGTATCAAGGCGGGTGTTGAAGCCTGCCAGGACCTC
>CANLEQ010000066.1 GCA_947489705.1 uncultured Paracoccaceae bacterium
TCGTCCATCTCGTACTACTCCCCTGATCAAGAGAAATAGCGCTACGAACTGTCTCAAGAAACCGTGCCCCAACCCAAGCACTACACGCCAGTCGAGAGCTACTACGGCTCATGAAGACGGTGGACGACCCGCAGTTCGACGCCAAGTGGGCGCAAAAGAAGCTCCGGCGCTATCCCCCATTTCCGTGTTTAAGGGCTTGGACTGCGACAACTTCGCGCCTGATCCCGCAGGACGCTGTAGTCGGCGAGCATCTCCGCTATCGCCGAACCCTCGGGCAGCAGGGCCAGCTCCTCTGCAGCGCGCGCTTGGGACTCCCTGCTGTACTCGACGACCGGCGGACACGCCCCTGGCCCGCTACGGTCAGAACCGACCGTCGCGCAGCCGCTCAGCCAGATCGTCGCGAGAACGAGGAAGGCGCGCGGCAGCCTCCAGAATTCGGCGTAGTACGTCATTGTTCTTCTCCGAGGTTCTAGGATCCGCAGCGCCTCGTTGTGGGTGACGTGCTTCTGGGCCTGCGCCGCCAGGATGGAGGGCAGCAGGAGATGGGTCGTGGCGTCGGACATGGGATGGCCTTCAGAACGGGAGCGTGACGGTCTTGGGTGCGCCCCGCCCGACGAGGACGGAGAGCTGGAAGATGCGGAAGTCGAGCGTGTCGCCGGGGCCGAGCGGCGCACCCCAGTCGGCGGTCTGCTGAGCGGCCATGTAGACCGCGCTGGTCGCGGTCGCGGAAAGGGGCCGTTTCACGGTGGTGCCGTCGAGGATCTCGACCTCGTAGGCTTCCACTTCCTCGGCCAGCGGCACCTCGAGCCCGCCCCAGCTGTCCGCCGCGAGTGCGCGCGACCGGCGCGTCCAGCGGATGGTCAGATCGCCGGGCGTGCGGGGCCTGCGCCACGTCTGCTCCACATGGCCGACGGAGAACGGCCGCAGCCCGACGCCCGCGGGCGTGAAGGCCTTTGCCACATAGGTCTCGTCGCTGACCGGACGGCTCGCGGGGCTGATGCACTAGTTCCACGGGAACCCGAGATCGGCCTCGGCGATCGGCAGCGATACGAGACTGTCGTCCAGTACCACCACCCGTGCGCCAGCAGGCGCCGGGCTGCCCATGACGCCTTCGGTCCCGCGCTGGCCGCGCCGGAGTCGGGTCAGGCGATACCGACCGGGCGCCAGAAGCTCCGCCGCGCCCGCCTGCGCGATCTCCCAGACGCCGGCCGCGGTTTCCACCGCCAGCGCGTTGGCACCGCCGAACAGCGTCAGGTCCGTGACGCTCTCCAGCGTCCCGTTCAGCAGATCGACCACCAGCACATTGCCGAGGTCGAAGCGCGGCGTCGGCCCCGCGTAGAAGTCCGAGACCAGCGCGCCGAGGCCGGCCCGCGTGCCGAAGCTGGTCAGCAACTCGAAACCATCCGTCGAAGGACTGCGAAACACCGCCATCTCGCCCGGCCACGGCACGGCATGCGACCAGCGGCCGATGCGCGGGCTGGTCCTCGGTCAGCTGCGGCAGGTCCATCAGCACCGCGTCCGGCGCGCCGAACACCACGGCGCGCGTCAGCGACGCCGCGCGGGGATCGCCCGGTGGCAGATCGTAACTCGCCCGATCCTGGCGGACCGCCTCGATGCCGCGCGCCTCGGCGTCGGCAATGGAGACGAGCCGCAGGTCGACCAGCCGGCCGTCATGCTCCAGCCGGATCGCGTCGGCCGGATCGAGCGCGAGGCGCGAGGGCGGCAGACAGAACGCCAACGTCTCGCGCCCCACCCACGCCTCCATCAACGCACGGCGGCAGCGGCGTTCGGCCTCCTCGGGCGGCACCGCCATCGGAAAGCTCTCCGAGGCAATCCGGGTCGTGTCCACGGTGATGCGCCGCGCCTCGACGAGGGCCGCGTCGTAGTCCTCATCGGCGCGGGCGATCTGCCACTTCAGAGCCTGCGGGAGTTCGGTCTCCTGGCCGCGGGTCAGTTCCAGCAGGTCGCCCTCGCGGGCGGCCACCAGATCGTCAGGAGCGAGGGTGACGACCGAGGCCCAGCCCCGTATGATAAAGTGGATCACGCCCTTGGTCTCGACGGCGTCGAAGCCGAAGTAGTGCGACAGCGTGAAGATGCGGCCCTGCCAGGGGAAAGCGGCTGGCCGGTTTCCGCGGCATTGTCGGAATACGGCTTCGGCAGGCTGTTGCCGGGCGGCACGTCCATCAGGATGAAGGGATAGAAGGTGACGCGCAGTCCGCGGGCCTTCATCTCCTGGATCGCCTGCACCACGGCGAAGTCGGACGGCGTGCCGCCATAGACCGGGCGATCCTGATCGTCGCGGCTGACGAGGAAGGCATTGGCGCGGCTGACGCCATTGACCGACCAGCTGGCGGGCGTGGTCGACTTGGCCGAGACCTCGACGCCCGGCCGCACCTTGCAGGAGCCCGCCCGAAGATCGTCGCCGAACCACGCCACCACGAGGCTGACGCTCTCGACCGCAGTGGCCATGGCCTGCAGCCGGTCCAGCGCTTCCACCATGTCGGTGGAGTCGGCCAGAGCGTTCAGGTTCTCGGGCACCGTCGCGCCGCCATCGGTCTTCCGGATCGCCTGTGTGGCGTAGGTGAACTTGCCCGAGGCCGGGATCATGGTGACGGCGCGGGTCAGGCCCTCGGCGGTGTCGGGATCGGCGAGCGGCCGGAACACCTCGAAGGAGAGCTGCGGCAGCCGGTTGCCGTAGGTCGAGAGGGCCAGCTCCTCGAAGACCACATAGGCCGTGCCCCGATAGGCGGAGGTGTTCGACGCGCCCATCTTCGCGGCGACGAACGGGTCAGGAGCCTGCGCCTCGTCGCCCGGATACCAGCGCCAGGTGACGCCGGAGAGGTCCATCGGCTTGCCGTCAGCCCAGATGCGCCCCATGCCGGTGATCGGGCCTTCGCAAAGCGCCACGGCGAAGCTGGCGTAGTACAGATACTCGGTCGTCTTGACCTTGCCGCCTCCGCCGCCCTTGCCGCCGCCCTGCGTGGTGGTCTTCGTCTCCTCGCGGAAGTCGGTCGCCCAGATGATGTTGCCGCCCATCCGCATCCGGCCGTAGAGACGCGGGATCACCGCGCCCTCCGTGGCCGAGGTGATGCGCAGCGTGTCGAGCCGCGCGCCGTCGATGCGCTGCGTCGGCGACAGCGACGAGATGATCCAGCTGTCGACGACCGAGCCGATGGTCGAGCCGATGAAGCCGCCGATGGTTGCGGCGCTGACGCCGAGGATGGCGTCGCCGATGCTGCCACCAATGGCAGCGCCAGCGGCACCGAGAACGAGGGTGGCCATATCGGGGGCCTCAGCGTTGCGGGAAGAGAAAGGCGAAGGCGATGCGCCGCCGCCAGGATGGGCTAAGTGGTTCCTCGATCACGCCGAGCCGCTCGTATGCGTGGAGGAAGGTGTCGGGCCCGGTCAGGATCCCGACGTGCTTGGCGATGGCTCGGGGCTTCATGCGGAAAAGGACCAGCGCGCCGGGACCGGCTGCCGCGGGTTCCACCTCGATCATCATGGCGCGCGCACCTTCGGCCAGAACCTCGCGCGGACCCGTCTCGCCCCAGTCGCGGCTGTAGGCCGGGATCGGGAACGGCTCGGGGCCGACGACCTCGCGCCAGACGCCCCGCGCGAGCCCGAGGCAATCGCAGCCGACACCGCGGAGGCTGGCCTGGTCGTGGTACGGCGTACCGAGCCATGACCGCGCGATGGCGATGACGCGCGCGGGGTCGGCCAATGCGAGGGGTGGCGTCACAGCACGCCTCCCTCGTGGCCGCCGTCCTTTGTGGCATAGCGGAGGACGGCATCCTGGCCGGGGATGTGCGGGAAACCCCGGAAGTTGGCGGTGTTCGCGAACTTCGCGCCACAGGTCTCCATGCGCTTGTCGCAGCCTGCGCGGACGGTGAAGCCATCGCCCTCGGCGACGGGGCGCACCGGCGCCTCGAGAAGGGTCAGGATCGCGATGCCGTCGGTGACGTCGTGGCCCAGCACTTCCGCGCGCCGCCCTGCGTTCGCGCCGCTCGTCCATTCGACGGTGCCGAAGGTGAACCAGCCGGCCTCGAAGCCGCCGAGCCCCGAGGCGGTGAACGCCCGATCGCGCAGGAGATCGATCACCGTGCCCGTGTCCTTGTAGGCCGAATCCTCCGGATCGATGCCGCAGCGCACATCGCCGAGCGCGGCGTCACAAGTCGCCTGAAAGGTCCGCCCGACCGTCTGGCCGAGGACATGCGCGAGCGAGCGGACCTCGGCCACGAAGGCGAGCCGCCCGCGCCGGATCTGGCCGATCGCCCCGCGCCGCATCAGCACGCGCTGGCCGGTGTCGGCCCAGTTCACGCGCCAGACCTCGACCTCCGCGTTGTCCCAGCGACCGTCGAGGATGTCGGTCTCGGTGATCCGGTCCGAAGTCAGCACGCCCTCTGCGTCCTGTGCATCGACCGAGAGGTCCGAGCCCGAGCGCACCTCGGATGCCGTGAGCCCGCTCTCGGGCTCGAAGTCGGTCCCGTCGAAGCTGAGCGTCCGGTCGTGGTCGGTGAAGCCGAAACTCGCGCCATCGGCGCGCGCGATCCGCCAGCACCAGGCAAGCGTCGTCGTACCCTCGTCGAGATGGGCCTGCAGGGCGGGGTCGAGGGTCTTCATCGGCGCAGTTCCAGCAGCGGGATGGAGGTGATCGAGCCGAGCCGCTCGAGGTCGAGCGTCACGTCGAGCACGTCGGTGTCGAAACGGACCGGCACGTCGAACTCCAAGCCCGCGGTGATCGCGACGCCGGCGCCCGGCGCCCGGCGCCCGGCGCGGCGCTGAAGGTTAAGACGCCAGTGGCGGTGTCAACCGACCAGCCGGAGGGCTGCTCGACCCCGCTGAGCGCGATGCGCACTGTGCTCGTCACCGGCTTCGCGATGGCGCGCGTCCAGGATTGCGCGCCCGAGGCGTAGCGCTTCACCAGCTGGAAGGCGGTCGTCGCGCCGTCGCCGGTGCCGATCGCCTGGTCGCTGGGCGATGGCGTACCCGAGGGCAGGCAGGACTTGTGGTCGCCCCAATCCTTGAAGCGGAAGCCATGCAGGCGACCGTTGCGCGCCTCGAAGAAGGCGACCACCGCCGCCAGATCGTCGGCGCGGCGGATGCCCGAGCCGGGAGATCGCATCGTTCGTCCGCTCGATCTGGTCGGCCTCCTGCTCCGAGACGACAACCCCGAAGGCGCGCACGTCCTCGGTCGCCTGGCGCAGCGTCGCGGTGTCGATCCGCGACATGGCGATGGAGCCTTCTTCGCCGAAGAGCTGGCCCGCGACCGCCGCACGTTCAGCAACCGGCACGAACTCCTCGATTGCAGCGTTGATCGCGCCGACGCGCTGGTCCAGCGGCAGCGCGATCAGCTCATTGGCGGAAAGGCCCAGCCGATCTAGCGCGTCTGCAGCCGGGCCGGTCCCGGCAGCCGCATGGCTGAGCCGCCGCGTCAGATCCTTCGCCGCCTGCTCGATGCCCGACATGGACACGCCCGCTAGTTCGCCCGCGCGCTCGAGCGTCTGGATCGAGGCGACGGTAGTCCCGAGCGATTGCGCGAGCTTGGCCTGCGCATCCACCGTCTGCAGACCGGAACGGATCATCGCCACGTCAGCGGCGGTGGCAGCGGCCACTGCTGCAGCGGCGGCCACCCGCACCCGCCGCGAGAACGCCGCGAGCCGGGCGTTCGCCGCCTCCATCTCACAACTGAGACGGCCGAAGCCGCGGGCGCCAGCCTCGCCGACGCCTTCCAGCTCGGCGCGCACCTGGCGGCCACCGACCGCAGCGAGGCGGACGGATACACGCTTTTCAGCCATCAAAACGTTCCATTTGTTCGTTGAGGTTGGCCACCATCACCCCTTCGATGACGGGCAGCAGTTCGGCCATGACCAGCGGTGGCACGCCGAGCGCGTCACCGAGCGCCAGCGCCGCCGACAGGTCCCAGCCGATCACGGCGCCGGGCAGAACACGCAGCTGGCCGCCGAGTCGGCCGACAAGGTACCAGACCTGCCAGCCCTCCGGCGTTGCCGGACGGTTCAGCCGCGCCGGACAGTCCGGGCAGGCTTGCTCGCGGCCCTCGTAGGGTGCGCAGGCTTCGCAGTAGCGCCCGCCCCCGCCGAAGGACGATTCGGCGAGAGCGCGGAGGCGTTTTTTTTCCTGCTCCAGCAGCAGGCCCTTGGAGACGTAGGTCAGCTGGAAGGCCTCGAAGATGGGCCAGACGTCGAGCAGCGCGTCGATGGCCGCGGGGCTCGGATCAATGGGGTTGCCGTCGGCGTCGCCGATACCCTCCCAGGCGAGCGGCGCGCGAGAGCCTTGGCGAAGGCGACGGCGCGCTCCTCGTCGGAGGCGTCCTCGGGCACCGCCTCGACGGCGGGATCACCGCGTGTCGCCACCATCAGCGCGGTGGTCAGCGGGCGCATCTGCACCCGGACGCCGGGCGCGAGATCATGCCAGCGGGGAGCGTTCGTCAGATCGAGCGTCAGCATCAATACGTCTCCGCATCGTTCACGAGGGTTGCGGTGCACATCCGCCCGACCACGCTGTCGCGCGCCGCCTGCCAGTAGAAGGTGGCCTGCACGCCCTGCGGCCCTGAAATCTCGATCCGCGGGCGCGGCAGGTAGACGGCGTGCACGGTGAAGGTGAAGCTCTCGCCGGACGGCAGGACATAGGCGAACTCCATCTCACAGGCCTCGCCATTGATCGCCTGCGTCACCAGCGTACTGTCGGCGAAGCGCACCTCGATGGAGCCGGTGAGCGCCGCGATGCTTGGGTCCGCGCCGTCGATGCGGCCGTCGTTCCGGATGGTCTCGATGCGGTCGAGGTTGTTCGCATAGGTGATGTCGGCCGAAACGACGTTGCCAAGCGCCGTGCCATTTCGCATGATCGCGCCGTTGAAGTGCCCGAAGCGCTTCAGCTCCAGCGCGGCGGGCGTTCCGGCGCTGGTGGTCGTGCCGACCGTCTCGCCCTGCGCCACCAACCGCGCCGTCGCGGTCAGCAGACCCGAACGCTGCATCTGCCAGGTGATCTGGTCGAGCACGCAGCCGGAATACATCGCGTAGCGCGGCACCTCCGGCATGCCGGTCTCGATCGACATGCTGGGCAGCGTCCAGGACCCCGACTGGAACTCGTGGCTGTAGGGCGCTTCCACACCTGTGGTCGTGGGCGCGCCGAACGCCGCCTTCAGCCAGAAGCCGAAGGCCTCCGCGTCGAGCGGCACGACGACGTCGCCGTCCGCCGTCACCGCGTCCTTGATCGGCGCCAGCGGATCGCGGCCGTAGCCGAGAAGCTCGGAATTGAGGAGCGGCTGCTCCGCGCCGAGCGAGGTGCTGGCGAAGGGCATGCGGGTGAAGCCGCTTAAGGGCGGCGTTCCATAGGTCGTCTCGAACGCAAGCGCCATCAGCGCCCGCGCCCCCTGGGCTCATGCCATGTTCGCCTCCTGTGGTCGGTTGGGTCAGCCGAGCGGATCGGCCGTGGTGTAGTGCAGGACGACCGGGATCACGGCGGCCTTCAGGCTCGCCGCGCCCTCGACCGGCAGATCGACCGGGCGCGGCGCTTCGGCCTCGACCCAGCCGCAAAGCCCGCCCAGCGTGCGATCGGCGGCGAGTGCCGAGCCGATGCTGGCGGTCAGTGTGTCGAAGGCGGCGTCACGGTCCGCGCCCTGCACGACCGCCTCGAGCTCCGCGCGGTGCTGATAGTGGTAGGTAAGCGGCGACAACGTTACCTCGGGCTCCTCCGGCTCGCCATCACGCAGGATCAGCAGGCCGTCGCCCGGCACGCGCTCGGGTAACACCTCGCCGCGCAGGACTGCGGCAGGCAGTTCCGAAAGCCGCGCGTGCAGCGCGGCGAGGATGGTTTTGCGGAGTGTGGGCATCTCGACTATTGGCTGCGAAGGGGTTCTGCCGCTTCGCTGCGGCTATGCATCGTTTTCTGGCCGTCGCACTGAGTTTAGTTTTTGCGTCCCCTGCTGCGGGAAACGTCGGACGCTGCCCGATCTCTGCGGACTTCATTACCGACCCCGAAATCATTGAGACATCAGTGACTTTAGCGGGCGTCGAAGTTCTAAGCACAACGCAACGTTCGTTCGTACGGGGCGCAATGGTCTCCATTGAGTGCACAGAGATTGATCCTGATACCGTATTCCCTGGAGCTTCCGACGAGCAGATACTGCGAGACTACTTGCGTTTCTGGTCGATCGAGCCGCTTTCGGACGCGACCGAAGGATTGAGCCGCGTCGTGTCCCGCCACGTGGTGTAGCTGGCGGTGGCCATCGGGTTTCCCGGTAGGGTCGGGTTGCGACAACCAACCT
>CANLEQ010000067.1 GCA_947489705.1 uncultured Paracoccaceae bacterium
GCCTTGTCGCGCGGTCAACCCTCTCGGATCAAAGCGTTACGCTGTCCGCGCGGCATAATCCAAAACGCGGCATTATGCGCCTTATGCCGATGTCGGCATAATGGACATTGGGTCGGCGGCCCCGCGCGGCTGGATCGGATCAAGAAGTTTCAGACGAAGGAGGACCGCGCCCGCGAAGAACTGATCGCGGAGATTGGTCAATGCGTCTTGTTCGCGACCATCGGCCTCGTGCCCACGATCGACCAGAGCGCGGCCTACGTGGAAAGCTGGCTTACCGCGCTGAAGAACGACAAGAAGGCGATTTTCAAGGCGGCGAGCGCGGCGCAGCGGGCGGTGGACTTCATCACCGAGCGGTGTGGCAACAGCATCGAGGCAGAGGATGACGCGGAAGGGGTTGCGGCTTGAGGTAGGCCCCTGCCCTTCCCGCATTGTCAAAAGACGTCGGGCGGCCCATGTGGCCGCCCTTTCGCGTTCGAGGGAGCTGAAAATCGACGGCCGCGGTGTCCGCCCCATGCGGGCCGGCCACCGCGGCCGCGGCGCGTTCCGCGCCGTGTCCCGTGTCAGCCCTTTGCGAGATAGAGGCCGAGCGCCGTCTTCCAGAGACGCGTTCCGAACGCATACTGCGGCAACACCCCGAGGGGGTCGAGGTGCCTCGTAGCGCGATCGGCCGCCTCTACTGATAGCTTCCGCTGTATCCGCCGCCGCTCCTTCTTGCTGGAATAGTCGAGCATCGGCTCCACCGGATCGCCCGCTATGAGCTTTCGATCGAGATCTTCGAGACCGGTCGCGATGGCTAGACGCATCGCGCCCTGTTCCCCGTAGGCGCCCACGAGCTTGTCAAATTCGTCGGATGCGCCAGGCAACGGGGCATGAACGTAGCCTCTGATTTTCGTGCTCTGTTCATCGGGCACCTCGACGGCCGCACTGCCCCCCTTGCGAGGTGCACTGGCGGGACCGGGTTTCCCGCGGTCGGCTGTGGCTTCAACAGATGGCGCGATCACTTCCTTCGGCTCCGGGACCGGATCAGGCGTCTCTTCGGAAGGCCGCGGCGACTCTGCCGGCTCCTCTTTCGGAACAACCGTCAGTGCCGGCCCCGGCTCACTCGTTCGCTCCGATCCCGGTAGGTTCTCCGCCTTCTGGGCTTCGTCGCTTTCTACTGCGGCGCCCTCTTCAGTCGCCCCGCTCGCCGCCCGCCTTGCTTGGCGCTCGCGGTCCTTCTTGCTGGGGCCGAACCGCCGGGTCAGGTGGTCTAAGTTTTGGGGGGGCTTCTTAAACGGCATCGCGTGCCTCCTCACTGCTGCTCAACGCGGCGTCAATCTCGTCAGCCAGTTGATGGCCGATCTTGAGAAGTCGCGTGTAGTGCGGAGCGCGGAAGCGGGACGATTTGTCGGAGTCCAGGTCGTTGCGATAGAGGTCCATCAGCCCTTTGGACTTCTGGCCCTTGATCCTCTTGTTGTCCGGTATTCGGGTGTCAAAAATCGGCAGCGTTTCCATAATCTCCCAACCCTCACTCTCGTCCGCCGAAAATTGCTTGTTGTCCAACGGAACGCGGTTCAGCAGGAAGCCCGACAAGACATGCGATGCGTTCTGATCTTTGAGATAGTCTTGGACGTATTGCATTGTCTCGATCGTCTGATCGAGTTCCTGCCGCCCCAGGTCACTCGGAATGATGACCATATCGGAGTTGTAAAGAATGGCGTCGTTCAGATCGGAGCCCCCGCCGGCAGTGTCAATCAGCATGTAGTCGGCGCCAAATTCCTCGGCTTCTTCGGCGGCTTCGGCCATTTCCTCATCGTCCAAAATCTTCCACAGTTTGACGTGTTCGTCATCCCATGTGTTTAGGGCGAGGCCGTATTCGCGCCACTGGTGAAGAACATCGTTATGGTCCGCGTTGATTACCGCAATGCGCTTTCCTCGCTCATGCAAAGCTGCGACCAGTAGATAGAGCGAGGTCGTCTTCCCTGCCCCGCCCTTGAACGACATAAATGTGATTGTCTTCATCTGCCTGCCCTCGTTCTCGTTGGTGCCTTGCGCCGCCCCGCTCTGCGGCCAGCAGGGCGGTGCCCGGTTTTTGTTCTCTCGCCCCGTAGCTTCGACGGGTCGCGCTATTCTCCGCTCACCCTGACCAAGCTCACCATGTGGCGCAAGTTCACCAAGTGGCGCAAGTGCACCAAGTGGCGCAACTGCACCATGTTCACCATATGGCTCAAGTGCACCACGTTCACCAAGTAGCGCAAGGTCATCAAGTGCACCAAGGGCATCAAGTTCGCCACGTTCACCAATTTCACCAAGTGCACCAAGGTCATCAAGCGCGCCACGTTCACCAAGTTCACCACGTTCACCAAGGTCACCCTGTGGCGCAAGTTCACCAAGTCGCTCAGGTGCGCCACGTTCACCAAGTGCACCAAGTGGCGCAAGTTCATCAAGTGCGTCATGTTCACCAAGCTCACCAAGTGGCGCGGGAAGACGCGCTGAGCGAGGCATCTACCGCTTGGCGGGGCTAGTTGGGGTCCAACTACGCGGGATCAGCGGAAGGCGCTGAGGCGTCCTCTCCGGGGCTCTACGGGCACATCTTTCGGGGGATAATAAGGAAGGCGGTGCGCTACGCGCGTGTTGATTTTGGGATTCAACCAGGCGTTGACCGTTGTGAGGAAAAGATAGAGGGTGGGGTGAGGAGTTGGCAGGATATATAGAAGTGTAACACACTTCTAATAGTAGGCACGAACCCCACCCGGAGGCCCGACTTTGGCAAGCACGGACAGCGAAACGCCTGATTGGAAAAAGCGCGTGATGAAGAGCGGCGATTGGGTCGATCCAGACGCCCCGAAGTCGCCGAAGAGGGAGGACAAGGTGTTCTCGATCCGCGCCACGAAGGCCGAAGTCGAAGAGTTCGATGAACAACTCGCGCAGATCGGGATGAAGCGAAGCCAAGCCTTGCGGATCGCCATGCGGCGGATCGCAGGATTTGTGGAGGTCGATGCGGACGTGACCACGGAGCTTCGGGAGGCGACGAAGCAGATCAGCGGCATCGCAAAGAACGTGAACCAGATCGCCAGGGCGGCGAACAGGACCCATGACCCCGACTATATCGGCTTCATGGAAGAGCGGCGTGCGCTTGGAAGGGAGCTGAGCCGTATCGAGGCCCAGATGCAGCGCATCCTGAATCTAGCGGCTCGTCGTGACGACGGTTTGGCCCGGCTGGCGAAGGCGGCCGTGGAATGAGCCAGGTCCTCGATCTCCTTGAACGTGGTCGGAGCGCACCGGAAAGTGTCTCCGCGCTGGATGCCGTCATGGGCGAGGATTGGGGTGTGGTCGCGTTCGATCAACCCCGGAAGGCTCAGCTTATTCGGATGGCGCTGGCGGCGCGGCACCGTGAGGACGTGTCGAGAAAATCGGTCAGCAGTCTCGGCGGCGACAGCTCATATCTGCCGGGCTACAAGCCGCAGGCCGTAGTCAAGATGGTCCGCAAGGGCGGCACGTCCGATGTGCGCGGGCTGAAAGCGCAAATGGCGTATCTCTCGCGTGACGGCGAGCAGCCGCTAGTGCGGTCTGAGCGGTATATGGGGATCGAGATTGATGACGCCGAGCGATCCGCGATCGAAAGTGGTTGGCAAATGCCGCCCGAAGGCTCTGGCAAGGCGGACCGAACTTCGCATTTCATTGTCAGCTTTCCGACGCACGCCAGCCACGGAGCGGCCGAGCGGGCAGGGCGCGCATGGGCCGAGGAAATGTTCGGCTCCGGCAATTTTGCCGGTGACAGCTACGACTACTACACCGCGTTTCACACCGACCGAGACCACCCGCACATGCACGTCATCGTCAATCGGCGCGGGCTGGACAACGGCGAGTGGCTGAAGGTCTCGCAGCGGGGCGATCTTAACTACGATGCCATGCGCTCCACGCTGGTTGTCGTCGCCGCGCGAGAGGGGATCGAGCTGGAAGCGACCAATCGCTATGAGCGGGCGATCCATGACCGTCCGATTCCTGACGCCGAGTATCGTCGAGCACGGCAAGAGGGCAGGGAGGCCGTGGCGCCCGCTCATACTGAGCAATCGGCGATTCTTGCGGCGGCCGCGCTGATCCACCACGCGCGCCGGTTCGCAAGCGATGCCCGCCTCATCGAGCGGGACGCCCCCGATCAGGCGGCACTCCTGCGGCAAGCTTCGGAAAGCATCGCTCAGGGAAAAGCCCTGACCGAGCAGAACTATGGTCGTTCAACCAACGGACAGGAGGTCAGGGATATGAGCGAGAGGCTAGACGAGAAACGCACCGAGGTTCGCGGCAACTTCGAGAAGCTAGACAGCACGGCGGCACAGTTGGAGCCGGGTGCTGATCGTGTGCGCTACGAGCGTCAGATCGCGGACCTGAAAGCACAGTCGGCAACGGCAATGGGCCAGGACCGGAGCAATTTGCGCGACTATCAAGAGCGCGATCAAAGCGGGCGGTATCAAGGCATGGCCGGGTCGGAGACAGGACCACAGCGCCAGGAAGTCCAGCAGCGCGCCGAGGCGCAGGTTCGTGTCGTCGCAGAACGGTATGGCGTGAACCCGGATGCTACGGTGGAGCGCCATTCCGGTGGGGTGCCTTCTCGTGGCCTTGCCCGTCAGTATGCCGAGGGCGAGGTCCGAGAGCGCGAGCAGTCCCGTGCAGATCGCGGCGATCGGGAGGAAACACCAGCGCAGCGCAGCGCAGAGCTAGCGAAGATGCACAGCGAAATCGGCGCGATCTATCGCGAGGCCCGTGAGCAGTTGGCCGGCCGTGACAGAGACGCGACACGCGAAGGCGTGCGAGAGGTCAGCCAAGAGCGGACCGGGAACCGCGAGGCCCGTGGGCAAGTGGCAGGACGCGGCGCAGCCCCAAGTCGTGAGATCGAGCAGGATCAGTCCGGTCAGCGCGAGGCATCGGAAGCTGCGCGACGCGCCCAGGTCGAGGCACGCCAGAGGGCGGCAGAGCGGGAGCGCCAAGAGGGCCGGGAAAACGATACGGAACGGTGGATCAAGGAACGCGAGGCCCGCGAGGCAAACGACCGCGATAGCGGCCGCGGGCGATAAGAGGGGCCGACATGGGAAAGGTTGCACGCGACATAGCCACGCTGGCGCTTTGCGGGCTCGTCATCGGGATCATGTTCGGGATCATCGCTGCCGGTGCGTATGCGACTTGGGCCGTTGGCGGCGACATGGCGAATATCGGTTTCGGCACGATCTTCGCCTTCGCACCTTGGGAGGTCGGCTTCTTTGGAGAGCCGTTCCGCACGGCGCTGATCGTCGGAGGTTGTGTCGCGGCAATCTTTACCATTGCGGCGCCGGCATTGGGGTTTCGGAGAGTTCTGACCAGCTACGGCACCGCCAGTTGGGCGACGCCAGCCGAAGTGAAGCGGCAGGGCATGTCGGTTCACTTCAAGAACGGACTCGTGGGGCCGATCCTCGGCAAACTCGGCCGACCCCGGAGCCGTGCGGCGTTTCTTACGTCCCAGAACGATCCTAACTCGCGTAATGCCATCCCGCATTGTCTGGTCCAGGGACCGGCTGGCGCGGGCAAGGGGGTGGGGATCATCATACCGACGCTCCTGACCTATTGGGGATCGGTCATCGTTCTCGATCCGAAGGGCGAAAACTTCGAGAAGACCGCGCGGCGCCGCAAGGCCATGGGCGACGAGATCTACAAGTTTAATCCCTACGCCGCCGACGGGCGGACCCACCGCTATAACCCGTTGGAATACGTGGCGGAGGCGGCTCCGCACGAGCGCCTCAAGGAAGCGAAGCGGGTCGCAGCGAGCCTCATCACCATTGGCGGGAACGGGCAGAACTTCCTTGGCGGCGCTCGCGACCTTTTCGCGGCAACTGCCCTCGTCATGGTTCACCGCAACACCCCGACCATTGCGGCGATCTATGACGCGCTTACCCAAGAGGGCGACGCCTTCAAAGGGCTCGCACGTCTGGCAAAAGAGGCCGACGAAGCAGGGATCGAAGAGGCCGCGAGCTTACTTCGGCGCTACGCCGGCTATGAGTCCAAAATCCTCTCGTCTTACTTCTCAGTGCTCTTCGAGGGCGGCTTGAGCCTCTGGGCCGATCCGACCGTGCGGGCCGCAACGTCCGCGACAGATTTCCGCGTGGAGCGGATGCGGCAACGGGGAACGTCGGTGTATATCACTGTGTCGCCCAACGACCTCGAACCGCTCGCGCCTCTGGTTCGGGTCCTGTTCCAGCAATCCATCGGCGTCTTGCAACAGCGGGAGCCTGTTAAGAGAGGAAAGCCCGGCATGTGGGGCTGGCTTCGGGGGCGCCGAAAGCCGAAGCCGGACGAGCTGAACGAGCCTTATCCGGTCTTGTTCGTCATGGACGAGTTCGTGTCCCTCGGAAAGCTGGAGGTCCTGATCCGGGCGATGACGACCCTGCGCGGCTACGGCGGGCGCGTGATGATTATCATTCAGTCCATCGCGTCCGTGCGGCAAATCTACGGCCGGGACGGGGCCGATGAGCTTCAGGGTCTCTGCGGCATCCAGGTCTTCATGTCTCCCAGCGATAAAGACACGCCCGAATACATCTCGGCTTCCGTCGGGAAGTTCACCCGCAAGTCTCGCTCGAAGCAATGGACCTCAAACGAATTGAAGAGCAGATACAGCGAGAAGGAAGAAGGGATCGAGCTTATCCGGCCCGAACAGGTTCGCATGATTGGCAATGAGCGGATCATCGCACTTATCGAGAACAGCAATCCAGTATTGACGCACCGCGCGACCTACTACGAGGACCGCGTTCTGAAGCGACTCTACGAAGAACAGGCCGGCGATCTTCCCTTGCCTGACGTGCCGCCGCGTCTCGGGCCTGCCCCGGCACTCGTTCCGCTCTTCGATATGGATGGCCACGATTCAGCTAATGGGGCCGCCGTGGACCCCACAGAGAGTGACGCAACCGGCTTGGACGGTGAGGCGGCTGAGCCGATCGAGGCACCCGCTTCCATCGCTCACCAAGCCTCGCCACCCGCCGTCAAGATGGACCTAGACGACGATGCGCCCTCGGCTAGCGATCATGCAACCATCGGGGAAGGTGTTGAGGCGGCCGATGAACCGCTTCCGCCGGAGAAAGAGCGGAGGTTTCATAAACGGCTGAGCCACGTCACCATCGAGCAAAGCCACCTTCACGACGAGCTGCTGGCCCATCTTGCCGCGGCTCGACAATCCTCCGGCAGTGAAGGGCTCACTTCGAGGAACGTCGAAAGCAAACGCCCGTCTCGCGACGCCAAGAAGACCCCGGAACCGACCCCTGCGCGAAAAGGGCTTTCTGCCGGTGCCGTGGATCTGTCCGCCTTGAAAGCGGCGAGGGCCAAGATCACCGGATCAGCAACGCCAAAGACCGGCACGGACGACTAATCTCATGTGCAACTTATACGCTCAGACGAAAGGGCAGGCGGCGATACGACAGATCGCGGCTGTCATGACGGACCAGACGGGCAATCTCGCGTCGCAGCCCGCGATCTTCCCCGATCAGGCGGCTTCGATCATCCGCCAGGGCGACGACGGCCGAGAACTGGTAACGATGCGCTGGGGGATGCCGTCACCGCAATTCGCCTTGAAGAACCGCAAGACTGACCCCGGCGTCACCAACATTCGCAACCTCGGATCGCCGCACTGGCGGCGCTGGCTGGGGCCGGAACATCGCTGCCTTGTGCCCTTCACCAGCTTCTCAGAATACCGCGTCGAGGCCGACAAATCCCGCACGCCCGTCTGGTTCGCGCGCGGCGAGGATCGCCCGCTCACCTTCTTCGCCGGCATCTGGACCCGCTGGACGAGCGTGCGGAAGGTGAAGGAGGGCGAAATCGAGGCCGACCTTTAGTAAGCGCCCGGTTCTGACCGCCTTGTAATTTCAGGCAGCTTCGCTCTGCGTGGTTCCGGCGGCTTTTGGCGTCCAG
>CANLEQ010000068.1 GCA_947489705.1 uncultured Paracoccaceae bacterium
TCGGCATCGCCGCTCTTCTCCACCAGCGCGCGGAGGTCCATCATGGGTTTGGTCATCGGGTGTCGTCCTCGGTTCAGATTGGTTGTCGCAACCCGACCCTACCGGGAAACCCGATGGCCACCGCCAGCTACACCACGTGGCGGGACACGACGGGCAATTTGCACATCGAGGTCCGCAATACGCTTGGACAGACCATCGATCTGGTCGAAGAAAAGCTGCGCCAAGTGAAGAACCGAAGCAGGAATATCGGCAGTTTCCTCCCCCCCGATCCAGGGCGGTCCGCAGCTTGTCCACGTTCTCCCGTCCATTGGCCGTAACAACACCAAACTCGGCGAGGTGGCCGCGCAGCGCATTGACCGCCTGCGTCCGCTGGCCAACCAGTAGATCCTTAAGCTGGAAGATCATCTTCAACCCTTGCTGCTCGGGCGTCTTCACTTCGACGAAGAGCATGGTCGGTCTGCTCGCGGCTTCTGCGATCGCCTCAGCATCCGCCATGTCGTTCTTCTGGTTCTTGACAAAAGGCTTGACGAGCTTCGGCGCGATCAGCCGCACGTCATGACCGAAGTCAGTCAGCGGCCGCGCCCAGTGGTGGGCAGTCGCACATGCTTCCATCGCCACCCTGCAGATTCGATGCGTCTGCATGAGGGCAGGAACTGCTTGCGCGACAGCTTCTTGCAGAACACGACTTCGCCCTCGGCTGTCGCCCCCGTGAAGCTGAAAGACCTGCTTGGCCAGATCCACGCCGATAATCAATACTTCTTTGATAGCAAAATCCTCCTGATCCGGACGGGATCACGGTGGAACAAGTGCCGTCAGGAGGGGCC
Source organism: uncultured Paracoccaceae bacterium (assembly GCA_947489705.1). GTDB lineage: Bacteria > Pseudomonadota > Alphaproteobacteria > Rhodobacterales > Rhodobacteraceae > Palleronia. The sequence continues at coordinate 825 of CANLEQ010000068.1, forward strand.
ACCCACCCATCATCAAGGCCCAGAGGAAGCCAAATATATTGACAGGGGTCGAAATTTTCTTTTTCTTTTGTAGGACAAATTAGAAGGAGGGTCGGATGCGGGTCACTGCTTCCATACATCGTGCATTCGAGATCGCTCGGATCGACGACCGGCTATATGCCGCGTTCATCGAGCACATGGGGCGGGCGATTTATTCCGGGATCTACGAGCCGGACCATCCGGAGGCGAATGCGACCGGCTTTCGGCGCGACGTCGCGCAGATGGTGCGGGACCTGAAGATCCCTGCGATCCGCTATCCCGGAGGCAATTTTGTGTCGGCCTATAACTGGGAAGACGGGGTTGGCCCACGAGAAGACCGCCCGGTGCGACTTGATCTTGCCTGGCGCAGCAAAGAGAGCAATCAGGTCGGGATCAACGAATTCGCCAGCTGGGCGAACGAGATGGGCATCGATATGATGCTGGCCGTCAATCTCGGCTCGCGCGGCATTTCGGATGCACGCAACTTCATGGAATACGTGAACCACCCCTCGGGCACCTACTGGTCGGACCTGCGCCGCAGCCACGGGGTGGAAGAGCCATACAACGTGAAGATGTGGTGCCTTGGCAACGAAATGGATGGCCCTTGGCAGATCGGCCACAAGGAGGCCAAGGAATACGGTCGCCTCGCCGACGAGACGGCCAAGGCGTTGCGCAACCTGACCCCCGGCTCCGAGATGATCGTCTGCGGATCCTCGAACGACGAGATGCCGACCTACCCTGACTGGGAGCGCAGCGTTCTCGAAGAATGCTACGAGAATGTCGACTACATCTCGCTGCACAAGTATTTCGGCAATTCCAGCGGCGATACGCTAAATTTCTTTGGCAAGGTCGAGGAGACCGGGCGCTACATCCAGGCGATCGCCGGCGTGATCGATTTCGTGAAGGCCAAGAAGCGCGCGAAGAACGACGTCCATATCTGCTTCGACGAATGGAACGTCTGGTACCATCAGCGCGAGCAGGATTCCAAGAACTGGCACAGCTGGGACTGGCCCGAGGCACCGGAGCTCCTCGAGGAGAACTACAATTTCGAGGATGCGCTGTTCATCGCCTGTCTGCTCAACGAGTTCATCCGGCGCTCTGACAGGGTGAAGATCGCCTGTATCGCCCAGCTTGTGAATGTCATCGCACCGATCCGGGCCGAGAAGGGCGGCAGGGCCTGGCGGCAATCGATCTACTGGCCTTACCAGCTCGCCTCCCTCTACGGGCGGGGTACGGCGCTGCGGGTCTCGGTTGACGGGCCGACCTACGATTGTGCCGTGGCCGACGACGTGTCGTATCTCGATATCGCGGCTACGCACGACGCGCCCGGCGGGACGGTCACGCTTTTCGTCGTGAACCGTCACCTGTCCGAAGCGGCCGATCTGCGGGTTTCGCTGACCGGCTTCGAGGGTGCGACGCTGTTCGGCCATCAGGTGCTGGCCGGTCACGACCTCCGGGCGACGAACGGCCCCAAGGGGGAACCCATCGCCCCCGCGGAGGGGTGCAATATCGGCGTCGAAGACGGTACGCTGGGCGGCACCGTGGCGCCGTTATCGTACCATGTCCTGCGATTGAAGGTTTGAGCGATGTCGGGCGTTAAGCTCACCAATGCGCAAAAGTCGTTCGGGGGGCTGGACGTCATCAAGGGCGTTTCGCTTGAAGTGCCCAAGGGCGAGTTCGGCGTCTTCGTCGGCCCGTCGGGCTGTGGCAAATCCACCCTGTTGCGGATGATTGCGGGGCTTGAGGATACCAGCGCTGGCAAGATCGAGATCGGCGGCAGGGATGTCACCACGGTCGAGCCTGCTGACCGCGGCGTCGCGATGGTTTTCCAGTCCTATGCGCTCTATCCGCATCTCACCGTCGCCGAGAACATGGGTTTCTCGCTCAAACTGGCACGGGCGCCGCGCCACGAGCGTGAGGAGAAGGTAAAGGAGGCCGCACGCATCCTTCAACTGAGCGATCACCTCGATAAGAAGCCCTCGGCCCTGTCGGGCGGTCAACGCCAGCGCGTCGCCATCGGGCGGGCCATCGTGCGCGAACCCAAGGTTTTCCTGTTCGACGAACCGCTCTCGAACCTCGACGCCGAACTGCGGGTGCAGATGCGGCTGGAGCTTACGCGGCTGCACCGCCAGATCGGCGCGACGATGATCTACGTCACCCACGACCAGGTCGAAGCGATGACTCTGGCCGACGAGATCTTCGTACTGAGGGATGGTCGCGTGATGCAGTCCGGGCGCCCTCTGACACTCTACGACGACCCGGACAACAGGTTCGTGGCGGGGTTCATAGGCTCTCCGTCGATGAATTTCATTGATTGCGTCGTGTCCGGAAGCGACGAGCACGGCATCACCGCGCGCGGCGAAGAGGGCGAATTACGCGCCGAACTGGGTGGTCCCAAGCCGGCAGAGGGAGAACGTGTCGTCCTCGGCGTCCGACCGGAGGATCTGGTGCCGGCGGAAACCGGGGGCGTTCCGGTGACGGTTGACGTGGCGGAGGAGCTTGGCAGCAATTCCTACCTGCACACCCGCGCCGCATCCGGCGCCGATCTTATTTTCGAGCGGCGCGGCAATCGCGACAGGCTGGAAGGCCAGAAGGTGCACCTCACGGCGCAATCGGACAGGGTATTCGTCTTTTTGCCGGATGGCGGGAGACTACGCTAGGAACCGCCCGCGGGCGGACCGGTAGGGGGTATGCGCGGGAGGCGCTGCCCGGTTCAAGGAGGAGATCAAGATGAAGTTCAGGACAATCGCTCGGATATCGGCGATCGCGGCGCTTGCAGGCCTCGCCGCGCCCGCCTCGGCGCAGCAGACGATCACATGGTGGGATTTCTTCGTCGGTGGCGACGGAGTGCGCATGAAAGCGCTGATCGACGAGTTCAACGAGGAACATCCCGACGTGCAGATCGAGGCCACCTCGCTCGAATGGGGCACGCCCTTCTACACCAAGATCCGCACCTCGTCCGCCGTCGGTCAGGGACCGGACGTGATGAGCTATCACCTCTCTCGCATCCCGCTCGGGCTCGACGAGGGCGTCCTGACCCCGATCACCGACGCGGATCTCGAAGCGGCGGGATTGAGCGGCGACGATTTCTTCGAAAGCGCATTCGAAGCGGCGAAGGGACCTGACGGGACGCTCTACGCGGTGCCCTTCGATGTCCACTCTATCGTGCTCTACTACAATAAGTCCTACCTTGAAGGTTCCAGGTTCCTCGACGACGAGGGCAAGCTTACCGGGATCGAAAGCGTCGCCGATTTCGAGGAGGCCATGCAGACCGCAGTGGATAACGGGTCGGAAACGCCCCTGACCTATGCCACCGGCGATGATGGCGGCGTCTTCCGCGTCTTCTACACCCTGCTTTCGCAACAGGGCGGCACGCTGATTGACGACGAGGGTCAGATCCTCCCCGGCGACAGCACCGAGAAGGCCATAACGGCGATCGAGACCATGACCAAATGGCAAAGCGAGGGTTGGCAGCCCGAACAGGCGCTCTACGAGGCGTCGGTGGCGCTCTTCACATCTGGCCGAAGCGCCTTCCACATGAACGGCGTCTGGGAAGTCCCGACGATGACGGATCTGGCGGCGGACGGGAGTCTCGGTTTCGAATGGGGCGCGGTCGAGGTGCCTAAGTTGATGGAAACCCAAACCACTTGGGCCGACAGCCATGCCTGGGCGATCCCGATCCAGGGCGAGGAGGAGATGGACCCCGAGAAACGCGAGGCGGTCATGCAGATCATCGGATGGATGGAAGAGCACGCGATCCAGTGGGCCGATGCGGGGCATATCCCGGCCTACAAGCCCGTCGCCGAAAGTGATGAGTTCACCTCGATGGAACCGAACGCGACCTATTCCTCGCTTGCCGAACGCGCGACCTACGAGCCGCGCAGCGAAGTGGCCGGCGTCGCATCGCCTGCCTATGACGCAGCCGTCAACATTATCTCGCCCGCGATCCACGGTTACATGTCGCCCGAGGAAGCGGTCGAGCAGACCAAGGCCGAGCTGCAACGTCGGATGCAATAAGGTGCCGGCCCCGCCGGACGAAATGTCGGGCGGGGCCATGCGTTCCGGGGGAGGAGATGTAACGATATGGCCATGATCCGCAACAAGTCCCGGCACAGGCTCGTGGCGATCTCGCTGATCCTGCCCTTCGTGGCGATCTTCGCGCTGGTCTTCGCCTATCCGGTGGTCGAAGTCGTGCGCATGAGTTTCACCGACGCGCCGCTGATCGGCGATGGCGACTGGGTGGGCCTCGCCAACTACAGACGTCTGCTCACTGACAGCCTGTTCTACACGTCGCTCGTCAACAACGGGTACTTCGTGCTTTTGACCGTCATCCCCACCACGATCATCGCCCTGATGATCGCCCTGGCGGTCAGTCGCATGTCGGGACGGATGCAGGCCTTGGCGTTGGTCCTCTTCTTTACGCCCTACGTGCTGCCGGTCTCCGTAGTCACGCAGATATGGTCGTGGATGCTGGACTTCCAGTTCGGCGTGCTGCAGCCCGTAATAGAGTTCTTTACCGGCAAGCCCGTTCCCGTCTTCAAGAACCCGTTCTGGGTGATGCCGACCGTCGCCGTGGTGACCATATGGTGGACCAACGGGTTCAACGTGCTGCTCTTCCTGGCCGGTCTGCGTAACATATCGGAAGAACTCTACGAGGCCGCGAGGCTGGATGGCGCGACGCGTCGCCAATTGTTCTTCCAGGTCACGTGGCCACTGCTCTGGCCGGTCACGGCGCTGGTCCTGACGCTGCAACTGATCCTGCAACTTAAGATCTTCGACCAGATCTACCTGTTGTCGGAGGGCGGACCGTTCAATTCCAGCTACGTGCTGTTGCTGATGGTCTACAGAGAGGCGTTCCAGCTGAACAATGGCGGTTACGCCGCTGCGATCTCGCTGGTCCTGTTCCTGCTAATCGTGGTGATTTCCGTGCTCCAGTTCCAGATCCTGCGTATCGGAGGGAAGAACAAATGACCCGTCAACGCCGTATCGAGAATTCGGTGCTCACCGGAATTACCCTGATCGCGGGTCTTATCTGGATGTTTCCGCTCTACTGGGCCTTTGTCACGTCGATCCGGTCGGAAAACCGCGTCGTGTCCAACGATGCCGGGATAATCCCAGACGAATTCAACTTCAGCTCCTATGTCGATGCTCTGTTCAATTCCAGCCTGATGGACTGGTACATCAACTCGATCGGGACCTCGGTGATCATCACCGCCGTGGTGCTGGTGTCCGGCATGATGTGCGCCTATGCGCTCAGCCAGATGGAGTTTCCAGGCCGCCGTATGCTCTATGGTATCGTCCTGGCCAGCTTTATGGTTCCGGCGCAGGCGCTTGTGGTGCCGCAATTCGTGCTGATGAACGATCTCGGGCTGATCAACCGCTGGGCCGGGATCATCCTGCCACAGCTCGTCGTGCCCGTCGTAATCATCGTCTACAAGCAGTTCTTCGACGCGGTGCCCAAGGAGATGAAGGAGGCTGTGGTCCTCGACGGGGGTGGGGACTACACATTGCTTTTCCGTGTTTATCTGCCGCTCAACTGGGGGATCACGACGGCGCTCGGCATTATCACCTTCATCATGAGTTGGAACGCTTTCCTCTGGCCGTTCCTTGTGATCACAACTGAGGACATGATGACGATTCCGGTGGGGATAACGCAGGTCAACGACGCGTTCGGCGTGGCCTATGCTCGGATCATGTCGGTCGCACTTCTTGCCGCGGCACCCGTAGTGATTGCCTATCTGATCTTTCAAAAACGCGTCACCGAGGCGGTGATGATCTCGTCGGGAGTGAAGGGCTAGCTCAACGGAAATGACGACCTGCCGCCGCCATGTCTGGATCGGCTCACCGCCGTCAGATCTTAAGCGTCGGCAGGCCCAGGTCGAAAACCGTCGTCCCCTTGGAATCGAGTAGCGCGGTATCGACCAGTTCGGACATGAGGCGGCGCGCACCCACAGGGTCGGCCTGCTCGATCCTCTCGAACACTGCTGCATGTTCGTTCACCGGGTTCCGGGTATGAGGTTTCGGCATGTCGCGGTAGCGGAATGCGGTGGTGAACGCGACCGCGGCCGTAATGCCGGCTTCCAGTGACATGAGCACCGGGTTGTGGGAACTGATCAGGATCGCCCGATGGAAACTCGCATCGGCATCGTGCCAGCTGCTTTCGGTCATGTCGCAGTACCGCATCGCGTGCAGTGCATCGCGGAAGAGCTGTAGGTTCTCCTCCGTTCGACGCTCGGCAGCAAAAGCGGCTGCCGAGGGCTCGATCATGGCACGCATCTCGTAAAGCGCCCTTATGTACCAGTCGGGAGGCGAACCACTCTCGAAGCTCCAGCGAACCACGTCGGGATCGAGCAGCGACCAACTCTCCCGCGGGGTGACACGCGTGCCGCTACGTGTTCGCGTAGCAAGCATCCCCTTGCCCACCAGCCGCCGCAGCGCCTCGCGGTAGGCCCCACGCGAGATGCCTGTTTCTGCAAGGAAGTCCAACTCTGTGGGAATGGGTTGACCGTAGCCATATGCTCCGGCCACGATTTGACGGCCGAGCCAATCGGCAATGGACTCGTCCTTTCGTTTCTCGGGCCGGGCCGTCTTGTCGAAAGGGAAAACCATTCCCAAGGATTTCTCACGCATTTCACACTATGGATCTCGCGGTCTGGAAGTGTCAATTCCGTCTTTCGTTGACGCATTGCGGCTATCGGGCAAAGTATGGCCTACAATGGCCTTGTTGCACGAAGCGTGCCCGGGATTCACATCGGGAGTGCAGCGGCATAGCAGGGCGGTATGTCCAAGCCCG
>CANLEQ010000069.1 GCA_947489705.1 uncultured Paracoccaceae bacterium
AGGTTGGTTGTCGCAACCCGACCCTACCGGGAAACCCGATGGCCACCGCCAGCTACACCACGTGGCGGGACACGACGAATCCCTCGATCGCGACGACCTCTACAACCTTACGTGCAGGCGCTATCGCTGCAGAAGCAGCTGGAACGACGCGGCGCTGATCTCGTTCGGCTATACCGCGATCTGCACCGTCGCTGCGGTTTGGGGCGGGATCCATGCCCGGCTCGCGAAGCCGTCCGCAGCCCCATGACGATAGGACTGCGGAAGCGGCGTCAGCTCAGATGACCGAAGTCCCGACCAGGGGAAAGCGCGGAGAGAAGCATGTCATCCTGCCCGGATTGCGCAACAAGCTGCATCCCGATCGGGAACGGGCCGGATCGGCACAGCGGTACCGTTACAGCACAAAGATCAAGGTAATTCGCGATCCGCGTGAAACGCGACATAGGGATCTCGCTCTCGTCGATCTCGGCGACCTGGCAGGGTGGTAAGGGGGTGGCCGGCAGGAACAGCACATCGCGGGGACCGAAACGGTCGAGAAAGTCCTCGATATCCTGTGCCCGGCGCTGGGTCGCGTCGGCGTGATCCCGGGCGCCGATGGCGGCCCCCTGGCCGATCCGGCGTCGGACGAAAGGGTCCATCGGCAGGCGTCGATCCGTCACCAGAGGCTCCAATGCGGCGAAGGCGTCATGGGCCATGATGTCGCCGCAAAAACGTTGGTATTCCCCAAGGGGACGCGGAAGCGGCAGGGGCGCTGTCGCCAGCCCCCGGGCATTCAGTTCGGCGACCTGCGCCCGATACGCCGCCAGAATGTCGGGGTGGATCGGTTCGAGATCCGCATCGCACAGCGTCCAGGCATTCGCGGGCGAGGTAGCGGTCTCCGACCAGTCGGGCTGCAAGCCACGCAGCAACAGGCGAAGTCCCGCCACGTCACGGGCCAGCGGGCCGATCGTATCGAGCGCCGGGCTCAGCGGGGCCACGCCGTCGAGCGGGATCAGGCCGTGGCTGGGTTTCATCCCGGCGACACCGCAAAGCGCCGCGGGGATCCGCACCGACCCCCCGGTGTCCGAGCCCACCGCAAGCGGGACGAGACCGGCCGCCACGGCGACAGCCGATCCGCTCGACGAGCCTCCGGGGACCGCGTGGCCCGCGACGGAAGGGTTCACCGGTGTGCCGAGCGCGTGGTTCGTCCCCCAGCTGCCATAGGCGAATTCGACCGTCTGGGTTTTGCCGATGATGATCGCGCCGGCCTCGAGCAATGTGTCCACGAACCGGGCGTTCCGCCTCGCCCGCCCCTGCGCATAGCAGCGCGAACCGAAACCGGTCGGCGCGCCCTCGATATCGGCCAGATCCTTGACCGCCACGGGAAGCCCGTGCAGCGGACCACGCCAATGCCCCTGCGCAAGCTCGGCGTCAAGCTCCCGGGCGCGGTGCTCGGCCTTCTGGTCGAAGACCGTCACGAAGGCGTGGAGATCCGGATCGCGGGTTGCGATACGGTCGAGCGATGCGCGAACCACCGAAGAGACGCTCACCTCCCCGCGACGGATCCGCGCCGACAGACGCTTGCTCGGTTCGTCGAGAAATCCGTCTTCCGCCATTCGCCGCACCCCTCCGCTGCTGGATCCGAGAGATAGATCTCGCCCGTGGATCACGGAATGCCCTTGCGAGTCCGCGCCCGTCGCTGGATGTCGGTGTAGGAGCGACATCTAGCGTCACTCGCGGAGCGGCTCGGCGGATTGCCCGGCCTGCGGCTTCATCGCATCCTTGCGGGCGGCGCGCTTGGAGCTCGCCCAAGTTGGAGCACGCGACCATGAGCCTTCTGGCGATATTCGAACAGGCGCTGAACGGGATGATCGTCAGCTCGTTCTACGCGCTGGCGGCGCTGGGGCTGGCCATCATCTTCGGGGTGCTGCGCGTGGTGAACTTCGCCCACGGCGAATTCTACATGCTGGGCGGATATGCCTATTTCATGGCACTCTCGGCTCTGGGATTGCCGCCGGTGCTGGGGCTCGTCGTCGCGGCGGCGGCGCTCGCGATCTTCGGAGCGCTGGTCGAATGGCTCCTGATCCGACCCGTCTATGACGGGCGCGCCGACCGGCCGGAAGAATACTCGATCATGATCACCTTCGCCCTGTCGATCCTGCTCCTGAATCTTGCCAACAGCCTCTTCGGCCCCTGGCCGCGCCGGCCCGAGCCGCTCTTCCGCGGACGGATCGAGATCGGCGAACTGATCGTCAGCGGCGACCGACTGGCGGCCGCGGGGGTTGCGGTGATCCTCATAACGGCGCTGCTCCTGGGTCTGCGCTATACCTGGACGGGACGCGCGGTCCGGGCAGTCAGCCAGAACCGAGAGGCGGCCGAGATCTTCGGGATCAGCGTCACGCGCGTCGGTATGCTGGCCTTCGCCGTCGGTGCGGCGCTCGCGGGCCTCGCGGGGGCGCTGATGGGACCGGTCTTCAACGTCGTGCCCCCGATGGGCGTGATCCCCGTCATCAAGGCCTACGTGATCGTCGTGCTGGGCGGACTGGGTTCGATCCCGGGCGCGATCATCGGTGCGATCATCCTGGGTCAGGTCGAAAGCTTCGCCACGATTCTCATTCCCGATCCGTCGCGCGCGCTGGCCTACAAGGATGCCTACGGTCTCGTCCTGCTGATCGCGATCCTGCTGCTGCGCCCGCAGGGCCTCTTCGGCACGCAGGACCGCCGGGCATGACCCCGCAACGCGCCCGGACGCTCGCGCTCGGCGTCCTTCTGGCCGGATTCGCGGTGCTGCCGCTGCTTCTCGGGGATTACTGGATCTACACGCTGACGATCGGATTCTACTACGCGATACTTGCGGCGAGTTGGGCGTTGCTGGTCGGGTATGTCGGCCGCATCAGCTTCGCGCAGGCCGCGATGGCGGGCCTTGGCGGCTATGCCTCGGCGCTCGGGGTGCAGCATCTGGGCCTGCCGCCGGTGCTGGGACTGGGGCTTGCGGTTCTGGTCTCGGGGGCGCTGGGGCTCGCGATCGGCTGGCTGACCTTGCGGCTGCACGGCGCCTATCTCGGCCTCACGACGATCGCCTTCGCCGAGATCCTGCGGATCACCGCCACCGCCGAATACGGTCTTACCGAAGGCTCGCGCGGGCTTCAGGTAGCCCCGCTCCTGACCGGCGGATCGCGCACCGAATACTACTATCTCCTCCTCGGCGTCACTGCCGGTTGCCTGGTCCTGATGGGGCTGCTGCTGCGGTCGCGGCTGGGGCTGTTCTTCCAGTCGATCCGCGAGGACGAGGACGGCGCCGCGAGCCTCGGTGTGAACGTGACCCTCTGGAAGATGGTGGCCTTCGCCATCTCTTCGGCCTTCGCGGGGCTGGCGGGCGGGCTTTATGGGCATTTCGTCCAGCTCATCACGCCGTCGATGATGTCGCTGCAGGAAATGGGGATCGTCCTGGCCATGGCCGTGATCGGCGGGTTTCACAACGTCCTGTTCGCGGCGCTCGGCGGTGTTGCGTTGCAGGTCCTGCTCGAGGCGTTGCGCGAGCTCGGAGAATGGCGGCTGGTGGCCTTCGGGCTCGTGACGCTCCTGGTGTTGCGGCTCATGCCCAACGGGATATTCGGGGCGGCGGTCGCGACCATCGCGGCCCGGATGCGCCGGAACGGAGGGGACGAATGACAACGCCACAGCTCGAGATCTCCGGCCTTATCAAGCGTTTCGGCGGTTTGACGGCGTTGAATTCCGTCGATCTTTCGATCGGGCAGGGCGAGCTCGTGGGGCTCATCGGACCGAACGGGTCGGGCAAGACGACGCTGCTCAACATCGTCAGTGGCTACTACCCGGCGGATGGCGGCACAATTCGGCATTCCGGGACGTCCGTGCTCGGCAAGGCCCCACATCAACTCGCGCGTCAGGGGATCGGGCGATCGTTCCAGATCACCAAACTCTTCAAGCGGCTCACCGTGCTCGAGAACATGTTGGTCGCGGGCCTGTCGGACGGGACGACGTCGCGCGCCGCGGCCACCGAACGGGCCATGGGCCTGCTCGCCGATCTCAGGCTCGAGCGTCTGGCACATGAACGCGCGGCGAGCCTTTCGGGCGGGCAGGGCAAGCTTCTGGAATTCGCGCGCGTGATGATGCTCGAGCCAGAGATCATCCTGCTCGACGAACCATTCGGGGGCGTCCATCCCGAGCTGAAGCGGTTCATGCACGAGAGGATCGCGGCCTGGAACGCGGCCGGCGTGACGATCATCCTGATCAGCCACGACATGGGATCGATCTTCGAGCTCTGCGCACGCGTCGTCACGCTGAGCTACGGCGACATCATCTGCGACGGCACGCCCGACGAGACGCGCAACGACCCTGCCGTGCTCGACGCCTATCTGGGAGAGCAGCATGGCTGAGCTTCGCGTCCGGAACCTGCATGCCGGCTACAGCCGCGACATCGACATCCTCCGAGGGCTCGACGTGACGGCGCGCGAAGGGTTGCTGACCACGATCATCGGCGCCAACGGGGTCGGCAAGTCGACCCTGCTCAAGACCATCATCGGCCAGCTGCGCCCCCATACCGGCACGATCCGGTTCGGCGAGACGGATATGGTGGGCGTGAAGACACGCGATCTGGTGCGAATGGGCATCGCTTATGTTCCGCAGAAACACGCGATCTTCGCGGATATGAGCGTGCAGGAAAACGTCGAGATGGCCAGCTGGGCGTTTCGCGGCGACCGCGCGAGGGCCGCTGCCGCGATCGAGACCGTGTTCCGCCGCGCGTCCTTCCTGCGGGACTTCCGGAACAAGCGCGCGGGCCTGATGTCGGGTGGCCAACAGCGTCTGATGCAGCTCGAACTCGCGCTGATGAGCGATCCCGAGCTGCTTCTCATCGACGAGCCGACGGTCGGACTCGACCCAAAACGAGCCGGTCAGATCTACGCGCATCTAAGGCGCCTCGTGACCGAGGAAAAGCGCACGGTGCTGATGGTCGATCAGAACGTCATCTCGGGCACGGATGTGGCCGATTACATCTATGTTCTGGAACTCGGGGCGAACAAGCTCGAAGGCACCAAGAAGACCTTCGACGAGGAATATCGCGAGGCGATTTCCGACTGGCTGTTCTGAGGGGGCAGCGGGTGGAGAGGGCCGCGAACGGCCCTCTCGCGTCGCGAAGGATCAGGGTTTCAGGACGATCTCGTCCGTCGTGGCTTCCGAGCGCGGCCACAGGATCTGGGCATCCGTCGGCGTCTGGTTCGGCGCGTCGTACTGGATCACGAAGATCGGCACGTCGGGCCATTGCTGGAACGCCCAGGCGGGTTCGGTCGTCTGCGGGAAGGCGATGGTGCCGCGCGTACCTTCCCAGTTGAGGTTGCGCAGGGCCTCCTCGATGGCATCGGTCTCGGTGCTCTGGGCGGCCTCGATCGCCTCGGCGAGGACCATCACGCCGTCATAACCTTCCATCGCGACCGCGTTGGCGGGACGGTCGAATTCGGCTTCGTAGGCCTCTGAAAAGCTGCGCGACAGTTCGGTGTCGGGTTTGCCAGGAAGACCCGCCGGATTGCCGATCACGTATTGCCCCGCATCGCCCATGACGTCCCAGAATTCCGGCTCGAGCACGTCGGCACCGGCCGCGAAGATCGCGGTCTCGGTGGTGGGTGCGAGGCCCAGATCATAGGCCTGGCGCAGCATCAAAAGCAGGTTCGACCCGGTGAACCCCGCCACGATCAGGTCGGGTTGCGGATCGGCCCGCTTCAGTTGCAAGAGCTGCGGCGTGAAATCCGAGACGGTGCGCTCGGCCGTGAAGGACGTGACGGTTGCGCCGGTATCCTCGAGATTCTGCTCAAACACGTCGATGATGCCGAAGCCCCAATCGGAGTTCTCCGATATGATGGCAATGTTCTCGAAGCCCGCTTCCTTCACCCAGTCCGCGGCCACGGAATAGACGAGCGAGTTGGCGACCGTGATGCGGAAGACTTCGGGGATCTGCGCGGCGGTCACGTCGTCGGACCAGCATTCCCCGGCAATGAAGACGGTGTTCGTCTCCTGCGCGACGGGTCCGACGGCCGAGCAGACGGCGCTGTGTGCGGACCCGGTCACGCCAACCACGTTCTCGGAGGTGGCGAGACGCTCGAAGGCCGCGACGCCTTTTTCGGGTACTCCGGACGTGTCCTCGACCAGAAGCTCGACCGGACGGCCCATGATGCCCCCTGTGGCGTTGAGCTCTTCGACGGCGATGGTCATGCCGTCGCGCAGGGATTCGCCCGTCTGGACGCCTCCCGGCGGCGATAGCGGGGCGATGCCGCCGATCTTGATCGCCTCCTGTGCGACGGCGGCGTCGAGGCTGGCCCCCAAGGACAGCAGTATGCCCCCCGCAAGTCTTGTCGTTCTTTTCATCTTGAACTCCTCTCGGGCTGGAATATTCACCGGTCTTCGCGCCGGCAATTGATTGAAGAGTGCAAAAGCCCGGCGTGCTTCACAATCGGTCAGGCATCGTGTTCCTGTCGTTCATGGTCGCCCTAACGGCGACAAGTGACGACATTCTGCGGGGGCCTTGCGTGGACAGCAACTTCTCAAAGAACCTCCGGCTTCTTTGCAGCTATCACGAGTCCATTGCGAGCGTGGCGCGCAAAACCGGAATGAACCGCCAGCAGATCATGAAATATCTCTCCGGCACCGCTTATCCCTCGGCCCGCAGCCTCCGGCGGCTGTGCGATTTCTTCGGGGTCGAGGAATATGAGATCGCCATGCCCGAGGACCAGTTTCGCGAGATCGTCCGGCTGAAACCTGCCCTGCCGATCTCACACGGGCTGACGCCGGAACTCGTAACAATGCTGTTCCAGGGCGCCGCGAGCCAGTCGTCGCAGCTTCCGGCCTATACAGGGTATTATTACGAGTACCGGTATTCGTTCACGTCGCCCGCCCTGATCCTCAAATCGCTCATCCACGTCTACGAGCGCGACGGATTGATGATGTACAAATCCGTCGAGCGGCTGAAACGGCATGACAGTCGGACACGCACGGGATCGATCGACGTATTCAAGTATGTCGGTATCCTGCTGATGATCGGCAATCGCATCCACATGATCGACCATGAAAGGATCCTGGGGCAGGAGGTCTCGCACATGATCCTCTTCCCGCCCTATCGCAGGCGGATCTCGACCCTGCGCGGCATGAAGGTCGGGGTGACCGCGACGGACGCGCACGAACCGATTGCAAGTCGAGTGGTGCTTGAGAAGATCGGACGCCGGATCGATCTGCGGCGGGGGATCGGACTATGCGGCCTCTATGCGCCGGATCAAGATGGCGTTCCGCGCAGCGCCGTGGACTATCTCGGGCGCGTGTCCGACGGCGTACCGGTCGTGTTTTCAGGGCCGGCCGATCCATAGCGCATAGCGACCTCGGTGCTGCCGGCAGATTACGGCATGCCCGGGCTTCCGCATCACGCCGCTGAAGGCCAGTAGCGAAGACATACCTCTCACGGCAGGCTGACGAACTCGGCCGGAGATCGATCAATCCTGAATCGCCGCCCCCGACAAAAAGAGGAACTTGCAGCGAGATTAGAGCACCCCCTGGTCTTGCCCCTGTTTCACCGGACACTCAGGCGGTTGCGATTTGAGCTGCGATGAACTCGCGTGGTGAGCGCAT
>CANLEQ010000070.1 GCA_947489705.1 uncultured Paracoccaceae bacterium
AGGCCGAGGACGCGATGGGGCCGAGCCCGGGAATGGTGGCCAGCCGTCGCGCCAGGGGGTCCGCCTTTTGAGCGGCGAAGAACCCGAGCACCTGCGAGCGCCGCAACTGCCGGCGGACGACGATCCGCCCCTCCGCATCGACGCCGTGAACCTGAAAGACGTTCCTGGCCAGATCAAGGCCGATGGCGATAGGCTGGTCCATGGATGGCTCCCCTCGGTGGAATGCTTCGCGGCTCCCACCCTGGCACATCGCGATGCCGCTGGCGGGGCCATCCACACCATCAATGGTGGAGAAAGGCTCGCTCTCGAACAGAATCGTCGCAAGAAGGTTCGGCCCGACCCATCCACGCGGTGTTGCATGGAACGGCGCCGGCGGCTGGCTGATCGCCTCGCAGGCTCGGCACGTGAACTTCTCGCGGACGGTCTGGATGACTTTCCAGCGTCGCGGGATCACCTCGAGGGTTTCGGTGACGTCCTCGCCCATCTTCACGATGCGGTTGAAGCCGCAGCAGGAACATGCGGTGGGCGCCGCCAAGTGGTCATCAACGACCGTGAGATGCCATGCCGCCTCGCCGTTGCACTGGCCTGCCGGTGACCAGGGAAACTCTCCTCGACGATCCGCAGCTTGTCCAACTCGCTCCAATGGCGCCGCCGCACTCAACCCGCGGCAGAAAGGACTTCGATCTCGGGTCTGAACGTAAGGTCGGACCTAACACTTTGGCTTGAATGGCGTCAGGCGGCCCTCGCCGGAGCGTTACATCTCACCGGCCTCAAGGGGTATCGCTTTCCGCGCACCGTCACTGGTACGCGGCCTGAGCGTACCGCCGTTTTTCGCTGAGCCTACGCGACGTAAAGGACCTTCTCACTGAACGCGGGGTCATCTTCTCCTACGAGACCATCTGGGTGTGGGTCGCGGATCTCGGTGCAGATCCGGGCGCGACTGGCCGCTGCCTGCCGACAAGTGGCCTCTCGATGGAGGTTGTCCTCAAGGTCAGAGTCAGCGCACCGGCATACCCGCAGACAAGGAAATGTTCTTGGTGGGTTCAAGTCGCCGGGACAGGCGCAGCTTTGCGTGTCGGTCCACGATCAGACCGAGCCAGTCTTCCGCCCTTTCCCCCCCCCCACAATACGCTCAGCCCGCATGACGGGGCTGAGTGTCGGGAACCTCGATGTTGATCTCGAGGCTCGACATGTCGTCGCCGCGCTCGAGCTTGATCTCCACCGCGTCGCTTTCGACGCGCATATGGCGCTTCACGACCTCGAGGATGTCGCGCTGCAGAAGCGGAAGCAAATCCTCACGGGCGCGGTCGCTGCGGTCATGGGCGAGCAGGATCTGCAGCCGCTCCTTGGCGGCCGCAGCACTGTCGGACCGGCGCGGCTTCTGGCGGAAGAAACTGAACATGGCTTAAGTCCTCCGGCCGAGGAAACGCCGGAAGAGGCCGGGGCGCTCCTCGGGCTGGATTCGCATCTCGAGCTGTTCGCCAATCAGCCGGGACACGGCGTCCTCGTAGGCCCGCCCGGCATTGGACTTCTCGTCCATCACGACCGGCATTCCGACATTGGAGGCGCGCAGCACGGTGGTACTTTCGGGGATGATGCCGAGAAGCGGAATCGCGAGGATCTCGAGCACGTCGTCGATGGGCATCATCTCGCCCCTGGCGACGCGATCGGTATCGTAGCGGGTCAGCAGAAGATGCGCCTTGACCGGGTCCCCGTCGCCTTTCTCGGCGCGCAGGGTCTTGGAGTTCAAAAGTCCGAGGACCCGGTCGCTGTCGCGCACCGAAGAGACTTCGGGATTGGTCACGACGATGGCCTCGTCGGCATAGTACATGGCCAGATGCGCGCCGCGCTCGATGCCGGCGGGGCTGTCGCAGATGATGTAGTCGAACTCCTCCTTCAGTTCGGCCAGCACTTTCTCGACGCCCTCGGGGGTCAGCGCGTCCTTGTCCCGGGTCTGCGAGGTCGGCAGCACCGACAGCGTGTCGAGACGGCGGTCCGTGACCAGTGCCTGCTTCAGCTTTGCATCGCCCTGGATGACGTTGATGAGGTCGAACACCACGCGGCGCTCGCACCCCATGATAAGGTCGAGATTGCGCAAGCCCACGTCGAAATCGATAACGACGGTCTTGTGGCCGCGCTTGGCGAGGCCGGCTCCGATGGCGGCGGTGGATGTTGTCTTGCCGACGCCGCCCTTTCCGGACGTGACGACGATGGTCTTGGCCAAGGGAGGTCCTCCTGTTTTGGGAAGGCTATCTGAGTTTCTCGATGCACAGCATCTCATCGCGCAGGAACACTTGCACGCGCTCGTTGCGGATGTCTGCGCCTAGATTCTCGCTGGTCTGGTATAGGCCCGAAATCGCGAGAAGTTCAGCGTCGAGGCTCTGGCAGAAGATGCGGGCGTTGGTGTCGCCGTTGACGCCGGCCAGGGCGCGGCCGCGAAGCTGGCCGTAGACATGTATGTTGCCCTCTGCAATCAGTTCCGCACCGGCGCTGACCGAAGCCAGTACGACGAGATCGCCCCGGTCGTTGAAAATACGCTGCCCCGAACGCACCGGCTCGGTCACGAGGCGTGTGGCGGGGGAGGTTTCAGGTTCGGACTGCGCGGGCGCGGGTTTCGGGGTCGCATCGGTGGCACGCGTGGTGCGGTCGAGCGGCACCTCGCGCCCGCCTCGGAGGGGGATCAGTCCGGCCGCTCGGGCCGCCGCGACCTGCTCTGCGGTCCCGTTCTGGATACCGAATACCGAAAGACCATGGCCCTTGAGCACGTCGATGAGGCGCACGAGCTCCTGCCGAGGCAATTTCCCGGCGACCGACTCTAGATCGAGCACCATCGGGGCGTCGTCGAAAAAGGCCGGCGCCTGGCTGATCTGCGCGGTCAGCGAGGCAAGCAGGGCGTCGTCGACTCTCCCGTCGAGACGCAGCGCGACGGCGGTAAAGAACCGGCCGCGGATTTGGTACGGTTTGACGGTGGCGGGGCTCACCGCGGGATCGGTCTGAACGTCTTGTGGTTGCACGCAGGCGGAACCTTCCTCCGAACGTTACGGCTTTTCAGTTTTTCGGGGCGCAGTATTGTGCGCCTTCTAATCGCAGCGCCCGCCGCTGACAACCTTCAGATCCGCGTGAGGGGAACGGTTGAGGAGGTACGAAGGAATTGTCAGGTTGATGATGCGGCACGACTAGCGCTCTGGGATGCTGAACCTCAACGACCTCTCCCGCATCAAGGGGTATCTCTTCCCCCGCACTGTCATCGGCTACGTTGTCTCGGCATATCCTCGCTTCGCCCTGAGCCTTCGCGACCTCGAGGATCTCCTCTCCGAACGAGGGGTCGTAATCCCCTGCAAGACGATCGGGGTGTAAGTCGCAAAGTTCGGGCCCGGACCCTGATAGCCTCGTAGAAAACTGGAATGCACTTACTGTGAGGCCGAAAGTGGTGACGCCCGCCGCGAAGCGGCTCGCGATCGCGTGTCTCATGGAAAGTCACGAGATGAGCGAGCGGCGGGCGTGTCACCTCATCGGCGCTGACCGGTCGATGATCCGGTATTGCGCACGGCGGCCGGGCGATAACCGGCTCCGGGAGCGGATGCGCGAGCTTGCCGGGGAACGTCGGCGGTTGGGCTATCGGCGCTTGCACGTCCTGCTGCGCCAGGAAGGCCTCGTGGAGAACCGCAAGAAGACCGAGCGCCTCTACCGGGAAGAAGGGCTGCCGGTGAAGCGCAGGCAAGGCCGCAAGAAGGGTCGCCATCGTCGCGCCATCGGTCCGAGCGACGATGGTGACGGTACGCACCCCTTCTCGTAGAGGCAGTGCCGAACGCCCGCTGGGCGATCGATTTCGCTTCGCGGACCTTCGGTTCGTGCATGACCAGCTCACGTCCGGGCGGCGCCTGCGCATGCCTCGAACGTGATCGACGATGTCACCAAGGAATGCCTGGCGGCCGTCGTCGATACGTCCATCAGCGGGCCGGAGTGGCTCGGGAGCTATCAGGCCTCATTGCCACCCGCGGTTCCCCCGGCATGATCGTCAGCGATCACGGCACCGAGCGAGTTCACCTCGAACGCCATGCTCGAATGGACGCGAGACAGACAGGCGTGCCCTGGCACTTCATCGCGCCGAGAAAGCCGATGCAGAACGGGATCCGCGAAGCATTCAATGGCCGAATGCGTGACGAACTCCTCAACGAGTCCCTGTCTGTCAGTCTCGATCACGCCCGCGATGCCACCGCTCGGTGGGTCGCCGATTACAATTCGTGCCGGCCGCATTCCGAGCTCGGCAACATGCCCCCGGCTGCCTACGCCGCCAAACTCACGGTCGGGCTCCGGTCTCGGGTAGATAGAAATCGGGGCGCACATCAATTGCTTTCAAGTTTTCTGTAGCGACCACACCTCCTGTATACCAGCGGCAAGGGAATATTTAGTTTTTTCTGTGATTACGGGCGACAAGGCGGCCGGCGAAGGTAAGCGCCACCCCCGACATGGACAGAAGTCCCAACTATGCGAAGGCTGGAAATCACGTGGTGGTAAGGATCCCGGACTTCGTCGCAGTTTTTTGCCGATTTTCGGCGCCTCGTTTTACCACCAAATCCGAAATGGATTTCTGCCGGCTTCGTAAAGCCGGATATTGGACCTGCTTTGGGAAGCGCATCATGAGATTGACCATCAAGGCCAAGCTGGCCGCCACCTTTACCCTGATCCTCGCGATGTTCGGTATCGTCATCGGCATTGCCATAGTCGATCTCGGCCGGCTCACAGGATCCCTTCACATCATTGTCGAGGAAGTCGCCGAGCGCCGGCAGCTTGCGAATACGATCGTCACTGAGCAGATCCGGGCGCAGCGGGATGTGCGCGACTACATCTTGGCCCAACGCCCGGAGGAAAAGCGCGAGGTGGCGCAACATCTTCGTCAGACACACGACCTGATCGACACCACCCATGCCAAGCTTCGCGTGACCGCGACCGATGAGGGACAGGCGCAGCTTGCCCAGTTTACTGCTTTGAACGAGCAGACCCTGCAGTTGCGCGACGAGGCAATGTCCCTGGCCGACCGAGGTCAGGCAACTGAAGCGTTCCGGTTGCTGAATGATCAGGGAACGGAGAACCGTCGGGCGATGGAAGCCGTGATGGATACCATAGTAGCCTCGAACGACGAGGCGATGGTCGATGCGGTCGGGGCGGCCGACGAGCTTTACCAGCAGGCGCGGAGCCTGATGATCGCGATCGCCGTGGCGGCGACTATCATCGCCGTCGCGGCGGCGAGCTGGATTGTGCTGTCGATCTCCCGTGGTCTTTCCCGCGCCATCGTCGTTATTCACAAGGTTGCGCAAGGCGACCTGACCGAGACCGCCAGGTTGCGGGGTAATGACGAGGTAACTGATCTTCTGCGGGCCTCGAACGAGATGGTGGTGCGCCTGCGCTCGATCGTGAACGACGTCTTCTTGGGAGCCCGGAACGTGGCCTCCGGCAGCACGCAGATGGCCTCCACCTCCGAAGAACTGTCCCAGGGTGCGACCGAGCAGGCCTCGTCGACGGAGGAAGTTTCCGCGTCGATCGAGCAGATGCTGGCGAACATAAAACTGACAGCCGACAACGCAAGCGAGACGGCCCAGATGGCTACCAAATCGGCTGAGAACGCCCGCGAGAGCGGTCGCGTCGTGAAAGAGGCCGTTACGGCGATGCACACCATCGCCGAGCGCGTCACGATAGTCCAGGAGATCGCCCGGCAGACCGATCTTCTGGCACTGAACGCCGCAGTGGAAGCCGCCCGGGCGGGCCAGCACGGCCGCGGCTTCGCTGTCGTCGCCTCCGAGGTACGCAAGCTCGCCGAGCGCAGCCAGACTGCGGCAGGAGAGATTTCGAACCTCTCGTCCAAGACCGTTCGGGCAGCCGAAAACGCGGGCCTCATGCTGAACGAACTGGTGCCTGATATCGAGCGGACCTCGCATCTCGTCTCCGAGATCTCCGGCTCCGCGCAGGAGCTTGCCTCTGGAGCAACCCAGGTGAACATCGCGATCCAGCAACTCGACCGAGTGACCCAGGCCAATACGTCCGCATCCGAGGAACTGTCGGCGACAGCGGAGGAGCTTTCGAGCCAAGCAGACCAGCTGAGCGAAGCAGTGGGCTACTTCCGCGTCGACTTGGCCGAAGGTATGAGCCACGACCTTGTGGCGCAACGGAAGACCCAGTTGGCCAGCTGGGAATCGAACAAGGCGGCAGGGCACAACGAGAGCTTCATCTTGGATCTTGGCCCGAGTGAGGACGATCTCGACGCCAAGTTTCTCCGTCGGTCCGCCGCCTAAAACGGTACTCCGCGCCAAATCCGGCTTCACGACGGGCGGGCGGCGATGCACGCATCCCGCCCGCACAGCCTCTTCGGACCGCGGCCCGCCATCAGCGGCAGGACCTGGAACAGTTGCGATGGAGCGGTCCCGCCCAGACATCGCCTGCGCTCACTGGCAAACGATAGGCAGCCCATGGCACCCGCAGTTCTCACTACGCCCGACTATCACGCCCGATTTGCCAATGTCATCCGGGAGGCCACGGGTATAAAATTGTCCCCAGCCAAGCGCACCTTGGTGGAGGGACGTCTCAGGCGCCGCGTCGCGGAACTTGGCCTCGGGAAGATCGAGGACTATTTCCGCTACCTATTCGAAGGAGGCGGCCTGGACGCCGAGCTACCCGAGGTGATCGATCTGATCACCACGAATAAAACCGACTTTTTCCGCGAACCCGCGCATTTCGACTTCCTGCGGACAGAGATTGTGCCGCGGGTCGCGCGCCGTGCGCGTCCCGGCCACCCGGCACGTCTCCGCCTATGGAGTGCGGCCGCCTCCGAGGGTGCCGAGGCATATACTGCCGCGATGGTCCTGGCCGAGGAGGCGCGAAGCCGAGGCGACATCGCGTTCGCGATCCTGGGAACCGACATTTCCCGCCGCATGGTCGCCCGCGCGACCCGGGCGATTTACAACGTCGAACAGCTCGAGCCGGTGCCCGCCGGGTTGCGGACGCGCTACACGATGGACGGCCATGGCGAGACCGCAGGTCAGGCACGCATTGTCCCCGAACTGCGATGCACTGTCCGGTTTCGCCACATGAACCTGATGGCGTCGTCCTACCCCATCGAGACCGGGATCGACGTCGCTTTCCTGCGTAACGTTCTAATTTATTTCGATGAAAACGACCAGCGTCGGGTCATTTCAGGCGTCTCCGCGCACCTCGCCTCCGGTGGTTACCTGATCGTGGGGCATTCCGAGTCGATGATCGTGCGCCATCCCGGTCTGCAGCAGATCGCCCCTGGTGTCTTCCGCCAGGATTGAAGGGAGCAGGGACTTGGGTCCGCGACGGCCCGGATCCGGATGCACTTTCCGCACCGCCAAGGCAGGAGGATATTTCGGCTGATGGTGTCCCAGCTCGTGGTGTAGCTGGTGGCGGGCCTGGCGCTTTGGTGCGGGCCGAGCAGGTCAGTCGCGCTGCGAAGCAGGCAGGCTGACCATGACATCATCGCAGACCGGCGCGAGCGTTTCCAGCGTCATGTAGCGGCCGCGCCGACGAGCCTGCGTATCGACGCCTCGGTCGGGAAGATGCCGACGACATCG
>CANLEQ010000071.1 GCA_947489705.1 uncultured Paracoccaceae bacterium
CCCGTGACGAACTTGTCCCATAATGCTTCCTTCCAAGCCTGCGAAAGGATCACACCATCAAACCGTGGGATCAAACACGTAGCGTTTCTCCGAGCGTTACCAAGTCATCGGATAAATAACGTGGTCTCGAGCGGGTGGGGTGGAACATTACCCACCCGCGACGAACCACGAAGTCGGACGACCCCGCTGCCGAATTGAGGTATCCTCAGGCATTGCCGTGTATCATGGCGTTTCACCGACATGATCTGCTTTTTCGGCCCCACGGCGACCCTTGCGTTCGGGCGGCCCCGTTGTGGTGTCGCGTTCCGTCTGAGCTTCCATCTCGGAGTTCAACTCGGCGCCAAGCAGCACGATGAATGCCGAAAGCCAGAACCACGTCAGCAGAATGATTACCCCGCCAAGCGCGCCGTAGCTTTCATTGTAGCTCCCGAAATTCCGAACATAGACCGAGAAGGCGATCGAGCCGATGATCCAGAAGATCGTCGCGACGATCGCTCCGACGCTGACCCACTGCCATTCGGGATCGTCGCGCGACGGGCCGTAGCGGTATAGAACCGCCAGTCCGAGCATGGTCAGGATCGCCAAAATTAACCAGCGCCCATAGGTAACGAGGGCAACGACGGCGTCCGGAAGTCCCAGGTTGCCGAGAAACGCCGGAACCACGATCGTGAACGCGAGAGCGATCAGAAGTCCGACGATAAGAAACAGGGTCAGAGCGAGCGCGACGACGTTCTGCATTATGAAGCCACGATCTTCCTCTTCGTCATAAGCGATATTCATCCCTTCCATGAGGGCCTTCATGCCCTTCGAGGCCGAATAGAGCGACAGGAGCAGGCCGACGATCGCCGCGAGACCGATCCCGCCCCCCGCACCGGAGGCGACCTTGCTCGCCTGCCCCTCGAGGATCGAAGCGGCATTCTGCGGCAGAACCGCGGTGATGCCCGCGATCTGTTCCTCGATCGCGCCGGGGTCGAGAAGCAGGCCCGCGATCGACATGAGCGCCGCAATGGCGGGAAAGATGGCGAGAAGACCGAAGAAGGCGACACCCGCGGACACGACCGAGACATGGTCGGTGGTGATCTCCTCCTTCACCCGCAAGGCGATATCTCTCCACCCCGGCGTCGGAATGTCCTTGGGGCGCACAGCTTCACGGCCGCGACCTGTTCGATGAGCCATTCAGTGCCCTCTCGCATTTACGTGTTCTCGGCGTGAACCATTGTCTCGCTTGTCTGTTCCGACCTCCATGAGCAGCATCCTTCTCTTCGCCGCCGGCACTCTTCTCCTGGTCGCGGTCGTCTACGACTTCCTGCACACGACGATCAGCCTTTCGGGCCTGGGCCCGATCAGCGCGCGTCTGACACGGTGGCTATGGGGGTTGGGACGGGGGATTACGCTCTGGACCGAAAACCGGTTCGGCCGGTCGTTGCGCGGAGTGATCGGACCGACAATCCTCTCCGTGTTGGCAGGCAGCTGGATTCTTCTTCATCTGGCAGGATACACGCTCCTTTATCTTTCCGGGACGTCTTTGGAAGTTTCGAAGACCGGCGCACCGGCGGACTTCGTGCAGATCGTCGCCTTTGCAGGATCGGCCCTCTCAACCCTTGGTGCCTCCACGGTTGGCCCTACCAACGGCTGGTGGGACATCCTTTCGATGGTCGCTGCGATCAATGGCATGGTCGTCCTGACCCTGTCGGTCAGCTTCGTACTCACGATCCTTCAGACCACGGCGAGCGCCCGCAGCTGGGCCGTGCGTTATCACGCCCTGATCGAAAGCGCCGAGACGCGTGGAGAAGAAAAGACACCTGGAACGGCCGCCAGCCTGGGAGCAGAACTCTGCACCGTCGCCGTGAGTCTCACGGCCTCCCCGCTGACGGGGGTTTTTGTCCCGGACGATCCTGACATGAGTTTCCCCCAGGCGCTCCGCGACCTGTGTGTGCGAATGGACGGACACGAGATGGCCTCTTGGAATCCGGGCATCGGCAGCAGCGAGCTTGCCGAGATGCGCTCAGGTCTGGGGCTTCTGGGGCGCCATGTCGGAACCCACGGTGAGGAAGGCGATTTCGCCAATGCGCGCGCTTGGGCGGAACGACATAGCCTGCCACCCAGACTCTAAACCGGTCGCATAACGATTTCCTCGCAAAGTGAGACAATCGCGTAAAATAAGTTAAACAGTAAACGAATTGTTACCGAAAAAAGGAACTTTGGCGCGGGTCAAGCACTCTCTGGTGGAACGGCGACGCCGGATGAGAATACACCCAAGGGGAGATTATTTACGATGAACATCAAGACACGCAGCCTTCTTCTGAGCACCGCCCTGACACTCCCTCTCGGCGGCATGGCTTTCGCGCAGTCTCTTGTCGACATCAACGAGCAGGAACTTGCCGGCAAGAGCGAGGAATGCCAGACGCTGGCGCAGGCCTACCGCGACGATGACGATCCAACGGTCATTCCCGAAGAAGAAGTCGTCACGGCAATCAACGATGACGTTGCCGAAGAATGTTCATCGCTCGAACAACAACTGACCGACTCGTCCAGTCAAAGTACGTCCCAGAATGAAAGCGAGGCTGTCAGCGAAGAGGTCGATCTGTCAGAGGATGCAACGATCGAGGGTCAGGCACGGGTGACCGTTCCGGATCCGAATGTCGACGTCCAGGTCCCTGCACCCAGTGTCCGGGTGACCGAACAACAGCCTCAGATCACCATTTCCGAGCAGCCGGGCGACGTTCAAGTCAATCAGAAGCAATCCAACGTTACGGTGGAGATTCCCGAAATCATCGTGCGTATCGAGAATCCCGCGCCCGACATCTATATACTGAACACCAATCCCGAGGTGCAGGTCAGCTCCGCCGATCCGGAAGTGCAGGTCGAACAAGGCGAACCGACCGTAAGTGTCACGCAGGCCGATCCCGAACTGAACGTCGACCTTGGTGTCGACACCGACGAGACCTCGGCGGAGACCGATCAGGACGGCAACAGCAGTTCCGACGGGCAGGCTCAAAGCGTTTCTGGCGATACCGAAGTGGCAAGTTCCGAACCCCAGGTCGAGATCGTGCAGGCAGAGGGTGAGCCCCAGGTCTCGATCGAGGAAAGCGAGCCGAACGTCTCGTACCAGAGCTCGGAGCCGAACGTCTCCGTTATGATGGCGGAACAGCCGACAATCGAGATTCAGCAGACCGGCGAGCCGAATGTCGTGATTGAGACGCCCGAAGAGCGTGAGCAACGCATGGCTCAACAGCAGTCCAATCAGGAAACCCCCGCAGAGCAATCTGCGCAGGCGGTTTCCGAACAACCGTCGCAGACCGAAGAAACGGAAGCTTCGGCTCCGGACGCCTCCTCGGGTAGTGGTGCAATGATGAGTGTCGGCGATCTTCTGGACATGGAAATCGTGACAGCCGATGGGGAGGGCCTTGGTAATCCCGAGGCCATCGTGGAGGTCAACGGAGAGCCGAACCTGGTCCTGAGCAGCGGTGGTTTCCTTGGCCTTGGCGGCAAGCAGGTGCCCGTGCCCATGTCGCGTGTAACCCAGCAGGGCGAGGAGCTGGTCATCGACAGTATGACCGAATCCGACATCGAGGCCGCGAACGATTTCGAATACGATAGCGATTTGGAGATGGCCGACGATCAACAGGTTCAACTTGGTGGCAGCTGATTAGGCACCGTAGCCCATCTGTAGAATCGCCCCCTTGCCGAACCTAGCGAGGGGGCGTTTTTGGGACATCCAAGGTGATTTTCGGCTTTTGCAGATGCCGATACAGGTAGCTCGGCCTGCCAAGTTGGCGGGGATCGCCACTGTCGCTTCGTCTTCCTCAGCCCCCCAGCGTCCTGTCCTGCGACTTGAACCAGTCGAGTGCCTGATCAAGGTGTGCTGGATGGAAGTCGGGCCAGTATTCCTTTACGACCAAGATGTCGGCGTAGACCGATTGAGCCGGTAAGAACCCGCTCAATCGCCGTCCGCCGCCACACCGTACGATCAAGTCGAGCCTTGATACGTCATGTGAACGGACATTTCCGTTCTTGAGCCCGGCCAGGTCCCATTCCCAATGGTAATTCGCTAGAAATTTGACCTTGATCCCGTTTCCTTGCCGCGTTCGGAAAGAACGAAGTTCATCAGGAAATTGCGGGCTATTCTCATTTCCCACACTAAAAGAGCTGCGCCCTGGTCGGCGATTTCGAGTGCGAAATCTACGCAAGCCGATCGAAATGCCTGAATTTGCGAGGTTGGGCGCTTGGTATTGTCCTGAGTGAAGCCAAAGACCGATATCTCAGGAATGCCCATTTTCTTGCAAATCTTGAACATAGTCAAACCCGGTTCTATTCCAAAACGATAGCCTTCGTCCTTCGAAAAACCGTTCTGTACGGCCCACCGGCGATTACCGTCCGGAATGAATCCGACATGCATCGGCAGCGAATGTTTCATCGGCGTCATGTCCTTCGTAACAAGCCGTCGTAGATCGCGCAGCCCCAAAGGGCCACGCAAAGGTTCGAATGGTGTGTCTCGTTTGGTCGTCGATTTTCGGTAATACCTACGATGAAATCGACACGTTCGGGACCTTGCCAGAATGGCTGGTTCTCTTTGCGAACGTCTCTGTCAACTACATTAACCGATCGTCTCGACTCCTTGAACGTATTTTAGTATTTCCACATTGCTACCTTTCGATCCGGCTACGACGCTGAAAGAGCCGTCAGTCTCCAGAACCACCGCATCCACGTCCGCGGGGCTTGCGGCTCCCGCGCTGCGCATTGCAGCGAAAACTTCTTCTTTCGTGACCCGCTGCGTGCGAATGGCCGGCTCCAGAAAATTTCCCCGGTAGAAAAGCAGGGTAGGCTCCGACTTGATCAGGTTCCGAAACCAATGCGAGCGGACCGACAACACGGCGACACCGTATTGCAGTCCACAAAGCAGTGCGAAGGCCGACAGCGCCTCAACCACCGTTATGTCGCTGCTCAGGAGTGCGGACGCAAAGGTCGAGCCGAACGCAATCGTAACGACAAGGTCGAAGGCATTCATCTTGGCGAGCGTACGTTTGCCCGAAGCCCGCAAGAGAACGACGAGGCCGGCGTAGGCGACCGTACCGACAACAATCATACGCAAGATGTCGTACCATGTATCAAAAAACATCTACTGGGTCCTCACGGCTTTGTTGCACGGACCCGTACTAGGATTCACATTGGCTGGTCAACGGGATAGCCGGTCCGCATGACCCGACCTTCCCCGACCCGATACCGCACCCTGAACTGGCATGCCTACAACGCCGCACTGCGTGAGCGTGGCTCGCTGACGCTCTGGTTCGACCCGGAGATGACGTGGGAGGCGGCACCGACCGGCAGGCGGGGCGGCCAGCAGGCCTACAGCGATGAGGCGATCCAAGCCTGCCTGACGATCAAGGTCCTGTTCGGCCTACCGCTCCGTCAGACGGCGGGATTCGTCGCGAGCCTGTTGCGGTTGGCCGGGCTGGACTGGACAGTGCCGGATTACAGTACGTTGTGCCGGCGTCAGCGGACCTTGGCGGTCAGGCTGCCCTACCGAGGCTCGAAAGGGCCGCTGCACCTGCTGGTAGATAGCACCGGGATCAAGGTCCGCGGGGAGGGCGAGTGGCATGCCCGCAAGCATGGCGGTGCCCGCCGGCGCGTTTGGCGCAAGGTTCATCTGGGTATCGACGAAGCGACGATGGAGGTCCGGGCCGTCGAGATCACCGGCAGCCATGTTGGCGATGCGCCCGTGTTGCCGGACTTGAACGGTCAGATCCCTGCGGACGAGCAGATCGGCTCGGTCACGGCCGACGGCGCCTACGATACCCGCCGTTGTCACGATGCGATCGCCGATCGCGGTGCCCATGCCGTCATTCCGCCCCGTCGGAACGCGCGGCCATGGAAGCCGGACACCGCAGGCGCCATGGCCAGAAACGAGGCCGTGCGGGCGTCGAAGTGCCTGGGCCGATCCCTCTGGCGACGCCTGACCGGATACCACCGCCGCAGCCGCGTCGAGACGAAGATGCATTGCATGAAACTACTGGGGCAGCGCCTCATGGCGCGGGATTTCGAGCGACAGGTCGCCGAGCTCCAGGTCCGCATCGCCGTGCTCAACCGTTATACCGCACTCGGAATCCCCGTCACGAAACCCGTAGGATAAGTCCGTCAGGGGAAAGGGGCAGTCCGCCCGGCAGCCGGGCCGTGCAACAAAGCCGGTCCTCACTGGAACTGGTGTGGCCGCATCGACTGGCAGGCGCCAGCAAAGTTCGGTCAAATCCCGCACTAGGTAACACGGTCGTCGCCTGCCCCTATCGTGTGGTCTGGCTTCGGCCTTAGTGCATGACGGGTTTCGATGCCAATGCCGTTGGCTGGGGCGAGGATGATCCCCCGTCGGGAGACGGCCATTGGACGGCCTCCGGCGCGGGCGGTCGATACCCTAGGGACGAATCCGGCCTGACGGTATTATAGTGGACCCGCCACGCCTCGATCACCACGCGCGCCTCGGCCAGCGAGTAGAAGATTTTGCCATTCAGCAGCTCGTCCCGGATCTTCGAATTGAAGCTCTCGCAGTAGTCGTTTTCCCACGGAGTGCCCGGTTCGATGAACGCCGTTTTCGCTCCCACTGCGGCAATCCAGTCCCGCACCGCTTTGGCGATGAACTGCGGCCCATCGTCCGACCGAACATGGCTGGGTACGCCCCTCAGGATGAAGAGATCGGTAAGGGCATCTATCACGGCGGTCGAGTTGAGCTTCCGATCGACCCTGATCGCCAGGCATTCCCAGGCAAACTCGTCGACGACATTCAACATGCGGAACTTCTTCCTGTCGTGCGTCCGGATCTCGACGAAGTCATAGGACCAGACGTGGTTCGGATGTTCGGACCGAAGCCGGATGCATGATCCGTCGTTCAGCCAGAGACGCCCTTCCTTCGGATGCTTCTATGGCACCTTCATCCCCTCCTGCCGTCATATCCTCTCGACGCGCTTCACTTTTATGGCCCACCCGGCATCCCGCAGCGATCCGGCGATAGCCGTAGTGGCCGTACTGGCTGGCGATGGCGACGATGTCCGCGGTCAGTGCATACTCGTCGGGGCGTCCGCCTGGCGCCTTCCGCTGCGTCGAGCGACGCTGGCCCATAACGCGACAGGCAAGGCGTTCGGAGATCCGGAATTTCCGTCTGACGTGATCAACGCGTGCTCGGCGGCGGGCGGGGCTCAGAAGTTTCCCGAGGCAGCCTCCCGGAGGATGAGTTTCTCGAGCGTCAGATCGGAGACGGCCTTCCGCAGCCTCTTGCTCTCTTTCTCGAGCTCCTTCAAGCGCTTCGCCCGGTCGGTCTTCAACCCGCACTCGCCGTTGTCCTTGGTCGCAGCGTTTGGAGTGCCAACCGACGCGGGTCTAAACCTGATTAGAACGCCATTCGGCAGTCGCAGCACGATCCGTCGAAGGTAGTGCCCCCGGTGGTGGTGTAGGAGGCCGCGCGCGGAGCTTTTGGCTCAATGCAGCGTGCGGCCGGACTGGCGG
>CANLEQ010000072.1 GCA_947489705.1 uncultured Paracoccaceae bacterium
ATAAGCACGTGCTTAGGGATATCCCTAAGCCTCCATGGTCATGCTCGAGTGTCCGGTCGAAAAGGGGGCCAGTTCAATGCCCATGACGCTGAACATCGCGATCAATCCGCTCTTCCCTCGGCCGGTCTCCTGCTCCGCCCTCAATGCGCCGTTCTTCGTCGGCGGCTCGGTCTTGATCCTTGTTGTCATGGGGCTCATCTGACCCTCGCTAAAATAGGCCCAGCCTTCGACTTGATCCTGGCGGATCGTATCCTGTCGTTGATCCGACGAATGATAGCTTCCATCCGTGGCGGTCCAACATACTGCGCGCAGCACCGAAGAATTCTAGCCCTTCGACCAAGGGTCGAACTGCCACAGTCGCGCCTTGGTCGAAGGCACAATCCGGGCTGGAAGCGGACTCACGGCGTCGCGGCGGAACATCCGTCGTCTGAGCTAGCTCATCGATACACCCGTCCCTTGGCCGCCATTCGCTGGCTCAGCCGAGGAGGCACGCGTTCCCGATGCTGCTACCGCCCTAGGGCACCATCGGAAAAGCCCGACATTGCGAGCAGATCAACGCCGCCGTCGGTGCCGAGATTCATTGCGGGAAGGCATCGCGCCACCGCTGTGTGAATATTTCGCGCTTGTCGGCATCCATGGCAACCAGAAGGGGCGGATGGAGACCGATGGGGCGCTCGAGCGCTTCGACGGTGCCCGAGACCTCGACCGGGGCGCCGGCTTCCTCGCCAAGCCGTACGATGAGGTCTTGCGCCTCGAGTTCCGCTCGCCCCTCGGGTAAGAGAAGGTAATCCAGAAACTCACGTGCCATGCCCGTGGAGGGTGCAGCGGCCGGGATCATGGCGGCACGCGCGAGGATCAGAGTGTAGTCCCCTGGTGCGACGACACCGAGCCGATCGTCGCCGCGCGCCCGATGCAGCGCATAGGACCCGAGGACGTTGTAGGCCACGAGGTATTCGCCCGAGGCCACGGCGTCGATGATCTCGGCCGAACAGCAGGTGGCGACGGCGCCGGTGCGGCCGAACGCTTCCATCAATCCGCCGAACGTCGTTGCTTCGAGCGAGTCGCTGAAGGCAAGAAGGAACCCGAGCCCGGAATCCTCGATGTCATATGTGGCAATCCGACCTGCCAAGCGGCTGTCGCTTGGGCGCAGCAAGTCGAGCAGATCGAAGCGCGACCGTGGCACCTCGTGCGGGGCCAGAATGTCGCGGTTGTAGACCATCACGGCGGGCTCGCGGGTGATGCCCCAAAGCTGGTCGCGCCATTTCATCTGCTCGGCCAGCGTCTCGGTCGCAGCCGACGAATGGCTGGCGCCGCACCCCTCATTGACGAGGGCCACCATGTGATGGACGGCCGAACTGATGACGAGATCGGCAGCCGTGTCGCCCTCGGCACATTGCTGCGCAGTCATCCGGTAGAGGTCGTTCGAGCCCCACTGCTCGTAGAGGATGCGCGTGTCTGGGCGCGTGGTCAGGAAAGCCTCGATCACGGGGCCAAAAGCGGAAAGATCGGTCGTGCTGCGGATGGTGGCGGTGCGGGTGGCATTCTCGGGGCCGAACGCGGCGGTCAGTTCGGCCGCATGGGCTGCGGCCGCCGCGAACACGGCCACGATCAGGGCCGGGAGGCATCTCACGTCGCGCGCCCCGGCAGATCGAGGGATACCGTATGGCGCCGTCCGTCGTGCTGCATGCGCAGCGTACCGCCATGCCCCTCGGCGACCTCGCGCGCAATGGCAAGGCCAATGCCGCTGCCGCCGTTCCGCCCGGCCCTTACGAACCGCGTGCTCTGCGCTGCGGTCACCTCGGCGGGGGCGCCATCGCCGCTGTCGCTGACCCAGAGACCGGGTCTGTCGCCACCCGTCACTCCGATGCGTACGGGGGGCTTTCCGTGGATCAGGGCGTTGGTCAGCAGGTTCTTCCCGGCCTCGACCAGCGACATCGCGTCCCCCCGCGCAACGACAGGGCTGTCGGGCAGAACCAGTTCGACCTCGGTTCCGACGCCGAGCGCAAGATCGTCGCAGGTCTCCACGACATCCACGGCGACGTCGCGCAGGTCGAGCGGCGTCGCCGGTTGACTGTCGGCGCGGTGGACGATCATCGCGCGGCTGAGAAGCTGGTCGAGAAGCCGGCCCAGGCCGGACGCGCGATCGTGAATTCGGGTGACGATCTTCTCCCGTCGGTCCGGCTCGACTTCGTCGGCTGCAAGCTGCGCCTGCGCTCGGATCGCCGCGACCGGCGTACGAAGTTGGTGCGCGGCATCTGCGATCAGGTTCCCGGTCGCGACGCTCTGTCGTTCGAGCCGCGCCATGAACGCGTTGAGCGATACCAGCATTCCCGCAACCTCGCGCGGGGCGGACAGGGACAGGGGTGTCAGGTCCGTGGGTTCCCGCGATGCCAGTGCTGCCCCGATGCGCGGCAGGGGTCGCAGGGCCTGGCTGACGGCGAGCCACGCGAACAGCGCCATGACCGCCCCGGCCGCGCCAAGCACCACCAGCGCGTTCTGCGCGATGTCATGGGCAAGCTCGCGCCGCGCGAGCAAGGTATGGCCGACGATCACGCGCACCGGCCCCGAGAAGCTGCGTTCGGCAAAGCGGCGGGTCAGGGCGACATAGCGCGCGGGTTCGGCACCGAAGCTGTCGTCGTAGAACACGCTTTCGCCGGTGGCCGAAGGCGCGGGCAGCGGTGCGGTCGGGTCGCCGGTCAAGGTCGTCCCGCCGGGCGCTACGACGCGGTAGCGAATCCGGTCGTTCTGGGCGAGCGAGAGAAGCTCGAAGGCCGAGACCGGCATATCGACCAGTGCCGTTCCATCGCGCACCGTGATCGTCGTCGCAATATCCGCCGCGGCGCCGAGCAGAAGCCGGTCGTAGGCCTCGCGCGCCGCCTGACGGCCATAGGCAAGGGCCGCGACAAGGACCAATGCGCCGCCGAGCACCAGAACGGCCGTCACGGCGAGGGCGACGCGGGTCTTCAGCGACAACGTCGCGCGGACCACCCCCACCTCAGCCATTCTCCGCGGCCAAACGGTAGCCGAGCCCGCGATGGGTCTCGATCTTCACGCGCGATCCGGCGAGCTTCTTGCGCAAACGCGCCACGTACAACTCGATCGTATTGGTGCCGACCTCGGACCGGTCGAAAGAGAAGAGACCGTCGAACAGCCGCTCCTTTGACAGGATCTGACCGTGATGGGCCAGCATAAGGGACAGCAATGCCATCTCGCGCCGCGTCATCTGGACCGAAACACCGGCGATGCGGACGGCCTTGGCGCTTGCGTCGAACCTGAGATCGCCCAGAATCATCGTGTTATCGGCGCGGCCCGTCTCGCGGCGCAGCAACACCCGCAGCCGTGCCTCGAGTTCGCGCAGATCGAACGGCTTCACGAGATAGTCGTCGGCCCCGAGGTCGAGCGCCTCGACGCGCGCCGTGACGTCGAATTCCGCCGTCAGCATGAGGACCGGGGTCTGCGACCCTTTCCGACGCAACCCCTTGAGCAGGTCGCGCCCGTCGCCGTCCGGCAGGTTTATGTCGAGAACGATGGCGTCGTAGGCCTGAACGGCAAGGGCCTCATCGGCATCGTCGAGCGTCGCGGCCAGATCGCAGGCGAACCCCGCACGGTCGAGACTGGCGAGGACGGCCTCGCCCACGTCACGTGTATCCTCGACGATCAGAACGCGCATCGGCCTCTCCTTGCCCGAGCGACCGTATTCCGATCATCCGATCCTTGAAAGTGCCCAAGATGCAGGCATGACAGGTTGGTGACAGGTTTATTCGTTAACGTCGCCGAACGACAGGTGGCAAGGAGGGCCGCCGATCCAAATCCGTGGAGGGATACATGACGATGACACCGATCCGGGGCCGCCTTGCAGCCGCCGTTCTGCTGGCCTGCGCACCCCTGTCTGCTACGGCTCAGGAATTCACCCCCGAAACCCCCGAATGCATCGCGCCGGCGAACCCCGGCGGCGGATGGGACTTCACCTGCCGCCAAGTCGGCAAGTCGCTACAGGATCTCGGCCTCATTCCGTCAACCATGCAGGTCGTGAACTTGTCGGGCGGCGGCGGCGGCGTAGCCTTTGCCGAAGTGGTCAACAAGCGCAACGACGACGACGACCTGATCGTGGCCGCATCCTCCGCCACGGCCACGCGTCTGGCCCAGAACGCGTTCCCCGGCAACACGATGGAACAGGTCCGCTGGATCGGCTCGGTCGGCGCGGATTACGGCGTGATCGCCGTGGCCGACGACAGCGAGATCCAGACCCTTCCCGAGCTGATGGACGCCATCAAGGAAGACCCCACCTCGGTCGCTATCGGCGGCGGGTCCGCCGTGGGCGGATGGGACCACCTCAAGGTGCTGAATACCGCCCAGAAAGCGGGGATCGATGACGTGCGCAGCGTGAAGTACATCGCCTTTGCCGGCGGTGGCGAAGCGGTGACGCAGCTTTTGGCCGGTTCGCTGCAGGCGTTTACCGGCGATCTTTCCGAGGCGCGTGGCTTCGTCGAATCCGGCGACATCCGGGTCATCGCACTCTTGTCGCCCGAACGGCTCGAAGGAGAGTTCTCCGGCTTCCCGACGGCGCGCGAGCAGGGGATCGACGCTGTCGGCGCAAACTGGCGCGGCTTCTACGGCCCCGGCGACATGAGCGACGAAGCCTACGACTACTGGGTCAGCCAGATCGACACGCTCTACGACAGCCCCGAGTGGCAGGCGATCATGGAAACCAACGGCCTGGCACCGCTGGACCTGCAGGGCGAAGAGTTCCAGCAGTTCGTGACGGACTCCGTCCAGAACATCGAGGACCTGTCCCGCGAAATCGGCATCGTTCAGTAACACACCCCCCCACACCCCCGGGTCCGCCCCGGGGGTGTCTTTCATCGTGCTTATGGGAGGACCCCGCATGAGCGACCGCATCTTTGGCGGGATCGGCCTGATCCTCGCCCTGATTTTCGCGTGGCAGGCATCGATCATCCAGGAAAGCTTCCTGACCGACGCCGTCGGCCCGAAGACGTTTCCCTATCTGATCGCGATCGTCATGGGCCTCGCGTCCCTCTACTTCCTGCTGAAGCCCGACCCCGAGCCTGACTGGCCCCGCGCCGGACGCCTCGCCGAGATCGGGTTCGCGGCACTCGTGATGTTTGCATATGCGCAGGCGCTGCCCGAGCTGGGCTTTCTCATCGCGACCGCCATCGTCGCCGGCTACCTGACCTGGCGACTGGGCTCGCGTCCGGTCGAAAGTCTCATCATCGGCGTCGGCACGTCGGTGGGCATCTACGTCATCTTCCGCCTCCTGCTGGGTCTCAGCCTCGCGCGCGGCCCTTTCGGCTTATGAGGAGCAACCAATGGAACTGATGTCGAACCTGGCCGACGGTTTCGCCGTCGCGCTGACATGGCAGAACCTGGCGCTTGCGCTGATGGGCTGCTTTCTGGGCACGATCATGGGTGCACTGCCCGGCCTCGGCCCGTCGAACGGCGTGGCGATCCTGATCCCGCTGGCCTTTACCCTGGGGCTGGGAGCCACGCCCTCGCTGATCCTGCTGACGAGCGTCTATTACGGGGCCATGTACGGGGGCCGGATCAGTTCGATCCTGCTGAACATCCCCGGCGACGAGCCGGCCATGATGACCTGTCTCGACGGGTATCCGATGGCGCAACAGGGCCGCGCCGGCGAGGCGCTGGCGCTGTCCGGCATCGCGTCCTTCGTCGGTGCGTTCTTCGCGACCTGGGGGCTGGTCCTGCTGGCACCGCAGCTCGTGAAAGTGGCACTGCTGTTCGGCCCCGCGGAATATTTCGCACTGTTCGCTCTGGCCTTTGCGACCCTCGGGGGTATCTCGTCGACCAACCAGGCGAAATCCGCGTTCGCGGCGGCCCTGGGTCTCGGCCTTGCCATGATCGGGGTGGACACGCAGACCGGCGTGCCGCGCTTCACCTTCGGCGAGGTCCACCTCTATGACGGGATCGACTTCCTCGTCGCCATCGTGGGCCTCTTCGCGCTGTCCGAGGTCTTCATCTTTCTCGAACATCGCGGCACCGATCGGGACATCTCGACCAAGCCGAAGATGGAGATTGGCCGCATCGTCCCGTCCTGGGGGCTGATCCGTTCCTGTATCCCGACCATGGGGCGCACGACCGTGCTGGGTTTCGTCGCAGGCGTCCTACCCGGTGCCGGCGCGTCGCTGGGCTCGTTCATCTCGTACTCTATGGAGAAACGACTCGTTGATCGGGACGGCACCTTCGGCAAGGGCGATCCCCGCGGCGTCGCAGCCCCCGAGGCCGGGAACAACGCGGCAGCCGGCGGCGCGCTGGTGCCGATGCTGGCGCTCGGCGTTCCGGGATCGGGGACCACGGCCGTGCTCCTTGCGGTGCTCCTGTCGCTCAACATCACGCCCGGGCCGCTTCTGTTCACCCAGAACCCCGATGTAGTCTGGGGCCTGATCGCGGCGCTCTTCATCGGCAACTTCATGCTGCTGGCGATGAACATCCCGATGGTGGGGCTGTTCACCCGCGTCCTTCTGGTGCCGCCGCGGATCCTCATGCCGATCGTGGCGATGATCTCGTTCGTGGGGATCTACGGGATCTCGGGGTCCAGCTTCGACCTGATGGTGATGGTAGGCTTCGGCATCATGGGCTGGATCCTCCGCAAGCTCGACGTACCTTTGGTGCCCGTGATCCTCGGCACGCTTCTGGGCAACGAGATGGAAGTCAACTTCCGCCGCGCGGTCAACATCTCGGACGGGGACTATTCGGTCCTGATTTCGTCGCCCCTGACGATCATGCTGTGGACCATCGCGGCCATCGGCTTCGTCCTGCCGATCCTCGTCGGCGGCCTGGTGCGCCGTCGCATGCGCATGGCGCGGGACGCGGAAAGCGGCGTGCGCGACTGAAGGCAACTCGACCTCATTGCCCGGGGAGCATTCTCCGGGCAAAAGCGGGAATGGGATGCTTAAGTAGGCCTACCGGTATGACGCGCGTGCGGGCTCGGGCAATGCCCCGCGCTCTCTCGCAGCGCAACCCAGTCTGGCACGAGTAATGCACGGTCAGTTCTGTCTGCGAGCAGTCGTCTCGCTGCGCCACGTGTGCCACGTCGTGTCCCGCCACGTGGTGTAGCTGGCGGTAGCCATCGGGTTTCCCGGTAGGGTCGGGTTGCGACAACCAACCTGAACCGAGGACGACACCCGATGACCAAACCGATGATGGACCTCCGCGCGCTGGTGGAGAAGAGCGGCGATGCCGACCTGCTCCGCGAGATGATCGGCTTCGCGGCCGA
>CANLEQ010000073.1 GCA_947489705.1 uncultured Paracoccaceae bacterium
CGCTTGCCCGAGGGCACCGCATGCCATGTCGTTGACGGGTCGAACCAGACCGTCAAAGACCCACGCTTACGCAGCGCCGCGTTGTAGCTGGACCAGTCCAGCGTGCGGTAGCGGGTGGGGGCGGGCTTGGACATACCGCCCTGCTATGCCGCTGGACTCCCGATGTGAATCCCGGGCACGCTTCGTGCAACAAGGCCACCCGAAGCGCTTAGAGCTTGATCTCATCTTCCTGCGCCGCATCGCGGCCGCGAATGCGCAGCGCCCGTGTCTCTCCCTGCGGGAGGATGACGCGCGCGCGCGGCAGGACGGGAGTGCCGTTCCCCTCCTGCCGCCAGTCGAGATCGATCGCGTCCGGCGTCGCAGCGAGATCGAAGCGGATCAGGCTGTGGACGGGGTTCTCGCTGACGCCGTCATCCTCGTAGAGCGCACCGCCGCCTTGACCCGAGAGCCCGGGGTAGAGGTGGAGCTCGCGGCCTGTCTCTGCGCCCGGATCGGCGCGCATTGCACCGGTCGAAAGGGGCAGGACCGCGCCCGCCCGCACGAAGAGGGGCATGGAATCCAGAGACACGGGAACCTCGACCCTTTCGCCGGGGGCATGGTGCCGGCCGGACCAGAAATCGACCCAGCCGCCTTCGTTGCGGGGCAGAACCACCTTCCGCATCGTGGCACCTTTGTCGAGGACGTTCGCGACGAGCAGGTCGCGGCCGAGAAGGAACTCGTCACGTTCTTCCCACGCGGCGGGATCGTCGGGATGGTCGAGGAAGAGCGGCCTGAGCATCGGCTCGTCCTCCGCTACTGCGGCGTGAAGGCAGGTATAGAGATAGGGCAGGAGCCGGTAGCGCAAACCCAGCGCCGCGCGGATCTGCGGCAGGATCTCCGGATACATCCACGGTTCGTTGACGGTGGCGTCGTCGTTCCACGAATGGATGGTGAAGCGGGGGTGGAAGATGCCGTTCTGGACCCAACGAAGGAACAACTCCGGTTCGGGGCGCGGACCGGAAAAGCCACCCACGTCGTGGCCGATATTGTAGAAGCCCGACAGGCTCATCCCGAGGCCGGTACGGATGTTGTAGCGCAGCGTCTTCCACTCGGTGCGGTTGTCACCCGACCAGGTCTGGGCGTGGCGTTGCAGGCCCGGCGCGCCGGAGCGGGAGATGAGGTAAGGGCGCTGCCCTGGCGCGTGGGCGCGCTGCGCCTCTTCGGATGCGCGAGACATCAGGATCGGCATGATCGGCCGGACGAGCCCGATTTCGACCGGCTCACCGAAGCCCGCGCACGGCGCGCGGCGGTCCCAGATCTCGTATTCGTTGTTGTCGTTCCAGGTCGAGCCGATACCGTGATCGAGAAGCTGACGCGTCACCCCGTCCTTCCACCATTCTACCGTGTCGGGATTGGTGAAGTCGAGATGCGATCCCTCGTCGTCCCAGAAACTCGAGATCTCGGGACGGTCGGGCGTCTCGCTGTCGCGCACGAAGAGGCCTGCCTCAGCCGCCTCGTCGTAGCGGGGATGGTCTTGGAGCAGACACGGCTTGATGTTGGCGATGAGATGGATGCCTGCATCGCGGAACTTGTCCGTCATCGCATCGACATCCGGGACCTTCTTGCGGTTCCAGTTGAAGACGTAGCGCTTGGTCCCGATCGAGGAGTAGCCCGACGACATCTGGAAGCTGTCGCAGGGCAGGTCGTGCTCGGCGATCCGGTCGAGGAAGCCTTCGAGCTGGGCCTGCGCGTCCTCGGCATCGGTATAGCTCATGGTGGAGCCGGAGTAACCCAGGGTCCAGCGCGGCGGGAAGGCGGTGCCCCCGGTCAGCCGCACCTGCCCCTTGACGAGGTCGAGCAGTTCGGGCGCCCAGCGGACGTAATAATCAAGATCGCCGTCCTCGGTGCGGTAGGAGCGGTAGGGCAGATGATAATTGTCGAGCTCGCGCCCGAGATCGATCCAGCAAGACGCAAGATTATCGTAAAAGATCGACCAAGCGCCTGCCTGGGCCGTTCTCGTCATGGTGAAGGGGACGTGTTTGTAAAGCGGATCGGTCGTTTCGGAATCGTAGCCCATTGCGTCGAGATTGCGCATCTCGAAGAGGCGTCGCGCGCGGTTCAGATCGCCCGTCTTCTCGCCCAGTCCGTGGACGGGTTCGTCGGGATAGCGGCACAGGTAGTGGCCGTGGCGATGATCGTCCGTGCCGAGCAGGAGGCCGCCTGTCGGACGTTCCTCCACGAAGGTGCACCACGCGCCGTCGATCAGCGCCGCCCATGAAAGTTGCAGCGGATGGCGCACGGTAAGGCGCAGAATATGCGTTTCCAGCACCAGTTCGTCGCCGGTGGTGATGCGCGGTTCGGGGCAGCCGAAGCCAGTGAGGTCGTCGCGCTGGCGCCCCTCCCACGGCACGTCGCCCGACGGTGCGATCGTCCAGCTCCGATCGAGCCGCCAGCCACCGTCCTTGAGCAGCGAGACACGGATCAGATCGTGCTCGAGCACGCGTATTTGAAGGATGTGGCGCCCTTCCACGAGGAGGTCGACACCGGCGGGGTGGGTCCGGGATAGCTCCCAGCTTCTTGCGGTTTTCACGATCCGTATCCCAAGAGCAAGCGTGGCAGGAAGAGACTGATCTCGGGCACGTAGGTGACCACGAAGAGGAGGCAGACCAGC
This sequence comes from uncultured Paracoccaceae bacterium, assembly GCA_947489705.1. Taxonomy (GTDB): domain Bacteria; phylum Pseudomonadota; class Alphaproteobacteria; order Rhodobacterales; family Rhodobacteraceae; genus Palleronia. The sequence continues at coordinate 2,651 of CANLEQ010000073.1, forward strand.
ACGAGATAGAGCGGCAGGAGCGGGCGGATCACCTTGGCAATCGAGGTGCCGCCGACCGAACAGCCGACAAAGAGGGCCGATCCAACCGGTGGCGTGCAGATCCCGATGCACAGGTTGAAGGTCATCACGATGCCGAAATGGACCGGATCCATGCCGAGGTCGGTGACGACCGGCAGAAAGATCGGCGTGAAGATCAGCAACGCCGGCGTCATGTCCATGAAGGTTCCGACGAGGAGAAGCGCGACGTTGATCGCCAGCAAGATCGCGAGCGGGTTGTCGGAAATGCCGAGCAGGAGGTCCGAGATCGTGTTAGGGATCATCCCGAAGGCCATCGCTCGGCTCATCGCGATCGAGGCGCCGATCATCAGCAGAACCACCGCCGTGGTAACGGCCGATTCGATGATGATACCTGGAAGATCGCGCACGGTGATCTCCCGGTACCACACGAGGGCGAGGAGCAACGAGTAGATCACCGCCACTGCCGCGGCCTCGGTCGCGGTAAAGACGCCCGCGATGATGCCGCCCATGATCACGACGATCAGGCCCAGCGGGAGGATCGCGTCGCGTGCGGCACGCAGGGCTTCGCCGACGGAGGGCTTCGGCGGCAGGGGATAGCCGCGGCGCTTGGCGATGATGCCCGCGACGATCATCAAACCGAGGCCCATCAGCAGTCCGGGCAGATAGCCCGCGACGAACAGCGCCGCGATCGACGTGCCTCCGGTAATAAGGGAGTAGACGATGAGCGTCGCCGATGGCGGGATCAGCAGGCCGGTCGGGCACGACGCGATGTTGACGGCGGCCGAGAAGTCGCGGTCATAGCCCTCGCGCTCCTGCAGGGGCGCCATGACGCCGCCCACCGCTGCCGCGGAGGCCACGGCGGAGCCCGAGATCGCGCCGAACATCATGTTGGCGATCACGTTGCAATGCGCGAGTGATCCGGGCAAGCGGCCGGCCAGCACCTTGGCCAGATCGATCAACCGCATGGCGATGCCGCCGCGGTTCATGATGTTGCCCGCGAGGATGAAGAACGGGATCGCCAGAAGTGTGAAGCTGTCGAGGCCCGAAGCGATCTGCTGGGCGACGATGAACATGGACTGCTCGACGCCCATGAAGAGTAGGAAGGTCAGCGCCGCAGCGCTGCCGATGGCGAAGGCGATGGGCACGCCGAGGGCCATCAGCACGGCGAAGGAGCCGAACAGGACCCAGATTGCGGAAGTCATCGTGGGACCCTTATTCGAGAGGCATGCTGACATCGCCTTCGGCCTGCGGCACGCGGCCCCGGGCGACGTCGGAGAAGAACAGCAATGCGTAGTAGATGATGACCAGTCCCGAGAAGGGAATGGCGGCGTAGACCCAACCCATGGAAATGCGCAGCGCTGGCGTGACCTGGCCCGACGCGAATGTCCGCGAAACGAGCGACCAGCCGCCCCAGACCATGACCACGGCGGCGAAGGCGATCACGACGGCTAGGATCAGCGCCTCGGAAGCCAGCTTGAGACGGCCCGTAAGTGGCCCGGTGAGCAGGTCGATGGCGAGATGACGGCGTGCCCCGAAAGTATAGGCCCCTCCAATCAGCGCGAGCCACATGAACAGGAATCGCGCGATCTCGTCCGTCGACACGCTGGGAGCGTCGAACAGGTACCGGCTTGAGACTTGCCAGGTGACGCAACCGACGAGGATGGCGAAAACCGCGATCACGATCCAGCGCAGTATGGCGTCGACGACCCCCTTCATGACCGGCCTCGTGTGATATGTAGATGAATCATGTTCGGCCTCCCTCCGACTGATCGTACGATATAGACAGGCTCGGTCGAAGTGGTCAACCAGTCGGCGTAATGTGGTTGACTGCATGGGAAACACTTGCCATGGTTCGTCCCGAATTGGTTCGCCGATATCTGCTAAAAATCGTCAGGGAGGACATTCATGACACTGCGTATTGCAGCCCTTTCCGCCACGGCTCTCGTCGCGCTTGGCACTGCCGCCACGGCTCAGACCATGCGGCTCAGCCACAATCACCCCCCGGATCATCCCACCCATGTTTCCATGCAATGGATGGCCGACCGGCTGGACGAACTGACCGAAGGCGAGGTGCAGATCCAGATCTTCCCCAACGCGCAGCTCGGAACGCAACGCGAGTCGATGGAACTGGTGCAGAACTGCGCGCTGGAGATGGCGCGGTCGAATGCGTCCGAGCTCGAGGCGTTCGAGCAGAACTACGCTGCGATGAACCTGCCCTACATCTTCGACAGCGAAGAACATTTCAACGATGTCGTATCGGGTGAAATCGGTCAGGACATCCTGCAATCCTCGGTCGACAAGGGATTTCGCGGCGTGGCCTTCCTGACCGAAGGGTCGCGCTCGTTCTATGCGCAGAAACCGATCCTCTCGCCGGACGACCTGGAGGGGCTCAAGGTGCGGGTGCAACCCTCCCCATCGGCGATCCGGATGGTGGAGCTTCTGGGGGGCAGCCCCACGCCCATCTCCTACGGCGAGCTCTACAGCGCGCTGCAGCAAGGTGTGGTCGACGCGGCTGAGAACAACCCCACGGCGCTGACCAACTCGCGTCACGGCGAGGTCGTGTCCGACTTTTCCCTCGACGAACATACGACGATCCCCTCGGTAGTGGTGATCTCGAACTGCGCGTGGGACAATCTCTCGCCCGAACATCAGGAAGCGATGATGACCGCCGCGTCCGAGATGCAGGACCGTCACCGCGAGGATTGGAGGGCAACCGCGCAGGCCGCGCTCGACGAAGCGGAAAGCGAAATGGGCGTCGAGATTCACGAAGTCGACAAGGCGCCCTTCGTCGAGGCGGTTCAGCCGATGTACGACGAGGTCGCCGGCCAGTCCGACGAGATCGCCGACCTGATCGGCCGTATCCAGGAAGCCGCTCCGTCGGGCTCCTGATCCGTCCTTTCGCGGACAATGCGCTCCGGGCCCATGCGGCGAGGCTCGACTTCGCCTCGATGCGATGGGCCCGGGCGCGGGAACTCTGATCTGGACCGCCCGATCGAGACGCGGCTCGACGGTCGAACACTGGACGTGTTGCGGCGGCCACAGCGTCAACCGGCCGCGGCATAGGCATTCCGCCGAGAGCCCGAGGAGCCGCCATGACCACGAGGAAATACCAGGACGTTGCTCGCTCGATCCGTGACCTGATCCGGGAATGCCGGATCGCGCCAGGAGCGCGTCTTATGCCGGAACGCGCGCTATCCGACCGTCTCGACGTTTCGCGCTCGCTCGTTCGCGAGGCGCTGATCCTTCTCGAGATCGACGGTGTGGTCGAGGTTCGCAAGGGCTCGGGCGTGTATCTCTGCGAAACGGCGCGGCTCGATCAGGGGGCGGGACGCGACGATGTCGGCCCGTTCGAGTTGTTGCAGGCACGGCAGTTGATCGAATCCGATGTCGCCGGTTTCGCGGCGCGCATGGTTACCAAGAACGACATCCTACGCATGCGAGAGGCGCTTGAACGCGAGCGCCACGATCTCGACGGCAGCGAGCCGGATTATTCCGGCGACCGACAATTTCACCGCCTGATCGCCGAAGCCACTCAGAACTCCGTTCTTGTCGACATGGTCGAGACGCTGTGGCAGAAGCGCGAACAAAGCTCTATGTGGACCAAGCTGCATACCCGTATTTTCGAGACGACCTATCGGCGGGCCTGGCTGGACGATCACCAGGCCATACTCGCGGCACTACAGGCGCGCCAGCCCGAACAGGCGCGCGCCGCGATGTGGTGCCATCTCGGCAATGTGCGCGAAACCCTCATGACCGTTTCGGATATCGAGGATCCGAGTTTCGACGGATACCTTTTCGAACCCGTAAGCAAGACGGGCTGACGCTCGAGAGCGCACCATTTTATGCAAGCGCGGCCGGTTGAGATGTCGCGCCCGCGAAGGGCGCAAGCGTGAGCTGCCTCGACGCTGGTCGTGTCCCGCGAAATGGTGTAGCTCGCGACAGGCCTCGCGCTCACCGGCGGGCCGAGCTGGTCAGTCGCGCTGC
>CANLEQ010000074.1 GCA_947489705.1 uncultured Paracoccaceae bacterium
ACCGCCCAGGATGGCAGCGAGATCGCCGTCACCGACGGCACCCTCACCGTCGAGGTCACCCCCGTCGCCGACGCGCCCCTCGTCATCGCGGCGAGTCGTGGTGGCATGGAAGATCACGCGATCCCGCTTGCCGTGGGCGTCGCTGTGACAGATCTTTCAGAAACCATCGAGATTCAGATCTCTGGCTTACCGGACGGCGCGTCCCTGTCTCGTGGCATGGAGAACCCCGACGGGAGCTGGACCCTCAGTCCCACTGAGCTCACGGGCTTGAAGCTTATGCCGCCCGCGGATTTCGGGGGCATCATCGAGCTCGAGGTCGCCGCAATTTCCCATGACGGTGACGACACCGCCACCACGACAGAAAGCCTCGCGATTACCGTCACACCTGTGGCCGACAAACCTACGCTGGACGTGACCAATCTGACGGGAGAAGAGGACAGCGTGATTGCATTCGACCTGACCACCCAGGCCGTCTACGAGAGCGAGGTTTTCGTGACGTTTTCCGGCGGCGGCGGCGGTTATCGAAATTCCGGCGGTTTCTACACGATCGATGAAGACGGGACGATCGGCGATGTGCAGATCGCGTTCACCGACATGAAATCGATCGAGCAAGGCGACCGGTTCGGCTTCGCGGCGGAAGGTACGGCGCCTCCGACTCTCGGGACTTTCATCGTCGCGAACGGGGCTCACGAAAATCGGGACTACGACGGGCTGAGCCTCGATCCAGACCACCTTTCCTTTGTCTATCGCCACGCCGCTCCCGACGAACGTGGTGCCAAGATCACAGATCCTTCGGGAGATGTGACATTGATCTACACCGACAACGATGGGTCAAGCTGGGCACTTGCAGGCGACGTCTTCCACTCGACCGCCGGTTTGAACATCGACGGTTTCGACCACGTGGCGATCACGCAGAATGAAGGGTCGACACGTTTTGGCTTCGAGGATCTGAAAGGGCTCGGGGACCGTGATTTCGATGATGTGGTCATGGATGTGGAGATCTCGACAACGCAGATCGTCACGCCCGGACCACTTGGATCGGCCATTTCAGTCGCGTCCACAGATAGTGATGGCTCGGAGGTGATTAGCATTGAGATCGGGGGGCTCCCCGAGGGTGCGTCGCTGTCGGCGGGAGAGCGAAACGATGACGGAACCTGGTCGCTCCAGGCATCTGACCTGCCGGGACTTACTCTCGCGCCACCTCCCGGATTCTCGGGTACGTTACCGCTGACAATCTCAGCAATCGCGATTGACGGTGCGGATCGGGCGGTCGAGACCAAGGTGCTCGAAATCGAGGTCGCGCCGGTTGTCGACATCCCGCAATTGCACGTGGCCATCACGCGTTCCGATATCCAACCTGGGGAAACCGCGATCGCTCCGGATTGGGGCAACGGTGGTGCGGTGCATACAATCGAGGGCCTTTCCTGGAAGCAAGATGTCTTTGCAAGCCACGACGCGGAAACCGTGATCATCGCCGGTGACCTCGCCGGGAAGAACGACATTCACATGAACGGTGGGAACGACATACTCGTCATACAGGGTGAGAACGCGCACAAGCTGCACGTTCATGGGGGCAGCGGAGACGACCTTCTCGTCCTGCCGAAAGGCGCCGATCAGTACGAGATGCACAACTCGGCCGGGAACAGCGGCGGCATCAATGGACAGTGGGTAGACATCGAGACAGGCGAAACCATTCACGTGAGCCAGTTCGAGGCGATCGTTTTCGGCGATGGTCACATAGTCGGCGACGAGAGCCTCCTTCCTCGCTCGGACGTCACCTACGATATCCGCATCGAAGCAGTTTCGGGTGACCCGGACGGGTCGGAAACGCTCAGCTTGTCGCTTTCGGGACTGCCGGATGGCGCGTTGCTAAGCGCGGGGCATGAAACGGATGAAGGTGTATGGTTGCTCGATCTCGCGGATCTCGCCGGACTGCAACTGACCATGCCGGGGTCGGCGCCGGACGAGTTCACTCTTCGTGCGACGGCGACGTCATCCGAGAACGCGACGCCTGGCGAGACGGAGAGCACCGTCATCGACGTTACTGTCGTGGACGGCGCGGGCAAAGCGGGGCGGATCGATCCAGCCGATCTCCTCGAAGACGGCGCAACCTTCACGCTGTCGCTCGAAGACCTCGTCGCTGCACAATCTGAGCAGCCTGCAGTTGCCCCGCCGATCACGGACGGCAACCACGATCCGGCAGCGCTCGATCTTCAGGATATTGCCGAACTGATGATCGCGAGTGCCGAGATCCCCGTCGAGGTCCCTGGTACACCTGACGCGTTGGAGATGGATTTCGGGTATGTCGACCTAACGATCGAGATCGCAGCGTCGCCTGCAGGCCAAGAAGCCTTCGTCTAGGAGTACCGGTGAATGAGCGTAACCCAAACCAGACCGACCGAGGAGCAAAGTACAGCCCCGGCTCCCGTCCGCCTGCTGATCTGCGACGACTCGATCTTCATGCGTATGGCTATCCGGGCGATTTGCGGCGACCGTGCCGATATCGAGATTGTCGGCGAGGCAAAGGACGGACCCGAGGCGATCGCCATGGTCGAGGCGCTGAATCCCGACGTGATCACCATGGATGTGGATATGCCGGGCATGAATGGCGCCTCGGCGACGCAGGCGATCGCGGCCAAGGTGGACACCCCGATCATCATATTGAGCGGCGTCCGACAAAGACGAAGCATCGTCGCCGCCAAACTTCGCGAGCTCGGTGCAAGCGATGTGATCTGGAAATCCGCGTCGATGATGGACATCGATATCGATGGAATTGCGGAGGTGATCATCGAGAAGGTGCTGCACTGGGGACGGCGGCAAAACCCGGCTTCCGGCTAAGGTCGAACACGGCGGAGAACACGGTCATGAACCAATCGTTGATGGAACGGATGAAGGTCATTCGCGAGAGGTTCCTTAAAACCATTCCGCCTCGGCTCGATGAGGTTTCGGCATTGATCGAACCCGCCGGCGGAACCCAGCCGGATCCTGATGCTCTCGCCCGGATGCACCGCATCCTGCATGAAATCTCGGGGACGGCAGGAACGCTCGGGGCGGGCGAGGTGACGCGTGCCCTCGAGCCCGCGTTCACGACAGTGGAGGCATGCAGGGAAGCCGGTCGCGCGCCCGACAGCCGCGAAACCCTGCGGATCAAGCTTGGCGTGGACGAGGCGAAGACGCTTGCAAACACACGGACCGAAGATCCGATCAGCTGACAAGTGAAATTCGTCGGGTGACGACTCCGTTCAACGATCGCCGGCGTCTGCCATCAGATTAGCGAGCAGACCCTCGCCGCTTCCTGGGTCTCTTCGCTCTCTACCGTCACAAAGCGTACCGTCGAACGCGCGACTGCCGCGCAGATCACCTGCGCATACGAGGCATCATTATTCTGGTGCTCGACGAACGGTATTCAGCGGACACTGAGCCACCCTCCCTGCAATCTATCATTAACCAATCCTTGATCTTACCCGTCCATATTCGAGCGGACTTGGCCGACCGGTGATTAGGGTAATTCTCGATGTCAAATTTACTGACCATGGTGGAAAGCGGCTCGATCATGCTGCTTTCCGTTCTTGTCGTAAGCACGATCCAAAAGCGATTCTCGGAGCCAGCATGGTTCGGAAGCACTCTCCTCGGACTTCTTTTCACCGTGGTTGGCATGGTCGTAATGGAGAACTCCGTCGAAATCGTGCCAGGAATCAGGACCGATCCGCGTGCGGCCGTGGTGGTATTGTCAGCAGCCTTCGGTGGACCTGCAAGTGTAGCGATCACGGCCTCATGCCTTGCCATAGTGCGGATGATGTATGGCGGGTTGGGAGCGGGTCCGGGGGCAACCTACATTCTTGGCGTAGGGATTGCAGCAGGTCTTATCTGGTATTATTGGTTTTACGTTGCTCGCAGAGGCCTGAACATCCGGTATATCATTATTCAGGCCGTCGTCGCGGGAACCGTTCCCACAGTGATCCTGATATTCGCAAGTAAAGCTCCGTGGGATGTTTTTCTCACCTCCAATGCTTTTGCCGCCCCGACGAACTTCGTCGCCACGCTGATCATCGGGGTGATGCTTGTCCGAGACCGGGATCATATGGAGGCGATAGACCAGCGGCAGGAAAAGCAGGACCAGATCGACGCCATTTCCGAACATGCGCCGGTTGCCCTGTTCCAGATCGTACGCGACGATGACGGGGCCCCGCGCTTTACCTATCTCTCCCGAGCCACGGAACGGATAATCGAGCTACAGCCGGAAGAGTTGTACGTTTGTTTCAGAAACCTAGACGGCATCTCCGATGAAAATGTTATCGGCCAAATCTATGAGAAGCTCCAAGAATCGGAAGACGACTTTGCGCCATGGGATTTAGAGATAGCATGTCAACGGTCTAGAAATGAAAAGAAGTGGATTCGACTCTATTCTGGGATTCGGCTCGACCGGGATGGCCGTCCGGTTTGGGACGGTTCGATTGTTGACATTACCGAACAAAAGGTCTCCGAACAGCTGAAGGACGAATTCATTTCAACTGTCAGTCACGAACTCAGAACGCCCTTGACATCAATTCGGGGGGCCTTGGGTCTTGTGATCGGTAGCTCCTCTGAACAGTTGCCGCCGAAAATACTCGGCATGCTGGAAATCGCGAACCGCAACGCGGAGCGTCTCGTCCTGCTGATCAATGATATTCTCGACATGCAAAAGATCCGCTCCGGACAAATGGAATTCAAGCTTGAACAACAGGCCGTACGACCCCTTCTTGACCAGGCAATAGCCTCTGCCGAAAGCTATGCGCCAGAGAAAAACATCCGCTTCGTCCTAGAGGACCATGCGCCAGAAAGCGAGGCGAATATCGACCCAGGGCGCCTGACCCAGGTCATTTCCAACATCCTGTCGAATGCGATCAAGTTCTCCCCCAGTGAGGAAACCATCAAGCTTTCGATCCTGCAGGTTGATGACAGGCTTCGGATCTCGATCAAGGACTCTGGCCCCGGAATTCCGGCGGATTTTCACAATAAGATTTTCGATCCTTTCAGCCAGTCCGAGCAATCAACCACGCGAAAGGTAGGTGGCACGGGCCTTGGCCTCAGCATCAGCAAAGCGCTGGTTGAGGCAATGGGCGGTGAGCTGTGGTTCGAGTCCATCGAAAGACATGGCGCCATCTTTCACGTTGACTTGCCTGCGGTCGTGACAGATCCAGCGGTTGCGTTGCAGTCTGAAAAGAAAGACCGCCGGGTGCTGGTTTACAGCAACGATGCAAAGCTTATGAGAACGGCTTCAAAGGTCGTTGACTTGTACGATCTTACTGCAGACATTATCGGTCATTTCGATTCCGTCCTGGCTCTCGCACGTAAGCATCAGTACCAAGCCATCATATTGGACGCAGCCGCGAGTTCCACGTCATCATTAATTGATCGTCTTCGAAAAATCAGCGAATTACGAAACTTGCCGATTGTCGTCGTCATCGACGAGGGGGCTGGATCGATCACTCCGATCCAAACAGGAGTCACCGTGATATCCAGACCTTTCGACAAATTGCAGCTACAGAGAGCTATGAAAAAGGTCATCTCTTCATATCCTGAGATACCACACATCCTTTATGTGGAGGACGACCTATCCTTGCATGATATCTTCCAGCAAGCATTCGGTGATGATCTAAGGATGACCGGAGCTAAGACCCTCGCAGAAGCCAGGGTAAGTATGTCGATGCATGTATTTGATCTCGTCCTTCTTGATCTCGAACTTCCAGACGGCTCTGGAATAAAGCTTCTCGACCGCATTCCTCGTTCGACGCCGGTCATAGTTTTTTCCGCTTATGACGTCCCTCCGGATATCATTCCTCGAGTAAAAGCCGTCATGACCAAGTCACGCGTGAAGGAAGCCGACGTGGTTGAAGCGGTTTTCGCGAACCTCCGAGAATACCCAGTAGAAAGCAGTGCAAGATCATTTGAAACCACCGTGACGATGGAACATGCGTATGAAAATTCTTCACGTTGATGACGACGCGGATATTCGGGAGATCACGCTGATGTCTCTCGAGCTCGACCCGACGTTTGACGTTATGTCAGCCGAAAGCGGCGCTTTGGCGATCGAAATAGTTCCAAAATTTCTTCCCGATATAATCATCCTTGACGTAATGATGCCCGATATGGATGGCCCAACCGTATTTAGGGCCTTACGCGATCGACCCGAGACAGAAAATACCCCAATTATCTTTATGACCGCGGCGGCGCAACGCCATATGGTTGATGATCTCAAATCTCTCGGTGCAATAGGCGTGATTAGCAAACCCTTCGATCCAATGTCGCTCGCGGATCGAGTGAAGGAATTTTCAGCAATCGCCATGCCGTAAGCGGGCGTTGCATGAAGACATCCGCGGTTTCGGCCGTCGCTTCTTCCTGCATCGGTAGCTCGTAGGATTGCTGGGAAAGTTCAGCATCAGCTTCACTGGCCGCAGTCACGCCGCGCAGGCTTCCCGGGTGGCAAGCTTCAGCGGTTCGGACGTGATCACGGATCGGCGATGTTGCACAAAGCGGCTTGAAGAGTGAGTTGGCCCTTTCCCACTTGAGTTCAGACGACGGCGTCGATCTCGG
>CANLEQ010000075.1 GCA_947489705.1 uncultured Paracoccaceae bacterium
ATGCGCTCACCACGCGAGTTCATCGCAGCTCAAATCGCAACCGCCTGAGTGTCCGGTGAAACAGGGGCAAGACCACCGCATTGGTATGGGGTTGTCTTCGGGCGGATCCAACGTCGTCCGGTACCAAGCTCCGCCACCGCCGTTCGCTAACGTCAAGGGCTGAGGAAGCGTCTGATACGGTCTTGCACCGGCTGTTTGAATTTGGACCCTATCGTCCACCAGAAAAAGCAATTGGAGCGCCAAACTTGCGTGCGGCAACTTCGCGAACGAAGCTTCCGTTGCCGCTGTGGTCCGAATGATCCGCTTCGGGCAATCTTGCCACTGGGAGGGCTCCACACTGCAATATACCAACGGTCATGCGGACCGCAGAGACGACATCATCGCCCTCTTCAAGGATACTTTCGCGGCCTCCGGGGGAGAAGCCGAAGGCGATCTCATCGCCAATCTGGTGACGGGCATGTTCGACGGCGTCGCCCCGGATGACATCTTCGTATCCTCGGCGCTCGACGATGGAGCCCTTGTCGGAACAGTCATCTTCACGCGGGTGAACTACAGCGATGATGAGCGCACGGTCTTCATTCTGTCGCCGGCCGCAATTGCCACCGGGCGACAGGGCGAGGGCATAGGCCAGGCCCTGTCGTCACATGGTTTGAACAATCTCCGGAGGAATGGTGTGGACGTGGTCCCGACCTACGGAGATCCCAATTTCTATTCGAAAGTGGGATTTGACAGAATCACCGAAGAAATCGCCCAAGCCCCGCTACCTCTGTCGCATCCGGAGGGCTGGATGGGCAATCGCTGACGGTCGAGGCGCTCATGCCACTTCAGGGGGCGTCGAGCTGCGTTGCACCACTGAACGACCCCTCTCTCTGGTGATCGCTGATCCAATCAGGGAGAGGCGCCAGTAATGCGTCTTCAGTAAGCTGACCGTTATTCCGCGATCCGCAGCAAATAGAAGGACCGCTCAGGGTTCATCTTCATTGCCGACGGCTTACGCTTGGAGGCGGTCGAGCCGTAGCTGCGCAGCGCGGCGATGCCCTTCCAGCCCCTCGCTCGCGGCCTGCCGGGCCGCGGGCGGCGCGACCTGCTTTACACCTTCGGGCGTCAGCCATTGGTGCGTGACGATCTTCACGTAGGTACCCACCCACAAACCACCGGTATAGCGGCCCGCCGCCATCGTCGGCAGCGTGTGGTTCGTGCCTGCACACTTGTCGGAATAGACCACGCTCGCCATCTCGCCGATAAAAAGCGAGCCGTAATTGCGCAGTTTCTGCGCAAGGTCTTTGGGGTCGGCAACATGGACCTGCAGATGCTCGGCGGCAATGTGATCGGAATAGGCGATCATCGCATCCTCGTCGGTGCAGACCGCGATCTCACCGTAATCGCGCCACGCGGTGCCGGCCGTCTCGGCGGTGGAGAGATCCTGTAGCTGCCGCTCGACCTCCGCCAGCGTGGCTTTGGCCAAGGCGGCGTCGGTGGTGATGAGACCCACGCGGGTGCGCACATCGTGCTCGGCCTGCGCCAGCAGGTCGGTCGCGATCATCTCCGCATCGCCGGTGCCGTCGGCGAGCACGAAGATCTCGGACGGCCCGGCGAGCTGGTCGATGCCCACGGGCCCGAAAACCTGACGCTTGGCCTCGTTCACAAAGGCATTGCCGGGGCCCACGATCTTGTCCACGCGCGGCACCGTCTCGGTCCCGTAAGCCATTGCGGCGATGGCCTGCGCGCCGCCGATGCGAAAGATGCGGTCGGCCCCCGAAAGATGGCAGCCCGCGATCATCGCCTGATGCGCATTGGGCGGCAGGCAAGCGACGACCTCGCCCACGCCCGCGACTTTCGCAGGGACGATGGTCATGACCGGGGCAGAGAGCAGCGGATAACGCCCGCCCGGCACGTAGCAGCCCACACGCCGCATCGGGATCACGCGGTGTCCCATATGGACACCCTCCAGCAGCTCGGTCTCGAGCGGCAGGATCGTCGCAAGTTGCGCCTCGGCGAAGGCGCGGACGTTGTCGACGGCGAATTGGGTATCCGCTCGACTTTGCGGATCGAGCGCGTCGAGCGCGGACTGCCGGTCGGCATCGCTGACCTCGAAGACCGTCAGGTCGGAGCGGTCGAACTTCTGGGCGTATTCCGCAATCGCGGCGTCGCCCCGGTCGCGGACGGCACTGAGCACTTCTGTGACGATCTGCTCGACGGGGGCATTGTCGGAAGCGGCATTGCGGCCCGGCGACTTGAGGTGGGTGACCCCGGCGAGGGGTTCATCGGTCTGCGACATGCGAGGACTCCGTGGTTTGAGGGGTTGCGCGTTCCCGCGCAGGGGGACCGCGTCATTGCCCGGCGAAAAGCGTGGACAGGCTGCGCGGCAGCGTGGTGGTCAGGAACGGCACGTAGGTGATGACGAGCACGACGAGGAATTCCATGGCGATGAACGGGCGGACCTCGCGGATCAGCTCTTCCAGACGAACCTTGCCGACGGCCGCGCCGATGAAGAGGCCCGACCCGACCGGCGGGGTGTTCAGGCCCAGGAGCAAATTCACGCAGAAGATCACCCCGAAATGCACCGGATCGACGCCGTAACTTGCGGAGATCGACGCAAAGATCGGCCCGAAGATGATGATCGCAGGAAACAGATCGAGGACGATGCCGATCAGCAGAAGAATGATATTGAGCAGCAGCAGGAAGACATACTTGTTGCCGGTTACCGCCTCGAAACCGCTGGCGATCATCTGAGGCACGCCCTGGGTCGCGAGGATGTAGCTCAGCACCGAACTGGTGGCGAGCAGCAGGAACATGATCGAGCTCGTGGCGGCGGTGTTGAAGAGCACCTCGGGCAGGTCGCGGATGCGCAAGGTGCGGGTAACCAGCATGCAGATGACGAGGGCGTAGATCGAGGCCACGGCCGCCGCCTCCGTCGCCGTGAACTCGCCGCTGAGCACGCCGAACACGATGAGGAGCGGCATCACCAGCACCAGAAGGCTGGCGCGAAATGTCCTCGCGACGAAGCCCCATGAATACCGGTCGGTCCGCTTCTCGTAGTTGCGGGCGCGCGAGATGCGGTAGTTCATCACCATGAGCGCAAGCGCCACGAGGAGGCCGGGGATAATGCCCGCGACGAACAATTCGCCGATCGACACCCCGCCGACGGCCATCGCGTAGATGACGAAGGTCAGGCTGGGCGGAATGATCGGGCCGATGACCGACGAGGCGATCGTGACGGCGGTCGCGTAGGCGCGGCTGTACCCGCGCTCGGCCATCGTTGGGATGAGCACGGAGCCGAGCGCCGTGGTATCCGCCGAGGCCGATCCGGTGATTCCGGCGAAGAACACGCTCGCGGCGATGTTGGTATGGCCCATCCCGCCGCGGAACCGCCCTACGAGAATGTCCGCGAAATCCGTCAAGGCGCGGGTCATCCGGCCCTTGAGCATGATCTCGCCGGCCAGCACGAACATCGGAACGGCCACCAGCACGAAAGAATCGATACCGATGAACATGAAATGCGGCAGCAGGACCAGGCTTTCGCCGCCGACCACCAGTGCGACGAGGCACGACATGCCGATCACGAAGGCGATGGGCATGCCGAGCGCCAGAAGCACGACGAATGTGACCGAGAGGGCCAAAATGGTCATCGCGCGGCCTTCCAGGCAGCAAGGTCCACCGCGATCAAACGCAGGGAAACGATTATGAAAAGGGCGCAGCTGACCGGGATAGCGAGGTTCGGGATGGCCCGGCTGATCCCGAGTGCGCCGGTCGTGAGATTCCAGACCGTTCCGACTTTGAAATAGGATCCGTACATCACCGCGGCCGAGAAAACGATGATCAGCCCGTGCATCGCCGCGCTGACCAGCGCCGCCGGACGCGGACCCATCCGGTCAACGAGGAGCGCGATCCCGACATGGCCACGCTCGTTCAGCACGTAGGCCGCGGCCAGCATCAATCCCCAGATCATCAGCATGACGCTCAGCTCTTCAGGCCAGGACAGCGCACCGACCGTGCTGCGCGCCACGACCTGCAAGCCAACCGCGAGCATGATCCCCGCCATGCAGGCACCGATCGCAAGACGCAGAGCAGCGTCCAGAATCCTGAACAGGGATTTCATTGCAGACCCTTTCGAGACGCTTCGGGGCAGGCAGGGATCGGCCGGTTGCCCCGACCGATCCCCCGGCGATACCTTTAGCGGCCGAGGCGCGTTTCGATCGCCTCGACTTCGGAAAATACCTTGTCGACGAGCTCCGGCTCGACTTGTTCGCGCATCCACGGCAGGACTTCGGCCTGGGCCGCGTCGCGCAGGCGCTGCCGCTCGGCGGCCGAGATGGGCCGGATATCCACACCGTTCTCTTCCAGCATCTCGAGCCCCTCGACCCGGTTGCGATAGGACGCGATGCCGAATTCGGCGGCGGCGCCGATCTGCGCGCCGCGCTTCAGCACCGCCTGCTGCTCGGCGTCGAGCGATTGCCAGAAGCCCTCGTTGACGAGGTAGAAGTTGACGACGCCGATGCTGTTGTCGAGCGTGACGTTCTTCGCGACCTCGTAATATTTCTGGTCCACCATGATGCCGATCGTGTGGCCCAGACCATCGATCACGCCGGTCTTGATCGAGGTATAGATCTCTCCCCAGGACACCGGCGTCGCGGCGGCGCCCAGACCTTCCCAGGCCTTGATCGTGAGCTGGCTGCTCGGCAGCGTGCGCAGCTTGAGGCCGTCGAGATCCTCGAGCGTCTCGATCGGGCGGGTCTTGTTGATGAAATTGTAGAAGCCGTAGGGCGACGCGGCGAGCGTCCGCACGCCGAGTTCCTCGGCCATCGCATCGTTCATCTCGGCGAAGGTCTCGCTGGCGAAGAATTCTTTCATTACGAACTCGTCGGCAAAGAGATAGGGCGTGAACCACGTCATCATCGGTGCATAGGCGCCGGTGATCGTCTCGTCGCCCTGCGCCATCTTGTTGAGGCCGAGCATCGTCCCCTCGAGCAGCTTCTCGGTATCGCCGAGCTGCCCTGAATGCAGCAGCTCGATCTCGATATCGCTCGAAGCCTCGACATATTGCTCGAATGCCTGCCATCCTTGGGAATTGGCGCCGGTGGGCGATTCGATCGTCCCGATCTGCAACGTCATCTGCGCCATCGCCGCCGCCGGAAGCGCCAGCGCCATCATGCCGCCGAGGCCAAGGGTACGGGTTGCCGCATGCAGCTTTCGGCAGCCGGTGATTTCATTCGGAATCATTTCAGTTTCTCCATGCCGGACGTTCAGTTTGGCCATTCGGTCGAACCGGACCGATGCGCCACCGCGTCATTGTGAGCCTACCCAAGGTGTCGAAGGCAGTGGGCAGGCAATTTCGGAGCCTATCACCGGGAAAGCACTTGAATAGCGGCGGCAATCATACTGTTCAATATACTTGACGGCTGAGCGCCATATGTGGCGGGATAAACAGTTTAATTGGGATAATAGTGGATAGAATAATGCCCAGGATCGGCGAAAGCATGAAGCGGCTTCGATTGCGCCGTCACCTTAGCACGCGGGAACTTGCCGCCCGATCGGGGATATCGCATTCGACAATTTCCCTCATCGAGCGTGACAGGATCAGTCCGACACTCGATACGCTGCAAGCGGTTCTCGACGCGCTCGGCAGCCGGCTTTCGGAGTTCCTGGGGACGATCCGCGAGGGCGGGGTCAGTCCGTTCTACCTCGCCGACGACATGCCGGAGATCGGCAATCCCGATAATATCTCCTACCGGATCATCGGGCTCGACCACCCTCATCGCAGCATCCAGTTCCTCTGCGAAACCTACTGCGTCGGTGCCGATAGCGGCGAGATGCTGACGCATATCGCACAGGAAACCGGATATGTCGTCTCGGGCCAGATCGAACTGACCGTCGGCGATGCGACGCGGGTTCTGAACAAGGGTGATGGCTACTATTTCGACAGCAGGGAATTTCACCGCTTCCGCAACGTCGGCTCGACCAAGGCGGAAATCGTTAGCGCCATTACGCCTCCGAGCTATTAGCCGCAGAGAATACGTGACCGCGTCGTGCTTCGCCGCTCGCAGACCGCGTTTGGTGTGCCGGTCCGTTCTGGTCCTTTCTCGTATCCGTACGTCCCGTAACGGACCACAAGGTAAACCGCTCGGCGGTCACATAGAGAGCAAGAACGCCGCCCCAGAGGTAGGTTGAACCTCGCTCATGTACCGGGGCACGGTAATGAGACAGCGCGCTGCGCTGGTCACGCCGCCATCATGTTCCCCGTGGCGGCTTCGGTTT
>CANLEQ010000076.1 GCA_947489705.1 uncultured Paracoccaceae bacterium
CCGACGGTGTCGCCGCGACCGACGCCAAGAACCGCGCCGCCTGATCAAAGCGCGTCACCCATATTCAGGCATAGCTCCAGCCAGTGCCATCCCCGATGAAGAATCCTTGGCGCAAGGCGACCCCTTCGCCTTCCGGGGCAGGCTCAAGCCCTGTCCAGTCGTCCTTGACGATGAAGCGGCCGGGCAGGTCGTGGCTGTGAGCCTCGTCCGCCATGATGATCGTCTCAAGCTGAGCCTCGGACAATTCGCCGGTGGTGATGAGCTGCGGGGGCAGGGTGGGAAGCGCCGTGGGCATCGGCGGAATGACGGCCGCCATTGCCACGCTCTCGACGAGCGGTGTCGGGTGCGCGACCGCGCCAGTGATCTCGATGCGCTGTGGCGCGTAGCGCGCGTAGATCTCCGAAACGGCGATATTCTGCCCTAGCGTAGCCCGCTCGACATAGGCGAGCGGCGCGTCAACGGGCGCGCGAGATGCGGGGCGCGCAGAGGGTGCGATAGCCGCCGGCCGGGCGGGCCGGGTAGTCGAGCGCGGCAGCGGCGAGGAAACGGGGGAGGGTCCGACTTTCGGATCGCGCTTCGGTCGCGTCGGCAGCTCCTCGCGGATAGCGTCAAGGGCATCGTGCAGAGACATGGACCGAAGCGGGATCGCGCTGTCACACGCGGCGGCCGGGAGGGCGTCCGCGACGAGAAGGGCGGTTTCGACGTTGGTGCCCATCTTCCTGTAGACGATGCCTGGCAATCCAAGGTGCAGGCGCGGCGCGACGATCGCCGTAAGGCGGCGCCAAAGTGCCGGTTGACGATCGGCGCAAGCCGCCATCGGCAGGATCGCTACGATACGGCCACCGGGCGCGAGGCGCTTGGCGGCCGACACGACATGGCGAAGGGCAATCGTCGGATCCGCAGCGCGAGATGCCGAGGAAGAAAACGGCGGATTCATCACGACGACATCCGCGATGTGCTGGCGGTCGAGGAGATCGTCGATGTGTTCAGCATCGTGGCGCGTCAGCGGTACGCGGAACGTCGCCTCGAGTAGCGCAGCACGAAACGGGTCGATCTCGTTCAGGACGAGTTTGCCTCCGGCGCGGTTCGCCATGTGCGCCAGCGCCCCGGTGCCTGCCGATGGCTCCAGCACCACGTCGCCTGGCCGGATCGCGGCCGCCACGGAGGCGACATAGGCATAGGGCAAGGGGGTCGAGAACTGCTGGAGGCGGATCTGGGCTTCGGAACGGCGCGTTTCTGTGGGGCGGGCGCTTGCCGCAGCGGTCAACGCCGCCAGCCGGGTGGCAGGATCCGGGCTGATCGGCTGATCCCGGTCCGCCATTATCGCCGCCGACTGCACTAGGTCGTAGGCTTGCCGCCATGACCACGCGCCTTCGGCATCGGTGCCCCCCAACGCCCGGGTGAGATGCGCCCCGACGCTCTTCGTCGTGAGACAGCCGGATTGCAGATCGCGGGTGAGAAGGGGCAGGAGCTGGTCGATGACCTGGCGTTTCATGGGGCGGTCCTTTCGCGCGGGATGCTGGATTCCCCACGAAAGAAGCCGCCCTTTCCCTTTCGGGTCGGGGCGGCTCCGCTATGCGTCAGGTCGGATCAGGCGTCTTCCACCTCCATCTCGTCCGCGTCTTCGAACGTGCCCTCTTCGGGCAGGTCCTCGTCCTCCATCGGTGCGGCATCGTCCGCCTCTTCCGCGTCCTCATCGGCCATTCCGCGCAGGTGGCTTTCGCCGGACCATCCGTGGTCAACGCGCGGGGCGTCGATCGTCATGCCGGGCGGACACCACGTCTCCACTGCCTCACGCTGCTCCGGCGTCAGCGTTGCGAAGGGCGCGGCGAAGAGGCGTTCGAGGAAGTCCACGATCGCGGTTTTCTTTTCCGAGGCGAGCCGCGCGGCCTCCTCGGGCTGGTGCAGATCACGAGCGATGATACCGAGAAGCACGCTCTTCTTCAGACGGCTGAAGAACGCACCGCCGGTCGGCCGCCAGACTGCGCGCAGGTCCGGCACGATCTGGTTGGCAACATACGCCATCAGGCCTTCGCTATAGCCGAACCCGGTCGGCTTGATCGCGTCGGCCAACGCCACCGCCACGATGCGGGACTTCATGCCCGCCTCGAGCGTGCGGAAAGCCTCGAAGCGCTCCGGCATGGACTTTCCGTCCGCCCACCACGTCAGGTCGAGGCCGCTTAACAGCTCGCCCAGCGTCTCGGCCGCGCGGCCGTCCACATCCTCGCCACGTCCATGCGGACGATCGGCGACGCTGGCGGTCACGCCGAAGCTGTAGGACACGCTGCCGGTACGGCCGAGAAGGTCCGCGATCGTTTTGAACAGCAACAGGTCATGCGCGAGGTCCGGGTCGCCAGCCAACGCGGTGCCGATCACGGCGGCCTGCTCGGTCCGAAGATCAAGCTTCAGCGATTCCGACAGAACCAGCGCATCGTCCTCGGTCTCGCCATCGCCGCCATGCTCGTCCGCGGTCGTGCCTTCGCCACCGGGGGACGCTTCGGGGGTGCGATCCTGGCGATCCTCCGGCCGAACCAAGCCTTCGACCGTCGCGATCCGCCCTTGGTCCCAGTAGGCCAGCACGCCTGCTCGGCCGAGATCGGCATCGCTGAAGCCTACTGTCAGCCCCTCGTACTCGTCGTTGAGCGCCTCGATGTCGGGGCAGTCTTCCGCGTCGCGCGCCTTATCCAGCTCCGCGAGACGGTTTGCGATCGCCTCGCAGCGTTCGGCGGCCTCGCCGGTCAGATCGACGGACGATGGGTAGACGCGGCCGAACTCCTGGAGCGTCTTGTAATCCGCATCGCGCACGGCGTCCGCCCATGCAAAACCCAGACGAGCACGTTCTGCTTCGGCATGAGCGGTAAGCTTCTCAAGCAACAGCTTCTCGACAAGCGCCTCGTCGGTCAGGATCGAGTCCTCTTCGATCAGATCGGGCGTGATTGCGCCATCGGCGGCGCGGTATTCCTCCGCCACGAGCCGCGCGATCGCATCGCCCATCTTCACGCCACGATTCCGCAGCTTCTCGCGGATGGTCCACGCCTGGATGTAGCTGCCCTGCATGGCATCGAACACGTCTTTCTGGACGGCCTGGTCCGGGTGCTCCGCGAACGCCTTCATCGCGTCGAGCGTGATGTTCCGCGCGCGGGCGGCGGCGCGGATGTCGGGATGGACGCGGCCGAAGCGCAGCCGGTCGATCACGCGGCGGCGCTCGACGCCAAACATAGTCGCGATGCTGTCGGGGCTATGGCCGCCCGTATCCATCATGCGCGCGAACGCCTCGAACTCGTCGATCGGGTCCATCGCCTTCTGCGTGACATTCTCAGCCACGGTGATCGCCGTCGCCGCGGCCGTGTCGTCGGGAAGGGCACGGCAGCGAACCTTCGTCCGCATCGTCCAACCCTTCGCTTCGGGGTCATTCACAAGGTGCATGAGCGCGGCCCGGCGACGGCCGCCGGCGATGACGCCCCAGAGCTTGTCGGTCTTCTGGACAATGAGCGGGTTCAGCAGTCCCAGCGTCGCGATCGACGCCGCGAGGACCGGAATGTCGTCAGCTTCGTAGGTCTCGGGCGAGCCCGCGCGCGCGTTCAGGTCGTGCAGTACCAGATCCTTGATGGCGATCTCGATGTCGGTCAGCTCGGGCGTCTTGGTCATGGGATCATCTCCTGTCTGTCTTTCCCCGGCCTCATGGCCGCACCCGAAAGAAGGCCCCCTTTCCCTTTCCGGGCGGGGGCCTCGCGGTCATGCGCGGCGGGACGAGCGACGGGCTGTCACCAGTCGGATGGGAAAAGGACCGTCAGGACGCGGTAGGTTCGGGCCGGAACGTCCGGGGCCTCGGAGCCGTATTGCAGGTCTGCACCGTCGAAGAGGTCGATCTTGAACCAGACGGTCTCGCCCATGACCTCGACCGCGCCGAAATCGTGGTAGCCGTCCGGGTCGTTGCCTTCCGAGAACTCGGTGAGACGTCCGATGGCCTCAAGGCTGGCCTGGAGGAAAGGCGCGCCTTTGGCGTGGACCGCGCGCGTCGCGACGAGCTGGCCCATCAGGACTGGTTCGCCGACACCAAAGGGGATGGCGAGGCAAGCGTTGCGACGGAAAGCATCGTTGTGTGCGGCGACCGTCGCGGCGTCGGCGACGTACTCGGCGGTATCGGTCATGGTCTCTCTCCTCTGTCTGGGACCATGCCGGAAAAAGCCCCCTTTCCTCTTTCGAGGCGGGGGCCTTCGGGACGCTGCACTATCAGGCGGCCGTGCGATTCATGTGCGAGAAGTTCACGACGACAGCACCGAGCGCCTTGGCGCGAGCGGCGTATTCCGTGAGTGGCGCATAGCTCATGCTCGTCCACGGTGCGGGGTCCGGCTCGTGGCCGACCGCGACGAGTGGCAAGCCAATCAGCCTCGCCTTGTTAGCCACGGACCGGGTGTCGACGAGCGGCAAACCGATTTGGACGAGGACCTGGGCCACGGCCATGTGCTCGAGGCGGCCGTAGCTCGACAGGGTGCAACCGCGCGAATAGTGAACCGTGGTCCCGCCGACGCCGGTGGAAATGTAGGCGCCATTGCTGGCGAGCGTCTTGCGGATGATGTCGAGGTTCGAGCGGATCGACTGCCGTTCGCGTGACGCCGCCTCCTCGATCTCGTTACGTTGGCGGAGCGCGACATGCGCCCACCAGGCGCGGGTCGCGGTGCGGAGCTTGCGCAGGATCCAGACGTTCATGCGCCTGCCTCCGCCGTAGCCGGCACGACCGCACCGGTCAGAATGGCCTTGAGCTGCTCCAGTGCCGCGGCGTCGCCCACGTCGCAAAGCGCGTGAATCGCTTCGGCATGGCTCTCGACACGCTCGCGGACCTCGCGAAGCGCCTTCGGGCGGTAGCGGGTGAGCGGCACGACGCAGATGTAGCCGATACCCGGCTTGCTTTCTCCGAGACCTACTTTCAGCGTCTTCCACGTCGAACCCTCTTCGTGCTCGTAGACGGTCGACGAGAAGAAGATGCTTTTGGGCTTCGTCGTGTAGTTGAAGTAGTTCATTCCCCCCTTGTCGTAGTAGACATCCAGTTCGCGAATTTCCTGCGGTGAGATGCGCTTGGTGCGGACGAGGCGATCCTTGGCGGCCATGACAGGCTCCTTTCGGTGGGGTTAAAACCACACGAAAAAAGCCCCCTTTCTCCTTTCGGAGCGGGGGCTTCGGCGTTCCGGCAGAATGTAGGGCGGCGTTACTCGGCCGGTCGGCGCTGCCGTGCCGGATCGTTGCTTTCGACGCGGTTTCCGGACCAACGTGACCAGATGACCACGCCCACACCGGCGGCCAGAACCACTGCTGAAAGAATCAGTTCTCCAATCATAGGTCCGTCTCCTTCTCGGGATCGTCGGTCTTCAACTGTCCCAGAACTATATAGGCGATGCTCCACATCGCAAAAGATACTGCGAGAAACAGGACGATCGATGGCGTGCTTTTAACACTGTCATCTACCAGGGGACGGGCGAACCCAAGACCGAAGAAGGCCACACCCGCCGCGTTGAAGATCGTCGCGAACATCTTGATCCGCTCATTGTGAATCGAAAGCGCGTCACGCCGCCTCATCGAAGGTCTCCTTCTTCATGCCCGCCTCGGATGCCTCTACCAGCCAGTCGACGGCGCGCTGCGCGTGTGCTGCGGCGGTGAACAGGAACCGGGTATCGCCTTTGAGCACCGTGATCCATGACGAGATGTAGGCTGCATGGTTGTCGATGTGGTCGGCGTGGAAGCCCATACGCTGCCCCATGAGTGCTTCGGAAATACACGCGACAAGCTCCTCCTTCGCGTATGCCTCGTTGCCGAAGCTCGACACGCCGAAACTGCGGTCGAGGCGATCCTTTGCCTTCGTGGCGTGGGTCTTATGCCGATGTCGGCATAATGGACATAATGCCGCGTTTTGGATTATGCCGCGCGGACAGCGTAACACTGTGATCCGTCAGGGTTGACCGCGCGGCA
>CANLEQ010000077.1 GCA_947489705.1 uncultured Paracoccaceae bacterium
GTTCGACGAGGCGAAGGCGCTGCAGCGACCGCTGTCCGAGGGCGTGCTTGAGGTCGTCGCAGAGGGCGAGCGACGGGGCGGGGCAGGGGGGTAGGAGGCGTCATTGCGGCATTGCCGCGAATGACACCAAGGGCCTATTTCGTTGAAAAAGTCGCTGTTGCGGTGCGGCAAGTCCCCTGGTTCACTTGGTTTTGGGTGGTAGGGAGGATTTGGCGATGATGGGCAGGCAGACGGCTCCGGCGAAGCTTTTCTACGACTTTGATATCGAGAGCCATGTCCCGGCTGATCATCTTCTGAGGCGGGTCGACCGGTTCCTCGAGCTGGGTGACATCCGCGCTCAGCTCCGGCGGTTCTACAGCCATCTCGGGCGGCCCTGGATCGATCCGGAGCTGATCGTCCGGATGCTGCTGATCGGGTATCTGTCCGGCATCCGATCCGAGCGGCGGCTCTGCGACGAGGTCCACCTGAACCTCGCGCACCGGTGGTTCTGCCGGCTCGGGCTCGATGGCCGGGTGCCGGATCACTCGACTTTCTCCAAGTATCGGCACGGCAAGTTCCGCGACAGCGATCTGCTCCGCCTGGTCTTCGAGGGCGTAGTGTCACGCTGCATCGAGGAAGGTCTGGTCGGCAGCACCGGGTTCCCCGTCGATGCCAGCCTGATCATGGCCGACGTGGACAAGCTGAACTCCAGTGCCCAGGCAGAGTGGGACGCGACCGCCATCGATCCGCAGGAAGCGCCTCGGGCCGTGCGGGAATACCCCGAGACGCTGGATGACGCCGCGTTCGGGTCCGCAACGACCGTAGAACCCAAGTACGTCTCCCACGCCGACCCAGCGAGCCAGTGGACGGCCGCTCAGAAGGGACTCGCGGTCTTCACCTACTCGGACAACTACCTCATCGACACCGACAACGCCGTCATCATGGATGCGGAGGCGACACGGTCGATCCGTCAGGCGGAGGTTGGCGCGGCGCGCACCATGGTCGACCGGGTCGAGACGCGCTTCGGGCTGAAGCGCACTGGCTGACCGCAGACACCGCCTACGGCTCGGGCGACAATCTCGATTGGGTGGCTCACAAGAAGAAGATCGTCCCCTTCATCCCAGTCTTCCGCTGCCCGGCAGGGCATCGCGCAGCGATGTTCTGAGAGGGGATAAGTCCACGCGGACCGACGGCACCTGGTCGCGGTCGGACTTTACCTGGGACACGGAGAACGACCGCTATGTTTGCCCCGAGGGCAAAGAGCTCCTCCAAACGCGGCGCAACTACTCCGATCCGGCCAGAAGAAAGCCTAAGGAAGGTCGGAAGAAGTACCGGGCCCTAAAGTCCGACTGCCAGGCCTGCCCCTCGAAGCCCCACTGCTGCCCGGACGCCGAGGCCAGATACGTCACCTGCGAGGAGCACGAGGAGGTCCGCGAATGTACAGCCTCGGAGGTTTACCGGAAGATCGCAGGGCCAAAGCGCAAGAAGGTCGAGATGCCCTTCGCGCATCGCAGGCGCATCCTCGGGCTCGGCCGCCTGCGCTTCCGTGGTCCGTGCGGCGCGAAGGACGAGTTCACCCTCGCTGCCATCGCCCGGAACCTCAGAAAGCTCGCCAAGCTCAGGCCTCAGATGACCGGAACGGAAGCCGCGGGATGAACTGAGAACACGCCAGAACCAAGATCGACGGCCTCGCCGGGTCGAGACCCACTAAGGCCGCCACCTTCTGACCTCGCAGGGTCGAAGAGACGTCGATCTCAAGCAACTTCTTTAACGAAATAAGCCCTTTTCGACCAACGTTGCGCATGGCCATGAATATCTGTATCCGGCCCTAGGGCCTATACTGCGATTATCAGGCGTAGCGCGTCGTAGATTGCCGCGGGGGGTTGACGGTGCGCTATGCTTCCGAAATTCTTCGGCAGTGAAAATTTCAGCTCTTCTCCTTGGAGACGATCCGCAAGAAGTGGCCTGAGCAGTCTGCCGGTGCTGTCACAATGCTGCGGAGGGTTATGCGTGAGCCATCCCGGTGGAGCAGCGCAACTTTGCTTTCGGTCCGGCCATCCTGACGAGCCATGGACATTTCGCTCCAGGGACGGCCCGAGCCACGATCGTCGTGATCGTATAGCCGCTCGATCGAATGCCCGGTAATCTCCGCGGCGGACCAACCCAGAAGCTCCGCGGCATTGTCCGTCCATTGAACAATGGTTCCATCCGCGTTGTAAGCGAACACAGCCCACCCGGGTAGTTCCGCCAACAGGTGATGCAAGCTAGACCGCTGGAGGCGTTCCTGACCTTCGAGACGCTCTACCTCGCCAAGATTGGAGAACAGAACACCGATACCACCCGCCGGGAGCGGCAAGGGGAATGCGCGCATGTGAACACGACGGCCCTGGTGGACAACCGAACTCCATCCGAAGGAGACTTCTTCCCCGTAATGCATTGCGCGACGAAGTTGCGCTTCGGCATGAGTGCCCGCGATCGACGGGAACGCCTCCGTCCAGATACGCCCTATAAGTTGCTCGCGCGGCTGGCCCAGAAACAGCTCCGCGACACGATTGATCGTGACGTAGCGCCATTTTGTGTCGAGAGAGACGTAGCCTTCGGATATGCTGTCGAGGATAAGCATCAGCTTGCGCCGATGGGACGCATCCTCGCTTTCTCCGCCGCTGACCAAACGATCGTAATCGTCGATGTTGAGGATCGCGAGCTTGTCCCGCCCGTGGTGAGTCACGATGACCGGCGACCGTGCAACAAGTTCTCGAACGTGTCCGAAGTTGCGTGTCGTCTCAGCCGCCGTCAGTCGAAGCTTCTCTCGGTCGCCCATCGTTCCGGTTCTCTCATCGTCGAGGCCTACTTCAACAAGATGCTCATCACGCAGCGCGCCTTTCCGCATTTTAGCGTAAAATTTGTATTTGCAACCGGTAGTTTTGCGTATTATACGCAAATTAGTCCAAAGATATAAGAATGATGGGGTGCGAGCCGTGTTGACGCGTGAAAAGCGGAACGGCCTTGTGCCAACAGGGGTGGCCGGGCTTGATGAGGTTCTTCGAGGGGGGTTGCCATCCCGCGGGCTATATTTTGTTGGCGGTGCTCCAGGCACTGGCAAGACGACCCTCGGTCTCCAGTATCTTTTCGAGGGAGCTTGTCGCGGTGAAAGTACGCTATTCGTCACCCTGTCTCAGGACAGGGCGGATCTTGAGCGGATCGCCGCCTCCCACGGTTTCGATCTCGACAATATTGAAATTCGCGAGCTTTCGGCCGTTGGTTTCGAACCCGCTCCGGAAAAGCGGCAAACGGTTCTGGAAACGTCTGGTGACGAACTAGCCTCTGCCGTCCATATGCTCGACACGATTGTTTCAACGTCGGGTGCACAGAGAATCGTCATTGATTCTCTTTTTGAGATACGCTTGCTTGCGGACGACCAATTGACCTATCGGCGTGAATTGCTCGCGCTCCGCGACAGCGTTGCACGCCTGAACGCCACCGCTCTCGTCCTGGATTATTCCGACGAGACGATGGGTGATCGCCAACTCGAGGGCATGGTGAACGGGTCCCTTTTGCTCGAGCAGGACAACCCAGGCTATGGCGCCACGATCCGTCGCTTGCATGTCAGCAAGATCCGGGGCCATGCCTTTATCGAAGGGTACCACCACCTTACCATTCGTACGGGCGGACTGTCCATCTTTCCGCGCGTTGTGCCGCGCCGCGCCGAGGATATCCTTACTGACGAGGAGATTTTCTGCGGGATCGACGGTTTGGACGACATGCTCGGGGGTGGTCTCCTCTTAGGAACGACGTGTCTTATCGCCGGGCACTCCGGAACGGGAAAATCGACCTTGAGCACCGCCTACACCAGTTCGGCGGTCCGGGAGGGAAGAAAGGCAGCGATGTTCCTCTTCGAGGAACGTCCCGCAATTTTCCGACGCCGATCGACTGATCTGGGCTTTCATATAGTTGAACAAGAAGAAGCCGGGAGACTTATTCTCGAACATTTCGACCCTGCAGAAATGTCGCCCGGCGAGTTCATGCAGACAGTTGTCGATACGGTCGAAGTGAAAGGCGCACAGGTCATCGTGATCGATAGCCTCAGCGGGTTCCTCGGCGCCTATCCAAACGGAGAGGACCTCGTCGCGCAGTTGCATTCGCTCATGACCTATCTTTCCCGGCGCAATGTACTCACGATCCTCACAGTCACCCAGCACGGCCTTCTTGAGGGAGACGATATCGGAGGATCGAACGTGGGTTACTTCGCAGACAGCGCACTCTTGCTGAGGAACGAGGAAAGAGGCGGCGATCTGCGCCGTACGATTAGCGTACTCAAGAAACGACAGGGCGACCACGAACAGAGCGTGCGTGAACTTCGCATCGGAGATAGGAACGTGGACGTCGTATCTTCTTCAAGCAATATCCGGCCGTATCTCGCGGTGGTGTAGGTCGTGCTGGCTTTCGAGCGGCAGGATCCCGAATCCGCTATCAGGGCCGAAGCTCCGCGGGTTCTGATCTACGCTCCCGCCGGGCGAGATGCCGAGGTACTTGCGGAAATCGTACACGAAATTGGGGTCGACAGTGCGGTAGCCCGCGATCCCGCAGTCTTTGCCGAACAGCTTTCACGAGATTGCGCGACCGTGATTCTCACGGAGGAAGCGCTTGACTACCGGACGGACAATGTTCTTCGAACTTATGTCGAAAAGCAGCCGCCTTGGTCCGCGCTTCCCATCCTTGCCTTGCTTGAGAACGCAACCCGAATGCCGCCGGGACTGGCCTTCGCGAAAACCCTTTCCGAGCGGTTTGAGCTAGTAGTCCTGCAGCGGCCAACGCAAACAAGGACTCTCAAATCGACTTTGCTTACTTTGATCGGTTCAAGGGCGCGACAGTACCAGGTACGGGATCAACTCGAGGACCTCGCCCAGAAGGAAAGTCACTTGCGCTTCTTGCTCAGTGAGCTGGATCATCGGGCCAAGAATCTGCCAGCAAAAGTCCTGGGCATCCTCAATCTGGCCAGAAAGGACGCGAGCAATCTGGATAGTTTCAGCGCCACCTTTGCGGAACGCATCCGTGCGCTTGCTCAGGCTCATGATTTCCTGAACGAACGCTCCAATTGACCGGGCACCTTGTATGCTCTTGTCGGAAGCATAATGGCCCCATACCGGAATGAGACCGACTCGAACATTCGAATTGAGGGCCCCGAAATCGATCTTTGGGAACAGGCTGGCCTCGCCTTGGCGATGGCGCTTCACGAACTAGCGACGAACGCATCGAAATACGGCGCTTTGTCCAACGAAAATGGCATCGTTACAATTCATTGGCATCTCGATCGCGAAGCACTCGTGCTGAACTGGGAGGAGCGGAATGGCCCTCCCATGATTACTCCGACCCGGAGCAGTTTCGGGACGCGATTGGTCAAATCCTTGACGCCGATGGAGGTCGGTGGCGAAGCGACTCTTGCCTTCCAAAAGGAAGGTTTGCGATGGACTCTCCGCGCCCCAATCCCGCAACATTAAGAGCAGACCGCCGGAGGAATGGTTCACCAAACCTTGGTAGCAAGGGCGGAGCCGAAATATTGGACATTTCCGTCAAACAGCTCCAGTTTCAGCTTGCGCCACGTTGCAACTGACCTGCCACTCCACCGCCCGTTACGGTCCGGCCAGACGTGGTCAGACGCTCAACCTTGGTCCCTCCACCGGCAACGTTCTACAGCCTTTGTGCCGCAATCTTCGGCCGCCGAGTGCGCGCGTTTTGCACTGGTGAACGCCGGCGAAGTGCCGTGGACTCACTAGTGAGTGACCGTTGACGCGAACAGTTCCAGATGACCCTCTCTTTCCGCAACAGATCAACCAGATGCGGACACTCGCTCTTGCGCAGCGAAAGCTAACTTCGTCCCGCTCTGGGTAGTGTCCCGAGAGATGGTGTAGGAACTGGCGTCCACCTGCTTCTTCATAGCCGGTGTTGCTCGTTCACTGAGCG
>CANLEQ010000078.1 GCA_947489705.1 uncultured Paracoccaceae bacterium
CTATCGGGGATGTCGGCGCCCATCCGGGCGAAGATCTCGTTCAGGCGATACAGGGGGAGGTGGTCGTCGAACTTTGAGACCAGAATGTGGGCAAGCAGGCCCGCACCCGCCATGCTGCCCGGGATCGGACGACTGGGAGCCGGTTTCTGTACCATCTTCTCGCAGCGGCGGCAGGACTTCTTCAGGCGGGCGATCTGGACGACCTTCAACTGTGCCGCGATCATGTCGAGGATCTCGCTGACATCCTCGCCCACGAGACGCAGATCACCTCCGCAGTCGGGGCAGCAGGTCCCTGGGTCGAGATCCCGACGCTCCCGCGGAGTGGCATCCGAGACGCGAGGACGGCGGCGCGGCTTACGCTCGACTGCGTCGCCGGTGTCGGCCGCATCATCGGCCGTACTCTCGCCCATGGGGTCGGTGCTTTCGGCGGCCGCGATCAGCAGGTCTTCCAGCGCCAGCTCAAGCTGCTCGATCTCGCGCTCGATCTTTTCCGAGGACTTGCCGAACACCTGCTTCTTGAGTTTGGCGATCCGTAACCGAAGTGTCTGGATCAGCTGGTCATTGGCGCGCAGCGTCGCCGACATCTTCGCGTTTTCCGCCTGCAAGGCGGCAATCATCGCCTTCAATGCAGCGGGGTCTTCGGGAAGATTTTCGGAAGCGTCTGGCATATGACTGACTACCACGGGTCAGCGTCACAAACCATAAAACAAGGTGTTTTGGGCGATAAATCATCCCACCCGGGCCGGTGGCGCGCCCCAGTCCGGCCTGCGCCAGTCGATACCTTCCCATAGCATCGCTAGCTGCGCCGAGGTCAGGCGGGCAGCCCCTTCCGTTGCCGTCGGCCAAGGGAAGCGGCCACGCTCCAATACCTTGTAGTAGAGGCAGAAGCCTTGGCCGTCCCAGTAGAGCAGTTTCAGCCGGTCACCGCGGCGTCCGCGGAAGGCGAAGACGGCGCCGCCTGACGGTTTCTGCCGCAGGACATCCTGCGCCAGCACGGCCAATCCGGTGATGCCCTTGCGCATGTCTGTCACACCGCAGGCCAGATACACCCGGACCCCGGTTCTCGGGCCGATCATGCTGTCTCAACCGCTCGGATCAGACGCGTCAGCATCGCCTCCTCGATCCCGGGCTCGCAGCGCAACTCGCGGCCGTTCCGCAGGACCACCACGATCTCCGGCCGCCGGGCCGCGCCTGCCTCATCACGCACAGTCTCTTCCAAGATCGCAGTCATCTCCACGGGCAGAAAGGTCGCGCCACCCGGCTCCGGCCACAGCCCCTTCCGTCTCAGCTCGCGCCGCCACTGGTAAATATGCTGACGGGTCAAGTCGTGGTGTCGTGCAACGTCGGACACCGTCCATCCGTCAACGCCGACCTCGCTCAGGATTCCCAGCTTCGCTTCGTCCGACCAGCGCCGCCGACGCTCCGTACCCAGGACCACCTCGTGCCGCATCCCAACCTCCGCCACAGACGACGTCGGTAACGACGCCAATAACGACGTAGGTTAAGATCTGCAGATCAGCTCAAGAAGGCGGCCCCAACCGGGCGGTTACCGAGGATCTGGTGGGGATGCTGTCTGAGCCCTCCGTGCGCGACCGCGCCTCCGACGCGCTGCGCGAGCTCCTCTCGGCGATCGTGGTGCACCCCCGTCCCGGCGGCGGTCACGACGTGGAGCTGGAAGGTAAGCTGTTGGAGATGCTCGCAAAAGCAAAGCCCGCCGGGGAGGCGGGCTTTCGCTCGAACGAGAGTTCGTTTGAGTTGGTTGCGGGAGTAGGATTTGAACCTACGACCTTCAGGTTATGAGCCTGACGAGCTACCGGACTGCTCCATCCCGCGGCAGCGATGGCTGACCGGTTTGGTCCGTCATCGAGTGTCTTGCTGTGATCGATCACTGAGCGACCGACATCGTCTGGAGAGATCAGGGGAGCTTCTCGTTAGGTTTGGCGGCGACCTACTCTCCCACGTCTTGAGACGCAGTACCATCGGCGCAACGGCACTTAACGGCCGAGTTCGGGATGGGATCGGGTGTTTTGCTCGCGCTGTGACCACCAAACCGAAAGAGAAGCTCCGGTTCGCGCAGCCAGGATGCGGCGCGAACCAACATCAGTTCCAAGTCATGTACACGTTCGGTGTATGCTTCTGGTCCAGCCAATCTTCTACTGGATCAAATCAAGCCTATCGGACAATTAGTACCGGTCAACTGAACGCATTGCTGCGCTTACATCTCCGGCCTATCGACGTGGTGGTCTACCACGGTCCTCAGGGATACCTTGTTTTGAGGGGGGCTTCCCGCTTAGATGCCTTCAGCGGTTATCCTTTCCGATCATAGCTACCCAGCACTGCCATTGGCATGACAACTGGTCCACCAGTGGATCGTTCACCCCGGTCCTCTCGTACTAGGGGCAACTCCTCTCAAGTATCCTACACCCACGGCAGATAGGGACCGAACTGTCTCACGACGTTCTAAACCCAGCTCACGTACCTCTTTAAACGGCGAACAGCCGTACCCTTGGGACCTGCTCCAGCCCCAGGATGAGATGAGCCGACATCGAGGTGCCAAACGGTGCCGTCGATATGGACTCTTGGGCACCATCAGCCTGTTATCCCCGGCGTACCTTTTATCCGTTGAGCGATGGCCCTTCCACTCGGGACCACCGGATCACTATGGCCGTCTTTCGACTCTGCTCGACTTGTCAGTCTTGCAGTCAGGCTGGCTTCTGCCATTGCACTCAACGAGCGATTTCCGACCGCTCTGAGCCAACCTTCGCACGCCTCCGTTACTCTTTGGGAGGCGACCGCCCCAGTCAAACTACCCGCCACACAGGGTCCCGGATCCGGATAACGGACCGCGGTTAGACATCAAGCAAAGCAAGGGTGGTATCTCAAGGATGGCTCCACAGGAACTGGCGTCCCTGCTTCGAAGCCTACCACCTATCCTGCACATGCTTGGCCTGATGCCAGTGTGAAGCTGTAGTAAAGGTGCACGGGGTCTTTCCGTCTAACCGCGGGAAGCCTGCATCTTGACAGGCAATTCAATTTCGCTGAGTCGATGTTGGAGACAGCGGGGAAGTCGTTACGCCATTCGTGCAGGTCGGAACTTACCCGACAAGGAATTTCGCTACCTTAGGACCGTTATAGTTACGGCCGCCGTTTACCGGGGCTTCAATTCAAGGCTTGCACCTCTCCTTTTAACCTTCCGGCACCGGGCAGGCGTCAGACCCTATACGTCGTCTTGCGACTTCGCAGAGCCCTGTGTTTTTAGTAAACAGTCGCCACCCCCTGGTTTGTGCCCCCAGCCTCCAGTTGCCTGGAAACCGGGCCTCCTTCTCGCGAACTTACGGAGGTATTTTGCCGAGTTCCTTCAACATCGTTCTCTCAAGCGCCTTGGTATTCTCTACCAGTCCACCTGTGTCGGTTTAGGGTACGATCTCATGATGGAGCTATTTCCAGGAACCGCTCAGCCGCCCATTCAATCCGATAAGGATGAACGACCCTTGCGATCCGTCACTTCCATCTGGCCCAGGAATATTAACCTGGTTCCCATCGACTACGCCTTTCGGCCTCGCCTTAGGGGTCGGCTTACCCTGCTCAGATTAGCTTTAAGCAGGAACCCTTGGACTTTCGGCGACAGGGTCTCTCACCCTGTTTGTCGCTACTCATGTCATCATTCTCGCTAGTGATCTCTCCACGGGATCGCTCACGCGCCCGCTTCACAGAAAGCTCCTTGTCTCCAACGCAGGCGGACCTGCTAAGGAGACAGTGAGCTATGTCACACTACGCTCCGCTACCACTGCTATGCAGTCCTAAGCTTCGGCTCATGGCTTGAGCCCCGTTACATCTTCGCCGCAAGACAGCTTAAATTTAGACCAGTGAGCTGTTACGCTATCTTTAAAGGATGGCTGCTTCTAAGCCAACCTCCTGGTTGTTTTGGCCGTCTCACATGCTTTCCCACTTAGCCATGAATTGGGGGCCTTAGCTGTAGGTCAGGGTTGTTTCCCTCTCCACGACGGACGTTAGCACCCGCCGTGTGTCTGCCATCTAGTACTCCCCGGTATTCGGAGTTTGGTTAGGATCAGTAAGCCTGTGGGGCCCCATTACCCATCCAGTGCTCTACCCCCGGGGGTATTCGGATGACGCTCTACCTAAATAGATTTCGCGGAGAACCAGCTATCTCCGAGTTTGATTGGCCTTTCACCCCTAGGCACACCTCATCCCGACCTTTTTCAACAGGTGTGGGTTCGGACCTCCAGTAAGTGTTACCTTACCTTCATCCTGGACATGCCTAGATCACTCGGTTTCGGGTCTGATCCCACGAACTCATGCGCCCTATTAAGACTCGCTTTCGCTGCGCCTACACCTAACGGCTTAAGCTTGCTCGTGAGACCAAGTCGATGACCCATTATACAAAAGGTACGCCGTCACCTCTCAAGGAGGCTCCGACTGATTGTAGGCGCTCGGTTTCAGGTACTGTTTCACTCCCCTCGTCGGGGTGCTTTTCACCTTTCCCTCACGGTACTGGTTCACTATCGGTCAGTAAGGAGTACTTAGCCTTCGAGGGTGGTCCCCCGATGTTCAGACAGGATTTCACGTGTCCCGCCCTACTTAATACGTCCAATCGAACTTCCCGTACGGGGCTGTCACCCGCTATGGCCATGCTTTCCAGCATGTTCCGGTCACTCTCATGGCTCGGCTGGTCCCCGTTCGCTCGCCGCTACTGGGGGAGTATCTGTTGATGTCCTTTCCTCCGGGTACTTAGATGTTTCAGTTCCCCGGGTTTGCTCTTTTAACCCTATGTATTCAGGTCAAAAGTACCTGGTTTACCACGCTATTGAAGCCCGTCGCCGGGTAACAATAACGAAGTATCAGGTGGGTTGCCCCATTCGGAAATCGCCGGGTCAAAGGTTATTCTCACCTCACCGACGCTTATCGCAGAGTATCACGTCCTTCATCGCCTCTTACTGCCAAGGCATTCACCAAACGCCCTTCTCGCGCTTGATTTGATCCAGAAGAAGACTGGCTCCCTTGGATGGCCTGTCGCCTGCCGGATACTCGAGGCCGTTTATCGCCTCGCGTGACCGACATTCCGAAGACCGGGAACAAATCGTTCTCCTGGGGCACCCGGCCTTTTGTGTTTCCGGGCACCACTGATCAAAAGCATACTTTCCCGCCCTTCCACCTGGTTCAAAGTATGGAAGGACTTGTTCGATGATCTCTCGATCATCTGGGTTAGTGTACTTGACTTGGATAGTTACATGCCGCGTGAAAGCCCGTCGCGGCCCGGACGTTCCGACCCGCCGGGGATCTAGACCCGAGGCAAGCTGAACGATCGGACCAGGCATCCACAGATCGCGGGCGCACTGCCCGGATCAGCATGATAACTGATGTTAATCTCTCTAAACGATGTAAAAGTCATCCATGACTGGATGGCACAACCCGAAAGGGGCTGAACGATCTAGTCGCGGAAGGAATGATGGTGGGTCGAGGAGGACTTGAACCTCCGACCTCACGCTTATCAGGCGTGCGCTCTAACCACCTGAGCTACCGACCCATCTGGTGGAGCGTCTCTCCTCAAAGGCGCTCGGGCCAGAGATG
>CANLEQ010000079.1 GCA_947489705.1 uncultured Paracoccaceae bacterium
GATGCGCTCACCACGCGAGTTCATCGCAGCTCAAATCGCAACCGCCTGAGTGTCCGGTGAAACAGGGGCAAGACCAAATCGCAAAGTCGTAGGCCGCGACCGCGTCGCGCTCGAGATAGATGAAGTGGGTGACAAGGTCCTCGAATTTCGCTTCGGTTCCAACTGCGGTGGTCATGGCGATCGTCCCTTTCTACCGGATGCGCATGGCGCAAACCTTGGGTTAGGCTCGTCATGCTGAAATCCTCCCTGAGGGCTCCTTGTTCCACGTCGGAGCCGTCCCGTTCTTTCCTACTGGACGTACTTTCCGTCTTTGGGAACTGCGATCCGGGAAAAGTCGTCGGCCAGATCGTGCAAGGCCTGGCGCATCTCGGGGCCGCGCATGGCTTGGCCGTGCCCCGTCACCAAAAGCTCGGGGTCCAGCTTCGCCAAGGCCTCGGCGGAGCGCGCCGCGGCCGACCAGTCGGTCGTGAAATACTGCGGAGGCCCGTGGATCTCAGGTCGCTGGACCGCCACGGCATAGGCGGATTCCTGATCTGTCGTGATGACGGCGTCGCCCGCGATGATGGTGCGGTCCGCCTCACGCCAGAGCGAAACATGTCCGGGACAATGCCCGGGCGTGTGGATCCAGCGCCAGCCGGGCATTCCGGGGATCGATCCGTCTTCGGGCAACGATGCGAGTCGAGATGCGACATTCACGGGCCCCCGAGGATAGAGGGGGGATAGCCGTGCCATGAGCCCGCCGACGCCCGGATCCGGGGGCGGATAGGACGATCGGCCGTCGAGGTAGCAATGTTCGTGCTCATGGGCATAGACCGGCACGTCCCATCGGGCGGCCAGATCCTCCAGCGCGCCGACATGGTCGAAATGTCCATGCGTAAGGACGATCGCGGCCGGAGGCGCCTCCTTCCCGAACCGCTCCTCTGCTGCCTTCAGGATCAGGTCCCGCGTCCCGGCCACCCCCGCATCGACGAGGACCCAACCGGGCTCTCCTGGTCGGCCATAGAAAACGGCATTGACGAGGCCGAGGCGCCGGTAAGCAAGATCGGGAGCGATCTCTCGGGTCACGCCCGGTGAATCTGGGTCTTCGGCAACGGCATGAGGTTCGACGGGGATCTGGCGAGACATGATCATGCCCTTTCTGCGTATATGGGCGGGTCCGCGGTGATCCGCATCTTCGCGCCTGGTCCTCGGTCGCTGACCTCCATTGGTCGCGGCCTTGAACCTTACACTAATCTAACGTGTCCCAACGACTTGGGATCCGGGTGTGAACTCTTCATAGTCCCTCAGGGGAAATATAAGCGGGAGCTATGCCGGGACTGAACACCTGGCAAATTAGTGCAACGGATCCCCTGAAGAGCGCCTCGCCCTGCGCTTTGACTGTGCTGCAAGTGGTGATCGGGTGTCTGATGATGCTCGCATCGGGAGCGGATTACTCATCGAGTGCGGATCGCCATCCTGCTTCGCGGGAGACCCGGCAGATTGCGCATGTCGAGATCAAAGATCTGCTCCGGGAGATTATCCCAGTCAACAATTGCAAGTAGCGCCTTCGTACCTGACTCCATCAGGTCCCGCGTGACCCATTCCCCAGGACATCGATGGCCGTACTCGTGACCGTCACCGCCTTGCGGAATGAGCGTATAGGGATCGCCGTCCCAACCCTCGAAACGACTGGGATCGAACGTTTCGGGATCATCCCAGGCGGTCGGATCCCGGTTCGTGCCCCAGATGTCGAGCGCAACGAGACCGCCTTCGGGAATCTCATGGCCGCGCCAGCGGCTGCGATGCCGTGCCCGCGCCACCAACAGCGGGAAGAACGGATAGGTGCGTCGGACTTCCTGCACGAAATTCGGCAATCGGCTTTTGTCGGCCCTGAGGGCCGCGGCCTGCCCGGCCTCGGTCGCGAGTGCGTGGGTGGCGAAGGTAAGGTAAGCGGAAATCGCGACGAACGGCCTCAACACGTTGAGCAGTTCGACCGCCGCAACCCGGGTCGGTAAAAGCTCTCCCTCAAGGCTCCGCCATCCCGCCACCACGTCCAGTGCGCTACCCGCAGGAGGAGAGAGCTTCCCCGCACGGACGGCCTCGATCTTCTCCCCGATCCATGCATCGGCCCGGCGACGGGAGATGCGCGCGAAAACCTGGCGGATATCGATGGAGGCCGCATGTTCGAAAAGATGCGAGAGCATCCTGCCGCGGGCGCGCGCCTCGTCGTCTCGCAAAGGCATGCCGGCCCAATCGCAGACGGTCCGGGTAAGTATTTCTTCAAGCCGGTCCTGAAGGACGATAGGCTCTTCTTCGTTCTTCAGCTCCTCGATAGCTGCCGTCGCCAGGGCCGTCAGAGCGTCGGTTCGCCCCGGGCCCACCAACTCGAGGAACAGCGCCTTGCGATGGCGGTGGGCCGCGCCATCCAATCCCTGCACACCGCCACCCCCAAAAAGGGTGGCCTTGAGAAAACCCGGGGCCGCATCGGCCCGTTTGAACCGGTCCTGGTCGTAGAAGTAGCGTGCCGCCTCCGCGCCGGTCAGGCAAAGCGCCGGGCTCAACATCAAACGTGTCGCGAACGCATCGGAGCCTTCGGCCCGGCATATCTTGCTTATGAAGCGGTAGGGATCCGCGCGAAGTGCCACGGTACTTTCGAACGGAGGCATCAGGCCCTCATGGGTGAATTGGGAACGAGAACAATGCTCCGGGCGCTTTCGGCGAACCGGCAATCCGATGCTGCCGCGACAGGCGACGTTGGGATTTGACGCTTCACCGGACGGAATCTTGAAATTCCGTGAAACGCAATCATCCCCCGTCTCGACACAGGGCCGCACAGGCCAGCGGCCCGAGGGACAAGGAGGTTTCTTGCAGATCGATGGATCCACAGCTGAAAGCGGGACATAACCCTGCCTTCGGGATCTCTATCGAAATCTGCTCCGTACCGAGATTTGCCACGCAATAGAGATAGTCTTCGGCCGTCGTCCGTTCGAAGGCGACGATTTCCTTGGGAACGGCTTGAATCATCCGCTGCTCGCCGATGCGGAGGAGCTTTTGGGGACGGCGCCAGGCGAAGAGATCACGGGTGAAGTTCAGTACGGAATGCGGGTCGTCGTTCTGCCGATCTACCGCCAGATCACGATGTATATCGGGGATCTTGCGAAACGGAGTATCGCTATCGGTGAAGCCGCAGTTCTTCGCATCCCTCTCCCAGGGAATCGGGCAGCGGACGCCATCGCGGCCTTCGAAGTCGGGCCAGAGCGCCAGGGCCCATGGGTCGCGGATATCGTCCGGCGAAATCTCCGGCTGTTCCAGCCCAAGCTCGTCGCCCTGAAACAGGATGACGCCCCCCATCAAGGTCGCCTGGAGAAACAGAAGCACCTTGGCGGCCTCGCGCCGGTGGCCTGTGGCGCAGGCATGGGGCATCAGGTTCGAGACCGCTCTCGGGGAATCGTGATTGGTGAAAACGGTGAGATTGCGCCCGGGCTGCAGGTAGTGCGACCTCGTATCGAGGACCCGCTTCCATTCCGCCAGATCGTCCATCCTGTTGATCAGCTCGAAATCATAGACCGCATGCAGCCGTTCGTGATCGGAGGTATATTTCGGGGCCAGCCGAGAGCTGTCCACGTCGGCCAGCTCGCCGATCAGCACGCGCTCCGGGGTAAAGCTCTCGGCGATCTTGCGGACTTTCTCGATCACCTGCAGCGCCTCGGGGACGTCGCGGTCGAAGATGTGCATCTGATGCTTGAAGGGGTTGTTCGGCCCCCCGCCGACGGATGGATTCTGACGTGCCGGCGCGGAAGGGTTGTCCCTGAGACTGAGATCGTAGCTCAGGCACTGGATCGCATCGAGCCGGAAGCCGTCGAAGCCGAGTTCGAGCCAGAACCGCAGCGCCTCTTCCATCCGGTCCATCACCTCCGGGTGCTTCAGGTTCAGCGCCGGCTGGCTTTCGAGAAAGGGTGTATAGACGTACTGCGCGCGCTTCGGCTCCCATCGCCAGGCGCGACCCGAGAACGAGCTGAGCCAATTGGTCGGCGCAGTGCCGTCGGGGGCGGGATTGGCCCACACGTACCAGTCCGCCTTCGGATTGTCGGTGCTTTGGCGGCTCTCCTCGAACCAGGGATGCTGATCCGAAGTAT
The DNA here is from genome assembly GCA_947489705.1 of uncultured Paracoccaceae bacterium. Classification (GTDB taxonomy): domain Bacteria; phylum Pseudomonadota; class Alphaproteobacteria; order Rhodobacterales; family Rhodobacteraceae; genus Palleronia. The sequence continues at coordinate 4,116 of CANLEQ010000079.1, forward strand.
GACCCAGGATGAAATCGCTCATGATCTTGAGATCGCGCGCGTGGGCTTCGGCGATCAGATGTTTGACGTCGTCGAGCGTGCCGTAGGGAGGATAGACCCCCATGTGATCGGTTACATCGTAGCCATCGTCTTTCTGGGGAGAGGGGAAGAACGGGGAAACCCAGATGGCTTCGGCACCCACGGAAGAGATATGGTCCAGACGCTCCGTGATACCTTTCAGATCCCCGATCCCGTTTCCGGTCGTGTCCCTGAACGACGGCAGGTAGACCTCATAGAAGACCGCTCCGCGCCACCATTCGGGCGGATCGGGAATGTCTCCCTGATGTGTGATGCCATAAGCGAGCTCGGCATCGCGGTCTGCTACAGGCATTGTGGTCTCCGCCTCGTCGTGGCCTGCCCCAATCGGGTGGTCCGGTTTCAGTCTTAGTGCATGACAGGTCTCGGTGCCAAGTCGGACGCCTGAGGCGGGGGTGATCCGCCATCGCGGGACGGCCAGTGAATGGCCTCCGGCGCTGGCGCTCGGTAGCCCAGCGACGAGTGTTGCTGCGCAGTGAAAACGCCATGCCTCAATTACGGCGCGAGCCTGTGCCAGCGAGTAGCAGATCTTCCCGTTCAGTAGCCCGTCGCGGAGCTTCGAGGTGAAACTACTCGCAGTAGCCGTTCTCCCAAGGGCTACCCGGTTCAATGAACGCCGTCTTCGCGCCGACGGCATCGATCCAGTCCCGCACGGCCTTGGCGATGAACTCGGGGCCGTTGTCGGATCGGACGTGCCCGGGCACACCTCGCAGGATAAACAGATCGGTCAGGACATCGATCACGGCGGCCGAATTGAGCCTCCGGTCGATCCGGATCGACAAGCACTCCCGGGTGAACTCGTCTATGACATTGAGCATGCGGAACTTCCGACCGTCATGGGTCCGGCTCTCGACGAAGTCGTAGGACCAGACGTGGTTCGGGCGCTCCGGCCGCAGACGGATGCATGACCCGTCATTCAGCCAGAGCCGCCCCTTCTTCGGTTGCTTCTGGGGAACCTTCAGCCCCTGTCCACCATGTCCTCGGACCGTGTATGGATGGCCCCTTGGCAAGAGCTTTGTTTGGGCCCGTGAACTGGCCCCCTTTTCGACCGGACACTCGAGCATGACCATGGAGGCTTAGGGATATCCCTAAGCACGTGCTTA
>CANLEQ010000080.1 GCA_947489705.1 uncultured Paracoccaceae bacterium
CGAGATCGTCCGCATCGCATAACATCAGCGGGGTAAGGGGCAGTCACCCCTCAAGCGCGAATTGCGCAACAACGCCTTGGGGATGGGCTCCCTCTAAATCATGTTCAAAGCTTCCTTGTACATCTCGAGGACGGCTTCCTCCTCGGCGATGTCGTCCTTGTCGCGCTTTCTGAGCGCGATGACCTTGCGCATCACCTTGGTGTCGTAGCCGCGCCCCTTGGCCTCGGCCATGACCTCTTTCTGCGCCTCGGCGATGTCCTTCTTCTCCTGGTCCAGCCGCTCGAACCGTTCGATGAACTGGCGCAGCTCGTCGGCGGTGACACGGAAATTGCTGTCGATGACGTCGGCGTCGGACATGGGGTGCGAGATCCTCTGGCAAGAGCTGGTATCGGGGGCCTTTCCTCTAGCCCCGGCAGGGATGCGGGGCAAGGCCCGACGGATTGCGCCGGCGCCCGCCATGCCTTAGCTCCGCTCCCGAACGACCATGGAGGGGCTGCGCATGGACATCTTGATCTGGATCGGCACCGCGCTGGCGATCCTTGGGCTCGCGGGTCTCGTCTACTGCATCATCGAGGCGCTGCGCGCGCGGCGCGCGGGGCTCGACGACGCCGCCCTGCGCGCGCGCCTGCAGCGTCTCGTCGCCTGGAACCTCGCGGCACTCCTCATGTCGATGACCGGGCTCGGCTGCGTCGTCGTGGGGCTGTTCCTCGCCTAGTCCCGCGTGCCGCGAGGCTTGAGGTTGCGCATCAGGCGGTGCAGGGTCGCAACAAGAGCACCGCCCTTCGACGGACGGCCCAGAGGAGACGTCATGGACATTCGCCACATCACCGACGGCTACGCCGTCTCGCCCCAGATCGACGCCGCGGACGTGCCCGACATCGCGGCCCAGGGATTCGCCGCGATCATCTGCAACCGCCCCGATACGGAGGTCGGCCCCGACCAGTCGAGCGAGACGATCCGCGCCGCGGCCGAGGCCGCCGGTATCCGTTTCGTCTTCAACCCGGTCGTCAACGGCGCGATGGGACCCTCCGAGGTCGAGGATCAGGCACAGGCCCTCGCCACGACAGAGGGACCGGTCCTCGCCTATTGCCGGAGCGGAACGCGGTCGTGTTTCGCCTGGGCCTTCGGCGCGGCGGGCGCCATGCCGGTTCCCGAGATCGTCGCGGCCTGCGGCAAGGCGGGATACGATCTGGGTCCGGCCACCCCGCAACTCGAGGCGATCACCGCATCACGTCTCGAATGAGAAATCCATCGGCGCGCCGGGCGCGAATTCCTCGTCCGCCTCGCCGTCCTGGCCCTCAGGGCTGAAGCTGCCCCCGTCGAAGCCACCGCCGTCGAATTCGCCGCCATCGAACCCGCCGGCATCGAAGCCGCCCCCGTCGAACCCGGCCGCGGGCAGTCCGCCCCCGGCATGCGCATCTCCGGCGGTCCTCGGCAGGTTGGCCTCGCTGAACTCGGCGACGGTCTCGCCGATCCGCACCGCCTTGCGCCCCGAGCTCTGGCCGAGCCGGCCGACACAGAGCGGGTGATCGCCCTGCGCCACGAGCCGCACCGCTTCCATCGTATGCCGCCCCAGGGTCAGCGTACTGCCCGGCTGCAAGGCCTCGACCTCGCCCACCGACAGGCTGAGCCGCGCGAGCTCGGCGCGCAGCACCACGTCGGCACCCAGCACACGCGCCTCGATCTGCTCGCTCCAGTCATGCGCCTCCTCCGGTTCGTCGACCTCTTCGGGGCGCCGGGGCAGGATGATCTCCAGGGTTCCGTGTCGCGGCCCGCCCGGCCCCGCCTCGATCGGGATGGAATAGAGGTCGTGCTCCGCCTCTTCGAGCGTCAGGCCGATCTCGACCAGGTTCTCGACCCGCGTGGCATAGCGGTATCCGCCGGCCATCGTGTCCTCGGGCAATTCCGGAACCAGCGTTTCCTGCGCCGCGAGGACCCTGTCGAGCGGATCGGCCATCATCGCGGCGTCGGTCGCCGTGACCGCGCGCTCGGGAAGGGCCCGTGTCTGCACGCGGCCGAGGGTCTGTATCTCCAGCATGGCCGCGACGATATCGCGCGACACGATCGCGAGGCCATAGCCGTAGGGACCGTCGAGCAGCGCGGTGAACGCGCCGGGCGCGATCCGGGCGGGGATGGCGTCGGGCGTGACGGCGCTGCAGCTCACTTCGCCCAGCCGCGTCTCGAGCCCGATCGACCGCGTGAGGCCGTGCGATATCGCGCGCCGCCAGACCCGCGCCACCGTCATCGACGGCGGAGGGGTCTCTTTCTTCCGCGTCCCGATCTTGCGCTGCAAGGGGGAGAGATCTGTCATGGAGGACGCCGCGCATTGGGAAAATCTGCCGCCCATACTGGCCGATGAGAGTTACCAAAACCTGAATCCGCCTCCTGGGATCGCGCGCCGAGGGGTGGATCGACCCGGTTCGATCCGCTTGCGGTTGCACGACAATCCCCCGCATCGGCCGCATGGCCCGCATACCGGGGGGATGGCGTCGGGCGCGCGATACGTTATTTGTGGTTTAAGGATGGAGGAGAGTGACATGCCCGAAACCAACGTCAAGAAACACGCCCCGAGCGAGGCTTTCGTACGCTCGGCCCACGTGGATGCCGAAAGCTACGAGAGAATGTATGCCGCGTCGATCGACGATCCGGAGACCTTCTGGTCCGAACACGCGCAGCGCATCGACTGGATGAAGCCCTTCACGAAGGTCAAGAATACCAGCTTCGAATACGGCCACGTGGACATCAAATGGTTCGAGGACGGCACGCTGAACGTCGCGGCCAATTGCGTCGACCGGCACCTCAAGGACCGCGGCGACCAGACGGCGATCATCTGGGTCCCCGACGAGGATGACGGCTCCGACCAGCATATCACCTATCAGCAGCTCTCGAGCCACGTGAACAAGTTCGCCAACGTGCTGAAGGAGCTGGGCGTGAAGCGCGGCGATCGCGTCGTCATCTACCTGCCGATGATCCCGCAGGCGGCCTATGCCATGCTCGCCTGTGCGCGGATCGGCGCGATCCATTCCGTGGTCTTCGCCGGATTCTCGCCCGACGCGCTGGCGCAGCGGGTCAACGGCTCCGAGGCCAAGCTGGTCATCACCGCCGATGGCGGGCCCCGCGGCGGCAAGCTCACAGCCCTCAAGAAGAATGCCGACGCCGCGTTCCAGAAGGTCGAGCACGACGCCAAGATGCTGGTCGTCAAGCGCGCGGGCAACGACATCGACTGGACCGAGGGCCGCGACTTCTGGCTGCACGAGATGGAGGACGGCGTCTCGGACGATTGCCCGCCCGAGGAGATGGGCGCCGAGGATCCGCTCTTCGTGCTCTACACGTCCGGCTCGACCGGCAAGCCCAAGGGCGTCGTGCACACGTCGGGCGGATATCTCGTCCATACCGCGATGACGCACGAACTGACCTTCGACTATCACGAGGGCGACATCTACTGGTGCACCGCCGATGTCGGCTGGGTCACCGGCCACAGCTACATCGTCTACGGGCCGCTCGCCAACGGGGCTACGACCGTGATGTTCGAAGGCGTGCCGACCTATCCCGATGCGGGCCGCGCCTGGAAGATCTGCCAGGACCACAAGGTCAACCAGTTCTATACCGCGCCCACCGCGATCCGCGCGCTGATGGGCAAGGGCGACCAGTTCGTCGAGGGCTACGACCTGTCGTCGCTCAAGCTCCTGGGCACGGTCGGCGAGCCGATCAACCCCGAGGCCTGGAACTGGTACGACAAGGTCGTCGGCAAGGGCCGCTGCCCCATCGTCGACACCTGGTGGCAGACCGAGACCGGCGGCCACATGCTGACCGCCCTGCCCGGTGCGATGCCGACCAAGCCGGGATCCGCGACGCTGCCGTTCTTCGGCGTGCGGCCGGTGGTGCTCGACCCCGAATCGGGCAAGGTGCTCGAAGGCAACGGCGTCGAGGGCGTGCTGGCCATCGCCGACAGCTGGCCGGGTCAGATGCGGACCGTCTACGGCGACCACGAGCGGTTCATGAACACCTATTTCCAGCAATATGCAGGCTATTACTTCACCGAGGACGGCTGCGTCCGCGACGAGGACGGCTATTACTGGATCACCGGCCGGGTCGACGACGTGGTCAACGTGTCGGGCCACCGCATGGGCACGGCCGAGATCGAATCGGCGCTGGTGTCGCACAAGGCGGTCAGCGAGGCCGCGGTGGTCGGCGTTCCGCACGAGGTGAAGGGACAGGCGATCTACTGCTACGTCTCGCTGATGGGCGATGTCGAGCCGTCCGACGAGCTCAAATCCGAGCTCCAGGCCTGGGTCGGCTCCGAGATCGGCGCCATCGCCAAGCCGCAGCATATCCAGTGGACCCCGTCGCTTCCCAAGACGCGGTCCGGCAAGATCATGCGCCGGATCCTGCGCAAGGTCGCCGCGAACGAGCATGACCAGCTCGGCGACACCTCCACGCTGGCCGAACCCGAAGTGGTCGACGACCTGATCGCCAACCGGCGCGACGCCTGAGACCTATGGCCCTCCTTCCTGACTCGATTGTGAGGTGCGCGCGCTTTCGGGCCGTGATTCCGTTCTTCCGTTGACGGG
>CANLEQ010000081.1 GCA_947489705.1 uncultured Paracoccaceae bacterium
ACCGAAGCCGCCACGGGGAACATGATGGCGGCGTGACCAGCGCAGCGCGCTGTCTCATTACCGTGCCCCGGTACACTACCTCGGGCCCGTCGTTATGGGCAAGACCGCCCGGATGATGCTCGTGGACCCACCCGGACGTGAGCAGCGCTACTATAGCGGTTTTGCACCGCGGTTGACCCATGGCGATGCGGCTGTGCTCAAGGCTCAGCATTTTCTGCAGGCGAACGAGGGCCGCGACGCCAGTCTCGCCGTGCTGGCGAATGAATCCGGATTGGAGCAACGCACGTTCCTGCGCCGCTTCCGGAAGGCGACCGGCCTGACCACCACCGACTACGCGCAGCGCCTTCGCGTCGCGAAGGCACAGGAACTCCTGCAATTCGGCTCCCTGCCGATCGAGCGCATCTCCTGGGACGTGGGCTATTCCGATGCAGGAGCCTTCCGCAAGGTTTTCTTCCGGATCGTCGGGCTGACCCCCGGCGATTTCCGCCGGCGCTTTCATTCGTGATGATCGCAGGCAATTCAAGTTGGATCTATCAATCGAGGAGAAGATCCTGCTGGTTCATAACCGGTCAGGTCTTTCTGTCGTATCAGAAGCGTGATCGCAGGATTGACTTGAAAGAAGCGCTTAGAACAGTGTGCCTCCCTTGACGTCAATCCAATCCAACCTGCCTATCATTTACATCTGCGGGTGTCTGCTTCGGAGAAGCTGCGTCGCGGCGACAGAGATGTCGGCGAATGTCCGCTACGGGCCGAGAGCGAGGTCCCGATCGGGATGGTAGGATTGCCGTTCGCCGCGCCGCCACTGGTCCGCTTGAAGCCCAGACGACCATGTCTGGTGGTTACGCCCCCAGACCGCTGTGGCGCAGTTTCGCCAGAAAGACCGTGACCGCATTCCAGGGAGTGAAGGCTTTGTGTAGCATAAAATAATTTGATGCACACAAACGACTCACAGGTCTCAGATGGAACCGATATCGCACTCCCGCTCAGCTCAGGTCGCTTATCAGGACTTGCTGCGCATGCATCTCGACGAGGCGGCCTCGGAGGTTGTGGGCAGCATCGAGGAGCGTCATCGGAACGGGCGGACCTACCTCTACGACCGCTTTCGGATCGGGATTGAGATGAAGAGCCGCTACCTCGGCGAGGATAGCCCCGACTTGCGCGCTCGCCTGGGGCGCGCGGCTGATCTGAAGGCGGAGGCGCAGGACCGAAAGACGCGCATGTCGCGTTTGGCGCGGGTGTTGAGGTCCGAAGGGATGATCGGAACCGACCGGGAGACAGGCTCACTGTTGCTGGCATTCGCGCGTGCCGGCGTTTTCCGACTGGGCGGAACGTTAATCGGGACCGGAGCCTACGCGCTCTATCAGGGAGAGCTTGGCGTTCGCTTCGACTCTGACGAGCTTGCCCAAACGGGGGATATCGATTTCGCGAGCTTCGAGCGCCTATCGCTGGCTTTGGGCGACCGAGTCGAGGAAGAGCCAGGGGATATTCTAAAGTTGATGAAATTCGACGCTGTCCCGAGTGTTTTCGACCGGCAGATCTGGAAGTGGCGTCAAAGCGGTGGCGAGGCCATGGTCGAGTTCCTGACGCCGGCTTTCGGCGACGAAAGCGTCAAGCCGCTTCCGGCGCTAGGCGTCAGTGCTCAGGCGCTGAACTACCTCAATTTTCTGATTGCGGAGCCGATTCACGCGCTGGCACTCTATCGCTCCGGCGTCCTTGTGCAGATTCCGCGCCCCGAGCGCTTCGCGATCCACAAGCTGATCGTGGCCAACAGGCGGCAGGGCGGCCCGGACGAGGCGAAGGCGCGCAAAGACCGGGTGCAGGCTGAGTTCCTAATCCGTATTTTAGCGGAAGATCGGCCCGACGATCTGGCCGAGGCTTACGGGCACGCCCTGTCGCAGGGTCCCCGGTGGCGCGATCGGATCGCCTCAAGCCTCGGACGCATGCCGGCGACAAAGGATCTCCTAAGCGGGCTTTCGTGATTTCGTGCGGATGGTAGTGCTTCGCGGATCAAGAGATTTGTTCGGCGCAACAAAGGACTTCGTCTAGGATCGTCTGGTCTGCTTCGGTTGAGCTGTGCCGCAGCGATCTCCGTCTTCGCGAATGTCTGCAAAGGGCCGTAAACGGCACTTCTCTATTAGACCGAACGTGCCGTTTTCCGACTGTGCTTGCCTCTCGCGAGGTCGGAAGGACGCATGGCCGCCGCCGCGGAAGCAGCGTAGCGTACGGTGAAAAGGGAGCATGGCGTGGCCGTCAAACCGATCTCGCTCTTCGCGGTCTTGTTGACCCTCGTCGCGTGCGGAGGCCCGGCGCAAGCGCCGGCGCCCGAGACCGTCGGGTCGGATCCGGTGCTGCCGGCTCTGCAACAGGCAACTCTTCCAACGGTCAATATCGCGCCTGCAAGCGGTTGGCCGGACGGCGCTCTGCCTGTCGCTGCGGAGGGTCTGCAGGTCCAGCCCTTCGCGACGGATCTCGACCATCCACGCTGGCTTCACGTGTTGCCGAACGGGGATGTGCTGGTGGCCGAAAGCAACAAGCAACCCGATGCGCCCAGCGGCATCCGTGGCGTCATTATGCAGCAAGTCATGCGCATCGCCGGCGCGGGGGTGCCCAGTGCCGATCGCATCAGCTTGCTACGTGATGCAGATGGCGACGGTATCGCGGAGCTGCGATCCGTTCTGGTCGACGGCCTCACATCCCCCTTCGGTATGGCGCTCGTGGATCGGTATCTCTACGTCGCGAACACGGACGCGTTGATCCGATTCCCTTACGAGACGGGCAATACCCGGATCGACGCCCCGGGTGAGCGCGTCATCGCACTGCCCGCCGGTGATCCGAACCGTCACTGGACGAAGGGGCTCGTCGGGGGATCGGACGGCCAGCTCTACGTCTCCGTTGGGTCCAACAGTGATCACGGCGAGAACGGGATGGATGCGGAGCGGAACCGCGCCGCGATCTGGGCAGTGGATCCCGCCACCAAGAGTTCCCGGATCTTCGCATCGGGTTTGCGCAACCCCGTCGGCCTCGACTTCGAACCTAACTCCGGCGCGCTCTGGACCGTCGTCAACGAGCGTGACGAGCTGGGCGACGATCTCGTGCCGGATTACCTGACCTCGGTCGCGCCCGGCGGCTTCTACGGGTGGCCCTATGTCTATTACGGCGACAGGTTCGATCCGCGCGTCGCCGAAGACGCCCCCGCGAGGGTCGGCCAGGCGATTACCCCAGACTATGCGCTCGGCGCGCATGTGGCCCCTCTGGGCCTGAGCTTTGCCGACGGGGCACGACTCGGCCCGAGATTTGCCGACGGGGCGTTCATCGGCGAACATGGATCGTGGAACCGGCGTCCAGCCAGTGGCTATTCCGTCGTCTTCGTTCCGTTCCGCGCAGGAAAGCCGGCCGGGCGGCCTGTCGACGTGCTGACAGGGTTCCGAACGCAGGACGGAAAGGCCCGGGGCCGACCGGTGGGCGTGGCGCTTGCCAATGACGGCGCATTGCTCGTTGCCGACGATGTGGGTGGCGTGGTTTGGAGGATCACGACCAGCGAATGAGCGGTGGCTCAGAGCCGTGTCCCTGCGTGCCGGCTTTTCCGTCCGGCGGAGAAGTCGATGCCGGGGATAGCGCGGTACTGGACTGAAATGGGCAAGCAGGAAGGCCATTCGGTGTCAGGGCAGTGGGCTGCTCCCGCCAGTCCAGGGGGAACGGCTCTAGCATGCGCTTCAGCGTTATGTCCGATCCCTGTGTTCCGATCAGTACGGACTCGACGATGTAGGGCGCGAGCAAAGTGAGGCGCAGGACCCGCGTCATGTAGGAGGGTGCGATACCCTCTCGGGTGGCTAGTTCGGCGATGGTTACGAACTCCCCGGAGCCCAGCATGCGCTTCCAGCGAAAAGCACGAGCCAGCGCCTTGAGAAGTGTGCTGTGAACTGGCCCCCTTTTCGACCGGACACTCGAGCATGACCATGGAGGCTTAGGGATATCCCTAAGCACGTGCTTAT
>CANLEQ010000082.1 GCA_947489705.1 uncultured Paracoccaceae bacterium
CATAAGCACGTGCTTAGGGATATCCCTAAGCCTCCATGGTCATGCTCGAGTGTCCGGTCGAAAAGGGGGCCAGTTCATGCGGGTAGTGGAAGAGTCTGGACGAGAGATGGATCGTCGCATCACCGGCAAGTCGCATCGAAGGCTGTGGATCGCGCCATCCTCGTGCATTATGCAGGCCAGAGAATGCCCAATTCTTCCCCCTCGTCGCTTGCCGCCTATCGACCGCATCTTGCTGCCCTGTCCGGCGGGTTCGCGGGGGCCGCGCTGGCGGCGCTGGCCGGGCTGCCGGCGGGTCCGCTCATCGGGGCGAGCCTTGCCGTGGCGCTTCTGGCAGGATGGCACGTCGCGGTGGCCGTCGACGAGCGGCTGCGCTTGCTGGCCTTCACGACCATCGGGCTTTCGCTCGGATCGACGGTCCCGCCCGGGATGCTGGACCAGATCGGCGGATGGATCGTCAGCCTTGCGATCCTGATGCTCTCCCTGATCGCCACGCTCTGGATCGGCACGGTGATCTTGTCCCGGGTGTTCGGCCACGATGTCGAGACCGCCCTCATGTCCACGATTCCGGGGACGCTCTCCAACGTCGTGGCGCTGGCCATCGAGGGGCGGGGCGATGTCACGACGATCATGGTGCTCCAGACGCTGCGCGTGCTGATGCTGGTGGTCTTCGTGCCGCCGATTGCCACGCTTGCGGGGCCCCCCGAAAGCGTAGGCTCGACGATCGGGACGATGGGGACCGGCGATCTCGCCGTGTTGCTAGTTGCGGGCCTGATGGCTGCCCGGGCATTCGCGGCACTCCGCATTCCTGCCGCGGCCCTTCTGGCAGGCATGATCGTCGGTGCGGCCGCGCATCTGGGGGGGCTGGTCGAGGGCTACGTCCCCTATTGGGCGATCTTCGCGAGTTTCGCGGTAACCGGTGCGGCCCTCGGCGCGCGGTTCAGCGCGATCGGCTTGTCGCGTCTGATGCGGTTGTTCGGCGAGGCGGTGGTCTCGGTCGGGATCGCCACACTGGTCTCGATCGGCTTTGCGTTCCTCGTGACCACGATCACCGGTCTGCCCGCGGGTCAGGTCTGGATCGCCTTCGCACCCGGTGCGGTCGAGGCGATGGCGGCGATAGGTCTCGCCCTCGGATACGACCCCGCCTATGTCGCGGTCCATCATTTCGCCCGTATCGCGATGCTTCTGGCGCTTGCCCCCCTCGCGCTGCGTCTCGTCGGCCGGGCACCGTGACGGCTCTGCCGCGCCATGCGTTTGACGAAGGACGGGCATCCTATCCCGAACGAGATTAGCTCTTTCCCTGTTATATCGCTGACATTTAGACCGCGCAGGGACGCCTACGTCGACGGCTAGCGCGTTTCGGACATGAAAGTGACGGATCCCGAGGTCGACAGGCGCCGATCGATCCAAGTCCGGACCGGCATGCGTGAATGCCCGGCACCCGCGACCGCTGAACAATCTCAAGCGCGGCCTTAGGAAACCACGATCACGACGTCCTTCATGTGGTTGCGCTCGTGCGCGCAGAAAGGCCTTGACTGGGCGGCCGATCCTACGCGACGGCATCAAAAAAATTGGTACGGACCGAAATTGAGGGTATATTCGGGAGGGGATGCCATGAAGGCGCGTGTCGTTGCGCATGCGCGCTACGCCGTCGCGGAAATCGACAAGAGGATCTACGGGTCGTTCCTCGAGCATCTTGGCGGGGCGGTCTATACGGGCATCTACGAACCGGACCATTCCACCGCCGATGCCAGCGGAATGCGGCAGGACGTGATCGACCTCGTGCGAGAGTTCGACACGCCGATCTGCCGCTACCCGGGAGGCAACTTTGTCTCCGCTTACAACTGGGAGGACGGGATCGGCCCGAAGGAGGATCGGCCCACCCGACCCGATCTCGCGTGGAAGACGCTCGAGAACAACCACGTCGGCATTCACGAATATGCGGACTGGGCCGACAAGGCAGGCCTCGAGATGATGCTTGCCGTCAATCTCGGCTCGCGCGGGCTCGACGAGGCCCGGAGTTTCGTCAAGTACGTGAACCATCCCGGCGGCAGCTACTGGTCGGACATGCGCCGCAAGAACGGGCGCGCGGACCCCTGGGCGGTCAAGACCTGGTGTGTCGGAAACGAGATGGACGGGCCGTGGCAGGTCGGCCACATGACCGCTTGCGATTACGGAAAGCTTGCCAACGAGACGGCCAAGGCGCTGCGTGCCTTCTTCGATCAGGTGTACCTGTTCTCCATCGGAGGGCGGCCGAACGACAACCTGGTGATGGTATACTACATCTACCAGCGCGCCTTCCAGAACGACGACGGCGGGCGGGCCGCGGCCATCGCGGTGGTGCTGTTCCTCATCGTCATCGTGGTCTCGGTGCTGAACTTCCAGCTTCTGCGTTTCGGGGAACGCAGGACATGACCCCCGCCATCGCCCGACGGTACAACATCGCGGGCGCGATCATTACGCTCGTCACGGTGATTGCCGCCCTCCTCTGGGCCTTCCCGATCTATTGGGGCATCGTCTCGTCCTTCAAGCTCGAGGACGAGGTCGTGCGGCCCTATATCGAGCTTTGGCCTGAAACGCCGACCTTGCGCCATTACTGGTTCGCGCTGACCGAGACGCAGATCGGCAGCTGGTACCTGAACTCGGTCGTGACGGCCCTCGGCGTGACGGTTCTGACCGTCTCCACCTCGCTTCTCGTGGGCTATGCCATCAGCCAGCTCCGGTTTCCTGGCCGGCGGGTCTTGTGGTGGCTGATCCTTGCGAGCTTCAAGGTGCCCACGCAGGTTCTCATCATCAACCATTTCGTGCTGATCGCGAATATGGGCCTGCTGAACACCTGGGCCGGGATCATCCTGCCGCAACTCATCCATCCCGTTGTCATCATCGTCTACAAGCAGTTCTTCGACCAGGTCCCCAAGGAATTCCGCGAGGCCGCCGTGATGGACAACGCGTCGGAGCTGCGAATCCTGACCAAGGTCTTCATCCCGATGAACTGGGGCGTGACGACGGCGCTGTCGATCGTCACCTTCATCTGGGCCAGGAACGCCTTTCTGTGGCCGTTCCTGGCGGTCACGCGAACCGAGATGATGACGATCACGGTCGGCATCACCCAGGTCAGCGATGCGTTCGGCGTCTATTACGCGCGGCAGCTGGCCTCGGCCGTGCTCGCAGGGTTTCCTGTCGCGCTCGCCTACCTGCTGTTCCAGCGGCGGGTGACGCAGGCCATCACGCTCAGCGCGGGTATCAAGGGGTAAGGCATGGCGGATATCGCGCTCGAAGACGTCTCGAAAAGCTTCGGAGCCGTCAAGGTCATCAGGAATATCAGCCTGCGCAAGGCGAATTCGTGGTGTTCCTCGGGCCCTCGGGGTCGGGAAAGTCGACCCTTCTGCGGATGATCGCGGGGCTTGAATCCATCGACCGCGGCAAGCTGCTGATTGGCGGCCGGGAGTGCCAGGATCTCGCCCCGGGCCAGCGGAACGTGGCGATGGTGTTCCAGAACTACGCGCTCTACCCCCACATGACCGTGCGCGAGAACATGGCGTTCGGCCTGAGCAATATCGGCATGAAGAAGCAGGACATCGCCGCGCGGGTCGCCGATGCGGCGCGCATCCTCGAGATGGAGGCGCTTCTCGATCGACGGCCAAGCCAGTTGTCTGGCGGGCAGCGCCAGCGCGTGGCGATCGGCCGGGCCATCGTGAAGGAGCCGGCGGCGTTCCTGTTCGACGAGCCGCTGTCGAACCTCGACGCGGCCCTCCGGGTCCGGACCCGGGTGGAACTGGCCCAGCTGCACCAGCGCATCGCGGCGACGATGATCTACGTCACCCACGACCAGACCGAGGCGATGACCCTCGCCGATCGGATCGTCATCCTGAACGACTGCCGGATCGAACAGATCGGCACGGCCTTGTTGCACGAAGCGTGCCCGGGATTCACATCGGGAGTGCAGCGGCATAGCAGGGCGGTATGTCCAAGCCCGC
>CANLEQ010000083.1 GCA_947489705.1 uncultured Paracoccaceae bacterium
TCCGTTCCTCTCCCAGCCGGGAAATCGTAGCGGAACACTCCAGCTTCAAACGGTCCAGTTTGCGGGGATCAGATCAGCCGTGGATTTCGCGCCTTCCCCCAAGATTCGAAGCTGGCGGTGGGACCCGGTTTCTTTAATGGCCCTAGGTTCATCGACGCCTTCAATGCGACCTGGATATCTAGACCCGGCTCGGGACGTGCGGATCGCTCTAGTACTCGGCCATGCGGCGCCATTCGATCGAGGCCGTGAATGCCTTTCCTGTGATCCCGGCGGGAAAGATCTCCTATCATAATTACATAGACGAGATGCGTCGTGCGCGCCTTTGCTTCAGCCTGTTTGGCTACGGCGAGATATGCTGGCGCGACATCAAGGCACTCTAGGCGGGGGCGGTCCTCATCAAGCCAGATATCGCCAGCTATGAACGGGTTTTCAGGTCCTGCCGCTGGTCCGCCGGGCGGAACTGTGCCATCCCGCAGGCCGAACGACCCCCCGAGAGACGGACCCTTCCATGCCCCTTGCGCCCGAAACACCCGTGATCGCGTATCTCAGCGGCATGTATCCCGCGGTCTCGCAGACCTTCATCCAGCGCGAGATCGAGGCTCTCCGGGCCGAAGGGGCCGATATCCGCATCTGCTCGATCCGCGCCACGCCCGAGAGCGAGCATATCGGGCCCGTCGACCGCGCCCATGCGGCCGAGGCGTTCAACGTGCTGCCCGCGACGCTGTCGCCCGGGGCGCTTGGTGCCCTGGGATGGGCCCTAAGGCGCCCCGGGGCGTTCGGGACGATGCTGAAGCTCGCCTGGAAGACGCGGGCCCCGGGCCTGAAAGCCCTGGCCTACCAAGCGATCTATGCCGCCGAGGCCATGGTGCTGGCGCGCCATCTCGACCGGATCGGGGCGGGGCATATCCACAATCACTTCGTCTCGTCGAGCGCCACGGTCGCGATGCTGGCAGCCCGGCTGGCGCGGATCCCGTTCAGCTATACCCTGCACGGCCCCGCCGATTTCATCGATCCGCTGCGCTGGCGGATCGACGTCAAAACGGCGCGCGCGGCCTTCGTTGCCTGCATCAGCCATTATGCCCGCTCGCAGGCCATGTTCTTTTCCGACCCCGCCCATTGGGACCGTCTGAAGATCGTGCATTGCGGCGTGGATCCCGACCTCTACGGCCAAGGCAGGGACCCGGACCGCGCCCCCGGCGCCCCGGCCGAGTTCCTGTTCGTCGGGCGGCTGGCGCGGGTGAAGGGGCTTTCGGTGCTTCTCGACGCGCTGGAGCGGATGGGTGACGTGCCGCTGCGGCTTACCATCGTGGGCGACGGGCCGGATCGCGCGCTTCTGGAGCGACGCGCCGCCCCCTTGGGCGACCGGGTGCGGTTCCTGGGCTATCGCCGGCAGGACGAGGTGGCCGAGATGCTGGACGAGACGGATGTCTTCGTGCTGCCGTCCTTCGCCGAAGGCGTGCCCGTGGTCCTGATGGAGGCGCTGGCCGCGGGCCGTCCGGTCGTGGCGACCCAAGTCGCGGGCGTGTCGGAACTGGTCGAGGACGGCGTGTCGGGGTTCCTGGTCCCGCCCGGCGACATCGAGACGCTGTCGGACCGGATCGAACGTCTGGCCACCTCGCCAGAGCTGCGCGCGCGCATGACGGGCGCGGGCCGCGCGCGGGTGGTCGAGCGCTACGACGTGGCCAAGGAATCCCGCCGCCTTCTGGAGCTCTTCCGGACCGCGCGCGGCTGAGGATCTATTTCCTCGTTCCCGTCTCGCCCTTCGGCGGGAAGCACGCCCCGAGCCAGCTGTCGGCCACGGCCCTCCAAGAGAACCGCGTCTCGGCGATCTGCCGCGCGCGGATGGAGATCGCCTCGGCATGGGCCGGATCCTCGGCCAGCCGGGTCATGGCGGCCGCGATCCCGTTGACCACGTCCTCCTGGGAGGTCGGCTCCACATAGATCGCCGCATCCTTGTCGGCGAGCATCGACGGCCCGCCCCAATTGAGCGTGACAACGGGAAGACCCACCATCATCGCCTCCTGCATGACGATGCCGTTGGCCTCGGCGAGCGTGGGAAAGATATAGCCGCGATATCCCTCGAACGCGTCGAGCAGGGCATCGTGGCTCTCGACCCAGCCCTTGAACCGAACCCGGTCGGTCACGCCGAGCTCTTGGGCAAGCGCCTCCCATTCGCTCCGCTTCTCGCCGTCGCCGTAGATGTCGAGCGTTACTTTCGGATCGGCCCTGGCCACCGCGCGGATGGCCAGATCGACGCCCTTGTGATCGACCATCCGGCCGGAACAGGCAAAACGGGGGTTTGGCCCCTCGTGGTGAATCCGGCCGCGATCCCGTATCCTATCGGCCACGCCCGAATCGACCACGTCGACCATCTGCTCTTCGCGCACACGCGCCATCCGCAGCGACGCGCGGGTCCGTTCGTAGCCCGAGACGAGAACCACACGGGCGCGGTTGCGCTTTTCGGGAAAGATCCGCCCCAGGATCCGCTGGGCGATCGCATGGAACCGCTCGCCGTTGCGGAATTCCGGCGACATCCGCTCGCGAAAGGCCGGCGGATAGAAGATGTTGCCGGTCAGCGGTCCCAGGACGATGTCATAGCCCTTGGGAAAGAACCGCGGCATCACCGGCGAAACAGGGCCGATGTAATGCAGGGTCGTCCGGGGATCGCGCGGTACGTGACGCTCGATCAGACGGCGTGCGACCAGGTGGAAGTGGATATCGAGCAGGCCCCGCAAGGGCTTCACGCGCCACATGAACCGTTGCAGCCCGTCATCCTCGACCAGATGGAAGGTCTGCCCGGTCTGGTCGGCCCCGAGCCCCTTGACGGTGCGCTCGTGCGTGATGACCGAGACCTTCACCCCGTTATCGACCAGAAGCCGCGCGAATTGATGCGCCTTGATCGCCTCGCCACCGGAATTGATACCGATATGCTTGGCGATCAGGACAATATGGCTCGGCAGGTCCAGCGCCTCCGCCGGTTGCGGGGCGGATACTTTTGGGGATATCGTTGCGTCTTCTGGCACGGCAAAGCTCCTTGGAATAGCATCAGGTATGAGTGTTCGAGGAACCGGGGGCAAGACAAGTTGATGGTGTCCCAGCTCGTGGTGTAGCTGGCGGTGGCCATCGGGTTTCCCGGTAGGGTCGGGTTGCGACAACCAACCTGAACCGAGGACGACA
>CANLEQ010000084.1 GCA_947489705.1 uncultured Paracoccaceae bacterium
CCGCCAGTCCGGCCGCACGCTGCATTGAGCCAAAAGCTCCGCGCGCGGCCTCCTACACCACCACCGGGGGCACTACCAGAGTTTGCCACCTTTTTTGCGTCCGCCTTGTGGGCCGGATGAGGGCAATATAGGGCCGTCGCCGCATCAATGCACAATCGTTCGGAAAGTAACGAAGGTAAACAAATCCGCGGAGCGGGGCCGTAAATGCAAAAGCACGACATTGACTGCGAATGCAGCAGTCGAGGCGCCGACGAACCGGTCCGAGTAAGGGTTATTTAACCAACTTTCCCTACGAACCGTGGCGCAATGCGGGCTGTCCGCGCAAATAAAGGAAAATCCCAAATCCGGGTTATTCCTGCCTACTCAACGAAAGGATAGCTGTAGATGGCTAACCAGACTGACTTCGCGGCGACTTACACGACCGTGAATGCGCTGATGGGAAATTCGAATTCCGTTGGTGAATTTTCCGAGGGAGATTCGATCAGGGCCGGCAACTTCGAATACGCCGTGGCCGCCGACGGCGCGACGGATTATCACGCCATCACGTCCGCTGGAGCGAAGCTCTATGCGAAACCGCTCGCGGACGGCTCGATCCATTCCACCCAGCTCGGCTGGCACGCCGGCGAGAACGTATCGGACGAGTTTGCCCGTCTGTTCGAGGGCGCGATGGGTGCGGGCGATACCCTCGTCCTCGACCACATGTTCGATATCGAGGGAAGCGAGATCCAGCTTCCCGAGAACTTCACGCTCGCGGGGGCGGATGGCGGCGGCCTGGATATCCAGGACACGTCCACGAATCCCGACCCCCTCCTGTTCCTGAACGACGGCGTCTCCCTCGTGGATCTTTCGTTCGTCCATTTGAACGAGCCCGACGGCAAGGGGTCGAAGATCCTCCTCAAATCCATCGACAACGACGACGTTAAGATTATCAATTCGTCATTCGAAGGAAATGCCAACATCTTCGTCGAATTCGTGGATGGAGATCGGCTGCTCGTCCAGGATACGTCTTTCGACGGCGGCTATTACCAGATGCGGTGGTCCGGCGACGTTCTGGATGCAAAAGTCGTCAATTCGCTGTTTCAGAATTCGCTGGGCGACGGGATCAAAACGGCGCCGTCGAACGGAAAGGGCGTCCAGCGCGCCGAAGTCATCGACAGCGTTTTCATCCGCAACGACCGTGACGGAATAGATACGACGGGTGGATTCAAGGACAGCGTGGTGTCCGGCAGTCATTTCATCGAGAACGGAGAGAAGGGCATCGATATCAAGACGATCGTCGATGACAGATCCGACCTCAGCACCGACCAGATGAACGAGAATATCCTGATCTCCGACTCCACCTTCGTCGACAACAACAAGGCGGTCGCGCTCACGACCCTGAACAGGGCCAATCTTCTTGGAGACAACGTCGCGGCGAGCGAATGGGCGGCAAACTCGGTCCATCTCGAGAATATCGTCGTCGAGAATACGAGTTCGTCCTGGTATCAATCCGTGATCGCGGTGAACGATTCCCGGGACGTGACCTGGGACGGAATGAAACTCGTCGGCAACCTGCATATCGTCGGCTCCGACGGCTACGACCGATATATCGGGGTCGGCGGGACCGACGTCGTCCGGGAGGACAGCTCGGGAACGCTCTCCACCGACTTCACGGCAATCGCCGGTCATGACGCCGCGGCGTCGCGCTTCTCCCCTGATCTCGCGGCAGAAGTCCCGATGGACGAGCCGGACCCAGTCGACCCGTCTCCCGGGCTCGAACCGGCCCCCGAAACGGAGGTGGAGGAAGACGCGTCCATCCAGCAGCGTTCTCCGGAGGAGACGATGCTGGTCGAGAGCGACTACCTTGATATCCATCTCGTGATGACGGACACGGGCGAGTCGATCCAGTTGAACGAGCCGTTCCTTGCCTCGTCGCTCGCCGAACTCGACGGCAACGTGGCGACGCTCGTGGCGACCGCGAAGGACGGCGTCCCGGCAGATATCGGGAGCGTCAGCCTGTCGATTGACGGTGTGAACTCGCGCGTCGAGAACGTGGAGCCGTATGCCCTGTTCGGCGACCACCGGGGCGAGCTCTACGACGGGCATGCCTTGTCCGCCGGAGAATACGACATCAGCATGACGGTCTATTCCAAACGCGGTGGCAACGGCGTGGTCCTGGAGGAGATCACCGCGACCCTCGAATACGGGCAGGATCCAGTCGTCGAGCCGGAACGACCGCTCGAAGATGTGGGGACGCTCGATGCCGCTTACATGGATATCTTCATGTACTTCACGGATACCGGAGAGACTGTCCACCTGAACGACGAGACGGAGACGCTCCACCTGGGCGACATCGAAGGGCGCCAGATGACGATATTCGCATCGGCCAAGGACGGCGAACGGGTCGGGAGCGTCGCGCTCGACTGGGACGGCGCCCAGGGCCGGGTCGAGAACGTCGAACCCTACGCGCTCTTCGGCGACGATAGCCTGCATTTCGGAGATGGCAAGAGGATCTCCGAAGGCACGTTCGACCTGTCCGTCGACGTCTTCTCGGAGGGCCGGGCCCGCGGCGATCTGCTCGAAGATCTCGATCTGACGCTCGAGATCAGGTCCGGGGCCGGCGGCACCGACGGGCAGAAGATCGCGATCCTTTCCGACGCGCAGATCATGAACGCGATCGAGGGCGGCGATCTGTTGGACCTGGCCAGAGACGGTGCGACCGCTTCGACGGAAGTTGCGCGGGACCAGCTCATGGCGATCTCTTCCGATCCGACCTTCGACACGTTCTTCTGAACGGTCGCCCTTTGCTCCCGATCGGCCGGGCACGCCCGCGGCCTGCCGATCGGGAGCAAGCGACGGAGCCTCGACCGGATCGACCGGCCACGCGGCGCATCCGGCCGCGACCGGAACCCTCTCGACATCGCCGCCGCTCGTCGCAAACCGCGCCATCGCCCGATGCGCGCGTTCGGGTCTGTTCGCGTGTAGCGCTGCGGCCGCGCAGTCTCGCGGGAGCTGTCACGGTAACTTTGGGAGCGCGGGAGGATGGCCTTGAGGACTTGCCGTCAGGCGGTGAGCCCTGCCGCCTGGCGCCAGACACCGAAGGCTTCC
>CANLEQ010000085.1 GCA_947489705.1 uncultured Paracoccaceae bacterium
CCTCATCGCCCTGCTTAATGATGAACGCCTTCTGCGCGTCCGAAAACTTCGATGCTTTCATGTCATTCCGTTCCTCTTCCAGCCGGGAAATCGTAGCGGAACACTCCAGCTTCAAACGGTCCAGTTTGCGGGGATCAGATCACTCGGCAACCGCTCCAAGAAACGAGCTGAGACAATGTAGGCTTCAAGGTTTTTCGGTTGCGCAGAAGGCTTCGTCCTGAAGCAAGGCGAGGAGGGAACGCCGGAGGCGAAGATCTGCCGGAGTTCGCGCGTCGCGCGAACGGGATCAGTCAATCGGCTTATGCCTGCTGGAAATCGAAATACGTGAGGCTCCTACCTGACGAAAAGCGGCGGCTTAAGGCGCTCGAGGACGGGAACCGACGACTGAAGAAGATCGTTGCGGAGCCCACTCTCGACAGCGAGGTAACGAGCCTTTGCCCCCCACTGGTCCAAGGAAAATGGCGAGCGGACATCATCCGCCGAAAGCTCTGAAGTCTGGTCACGTGCGTAACCTCGTTCGCGGGATGTGCACCGACTGGCTGTGTCGATGAGGCCGCCGTGTGGGACGCTCCGGTTCGACCGTTCAGCGTTCCACGACAAGTCTTGCCGCGCTGACCAAGGCGCACGTTGGAAAAGGCGGATCTGGAAGACCTTGGGTGCGCCAGGGCTATCGGCGCGTCCATGTACTGCTGCGCCGTCGAGGGGAGAAGATTGCCATCAAGAGAACGCGCAGGATCTACAGTGAGTTGGGGCTTCAGCCTTGCGACAAGCACCCGAAGCGGTAAGTAAAGGCCAGGCCGTGCGAGGGTCGAACTGAGGAAGTTGGCCCGGATGACGTCCGGGGCATGGATTTCGTTCACGATTAGCTTGCGACAGGCGAGAAGCTACGCATCCTGACGATCGTCGATACACATTCGCCGTTCTGCCCAGCAACGGACCCGCGGTTCACCTTAGGCGAGGAATACTTGGTTCAGGCGCCCGAACGGATCTGCCGACAGAATGGTTAGCCGCAGACGATCCGGGTCGACAATGGCAGTGGCTTCATCTCCCGCAACCTCGATCTGGGGGCCAAAGCGAGCAACGTCACGCCGAACTTCTCCCGGCCCGGCAACACTACGGATTACGCCTCCGTCAACCTCGGGAAGAGGCGTCACCCGTCGAGCCGCAACATGCGCTGGTATGTCGACCGACCTAGCCTCGAGCAGTTTCTCCAAAGGCATATCGCTATCGGTCTTCTCGCCTATGCGGCCTTCAGTTCCGGTGAGTTATAATGAACGCAAGAATTT
The DNA here is from genome assembly GCA_947489705.1 of uncultured Paracoccaceae bacterium. Lineage (GTDB taxonomy): Bacteria > Pseudomonadota > Alphaproteobacteria > Rhodobacterales > Rhodobacteraceae > Palleronia. Next base: position 1,287 of record CANLEQ010000085.1, read on the forward strand.
CGCTCGTTCGCCGGTGAAACATCCAGCGCGTCGCCAATGAGCGCGGCCGTCTCCGGAGTGGCGATGCGGCCCGGCTGGGTGACGTGGAACGCGCCCTTCTGCTCTTGCGGTACCGCTTGGGAGGTCATCATCCGGACGATCGTAAACGCAGCCGTGGCGCAGTGGGAGACGATCGTTATGCAAAAGAGCGCCTGAGGGCCCATGGCGTTCATCGAGACGCCTGCCAGCAAGGGGCCGAAAGCCGATCCGATGCCGAAGACCATGAGCACGCCGCCCGAGGTCTGGATGAAGCTACCGGGCGCGGCGTGATCGTTGGCATGCGCCATTGCCACGGGATAGATCGCGAGCGAGGTCGCGCCGAAGAGTGCCACGGCGATCAGGTTCATCGATTGCCCGTGTGGCGCGAGGAAGATGAATGTCGCATCCGCCACAGCTGCCAGCAAGCACAGGCCCACAAGCACCATCCTGCGATCGATGCGGTCCGACAGAATACCGACCGGAATTTGCGACAATGCGCCAGCCATCAACGGCACGGAGGCGAAGAGCGCTATGACCGTCAGGCCCAGCCCCACCTGTTCGGCGTAGACGACGTGCAGCGTGAAGAAGGAGGCGTTGGAGATGCCGAGCATGAAGGCGGCGAAGACCGACACGGGGGAGTTCCGCCACAATCCGGCCAAATCGAGCCGAACGACGACGAGGGGTTGCGGTGCGCCGGATGTCGTCAGTGCCACCGGCACGAGCGAGATGCAGTAGAATGCCCCAGCGAGCACGAAGAGCACATGCCCCTCGATCGGCGCGAATGTCAGGGCCATCTGCCCAGTGGTCGTCGCGGCAAGGCCAACCATGGTGTGGATGCCGAATACCTTGCCGCGCAGCCGTGTCTCGGTCCTCTCGGCGAGCCAGCTTTCGACGATCATGGCTGCCCCCGCGAAACAGAAGCCCGACAATGCGCGAAGTACGACCCAGGCGGCGGGATGAATCAGGAGAAGTGACAACAGAACGGCGACGCCCGCAAGGGCGGACATGAGCGTGAAGGCCCGTATATGGCCCACGCCGGCGACTAGCCGAGGAGTCACCAGACAGCCCGCGACGTACCCGATCGCCCATCCCGTCCCGAGCAGACCCAAGGAGATCGCACCGAACCCTTCCATGCCGCCCCGAACCGGGAGGATCATACCGTTCAGGCCGCCCGCGAAAAGTAGGATTGCGGACCCCAGGAGGAGGGCGCTCAGGGAATGGAGGCTCTTGACCATCATGATATCTCGGCGCCGCATCGAGACCTCTCGATGCATGACTTAAGCGTCCCTCCATCCTGCATGCTAATCGTATGTATTTGATTAACCACGTGCACATCACGAACCCTCCCGGCCGATGATCCACGTCGCGCATGGCAAATGCCTAAATCTTCCAGCTAACGAGAGCGGTCGTTTGAACTGGCCCCCTTTTCGACCGGACACTCGAGCATGACCATGGAGGCTTAGGGATATCCCTAAGCACGTGCTTAT
>CANLEQ010000086.1 GCA_947489705.1 uncultured Paracoccaceae bacterium
CAGTTCCAGGGCAGCAACTCGTCGAGGCGGTTGTTCTTGTGATCGTGGATGCGGTCGAGGATGTCGGCGAGGTAGGCTTGGGGATCGAGGCCGTTCATCTTCGCGCTCTCGACGAGCGTCATCGCCCGCGCGATGGTTTCGCCGCCCGTGTCCGATCCGGCAAATAGCCAGTTTTTCCTTCCAACGCCCACTGGGCGCATGGCGCGTTCGGCGGCATTGTTGTCGATGGCAACGCGGCCGTCCTCGAGGAAGAGGGTGAAGGAGGTCCAGCGGTTGAGAGCGTAGCGGAAGGCCTTGGCGAGATCGCTCTTGCCCGGGATCCGGGTTAGCTGCTGCTCGGCCCAGACCTTGAAGGCCGCGACCTTGTCAGCGCTGTACTTCTGGCGGGCGGCCAGCCGTACCTCGGCAGGCTGCCCGGCAATCTCACGCTCGATGTCGTAGAGCTTGCCGATACGGTCGAGAGCCTCACGGGCAATCTGGGACGTGTCGGCCGTCCACACGTCATGGAAGTCGCGCCGGAGATGTGCCCAGCACGCGGCCTCGCGGAACTGCTGCGAACCATCCGCGCGCGTCTCATACAGCTCGTTGAAGCCCGCATAGGCATCGGCCTGCAGAATGCCGCCCGACTTCGCGAGATGGCCACGTGGATGCTCGCCCTTCCGATCCGGAGAGAAGTAGTAGACGATGCCCGGGGGCGCCGCACCTGACCATGGCCTCTGATCCCGGACATAGGCCCAGATCCGGCCCTGCTTCACACCCTTTCCGAGACCCTTGTCCTTGCGGGACCGGTCGAGCACACGGATAGGCGTATCATCGGCGTGCAGGATCGAACTCGACATCACGTCGGTCTCGATCTTTTCGATGAGCGGGCTCAGGGCCTTCATCGCACCGCCGCACCAATCGACCATCGTGGAATCCGGAACGTCGGCGCCCATCCGGGCAAAGATCTCGTTCAGGCGATAGAGCGGGATGTGGTCGTCGAACTTGGAGACAAGGATGAAGGCCAGCAGGCTGGGCCCTGCCATGCTGCGCGGGATCGGTCGGCTGGGCGCAGGTTCCTGCACCATTCGCTCGCAGCGGCGGCAGGACTTCTTCACCCTGGCGATCTCGATCACCTTGATCTGGGCCGCGATCATGTCGAGCAACTCGCTGACGTCCTCGCCGACCACGCGCAGGTCGCCGCCGCAATCGGGACAGGCGTCTCCGGGATCGAGCTCTCGGCGCTCGCGCGGCGTGTCCTCCGAGACGCGGGGGCGGCGGCGCTGCTTCTTCTCCGGCGCGGCTTCGATCTCTTGATCCGGCAGTGGGCTCTGCTCCCGGGCCGTGTCTTCCTCAGGCGGCGCGTCGTTCGCCTCGGCCTTGGCGATCAACAGGTCTTCGAGCGCCAGTTCGAGCTGTTCGATCTCGCGCTCGATCTTCTCGGAGCTGGCGCCGAACTTCTGCTTCTTCAGCTTGGCGATCCTGACGCGCAACGCCTGCACAAGCAGATCGTGGGCGCGCAGGGTTGCGGCCATCTTCGCGTTATCAGCCTGCAACGCGGCGATCATCGCCTTCAAAATGGCAGGGTCGTTCGGAAGATCTGCGGGCGCTTGCGACATGCGCATTCATAGCAGCCCATGCCATCAAACGCCATAAAAACAGGGCCTCTCGAGCAATAAATCAACCGACGCGGGCCGGTGGCGCGCCCCAGTCCGGCCGTCGCCAGTCGATGCCTTCCCACAGCATGGCCAACTGCGCTGCGGTGAGCCTTGCGGTGCCGTCGGCCGCAGAGGGCCAAGGGAAGCGGCCACGCTCCAGAACCTTGTAGTAGAGGCAGAAGCCCTGGCCGTCCCAGTACAACAGCTTGATGCGATCACCGCGGCGTCCGCGGAACGCGAAGACGGCGCCGCCCGACGGCTTCTGCCGCAGGACATCCTGCGCCAGCACGGCCAGTCCGGCGATGCCCTTCCTCATGTCTGTCACACCGCAGGCGAGATACACCCGGACGCCGGTTCCCGGGCCGATCATGCTGTCTCAACCGCGCGGATCAGACGCGTCAGCATCGCCTCCTCGATCCCGGCCTCGCAGCGCAACTCGCGGCCGTTTCGCAGGATCACCGCGATCTCCGACTGCCGGGCCGCGCCTGCCTCATCACGCACAGTCTCTTCCGGGATCGCAGCCATCTCCACGGGCAGAAAGGTCGCGCCACCCGGCTCCGGCCACAGCCCCTTCCGTCTCAGCTCGCGTCGCCATTGGTAGATATGCTGACGGGTCAGGTCATGGTGTCGCGCAACGTCGGACACCGTCCAACCGTCAACGCCGACTTCTCCCAGGATCTCGAGCTTCGCTTCATCCGACCAGCGCCGTCGCCGCTCCGCACCCAGGACAACCTCGTGCCGCATTCCAACCTCCGCCACAGCTGACGTCGCTAACGACGCCAATAACGACGGAGGTTAAGATCTGCAGATCAGCTCAAGAAGGCGGTCCCAACCGGGCGGTTACGA
>CANLEQ010000087.1 GCA_947489705.1 uncultured Paracoccaceae bacterium
AGATCGAAACCGACCGGCAGGGGCAGAGAGTAGCTTAAATCATCCCGAAAACTGTCCAAGCGATGGGGAGTAGCTCAGTGGTTTGATCTTTCAGAGCGGCCGCGGGACACCGCTCTGGCAGTATCGCACCGGATGTCGTTTACTCCGTGATCAATGTGATAGGGGACGCAAGCTCGGCGGAGATATACCGGTTGAGGAACCTCTTCCCGGTCCGTCCCCTTCCTTCCAAGCGAAAGGCGGCGGCCCATGCAGACACTGACACGTATCGCCTCGGCCGGCTCCGTGGCGACAGCCATAGCGTTCGGGCCCGCAAGGATCGGCTTTGGCCTTTTCCTTCCGCAGTTCCGCGAGGCGTTCTCGATCTCGACCGGCGCCGCTGGATTGATCTCTAGCCTCAGCTTTGCAACCTTCTTCTTGGCGCTCGGATGTTCCTACAAGCTGATCGCGCGCGCAGGCCCTCGTGTGCCCATCGTGATCGGGATGATCGCGGCGACGCTTGGCCTGTCGGCGGTCGCCGCCGCGCCGAACACGGTCGTGCTTGCTATCGGAATCTGCCTCGCCAGCGCCAGCGCGGGCTTCTCGTGGACACCGTTCAACAATGCCGCTCAGCGGGTACTCTACGAACGCGACCGCCCGGGCGCGTTGTCGGTGATCAGCTCGGGAACAGCGGTCGGAGTGCTGCTGGCAGGTCTCCTGGCGCTGTCACTCTCCTTCTTCGGCTATGGCTGGCGTCTCGTTTGGGCGGTCTTCGCCGCCGGTGCAGCCGGGGCGGCACTTGCCAACCTTCTTGCCCTGTCGGACACGGTGGAGCCCGCCGGCGATGCCCCGCCGCGCAAATGGCGGGAGCTTCTCACGCGGTCGGCCATCCCCCTCTATCTCGTTGCGTTTTCGTTCGGCGTAACAAATGGCATCTACGTTACCTTTGTTGCTGACCGTGTGGCGGAACAGGGCGGACTTGCCGGGCTGCCTTCCCGGGCGAGCGGTGCGATCGTCTTTGCCGCCTACGGGGCGTTCGGGCTGCTCGGCCTCGTGACTGCGCGGCTCAAATCGCTGCTCGGTTTGTCGTGGCTACTGCGGCTCCTCAACATCGGCGCGGCACTGTCCATCGCCGTCATCGCGTGGGCACCCACCTCGTGGGCAGGCGTGATCGTTTCGGCGGGCCTTCAGGGTATTTTCGTGATGATGATCAGCGCGGTTCTGTCGCTCTGGTCGGAGCGACTCTTTCCCGATCTGTCCTCGCTCAGTTTCACCGCGGCCCTTCTGATCACGGGCGCGGGCAATATCGTAGGGCCCGCTCTTGCCGGCGCGGCGTCTTCGGCCTTCGGCGCCGTACCGATGTTTTTTTGCGCCGCGGCGATCGCGCTTGCCACAGCGCTGGTGCTGACGCCCGGCATCATTCGCGAAAAGGCATTGCCTACGACATCAGACTGATGACCGAGCCGTCTCAGCCGGTCGGTCCAAGCGAAGGCCGTGACCTGGGGTCCTTGGCCGGCACTCATGATCCCGGGCGGGCCAAGCAGTGGACCGCCTCGTTCAACGCCTCAACGCAGGAGTTGTGTTCCAGATGCGCCGGGCCGGCACCTTGCGGACGCACCAGTCCATGACAGCGACCGAATATGGGAAGCTTCGCCGCACCCACTGCCGTCACATCCGAAGCGTGCTGCCGAGAGGGGGTAGCCAAGTGATGTCGGCGCACCTGGGTGGGACGACCCTCCCGAAGCCCGTCCGGCAGGTAGGGGTAGGTCTTGGGCCCCCGGCGGGCTTGCGGGTGTCAGGCGTCCGGTCCCCTCTCCGCACATTGTTGCGCAATACCCTGTCGGGCAACGGATCGTCATCACGCGCATGACCCGCATCAGGCACCGGATGCGCTTACGGTTCAGGGTATGGCCCATGTTCTGCAAGTGCTAGGTGTAGCGAACCGCAATCATCCGCGCACTGAACTGCAAACATCGGCTGTTTCTCGACCACTTTGCTTGCGACTATCGAGACCCTCCCGACCAGATTGTCTGCGAACGTGACCACATTCTGGATCGCGGCATCGGAGAAGGTTTCCGGCCGTCCCCGATGGCCGGACTTTTCCGCATGCCAGACCATGTCGGGATCGAACCAGACCGACAGCGAGCCCCGCTTGCGCAACGAGGCGTTGTAGGCTGACCAGTTCGTCGTGCGGTAGCGGGTACAAGAAGGCTTTGGCATGCGCCCGACCTAACCGTCAGGATTCACCAAGTGAATCCCTGCAGCGATTTTTGCAACAACGTC
>CANLEQ010000089.1 GCA_947489705.1 uncultured Paracoccaceae bacterium
AAGCACGTGCTTAGGGATATCCCTAAGCCTCCATGGTCATGCTCGAGTGTCCGGTCGAAAAGGGGGCCAGTTCAGGCTGCATGACAGGACGCGTATCATATGGCGGCTTTGACGCGGGCATCGATCTCGTGGTCAAAGCCAGGGCCGAATTCACCGAGGACATGGCAGAGACCTTGTCCAAGTACTTCACCGCCTATCAGGTTGATGGGGTCGTGACGCTGGAGGTCACAAATCATGGCCTTTGGCTGATCAATCCCTATACCTCCAGCAGGCAATTCCTGGGAAAGGCAAGGCTGGATGACCAAGACGCTGATGTTCTCTGACGGGCACACGCCGGAAGCAGTGAATGCTGCCGCCGCTGCCGAGAACGCTGGCTTTGTGTCCGGGGATTTCGAGATTTCGATTGTGCAGATGCCGCATGGCATCCCCAAATGGCATCTAGTCAACGACTTCCTTTGCTACCGCAAGCGGGTGTTCATCGACGAGCTGGACTGGCAGCTCAACCAGTTCGAGGGGATCGAGTACGAGCAATACGACACCTTCGATGCCGTCTATGTCGTGGCGCACCGTGGTCCTGAAGTCTGCGGAGGCGCTCGTCTGCGTCGAACCGATCGAGTGAACGGAACGGGCGCCAGCATGTATTCCTACATGATCCGGGACGCGCATCTAGGGATGCTGCCGGGGATGCCGCCCGATCTGTGTTTTGAAGAACCCCCTTAGTCGCGCAAGATCTGGGAGCTGACCAGGCTAGCGACGTCCCAGAGCTTCGAGATTACCAAGGCGGTTCTGCATGGTGCGAACCGCTTTCTCAGAACCCAAGCGGCAGAAGACTGCTTCTTCCTGGGTTCGCCTGCATTCATGCGCATGGCACGCAGTATGGGGTTTGCGCCGGCCCCCTTGGGCCCTGTCGTCTCGAACCGCGATGGCCGCTTCATCGCGTTCTCCTGCCCGGTGAATTACTGATGTATTTTTCGACCATGGACCGGCGTGACTTTACGCAGCACCAACTCAAACGTCGAGGCTGGTCATAGGGTCGCGGCCGTGGCGGGGCGAGCAGTAGATTCCGCGTTTGCCTGTTCCTCTACTTTCGCCGGTGAACGTTGCCCGAAACAGGGGCCATCAAGCCTGAGCTCACGGACCGATATACCGGTCGACCAGCATGGGATTCACCGGTGAATGACAGGCGAGACTGTCGTGCCGCAGAATCTCGATCGGTCGTACCTCACGGCCACATCTGCGCTGCGTGAAGAACTCGAAGGATCGTCACGGTAGCTGATGTTTCCGCGTAGACCACGATGTAGTTTGGCTGAACGACGAGTTCTCTCGTCCCCTTGACCCGTCCCGTACGACACCGCTTCGGATGATCCGGAAGATCCCCGACCTTGCGCTGGATTTCCTCCATCAACGCAAGAGCCGCATCCGGATTGTGATCGGAAATGTAGTCCACGATGGCCATCAGATCGGCGACTGCCGACGCCGTCCATTCGAGCTCAGGCACCGCGTTTTCCGTCGATCAAGGCACGGGCTTCATGGATCACCTGGTCATGCGGCGACTTGGGGCGTGGATCTTGTAATGCTTCCTGAACCTTCATCCGGAACCACGCGTCATACGCTTCGGGATCGGTGGTGAGTCCCGCCGGCATGCCGCCTTCTGCGGCGACGCGCGTGAGCAGGATGCGGACAGCATCAGACAGGGTGAGGCCGACGCCGGCCAGGGCGTCAGCCGCCTGCGCCTTGAGGTGATCATCGACACGGACATGGATCATGGAAGTCTGGGCGGGCATGGTGTGTTCCTTCGGTTGCATCATATATATGTATCGCGTTTGAGTTACAAACAACCGCCTCCTGCACTGTGGGTGGACGGACTTGGATTTTGAGTGGTTCCACAGCTAAAAGGTTGAAAGGCAAGCGTGTGATCACAGAAAATACACGTTGAAAATAATAATACATTATCATACGGAACGTGCATTGTAGACATGCACGGGCCAGCGACTGTTGGAGCGAACCGTGGCCAGAGAAAAAGAAGCTCCGAATGTGGTTACAGAAAGGCGTTGTTGCACAAGTCTGACGACGGAGGATTCACTTTGCGAATCCACGCCGTTAGACGCGCCGCATGAGCAAGC
>CANLEQ010000090.1 GCA_947489705.1 uncultured Paracoccaceae bacterium
TCGCTCATGTAATCGCTCCGTTTTCAGAGGCGTGAATCACGCAGCGCAACTGAGATCAATGCATCCTGACCGTAAGCACTACCGATTGCGCGAATGCAGATCGGTGTAGAGCCGCACCACGGCGCCGCGGTTGGGCACCCGCTCTATCAGGCTCAGCCGTTCCAATTCGGCCAGTGCTTCGCGCACGACGTGGCGTTTGGCTGCGAAGCGCATGACGGGGTCCTCCTCGACGAGACGCTGCTGCGGACCGAGCCGTCCGAACATGATGTCCTTCTCGAGGGAGGCGGCGATCGTCAGGACAAACACGCTCCGATTGTTGCCCGATGGGCGGGACTTGGGCTCGGCTTTGCCTTGGCCGGCGGTCGGAATCTTCGCGTCATTATCGTTGACGTTGAGAGTGGCGGGCGAGTCTCGTCAGTCCAACGTCGGAGGAGGATGTCGATGAGTGATGACCATGACGCGGGGGGCTGCGCGAGGGGCTGACGCATTACGCGGCGGGCTTCCGCGACTTTTTCTTCGGGGCCGGTTCTGTCCCTGCCTTTTCGGAGATGTCCCTTTCGAGTCGCGCCGCCCGGAGTCTCTGCGTCTTGGCCTGGCGCGCGGATGTTTCTGCGTCGATCATGCCCTTCACGATCCTGGTGACACTATCCGCCCTGGTCTCCGAGGCAGTGGGGCGGAAGACGGTGTTCTTGTTCGGCAAGCTGATCTCCATTTCCGAAAGGGGCAGCAACGGGACGAGGTAGAGGTCCCGTCGCTTGTGCGTTTCGTGGCGGTTCGACTTAAAAAAGCCGGCCCTAGTGCCGCCTCGCTTTGCGGTTGGCGTAGCGCCGGTCGCGCTCGGCTTTTCGCTCAGCCTCGTCCTGAACAACACGTGAGATCATGTCATCTTCGACTTTCTGGCGCGCTTTGGCGTCGGCTCCGGCTGCAGCATCGGCCGCGGCTTGCTGTCGGGCCGCTTCGGCGGCGACACGTTCCTGCTCCTCTATTCTGGCCCGCTCACGTTCCGCGCGCCGTTCGTCCCTTGCCTTGGCAATCGCCAGACGCTCTTCCTGCCGGGCGAGGCGGGTCGGTTCTGCCGCTTCCTTCGCAGCTCGATGAGCCTGTAGGAGGCTTGCTTTCGAGGCTGCGGCGGCACTGCGGCGATCGGCAAGATCATTGTCTCTGTTATTTTTCAAGGTGTGTTCCATCAAAGGGGGGTCAGGTGTGCATACGGGCTCCTGCCGGCGCTGCAAGGGGCCAAGTCGGCACGTTGCAAGTTTCGATCTCCTTGCCGAACCGACATTCCGCAGCCGCGAGGTCCTCTGCGCGCGAGCTTGCGAGATCAGACTGGTTGGTACGCGCGTATGATATCGAGCGAGGAATTGCGATTGATCGCTCGCAAAGTCGGTTACGGGCTACGACCTGATTGTGGCGTGACACTCCATATGGAGCCTCGTTTCGGTAAACCGGCATCCAACACTGTAACGTGCAGGTAGCTCGCGGCGGGACGGTGTAAAGCGCGAGCCACAAGTACGCTCGACAAGAACGCGTATCCCGTCCGCGCATCACGCATCCGCCCGGCCTCTATTGCCAGCACGACGAGGCGCCGCCCGCAATCGCGCAGCTCGGCGGCGGCATGCCACCGTTCGACCTCCGCCTCCTCTGCCGCGCCGATAAAAGGAGCCAGCCCCCACCGGGCGGAGACCCTATGCCGACCGTTCCCTGTATGTATGTGTCAGGGCAACTTCGATCACAGCAAAATAATCGATTTTTACTGCAATCTCGACACCTTCGCCTCCCAGCTACCCAAGAATCTCGCTGGTACCATGGCCGGCAGCGGCGGCGGCAAAGCGCGCCGGTTAGAGGCCCAACCCTTTCTCCCTCCGCTCCGGCATGGCTCGTCTCATGCCAACTCCAGCTTGAAGAACGACTCAGCTGTCTTCGAGGTCACGATCATCGCGTTGTGATGCCGTCTCGTATTCGGGAGGATACCAATTTTCGACCGAAGCGTTGACAGTACGGCATACGAGCCGGTTGCGCTACAGTGTGAGCTGCTCCCGGAAAATCGGACAGTGACGGAAGCTACGGTCTGACGTCTGCTGGTCTCCAAGAACAAGGAGATCA
>CANLEQ010000091.1 GCA_947489705.1 uncultured Paracoccaceae bacterium
TCGTCCATCTCGTACTACTCCCCTGATCAAGAGAAATAGCGCTACGAACTGTCTCAAGAAACCGTGCCCCAACCCACGGATGACCGCTCCGCCCCTGTCCTAGCGGGGCTCCGACTGCTCTCCGGACATTCGCAACTGAGGTTGTCGCTACCTACCTTCCTGCAGATGACGATGGGTGCGCGGCAGGACGCGGCGCAGCTTATCCGGCCTGCTTCTTGACGTAATCCACGAAGGCGCGCAGTTTCGGGGCCATGTTGCGGCGCTGCGGGTAGAAGAGGGAGAAGCCCGGGAACGGCGGCAGGAATTCTTCCAGAAGCCAGACCAGCTCGCCCCGTTCCACGTAGGGCCGCAAGGTCTCGCGCGTGGCGAAGGTGAAGCCGCCGCCTTCGAGCGTGGTGCGCAGCATCAGTCGCAGATCGTTGGTGGTGATCTGCGGCGCCACTGCAACGTCGAAGGCGACGCCATTTTCGACGAATTCCCAACGATAAGGCGCGGCGGACGGGGTCGGTCGCCAGCCGATGCAGCGATGGTGGATCAGGTCACGCGGATGGGATGGGACCCCGTGAGCGGCGAGATATGCGGGCGAGGCGACGACGGCTTCGCGTTCTTCCGCGGTGACCGGGACGGCGATCATGTCCTGCTCGATCACCTCGCCGAGCCGAACTCCCGCATCAAAGCCCGCAGCGACGATGTCGACCTCCTCGTCGGTCACCGTCACGTCGAGGACGACCTCCGGATGGGCCTCGGCGAAGCGCACCAGGAGCGGCCCCGACAGCACCGCCTCGGCGATCGAGGTCACGGCGAGGCGCAGAACACCCCGCGGACGGACGTCGCCGGATGCCAGCTCCAGCGCCTCGGAGATCTCGGAAAGGGGCATGGAGAGAGCGGCGTGAAGCCTTTCCCCCGCCTCGGTCAGCCGAACCGCACGGGTCGTCCGAGTGACCAGCGTCACGCCGATCGCGTCTTCAAGCCGGCGCACTCCTTGACTCACCGCCGAGCGCGTCACGCCGAGGCGATCGGCGGCGTCGCGGAAATTGTCGGCCTCCGCGACGGCCCGGAACAGGGACAGAAGGTTCAGATCCACGTTCATCCCTCACCTGAATGTATCGCAGAGGGCGCGGTGAGCCGGGTGCTGTCAAGCACAGCTAACCACGGCGTCCACCGATCGGCGGCTACCGCCCAAGCGGCCGGAAGTCCAGTTCCGCTCCAGCCAAAACCAAATGGAGCACATCATGGACAAGGTCATCCTCATCACCGGCGCCTCGAGCGGGATCGGCGAAGGCATCGCTCGCGAGCTCGCCGCCACCGGCGCAAAGCTCATGCTGGGCGCGCGCCGCACCGACCGCCTCGACGCCATCGCCTCGGACATCCGCGACGCCGGCGGCACCGTCGAGACCCGCGCGCTCGACATCACCGACCGCAAGAATGTCGCGGATTTCGCACAGGCGGCGCTCGATACCTGGGGCCGGATCGACGTGTTGATCAACAACGCCGGGATCATGCCGCTCTCGCCGCTTTCGGCGGGCAAGCATGACGAAGGCGGGCAAGCATGACGAATGGGACAGGATGATCGACGTCAACGTCAAAGGCGTCCTGTGGGGCATCGCCGCGGTCCTGCCTGTCATGGAGACCCAAGGCAGCGGCCAGATCATCAACCTAGGCTCCATCGGCGCGCTGCAGGTGGTGCCCACGGGCGCGGTCTATTGCGCCACCAAGTTCGCGGTGCGCGCGATCTCGGATGGCCTGCGCCAGGAGACTGACACGATCCGCGTCACCTGCGTCAATCCCGGCGTGGTTGAGAGCGAGCTGGCCGACTCCATCACCGATGAGCCTACCCGCGGGGGGCCATGGCTGCCTACCGGGCCGTTGCCCTGCAGCCTGCCGACATCGCCCGCGCCGTGCGCCATGTGATCGAAGCGCCCGAAGGTGTCGACACCACCGAGATCACCGTGCGCCCGACCGGCTCGGCAAACTGAGGGGTGTCATGAGGGGCGATGTTGCACAATGCGGGGTGAAGAGTGAGTTGGCCCTTTCCCACTTTAGGTCAGACGACGGCGTCTATCTCAGCTC
>CANLEQ010000092.1 GCA_947489705.1 uncultured Paracoccaceae bacterium
AAGGCTTTGGCATGCGCCCGACCTAACCGTCAGGATTCACCAAGTGAATCCCTGCAGCGATTTGTACAACAACGTCCGCTAGCACGACGCCGGAAGATCGAGAATCGGGACGAAGCTGTCCTTCCTGCACAGCAAAACAACTGCGCTTGACAGACTCGTATAATATCAATATTTCGCGATATATGGATAACGACTCTGCTCTCGATGCCTTCGCCGCCCTAAGCCAGTCAACACGCCTCGATGTGTTCCGTCTGCTCATCAAGGCCGGCGCAGCGGGCATGTCTGCGGGGGACATCGGCGAGACCCTTGGTGTGCGACAGAACACGATGTCGGCCAACCTTTCGATCTTGGCACGCTCGGGTCTGATCCGAAGTGTGCGGGAGGGCCGAAGCATTCGCTACTTCGCCGACATGGACGGCGTGCGCGCTCTGCTGGCATTCCTGATGGAAGACTGCTGTGCCGGCCATCCTGAACTGTGCCAGCCCGTCATCGACGCGATTGCCTGCCCCCAATCATAGGAAAACTGCCATGGTCGATACCTCGCTTCCCGCCGCGGCGGGTCTGGGTGCTTTCGAGCGCTGGCTCTCAATCTGGGTGGCACTCGCCATTGGCGCGGGACTTCTGCTCGGCAATCTCTTCCCCGGGGCATTTAGCGCGCTGGCCGCGCTTGAGATCGCGTCGGTCAACCTGCCCGTGGCGGTTCTGATCTGGGCCATGGTCTTTCCCATGATGGTCGGGGTGGACTTCAAGTCGCTGGCCCGCGTGGGCGACAAACCGAAGGGGCTAGTCGTGACGCTGGCGGTGAACTGGCTGATCAAGCCCTTCACGATGGCGGCGTTGGGTGTGCTGTTCTTCAACTACGTCTTTGCAGGTCTGATCCCGCCGGACGATGCGCAGGCCTATCTTGCGGGCGTGATCCTGCTGGGCGCTGCACCCTGCACGGCGATGGTGTTCGTCTGGTCGAACCTGACGCGCGGCGACGCGACATACACGCTGGCGCAGGTCAGCGTGAACGATGTGATCATGGTCTTCGCCTTCGCGCCGATCGTGGCGTTCCTGCTCGGCGTGACGGACATTGTCGTGCCATGGGACACGCTACTGTTGTCGGTCGGCCTCTATGTCATGCTGCCGTTGCTTGCAGGCTATCTGACGCGCCGCAGCCTTGTCGACAGAGGTGGTGAAGCGGCGGTCGAGACGTTCAAGACTCGAGTGCAGCCATTCTCAATCATCGGTCTTCTGGTCACTGTTGTGCTGCTCTTCGGGTTCCAGGGCACGGTCATCCTCGACAATCCGCTCGTCATCGCGCTCATCGCCGTTCCCCTGCTGATCCAATCCTACGGGATCTTCTTCGTGGCGTATGGCGCGGCGCGGGCCTGGGGCATCCCGTTCAACGTCGCCGCCCCCTGCGCCCTGATCGGCACGTCGAACTTCTTCGAGCTGGCCGTCGCGGTCGCGATCAGCCTCTTCGGGCTTGGATCGGGCGCGGCGCTGGCGACGGTCGTTGGCGTTCTGGTCGAGGTGCCGGTCATGCTGTCTCTCGTCACCTTCGCCAACAGGACGAAGCATTGGTTTCCCGCCGAGGAAGGTGCCTCATGACCGTTGTCATTCATCACAACCCGGACTGCGGAACGTCGCGCAACGTTCTCGCGATCATCGAGGCGTCGGGCGAGACACCGGTGGTCATCGAGTATCTCGAGAAGGGCTGGACCCGCCCGCAGCTCCTAGCCCTGTTCGCCGCTGCCGATCTGACGTAAGCGCCCGGTTCTGACCGCCTTGTAATTTCAGGCAGCTTCGCTCTGCGTGGTTCCGGCGGCTTTTGGCGTCCA
>CANLEQ010000093.1 GCA_947489705.1 uncultured Paracoccaceae bacterium
GATGCGCTCACCACGCGAGTTCATCGCAGCTCAAATCGCAACCGCCTGAGTGTCCGGTGAAACAGGGGCAAGACCATTCGACGCGTCAGGTCCAGATCAAACCTTCAAAATGCATACCGTAGTCTGAAGACTGAAGGATCGAACCGACTTACCTTCGTGGAGATCACGCCACCAAGCGACCATCACCGGCCGTATAACAACCCGTAGTACAAGATACGCCTGTTGACCCATCCTAGAAGATCACGATACGCCTTGTTTTGCTGGAGCGTATGACGCCGGTAGTGCCTGTAACAGGAATAAAACGGGGAAATCCACCTCTCCTGGGCACCACCGATTTCTCTAAGTCATTGATACGCAACAGCTTAAGGAACAAGCTGTACAAGGCGTATAACATGCTGGAGTTTGGGCCAGCGCAACGCGGAAAATGTAGTACAGATTTCGCTTTTTAATAAGATATCTTCGTCATCGTATGATTGTTGACCGAAATCTTGATCTAGTTACGCTACTAGAATCGGCGCATACGCAGATTGTTTTTGTAAAGCTGAAAAAGGCGCACGATCTCTGCAAATTTCGACCAACGGACACAAGCGCGAACACGTAGAGCTCTCCATAATTCTCTGATCGTTACATAACTGCAGATAAATTTAAGTTAAAATCCGATATAGAAGTTGTGTGTGTTCGAGGTTTTTTGGGGTAATTCTAGTCTATATTTTACTGCATATATCGTAATTCATCCACATGGTGTCTAATTTTATTTGACAGAAACGCAGTAACCTCCTTCCTCTACTGCACCAACGACGAGCATCGATAGTAAGATAAAGCTTGTCCGCGGCATAAATAAATGATTGCGCGTCGCGTAATAACTTGCGTTCGTAACTGGATTGTTTCTGACCCACCCCTTTCATGATGCTTCGAGACCACCCAAGAGGGTCAAAATTGCGCATTCCGATTCAAAAATGCTAAGTAATCTGTTTATTTAGTTCGATTGGCAGCGCCATCTGTTGCAATAGTACTCCCAAGATCATGCGGCGTTTTGAAAACAGCTTTTTTAACTGCGGTAAGATTTTGCAAGACGCCACTAGAAAACCGAACCAATTCAAACTCTAGGCAGTTGCTACATATAATAATGCCCAACGCTTTATTCACGATCCCCAAGCCTGACGAGATTACCGCTGGACTTGAAATGTTGGCTTTTTCCGCCTTCTCCATAATGAAACGACTTCCTTCACTAAAGCGGACGCCGCCTTCTATGACGACAGCGCCACTTTCGTTATCCTCGAATAGCCGCCGTTTGGAGTGGTTTATTGCCTGCCACTGTTGGTCTCTCCACTGGGCTTCCAACGGTGTCAAAAATTCTATTACTGCAGCATTCGAAAGAGGCTTACTAATATTTTTAACTTCGGCGTGAACCCAGGAAATTCCGCTGCCCGTTTGATATCGACCCACTGCATATGTAAACTTTGAGGCTAGTATGTGCACATCATGATATTTCATATCTAGGTGCTCAACTATGATTTTTCCTGGTGGTTCCAATCGTAGTACTATAGAGAACCTTCCTTTTCTCTTTCGTACTTTGATTTTATTTCCGACAACTTCAGTATCCCAAGCACTTAGAGAGCCGGTCCAGCTCCCATTCTTGATACTAAGAGTTTTGTTACCACTCTCGTCCAAAAATGGACGTTGTTGTACAAATCGCTGCAGGGATTCACTTGGTGAATCCTGACGGTTAGGTCGGGCGCATGCCAAAGCCTT
>CANLEQ010000094.1 GCA_947489705.1 uncultured Paracoccaceae bacterium
GGTAGTGTCCCGAGAGATGGTGTAGGAACTGGCGTCCACCTGCTTCTTCATAGCCGGTGTTGCTCGTTCACTGAGCGGCGATCATGGCCGCATCAGTGTTATCTTCGCACAGGCCTGCCAGTTTTTCCACGGGCATGTAGCGGCGGCTGACGGCCCACTCGTCGTTTTGCTCCAGCATGAGCGCCCCGACGAGTCGGACGACGGCCTCGCGGTTGGGGAAGATGCCGACGACGTTGGTGCGCCGCTTGATCTCCTTGTTCACGCGCTCCAGCGGGTTGGTGCTGTGCAACTTTGAGCGCAGGCTCTCGTCGAAGGCCATGTAGGCGAGGACGTCATGTTCGGCTCCGTCCATGAGTTCGGCGACATCCCGGAAGCGATCGCGCAGGTTATCGGCGACCTCGCGCCAGCGGACGTGGGCCTGGTCGCGGTCGGTCTCGGCGAAGACGGTCTTCACCACGGCGCTGACCACCGGCTTGTTGGCCTTGTTCACCCGGGCCAGGAGGTTGCGCTGGAAATGCACGCGGCACCGCTGCCACCCGGCGCCGAGGACCTTGTGCGCGGCGGCCTTCAGCCCCTCGTGCGCGTCGCTGATCACCATCTGCACGCCCCGCAGGCCGCGGCGAGTGAGAGAGCGCAGAAAGTCGGACCAGAACGTCTCGGCTTCAGAGGGCATGACCGTGATGCCAAGTATCTCGCGGCGGCCGTCTGTGTTGACCGCGACGGCCACTATCACCGCCATGGATACGATCCGCCCGCCTTCGCGCAGCTTCACGTAGGTGGCGTCGAGCCACACGAAGGGCCAATCCCCTTCGAGGGGCCGGTTCAGGAACGCCTGCACGCGCTCGTCGATCTCCTCACAGAGCCGCGACACTTGGCTTTTGGAGGTACCAGTCAGCCCCATGGCGCGTACCAGGTCGTCGACGGCGCGGGTGGAGACGCCGTGGATATACGCTTCTTGAACAACCGCCATCAGCGCCTTCTCGGCTGTCCTGCGCGGCTCGAGGAAGGCCGGAAAGTAGCTCCCCTTCCTCAGCTTGGGAATGTTCAAGCCGATCGTCCCGGCGCGCGTATCCCATCGGCGCGGCCGGTAGCCGTTGCGCTGGTTCTCCCGGTCAGGCGTTCGCTCGCGGACGCCGGCACCGCACACAGCGCCCACCTCGATATCCATCAGCCGCTGCGCCGCATCCTGGATCAGCTCCCGCAGAAAATCGGTGTCGTCGCTCTTGGCGATCGCCTCCGGAAGGTCGATCATGGTCTTGGTCATCGTGCTCTCCTTCGTTGTCGTCGGTCGTCGAACAACCTCAGACTACGAAGACGCGCGGTGGCCGCCAGTCCGGCCGCACGCTGCATTGAGCCAAAAGCTCCGCGCGCGGCCTCCTACACCACCACCGGGGGCACTACC
>CANLEQ010000095.1 GCA_947489705.1 uncultured Paracoccaceae bacterium
GAGCTATGGTTGGAAATGGGTGATGCGGCTTGAGAAGGCGGCGTATCAAGGCGGGTGTTGAAGCCTGCCAGGACCTCCAGATGGAGTGATACGCCATGAAAGAAGATACTGGGATCGTCCCGCTTCGTCAGCCGAATTCGGTGGACGACCCGCTCACCGAGATTGCCCGTGAGGGCGCGCGCCGGATGCTCGCAGCTGCGCTACGGGCGGAGGCCGATGCCTTCGTTGAGGAGCTTGTCGAGGAACGCCTGCCCGACGGCCGGCAGCGCGTTGTCCGACATGGGTATGGACCAGAGCGCGAGGTTCAGACCGGGATCGGCGGGCTTGAGGTCCGCCGCCCGAAGGTGCGCGACCGAGCTGTCGGCGCCGGGACTGGTAAGATCCGGTTCACCTCCAGCATCCTGCCCCGATGGGCGCGTCGGTCGCGGAGCCTCGATGCGCTGCTGCCGGTTCTCTACCTGCGTGGCATTTCCACGGGTGACTTTCAGGACGCACTTGGGGCGATCCTCGGAGCGGACGCACCGAACCTTTCGCCGGGTGTGATCTCGCGGCTGACAGGCGAATGGGAAGCGGATTACGCGCGCTGGCAGCGCCGCGATCTCTCGGCCCGCCGATACGCCTACATCTGGGCCGACGGGGTCTACCTCCAGGCACGGATGGAGCCACAAGCGGAGTGCATGCTGGTCGTCATCGGTGCCACGCCCGAGGGCAAGAAGGAACTCGTTGGCTTTCAGGTCGGCATGCGCGAGAGCGCGCAAAGCTGGCGTGAACTGCTGGTCGACGTCAAGGCACGCGGCCTGGCGTCCGCCCCGGAGATCGCCGTGGGCGACGGTGCGCTTGGCTTCTGGAAGGCTCTCGACGAGGTCTTTCCGGGCGTGCGCCACCAGAGGTGCTGGGTCCACAAGACCTCGAACGTACTGAACAAGCTCCCAAAATCCATGCAGCCCGGCGTGAAATCCGATCTGCGCGAAATCTGGCAGGCTGAGACCCGCTCTGTGGCCGAGACCGCGATGGACGTCTTCACCGAAAAATACGGAGCGAAATACGGCAAGGCCGTCGCCTGCCTGACGAAGGATCGCGAGGCCCTGCTGGCCTTCTACGACTTCCCCGCAGAACACTGGGACCACTTGCGCACCGGCAACCCGATCGAGAGCGTCTTCGCCACCGTCCGCCACCGCACCGTCCGGACCAAGGGCGCGCTGTCGCAAAGGACCGCTAAGCTCATGGTCTACAAGCTCATTCAGGCCGCATCAAAAGGCTGGCGCCGTCTGAAGGCGGCGAACCAGTTGCCATTGGTCATCGAAGGCATCAAGTTCACCGACGGTGTCGCCGCGACCGACGCCAAGAACCGCGCCGCCTGATCAAAGCGCGTCACCCATATTCAGGCATAGCTC
>CANLEQ010000096.1 GCA_947489705.1 uncultured Paracoccaceae bacterium
GATGCGCTCACCACGCGAGTTCATCGCAGCTCAAATCGCAACCGCCTGAGTGTCCGGTGAAACAGGGGCAAGACCAGAGAAACCGACGGGTCAGAGCTGGCGAATCTTCGGTTTGAGTGGATGGCCCACCCTGCTTCACCGGACAAACCCCCTACGGGACGTTGACCAGATCTTGCCCAAACCCGGTGCCTTTTCAAGGGCTTGGGGGGCCGAATGTCCGGATCGACAGAAGGCCAAAATTCGTCTTGTAAATCCGTGGCTTGCGCGGCTATACGCGTCGGTGGAGACGTGGCCGAGTGGTCGAAGGCGCTCCCCTGCTAAGGGAGTAGGCGGGAAACCGTCTCGTGGGTTCGAATCCCATCGTCTCCGCCACTTGCCCTTGCGAAAGCGTTCTCCCGATCCGGCTGCGGCCGGATTTTCTCGTTGTTTTCGAGGGTTATGCGGGTGGGGCTGAGCAACTGGCCCCTGCGCCGGGGGGCCTGAAAGCGGTCTCTCCGGGCCGATATTCTCCGGACTTCATGACTGCGCGGATTTGGTGATTAGGTTGCAAGCGGCTGATTTCGAATGATTTTTTAAGATACGCAGCTGAACACTTCGATGCCGGTGGCGTTCGTAAGAACGGACCGAAATCCAACGAGGCAAAGACTGGAAAAGCGCTCTAGACCTCGGTCGCCTCTTGGCCTGTTGCGCCGCCTGCTTGT
Source organism: uncultured Paracoccaceae bacterium (assembly GCA_947489705.1). Taxonomy (GTDB): domain Bacteria; phylum Pseudomonadota; class Alphaproteobacteria; order Rhodobacterales; family Rhodobacteraceae; genus Palleronia. The sequence goes on from CANLEQ010000096.1 coordinate 702, forward strand.
CTCTCCTTCTGCCATTCGTCAGCATCGAGCTCTCTGACCCGGTTGAGGAACGCTCTGTGTAAATCGTTCACCTTGGCGGCCAACCACTCGTGCTGCCGCGGCCAATCGCGCTCGTCTTCCGGATCGACGTTCGTCATGTACACGGAGATGCGGCAATCTCGCCTCGTAGGCAGTTCCTCCCAGTCGAGCTCATAGCCCAACTCCTGCTCGATAGCCTGCTTCTGCTCCTGCAGCAGATGAAAGAAAGACTTCGCCTGATCGCCCGCAATGTACAACTCGGCCCTGATCTGACGCTTCCGCCGGATCATCACCGCTCCAAGGTTGAAGCCCGTCCTGCCAATTGAGTAGCCCATCCACGACTGCGGCTGTGGCTGTGGCTTGCGTGCGCCGGAGACCGGGCCAGCCGCCTTATCAAGCGCTTGGTGGAAAGCGTCCCAATAGGATCGCTGCTTCAATCGAGTCTCAGACAATTCCGACTCGTCGATCGCGCGGGCAGCCTGAGCGACAGATCGTGACCAGTCGTTCGGTTTGGACACGATGTTGAACTTGGGTGCTGCAGGCGAGTGACGTGACCCCTTGTTTCTGCTCCAGACGCTGCTGGAATCCAGACCGTAGTGATCCGATCCCCAACGTTGGACCGCCCGAAGGCAGAGTTTTCCGGCTTCGATTAGGGTGACAGGCTGGTGAT
>CANLEQ010000097.1 GCA_947489705.1 uncultured Paracoccaceae bacterium
GAGAAACGCGCGAAAGTTGGTGATGCCCTGAGGGGCGGCATATCAAGGCGGTGTTCAGACGCCGTCAATTCTCAGCCGAGAAAGGGATATGCCACATGTCAGAGACTACCGTTACCCAGCTTCCCGATCCATCGGGTTTTTCATCCGACCCGTTCACCGACGTCATACGCGACGGCGCGCGCAAGTTGATCGAACAGGCGATCCACGCCGAGCTTGCCACGCTCATGGCCGCCTTTTCCGGGAAAAAGCTTGATGACGGGCGAGCGCGCCTGGTCCGTCATGGTCACCTGCCGGAGCGCGAGGTAATGACGGGCATTGGTCCGGTGCCCGTGAAGGTGCCGCGCGTGCGGGATCGGGGCGCGGCCGAAGACAAGATCACGTTCACGCCCAGCATCCTGCCGCGCTATCTGCGCAAAGCGAAATCCGTCGAGGAACTGCTGCCGTGGCTTTACCTCAAGGGCGTGTCCACGGGCGATTTCAGCGAGGCGCTGGAGGCCCTGCTGGGCCCGACTGCCAAGGGCCTGTCTGCCAAGACCGTCACGCGGCTGAAGGCAGACTGGTGGAAGGACTACGAGGCTTGGCAGAAGCGCGACCTCGGCAACCGGCGCTTTCTCTACATCTGGGCAGATGGCGTCTACTTCAAACCACGGATGGCTGAGGAAAAACAATGTGTTCTGGTGGTTGTGGGTGCCGATGAGTATGGCCGCAAGGAGCTGTTGGCCATGACCGACGGCTTCCGCGAGAGCACCCAAAGCTGGCGCGAGCTGCTGCTGGATCTCAAGCGCCGGGGCCTGAAGCAGGACCCCAAGCTGGCCACAGGCGACGGTGCTCTGGGGTTCTGGACCGCGCTGCGCGAGGTGTTCGCGACGACGCGGGAACAGCGCTGCTGGGTCCACAAGACCATGAACGTGCTGAACGCGATTCCGAAATCCGTGCAAGCCAAGGCCAAAGGCCATCTGCACGACATCTGGCAGGCCGAGACGGAAGCCCAAGCCAACGTCGCCTTCGACTTCTTCGTCGCAACCTACGGTGTGAAATGGGATAAGGCGGTCGCCAAACTGGTCAGGGACCGGGACGCGCTGCTGACCTTCTACGATTATCCGGCGGAACACTGGAAACACGTCCGGACGTCAAATCCGATCGAAAGCACCTTCGCAACGGTCCGGCATCGCACGAAACGCACCAAGGGGTGCCTGAGCCGCAAGACCGGCTTGGCCATGGCGTTCAAGCTGATGATGTCGGCGCAGAAGAAATGGCGCAAACTCGACGGCCAAAACCGCCTGCCCGAGATCATCCAGGGGATTGAGTTCCGCGACGGGCTCCGCCAACTTCAACCGGCCGCCTGATCAAGCGTCACCAACTTTTGCCCATATCTCA
>CANLEQ010000098.1 GCA_947489705.1 uncultured Paracoccaceae bacterium
AGATGCGCTCACCACGCGAGTTCATCGCAGCTCAAATCGCAACCGCCTGAGTGTCCGGTGAAACAGGGGCAAGACCAACCGTTCGGGGCGTAGAGCGCAACGGCATTACATTTCTTGAAGTCGAAAGCGTACTCAAGTTTCCCAATTCCGTAGCATTATTCAAGGTCAAGCTTCAGCTCTTTCATGTCGCATCTTTCCATTCTCGCTGCACGAAAATTAACAGACAAATACCTTACTCCATAGGGGCATGGGGGACCCTCTGTAATACCGAGGCGATTCAATGGCGAGCGTTTCTGTCATGCCGCATTACGGGTTTCAGCGACTGATCGTGGGAACCCATAAGCGTCAATGATAGGAATTTACACAAAATCACGGCATCTCGTCTCCGTAGTGCTGTCGCCTCTCCAGCTCCAAATCGGTTTCCCTACCAGTCTCCTGAGTATAGTACTCAATTTGTTCGCTTGTATCCGATCGCGCCCATTTCTCGACATCCCTCAAGGAACGTTCACCTGATTCAACGTCTTGGTTAAGTTGCCACCGACTTTCCTCCGCCCTCTTTGCCGCGTCTTGTTTGGCGCGCTCTTCCACCTGAACAAACACCTCCCATTTCTCATTGACGCGCCGACGCTCTTCAAATCTTCCGCTTCTCGCATAGGCCCTTTGAACTTGTCCGCCCTTCGCAGAAACATGCATAAGCATATGCTCGTACAACGATGCTTCACCACGTAATTCATCTTGTGCCCATGTGCGGAACGACGAACGCAGACCGTGTGCCGTCGCCGGTCGTCCACTTTCATCTTTCCAGCCGTTCTTTTGAAGCCATTTTCGGTGCATATTGCGGCTGATGAAGCCATGCTTGTTCTGAGCGGGGAACACGAACTCGTTCTCGTCAAACAGTTTCTCTGCAGCGCGAAAAATTTCGGCCATCGCCCGTGTTATCGGTACATCAAAACCCGAACTCTAACCCTTCGCTCGCTCTGCAGGTATGTTCCAGATCCTCCGGTCAAGATCCACTTCGGACCATCTTGAGCGAATGACAGCATCCTCCCTGACGGCAGTGAGGATCGCGAGGCGGAGACTGAGCCCAGCAGGAGTAGTAGCAGGCACGGTAGCCCAAAGGGCGGGAATCTGTTGCCAAGAGACTGCAGCATGATTTTCGGACGAAATGTGCTGTGGACCAAGGCGATTGCGAAGTTTGACGACAAGGTCGGTATCTGGTCTTGCCCCTGTTTCACCGGACACTCAGGCGGTTGCGATTTGAGCTGCGATGAACTCGCGTGGTGAGCGCAT
>CANLEQ010000099.1 GCA_947489705.1 uncultured Paracoccaceae bacterium
GGTGGTTCGGTTCGTCTGAACAGCTTTAGGGCTTTCGCTAAGTGGATATCCGCCTTGGTTATGCCGCCGCCGGGATTGGCGTTGGCTGGTTGATATATGCTCGATCGGGCGTCTGCCCGCCAAGCGATGAATGGGGCCGCGTTCCGTTGTAGAATGTGAGATAGCGCTCGATGGAAGTTCGGGCCTCTGAGACGCTGGCATAGGCGCGCAGGTAGACCTCTTCGTATTTCACCGTCCGCCAGAGCCGCTCGACGAAGACGTTGTCGCGCCAGGCACCCCTGCCGTCCATGCTGATAACGATCTTCGCATCCTTCAGCACTTGAATGAAGTCGATGCTGGTGAACTGCGAGCCTTGATCGGTATTGAAGATCTCCGGCTTGCCATGCCGGCTGAGCGCTTCCTCCAGGGCCTCGATGCAGAAGTCAGCGGATAGCGTGATCGACGGCCGCCAGCTCAGGACCTTGCGGCTGAACCAGTCGATGACGGCGGCGAGGTATACGAAACCCCGCGCCATCGGGACGTATGTGATGTCCATCGCCCAGACCTGGTTCGGCCGCGTCACCGCCAGCTTCCTCAAGAGATATGGATAGATCTTGTGCCCCGGTGCCGGCTTCGACGTGTTCGGGCGGCGGTAGATTGCGGCAATCCCCATTCGCTTCATTAGCGTCGCGACGTGACACCGGCCCACCTGATGGCCCTCGTCGTTCAGCAAACCTTTCAGCATCCGGCTGCCGGCAAAGGGATACTCCAGATGGAGTTCGTCGATCCAGCGCATGAGCGCGAGGTCGGCATCCGATGCAGGCCGCGCTCGATAGTAGACACTGCCCCGGCTGATCCCGAGCGCTTTGGCCTGCCGACCGAGACTGAGCTTGTGGGTGCGGTCGATCATCGCTTTGCGCTCGGCAGCAGACCCGCCTTGCCGAGCGCGACGGACAAAAAATGTTCTCGAGCGTCAGCTCGCCGATCTTCGCGTGCAGGGTCTTCACGTCGACGGCCGGGGGAGCCTCGGCGGCAGGCGCGATCCCGAAAACCCCCGAAGTTCCCTCAAGGAGCTGAGCGCGCCACTGCGTGATCTGGTTCGGATGCACATCGAATTGCTCGGCCAACTCGGCAAGCGTTCTCTCACCCCTGATGGCTGCCAGCGCCACCTTCGCCTTGAAAGCCGGGCTGTGGTTCCGACATGGTCGTCTCGTCATGGTTTCTCCTCGCTCATCGGCATCATGCCGATCTTGCGCGGATCATCCACTCAAAACCCTTGTTCAGTTTCCCCGAGCCACCACT
>CANLEQ010000100.1 GCA_947489705.1 uncultured Paracoccaceae bacterium
TGAGCTACTCCCCATCGCTTGGACAGTTTTCGGGATGATTTAAGCTACTCTCTGCCCCTGCCGGTCGGTTTCGATCTGATTGAAGAAGTAGACCACGGCGGGCGGCTGTCCGGCATGGGCGGCGTGGGGCGGCTGGTGGTTGTAGAATGTGATCCACCGGCCAACCCCGGCCTTTGCCTGCGAGCCGGTCTCCCAGGCGTGCAGATAGACGCACTCATATTTCAGGGATCGCCAGAGGCGCTCGATGAAGATGTTGTCGAGGCAGCGCCCCTTGCCGTCCCTCGAGATGCGGGTGCCGATCCGTTTCAGCCGGTCGGTCCAGGCGAAGGACGTGAACTGCGACCCCTGATCGGTATTCATGATCTCGGGCGGGCCGAAGCGGTGGACCGCCTCGCTCAGCGCCTCGACGCAGAAGTCGGCCTCCAGCGTGTTCGAGATGCGCCAGGCCAGCACCTTGCGGGTGAACCAGTCCATGATGGCAACCAGGTAGAGGAAGCCTCGTCGCATCGGCAGATAGGTGATGTCGGCGCACCAGACCTGGTTGGGCCGATCGACCCGCAGGCCACCCAGCAGGTAGGGGTAGGTCTTGTGCCCCTTCGCAGGCTTACTGGTGTTGGGCTTTTGGTAGATCGGCATCACTCGCATGAGCCGCATCAGCCGCCGGATGCGCTTCACGTTCACGGTGTGGCCCTCGTTCTGCAGGTGCCAGGTCATCTGCTGGACGCCGTAGAACGGGGTTTCCAGGAACTGCCGGTCGATCAGCCGCATCAGCGCCAGGTTCACCTCGGTCTCGCCCTGCGGCGCGTAGTAGAACGACGACCGCGAGATCGACAGCAGGCGGCATTGCGCCCCGATCGACAGCATGGGGTGGTGACGTTCGATCATCCCGCGCCTCATTTGCCGGTCCAGGGCTTGAGCTTTCTGGACAAAAAATCGTTGGCGACTGCCAGTTCTCCGATCTTGGCGTGCAGCGACCGCACCGTCTCCTCGTCGACCTCGGCCTTCTTCTTCCCGCCGCGCTCGAAGATGTCCGATGCCCCCTCGAGCAGCGCCTTCTTCCACTGGTGGATCATCGTCGGATGCACGCCGTATTCCGCGGCCAACTCCGACACGGTGCGCTCGCCCTTCACGGCTTCCAGCGCCACGCGAGCCTTGAAGCCCGCGTCATGGTTCCTGCGTTTCGACATGTTCTGATCTCCTTGTTCTTGGAGACCAGCAGACGTCAGACCGTAGCTTCCGTCACTGTCCGATTTTCCGGGAGCAGCTCA
>CANLEQ010000101.1 GCA_947489705.1 uncultured Paracoccaceae bacterium
CCCGTCGCTCGCCCTCTGCGACGACCTCAAGCACGCCCTCGGACAGCGGTCGCTGCAGCGCCTTCGCCTCGTCGAACGGCGCGGTGAGCCAGGTTTCCCATTCGTCCGGTTCGGTCAGGATCACCGGCATGGCCTTTGGATGGATGGTACCCACGGTCTTGTTCGCCTCGGTAGTCAGGAACCCGTAGAGGTTGGCCGTCACCTCCCCCTCCTTCACCTTCCGGACACTCTTCCATTCGGTCCAGATGCCGGCGAAGAACATCAGCGGGCGGTCCTCACCATCGGCGAACCAGACCGGCGTGCGGCTTTTGTCCTTCTCCACGCGGTATTCCGAGAAGCTGGTAAACGGCACCAAGCAACGATGCTCCGGGCCCAGCCAGCGCCGCCAATGGGAGGAGCCGAGGTTGCGGATGTTGGTCACGCCGGGATCGGTCTTGCGGTTCCTGAGGGCGAAGGCGGGCGACGGCATGCCCCAGCGCATCATGGTGAGCTCGCGGCCCCCCTGCCCCTGCCGCACCACCGGGGCGGACTGATCGGGAAAGATCGCCGGCAGCGACGGTAGGTTGCCGGTGCGGTCCGTCATCGCCCCGGCGATCTCGCGGATCGCCGCCTGGCCCTTGGTCAGAGAATACAAGTTGCAGATGGCTCAGGTCTCCTCGACGGATGGACGGACCTTACCACGCCCGTCGCGGATGCGCTGCACGGTCTGGCGGCTGGTCCCGAACTGCCGCGCCAAGGCGGAGATCGTCGCGCCCTCGCGCAATCCGGCTTCGATCTCGGCCCGCCGCGCATCATCGAGGATCGGCGGCCGGCCGAGCCGCTTGCCCTGCGCGCGGGCGCGCGTGATCCCCGCTTTCGTCCGTTCAATCAGCAGCTCGCGCTCGAACTGCGCGACGACGTTGAGGATGTTCATCGTCATCCGACCGCGGCGCTGGTCAGGTCAGCGTCGCCTAAGTCCAGGCTCCGCACCCGGACCGACATCTCACCGAGGCGCTCGATCGTCGACATCACGTCCATCGCGTTCCGACCCAGCCTGTCCATCTTGGTGACCACCAGCATGTCGCCGGGC
>CANLEQ010000102.1 GCA_947489705.1 uncultured Paracoccaceae bacterium
GAAGGCTTTGGCATGCGCCCGACCTAACCGTCAGGATTCACCAAGTGAATCCCTGCAGCGATTTTTGCAACAACGTCCAGTCGAATCCATTCTCCGCGAGTAGGTCGATCGCGCTTGGGTCGATACGGTCTCTCGTGACCAGAACGTTATGCCGCGTGTCACGCATCTAATGCTGTATCTTGAACTGCGCTTATTGTTCTATTTTATATACTCTCACAGCCTAATACGTAAAGCAAGTATAATTACTAGATTTGCACTCGTCGTGATATGTCGTCCCACTCTCCTTATTCGAGGAAAATTTGGCCTCTATGAACAGTGATGCTCCGAAGCCCGACATTCCGCTCAGCGACGTTGTATACGCTCAGGTGAGGGGCTTGCTTCGCGAGGGCGACTTGGCCCCGGGTCAGCGGCTGAGCGAAGCCGAGCTGTGCGAGCGCTTCAACGTCAGCAGGACACCCGCACGCGAGGCCATCCACCGCCTCGTGAACGAAGGTTTTCTTAGCGTCGGCGCGAGCGGACGCCTTTGCGTGGCCGAAATCGACATCGCGGCCGCGGAAGAAATCTATGACATGCGCGAAGCGGTTGAATGTCTGGCCGCGCGGCTCGCGGCCAAGAAGGCGACTACGGAGGATCTGATCGAATTGCGCACCATCTTGGAGGAGCAGCGCCGAGGTGCCTTTTCAGAGAACGAATTTCTTCCGATCAATGACCGGTTCCATGGCTGTATTTACCGCATTTCTGGAAATCGCTACGTGCGAAGGACAGCAAGCATTCTGCTGGTATCTGCAGGAATGATCCGGGGGTCGACCCATGGTAAGTACGATTACGAATCCTTCTCTCTGAAGGATCACGAAGAAATCTACCAAGCCCTCGAAGACGGCGACAGCGCCGCCGCCGAAGCCGCGATACGACGCCATACTCCCGAGGGCGCTTTCAACGTATCTCTTTGTTGACCCAGAGCGCCGATTAATTTTACTGGGCGTTGTTGCGCAATTCGCGCTTGAGGGGTGACTGCCCCTTACCCCGCTGATGTTATGCGATGCGGACGATCTCG
>CANLEQ010000103.1 GCA_947489705.1 uncultured Paracoccaceae bacterium
GGCGATGTTGCACAAAGCGGCTTGAAGAGTGAGTTGGCCCTTTCCCACTTGAGTTCAGACGACGGCGTCGATCTCGGCTCTGCCGAGGGCCGAGAAGCGGTTCATGATGGCAATGCGGATCTGGATTTCGGCGGTCTGACGGTCGGGCTCTCGTGACATGATCCTTTCGCCGAAGAGCTTCAGGCAGTTCATCCTGGCCTCGACGCGACTTCGAACATGGTATCCCGCCCATCTTTTCCACAGTGCCCGGCCCAGATGCCGGGTTGCCCGCAGGATCTCGTTTCGCGCGCTGGCAGCGGGACAGTCCTCCTTCCAGGCGCGGCCATTGCGGCGGATGGGAATGACTGCATCGGCACCGCGCTCGACGATCGCTCCATGGCATCGGCGCGTGTCATAAGCTCCATCGGCAGTGACCGTGCCGATCGGATCGTCGGGCGGGATCTGCGCCAGCAACTCCGGAAGCAACGGGCTGTCGCCCTGCCGGCTCGAGGTGAACTCGACCGCGCGGACATCTCCCGTGCCCGCGTCCACTGCAATATGGACCTTTCGCCATTGCCTCCGCCGCGAGCAGCCATGCTTGCGGGCCAGCCACTCGCCATCACCATGGAACTTGATGCCGGTACTATCGATCAGGAGGTTCAACGGCTGTCCGGAAGCACGATACGGGATCTGCACCGCGATCCGCGCTTGGCGTCGACACAGCGTCGAGTAGTCCGGCACCGGCCAATCGAGCCCGGCCATCTCGATCAGGCTCTCGATCAGTCCGACCGTCTGACGCAACGGGAGACCGAAAAGCACCTTTAGCGTCAGGCAGGTCTGGATCGCGGCATCGGAGAAGGTTTCCGGCCGGCCCCGCTGGCCGGACTTTTCCGCATGCCAGACCATGTCGGGATCGAACCAGACCGACAGCGAGCCCCGCTTTCGCAATGAGGCGTTGTAGGCTGACCAGTTCGTCGTGCGGTAGCGGGTAAGAGAAGGCTTTGGCATGCGCCCGACCTAACCGTCAGGATTCACCAAGTGAATCCCTGCAGCGATTTGTACAACAACGTCC
>CANLEQ010000104.1 GCA_947489705.1 uncultured Paracoccaceae bacterium
GTCCGCACTCCGGCCGTCTGTGTGCCGCGCGGCGAACGTCCGCACCGAGCCCGGTTCCATCATGACGTCTCGACGTCGCAAATGGCATTTTCGGGAGGCTGGCCGATGCACTCGGCCAGCCCGGTGAGATGGGAGATCAACCGACCACGTTGTGATCTGGGCCATAGGGGAAACCGGTGATGTTCTCGTTTCCGTCTTCGGTGATGATCAGTATGTCGTGCTCGCGATATCCGCCCGCTCCGGGTTGGCCTTCGGGGATGGTCAGCATCGGCTCCATCGAGATCACCATGCCCGGCTCGAGGACCGTGTCGATATCCTCACGGAGTTCCAGTCCCGCCTCGCGCCCGTAATAGTGGCTCAACACGCCGAAGGAATGACCGTAGCCGAAGGTTCGGTATTGCAGAAGGTCGCGGCCCGCGAAAAAGGCGTTGATCGCGTGCGTGACCTGCGCACAGGACACGCCCGGCTTCAGCAGGCTCATGCCGTACTCGTGCGCGGCGACGTTCGCGTCCCACACCTTGCGGCTCGCCTCGTCCACCGTCTTTACGAACAGCGTGCGTTCGAGCGCCGTGTAGTACCCCGAGATCATCGGGAAGGTGTTGAGGCTCAGGATATCGCCGGCCTCGAGCACGCGCCCTGTCACCGGGTTGTGTGCGCCGTCGGTGTTGATGCCCGACTGGAACCAGACCCATGTGTCGCGGTACTCCGCCTCGGGAAACCGCGACGCGATTTCACGCTCCATGGCATCGCGGCCAGCCATGGCCACGTCGATCTCGCGCGCACCGGTCGTTATGGCATCGCGAATGGCATGGCCGCCGATATCGGCCACGGCGGCGCCTGCACGGATCAGCTCTAGTTCGGCCGCCGATTTATGTATCCGCTGGGCCATGCTGGCCGGCGCGATATCGATCTTTGCCGAGGGCGCGAGCATCTCGTCAAGCCGCGCCATCTGCGCGATGGACAGGTGATCGCCTTCGAAGCCGATCACCTTGCCCGAGCCCGTCACCGACAGGATCGCCCGCCAGTAATTGTCCCGCCGCCAGTCCG
>CANLEQ010000105.1 GCA_947489705.1 uncultured Paracoccaceae bacterium
ACGTGCTTAGGGATATCCCTAAGCCTCCATGGTCATGCTCGAGTGTCCGGTCGAAAAGGGGGCCAGTTCATGCGGGTCGCGTCCGACCGCAGCTTCTCCTCCGAACCCGCCCACGGTACCGCGCACGACAGGCCCACCGACATTTCGGAGGACGACGCCCTCGCCCAACTGCTGGAGCTCAACCGCGCCCGCGCAGCGCGTTGACCCGGATCCGATAAGCCGGCTTTATGGGGTGATCAGGTTTAGCGTCGGGAAATACGTCCGGAACCGGGCCGCATCACGCGTCAGAAGCCTGTAACCCCTTACCGCAGCATGCGCACCGATATAGAAGTCCGGCAAAGGCAGTGATCGCGCACCCCCGCGGCGCCGATAGGCTCGAAATGCCTTACCGGCCAGGAACGCGGCTTCCCAAGGAAGTGCCTCGCGATGAAAAACTGTCTCCGGCAGTAGCTCGTCAAGTTCCTCGATCCGGTCAAACGCTATCGAAATCTCCGCGTAGACGATCGGATTGATCAGAAGGCGCCCGCCCTGACCTGCCTGCGTCAGTGCTGCAGATGACCAGTCGTTCCATAGCGCGTCATCAGTTGCGACGTCGATCAGGACGTTGGCGTCGACAAGGGTGTCGCCGGTCACTCGCGCGTCAGTGCCATGATCTCGTCAGTCGTCATCTTCGTGGTGGCCGCACCTCTCAGCCGGCCAAGCGCGGCTCCCAAAGCCGGGTTCTCCGGTTGATCGGCATACCGGCGGACGCGCACAGTACCGGCATCGTCCAAGATAAACTCGAGCTCGGTTCCGGGCCGGAACCCGGCTGCATCGCGGATCTTCTGAGGGATTGTCACCTGACCCTTGCTGGTCATACGCATCGCATGTTCCTTTCAGTATTACCGAGGAAGTAATACGCAAACGCTGCTGCATCAAGACGCGTGTAAGGTTTCGGATGACCGCTCCGTGTACCGGGGCACGGTAATGAGACAGCGCGCTGCGCTGGTCACGCCGCCATCATGTTCCCCGTGGCGGCTTCGGT
>CANLEQ010000106.1 GCA_947489705.1 uncultured Paracoccaceae bacterium
TGTTTGATCCCACGGTTTGATGGTGTGATCCTTTCGCAGGCTTGGAAGGAAGCATTATGGGACAAGTTCGTCACGGGAGCGCCACGACCACGTACGCCGTCAGAGCTGCAATACAGCGATCGCAAGCTTCGCTCGCGCAGCTGAGCGAAGAGCTTGGGATCAATCCGAAGACTGTCGCGAAGTGGCGAAAGCGCGCGACGGTAGAGGACCTGAAGACTGGGCCGAGGGAGCCGCGTTCGACCGTTCTCACTGAAGCTGAGGAGGCGATGATTGTCGCATTCCGACGGCACACGCTGCTGCCGCTGGATGACTGCCTCTACGCCCTGCAGCCAACGATCCCGCATTTGACCCGGTCAGCGCTGCACCGTTGCCTGCAGCGACATGGGATCTCGCGCCTGCCGGATGTTGAGGGTGACAAGCCGAAGCGTCAGAAGTTCAAGCGCTACCCCATCGGCTTCTTCCACATCGACATCGCCGAGGTTCAGACGGTGGAGGGCAAGCTTTTCCTCTTCGTAGGCATTGACCGGACCAGCAAGTTCGCGGTCACGCAACTGGTGGATAAGGCTGACCGCAAGACAGCATGGGAGTTCCTCGAGCACCTGCTCAAAGCCGTTCCCTATCGCATTCACACCATCCTGACGGACAACGGCATCCAGTTCGCCGAGCAACCCCGCAACCGGAACACAGCGTCCTCCAGGCAAATGCGCTTCGACATGATCTGCGAGGCAAATGGGATCGAGCATCGGCTTACCAAGCCGAACCACCCGTGGACCAACGGTCAGGTCGAACGAATGAACCGCACGATCAAAGATGCTACCGTCAAACGGTACCACTACGACAGCCACGACCAGCTGCGCACGCACCTTGCCGACTTCATGGCAGCCTACAACTTCGCCCGCCGGCTCAAGACGCTCAGCGGACTCACACCCTACGAATACATCTGCAAAATCTGGACATCAGAGCCGGACAGATTCATCATCGATCCGATCCACCAAATGCCGGGACTGAACAC
>CANLEQ010000107.1 GCA_947489705.1 uncultured Paracoccaceae bacterium
ACCTATGGCCCTCCTTCCTGACTCGATTGTGAGGTGCGCGCGCTTTCGGGCCGTGATTCCGTTCTTCCGTTGACGGGAGGGCCAACGATGACGGTTGCGATCACGCGGGACGAGTTGGACGCGACGGGTCTGCGGAGGGCTGCTGCCCGGAGCCGGGATGCCCGTGCGGCGCGGCGGATGCTGGCGCTGGCGATGGTGCTTGAGGGGACGGATCGCAGGACGGCGGCCGAGGCCTGCGGGATGGACCGTCAGACCTTGCGGGACTGGGTCCACCGCTACAACAATCAGGGGCTGGACGGACTGTCGGACCGGCATGCACCCGGACCATCCCGACGGCTGAGTGCGGAGCAGATGGCGGAGCTGGCCCGGATCGTCGAGGCGGGGCCCGACCTGGCCACCGACGGCGTTGTGCGTTGGCGGCGGGTGGACCTGCAACGGGTGATCCCCGAGCGCTTCAGGGTGGAGAGGCACGAGCGGACCGTGGGCAAGCAACTCGCTGCCCTGGGCTTCCGACGGCTGTCGGTGCGCCCGCATCACCCCAGGCGGGATGCGGAGGCGCAGGAGGCGTTCAAAAAAACTTCGCCGGCATCGTAGCCCGCGCCCTTCCCAAGAGAGCCAAGGGCAAGACCCTCGAGGTCTGGTTCCAGGACGAGGCGCGGGTCGGCCAGCAAGGCACACTCACCCGCGTCTAGGCGCCCAGGGGCAGCAGACCTCCGACCCCGAGGGACACCCGCTACCAATGGGCCTATTTGTTCGGCGCCGTCTGCCCGTCGCGCGCCGCAACCGCCGCACTCGTCATGCCGCGGGCCAACACGCACGCCATGTCCGCCCATCTTGCAGAGATCGCCCACACCGTCGCCTCCGGGACCCATGCCGTCGTCGTCCTCGACGGCGCGGGTTGGCACGCCTCCAACGCGCTCGTCGTGCCCGACAACCTTACCCTCGTCCCGCTG
>CANLEQ010000108.1 GCA_947489705.1 uncultured Paracoccaceae bacterium
TACATGACGCTGGAAACCTTGGCCCCGGTCTGCGACGATCCCATCGTCAGCCTGCCTGCCGCGCAGCGCGACTGACCAGCTCGGCCACGCCGGCATCCGTCGCGCCGGCCATGAGCTACACCATGCCGTGGGACACGATCGGTATCCTGCTCGAGCGCAAGGGCATGCTCATAAACCACAAGAAGCTGTATCGGCTCTACCGGGAGGAAGGGCTGTCGGTGAAGCGACGGCGCGGGCGCAAGCGGGCCCGCGGGTCACGCACGCCGATGCCGGAGGCGGCGCATCCAAATGCTCGCCCCCTCTCGCGGTTTGCATGCAAAACGCTGCCGGGCAGCGGGATCGCTCGACTTCCTGGCCGACAGCTTCGGTGCCGCGCGCAAGTTCCGCATCCTGGCGGTGATCGACGATTGCTGCCGGGAGAACCTGTGCCTGACCGCCGACACCAGCATTTCGGGCGTCCGTACCGCCCGCGAGCTGGATGCGCTAGTGCGGATCTACGGAAAGCCCGCTTGCATCGTCAGCGATAGCGGCACCGAGTTCACCAGCCGCGCCATCCTGAAGTGGGCCGACAAGAACGGGGTGCCCTGGCACTACATCGACGCGGGCAAGCCCCAGCAGAACGCCTTCATCCAGTCGTTCAACGGCAGCCTGCGCGACGAGCTTCTGAATGAGGAAATCTTTGACACCCTGGAGGACGCTCGCAGGAAGCTGGCGCTCTGGCGCTACGATTACGACGCCGTCAGACTGCATTCGTCTCTGGGAAACCAGATGCCGCTCGAGGCGCGCCGGACGCTTGAGCAATTTGAGGGCTCCGCGCCCGGCGCGCTTGCCCAGAACGACCGCCCAGACTACCAATCTCAACTGATCTGATCCCCGCAAACTGGACCGTTTGAAGCTGGAGTGTTCCGCTACGATTTCCCGGCTGGGAGAGGAACG
>CANLEQ010000109.1 GCA_947489705.1 uncultured Paracoccaceae bacterium
AGATTGTGGCCTCCAGTGTAGCCTCTTTCGCTCGTAAGCGGACATCTGGACGGAGACGCTCAACTGCAGGAAAGTCCCGCACTGCCGACCTTGGTAACGAGCGCAGCGAGGGTCCGTATAGACCTCTCCACTCGCCGTCGCGTCATGCTTCAGTCCGATAAGTCGGCTGTATGGTAAGCCATCAGTCATGCAGGCCGGCGGCTCTACGCAGGGTTTCGTTGATCCGGGTTTGCCAGCCTGGTCCGCTTGCCCGAAAGTGATCGAGTACTTCCGGATCCAAGCGAAGTGTCGTCGAGACTTTTGGCGCAGGAGATTTCGGGCGACCCCGGCGGACCGGGGCTGCATCCAGCTTGGTTGCCCAATCCTGACGGGTCAGGTCCGGCGCATCTTCAGGATCCAGCCAGTCTGGGCCCGTATCGTTCCTGTTCTCGGACATTGCCCTTCCTCATGCTAATGACCCGGATGGAAGGCCCTCGCCACGTCCATACGAGGACTACCATGCGGCCGTCGAGTTGGCCCACCGTTACGAAGCGATCTTCGCCGTAGTCTTGGCGTCTGTCAGGGACGGTCAGGTGAGGTGCGTCGAAGACCTCCCCTGCCCTTTCCATATCAAGTCCGCGTTCGACCAGCGTTCGCGCTCTCTTCTCCGGATCATACTCTAACCCATCCATTTATGTAGGTACATAAATGGTGTCATGAAAGGCTTCTACTGTCGCTCATGGGTATCCATCAGGATCGACAGCATGTCGGCATAAGTACGACGGTCTTCCTTGCACAGCTTGCGGAACCGGTCGATCACGTCCAGCGGCGCCTTGATACTGATCTGGCCGTCTCTGATCGGCTCCCGGCTCGGCGTTGTTGCGCAATTCGCGCTTGAGGGGTGACTGCCCCTTACCCCGCTGATGTTATGCGATACGGACGATCTCG
>CANLEQ010000110.1 GCA_947489705.1 uncultured Paracoccaceae bacterium
TGTCGCGCGGTCAACCCTCTCGGATCAAAGCGTTACGCTGTCCGCGCGGCATAATCCAAAACGCGGCATTATGCGCCAGCTCATGGGTCAGGGTCGACATGAACCCGCCCGCGCTCTCGAACCGGGCAAGGTCGGGCATGTCAACCTGATCGAGCGACGGGATGTAGCACGCGCGGTCGCCGCCGTAGCGCACGTCGATGTCAATCGCATCGAAGAACGCCTGGGCCTCCGGGTCCATCGTCGGACGGTCGTTCGCACCTCCCTCTGGCTCGGGATAGTAGGACGCATCGAGCCCCTCGATCTGGCTGACATGGAAGACCCGGTAGGATTTGAGGAAGCGGTAGGTGCCTCCCCCTTCCTTGCCGTCGTCCTCGCCTTCACTCGCATCGCCGCCATCCGCACTGCGCTTCGAAGCGGTGCCGTAGTAGACCACGATACTGGACTTCGAGCCTTTCTTGACGCTGGCATTCAGTGCCTTGGCCTGCGCGAACGTCATCCAGTAGGGCGAGCTGTAGCCCATCATCGCCGACCGAAGACCAAGCAGGAAAGCGTTGATGCCCTGGTAGCGTTCGCGGTTGTGGCGCAGCGGTACGCCGCCGCCAGCGATCTTCCACGGCCGGCGCCACGGCATCGTGCCCTTTTCCAAAAGGCCGATGATCTCGTTGGTGATTTCCTGGGCGGGGTCGAGCTTCTGCTTGGCCATTGGTCCGGTCCTTCTTCCGAGGTGAAAATCCACCAAGAAAAAAAGCCCCCTCTTATCTTTCTTGCAGGACGCTTCAGCACGCGGAGCGTCTCTCCCGGAGTACCTACATTCGAGGTATCGGGGAGATGGGGATTGGGCCGTTGCCCCCTGGGCTTCTCAGGGCCGGAGCAAAGCTAGGCCGGTCCC
>CANLEQ010000111.1 GCA_947489705.1 uncultured Paracoccaceae bacterium
ACCCCCTGCTGGCCCGCGGCGAGCGCCCGGCGATAGAAGGCGTTCGATTCCTCGGCCGTCGAGAAGCCCGCATATTGCCGGATCGTCCAGGGCCGGCCGGCATACATCGTGGCCTTGGGCCCGCGGGTGAAGGGCGGCGCGCCCGGCAGCGCGCCCAGATGCGCATGCCCCTCGGCATCGGCCGGCCCGTGCACCGGCGCGATGTCGATCCCCTCGGCCGTCCGCCAGGTCAGATCGTCGGGCGATCCGCCCCGCAATTCCCTGCGTGCCCGCTCTCTCCACTCGTCCATCGCTCGCCTCCCTCCCTGCCCGGCACCGCGCATCACACAGCCGTGGGGCGCGCCGCCGGGCCTTCGTAATCCCGCATCCGCATCCTACATTCGGGACATGAACAAGAAAATGACCCGAGATGTCCTGATCTGCCTGCTCGGTCTCGCGATCGCCGTCCCGGCCCTGGCTTCGGCCCAGGAGACGCCGGGCGAGACCCCGCCCCCCGCCGATATCTGGCGCGAGGACCCCACCACGGTGTTCGATGCGCGCGATGTCGATATCTCGGACTTCCGCTGGATCGCCCGGCCGGTCGTGGTCTTCGCCGACAGCGAGAACGACCCCGCCTTCCAGCGACAGATCGAGCTTCTGGCCGACCGCGCCGAAGCCCTGGCGGTGCGCGACGTCGTGGTGGTGACCGATACCGACCCCGATCGCCTCTCGGACGTGCGGCGCCAATTGCGCCCGCGCGGCTTCATGCTCGCGCTCATGGGCAAGGATGGCGGCGTGAAGCTCCGCAAACCCTTCCCCTGGGACGTGCGCGAGATCACCCGAAGCATCGACAAGATGCCCATGCGCCGCCAGGAAATCCGCGAACGCTCGACCGCCACCCCGTAAC
>CANLEQ010000112.1 GCA_947489705.1 uncultured Paracoccaceae bacterium
TGATCCGATCCCCAACGTTGGACCGCCCGAAGGCAGAGTTTTCCGGCTTCGATTAGGGTGACAGGCTGGTGATGCCCCCCGATTTCATCAGCGTGATCGGTGACTTATTGCCGATCGCGCGATGTGGCCGTTCCTCGTTGTAGTATCTACGCCAAACCTCCAACTTTTCGGCCGCGTCTGCAAGCGTCAGGAACCAGTGCGCGTTCAGGCATTCCGTGCGGAACCGGCCATTGAAGGCTTCGATAAAGGCGTTGTCCGTCGGCTTTCCAGGGCGTGAGAAGTCGAGCGTGACGCCACGCTGATAGGCCCAGAGGTCCATGTCGCGGGAGACGAACTCGCTGCCCTGATCCACTCGGATCGTCTTGGGATATCCAGTTTGCCGACAGGTTCGATCCAAGGTCGCGACCACGTCTTCACCGCGGTAGCTGAACCTCGCATCGAGCACAGGCACGTATCGAGAGAAGGTGTCGACGACCGTCAAAACCCTGAGCTTCTTGCCCGTCGCCAGTTGGTCATGAACGAAATCCATCGCCCAGACATCGTTCGGACCGACAGCCTCGGCGCGATCGTCGCGCAGCTTCGCCTTCACCCTCCGCTTGGGCGTCTTGTTCCTGAGCTGCATCCCCAACTCCCTGTAAATGCGATAGACCTTCTTGATGTTGATGCCCCAGCCCTCGCGATCCAGGAGCACATGAACCCGACGATACCCGTAGCGCACGCGTGTCTCGCATATCTCCTTGATCCGCTTTTCCACGGCAGCCTGATCGGCGCGGCGGGACTTGTAGTGGAACGTCGAACGGTCAAACCCGATGGCTCCACATGCCGTCCGGATTGAGACCGCCCAATCGCTGCACATCCCGCGAACCAGCTCGCGCAT
>CANLEQ010000113.1 GCA_947489705.1 uncultured Paracoccaceae bacterium
ATCGCCGCGCCGTAGGAGCGTAGCTTGTCGGTGACGATGCGTTTGGGCTGCCGACTTGCTTTCTTCAGAAGCGCCTTCAGCAACCGCTTCGCCGCAATCTTGTCGCGCCGGCGCTGGAGGATTTCGTCGAGGACCAGCCTATCCCGGTCGACCGCGCGCCAGAGCCAGAACGTCTCGCCCCGCACCTTCACGCGCACCTCGTCGAGATGCCAGACATCGCCGGGCTGCGCCGACCGGCGGCGCAAGTTGCACGCAATCGCCGGGCCGAACTTGATCACCCATCGCCGGAGCGTCTCGTAGGATACCTCGATCCCGCGCTCGAGCAGCATCTCCTCGACCGAACGAAGGCTGAGATCGAAGCGGACGTACAGCCAGACCGCATGTGTGATGATCTCGGGAGGAAAGCGGTGGCGCTTGTAGCTGGGCGGCGTGATCGACGTCGTTCCCGGCTATCGAAACGCCAGCGGCGTCGCACCCACAGCAAAGTCACCGTGACAGCTCCTTCTCGGCAGGTGGCCGAACCTTGGCTCCGGAAATCACCGCCTTCGCGCCGATGATCAGCAGACGTCGGATATCCAACTGCCTTGATTTACCCGTTCGCCCGAGCCTCTGCTTGCACCGTTCGAATGCTGCCGGGGCACAAGCCCCAGCTAGGCGGAGAAGTCGCGGCCCTGCCGGAAACTCTCCATCGGTGGAGCGAAAGCCGCCAGAGCCATTGATGTGATAGGACCAATGCCGGGCATCTTCTGCAGGCGCGCCGCGAACCGTGAGCTTTTGCTGGCCGCGGCAATTTGGTCGTGTCCCGCGAAATGGTGTAGCTCGCGACAGGCCTCGCGCTCACCGGCGGGCCGAGCTGGTCAGTCGCGCTG
>CANLEQ010000114.1 GCA_947489705.1 uncultured Paracoccaceae bacterium
TAGGGTCAGGATTCATAACCAGTAAATGACGAGAGCTGCGAGGGCGATGGCTGAGAGGAACACCTTGGGGCATCGGTCATAGCGGGTCGCGACGCGCCTCCAGTCCTTGAGCCTGCCGAACATGATCTCGATGCGGTTGCGCCGCTTGTATCTCCGCTTGTCATATTTGACCGGCGTCTTGCGTTTCTTCCGGCCTGGGATGCAGGCGCGTATCCCCTTGTCCTGCAACGCTTCTCTGAACCAGTCAGCGTCATAGCCACGATCCCCGAGTAGCCATTTGACGTTTGGTAGGCGACTGAGCAGCGCCCGTGCGCCGATATAATCGCTGACCTGTCCAGCGGTGACGAACAGGTCGATCGGTCGTCCCTGACTGTCGCAGATGGCGTGCAGCTTGGTGTTCATACCGCCTTTGGTTCGACCAATCAGGCGACCACGCCCCCCTTTTTGGCGGCCATGCTGGTCGCCGTTCGGTGGGCCTTGAGGTATGTCGCGTCGATCATCACGGTCGTCTTCTCACCGTGTTCCGCCGCCAGTCCGGCCATCATCCGCGCGAAGATGCCCTTTTCGCTCCAACGCTTCCAGCGGCTGTAAAGTGTTTTGTGAGGACCATATGCAGCAGGAGCGTCACGCCAACGCAAGCCATTGCGATTGATGAAGATAATACCGCTCAGCACCCGCTTGTCATCAACCCGCGGCTTCCCGTGTGACTTGGGAAAGAAGGGAGCCAGACGTGCCATCTGCGCGTCGGTCAGCCAGAAGAGATCGCTCATGTAATCGCTCCGTTTTCAGAGGCGTGAATCACGCAGCGCAACTGAGATCAATGCATCCTGACCGTAA
>CANLEQ010000115.1 GCA_947489705.1 uncultured Paracoccaceae bacterium
GAGGTCCTGGCAGGCTTCAACACCCGCCTTGATACGCCGCCTTCTCAAGCCGCATCACCCATTTCCAACCATAGCTCCCGACCGTCCGCCAGGACCCTGACCTCATCTAGCGGCATCTGCTTTCCAAAAGTCTTCCGCCCCTTGCGACAATCGCTGTCGTCTACGAGGCCGTTATCGGGGTCCGCGAAGACAAGATCGCATCCGGAGAGGGCGTCGGTAGCCCTCACGAACCAACCTCGTCGCCAGCCGCGTCTTTGACGCGCGGGAACCGAGGTAACATCGAGGCTTTCGTCAAAAGAAATCGTGTACTCCAGCGCCGGTAACAACGACGCAATCGAACGGGTGTCCTTCACGACATTCTTGAGATGCTCGAACAGTGCCGGGTCCAGTGATGCGTATCGATCCGGCTGCTCCAGGTAAGATACGTGTCGTCCGTCCTTGTTGTGATCTTCGTCGGGGAAACGATACCATGCAATACCGAGCCTTTGCCCGGGCGAGATCGCACGAAGCAAGCCAAGTTTTACGAAATCACCAATGTCACCGGCATATCGATCCTGCATAGTTTTTCCTGCCTCCACCAATTAGCAACTTCATTGCGCGCGGCCCATACTGCGCTGTCGTTGCTTCTCGCCGTGTGAAAATGGCCGCCTCGGGGAAGCCCAAGCACGTTGAACTGCGGGGCTGAGCGTCGGTGTAGGCCGGGCCCTTATCGCCCCTTCGCGATCCGCAGCGGATGACCTCTGGCATTAGCCCTTAGGTGTTTGATCCCACGGTTTGATGGTGTGATCCTTTCGCAGGCTTGGAAGGAAGCATTATGGGACAAGTTCGTCACGG
>CANLEQ010000116.1 GCA_947489705.1 uncultured Paracoccaceae bacterium
TGACGTTTACGTAATCGCGCTTGAAGGTGTTCACGAAGGCCTCGGATACACCATTGCTCTGCGGGCTCTTCACGGGCGTGTAGCAGGGCTTCAGGCCGAGCTGGCGAGCGAAGATGCGGGTCTCCTTGGCGATGTAGGGCGATCCGTTGTCGCTGAGCATCTCGACCTGGTGCGGCGCGCGATGCCCATCGAACCGCGCTTCCACCGCCGCCAGCATCATGTCGCGCACGTCCGAGCCGCTGACGCCCGCGTTCGCAACGGCGCACCAGGAGATGATCTCGCGGTCGTGGCTGTCGATTATGAAGGCACCGCGGACGATGTCGCCGTTCCAACAGGCGAACTCGAAGCCATCTGAGCACCATCGCAGGTTCGATCGCATGGTGACGACTTTGCCGTTGTGGGTGCGCTCGGATCGTTCCGCGTGGTGGCGGGCCAACAGCAGGTTTTGCGCCTGCATGATGCGGTAAACGCGCTTGTGGTTCACAGGCCCTGCACCCTCGATCCGCAGCTTGCGGTTCAGAATAGCCGTAATCCGTCGATATCCATACGTCGGCCGGGCCGCAACGAGCGCGGTGATCAGCGGCACCACCACCGCGTCTTGCGCTTTATTATAGCGCCGCCGCGGCTTCGCGCTTCCCTTCAGGCGACCATGCAGGTTGGAGCGGGAAACACCGAGGGTCTCGGCAATGACGCTCATCGGGAACCGTCCTTCGGCTGCGAGTGCGCAAGCCACGTCAGTTTTTTTGAGCGTGATTTGCCGAGCGCCTCTTTCAGGATCTCGACCTCGAGCGTCTTGCGTCCAAGCTGGCGCTCCAGCTCGCGGATGCGAT
>CANLEQ010000117.1 GCA_947489705.1 uncultured Paracoccaceae bacterium
CGGTTGCACCTTCCCCACCGCGCGCCGATGCGGCAAAGTAAGATCCCGGCGTTCAGGATGTTTCGTCCCGGGGGCTTTGATCTTGTTGCGACCAGTGGCGACGCCATCGCCAGACCCCATGCCCAGCAATATCCACGAACGCGCCGATCGATCAAGCAGTGGATCGACCGAAGTTCAAATGCATCCATGTGATGCAAACGCCAGCTCCGTCCGCACTGCAGACGCCCGCACCCGTCGCAGAGAGTGGCTGTTCTAGGGCGGTGTGGGCGACCAGGCCCGGTCCTCCTTCAGTAGCGTATTCGCAAGGAGCAGTAGTTTCCGCATTGCAGCGGTGATCGCGACCTTGAACGGCTTTCCCGCCTGTCGAAGTCGGCCATAGAAAGCCGCGATATCGCGGTTCCAGCGAACCGCGACCACGGCGGCCATGTAGAGAGTGTTCCGCGCAACGATCCGACCGCTCCGGATCATCTTTCGACCCCGCATGGTGCCGGAGTCCCGGTTCATCGGCGCAACGCCCGCCAAAGCGGCTACCTCGGCGGAATTAGCACTTCCCAACTCCTTCATCTCCGACAGTAGCGTCGCCGCCGTAGTCGGCCCAATGCCGGGTATCGAGGTTAGGATTGAGTAGCGCCGCGCGATCGCCGGGTCCGACTGGATGGCGACAAGTAGCTCAGCTTCAAGCACCTTGCACTGGTGTCGGCACAGCGCGATCCGCTCGTCGAGCTGATCCTTCACCAGATCCACCGAGACTTGCGAGCGCTGGTTCCCCAACGCTCGTCGTTCATCAACCACTTGGCGGCGGGCGACGACGA
>CANLEQ010000118.1 GCA_947489705.1 uncultured Paracoccaceae bacterium
CGGACGATCTCGGCGGTGCCGAGGGTGTTGAAGCGGTTCATGAGGGCGATGCGGGTATGAATTCCGGCGGTCTGGCGGTCTGGGTCTCTCGCCATGATGCGCTCGCCGAAGGATTTCAGGCCGCGCATCTTCGCCTCGATGCGGCTGCGGGTGTGGTATCCGGTCCAGCGCTTCCAGAACGCCCTGCCGTAATGGCGAGTGGCGCGCAGGGTTTCGTTGCGGGCACGTGCCGCCGGGCAATCGTCTTTCCACAGACGGCCGTTTTTCCGGATCGGAATGATCGGCGTGGCCTCACGTGCGAGGATGGCGGTGTGGCAGCGGCGCGTGTCGTAGGCGCCGTCGGCAGTCACGGTGCTAATCGGCTCATCCTCGGGGATCTGGCCAAGCAGGTCCGGCAGGACCGGACTGTCGCCGTCGCGGCTGGGGGTGAATTCCACGGCTCGGATGTCGGATGTGGCAGGGTCCATGGCAAGATGCACCTTGCGCCGTTCGCCATCGTCGCTCGGACCGATGGCGCGGCAATGGCTCACCGACGGCCCTGCGGACCGTGCTTGCGCGCCTGCCATTCGCCATCGCCCAGGAACTTGATCCCGGTGCTGTCCGCTGCCCGGCAGGGCATTGCGCAGCAATGTCCCGAGAGGGGACAAGCAGGTTCAGCGGCCCGTCGGCACGGCGATAGGGGATCTGCACAGCCAAGGTCTTCTGCCGACGGCATAGCGTCGAGAAGTCCGGCACCGGCCAGTCCAGCCCCGCCAAA
>CANLEQ010000119.1 GCA_947489705.1 uncultured Paracoccaceae bacterium
AATCCCGGCGGCGGCATAACCAAGGCGGATATCCACTTAGCGAAAGCCCTAAAGCTGTTCAGACGAACCGAACCACCTCTTGGGAAGCTCCGCCGCATCCATTGCCCGGCACATGCGAAACATGCTGCCAAGAGGGGGCAGATAGGTGATGTCGGCGCGCGGACCTGGTTGGGACGATCCGCTCGAAGCCCGTCCGGCCGGTAGGGGTAGGTCTTGGGGCCCCGGCGGGCTTGCGGGTGTCAGGCGTCCGGTCCCCTCTCGGGGCATTGCTGCGTCGGGCAAGGGATCTTCATCAGGCGCATGCCCCGCATCAGGCATGTCGCCCTCAGGTTCCGAAGCTTCGACGTGCCGATATCGCCATCCTGGCTTTCGATGTAAGCATGGATTACCTCGCCGAGCGTCGTGGCTTTCCTCTTGGCCATCGCGGTTATCAGGCCACCGGGCTGATCGGGCTCACGCTCCTTGCGCTTCATCCAAGGTTTCGCGTCTGCCTTCCTTTCGAAGGTCCGTGCCAAACTGAAGATGGTCTTGCCGGCCTTCTTGAAGCGGACCGGCGCTGTGTAGGTTGAGCTTCCGTCTTTCCGGCTACGTTCGATAATCTGTCTCTGAACTGGCCCCCTTTTCGACCGGACACTCGAGCATGACCATGGAGGCTTAGGGATATCCCTAAGCACGTGCTTAT
>CANLEQ010000120.1 GCA_947489705.1 uncultured Paracoccaceae bacterium
TAAGCACGTGCTTAGGGATATCCCTAAGCCTCCATGGTCATGCTCGAGTGTCCGGTCGAAAAGGGGGCCAGTTCAAATCTAGCAAAGTCGAGCATGACTCTTTCCGCAATATCGCTATCCAAACGTTGTAGGCGTCCGCCCACGCCTGTATAGAAATTGTGCGCCATAGGCTTGTGCGCAGCGAAAATCGCTTCGGATACCTCCTTCCACTTCATGTTAAATCTACCGGGACTTATCCCTTTCGGGGCCTGACGAAGCTCCCTTTCCGCGTTTAGCATTGCGTTGAATGCCGATTTGACCATGCTTCGAAGCTCATCTCCACCATTCTCTTCTACACTACGGTGAAAAATAGACCGGTAGCAGTCTGGCGGTGGAGCTAAGCCTGCTTCGGCATAGAGGATCGTCGGATGAAGATTAGAGTAATCCATCTCAATCATTCGTTTTCCATTTATAGTTAAAAGGCGGCGATACGCTTTAGGTACATTCTGCCACCATCCCCCATAAAATCTCCCACCGGTTTTCAAATCAGTGTCGTTGATTGATCCGATCCCCAACGTTGGACCGCCCGAAGGCAGAGTTTTCCGGCTTCTGATCCGATCCCCAACGTTGGACCGCCCGAAGGCAGAGTTTTCCGGCTTCGATTAGGGTGACAGGCTGGTGATGCC
>CANLEQ010000121.1 GCA_947489705.1 uncultured Paracoccaceae bacterium
AGATGCGCTCACCACGCGAGTTCATCGCAACTCAAATCGCAACCGCCTGAGTGTCCGGTGAAACAGGGGCAAGACCACTGCATCCCGCGCAATCCGTGCTGCAGGCCAGCTGGACGAATACTGGTTTCACCTTCGATCACAGGATGCCGAACTGCCGGGGAAGCACCTTTTGCGGTTCGGGGCAGACATCCAGAGCCATGGTTCTGGTAAGGTCGATCTGACGCGTGAAGGCATATGCCTGTCTGACGTTGTAGCGACTTACCTCCGGCTGAAAGGGCAAGATAAGGTTGTGACCTTCCACCGTGCTGCCGAACGATCGTGTGGGTATGTGATCGATGTCTGCGGCGACAAGCCCCTAACAGGCTACACCAAGTCCGACGCAAATAGCTTCCGTGATGCCCTTATCGCCCGTGGGATGGCCGGAAGCAGCATCACACGGATCTTCGGCACCGTTCGTTCGATCATCAACTTCGCAGCGAGCGAGGAAGGTATCGAACTGACGAATCCATTCGGCAAAGTGTATTACGACCGAACCGCAGGGGTGAGTCACCGCAAGCCGATCCCGGCAGATGCCATCCGCGTGGCGTTGTTGCGCAATTCGCGCTTGAGGGGTGACTGCCCCTTACCCCGCTGATGTTATGCGATGCGGACGATCTCGG
>CANLEQ010000122.1 GCA_947489705.1 uncultured Paracoccaceae bacterium
GCTTGCTCATGCGGCGCGTCTAACGGCGTGGATTCGCAAAGTGAATCCTCCGTCGTCAGACTTGTGCAACAACGCCCAGTCACGCCTCAAGCGCGAATTGCGCAACAACGCCGGCTGAATACGGACGAAGTAGCGTCCCTCCGCGTCTTCCACGATATCATCGGATGCAAGTCCCGCCGCTTCCGCCAAGCGCAACCCCGTATCCGTAACAAGCGCTACCAACCACCGCATTTCATCGTCCGCGTGATAGCAGTTTTCTTGCACTATCCTGATTGCATCAAGGGGGACCGGTTGACGATCTTTCACCCCAGCGGTTCGGTCAAAATAGACCTTTCCGAACGGGTTCGTAATATTCATGCCCTCTTCTGAGGCTGCAAAGTTGATCACGGATCGCACGGTTCCGAAGATACGGACGATGCTGCTGCCTGCCATGCCCCGGTCTATCAGCGCATCGCGAAAGGCGTTAGCGTCTGTTTTCTTGTATTTGGAAATCGGTCGGTCCCCACTGAACTGGCCCCCTTTTCGACCGGACACTCGAGCATGACCATGGAGGCTTAGGGATATCCCTAAGCACGTGCTTAT
>CANLEQ010000123.1 GCA_947489705.1 uncultured Paracoccaceae bacterium
GGAAGGAGCCCATCTTGGCTAATGCTGCGGCCTGCATGAATGGCTGCTTCCGGCGCCATTGGGGAACCGAAAATTTACGCAGCTTCGAATTAAGATTTTTGTCTCGCGGCCTGATCAATCATCGTAGTATTCCGCGACCTCTTCAGCAGTCATCTCTCGAACGTTCCAGAACTCCGTGTTTACATTGAGTTCTGCTATATGCCTAGCAGGCAACTGTTGCACCTTGCGAGGCAAAAGATAGCTAGTCATTGCACAGCCCTTACAAACCACAATGGCCGTATCTACTGCTTCCTGAGTATCG
The DNA here is from genome assembly GCA_947489705.1 of uncultured Paracoccaceae bacterium. GTDB lineage: Bacteria > Pseudomonadota > Alphaproteobacteria > Rhodobacterales > Rhodobacteraceae > Palleronia. The sequence continues at coordinate 302 of CANLEQ010000123.1, forward strand.
TGGTCAGACGCACCACACATGAAGTGCCATTGATCTTCTGGGCCATGTTCGATCAGTTTAAGGGGGCGTTCGTTTTTGTACACGTGTCCGCACATGATTCCATGAACTTCGTGTTTATGATCGTTCATCACTTTCCTCAGGTTACCTTCACGGTCTTTCCATCAAATTAGGCCTTCGGCAAGATTGTGGCCTCCAGTGTAGCCTCTTTCGCTCGTAAGCGGACATCTGGACGGAGACGCTCAACTGCAGGAAAGTCC
>CANLEQ010000124.1 GCA_947489705.1 uncultured Paracoccaceae bacterium
TCTGATCTGCGGCCTGAGGTGCCGCGCGCCCTGATGAAGTCCGCTGGGGGGACAGGTCGCGATCGATGGCACGCGGTCTGCGCCGCACCGGTCCGAACTGGGTGTCGCTGTCCGTCCTGTCTCCGCCTCGTTGCCATCACCTCACGGCTCGCGCCTCGCCATCTCGGGGCCGCGGCACGGAGCCGCTGGCGATCCTTTTCTCCTCTCAGCCCGGTACGGCCCGGTAGCTTTCGCCTCGGGCAATGAGCGCCCAGATGGTGCGGGCCATGCGGGCGGCCAGCGCGATGGCCACGACCTTCACCGGTTTCCTCGCGAGCATCCGCTCCAGCCAGTCGGGCGCGGCATTGCGCGAGGACGCACGTCGCCCCCGCCGCGCGCTGATCCTGGCCATAGCGCCGAGGTAGAGCAGCCGTCGCAGGTAGCGGTTCCCCGCCTTGGAGATCCGCCCAAGCCGCTCCTTGCCGCCGGACGAATGCGCCCGGGGTGGTGCGGGCCGGAACGCGATCCGTCCGAGAGACGGACCGCACGCCGAGCCACGCGGCGT
>CANLEQ010000125.1 GCA_947489705.1 uncultured Paracoccaceae bacterium
GCCTTCGAAGCCGATCACCTTGCCCGAGCCCGTCACCGACAGGATCGCCCGCCAGTAATTGTCCCGCCGCCAGTCCGTATAGGTGATGTTGTCCCCGTAGCAACGCCGCCACGGCTGGGCCGCGTCGATCCCCGCGCTGAAGGTCACGGTATCCGTTTGCGTGACCACCTGGGCGTAGGGGCGACCGAAGGCACAGTAGAGAAAGCCGGAGTAATAGGCGACGTTGTGCATCGAGGTGAGCACGCAGGCGTCGACGCCCTTGTCGGCCATGATGTGTCGCAGCCCCGCCAGCCGCGCCTCGTACTCGGCATCGGTGAAGGGCAGGACCTTCCCACCTTGGTGGAAGCGATAGAAATCGGCGCGCGCGACAGCGTCCGGTGTCGGATTGAGTGTTCTGTCCATCGGTTTACTCCTCTTCGGACCGCAGTGGTGCGCGTGAGGAGTGCTCCTGTCGTGCGGTTGCACCTTCCCCACCGCGCGCCGATGCGGCAAAGTAAGATCCCGGCGTTCAGGATGTTTCGTCCCGGGGGCTT
>CANLEQ010000126.1 GCA_947489705.1 uncultured Paracoccaceae bacterium
GGCTTGCTCATGCGGCGCGTCTAACGGCGTGGATTCGCAAAGTGAATCCTCCGTCGTCAGACTTGTGCAACAACGCCAAGGTGAACTCACACTCTGCGGGAGAATCCAGGCTTTTGTTGCGTCCCGCACGAAGTTTCGTTCCAGTGACTGTAGTCCAGCGAGCCGCGGTGAAGTGCGCCCTTAGGTGCGTAGTCCACCCCCCACGTCGGGTAAAGAATTACGCGAAGACTCGAGTTAGGTCCGATATTTTGCCATGGCGGCAATAGTTGAGTCCTCCAGCCGGTCCGGCCAGTATCTCCTCGACTGGTGATACTCCATCGACTCTCCGACCTCGGAGAACTCGAGGAGGCTCCCGAGCTTCTCGATGAGGACGTCGCGAACCTCGGCGGGCGTCGCGAAGAAGAACTCCTTGCGGGGGCGTTGTTGCACAAGTCTGACGACGGAGGATTCACTTGGTCGTGTCCCGCGAAATGGTGTAGCTCGCGACAGGCCTCGCGCTCACCGGCGGGCCGAGCTGGTCAGTCGCGCT
>CANLEQ010000127.1 GCA_947489705.1 uncultured Paracoccaceae bacterium
TCAAAGTTCGACGACCACCTCCCCCTGTATCGCCTGAACGAGATCTTCGCCCGGATGGGCGCCGACATCCCCGATAGCACACTGGTCGACTGGTGCGGCCGCGCGATGAAGGTGCTTCAGCCGCTGACCGAACGGATCGAGGCGGAGGTCATGGCCAGCGATTTGCTGCATGCCGACGATACTCCGATCCGGGTGCTGGATCGGTCACTGCGCGACAGAGGCCCAGGCAAGGGCGTGAAGAAGGGCAGGATCTGGGCCTATGTCCGTGACCCACGTCCGTGGGCGGGCACGGCGCCACCAGGCGCGGTCTATTACTTCGCACCGGACTGGAAGGAAGAGCACGTCCGCAGCCATCTCAGCCAAACCAGCGGCATCCTGCAGGCCGACGGCTATAAGGGCTACACGAAGCTCTATGCCCACGAGGCCGACGGAACCTGCCGGTTGGCGTTGTTGCGCAATTCGCGCTTGAGGGGTGACTGCCCCTTACCCCGCTGATGTTATGCGATACGGACGATCTCGG
>CANLEQ010000128.1 GCA_947489705.1 uncultured Paracoccaceae bacterium
GACGGCGGGGTGGTTGCGTCTCGTTGGCGGCAGTGCTGCTCGAGATGCGGTGTCGGTACACCGTGGCCCGGGAGATCTTCCAGAGGTCACAGACCCGCGCCGTTCCGTAGCGCCGCCGCGTGGAAATCGAATGCGCCCGGCTCATCTCTTCGACTTCCGCCGCGCCAAAGGGCGCCCGCCCTCCAGCTTGTCGATCTTCGCGTACAACAACTCGTTGGCCATGGTGATCTCGCCCACCTTGGCATGGAGCCGTGCGATCTCCTCGTCACGGTCATCCCTCTCGCGCTCCTTCAGGGCGCTCTCCGACGCCAGGAGAACCCGATCGCGCCATTCCGACAGCCGGTGGACCGGAACGTTCAGGTCACGCGACACAGCCTCAAGGCTCTCGCCACACATCAACCGTTGAACCGCCGTCAGCTTGCGCTTCGCGGAAAAGCGCTTCGTACCGCCGGCCAAGGCCCCGTCGTCGCCAGCGTTATGGGCGCGCGTCGACGAGGCCGTGGCCTCCGTC
>CANLEQ010000129.1 GCA_947489705.1 uncultured Paracoccaceae bacterium
CGCGCTTACGTCTTCATCGCAGTCGATCACTGCTCGGGGGAATTCGTCGGCACCCATGCCTCCTCCAGCGCAAGCCGCTGGGAAGCGCTCGAGCCGATCCGACAGGGGGTCACCCGGCATTTCGGCGACATCGGGCCGGGCGTGGCCGCGGGTCTGAAGCTGCGCCATGACCATGGGTCGAACTACATGGCGGAGGACTTCCAGAACGAGATCCACTGCTTCGGCATCACCAGCTCACCCTCCTTCGTACGCCAACCCGAAGGCAATGGCGTGGCCGAGCGGGCCATACGAACCCTCAAGGAGCAGCTTCTATGGGTTCGCCAATTCGCGACCATCGAGGAGCTCAGGCAGGCGGTGGCGGCCTTCGCCGCCGAGTACAACGCCTCTTGGCTGCGCGAGCGGCACGGATACAAAACGCCAAGTCAGGTCAGGGCTGAACAGAAAGCCCTTCTTGAAACCGAAGCCGCCACGGGGAACATGATGGCGGCGTGACCAGCGCAGCGCGCTGTCT
>CANLEQ010000130.1 GCA_947489705.1 uncultured Paracoccaceae bacterium
AGGCGGCAGGGCTCACCGCCTGACGGCAAGTCCTCAAGGCCATCCTCCCGCGCTTCCAAAGTTACCGTGACAGCTCCAGTCCTCCTTCCGCTCCCGACATAGGAGAGCGTCTTAGTCGGCCTGCTTCACGACGCGATCAGCAGGTCAGCGGCATGAGTGATTAGAATAGCCATCGCTTGATGGAGGAGGTTCATAGCCCCAGATGAGCCCGCAGGGCCTCGTTCACAGCTTCGCTCTTGTTCTTCTGTCGATCGAGCGCAGCGGCCACGTCCGGTGCCAGCATCAAATTTACGCGCTTCTTGCGCTGATCCGCAGGCATGGGAGGGCACCCACGCTTAGCTTCGCGGAAGAAATGCTCGTCCAGTTCGCGCACTTCGCCGTCTTCACCGTTGTATGGTTTCGCTTCAGCCATATGCCTTCATGAACTGGCCCCCTTTTCGACCGGACACTCGAGCATGACCATGGAGGCTTAGGGATATCCCTAAGCACGTGCTTA
>CANLEQ010000131.1 GCA_947489705.1 uncultured Paracoccaceae bacterium
CTCGTACTACTCCCCTGATCAAGAGAAATAGCGCTACGAACTGTCTCAAGAAACCGTGCCCCAACCCAGGCTGACGGCCCGCCGCGGGTGGACGTTCCTCGCCGACGGGGCCCGGCGCTCGGCGATCGCCTGCCGAACCGGGTTCGGGGCGCGGGATGTGCCGGTCACGGTCCCGAGGCGAGGCGCGCCCCGGCCGCGTTGCAGGGGCCCGCACGGGGCCTCGCGAGGGGCATGTCGGGCGTCTGCGCGGCATCCGACCGACCGGCGCCGCCTGCCGACACGTCGTCCCGGATGCGCCGGCACCGATAGGCCAAGCGCCGGAAAAGGCGCAAAAATCGCGGACATTCCGTTGCTTCGTTTGATGGCCATTGCGATTCCGCTTCGGCAAAAACCGGCTCGCCTTCGCAAGAGTTTGGGTAGTGTCCCGAGAGATGGTGTAGGAACTGGCGTCCACCTGCTTCTTCATAGCCGGTGTTGCTCGTTCACTGAG
>CANLEQ010000132.1 GCA_947489705.1 uncultured Paracoccaceae bacterium
GCGCTGCGTAAGCGTGGGTCTTTGACGGTCTGGTTCGACCCGTCAACGACATGGCATGCGGTGCCCTCGGGCAAGCGTGGCGCGCAGCCGGTCTACAGCGATGCGGCGATCCAAGCCTGCCTGACGGTGCAAGTCCTCTTCGGGCTGCCGCTTCGCCAGACGACGGGCTTTGTGGCGAGCCTGCTGAAGCTCATAGGGCTGGACTGGCCGGTCCCGGACTACTCGACGCTTTGCCGACGCCAGAAGACGCTGGCCGTGCAACTGCCCTACCGCGGCAGCGCCGGGCCGCTGCACCTGCTCGTGCCCTCTCGGGATCATGCTGCGCATGACCCTGCCGGGTAACAGACAGCACGGGCATCAAGGTCCGAGGCGAAGGAGAATGGCACGCCCGCAAGCATGGCGGAGCCAAGCGCCGCGTCTGGCGCAAGGTCCACCTCGCCATCGACGAGGGTGAGGCGGATCAGGAAAGG
>CANLEQ010000133.1 GCA_947489705.1 uncultured Paracoccaceae bacterium
TTATCGCCACGGCCTTCGCCCAGCCCGACCAAGCCGCGGCCAAGGCGCAGTGGCGCCTGGTGGCGGACCAGATGCGCCTGAAGTTGCCGAAGCTGGCCACGCTCATGGATACCGCCGAAGAGGACGTGCTGGCCTACATGACCTTTCCTCAGCAACACCGCACGAAGCTTCACTCAACGAATCCCATCGAGCGCCTAAACGGGGAGATCAAGCGACGCACCGATGTCGTCGGCATCTTTCCCAACGAGGCTTCGATCCGCCGATTGGTGGGCGCTATCACGATGGAGCAGACCGAGGAGTGGACGGTCCAGCGCGGCCGCTACATGACGCTGGAAACGCTCGCACCGGTCCGCGATGATCTCGCTGTCAGCCTGCCTGCCGCGCAGCGCGACTGACCAGCTCGGCCCGCCGGTGAGCGCGAGGCCTGTCGCGAGCTACACCATTTCGCGGGACACGACC
>CANLEQ010000134.1 GCA_947489705.1 uncultured Paracoccaceae bacterium
GATCTCCCGGGCCACGGTGTACCGACACCGCATCTCGAGCAGCACTGCCGCCAACGAGACGCAACCACCCCGCCGTCATGGGCCCACAGGGGCGGCGTTCGATTGCGTGATCCTGGAGAAGATCCGCGCCGTCATCGCGTCATCTCCCTTCTCCGGGGAGGGCTACCGCAAGATTTGGGCGCGGCTGCGGGTTCTGGGCATCCGCACCGCTGCCCGCCGCGTGCGCCGGATCATGAAGGAGCACGGCCTTCTGGCCCCGCGCCGTCCGGTCCAAAGGGACGCCCGCGCCCATGACGGAACGATCGTGACCGAGGGGGTCGACGAGGTCTGGGGCACGGATATGACGCAGACGTTCACGATCGCGGAGGGCCGCGCTTACGTCTTCATCGCAGTCGATCACTGCTCGGGGGAATTCGTCGGCACCCATGCCTCCTCCAGCGCAAGCCGCTGGGAAGC
>CANLEQ010000135.1 GCA_947489705.1 uncultured Paracoccaceae bacterium
GCAACGGGCTGTCGCCCTGCCGGCTCGAGGTGAACTCGACCGCGCGGACATCTCCCGTGCCCGCGTCCACTGCAATACGGACCTTTCGCCATTGCCTCCGCCGCGAACAGCCATGCTTTCGGGCCAGCCACTCGCCATCGCCGCGAAACTTGATGCCGGTACTATCGATCAGCAGGTTCAGCGGTTGCCCGGAGGCGCGATACGGGATCTGAACCGCGATCCGTGCCTGGCGTCGACACAGCGTCGAGTAGTCCGGCACCGGCCAATCGAGCCCGACCATCTCGATCAGGCTCTCGACCAGTCCGACCGTCTGACGCAACGGGAGACCGAAAAGCACCTTCAGCGTCAAACAGGTCTGGATCGCGGCATCGGAGAAGGTTTCCGGCCGTCCCCGATGGCCGGACTTTTCCGCATGCCAGACCATGTCGGGA
>CANLEQ010000136.1 GCA_947489705.1 uncultured Paracoccaceae bacterium
ATAAGCACGTGCTTAGGGATATCCCTAAGCCTCCATGGTCATGCTCGAGTGTCCGGTCGAAAAGGGGGCCAGTTCAACGGTCCCATGAAGTCGTCGCTTGCAAAAACCTTTCAGGACATTTCCGACAAAAAGAAATCCTGTGACCGTATGTTTCCAGACCGCCCAAAAAGACGTTCAGTTCTCGATGAAACCGGCGCTGAGCTCGATCCCGAATCGGTGCTCATCATTCGACCATATGATGAGGACTTTGGCAGCAGCGAAAAAACATCCATACTGCTTGTCAACGCAGCTCTTCGAAAAGAGCACAAAAAACTTACAGAAGGTATCGGAAAGGCGTTGTTGCGCAATTCGCGCTTGAGGGGTGACTGCCCCTTACCCCGCTGATGTTATGCGATACGGACGATCTCGG
>CANLEQ010000137.1 GCA_947489705.1 uncultured Paracoccaceae bacterium
GCGGCGATCATCGCCTTCAAAATGGCAGGGTCGTTCGGAAGATCTGCGGGCGCTTGCGACATGCGCATTCATAGCAGATCCTGCCGACAAACGCCATAAAAACAGGGGTTTCCAGAGCAGTAGATCAACCGACGCGGGCCGGTGGCGCGCCCCAGTCCGGCCGTCGCCAATCTATGCCTTCCCAGAGCATGGCCAACTGCGCTGCGGTGAGCCGTGCAGTGCCGTCGGCCGCAGAGGGCCATGGGAAGCGGCCACGCTCCAATACCTTGTAGTAGAGGCAGAAGCCCTGACCGTCCCAGTAAAGCAGTTTCAGCCGGGACGTTGTTGTACAAATCGCTGCAGGGATTCACTTGGTGAATCCTGACGGTTAGGTCGGGCGCATGCCAAAGCCTT
>CANLEQ010000138.1 GCA_947489705.1 uncultured Paracoccaceae bacterium
CTGTTCTTGCCGGCATGGGCCAGGGCATTGCGCTGGAAGTGGACCCGGCAGCGCTGCCATGTCGTGGACAGAACCCGAGCAGTGGCGGCCTTGATGCCCTCGTGGGCATCGCTGACCACCAGCTTCATGCCAGTGAGGCCTCGCCGCACGAGATCGCGTAGGAAGTCGGTCCAGAAGGGTGAGGCGAAGCCGAACGCTTCCGAAGCGCCGATCGCCATGCCCAGCACCTCGCGTCTGCCATCCGTGTTGACGCCCACTGCCAGCGTAACCGCGACGCTGACGATGCGCCCGCCCTGGCGTACCTTCAGGTAGGTGGCATCTATCCAGAGGTAGGGCCATTCGCCTTCGATCGGCCGGGTGAGGAATGCGTCGACCCGCTCGTC
>CANLEQ010000139.1 GCA_947489705.1 uncultured Paracoccaceae bacterium
AAGATCCGTGTGGAGCGCGGCGCCGTCCAGATCGGTCCGGTAGAGCCCCGCATGCGTCGAGGGCTCCGCGATCTCCAACTCGAAATTTCCCGACAGCTCCGAGATCGTGATCCGCCCGTCCACCGTCTCAAGGACCGGAAGGGCGCCCGGGATCTCCAGCGCGTTCGACATCCGGGCGCGGTCGTCGAGGCCGTCCTGGACGATTGTCTGGCGCAGGCTGAGGGTGGTGCCCTGCGCCTCGGGCGGGATCGCGACCGGTTCGCCGCCTTCCAGCGTCGCGATCGTCGCGCCGTCGGCCAGAAGCTCGAACCGCGTCTGCGGGGCGGCCCCGTCCGCATCGTAGAG
>CANLEQ010000140.1 GCA_947489705.1 uncultured Paracoccaceae bacterium
TAGAGAAGAGCGGTGACGCTGATCTGCTGCGAGAGATGATCGGCTTCGCCGCCGAGCGGCTGATGGAGCTGGAGGTCGGTGCCAAGACCGGCGCCGAGTATGGCGAGAAAAGCGGCGATCGGCTGGCGCAGCGCAATGGCTACCGTGACCGGGGCTGGCAGACCCGGGCGGGCAGCGTTGGAGCTACGCATCCCGCGCCTGCGGACCGGTTCCTACTTTCCTACTTTTCTCGAGCCGCGACGCTCGGTGGAGAAGGCGCTGACAGCACTCGCCATTGTCCTTGGACCAATGGCGGACAAGGCTCGTTCCAGGAGGCCTACGTTCATGGCGTCTCGACGCGG
>CANLEQ010000141.1 GCA_947489705.1 uncultured Paracoccaceae bacterium
AGCCTCCTGGAACGAGCCTTGTCCGCCATTGGTCCAAGGACAATGGCGAGTGCCGTCAGCGCTTTCTCGACCGAGCGTCGCGGCTCGAGAAATGAGGGAAAGTAGGAGCCGGTGCGCAGGCGCGGGATGCGCAGCTCGACGCTGCCGGCGCGCGTCTGCCAGTCCCGGTCGCGGTAGCCATTGCGCTGCGCCAGGCGCTCGCTGCTCTTCTCGCCATACTCAGCGCCGGTCCGGGCGCCAACCTCCAGCTCCATCAGTCGTTCGGCCGCGAAGCCGATCATCTCGCGGAGCAGGTCGGCATCGCCGCTCTTCTCCACCAGCGCGCGGAGGTCCATCAT
>CANLEQ010000142.1 GCA_947489705.1 uncultured Paracoccaceae bacterium
GCAGCGCGACTGACCAGCTCGGCCCGCCGGTGAGCGCGAGGCCTGTCGCGAGCTACACCATTTCGCGGGACACGACCCTGAGGTCGGAACCTATCCGGTCCAACTTGGCATCGTGCTTGGGCAAGACTGGCGTCTGCTGACATTCCGAACGTCTCACCGTCCAGAATCCTTCGGCACTAACAGGCATTTGCGCCCGTGTTACCGCGTCCCTAGACTGAGGTCTGACGAATACGGGAGGGCACAGGTAGGCGTTGTTGCACAAGTCTGACGACGGAGGATTCACTTTGCGAATCCACGCCGTTAGACGCGCCGCATGAGCAAG
>CANLEQ010000143.1 GCA_947489705.1 uncultured Paracoccaceae bacterium
TTCCGTTCCTCTTCCAGCCGGGAAATCGTAGCGGAACACTCCAGCTTCAAACGGTCCAGTTTGCGGGGATCAGATCAGTTGTAGTCGGCAGGCCAGGCGGCGATCACGATCCGCGCATGGGCCAGGTTACGGAACACGGCCTCGTTGAGCAGCTCGTCACGCCTCCTGCCGTTGAAGCTTTCGACGAAGCCATTCTGCATCGGCCGGCCCGGTGCGATGTAACGCCAGGTCGTGTCCCGCGAAATGGTGTAGCTCGCGACAGGCCTCGCGCTCACCGGCGGGCCGAGCTGGTCAGTCGCGCTG
>CANLEQ010000144.1 GCA_947489705.1 uncultured Paracoccaceae bacterium
GGCATCACCAGCCTGTCACCCTAATCGAAGCCGGAAAACTCTGCCTTCGGGCGGTCCAACGTTGGGGATCGGATCAGGGGCAGTCACCCCTCAAGCGCGAATTGCGCAACAACGCCGTCATGTAGCGGCCGCGTTGGACGGTCCATTCCTCGATCTGCTCCATCAGGATTGCGCCCACCAATCGGCGGATCGAAGCCTCGTTGGGAAAGATGCCGACGACATCGGTGCGCCGCTTGATCTCGCCGTTCAGGCGCTCGATCGGATTCGTTGA
>CANLEQ010000145.1 GCA_947489705.1 uncultured Paracoccaceae bacterium
GCGGGCGCGCGGGACGACCGCTCGAAGATCCTGCGCACCCATTGCCAGACGAGCGGGGTGAGCCTGGCCGAGCAGGACCCCTACAACAACATCGTGCGCACGGCCTACGAGGCGATGTCGGCGGTGCTGGGCGGCACGCAATCGCTGCACACGAACTCGTTCGACGAGGCGATCGCGCTGCCGACGGACTTCTCGTCGCGGATCGCGCGCAACACGCAGCTGATCCTGCAGCACGAGACCGGGGTGACGAACGTGGTCGATCCGCT
>CANLEQ010000146.1 GCA_947489705.1 uncultured Paracoccaceae bacterium
AGGTAGGTGGCATCTATCCAGAGGTAGGGCCATTCGCCTTCGATCGGTCCGGTCAAGAAAGCATCGACGCGTTCGTCAATCTCCTCACACAGGCGACTGACCTGGCTCTTCGAGATCCCGGTGCCACCCATCGCCTGCACGAGGTCATCCATGGAACGAGTCGAAACCCCATGAACGTAAGCCTCCTGGAACGAGCCTTGTCCGCCATTGGTCCAAGGACAATGGCGAGTGCCGTCAGCGCTTTCTCGACCGAGCG
>CANLEQ010000147.1 GCA_947489705.1 uncultured Paracoccaceae bacterium
CGCAGCCCGTCGGCTAACGTCAGACGGGGAAAGGGGAGATCCGTTCGTCAGGCATTTCGTGCAACAAGGCGACGTTGAGGCGCTCGATCGGGTTCGTGGAGTGCAGCTTCGTCCGGTGCTGCTGCGGAAAGGTCATGTAGGCGAGGACATCCTCTTCCGCCGTGTCCATGAGGTCGGCCAGCTTCGGCAGCTTACCCCGCATCTGGTCCGCCACCAGCCGTCACTGGGCCTTGGCCGTGG
>CANLEQ010000148.1 GCA_947489705.1 uncultured Paracoccaceae bacterium
TTCCTCAGCCGGCCGATCGAAGGCGAATGGCCCAACCTCTGGATCGACGCCACCTACCTCAAAGTGCGCCAGGGCGGTCGCATCGTCAGTGTTGCTGTCACCATCGCGGTCGGCGTCAACACGGACGGCAGGCGCGAAGTGCTGGGCATGAGCATCGGACCCTCGGAAGCGTTCGGCTTCGCCTCACCCTTCTGGACCGACTTCCTACGCGATCTCGTGCGGCGAGGCCTCACTGGCAT
>CANLEQ010000149.1 GCA_947489705.1 uncultured Paracoccaceae bacterium
TTTGCCGAGCGCCTCTTTCAGGATCTCGACCTCGAGCGTCTTGCGTCCAAGCTGGCGCTCCAGCTCGCGGATGCGATTCTCCATCTGTCGGACGGCCCGATTGCTCGTGACGTCGTCGTCTCCAGACACGGCCACGGCCCCTCCCTCCAGCATCAGTCGCCTCCAACGATACAGCAGGTTCGGAGCCACGCCATTGCGGCGCGCCACGACCGAGATGCT
>CANLEQ010000150.1 GCA_947489705.1 uncultured Paracoccaceae bacterium
AGGTTGGTTGTCGCAACCCGACCCTACCGGGAAACCCGATGGCCACCGCCAGCTACACCACGTGGCGGGACACGACGTCGTCGATGACAAAGACCTCGTCGCTCGTCTCAAGGATCAGTTACCGCGGTAACAACCGGCCGGTGTACCGGGGCACGGTAATGAGACAGCGCGCTGCGCTGGTCACGCCGCCATCATGTTCCCCGTGGCGGCTTCGGTT
>CANLEQ010000151.1 GCA_947489705.1 uncultured Paracoccaceae bacterium
GCTTGCTCATGCGGCGCGTCTAACGGCGTGGATTCGCAAAGTGAATCCTCCGTCGTCAGACTTGTGCAACAACGCCGATCATGTTCGGCAACGAGAACGACCGCCCCTACGTGTTCAAGGGCTCGCCCGAGAGCGTGGCGGGGTGATGTTGCACAATGCGGGGTGAAGAGTGAGTTGGCCCTTTCCCACTTTAGGTCAGACGACGGCGTCTATCTC
>CANLEQ010000152.1 GCA_947489705.1 uncultured Paracoccaceae bacterium
GTGGCGTGGTCCGGCTGGGCGAAGGCGGTGGCGATGAAGGCGGAGACCACCCGCCGACTGTTCTTGCCGGCATGGGCTAGGGCATTCCTCTGGAAATGCACCCGGCAGCGCTGCCAAGTGGTGGAGAGGACGCGCGACGTGGCGGCCTTGATGCCCTCGTGGGCATCGCTGACCACCAGCTTCATGCCAGTGAGGCCTCGCCGCACGAGATCGCG
>CANLEQ010000153.1 GCA_947489705.1 uncultured Paracoccaceae bacterium
CGAGGTGCTGGGCATGGCGATCGGCGCTTCGGAAGCGTTCGGCTTCGCCGAACCCTTCTGGACCGAGTTCCTGCGTGACCTCGTCCGCCGCGGCCTCTCCGGGGTGAAGCTGGTGATCAGCGATGCGCATGAGGGCATCAAGGCCGCCACTGCTCGGGTTCTGTCCACGACATGGCAGCGCTGCCGGGTCCACTTCCAGCGCAATGC
>CANLEQ010000154.1 GCA_947489705.1 uncultured Paracoccaceae bacterium
GTCCATGAGGTCGGCCAGCTTCGGCAGCTTACCCCGCATCTGGTCCGCCACCAGCCGTCACTGGGCCTTGGCCGTGGCGTGGTCCGGCTGGGCGAAGGCGGTGGCGATGAAGGCGGAGACCACCCGCCGACTGTTCTTGCCGGCATGGGCTAGGGCATTCCGCTGGAAGTGGACCCGGCAGCGCTGCCATGTCGTGGACAGAACCCG
>CANLEQ010000155.1 GCA_947489705.1 uncultured Paracoccaceae bacterium
AGATCGAAACCGACCGGCAGGGGCAGAGAGTAGCTTAAATCATCCCGAAAACTGTCCAAGCGATGGGGAGTAGCTCAATCTACTCGCGCGGCCCGGGAAAGGGCCGGGTTATCGATCACGAGTGCCTGGTGGTCGTGTCCCGCGAAATGGTGTAGCTCGCGACAGGCCTCGCGCTCACCGGCGGGCCGAGCTGGTCAGTCGCGCTG
>CANLEQ010000156.1 GCA_947489705.1 uncultured Paracoccaceae bacterium
CACTTTGCGAATCCACGCCGTTAGACGCGCCGCATGAGCAAGCCATCTCCCGCCCGCTATCGCACGACGAACTGGTCTAGCTACAACGCGTCGCTGAGGAAGCGGGGATCGCTGCTGATCTTGTACCGGGGCAAGACCAGACAGCGCGCTGCGCTGGTCACGCCGCCATCATGTTCCCCGTGGCGGCTTCGGTTTCAAGAAGGG
>CANLEQ010000157.1 GCA_947489705.1 uncultured Paracoccaceae bacterium
GTGTCGTCCTCGGTTCAGGTTGGTTGTCGCAACCCGACCCTACCGGGAAACCCGATGGCCACCGCCAGCTACACCACATGGCGGAACACGACGCCCCAACCGGGCGGTTACGGTCGACAGAGCGGGGTAGTGCCCCCGGTGGTGGTGTAGGAGGCCGCGCGCGGAGCTTTTGGCTCAATGCAGCGTGCGGCCGGACTGGCG